>CAWFUX010000023.1:0-162711 GCA_963819085.1 uncultured delta proteobacterium
ACAGGTTGGACTCGGAAGAGCCGCAGTTATACGTCAACATTTGCGGGTGTTTGACAGACCTACTGGAATCCGGCAAGCACGATGGCGATTACTTGGAATGCGTGAGGGTGCCCAAGAAGATAGAAATGCCCGCCTATGAGGCTGCCTGGAAGCGATTTCTACTAGACCAGGAGAGCTGATCCGCAAGGGCAAGCATTACAAACCGTATGATCCCGACATAATTCGACTGATTCATCCTAATCGCGGGAAGTAACGGTTTCGTCGAAGCGAGTGGGGTGCCGCTGCAACACAATCGAACGAACAACGCCAAGGTACAAAAAAATGAGCATAACGCAAAATCAGCGCATTGAACAACACATGCCCTTTCGTTCAATCGCGGCGTCGATGGCTTCATGGCTATGCCTGGCGTCGTTCGCATCGTGCAGTGCGGATGCGAAGAAAAGCTCCGTTCTTTCCGCAGTCAAGTCCGGCGATTGGTCGTTATTGAATCAAAGGGTGGACCAATAACCTACAAGGCCGTGGTGGACGCCAAAACCGGGGGCAATATCGCGCAGGTCAAATTGCCGGCCGACGGCGATGTTGTTCCTCGCCAGTTGAACGACATCTTCTTTTTGGTGATCACGGCGAAGAGTACACGCTGCGCGGGTGGACCGGCCGAAACAGATTTGCCATGCTCTGCGCGGTCGATCTCGTTTCGCAAAAGCCGGACGAAGTGGTGGTGAAAGTCGATCTTGTTGCTAACCACCGGGATTTTCAAAATCTTCGTCACGGATGAAACGGCCAAAGCGAACCTCAAGAAAACGCATTTGAACTATAAAGACAAGACGTTGGAGGTCAAACGCAATTATACGTTGTCAAGCAAGCGGATCGGGTTGTAATTGACGACCAATGCTTGTTGCACCCTCACATACGAATGAAGACCTTTTATTTCACAACGGCATTGACGCCGCTCGATTCAAGGCCCGAGCGCCTGGGCATGATGCGCACGGCGACAAACTTTTATGTGAGTTGTCGGGCAGAGAAAGTCCCGGGAAGGAATTGTCTTTCCGTCCACCGCCGAGAACTTCCTGAAGAACGGATACAAAGTCAGCCTGCGGACGATTTCGACGTTGTTGATCTTAGCAAATCGGATATGGTACTTTTGAACGAAAGGCCCTGGCAGCAGGATTGGTTTCAGGTGTCCGGCTTCACGGATCGAGTGGCAGGAATGCCGGCGAACAAGCCGATCAAGTCAAGCCATGAGGCGGTGTTCTCCAAAGCGAGCAACGGAAACGCCGCCGGTGGTGATGATCGAGTTGCCGTCGTGGGATGCGCGGCTGGATGGATGAAAAGGCGAAGCGGCCAAAATACGAAATCGGAGACACGGTGAAGCGATCGGCGTCGGCCGTGAACTCCAAACGGCAGCGCCGGCGCGGATTAGAACATTTCGCTGGGAGAACCGACATCCGATCTTGTCGGACCCCCCACGGCGACAACGTTGGCGAGGCCACAAGGCACCGACAGCTTCCGGAGATTACAAACGAAGTGGACAAACCAAATCGAAAGACTCGGGACCTTCTGGGCATCATTGCCGTGAAGGTGAAAGGCAAAAATGGAACCGAGAGCGGTCGAGCACGTTTGCGATGCTGGTTGGCAAAAAAAGGGGCAATAGTGGTTTGTCACAGCTAAGAAGTTGGGTAGGCAGATTCGAGCCGATCGGCGATTGGGCCAGTAACAAGGAGTGCCCGAGGACTAGGACGTTGTTACTGCGAACAGGCATTCAGCACGGACTAGTACACTCGGGCGGAATTGATCTGCCACCAACTAACCCGACACACTAACCCGACACATAACCCGACACACTAACCCGAAGCGTAAGCGAGGGCGATCTCCCTCGCTTACGCTTCGGGTTAGTGTGTTGCGCGATTACACACACACAACAAAACCAACCAAAAAAAAAAAAAAAAAAAAACGAACGACAAAACCAAAACAAAACAAAAAAAAAAAAAAAAAAAAAAAAAAAAAAAAAAAAAAAAAAAAAAAAAAAAAAAAAAAAAAAAAAAACGAACGATTTCCGCCCCAATGTACTAGGAAGTCCACGCCAACGGCGCCGCTTCTCAAAATGCCTTGGGCCAGCGGCGGGTGTCTTCGAGCGATTCGCCGGTTTCGAGCAGGCTCTTGAGGCTCGACAGGATCTTGGGCCAGCCGCTGGACACCTTGTCGATGAGGACCGATTCCGGCGCGTCCATTTCGTGGGTCACGGTGAGCTTCACCGCGTCGCCGGCGGGCTCGAGCTCGAACGTGCAGCGCGAGTCGCCTTCGGTATGCAGCTCCGGCAGGAACTGGTTTCGCCACGTGAGGACAAGCCGGCGCGGCTTATCGATGGCGATCACGGTGCCCGCGTCGCCCACGCGTCCGTCGGGAATCATCAGCTTCCAGGACGCGCCCGGCTCCCAGGTCGAATCGTGCCAGCACTCACACCAGTAGTGGCGTGTGAATTCGGGCTTGGTGAGCGCGTCCCAGAGCTTTTCAAGCGTGGTTCTGATGTATTTAACATATACTAATTTGATTACGTACATGGGTTTGATTTCGGTGGAGTGTTTTTTGAGCAATGTTTTGTTGCGGCGCACAAAACATGATTTCATTTGAATTGGTTTAACTCACATCAGCCTCCGCTTTGAACTTGTCGCTGAATTCGAGAGAGCCCGTACTCGCTGCGACGATTTCACCTTGCGAAAGTCGCTCTGTCAACCAATTCTCCACAAAGCCAGGAGCATAACCTCGGGTAGTGAACTCGCCATCGCCAAATGCAACCATGTTGGGATAGATTCCTCGAGATAGTCTTCCTTATTATTCAGCTTATTCGTCCGCGTATACAGGTAGAACAAAACGTCGTAGACCAGTCGCGAGAGATTATCAGCATGCAGAGCAAAGCAGCCCTTTTCGATGGACAATTTCCCGCAGATATTTCCAATAACTAGCCCAAAAATGGGTTCGCCGGAATTGGCGATCAACCCAGCCAACAGAGTCGAAAACGAACCACTTTCGATCTTCTACAGATTGTTCTTCAGATCTTCTGCCGAAGTGTCGTAAACGCTCTCGTTTACAAGTCCTCGAATGAAAGCCTCGAAATCCTTCGCGAGGAAAGTGATCTTGTAATCGGACTCCTGGTCAACATGGACCACTTCCGGCTCCCCTTGCCTGCCGCACTTGCGATAGTCGAGCATGATCATATCGTGCCCTGCCGACGGGCAGTTGGGGATACAGATTCCTATGTCCGGGTAGCCCCATTCCTCCTGCATGAATTTGCTGCCCAACTTCCCGCAAAGAGAATACGTTTTCTTCCGCCCAATTCCGAGGATACCTGAGATGGCGACATGATCTTTCGACCAACTGGTCGGCACTTCAGTCGGGAACCGCCTATTACGGGGAATGCCGCCATTCTGGATTTTCATCAATTCCAAATACGAGGCCGGCAATCGAACGCCAGCTCGGCCTCTATTGAAGCGATCAGATCATCCGAAGGCACGCCCCTCTAAATACTTCTCACGAGCGTATTTGGAGTCTTTCCAGAAGGCGGAGAAATCGAAATCATCAAATATGTTTGGCATTATCAATCCTGTAAGATCTTGACGCCGAACATCTCCGGGCTGGAGCAGCCAACCCTATTTCGACGATGTTAGGCTGTTCGTTGAGCCGCACGTCACGCAGTCGTCGGGTCGATGAGTTCTTTGAGCAGGGCCGGGAACACCGCCCAGGCCTGCATGTAGGTCGCCTCCAAGGGCGCCGGGATGTATCGGGTCTCCGAGAGGAAGATCGGCAGCGACGGGAGCGGGTCGCCGACGCCGACCGACTCCACGTAGGCCGTCGGGAGGTCGCCGCCGATGTACGACGCGACGGTCAGAGGCTTGCCCGGCGGGGCCTCGAACGGCTCGTCCCCGAACTCGTCCCAGATCGCCTTGTGAATCCCCTGCGGGTCGCGGGGCGTCGGCGGGAAAAGGTCCACGACGAGCAGATTCACCCCCTGGTTCAGGATGTCGGCCGCCTTCTCGACGAACGTCCGGATCGCGTTCCGACTGTCCTTGTTTCCCGGTGACACGATCTCGATGATGGCGACGACCTTACCACGGCCGTGCCGAATGACGACCCGGTCGGCCCGCTTGGCGTAGTTGATCTTCTCGAACTTGGCGATCACCCGGGCGGTCGGCGGGGCCGTGGCGACGGCGATCCCGCCCGGGTCGTCCTTCGGCGCGCGTGTGTGGAGGGTCACAACATCCGGGATCGGGCGGCCGGTGACTTGCTCGGTCATCGCCATGTACTCGGGTGGCAACAGTCCGCTGTTCAACGCGTTGGTCAGGTTCACCACCCAAGCCCTGGTGGAAGTGGTGAAAGTCACCCGGTTCGAGTCGGGTCCAGTCGTGGATCGGCATGATGAACCTCCGTGGGTCACCTTTATTTTATCGCACTTTGTAACGGCGGGCAAGTTCTACGTCGCTTTTCGTCCGCTCAGCCCGCCGCTCCTTCTGAATTCTTCTTGAAACTTTTCTTGAACCGGCCGCTGACTTTTGTTGGCCCGGCAACTATTCAGTATTTGACAACAAGCTGCAAAGTATCGTGAATCAATCAGTCCATTTCGTAAACTGGCTCTTTAGTATTGAACTGAGTTTGGCTCAGTAAGATTAGGATAATTCCCCGCAGTCTATGGATGTCTGCCATGCGCGAATTCTTGGAACCTCCCGAGGAAATGAAATGTCCCTCTTGCGGTAGAACAGGTTTCGGCTGGGCGGACGGGTCATTGTGCGGCCTCATCAAACTCGCCGGCGACCGATTGTTCTCGGCATGGCCCGCCGACTTGTCGTCTCGTCCCGCTACCGATGTAAGAGTTGCCGGCAAACCTTTCCCCACCTGCACGTCATTCCAAGGACTGTGGTGGGCTATCACGGCTGCCATCGGGAATTTGCCCTGGATTTGGTTGCCGGCCGGTCCAGCACGACGGCTTGGAGAATGAGCGAAAATGACTACGACTGGCTCGGGGAAGGTGTGTACTTCTGGGAACACGCTCCCGGGCGTGCTTTGCAGTCGGCGCGAGAGCGATATGGGGCAGACGGAGCGGTGGTGGCGGCGGAAATCAGGTTGGGGCGATGTCTCGATCTTGCCGATACGGCGTTTACGGACTTGCTTCGAGAGGCGTACGATGGTATAAAAACATCGTATGAACGGGAGGGGTGGCCCTTACCGAGTAATAGGGGAAAAGACTGCAAACTGCGGAGGTTAGATCGGCTCGTCGTTAATAGAGTGACACAAGCCACCGACGGATCTAGCGGGCAGTACTTTCAGACGGTGCGCTGTCCATTTGAAGAAGGCGAAGTGGTATACGACGGCGGCATGATTAAGACCCAATCCCACGTTTAGATCGCCGTAAAGGACCGGACGTGCATCGCCTCGAAACTGTTCCTGGTTCTAAACCTAAAGGAGAATGAGATGAGCAAACAGGAACTGGTGGAGCGAGCCCGGCGAGCGATACAGGCTTTCAACGCCCTCCCACATGAGAGCAGATACGCCGCATGATCGCTAACGGGACCATTAACGAGAAGGGCGAGGTTTTGATGGGGAATGAACGGCAGGAGACCAAGCAAGCCGATCAGTCCGACGCAAGCACTGCGCCAAGAGCCCGTGAATGAACCTATCTGAACGACGGCCACGACTGATGGTCTAAGCCCCTATTTCGGTATGGCTGCCAGTTCGGTCAAGGCATTCGTCGTGCTCCGCACCACTTGGACTTTGGCCTCGTCCCAATCGGGACCCCACCGTTTCTCACGGCGACTCTTGTCTACAACGTATCACGTCGTCCCTCAAGATAATCGATTACAATCCGACCCTCGACTTTGGCCAGCGACACCAATGCCTCAGCACGTTGCCGGAAGGCATTCAAGTCGGCCGCGTAGCTGATGTGCCAACGCTTCCACAAGGGCGAGGCCGGCGCCTTCAACGCGGGACGGCCAAGGTCGTCCCAATGCCCGGCCGGCGGCTTTTTAACGAGTTTGACGAACGCGGCCAAATTCTCCTTTGCGGGACAACCGCCGGGAAAACCGCCTTGCCGTTCCAGGGCCAAAACCACGTCCGCGAGCCATGCCAGACGGTAAGCTGTCGCCTGTCCGGTGTTCCGGGAAAGGGGGCAAGACTCGGGCGTTCCAAGGGTTCCATGCGAGGATTGCTGGAATTCCTTCCAAGATGCGCCGGCGGCTCTCGGCCGCCAACCGCTAATACAACGATTTCTTCGCTCCGTCGAAAAGCCCCAGGGGATCGACTCATCTTGAATCCAGAGGTCGATCATCCCAAGCTGGCAATTCGAGGGCAATGTCCTTTAGCTCGCTCCCCGGCCGGTTAGTGCCCGACAGAAATCTCTGTAGAAGGTCCAGGGCCTGCGAATTTGAAGCAATTTGTCGATGCTTGGAGTACGCACACCGGTTTCGAAATAAGCGAACTCTTGCCGGGATAAGCCGCATCGCCTTGCGATTTCCGCTTGCGACTGGCCGCGTTCCCGGCGAACGGCGGCCAAGTGCCGCGCAATATCCAGCTCGATCGGCTCGAAAGTTTCCTTTGCGTGGCGAATTATTATTCACGCCACGTCTATTGTGCAACAATTTGTTGCATTTGGCAACAATTTGTTGCATTTGGCAACAATTTGTTGCAGACAGGAATTGGATAGGGAATCCGCCACCGTTCTGCTGGCGCCGCATTGTCGCTCCGGCACAATATCTGCTTGCGCGAGCATATGAGCCGTTCGATTCGCCTCGAAAACCTTGCTGACTTTCTCGGCTAGCGTTTTCGCTGCTAGGATGGTGGCGTAGGCTCAATCAATTGCTCCAAACTCACGATCCTAGATCAAAGTATTGGTTGCGATCCAACATAGGGCCGAGATTCATTCTTAATGATTCCCGGTTTTCTTTGCCCTCGTGCCACTCAAAACGATGGTACGGCATGGTCGGCAATCGAGTCGAGGACGCGGTTAATCGTCTTTTCGGAAAGGGCCATGACTTCAGTCTCAATCACCGAGTGCGTCTTCATTGGGTCGGGTGGAAAAGCGTAATGAATCACCACTCCCCGCCCTCGAAAAACAAGCTCGCCCAATGATCGTCGTACGTCGGCATCAGGTACAGGTCGACGACTCCCTTGGCCCCGGCACGTCGTATGCGACCGGGTCGAGAAGCACGCGCGTCGGGCCCTCCTGGAGGAACAGGGCGGGAACCTCAAAGACCTGGCGCATCGAACGTCCCCCGCATCCTCTTCGGGTATGGCTTGGTGACCCACTCGGTGCCGGCTCGGCCCACTCGCTGATCTGCTCGACAAGGGCCTCGACCCGCTTCTGAAATTGGTCTCGCTGCTCTGACATTGTGGTTTCCTCAGAAACATCATTGATCGCGCTATCTTACCATGTTTCGCCTCGGTTCTCAATACAGTTGTCCGCTGGCCTGTCCTCACTCCCCCACCCCCAGCAACAGCCCCATCAATTCCGGCGAAGGTCTCGGAATCGTGTCCCAGATTCCACTGGCTAGCCGGGTTCGTTGCACTTCGGACATGCGGCCGTGCGGGTGGCCGGGCTCGACGTTGAGCCGAAATAATTGCAGTGCCCACTCTCGAGTGATTCTTTATTGCGGCCCGAAAGCAAGAGCAGCACGACCCGATAGCGCAAATCGACCTCCCGCTGCGGTTGCCGCGCGCTGAGATTTCGTTGATGTATTTGTCCAATAGATCGAGTTGCTCTTTTTCTTCGACGGCGTGGTGGCCTCGGTAATCTGCAATAACGACGTATAAGACGAGAGAATTGTTCCTAAATTGTGCGGATCGATCTTGGCCGCTCGCTCGGGAAGGAACTTCTTCATCTTGATCGCTCTGCGCTTAGCCGGTTCCTTCTCGCCAAGCTTGCGGAACATGGCTAATGCTCGCGTTCCCAGCGGGCCAGTTCGAGCAGCAGAGCGCCGTTCTTCGAATTGAGTTGTACTGCTTGCCGGAGCGGTTGCAGAATGGTCGAGTTGAGATAGCCCGCGGCATCTTGCGTAGCTATGAATCCTTGTTCTCCTTGCCTGCCCGAAATCTTCCAATGGACGTGAGGATAGACTTGGCCCTCGTCTTGGTCGCGATCGCCGTCATCGCCGCGTGAAGCAACGACTGCTTGATCAGTCGTTACCATTCCTTCGCTATCCGAGTGAGCACCACCGTTCGAACCGCAGGCACTGAGCAAAGGCAATATGAACAACGGAACATAATTTCGCATTCGCATGGGACATCCTCCTAGACAAACATGTACGTCGCGACTTACCAGAGCAGGACGTCGTTGATTGTGTCGACCTCGGGAACTTCTGATGACACCAATCTTGTCTCCGACTCGCGCAACAACTGGGTGGAAAGTTCGTCGAATTTTTGGAGGCCGTGCCCCACAAACCTATGATGAAAGATTCACTGGACTCGCATTGCGCGCGCCGTCACGGCATTAGCATCAACAAATCGATCGACCTTGTCGCGCTCAATCGAGGCCGTTGTCACAACTAGATATTCCGATCGTTCCCGCATCGCTCGGCGCGAACGTGCACGTCCCTTGATTGACGATGCAAGAGCAAATGCCCGCTGCGCCGCACGGCTGTTGCGTTGCACAGGCGTAGTGAGACGGCCCTAGGCGCTGCCCTCTTGTCTAAAGTGTTGACAAGAACCAAATAGTTCCAGTCCCGATTGCAAACTCCGACGCCCTGAGCTGCGAGATGCCGGCAACTGTCCTGCAGTGATCCACCAGGCGACCCGCGATTTGTCTTTGATGGCATCACGGCCGTGGCTACCATCGACGATGATTGAGGAGCCAAAGGCAACCTCGACCCTGATCACGAACGGTAAGAAAAGGAACCCGAATACGTGAGCGTGACGTCCAAGAACCATGCCTCTTGCGGCAAAATGCCGGTTACCGTAAGGTCGAACGTCGAAGTGTCAACCGTCCAAGGGTTGAGTGAGTCAGGCGCGCTGAGTAATGGCAATGTAATCGAATTGCCAACGTCTTGATGGCTTTCGAGCTTATATTCGAGCACTGTCTCCGGCTTGCCGCCGGGCTTCGTGACGGTCAGTATGGCCGCATGAATGAACGAGAGATCCTCGGCTCCTCGCTTTAGGGTGATGGTTATGTCCGTTGCATGCAAATCGGAAGTCACCGACTTTGGCAGCGGAGAAGGACTTTTCTCGTACGTGAATTTTCTGAACTACCGTGCTCTCCGTTCCTGGGGGAAGCGTTGACGGCGCGGGCTGAATTGCAAGGTTCTCTCGCGTCACTTCCATGTCTGGGACGTCTGCCTTCGCCTGCAAGCAGCCTTGACTCAGCGTAGAGCCGACTAGGACGAGTGCCACAAACCCAGCGCGCAGAGCGCGACTCGGCTGAGGAAATGATGCGGATTTCGGCTGAATTCGATAGTTTTTCATACGATATAGACGAGGAAACCGAGCTTGAACGAAGGGAACCACACGCCTACGTTCATATCTTGGTTAAAATGTGTAGGTGGTTACGTCGCCTGAAGAGCTCACACTCTGCCCGCCGAGCGCATCGTTCGGATAGTGCAATGTTGTATGCAGGTAGGTCATTCCCCCGTGCAAGAAAAACGTGGTGTAGCGGCTACCAAAGTCGAGACCGACATGAAGGTTGACGAATTGATAGCCCACTTGCTGCGCAGTTCTCGTGTGCGAATGCCCCGCTACCTGACTCACGATGGCACTGGCGTCACCTTCGAAGTAGTAGCCACCTTCGACAGTGAGAGAGGGCCCTTCACTAAACGGAACCAAAGCAGCACCCGCGCGCATGCCCGGACTAACTGAGTTCGTTCCAGCGCCCGCCTGAAGGCGCGCCCAAAAAGCTGGCCGATAAGCTACCCCCAGAACCGCACCATCGGGAACGCCAACATCGAGCATCACTGCTAGGAAACGCGGCTGGGTGTTTTGCTGCCGCACCGGTGTCGTACCTGGGTCCATTCGAGCTTGGTATCGCGGGAATTCCGTCGCAAAGCTCGGGGCAACTTCGGGGACGGCTGCGGTCGTCGTCGTCGGGTTTTCGCTCGGAACGTGCAACGAACTCGGTAAAGTCGAGGACGCAACCGCTGGAAGGTCTGCGCTCGCAACAGGCGACGTATTGGGTGAACTCGTGGGCACAACCGCTGGAGCCTGTTCCGGCGTCACTGTAGCCGGGATTGTCGAGGTGGATTTTGCCGGATGTGGAGGGTCATCCTCGGCGATGGGGAACGCTGCGACACCGGGCGGAGGCTTGGATGTGTCTACTCGCGAGGAATCAGTCGATTGGGCTACAGCATTAGCGGACCAACAACTGACGACAACCACCAGCGCAAACCACAGCCGAGCACGGCACCGTGTCTGGGTCGTCACTGCCAATCGAGTCTGCCGCACAAATTATCGATACGGCACAATCGGGGGTTTCCATTAGTTTGTCCGAGGCGGCGCGCGCAGAAACTTGAGAGATTTACGAATTGTGCTTCCGACGGAAGTGACGGGGACAACCATGCTGTGAGAGTGCCGCCTACGTCGTACATCTTGGCGCCAAGGCACCGGATTTCAGCGCCATCTTTCCACTTAGTCCGATGGCCACCTTCTCGGCTCATACCGCGTTGCCACTGCCCCCGAGCCGAACTCCAGCCGGCTCTTGAGTTTCAAAACGATGAGCCTCGATAGCCCCGCGAACAACGTGGGCCCATAGCCGGGGTCGCATACACCAATCTCCAGGGTTCGGTGTTCGCGTCGTTCTCGCGACGGCGCAGGTACTGAACCGCCGCACGCACCTCGTTATACGACATGACGAACATTGTAAACGCTGCCTGACGGACGCGCGTCGCACCCTGCGACGAAAATATTATCGAGCCCCAAAACTCGATGATCGCTGACGAGATTTCCACGACCAACCCCAAGAAATGATGCCGCCACCACGTACCCGAGCACTCCGAGCACTCTGGCAGCATCGGGCTAAACGACTTTGAACACTCGGAGTGTTTTTTTCAATCTGTGCCAGACCGAGGCTTATGTGGCGTGCGCGTCACGGAATCGAGATAGCGCGAAGGGCGCCTTGTTCGTCAACGTACGACTGCGTCAACAATACCTATTGTGCCTTGGATGGCACCTGCGCCCAAAAGAAGCCCACCGGCGAACGTTGCGCCACCACCGATGGGGACGCTCGACTGGGAGAAGTCCACCACCTCGTCACCCATTGAAAGATCGGGTGAAAGAACTTTGTCAGTACCCGTTCACTGTGACGGGCACTGAACTACTCGTCGTGGTTGCGTTCCCGAGCTCCCCAGCGCCGTTATTGCCCCAACACTGAAGCACATTGCCACTGAGCAACGCGCAAGTGTGGTTTTCGCCCGCGGCAAGACTGATGGCATTGGTAATGCCGAAAACCGTGACGGGCGCAGAATTGCTCGTCGTGGTGCCATTGCCAAGCTCGCCATAGGCGTTATCGCCCCAGCAATGAACAGTACCGCCGTTGAGCAACGCGCACGCGTGGTCTCCGCCAGCGCTCAGCGCGCTGGCGCCAGTGATGCCGGAAACCGTGACAGGCACGGAACTATTCGTCGTGGTGCCGTTGCCGAGCTGGCTGGTCGCGTTGTTGCCCCAGCACTGAACAGTGCCGCCGCTGAGCAACGCACAAGTATGGTTCCCGCCAGCGCTCAGCGCGACAGCGCCAGTGATGCCGGAAACCGTGACGGGCACGGAACTATTCGTTGTGGTGCCGTTACCGAGCTCGCCGTAGGTGTTATCGCCCCAACACTGAACCGTACCGCCAGTGAGCAATGCGCAGGTGTGGCTCCCGCCTGCAGAAACTGAGCTGACATTACCGATACCGGTAACCGTGACGGGCACGGAGCTATTCGTCGTAGTGCCGTTGCCGAGCTCGCCGTAGGCGTTATCGCCCCAGCACTGAACAGTGCCGCCGCTCAGCCATGCGCAGCTGTGGTTGCCGCCCACGGTAACTGAGCTGACATTGGTGATACCGGAAACCGTGACGGGTACTGAGCTGCTCGCCGTATTGCCGTTGCCAAGCTGGCCGGCACCGCTATTTCCCCAGCATTGAACCGTTTCTCCGCCGAGCAAAGCACACGTGTGGTTTTCTCCGGCGGCAACCGCGTTGGCGCCGGTGATGCCGGAAACCGTGATGGGCACAGAACTGCTGGTCGTATTGCCGTTGCCGAGCTGGCCAGCGCCGTTATCACCCCAGCACTGGACCGTGTTGCTGCTTAGTAATACGCAGGTGTGATCTCCTCCAGCGGTGATGGACAAAACACTCGACGTTGAACTAGTAGTCGTCGTTGAATTCAAGAATGAACATGCGGGCATGGTCTGGAATTCAGCGAGCAACTTACACGCTGTTGTTACGTTGGAATCTGAACTGGTGAGTGTACTGCCATTCACTTTGCAATTGCTCAGGCTGGCAGCTTCACCCTCGCTGACTGTGCATGCCCCCAGCGCCTGAATTGCCTGAACACATTCATTGACGAGTGCGACCCCCGGGTCCTGCGCTATGTCAAGACCATGCAAGCACTCATCGCGATAAAACAGCCGACAGGCCTCCGGGCTAGTTACGTGGAATGTAACTGGACAGTGGTAAGCGGCATCGCAGCGCGCATTTTCGATTTGGCGGCAAGATTGGACGCCCACCGCCCCGGTGTCGCAGGCAGAAAGGCCAACCAAGATAAGCCATGGCGCTTTTAGCAAAATACTGCGTCTTGCAAAGCGAAGCATGAAACATTGGGTAGCACGATAAGCCACGCGCGCCACCTCGGCAATAGACCCATGAGCCGCTGAATAGGCCGCCGCATAGAGTGCCTCACCCGCAAAACCGGTGCAATGCCAACTGCCGGCAACCGCCGACGAAAACTGTCCTCGGAGCTCGAGTCAGACTTGCCCTTGAATCGTGTTCCGACCTTTCACAAACGGTAATGGTAAGGATCCGAAGATCCAGAACCCATCTAAACAATCGGTAACAACTGGCCCGGTCGTCGATAAGTCGGGAACCATCTTTCTATTCGGGGCTTCTGGCGCTCGCTCACGTGACGTTGAATGTGACCAAGTCGCTACCATCGAAGCCCGCCAAATAGTTGGTGGCGTTCGACGTGGGGTTGCTCTGACTTCCGGACTGCGTGGTGCACCGCGCCTGAAGGCTATGAGAGCCAGCTTCGAGGACCATGTCGTAATGCCACAACGTCCAGATGTCGGGACCTGGGGCGTAGTCGAGCGTTGCGGGTAGCCACGTGCCTCCGTCTACGGAAACCTCCACGGAAAGGATTGGATCACTGCCGGCGAACGCAGTTCCCTGGGCTACGATCGCCCCCGCGGGGACGTCGCCGAGAGGAACGTGAACCAAGGTGTTCGTCTGATAGGGAGCTTCTTTGGACCAACCCTGTTGGTCCCAATATCCGGTGAACGGCTGGTCGACGAAGTCGATACTAGTTATCCATTTCGGGTTCTTCATGCCGTAACGGCCAGGCACGAGTAGCCGCACCGGATAACCATGTTCGGGCGGAAGCACGACACCGTTCATGAGCCAAACGAGCCATGCCGGTTTCTCCAAGTCCGTCACCGGAAGCGAAGCGCTGTAGCCTTCCACACTCCTGAACACGAGTTCGATGGTGCCCGCGGTGACCGCGACGCCCACCGCGTCGAACACCTCAGATAGTGGGAGCCCCGTCCAAATCGCATTGGAGATGGCCAAGTATCCCGGTCCAGCACTGATACATTCCAGCGTGTGCTCCTTGTTGCGGGCAGGCAGATTTCGCAGTGTGGCATAATTGACGCTGGTGATCTCGGCGCCACGGCTCTGGATTGAGAGTGCCCAAGTTGTGGCGTCTACTACCGGATTGCCGCAACAGCTCGTGATGTAGAAATGTTCATTGGGAGTAATCGGGCCGTACGCCGTTACCGCCTGATCCGGCCCAGTTGGTGCGTTTCCATTTTGCTGCGGCCCAGTTGGCTCGTTTCCATTCTGCTGCGGCCCGACCCCGTTTCGCTGCGAACCTAAGTCGGTTCCGCTACAAGCAGCGAAACCCGCCCAGGCAGCGGCTATCATGCTCCTTTCGATGAATTCGCGGCGAGTTTGGATCTGCAGGGTCCAGCGGGTACGGTGTGGCGCCATAATCGCCTCCGTAGGAGACCTAGTTCCGAGGGGCCCAACAGCCAAGGGGGAAACGGATCAATCATCCGCAACCGTCCCCACTACTTTTGACCGGTGTATCGCGACCAGGATCGCAGGCTTTGAGCTGGCGTGGCGGGGGTGTAGAGGTCGCCTTGCAGGGTGGTTGGGGACTAAACGATGCGGGCCAACTCGGCAACGGCACCCCATTGACACCGCCACACCCGTCAGTGTCCTCTCACCCAGTGGGGTCAGCATATTTAGCAAAATAGCCGTCCTCGCCTGCGGCGGCGGAAACACCTGCGCTGTCACACAAGAAGGCCCTTTCCATTGCTGGGGAGGCAATCAAAGAGGACAGATTGGTGACGGCGCTACGACGGATCGATCATTGCCCACTTGGGTGGGCGGGTTGTGATAGTGGCTCGGAAGTACAATTCTCTACTTCAGATCAAGTAGTATCCTCAAAATTCGGTCCAGCTTTGACAGCGTCGACAGTCGCACATGCCCCGCGGTCTCTACATCGAACCTATCGAGCGAAACGCTGGTAAGGAATGCTGGCAACACCACTTGCGGAGAATTCGTTCCGACTTCCTTTGCCGATAAGGGGGCGACAAGGGGGTCACCATCGTACAAGTGGAGTCGCTCGTCTACGGGTGCAACCAGTACGCGATCCATCGACTGACCGAGCGCAGTCGCCGACAGAACGACGAAATGTTCTCGAGTCCCATCGGACCCGAATCCTAGGCGCCGACGCGCGACGAGAACATCCCCACGACTAGCCACGCAAACGATCCATGGCCTTCTCGATCAATCGATCCCTTGCAACACGCTTGGAAGTGCGTACCTCGAGTGATTTTTGGAATATCTCCTCACGCTCCGCACGATCAAGGGCAGATAGAATCAAGTCTCGAGTGTATTCAGCCTCACGCAAACCGGCACTACGGGCCAAACAACGTAGCCTTTCCCGGTCGGACTGAGCAAGGTTCAAATTGACGCGTTCCATGGCATCTCTACTGAGGATACCACAAAGGATGCGACAAAGCGCATCCGCCAGTGGAAATCATCGCGAATTCTGGGTTCAGACGCCTGCCAATTCTGCAACGCTTGCGGCGAGTGGGTGTGCGACTCGTGGGCGAGCTGCCAGCTGCTTGCCGGTAAATTGTGAACCCACTTGAAGATCATCAATACCAATCCGGCGAACGCGCGCGGGTGACAGGCGGGAGCTTGGCGGGCATCCCGAACTGCTCCAGCAACGCCTTGGCGCGCTCGGCTTCGGTCACCAACTCAACTGCTTTGAGTCGCCCCCACAGGAGCAATGACGTCAATGTCGTACGTCCTCTTGAGTAGTGTTGCCCAATCCAACCTCCATAGATTGATGGCGCGTGAAGGGATTTCGCCTGTCCACGTGCCGTCACGCCATTAAGAAACTGCTACGGGCCACCGAAGCCGTTCGTTAGAACGAAGCGCATTGCGCCGTGTTGCCCGAACGTAGGCGTGCGAAGCGCAGCGACGTGCTGGCGGCGGCGTCGAACCACGACCACACGATGTCTCCGTTTATATGGGTTCGGAATGGATCGTCGCGCCGGCCCCATTTCGCCGTCGCCGTGATGTCGAGCGGAGCCTCGATGAAGGCGCCTGCCGCGTTGACTCGCCCGAGACGGTACTTGTACGTGGTACCCGTTTCAGCCCAGCCGACAACGTATTGCTCTGTGCTGTCACAAGCGGGCGTGTAGCGGGAAATCGCCGAATCGGCTTCATTGAGCGTGGTGGTGGTGAGCCACACGACGCTGCCGGAGAGGGTGAGACCCGATGCGATGCTGGCAAAGCCGATGTCCTGATTCATAGTCGTCTTGCTGTAGGAGGATTGGCCCATCGTTGCGGCATTCTGATGTGAATTGAAGACGATCTTCCAACCGCTCGGAGCCACCGCTCCGCCTCCGAGCTCACCAGCAACACTGCCATTGCAACCGCCGTCAACGTCGATCACCTTGTTGCGATTGTTGATGTAGACGCCTCCAATGCTGCCGGTAGTAAAGTCACTGGAGGTCGTACCGGGGTAACAGTCGGTAACGCATGCCGGCATGAAGTTCGAGCTGGCTGGGTTGAATCGAAGTAGGTTGCTCATGCTGTGCGAGCAACCCCAAGGCCACGTCGTGGTTTCGACGCCGGTGGTATCGATGTACTTCAAGGTGTCGCCCTCGTGGCCCGACTGCGAGTGCACGTGATAATAGACGCCGTACTTCCCGCCACCAAAGTCCATCCGGCTGTCACCGAGACCAAAGTCCGTCGGGCAATTAGGACCGAGGCCGGTCGTACTCAGATTGGTGAGCTCCGTGGTCCAACCGGGGGTGCCGGCAATATCGAAGCGCTGGACGTAAATTCTGCCATTGACCGTGTAATCGTTGCAATCCGTCGCGGTACCAGGAGCCCAGAGTAGCGCTGCAAAATGTCCGTCAGGTTCCGCGGCAAGCCCGCGGCACTCGAAGGCACCAAGGTTGTATGTCGCCACCAACTGGTCGCTCGCATCGAGGTACGCTACACGCGCTGTGCGTGTTCCCGCACTGCCGGCACCAGTACCGGTAGTAAAGCAAACGAGCGTGCCGCAATTGGCAAGCGGAGCGGTGTACACGGGAGCAATGGCCAGGGTTGCTGTGCCCCAAACCCGCCAATTGCTGACGCCCGGTTTGACGCCTTCGGGCGTGGTGACGCTCGACGCACCGAGTGAATCAGTCAGAGCGCCGCAAGTGCCCACTGAACCCGCTGCACCTCCGGTTGCCGGAGTACCACCGGTGCTGCTTGTCCCTCCGTTGGACTTGGTTCCCCCCGTGGTGGTGGTGCCGCCAGCCGCTTTGGAGCCGCCCGTCGCAGCCGTGCCGCCAAGTGCCGAATCTCCTCCGGCAGCCCTGGAACCACCTGTCGTCGGCGAACCTGCCGCGGCGCTAATGCCTCCCGTATTGATCGCACCGCCCGTTGCAATCGAGCCTCCGGTTGCGGCGCCGCCCGTATTCGCCATTCCACCTGTCGCGGTCGTACCCGCTGCGGCAACCGTTCCCCCAGCTGAATTGGCGCCGCCCGTACTGGCGGGAGTTCCGCCACTCGTTGTTCCTCCCGTGGCAGGCGCCCCTCCGAATACCGGAACACCACCTGAATTCGCCAAACCTCCCATCCCCGAAGCACCGCCCGCGGATTCGGCGCCACCGGACCCGGTGACGGTGACGTCCGAACCGCTGCAACCCATCGTGATGATTGCTGGAATTAGAGCAAGTCCGAGTGATTTAATGGCGTGCATACCTAGGATCCTCCGCGACCAATTGAGTGCATGTCCGGGTTCGGTTGAATCTATTGAACCGCCGATTCCGAATTCATTGCAACTGTAGTGATCTCGAAGGCTCCCCAGGGCTCATGCTTCTTTCAGCCGGCCGCTCATTGGACAAACCCGCAATAAAATTACAGCTCAGTTAGCTAACCCGCGGTGCTCGCCGTTGCTACGCGCTTTCCGACTCAGTACGCTCGGACTCGGAGATTTCGCGCAACAATTGAGTTTCTCCGGTTGCGTGAGCCTCGAAGGCTGATTCAAAGATTGATCCACGCTTCAGCACTTGGGCAAGAGTTTCGGGATCTGAGTCCACACTAAGGACTGCTCGAAAACCCTCGAATGCTTCCAAAACGCCGGAATGTTGCGTCAGTATTGCTCGAAGCCTGGACTTGAACTTAGGGAATCTCTCCTCCAGATGGGGAAACGCCGTCACTTCTTCAAACGCGAAGTGCTCGGCCAATTGGCTGCGCAAAATCTCCGTTTGCCGCACGATTTCCGCATTTAGACCCGCCAGACCAAAACGTCCCGAGTCAATGGCTCGAACCAGTGCCAATACGTGAATAACCTGTGAACTCAGTAATGTGTGGTCGTCGGCGAGAAATTCCAGGTCATCCATCGGGACGAATAATCGAGCCTAACGGATTTTCTTTCATGCGTCTACCCGGGCGAATCGAAAACCAGCGGTTATGAATTGACGTCGCGCGAAGGCCGGACATTGTCAAGCCTACGAGGGCCCCGCGCACCACATGCCGATCAGGGTACCGCCATCTCGAACGAAACGGCGTAGTTCGGGTTCGGTAACTTCGTGGTCGAACCCACGAACGGGTCTGAGTCGCGCAATTGACCCCAGCGCACAGCCTTGGATGCGGTCTTCATTTGCACGCCCTGGCTGCTCAAGGCATAGCCGACAACTAGACCCGAGCTAGGCAAGTCGCTATCTGCGGTAACAACCACGTCGTCACCCGAAATTGCAACCGAAGTTATCGTGATATTGCCGTTACTCGAACGAAGCTCGAATCCGCGTCCATTGGCCCAAGCCGCAATCGCTGGGCTGTCGAAACTCTCGTCCCAGTTGAGCGGTGGCACAGGTACATTGAAGTGCACCGTGATTGTGCGACCGCTACGCACGGCACTCGTTGGTTGCAAGGGTTGCCAATCGCGTCCGAGCACGGTCCGTTCGTAATACGCTTCGGCAGTCTTTTCACCGATCAGTTGATACCCGGTAGCCGACAGGTGAATGCCGTCATTGTTGCTGTTTGCCGGATATTGATATTGCGGCCCGGTACAAACGAAATCGCCCTTGTGATCGACGCCGAGCTGCCATTGAACGATATTGGCCACTGGCCGCTGCCCCGCGCTATCGGCACCGTTCGGGTAGGCATGCTGCTGCGATAGATACATCGCAATTTTTTGTGTCTGCCCGGTGATTGCAGCAAGGTCGGTATTGTAGTCACTCATCAATTGAATCAGATCATCCTTGTACGTCGAACTGCCAGAATCCGTCTCCCCATGCGTCATGACCACGGCCGCAATGCCGTATGATTTGCCGGCCGCCTGCGCTAAACGAGTGATCGCCTCAGCCTCGAAGAGGGTCGCCGCGTAAGCTCGCCCCGTCGTGCCGGTCGTATCACCCGTTTGCTTCTGCAGGGCCACGATGCCCTGCCCGCTTTCGCCAACGACAGTATGCACCGTGACATAATCGCGATCAGGTTCCGGGCATTGGACCAAGAACGTAATCTCGTTTGCCATCGCCGAATGGGGCGTCTCGCCGTAGATATTGCCAGGGTACGGAGCGGGATAGCCCGATGCTAGCGAGCGAATCGGTTCGACGAGCGGGATCATTTTGAAGGCCGAATTGGTGGAGTCCCAAGGAGGAACAGCTACGCCAGCGAGCGACAACTTGAGATTGTGAAAGGGCTGAGTCGTCGAAGTAATGGGAGTCGTGCCCACCGACAAACTCTGACCCGTGCCGACAATACCAACCCAATCCCAGGGAGAATTCTGGTGCGCTCCCGCATCCCCGTCGGAATCGCAGGTGCTAACGGCAGTCGGGCTCGTCGAACCGCCATTCGTTTGCCCGCCATTGCCCGCCGCGCCACCCGCGGGTTGCCCGCCGCTCGTTGCCCCAGCGCTCGACTCACCTCCCGCGCTCGTGGCACCTGCAGTTGCGACGCCACCGACGCCAGCGTCGCTCGTTGGGTAACGTGACATGGAACAACCGATCACCTCGAAGGTCACAATCAATGCCAGCGATTGAATGATTAAGGGAATGCGCATGGTGCTTTTTGCACCTGGCCGCTCCGCGGGAGTCACAGGCACCAGGTTGAAGTTAGGCTGAGCCTACGCGCAGCGAGCGTCCTCTCATTTCGAGTCGCACTTCGGTTGTCATTTCCTGCTGGCGAGGGGGTCCCCGAAATGCATTTTTGGGCGTGACGGCACGGGACAGATTGGTGAATTCCCACGCCAATTTCCGCACTTTGGTTCCAGGGCCGTTGGACTCGCAAGCGGTCGGGGGATACGCTTACCGGGAGCATGCGTCGAATAGAACGTCGCAGAATTGATTGGCGCGTGACTTTGGGGGAGAACCCTCCAAGTGCCAAGCTCGTTGAACCTTCGTCACAGGCATCCGAGTTAGCGGAATTCACATCCGCGTTGCTCTCCGATCCGTCGCGCCAAACGGCTGATAGAGTAGTTTGCTACGCAGTAGAATTCGCGCGCAACGTTATCCACTTCGAACGCGCCGCCATTTTTATCCTGGACAATAAGGCGCAAGCGATGGTCGGCACTTGGGGGACGGACGCGCAGGGTAACACGGTTAACGAGCACGACATCATGTACGACTATGGTGACCTCGACCGCGAGATATTCGGGCGTGCCGAGCGGGGCTACGCCTGGACAGTGTACGAGGACTGTCCACTCATCGCGCAAGCCGACAAACAAACTCAGATTCTCGGTCGAGGCTGGGTAGGCTGCACGGCAATCGTGGGTCCGCGGGGCCCAATCGGGATTCTGTTCAATGATACAGCCCTGACCCAGAGCCCATTTGATGAGGCCAAACAAGCACGCGCCACGGTCTTGTGCTCACTGCTTGGGCGAGCGCTCGAGCCGTGCCGCGCCCATTTGGTTCAGTCGGATTCGGCTCCCACGCAGCCTCAACACCCACTCGTCAAGGACGTAACCAAGCTATTGGTTCGAGATCCCACGCTGAGTGGTGAGTCGCTTGCCAAACAATTGAATATGAGCGCGGGCCAGCTGGCACGGACGTTCCGACGTTGCACGGATACGTCAATCGTCGAGCACCGCAACGAACTTCGACTCGCTCGATTCCTCGGGCGCATCGACACGCAGGCGGGCAATTTACTCGAAGCGGCGCTCGAGGCGGGTTTTGGAAGTTACGCCCAATTCCACCGCGTGTTCCGAGCCCGATTTGGACAGCCGCCCCGTGAATATCTCCTCGAGCACCGCGCTAACGCTGGCGATGCCCCAACGTAGGCAACCCGCTACCCACTCGCCCAATCATCGATTAGCGATTTTACATTGACGGTCACCTTTTGCAAAGCACGACGGATATCTGCATCGGTAGCCTGCTCGTAGATCCTTCGATCGACAGTGATGATTTTGCCTGAGACCTCCATCGTAGCAAGGACTCCGCCGGGGAACTCGGCCACAATCTCATGGTCGGGGTTGCGCGGAACTACGACGATTCTTTGACCCAAAAGGATTAGGTTGAACGGGATACCCCGCGTTTGCAGCCTCTCGATTGAAGCCGCAATGCGCCTGACCTCACAATCGAGTGAAAAGCAAAGCCCTTGCGCAGGATAGCCATCGAGCACGAAATAGCCCTTGTACTCAACCGCGCGAGCATCCTCGATCGCGAGACGCCTTTGATGAAATACCGCCTGGGCGTGCACGTGGTTGACAGAGGCCCCGGCGTGTAAGGAATTGAAGAAAATGACGAGCCCTGGTGCTTGCCGGAAGAGCAACACCAGGTCATAGAGGTATGCTTGAGTAAGCATTTGCGGACAATGCGGCAAAGTGATGAGCGCGCCCTCCACTGTTGCGGGCAACAGGAGAAAGTGTCCGTCCTTCTCAAAGGGGTTGGCGTTGTGGTAGGCACTCCAGTGGGAGTTTTCGAGTGTCACCTGGAGCAATGGCTCACGGTTCAATAGGCTCAATTGCATGCTTGGGGTTTGGCAATAAAAGCGGCACTCAGGGGGGCTCGGCGAAATATCGGGTTGACGCCCGATTGTCCTTGGGTTTCCTCCAGGACGCAAAGCACGATAGCCATTGAATTGGCACACGAAACCCGTTTCCCCAATTGCTCTCTCGTCAACCGTTGCTTCGATCTGTCGCTCGGTTCGTATGTTCCACGCTTCGTACTTGACGTTCTTGCCTGACCAAACAAGCCCGAAGCTGAGGCGGTCGCCCTTTACCCAACGACCGGCGGGATCATCCTCCGATGCCTCGAATTCATTGACGACTCTTCTAGACGCAACGGCGTCTTGCCATGCGCGCGCCAAATCCTGAGCGATCTTCATCTCGCGAATCCCATGCGTACAAGGAACTGACGGGCAAGGTTCGCGGAGTGTCGAGATGAGGTCGGTACGCAATGCCAGCCCAAACTTTCGTTAGGCGACAATCGTGAATCGGGGCTGTTTAGCCTTCGATTTTGCAGCCTGAAACAGTCGCGACCGAGAACTTCTTGGGCGCTTCCCAAGTTCCGTCGGGCGCCCAGCGCAGCTTGACGTCAGCCAATTCCCCGACGACCTTGATGGTACACTTCGCAGTAAAACGCTTGAGCTCACCGCGTGGCTTATTGGCGGGCTCCGAGTTGTAACGTTGAGCTATCGCCGGCTCCAGGAATAACCCTGGAATAAGGTAGAGCTGCCGGTCTACCGTCATGTAGGGACGCAACTTGTTGCCTTCCTGCAACTGACGGGTTTGCTTGTCGTCAATGAACCCGCACTGGTAGTCCTTGAGTCCGTTCGCCGCCATGCACTCGAGTTCGTTCCGATCGGCGTTTACCAAGGTGAGATCACCGGCAACCGTAGATCCGACCGCGGCCAAGGGTGGGCCGCTTTGCGAACTCGTCCCCCCCCTCATCACGAGCAACACTGCTATTACGACTCCGACGCCAATCGCGATCCAGAGCTTCATCTGACTTCGAGCAGGTTTGCCGCCATGAGCGTGATCATGCTCAGCGTGCTCGTCATCGCGTTCGTCGTCGGCGCTGTTGTCCCCGTCGTCAACGGATTTCGATTGCAGTTCGTTGGTCTTATCTGCCGCGTTTTCGCGGTCTTCTTTTTCTTCTGGCACGGCAAGACCACTGGTAGTCGAGCCTGGCGATGATTGCAAGGGCCTGGTGGGCGCCCCCCGAAGACGTGGCGGCCTTCAGCGACGACGGACTAAAGTCGCGGAAGTATTGGAAAATATTCGCGAATTCGGCTGCAGGGAGTGGTCTAAATGCGCGTTTCCGTGAGTGCAAGACAACAAAAATCGGCCATGGCGGGGCAGACCCCGAATGGCGGCCCCGGCCAAAAGCAAGCCCCTGGCTGTTCGAGTCTATGAATAGGTCGCCGCTTGATTGCGACCGCGATACCAGCCGGGTCGAATCCGAAGATGTGAATTAGTGATGAAGGATGAGCGGTTGGACTAGTTTGGCCTGGGCAACGGTTGCAGACTGCGCTGCGGGACGCGCATATGAAGGTGAGCATAATCGCTGCAATCGCCCAAAATGGTGTCATCGGCAGGGCGAATGAATTGCCGTGGCACATCGATGACGACATGCACTTCTTTCTCTCGATGACGAGTGGACATTACGTCATTACTGGCCGAAGGAATTTCGACGCGATGGGCGAAGCGCTGCCGAATAGGTTCAACATCGTGGTTACGCGCGATGCGGGTTTTACGGCACCCAATGTCACGCGATGCCAGAGTCTCGAACAGGCGTTGGCTCTGGCCGAGCAGGCCGGCGAAACCGAGGCTTTCGTAATCGGAGGCGCGCAAATTTATGCTGCCGCTTTACCCTACGCACGTACAATGTACCTAACACGCGTGCTCGCCGATGTCCCGGGTGACGTGCGATTTCCGGAGTTCGACGCCAGTGAATGGTCGGTGACTGAGCGAGCTCGTTATGCGGCGAGCGCCGCGAACGAGCACGCGTTCGTGATTGAGGAGCATACTCGTCGGAGCGCGCCGGCAGCGTATTGAAGCTAACGTGACTTCTTGCGGCGTAAGGTTCGTAGCAGTGCCAGACCGAGCAGGCTACCGAGGCCCGCGAGCGACGACTTGCGCTCACCGGCTACACGACAGCTGCAACTGCCGGCGTCCGAAGAACCGCCGCTTGTGCCGGTGCCCGCGGTCGCGGAATTACCACCAATATCCGACGAGCCACCGACGCTCGAGTCGCCGCCGGTAGTATGCGTTCCGCCATTTCCGATGAGTCCGCCCGTGCTCGGCGAACCACCGCTGGCTGGCGTTCCGCCATTTCCGACGGCGCCGCCGGTCGCATTGTTCCCACCGGTGTTAGAGGGTCCACCCGCGTTTGCCGCGCCGCCGGTCATAATAGATATGATCCCACCGGTGGTGTTGGCTGCGCCGCCGCCCGCTTTCGAACCGCCGGTGTTACTAGCGATACTCGTCGCGCCTCCGGTGGTAGGCCCGAAACCGCCAGTGGAGCTCACAGCGGTGTTGCCGCCTGTGGCCTTGGTTCCGCCCGTGCCAAGCGAGGACGTGCCGCCAGTAGTGGCTTTAGTTCCACCGGTGCCAATTGTCGACGTGCCGCCAGTCGCCTTGCTACCGCCGGTACCCGGAGCGCCACCAGTGCCAGGAGACCCCCCAGTGCCACTGGTGGTGATGCCACACGATCCGGTGGGCTTGTCGAGGCCGAGAAAGGAAATGACCCGACCATACAAGTCGGGATTAGTTATGGCCGGGTTAAGATTCCCGGCTTCAAGGTCATGCGTCTGGCTCGTGGGGCCGAGGTTTGTTTCAACCCTCACATTTCCGGAGGTGTCCTTGTACACCGTTCGAGTCCACCCGTTCGGAGCGCCAGTCCCGGCGGTGCCGGTGCCGCTGATGCCCATGAGATTGGTAAACTGCGCAGCCACTCCGGGGAGATAGGCATTGAAGTTGTATTGGTCGCCGCCGCCGACCCATTGCTGAACACAGGGGCGTGCGCCGCTCCAGGAAAAGACATTGCGTGCCAGGTCGCCCCATTGTTGGGCAGTGTAGTTAGGCGGAGTCGAGCCGCATTTGGTGCAGGTGATGTCGCCAGAGGGCCAGATACCAGCGGGGAAACCGGGCATCGCCGAGCCTCCAGCGAACACGTCTGGATAAATGGCTAGGAGCGTATTGGTCATGCACCCGCCGGAGGACATTCCTGCTGCGAAGACTCTGTCCTTGTCGGCACCCTTGTTCGTGATCAAATAATTTACCATCGTGACGATGGCTGCCTTATCACCATTGCGGCTGGCACTGGAGTCGAAACACTGCTTACCCGCATCCGGAGCGATGATGTAAAAGCCGTTTGTGTTGGCGTACGAGTCGAACCAACCGTGTACGGTTGACGAGTGCCCGGTGCACATGTGTATTGCAACGAGGATCGCGGGCGGCGTGGCTAGCGTTGTGGGGGTGTAGAGGTCACCCTGCAGGGTGGACCCGAAGGCGAAACCGTTCTGCCAAGCCGCAAGGCACGGGGATGCCGCGAGCATTACGGTCGCGATTTGAAGGACAGCTGGAGCGCTGTGTCGGAACCTATTGGACATTGGCTGGATTTTCCTCTGCTAGTGTCGATTGATTTATTGAACCGTCACGGAGCCGGCATCGAGTGAAATCTGATAGTAACCATGTGTATCCCAAGGGACTAATCGCCTGCGAAGTCCCGCCCGTTCCAATCACGCCCCCCGCTGAGCTGAGACCGCCGGTCGAGTCTTGCGCCATAGGTGCAAACTTACGCATCCAACAACTCCAATCCTAGTTCCAACAGGGAGGCCGAGACCGAACTCGAAACGAGTGACTCAATCTGGCATTCTTCAATTCCCGTTGTGTGCCAAGTTGATCGGAATTGAGACGAAAAATCGTGGCTTTCGCTGCCGATTCCGCATCGAGCGGTACTTTGTGGCCAGAAATGAGAATATCTAGCAGGAAATGGAAAGAATTGTGTTCGCGCGGGTCGGTATACCTAAGGGGCCGAGAGGCCGTTTGCTAACCAAAATCTCCCGGCTTCGCACCTTCCTTCATGAATCGAGTCTCACTAGTTTGACAAGTGCAATCGGAACGACTTCTTTGACGTTGTCACGGCACGGAATCTATGTGTCGAGTCTGGCAGCGTTTCCGTGACGTCACGCCGACCAGCAAGCATTTGCAACCACAATCGCGGGCGGGCACAAATGACGACAGTAATTGGCAATCGCAGCGCGTGGGTACGCAGGGCGGCGCGCCTGGTGAGCGAACCGACGATCCACTTCTTCATCATTGCGCGGTGCTCTTTCTCGTTTATCGACTGATCGCGGGTGACCAGCGAACGATTGTCATCAGCCCTGCAGTACGGACTGATTTGGCGCGACGATTTCGCGATCGTTTCGACCGATCGCCAAGCTTATTTCCTCGCTAATCTTCGAACAAAGACAGGTCAATTCCTTCGGCGATAATTCGATGTCCGTCAACTGACGGGTGAAGATGGTCGCCGCCATCAACCGCAGGCGATAACCGCTTAGGATATCTCGGATCACGCGCGATTGCATCAAAATCAATCACGCCGTCGAATGTGCCGCTCGCATGTATGAAGTCATTGATTTGCTGGCGTTGCTCCTCACCTTGAGGCGTGTAGTAAAATGACCCTTCGAAGGGCATTAGCGTGCCGCCATAGGCACGCAAGCCATGGGCATGCGCCCTTTTGACTATGGCTTCGTAGGCGTCAATTACATCGCGTGCCGCGACCACTCGTTCGCCGTTGGTTTCGGCAAACACCGACATGCCGATATCATTGATGCCCTCCGCGAGGATAAACGCAATCACTCCGTTCGGCCCGAGCACGTCACGGTCGAACCGTGACAAGGCACTCGGGCCGAGCCCAGCATGAAGCAGTCGATTGCCGCCCATACCTTGATTCAGCAGGGCAATACTGGCCGTTTTTTTGTGGTTCTGGAACCTACGGAAAAGGTGATTCGGCCACCGATCATTTCCGTTCGTCGTCGAGCCACGGCCGTCCGCGATTGAGTCGCCGAGTGTAACGATGGCGCGCGAGGCTACGTCCGTCCAGACGTCAATATTGTTCAGGAAGTACCAATGATCGATCGGCACGGCGCTCGAATTATCTCGAGCGCAAACCGCATCGCCGAGCATTAAGAACGAAGTCGTCCGCGACCCGGGGTGTCCAGTAATGTCGTCGGGGACTTGGCGCATGTGGATCGTTATCGACAGCCGCGAGTCCTCGGCCACCTTGAATCCGATTGCGTCTGAATTGACTCGCTCACCTGGTGGAATAGTTACGGACGCGGCACCTCCAAATTGCAGAGTGCCGCTTTCACCGGCTACTGCCCCGTTCTCCGTCAAAGACACGATTTTTGCGGATTCGATCGTAAGCGGGCTCTGCCCAAAAACGTTCGAAAACCCAACGCGGATCTTGTCGGCTCCGAGTGAGGCCAGAACCATCTGGCGGAGTGTATTTCCACGAAGTCCAGGTGCCGGCGGCAAGTTCTCGGGTTCAGTCGGCTGTTGCGCGCAGACCCACGTACTTACCCAATGATAATTCGACTCGCCGTAAAGTGACTGTTGTTGTGCCAAGGCATTTCCTGCGCGGTGCGCTCGCCATGGTACCTCAGAAAGGGCACGGCAGATCAAAAGCCTCCCTGGTGCGCAATGTACCGCTCAGACCACAGTGCCCATTCCGAGTGGGGTGCACCTGCGCTTGTTCCCTGGTCATTGCAGGCAAAATACTCGACGCCTAGGCAATATCCCACTGGTCGCACTCGGTCGTACTCAGCTGTAGGAGGCGCCCTCGCAATCAACAGATTTGTCGCGGCTTGCAAGTGGAATTGAAATTCCGCTTTGCAAATACCAAAGTTGGCTTTATCCTTCGATGGTACATGTATTTTCTTCGGGGCAGCCGTTTCAAGATCGTCATGTCCACGTTGGTTGTGGTCGGCTGTGGCGGTGGGAAATTCATTTCTATCGATCAGGGAGACACAATTACCGGGGGCGCGGGCAATGTCGTTGCTTCGGGAGGAACAACGTCGGGCGACCCGGCAACGAGCACTGGCGGGGCTAGCGTCGGTGGGGCTGACACGGGGGGCAGCAATGCGGCCGCAGACAATTCTGGTGGTGCCGAAGCTACTGGAGGAAGTCGCCCGACGCAGGCTGGTTCAAGTTCGACCGGCGGTCTTTCCAACAACGGAGGTAATGCGTCGAGTGGCGGTAGTATTGCAGCCACTGGGGGTTCTTCTGCATTGGGCGGCGACGCAAATTCCGGAGGGACCCATTCTACGGGAGGCTCGACAGAGGCAACCGGCGGAACAAGTTCGAGCACTGGTGGCGAGCGGGCCTCAGGGGGTAACCCACCGACGGGAGGCACACTCGGCGCAACTGGAGGGGCAAAACCAGTCACCGGTGGAAATGTGTCCACCGGGGGCAGTTCGATTATTGGCACCGGGGGTCATCCAACGAGTGGCGGCACCGTGAGCACCGGCGGTTTGACAGCCACCGGTGGGCAGAGTTCCGTCACGCTGACATTCAGCGAGAACCCCGATGCAACTTGCACTGGGCTGACGGTTGACACGGTTTTGAATTCGGCCACCCCGGATCTCAACTACGGGCTGTCCCCGTCTTTTGGCTGCGACGCGAGCCCGCTGAGCGTAGGGCTGCTCGGCTTTGTTTTCGAGGGTTGTGCGGCTCAAATTGGCACGCTAAGTAAGGTATTGGCAGCTCGACTCCACCTCACTACTGCTAGCTGCGCGGGTTGTCAGGCAAGCCCCAATACTACCGTACAAGTATTCGAATTGCTCGAACCCTGGACAGAAGGCACGGGGCTGGACACAGGGAAAATTGACGCTGCAAATTGGAACGAAGCCGAACTGGGCGTCAACTGGACGGGTGCAGGCGCCACTGGCGCCTCGCGTGGCGCGCTGCTCAATTCCTTCAAGCCAGTGGCGTTGAATACGCAATACGTTGTTGAATTGCCGGCTTCTCTGGTGCAGAGGTGGCTCGACAATGCTCGCGACCGTGTTCGCGACGAAACTGTCCCAAGTAGTAATTTCGGAATTCTTTTGGCAATAACCTCGACAGCTGTAGCTCCAACTGATGCGGTCAGTTTTATCGCGAGCGATGGCGAAAAGACGCTTAGCCCGCTCTTGGAAATCGACTTCGCGGCGAATTAAAAGGGCGCTCGTGGGTCTGTTGCCCGTGCGGGCAAGGGTCGCGTAGGGATTTGTGGGTGGCTCGCACTGGCGAAAACGGGCGCAGGCTTCGCTCAATGCGTTTCACTGGCCCTGACTTCAACCTCTACCGGCAGCGAACGCTCACCGTTGGGTCCAATCGCGACGAATTGGTGGCGACCCGCAGACAGCGTCCAATGAAACACGAACGGACGCGCTGAATGGGCAACGTTCTTGCCGTCAACTGCCAGGTCTACTTTGAGCACTCCCGGCGGCGCCGCCACCGAGATTTCAAGTGATTGAAGCGCAGGGTCGCGTTCAGGATCAATCACGAATCGAGACTCACTGCGAGGTTCGAAGATGCTCAAATGGGCATCATTGGCGGGGCCCGATTGCTCCACGTTCGCCGGACAATTTGGCGAGTATTGATCGGGGGCCAAACTGTGACCAGCCGTCTTGGCCCACTGCGCATACTCGGGTGGGTACACTTCGAATCTTTGCTGTACCGTATTGATGGCTGGACAGTTGGGGCCAGCAAGCAGCCCATTTCGCCGATCGAGCGCCAGCGTTTGGTGCCATTGGCAAGTCGGTAGTGTGAGATTTTCTGGGATGAATTCGGTAATACCGTGCGTGCAGTCGGGTCCAATGGCTTGACCCGAAACGGGGCATATCTCAACTCGCTTGAGGCCAGTTCTGTTGCCATTTCCTTTGTTGTCGTAATCCCCCTTGGACAAGGGCAACCCCAAGTCGGGCCTAGAGGACATGGCGGCATCGAGTATCGCGTGAAAAATGGGTGCTGCGCCCGTAATTCCACCCACTTGACGCATGCGCGAGCCGTCGAAATTGCCGACCCAAACACCAACACTGAATTGACGCGAGTAACCGACTACCCAGTTGTCGCGATACCCCTTAGAAGTGCCCGTTTTTGCCGCCACTTCGAATTCGAATTGCAGTGAAGATTGCACCCCAAACGTGGCAGCCCTTGCAGTCTTGTCCTTGAGGATGTCAGTGATGACATCGCTAGTCAACGGGGACATTACTCGAACTTCACGGCCAGTTTCGAATTTGCGCGTCTCGCTTCCAATACCATCGCGGTCTTGGCGTGAAATGTCGGTTTCGAGCACGAACCTTAGCGGCAAACCACTGCCACCACGCGCCAGCGTGACGTAGGCCCTTACGAGTTCTATCAACTTCACTTCACCGTCGCCGAGGGCTAAGGCCGGGCCATAGTAGCCGGGGGCTTGATTGAGCGAATCGAAACCAAAATTGTGCAAGATTCTTAGAAGTGTGGGAGCTCCCAGCTGGGCAGCCGTGTAGACTGCGGGAACGTTGAGTGAATTGCCCAGCGCTTCGCGAACCCGCACCGGACCACGAAACTTGTCATCGAAGTTGCGAGGCGAGTACTCGCCGGCCTGCGTAGGCAAGTGCAGTTCCAAATCAGGCAATACGGTTGCAGCCGTGTAACCCAATTCCTCGAATGCCGCAGCGTAAACGAACGGCTTTAGCGTAGAACCCGGTTGCCTGCGCGCTCTGACGCCGTCAACCTGCCCCTGATTTTGCTCGTCGTAAAAGTCCGGTGAGCCCACGTATGCGAGCACGTCACCCGTGGAATTGTCGACGATGACGGCGGCAGCCGCAGTTACGTGATTGGCGTGCAATCCCGCCACCGTGCTCGATAGCGCCGTTTCCGTCGCGCGCTGAAGTTCGGGGTCGATTGTCGTTCTGATTCTGGAGATGCCTTTTGTCCAAGTGCCGGAAAGACCCAATTGATATTCAGAAAGAGACCCTTTTAGCAATGCCGCCACGAAATGGGGTGCACCGAAAGCAGGTCAACGCTTGTCAATGTGCAACGGTTCTGCGAGCGCCAGATCGATTGCGGCCTGGGGTGCGCCGTGGGTTTGCGTGAGTCGCCGAAGCACTCGATCGCGACGCGCTAGGGCCCGTTCTGGATGTCGATCGAGAGCATAAACCGAAGGGCCCTGTGGAAGACCCGCCAGCAACGCAACTTCTCCCAGTGACAGTGCCGAGACTCGTTTACCGAAGTAACCCTGAGATGCGGCCGCAATTCCCCGCAAATTGGGGCCAAAATCGACGCGATTGAGATACTCTTCGACAATTCGGTGCTTCGAAATGGAAGCCTCGATACGTAGTGCCAGAGCCATCTCCTGGTACTTGCCCCAGAGGTTTCGCTTGTGCGGTCGAAGCGCGCGCGCAAGCTGCATGGTCAAAGTGGATGCGCCAGATATCACGCGCCGGTGCGCAATCGCCTGCAGCGTGGCACGCAGGACCGCTAACGGATCGACACCCGGGTGCAAGTAGAAACGTCTGTCTTCAATCGCAACCAAAGCCTTGGGCAGGATTGGCGGCAGTGCGGACAGCGGTACCCACTTCGCGAGCGCGCCGGTATCACTGCGAACCTCACGCAGCAGATGGCCATCGCGATCTTCGATACGAATCGATTGCGCGGGCGGTTTCTCGACCAACTCCGGCGGCAGCGCGACGAAACATGCGGTAATCGCCAGGGCTAGCGGGGGTAGCAGCAGGGCGCCGGTAAGCGCCCCGAGCAAGCGCCTTCTCCACTTCGCGCCAAACCACCCGAACGGAATGCTCACTTTTTCATCATTCCGACACCAAATTCGGTCGAACTCGATTGACCGAATATCTCGCTATCATACATACACGCCGCGCGGGTAGGCGGGACGACGAATTGCCCTGGTGTCGTTGCTCGCGCCGAAATATCTGAAGTGGTAAATTCCCGGTTCGATGTGCGGGATGAAATGGATAACGCGGTCGTCGTGTAACTCGCGGTGCACGTCTCTCGTGAACGATGCGTTGCCATAACGACCAGTTGAAGATGATTTATCGCGCAGCTTGCGCGCAGGCGCATTTTCCGCCATCGATAGCGCCTTGGCGGTCGTTTCGAAGCCGAATTCAACCGGCTCTAGGCCCGCTGGCAAAGGATCGTCCAGGACTACTTGGTCTCGGGGCTCGGGAGTTTCGAGCAGCAAGTCGACGAGGACCAGCTGACCCAAACCGGCACGCGCTTCGGAGTGATCGGGTATCAATGTCGATGCCTCCTTGAGCGCTCCGGGCTCGATGGCGCGAGTCAGCTTTTCGACTGAGAAGCCTTCGTCGATGGCCAATTTGGAAGCACCATCTTTGGCCATGTGCAGCTGCATCGCATAGTCAACGGTCCCCTTGTCCACGACCTTGACGGCGACACTTGAAGAAGGATGTTGAAGTAGAATGTCGGCGGGTACTTTGGCGGTTTCGGAGTGGACCGGCAGCCCTCGAAATGCGAATTCGCCGATCTCCGAATCGGCGAAGAATAACTGCGCGCCAAAGTTGGGAGGCACGGGCTCCTCGGTTTTGCGGAAATCCTCGAGGGCGAGTAGTACCCAGGCATCTTCTTGAGTATTTCGGTAGCTGGAACCCGTGCGCTGACGCACTAGGCCTCGCGCCAATTTGGCAGCCACGGGCATCTTCGAGTCCACCGCCAATACAGCCTGCAGCAATTGTGCAGTGCTGCGCACTGGTGATTCTAGCAATTCGGATAAGGCCGGATCGCTGGTCTCGACGCGCGCTTCCGCCGGACCCACCGTGACTTCCTTGAGTATTTCGGCAAGCAGCGGGTCGAGCTCTTGGCGTGGCAGGCGCAACCGTGCCATGGCCGAGAGCAGCTGAATCTTCGAGGAAAGGGCTAGATCGGCCTTGATGGCCATCAACTTGTGCAGTCGTGACTGATCAAGCTGCCCGACCCGGGCCAGGATGTCCGCAATGAAGCAGGCCTCAGCGTAGTCGAGGCGAAGTTTCTCCTTCGGGCTAAGTGTTTTGCCAATGAACGAATCCCGGGCGGGCATTGCGGCTGCTGGCTCGTCACTAAAGTAACCATCCGAGTCGTTGTTTTCGGCCTCGTTCGGCAAGCCCTGTGTCATCGTAAGCCTGTCTAGGCGCGACAGTAGGTGTGCAGCCGCTTGATCACGCATACGCTTGGGCACGAAGTAACCGGCCTTACTGCCTTGGTCTAGAGCCAAGAGCGCGTACGCGGTCAACCATGAGTGACCTTGGGGATCGTCTTCCCAATATCCAAATGAGCCGTCACCCTTTTGCCGCTTGGCAATCTCGCCGAGTGCGTCGTCAATTGAGTCGGCCTGTTTTGCAGGCATCTTGAATTGCTGCTGCTCCGCCAACTTCGGCGCTGCCAGCAGCGGTAGCACCTGACTTGCCAGTTGTTCGGTACACCCATACGGGTAAGCCGACAGGTCGTCGAATACCGATCGCAGACCCACCAAGGCGCTCGAGGATAGGGTTACCGACAACTCGCCGAGATCTTTGCGAAAGTCCTTCAAATCGCCTAACGCAATTGCCGCTGACTTATCCGTCGAGCCGTAGGCCGCGGCTGTTAACCAGCGCAGCGGTTGCTCGACTTTGCGGGTGACGCGAACTTGATCGACAACGGGCCCGGCCTGTGCCGAGAACTCGAAGGTCGCCTGCCCTGCGGCGTTGGCTTTGACCGGAAATCGAACCTCGACTGAACCGTTTTTCGGGAGTGTCACACGGCGCTTCACGGGACCGGAGGCGACCACTCCCTTGGCATTCATAGCCACGTCAACGAAGGATTGCCCGAGGCCCTTTGACGTCACGATAACCCCCGCGTCGATCGTGTCGCCAACTCGAAGACCGCGCGGCATTGCGGGCCTGGCCATCAGCTGGCGATTGGTCGTGATTGATCCTTCGCCAAAACCAAAACGGTCCTCGCTGCCCGCGGCTACGGCCATGAGCCTGAATGACGTCAAATTGTCGGGTAGCTTGAAGTGAAACGCCGATTTCCCGTCGCCGCCCACCGGGTGGCCTGCTTCGAAGTAAACAGTAGTTCGAAAATCTGAGCGCATTCGACCCGGCATTTCCTCTCCCCCGCCCACTTCATTGCCTTTATCGGCGTCCGAGCTATTTGCCATCTCGAAGCCCAACGTTGGAATTCGCTCCCCGTTGCGGAGTTTCAATATGCGCGCCAGAAATTCACGGCTTTCAATTGGGAAGACTCCAAGCATTCGAGGCTGCGAGAATGCGGGCAGCGGATCAGGCGTTTTATAGCCCGTAAGCATCAAAACGCCTTCGTCCACAACGTAGAATGTCACAGTGCCCGCAATCGGGGACCCGTCCACGCGCCTCAGCATTACTTGGGCATCGACTTGTTCGCCCGGGTGGTATTCTTTGCGTGCGGCGCTTACGTCAACTTTGAGGCGGCGCGCTTCGGGATCGACCTGAATCGACGCATAACCCACACGAAAGTCTGGTGCACCAACGTCCGCCGTGCCCGGTTCCGGCATCGTTGCAACTCGCCCGCGAAGCAGATGAACCGAAACGAAGGCGTTGGGGAAGTACTCGTTTTTGACTGGAATGTCGATGAGCGGCATCTTGCCGCGCAGCGGCACTACCTTTTGGTCGAAAATCCCGCCCCGTTCCACGGTGACTAGCGCTGATGCTTCCTTGAATGGGCTCTTGACCAATACTCGGGCAATGTCACCCGGTTGATATTTCTTTTGATCGAGCTCGAGAGCAAGCCCTCGGCGGTCGGGTTGTTCCCAGCCAATCGGAGTGGCCGTTTCGTCGGCACGGTCATCGACTGCGTAGACGCCGACACTCGAATATACGGGGTTGGACAGGGAGTCGCGGGCGGACGCACGCAAGATGTAATAGCCCGGTTGCGCGAGCCGCAGATGGCAGCTGCCGGCCTGGGCGCTCGAAACTACCGAACACCTACCGGCGTTTTCGTCCCTTACGTGAGTTTGGTAATGCAGCGTATCGGCGGCTCTGTCTTCGATGACGGCGGACCAAGTTCGCCGCCAGAGCTCAAGGGTAACAGGCACACCCGGTTGCCGAACCCCTTTAGAAGTAAGTGCAACAACCTCAGCTGGCATCTCGGCACCAATCGCCAAGAAACGCTTCTTAGGTTGTTTGATCCCCAAATAGAATGCAGCCGGGTGAACCAGAACCGTCGCCCGTCCCGCTTGAGTCTGCTGGCTGAGATCCCGAACCTCCGCCTCGAACGTGAGTTCTTCGGGTTGAGATTGCTCAGGAGCATCGAGGGCGACGGCGCGCGTCAAGCGCCCTTCTTTATTGAGCTCGCCGGGCGCTTGCGAATAGGCTGAACCGCGCTGCGTGGTGAAACGAAGATCTTGACGGAATGTCGAATCGTCAACGACATATCCCGCCGAGCCTGGAGGAGCAAAACCGGTCTCTGTCCGGGTAACGTATTGCTCGACATGGCCCTCAGACACGGGCGAGCCAAAGAGGTATTCCGAATTGACGGTAAAGGAGGCCTGTTGACCATGGATCCATTCATGCGCCTGCGGTTCGACCGTCACTTTGAATTCCGCAAGCTTATAGGTGAGGATCTCGAAGCTTGCCGTAAACTGCTCGTCACTGCGTCGGCCTAGGCGCACCGTCATATACGCGCGGCCAAGCGCTGCCGACTTGCTCAAGACAACGTCAGCCGCCATGGCCCCGTAGGCATCGAGTTTGTTCTCGCCTACGGCAATCGTTTCATCCTGCGCATCGTGAATCTGATATTGGTATTCTTGGCCCGGCAGGACAGTGAAGCCCTTTTCGGCGGTCCGCCGGAAGTAGCCGCCCACTTTGACCATTTCTCCGGGTCGATAGACTCCGCGATCCGTAAATACGAGCCCTACCCATTGACCCTTTTGCAAATAGTCAGTGGGCCCGGTACTGATCGAGTTAGCCGGCTCGAGTCTCTGGTACGTAAAGTCATCGCCCGCGCGAGCCACCAGGAGCAGGCTCGTGTCAACGTCTCCTTGCCTGCGAATCGGCCTTAATTCCTTGGCGGAAAACGCTATCAATCCACGCTGATCCGTTTGCCCCGCGCACACGATGTCACGATTCTTGTTATAGACTGACACGGTTGCCTGCGCAGCGGGAGCACCCGTAGCCAGGTGCGTTACCCAGACGAGGCTACCAAAGCGGCTTATCCGTGCCGTAATGCCCAAATCAGTAACGTTGATAAGCGATTGGGTCGTCGATTCCAGTTGTCCAAGGCCAGCCAATGCTATGAAAGCCGTTCCTCGGGTACTTCCGTTGAGTAGAGTTCGCATGTCAAGTAGGCGAACCGAGCGCGTGTTCTTCGGAGCGCCGGGGCTGATCCAGGCCCATGCGAGGTCGGTAGCGATTGGCTCGTCATTGTCGGGATCGGCGAAAACGCGCCGCACTGTCGACAATTCTGGGAAAGCCGCCGTGTACAGGCCATAGGTGGGCACATTCACGGCGCTAATCGGAATCTTGTACGAGCTTGGGCCGCTTGCACCAGCGGGGCCACTGAGCGCTTCCAGAATGTGGCCCTTGATGCCAACCTCAAGGTCATACTTGAGCCGGGCTCGACGCTTAGCTTTGCTGTTCGAAGTATCGCCCGTATCTTCACTGGAGTTTGACTCGTCGCCCGTTGCTTCCGGCGGATTCTTGGGCTTATAGACTTGCCCGTTCGGCGCCAAATAGGGCTCTTCTACGGCTAAATCGACGCTGATATCTTTCGCCAGTTTTTGACCAAACAGGTCTGTCATGCCGGCGCGCAAAGTGATCTTGAAGTGATCGCCGTAGTCCGGATCGATCGCGAGGGGGTGCTCGACCGTTGGATGCGGGGGCTTATTTGGTTTGCCTTTTTCTGGCTTGGCGGCACGTGATGGCCCGCTAATTCTCAAATAGCGCCGAAACTCCGTCGGGTGCACTGGATTCGAAAGGACAACGGTAAAATCGCGATGGGCTTGGCAGCGGCCGAGATTCTGTCGGGCGCAGCGCACGTCGTCCAATCGGAGTGGGCCGAATGTTTTCATCGTCATCTTGATCGGCTCATCTGTGGCAAGTGGGCCTTCGATCGAATGCAAGCCTTTCGGAATCAGAATCTGCAACTTACTGGCAAGCGGTAACGGTTGGTTTGGCACGAGCTCCAACCAGAGACCACTCGGGTCATTCGACTCGCGCAGCTTTTCATAAATGACGCTTTCGTCGTTGAGATCGATGTCCTTTTTTTCGGCCCATTGCGGAGCGCCGTGTTTGACGGTTACCGGTAGAACTCGCCCGGCCTTTTGCCCTTCGACGACCAGCGAGACTTGAAGGGTTTTCTGCAACTCGGATGGCTCAATCGCCTGTGAGAACCTGAGAAAATAGGTTCCTCCGCCCGGGCTTGCTGTGAGCCGGCACTCGGAAATGTCGTCAACAGGCGGGGCCGCACCGTTGAGAACTCCAGCGTATAGTCGCTGGCTAGAATGCTACCGTCGAGTGCGCGTGTCCCCCGCGGTACGGTTACGACGAACGCACTGGCTCCGGGCAAAGTTCCGTCGGGTTCAAAGAGTAAACCGTGCGTGCCGACCCAACGAAAGTGCCCCTTAACGGGTCGGCCATCGGCCGTGGCTATTTTGAGCTCAGGTAAACCCGAATCGGGCGCGCTCTCGAATTTACGCATGCCACGATTGAACACCAGAGTAATGCCCGGATCATTTTCCGTGGAGATTTCTCCCCGGGGTCCAGCTGCGACCACGGCAAAAGGAGCTCTCCCGTGCGGGCCCGATGCCGACTCGGACAATCGGAGGCTCCCGCTCGGTGGCACGTTCGGTGCGACCGTGTGAAAGCAACTGACGAGACCGATGGCCAGAGTAACGCTCAGACGAACCGACGGAGAGCTTGCTCGCTTCATGAAGCCGCAAGACTACCAGTTTCTGATTTTGTTTGGGATCTCAAGCAGCAGGCACCTAAGCGCCAATATTTCGCGCAAAATTCCTTGAATTGGGTAATTCCGCCGCGCCATTCACAGCAGCATCTACAGTCAGAATGTAACTCAATCGGCCGCGAGCGGCGGTCCTCGTTCGCGCAATTACTTTCTGCCGATCGCCGAAGGTAACGTAGAGGCTCAGAACTTCATCGAAGTTGCGCGACGAACGCAACCAAGGGCCACCATCAATTAATAATCACTCCATTAATCTGGCCACAATTGGTGAACGCGAGTGTCGTATCGATGCGGAAATTGGACTGGGTAGTGTGACGTTCAGCGTGAAATACCGCAAGGTCGTAAGCGGTGCCCACGGTCAACCCGAGTGTACTGAGTGTGATAGTACCTGTTTCCTGGGCATGGCGGCCGCCTAAATCGAGGGCCAACTTTTTGTCGATGAAGACCCATACGTCGTCATCACCCTTGAACGTGAATATTTCGTTACCTTGATAGGTGAAGGACGTGTGAATTTCAGTCGTGAAACTGAAATTGTGTGGCTCCCCTTGGTCGCCAAAACCAGCCCCGTCGAGCGGGAAGAACGAAGAATCTGCAAGACCTCCCCCGTTGTTGATCGACGCGGAAAACGTAGAGATGCCGTTGCTGGTGATCAGTTGCAACGCCACGACATACGTCATGTTCACACCGGGCGTGTCGTTGTACCATTGGTTGAAATTCGCCGCGCCTGAAGTACCGGTGGGCGTACCTGCAGTCGTGTACATGGGCTTACCGTCGGTACCGAGCGTGTTCTGAACAATACCTTTCACGTCCTGGGACGGCGCCGTTTCGAAGTCTGGATGCCCGCCGGCTTGATTGCCCATCTTGAAATCGCGAACTACGCCGAAGAGCCCTGAGCACCCGGTTCCGGTATTTGCGGGAGCATTGCCATTAGAAATGTCAGGACCGAGTGCATAGGCACCAATCGTCGTGTTCGTCACGTTCGTGTAGCCCGTCGGCGGCCACACGGCAGCGGTATTTCCTGAATCCGCGCCACCGTTGGCCGCAGATCCCCCATTTCCTAGAACTACGAATGAGCCACCAACCGAGCTGCTATCGACGCCCTTTTCACCAGGCCCGCAACTGTTCACGAAAATGGGTAGCACGAGCCAACTCGTTAGAATTATTGGGGAACCCTTGAAGCAAAGGTGGAATTTCAACATGGGCGGTCTCCTGGCAGAAACACGGAAGTGAGCCAAACGCTGCCAATTGATAGTAGCACAGTTGATTCAGATCGGTGCGGCCACCATTGCCCAATAATCCTCACCACGGCCGTGCTCGATTCGTTGGATCGGGCCCACACTTTATCCGTGAGTTTCTCTCAATTCTTGCAGGCCGCGCTCGCCCAATGTCCGCCAGCTTCAACCTGAGTTAGCGTGATGTCATGTTCCAGAACCGCAACTTTGCCCTCTGACACTTGAATTTTCACGCAAGCAGAAGCGACATCCACGTTGAAACGCGTGCCAAGCACGCGCAATTCATATTTCGGGGCATTTCACGGTAAACCGCTTGCCGGTGGTCTGGTGCGCTACAAAAAGCTCGAGCCGGCCGCTATCCAAGCTGACGATCGCGCCGTCTGGCCCCTTGGTGTAGTGACTCTGTGTTCCTTCTTGGACCAACGCGCGCGTGCCATCTGCCAATACCGACTCCCCCGTGGGCAGCCGTTGCGATGTCAATGACTGCGTGGGGGAGGCCTGTGACGTGGTCCGGGCGACGCTGACTGTATTTTCTGTTTTGGCGGCGTGTGTGGAATAGTGTGCTCCGGCGTACCAGCCAATGGCCATGGCTGCAGCGCTGGTCGCCAAGCTCGCCAGCAATATTGGATGCCGCGTGGTCTTGGGCGCAGCAGCACTCAAGTGCGGCTTGACCCTTTTCCAGGCTTGGCCTTCATCCAGACTACCTCGGAACTGAGCCTCGGACTGAGTCAGCCAAGTAGCAACTTCTGTCGGCTCATCTATCAGCCGTGCGGGAGCCTGCACGACAGGGTCTTCGCTCATCTCGAATTCGCTACCTCAACCTCTGCTATTCCGAGAGCTCCTCGGAAGGTACGGCGCGCGTAGTGCAGCTTGCGCCACACGGTTGCTTCGGGGCAGCCGGCAATTTCGGCAATCTGTTTCCCCGGCAATCCTTCGAACTCGTAGAGCACAAAAACCAGGCGATCCCCTTGGTTAAGTTGATCGAGCGCCTCGGCAACGCGCCGCATGGCCGTGGTTTCAGTCATTGTGGAGGGCGGAACGCTCGGGCGATCCGACATAAAGCGTTGCAACTGTTCTCGAACGACACGTCGCACGCGAGAACGCGTCCGATTGCGCCGGGCTTGAGTCACGCATAGCCGATATAGCCACGTCTTCATTTCCGCTTGCCCGCGAAAGTTCGCAAGATTGCGGTAAAGTTCCACGAACACATCCTGACAAGTATCTTCAATGTCGCCCGGCATGGCGCCAAGCTTTCGGAGGAACGCGGCGGCCACCGGATAGTACCGCCGGTGCAGGGCTCTCCAGGCGATCGGATCCCCGGCTCTACAATTGCGAACCAATGTGTCTTCGATTGCGGTGACTGCCGTACCCACTTCGATACGTTGCTCCGCCGGATTAGAGTTCGTGGGATTTGATACCTTCGCCATAAAATGCCCCGACCGCCGTTATTATGCCGGAAGCGTGGCCAATTGAAACTCGCCGCGGCAACATTTTGGGCGACCCGCCCAAGCGGATGGCGGGCCAGTGCCAGGAAGAGCGTTCCACGCCGGGTGCACCCACGATAAGTACCCTGAAAGAGGACCTATTTCTCGCGAACAGAGCCATAGCTGACCCAACCCAACATCTTGCCAACATGCAACGCAGCACAGGCTTCTCGGTCTGTAATACTGCGGGTGCCGCGGGGTGGCGGCGTCGCCACGATGTCGGCGACGCACTCATCAACCGTGCGACCCATCGTGGCGAGGCGCTGCAGATGTAAAAGGGCAACCGGCGCCGTCCCGCGCTCGCGCTTGCTCGCCATCGCCGGGGCTCTAGGGCCCAATGCCACGCGCGCATCTCCAGACGGCATCAGCATGCGCGGGTCCCCTTGAGTTGCGACGAAAGCGCCTGCCATCATCGGGCTTGCAAGATCCAGGTCGAGCGGAAATTCCACACGGCTCGGCGCGGTGCCGCGGTAGAACGTGGCAACTCCGCGTGACCAAGCGCAAAGCGCTGCCACGCGGTCGCGACCCTGGTCCCGAATGGCTCGAAATACGTCCACCGCACTTACGAGTTCCATCGCAACTAGAGTGTCTCCCAATCGTGCGTCCTCCTCGCTCAGTCGGAGCAAAGCGGCCTCCAATTCCCGGCGCGTGAGCGCCCCGCGACGCACGAGATACTCGCCCAGCAGCTCATCGCGTTCAGTCGAGGCCACGTGCAGCAAACGCCCATTTTTCAGGTAGATTTCCTTGCGACGTGGGAGCCCAGTTCGATCGCGCCGCTCGACGAATAGCGCTCCGGTTTCCACATTACTTCGGAGGCGCGCTAGGATTTGCAACATCGGCGTGTCACGGATCGAGGCCTGGTAATCCGGGACGCCCACTTCGAACAACCTCCCGGTTGTTGCAGTCGTGGAAGGCAACAGATGTCTGGATAGGGATTCTATCTCCCGCACTGGGCGGAAATCCTCACCGAGCAAAGCCACCTCGTCGTCAGCGCGAATGTCGCCGACGACGATCATTTCAATCAACTGAGCGAGCGCTATGTCAGCCATGAGGCGCCCATCCGCGTACCGGACTTTGGTGGGAACGCGATCCGTTACCGGGGCTTCGGTGGACGCAGGCGCAGGTTCTTGCACTTCAATGAGCGCGCTTGGATCCGAAGCAAAATTAATACCTTTGACGGCTCGCATGCGCTCGACTGAATCACGTATTTGCCCTTGGAGTCGCTCGGCCAATTGCGTGCTGTCCGCGGCCCAGCGTACCCATGTTGCTAGTTCATGCGTCAGCTCGGCGCGACTCGATTTCACCATTGGCATCAAGGCATCGGCAAATTCGGCAGCATTCGAGAAGCGCGTCATCGGGTTTTGCGAGAGGCCTTTGGTGCAGATCTGAAAAAGCACGGGAGGCAATTCGGACTCATGCTTCCGGAGAGGTTCGATATTGCCGTCTCGAATCGCCAGCAGCACGGCTAGCTGCCCGCTACCTGGGAAGACGCGCTCGCCGATCAGCGTTTCCCCGAGAATAACGGCTAGCGCAAAAAGATCCGCCCGATTGTCGAAGGGTTCACCAGCAATTTGCTCGGGGGAAAGGTAGCCAAATTTCCCCCGGAGCCCTACCGTCGGTTGAATCGGTCGTACGCGCGGCTCAGTCACCCGCGCAATGCCAAAATCGCCGAGCTTGACGTCGCCTTGAATCGAGAGATACACATTTGACGGAGTCACGTCGCGATGCACGAGGCCCAGCGGGAACCCATAAGCATCAGTCGCCGAATGAACCGCAACCAAAGCCTCGGCCACACTGAGGACGACGTGTACCGCCAATTCCGGCGGTATGCGGCGCTGTTCCCCTTCAGCACGGCGCAGGAGTCGATACAAGTCGACACCCTCGACGTATTCCATCGCCAGATAAGATTCGCCGTCAACCTGTCCTGCGCCAAATACGGTCACCACGTTCGGGTGGCGTACGGCCTGGTGCAGCTCTGCCTCACGTTCGAGAGCTTCATAGGCCTCTTCGCGACCGTCCTGCATCAGCAGGCGCTTGACGACGAAACAGGGCGCAGGGTGTTCGCCGATTTTCGGTCGAGCAACGTAAACCTCTGCGCTGCCACCAACCGCCAGACGACGGTCGAGCAGAAACGGGCCAAACGAGATGGGCTGTGCCCCGGAGCCTGCCGAACCTTGACCCGACACCAGACCATTATTGCGGATTTCTCTGACTTTGGTCAACGGGTTGTCGGACGTTCGAAAATCATTCAGTACTCAGAGATAAGATGCTGGGTTGGCGATCGGTTTCAATTTGGAGAGTTGGGCTGGTTTTGTATGGGATCGTCGTTGGGGGTTGTTCGCGACCCGTGCAAGGCCCATCAGCCGAACTAGCCTTGCATTCCAAGTCTTCTGCGTCGGTTCGACTCCTGGTTACCGGCGACGTTGCAGGTACCATCGAACCTTGCGGTTGCGTGAAGGACCAATTGGGAGGCCTCGATCGCTTTGCCGCCGCTGTTCTCAATTCGCGTCGTCAAAACACAACAGTGTTTCTGGAAGCAGGATCACTATTTTTTCCCCGGGCCTCGGATGACCCCAATGAGCGGGACGAGTTGTTATGGCGAGCGGAAACGCTCGCTGAAGTAATGCGCACTTTGGGCCTATTGGCGTGGAGCCCCGGTAAATCCGACTGTGCCTTGGGCGAGCCTACTTTGCTTGAATTGACGAGGTCATTGCGCGCAAAATCCCTGCAATTCTGTGCCGGCAGCGGGGAGCTAACCTCCAGGCAAGATAGCTATTTGGTAACTGATGTCGCCGGAACGAAAGTGGGATTTTTTGGATTGGGCTCCACGTGGACACAATCATCGACGAGTTGGTCCTCCGACCATTCCTCGGCGTCACCGAGCGATCTTGAAGCGAGGCTACATCAGGCCTCAACTACCCTGGAGTCCAGAGGGGCAAAGCTAAAAATAGCGGTACTAAACACCGATCCGGGTGCGGCGGCAACCGTTGCGACGCGATTGAACTCGTTTCAATTACTCCTCATTGGCGGCAGCAGCGAACGTTCTCTCGGTGCCGATAGTGACGGAGCCGAACCACAATTGGTCGGTTCGACACTCGTCCTTGAGCCACCGAATCATCTTCGGGGGCTAGTCGTTGTGGACTTCGTCATCGTTGACGGAAAATTCGAGTTCCAGGATGCCACGGGCATCGGACGCGATAGCGAGCGCACGGAGGTTGCCCATCGAATAGAGGAACTCAAGGAGCGCATCGTACTGTGGAAGAAGCAGCGCAGTAATCGGTCGTCGTTGGCGGCGCGCGAAGCCGATCTGAAGCGCCTAGAAAGTCGGTACGAAGAATTGTCCGAGCCGGCGAAGATTCCGAGCGCAAGCTACTTCAAACTTCAGAACATCCCCATCGGCAACGAAGTCTCGGGCGATCCGGATGTCAAAAGGGCACTCGAAGAACTTGGAAGCCGAATTAATCGCAACAACCAAACCAAATTCGCGCATCGAAAGGCGCCCCCGGCAGCGCCCGGCCAACCCTTCTTCGTTGGGCTCAACACCTGCGAGACTTGCCACCAAAAGGAAGTCAAATTCTGGCGGACTACCCGTCACTCGAGTGCGTACCTTACGCTTGCGGATAAGCAGCGCCAATATACGCTCGAATGCGTGGGCTGCCATGTAACGGGCTATGAACAACCTGGTGGGTCCACCGTAACCGATGTGGCTGAGCTAAAGGACGTACAGTGCGAAACTTGCCATGGACCGGGTTCGATTCACTCAAAGACAACGTCGAGTGATTCGATCCAGCGAATCCCCGACCGGCAACTGTGTGCGAACCGCTGCCATCACTCTCCCCACGTGGCTCCAACGTGGACCGTCGACGAGGCGTGGCCAAACATCATCGGAGAAGGCCACGGGAGATAGAGCTGAGCTCTACGGTGTCTTTGCAAAGGGCAATATCGTCTTTAGGTCCTCGTCGTTGAAGCGCAGTTGCAGACCGACGAAGTAGTCGCGGCGCGTGGTACTGAAGATGTCGTTGACGCCGCCCAGTAGCCACAGCCGCGGAATGAATTCGTAACCCAAAGACACGCGCCACCGTGGCAAAACAACTTCGCCAAAACCAAAGATGTCTTGCTGCAATTCGAAGCGGTCATCGAGCAGCAACGTATCTAGTCCAATGCCGCCAGTGGATTCCTTGATACCAAAACGCCCGACGAACGGCCCGAAGCGCTGCGCAAATTGCAGCGAGAATCTGAAAGAGTTAGTGGTAACCGTGCGTCGTTCGAAATACGCGGGCGGCTCGTTTGGGTTGGTCGTCTCCACAGCAGTCTGCTCAAAATGAGTGAGGCCTTTGGGATCGTTTACGATTTCGATTGCGTAGTACTTGTCCTCACGCGGTTGCAGCCGCAATTGCACGTAACTTTTGACGGTGTTGGCTAGAAACTGATAGTCGGTGCGAAGTTGCACGATCGTTTGTAGTCGCCCCAGGCCCCCGACAAAATCGCCCACCGTTTCAGTCACGCCTTCGACTTCGTTGATCAGGTGTTCGTCCTTCGACAAACGCCCCAAGGTTCCCTCGCCCTTTTCGAGGCGCCCGGTGACGGTTTCCATGTTCGAAAGTGTCTTTTCCAGACTCGAGCTGGCTCGATCGACTTTGTCGAGAATTTCGCGGACCTCACCGGTCTTTTGTTGGGGCTGACCTTCGTCGGCGTGTGTCAGCATCTGCCGAATTTCTTGCGTCGAGTTCTGGACATTCTCCAAAATGCGATCAATTTCGAGGCTCACTCTTCGCCGCAACGGAATCGACCCGAATCAAGATGTCGCGAATCGTCTCGCGGTTTTCGCGCACCGTGTTATTGAGCGCCTCCGTCACCTGAGCAAGATTTGCAAGCGTCTTGCGCATGTTCTCTTGGCCTTCGTTCGTGCCGACGGATTCAGCCAGAGAATGGGATACCTTTTGAACATCCTTGGAGATGTCAGCGAGATTCTTCATGAGAGTGTCAGTCGTTACACCCTCGATTACGGTTGGGATTCGGTCGCCGTCCTGCAGCTGAGAACGCCCATCGGTACCCGGCGTGATCGCCAAGTAATATTCACCGAGTAGACTCGAGCTATTCTTGGAAACCGCAGAGTCGGTGAACAAAGGCACGCCCGACTGAACACGTATGTCAATTCGAGCTTTACCCTTGTCGAGGCGAATGCCCTCAATCGTGCCAACGGGAATGCCCGCAACTCGAACCTGCGAAAGCTTGGCAATGCCTACAGCATCATCGAACATTGCGTAGACAACGTACCCCTTGCCTCCACCTGGCCGCTTTACGATGAAACGATAAATAGCCAGAGCAGCCAACCCAGTGGCTAGAATAAAGACAGAAACTTTGGCGGCGGAACTGAAGCGGCCCATATAAGTCGCCGATGCGAGCGTACCAGTGTGCTTGCGGACAGGCGAACTTCCACCATTCTCAGAGCCACCGGGACGGACCGACACCGATGATCGACAGCGCAGTTTCGACGATTTTCGAGGATTTGCCCGAGAAATGCGGGGTCCGACTTGTCAATCGGCGGCTATTTTCGGCTTCGATTTGGCCGCGGTTTACGACTCAAAGGCACGCGCCACCCGCAACTGCCGCGCGCGTGGACGTACTGCTTCGGTCTACTGGCCTGCGGTTCGGTGGCGCCTTCGGCACATACCGTGGGGTTCTCGAAGGATCTTCACGGCACCCAAGTAGCAACCGAACCGTTCCGCTTCGACACATGGGAAGCCGAAACTCGTTCACCTCGCGATGCTTCGGTTACACGTGCTCTGGAGAAGCTCCAAAGTATCTGTGGACGAACAGATGCTGCACTAATGGCCGTAGCTGATCGGCTAGTGCGCGACGAAAAATTCGGATCCAGGCCGGATGACTTGGATCGCCTGTCGTTTGCCCTGCGCGCGTCCGGTTCGCCTTACGTTTGGCCTAGAGCTTGGTCGCTCATGATTCCAGCCAAGCAACCAAGCCAGGAGCCCCTCGTTCCCCGCTTCGAGCATTGGCTTGGGAGCTTTAATGACGGCGGACAGCGACGCTGCGGAATATCTCGGTCAACTGACCAAACTGGTACGTTGTACGCAGCCGTCGTCTCCGACGTGGTCGCCGACCTAATAAAACCGGTTCCCACACGAGCTCGGACCGGACAATGGCTGGACCTGCAGGTCTTGGTCCTTGGCGAAGCATCCGAGGCCAAGGTCGTTCTCGAAGGTCCACGAGGCGAACCCATCGTGGTACCAACCACGATTAACCAGCGGGAAATACGGTCGAAAGTACCCATGTCGGGACCCGGACTTTGGCTGATTCAGGTGCTCGCAACCATGGACTCCGGCCCCCGGCCAGTTATTGAGGCCGAAGTATTCGTAGACGAAGAGCCGCCAAAAGAACTCGAACTTCGGCCCGCTCCGGGAGAATCGGCCAGCGGCAAAGGGGCGGATTCGACCGAATCGCTTTTCTCGATGCTCAACGCTGCGCGGGTGGAAGTCGGTAGAAAGGCACTAGTTCGCGACCCAAGGCTTGACCAATTGGCGAAAGAACACGCAATCGCAATGCTCGCCGCAGGGCGCGTGGGGCACGATGTTGGCGATGGATCACCCAAAAATCGGCTAGAAAATGCCGGAATATTCGCCGCCCTGGCAGGCGAAAACGTGGTGCACGCAGCCGACGCCATTCGAGCTCATCGCGCACTTTGGGCCAGTCCATCGCACAGGAGCAATATACTCCACCGTGGCTTCAGAAATATAGGGATGGGAGTCGTCCACGCGCCCGACAATACAGTTTGGGCATGCGAACTGTTCGCCGCTCTCGACTGAAGGCATCTCCTCGCGATAGGTTGCGAGAGTCGGAGTCCCAAAGCCGGGGCTCCATCGCAAGCTCGATGTTCGCCCAGACGGTACTTGGAGGGCTCATGCTCAGACTGAAGAGCACGTACGCGTTAGTGCTGATGATAATGATAACGGGATTGTTGGCGCGGCCCGCGCGCGCGCAGCAAAACTTGTTCTATTTGGATCGCCTGCAAATATCCGGCGCTCCGAATGACGGGTTCGCGGTGTTCCGCCCCAAGATGTACGACAAGACTCGTTTCTATGCTTTTGGGGCACTTGGCTTCACGTACAATCCGCTCAGAGCGGAGACTGTCACCAACTCGGAAACGGCCCCGCTGATCGAGAACCCCGTCAAGGCGCAGCTCACTACGTATCTGGTCGTGGGAACCGAGATCGCCAATCGACTTGGGTTCAATATCGCGCTGCCGATTCTGTCGTATGCGTCCTACGGGACGAATCCGCAGCCTCAGCTGGTCGTAGAGAATGCGGATCAAAAGGTCGCCTTACACGACATGCGGTTTGACGCCCGCATACGCGCCTACGAATCAGACAGTCATTCAACTCATCTGGGACTCGGCGCGGCCGTATTTGCACCCATCGGCAATAGCGCAGGCGCCTTTGCTGGTGATGGCTCAACGACCACGTGGCTCTTCGGGTCGGGCGAAATCGACTTCGAGAAGTTTTTTATCGCGGCTAACTTAGGACCCCACTTTAAGCCGCAGAGCGGCATAAACGGCGCCAATGGTGTGCTCGCGGTCGGCAGCGAATTGCGCTGGACCTTGGGCGCCTACGTGCCACTGCGCGATGATCGTGTACGTCTGGGTGTTGAATTGTTCGGGAGCACGGGCCTTCAAACAATCAATAACGGCACCAACGCGGGTGATCAAAAAACGCTCTTCGGTCCGCGAAATACGGACGCGGAATGGTTGGCCCAAGGCCGCTTCATCTTGGATAAAAAAGGCCATTGGACATCGATGGTCGGCATCGGAACGCGCATGACGAGTGGCTATGGCGGCCCCGACGTTCGTATGCTCGCTTCGATTGGCTATTGGTTCACGCTAAGCGACAAGATACCCAAGAGCGGTGCGCCCAGGTACTTGATCGAAAACGTCGATGAAAAGGTGTCCGACCGCGATGGCGATGGTTTCCCTGATGACATCGACAAGTGTCCAGACATCAAGGAAGACGGCAAGCCGCCGCACCCCTCTGACGGCTGTCCTGCGGACGCCGATCGTGACGGCGACGGAATCCCGGACTCCGAAGATGCGTGTCCTGACGTACCTGAAGACAAGGACGGCATCCAAGATCAAGACGGCTGCCCCGAGGATGACGCGGACAACGATGGCATCCCCGATGGCCAGGATCACTGCCCAACCGTTCCAGGAAAAGCCTCGAAGATAGCGGAAAAGAACGGCTGTCCCTCTCTGATATCGTTCAAAGATGACGGCGAGATTCAACTGCTCGAACCGATCCAGTTCGATACGGCCAAGTCCACAATCAAGGCGGTCAGCTTCCCGATCCTGGACGAAGTCGTCTCGCTCATGAATTCACGAAAAGACCTCAAGATCGGCGTGTACGGTCACACCGATAGCGTGGGTTCAGACGAGATGAACTTACAACTCAGCAAGGACCGAGCAGCGTCTTGCGTGCGTTACCTCGTCGGTAAAGGGATCTCGGCAGGTCGTCTCCAATCCGAAGGTTTTGGGGAGACCAAACCGATCACCACCAACGACACCCCCGAAGGCCGGGCCAAGAATCGACGTACGGAGTTCAAGGTAATTCCGTAGTCGAATTCGCTCGAGTTAAGCCGAGATCGCCTCGCGGTCTCGGCTTTGCTATCAGTTGTATTCCATCAGCTATTGCCGTTGGTGTAACAGCAATCTTTGCGGATTATATGATTGCTGTTCCTCGAAGCGCCCTCGCAGTCATCGGCTCATCTTGATAGCAACTTCTCAGGGAGCCGAGGCCGGGGCCGGGCGACAACAGAAATTACTTGCTGTGCGGAGGCATCTTGGCCTCTTTGAACGGGACGTGCTTTCGCACAACTGGGTCGTACTTCTTCAACTCCAGTTTGCCTTGCATCGTGCGCTTGTTCTTCCTTGTGTAGTACGTAAAGCCAGTACCAGCGGAAGAAACGAGGCGAATGTTGTCGCGCATAGCGAGCGGCGGGTACCACGCCCGACCCGCCCTAGCAAGGAATGGATGCACAACAACGGCTGGCCGATATATTCTCGCACTTGTTCGAGGAACCGAGGGAGCATATTGCGCGGTATTCTAAGGCATGCGCCCCACGGAAATAGAGAGCTGGACGCTAAGGGTGATCGACAGGGTCGTTCAGGACCAGCCTGTCGAGGATTCCCGTGTCGAGCTCAAAGCGGAGTGGCCACGGGACCCGGCGAAAGCCGCGCGGCGACTCGCGGGCCACGCCAACGCGGCTCGGCAAGAAACAATACTCTGGTTGATCGGAGTCGACGAGGGAGCGCGAACGGTGCCAGGCGCAGACTATGCCAACCTGGCCTTCTGGTGGCCGCAGGTGCAGCACTGGTTCGAGGGACTTACGCCGGGAATCGTTGACGTCAATGTGCCTTACCAAGGTCGAACCGTCGCGGCACTATCGTTTGAAACCGATCGCGCTCCCTACGTCGTGAACGTCGTTGAACAGGGTCCGGTTACCCATGAGGTACCTTGGCGCGAAGCTACCCGAGTGCGAAGCGCCAAGCGCGAAGAATTGTTACGACTGCTAATCCCAGCCCTACGCGAACCCGAAATCGAGGTTTTGAGAGCGGAATACGAGGCGCAGTCTCCTTGGGGAGCGGGCCGCTTCGACTGCGAGGTTTACGTGATACCGAGGGCTTCCGATCGATTGTGCCTCCCGATGCACCGTTGCTCGGGTGAGCTTGTCACGGCGGGCGAACGCTACCCACTTGTCAACATGAGCCCGTCGGCGAATCCCGATGGTTCGACCGTCCAGATATCCGCGCATCAGGCGATATTTACGGGCCCAGGCCGCGTACGAATCGTCGCTGACGTGAGTCCCAAGGAAGAGGTGAGGGAACCCATTTGCGTCTACTTGAACTTCGGCATCATAGAACTCGACCACCCAATATCCCTGGTTATCCCCCTAGTGCCAAAGAGTCCCGGCCAAGGTAAGCGCTTTACGTTCAGCACTAGCTGAGCGTGTCATGAAGCGGCCGGTTCGAAGAACCCATCACTTCTGTGATAGCGCGGCAGCCGGGTTCGAAGAACCCATCACTTCTGTGATAGCGCGGCACTAGCGCGCGCGTACTCGTCCTCGAAGTTGGGCGTAAACACCGAGGTTCCGAGGGCTGCCTCAATTTCACACCAGGACCAGAAGCGCAATTCGTCAATATCGCCAGCTTCGGGCACGAAGGGCCCCTCATGGGTCACGGCATAAGTGTGAACCAGCTCGGTCTCGATCGCGCTTCTCATTATGTATCGGTAAAGAAACGAAAACTGCTCGGCTTGAACCAAGATTGAAAGCTCCTCTTTTACCTCGCGAAGCAGCGCAGCCTCCAGTGATTCATCGAGCCCAACATGTCCCCCCACCGACGTGTCCCACCGACCCGGTTGAACATCTTTTGACATGCTGCGAAGTTGCAACAAGAGCGAACCCGCTCGATTGAACACCAAACAATGCACCACCGGATGCATCAAACTCGGGTTGCCGTGCACTTCCGAGCGCCGCGCCCTTCCGATCGTTTGGCCCTCCTTATCGACCAGCGGTAACCATTCATCGGTCATGGGCCCTCTGGCGCTGCACTACCTTGTCGGCCCTTGCGGCTGCTCGGGGGGTCCTCATCACTCGGATCCACATGCACCATGACCGATGTCGAAGGCAGACGTTCTTGGATTTCGAGCGATACGCTGTGCGCAATGGCGTGCGATTCGCGTACGGTCATATCCGGGGGCAGCTCCAAGTGAATTTCCACGAAGCGCCAACCACCCGCCTTGCGCGTGCGAAGGTCATGATACCCAAGTACGTCTCCTCGCGACCGCATGTACGTTTCAATGCGCCCAAGTTCTTCGAGTGGCAGGCGAACGTCCAAGAGGTCGCGCACGGCGCCCACTGTGAGCTTGGCTGCAGCCTTGACGATGAATACCGCGACAGCCAGCGCGACAACGGGATCGATCCAATCAAATGAGCGCCCGGGTGCCAGTCGCCGAGCCACCGCCACAACCGCAAGCCCCGACATGACGCCGAGCGAGGTGTAGATATCGGTTCGCAGGTGCCACGCGTCGGCTATGAGTGCCACCGAATCCGTGTCGCGACCAACCCGCATTAGCGATCGCGAAACGAAGTAGTTTGCGATGGCCGATACCGCCATAATGGCGACCCCGAGCGCCGTTCCTTCGAGCGGCGTTGGATGAATCAGCTTCTTTATGGCTTCGATAACGATCCAAAACGCTGCAACCAAAATCAGAAGTGCCTCGATTGCACCCGACAGATTCTCGAACTTGCCATGGCCAAAGGGGTGTTCATCGTCAGCGGGCGCCTCGGCAGCTCGCACCGCCCACCATGCGATGAGCGCCGCAACCAGGTCGATACCCGAATGGATGGCTTCCGAGAGAATCGAAACACTACCGATAGCGAGACCCACGAAGATCTTGCCAACGACGAGCACCGTATTGGAAGCGACTGACATCGACGCCGCTCGGCTCTTGGGTTTTGGTTGGTCTGCCGTCATAACATGACCGTCTCAGGTTGCGCGTTCAGCGACCGTCCCAGCGGGCCTTGCGAATCTCTCGACTTTTCGCAAGCTTTCGAAGCGCGGCAATTTCCAATTGCTCTACCCGTGGCCGCGGCACGCCCAAGACCATTGCAACCTCCTCGAGCCGCATACCACCGAGGTCGGCTAAATCCAAAGCACAAGTCGAAGGCAGTGCGTCAACGAGTTCATCGAAGTCGTCAGCATTCCAATCCTCGATGTGCGGCCTATCTTGCAGCAATGAATACCGGCAATGAAGGTGCAAGCATTTCCCAGCACCCTGCCAGGTGCACTCGGACACCTCGGCATAGCGCGTCGTGCGCGTGGGTTTGGTTTCGCTGGTCATGCCGATACGCAATCGCCGCTGGCGCCGGAGATTAGCTGCAAATGTTCGAGATGTTTCGAGATATGCCAGCTTCGTCCTAATGTTCGGCCTTTTGGTCGTTTCCAACCGGGTTCTTTCGATGGATTTTCGGCTTTTGTCTGGCGTTTCGGCACGGAAAAGAAACTGGCCGGCGCGAACGGTAGCGCCCCCTTTCACCTTCGATTGGAATACGGACAGATTGAACGGACCGAGCGGCAACGCTTGACGGGACCCGTGAATCCCGCCAACAAAAGCCCATGCTCCACCGTCGCTTTGGGCGCACCGAATTGCAAATGCCAATCCTGACCTGTGGAGGCATGCGTTACCAGCAATCGTGGAACGCATCCGAAGACGTGAGCAACGAGAGCCAGTCGAACGTCCAGGCTACGATATCGAAAGCGCTCGAACTCGGCATCACTCACATTGAAACGGCTCGCGGCTATGGCACGAGCGAGAAACAGCTGGGGCAGATTCTTCCAAAGTTGCCGCGGGACAAGATCATCGTACAAACCAAGGTCGCACCGCTGGCCCAGCCGGAGCAATTCGAGAAGGACGTGATGGATTCGCTGAGTCAACTCCAGCTGCCCTGGGTGGATTTGCTTTCGCTGCACGGTGTCAATAATGAAGTCGTCCTTGATTGGGCGCTTCGCCCCGGAGGCTGCCTAGAGCGCGCGCTCGCATTGAAGTCTCGGGGAATAGCGCGGCACATTGGGTTCTCGAGCCATGCGGCAACGCAAGTCATCGTTGCAGGGATTCAGGACGGGCGCTTCGACTACGTCAATCTTCACTACTATTGGGCACTACAAAACAACGCCAGCGCTGTTCGACAGGCGGCGGCGCGCGACATGGGAGTATTCATCATTAGCCCTTCCGACAAGGGCGGTCATCTCTATAGGCCGCCGCCGAAATTGGTCGAGCTGACGTCGCCGTACTCACCGATTGTATTCAATGACCTGTGGTGTTTGTGTCATTCGGATGTACATACTCTATCTATTGGCGCGCAGCGGCCTTCGGACTTCGATGAGCACATCAAAGCCGTAGAAATCGTCAAGCTGAGCGGACTCGACTTGCGATCATTGATCGCTCCCATCGAAGCTCGCCTGCAAGCCGAGAGCGAACGAACACTAGGGAAGGATTGGGCAAATACCTGGTTTTGCGGACTATCCGAATGGCAAACAATGCCCGGTCAGATCAATGCGCTCGAAATACTTCGCCTCTACAACATGGCCAAAGCCTTCGATATGCTCGAATATGCGCGCAGTCGTTACAACTTGCTCGAGAATGGCGGGCACTGGTTTCCCGGTCGCAATGCCGCAGAGGCCGCTAAACTCGACTTGTCACCGGCCCTGACTCTATCGCCCCATGCCCAGGTCATCGCACAACGATTGACTGAAGCACATCAATTGCTGTGTGGGACCAAGCAGCAGCGCCTTCAGAGCGAGGAGTCGGCGTGACGGAGAGGCACGATGGGTCACAGCCGAGGCGCGGCTCGAGTATCGCGGCGGTTGCTCAGCGCGTCACCTGTTGGATTGTTTTAGTCGGGCTCGTGGTTTCGGCCTGTGCGAATAGGGCCCCTTCGCGATCGCTACCGGCCTCGCCCGCGCCGCAGACGCCCACACTACGATCACCGCCGCCAACCGTCGCTCCGCCGACGACGGCAGTCTCGGCTTCGCCCGCGAACTCGGGCGAAGCCTTGCCCAGTCCGGGATTTTCGTGGTCGGTATCGGGCGCGGCTTCGGTCATCACCCTGGTTGGTAGCATTCACGTTGGCTTTGACGGCCTGTACCCTTTGCCTGAACGCGTTGAATCCGCTTTTCGCGAATCGACGACTCTGGCAATGGAGCTGGCCCTCGATCAGGAACCTCCGGAGCGTGTCGCCGAATTGATGATTAATGGCGCAATGCTTCCAAAGGGTAAATCGCTGCGCGATTGCCTATCGAACAAGACCTGGATTCAATATCAAACCTTTGCCAAGCAACACGCTGACCAGGCTCAGTTCTTCAGCCGATTTAGACCCTGGTTTGTCGCAGTGTTCTTGTCAGGCGAACAGGCTACGGTTGACGGTTACGACCCCAACCAGGGAATAGATCTGCACTTCTTCAATCAGCGAGGAAACCGCCGTGTAATCGGCGTGGAAAAGGCAGAGGATCACGTAAAGTTACTCGCTGATTTGCCTGCTGCGACGCAAGAACTGATGCTCGCCGAACAACTCGACGCCATGAACAAAAAAAACGATGAACTCGAAGCGTTGGTAGGGCTTTGGAAGACGGGCGACGCGGAAGGGCTAGCGCATGAGATGTTCGCGGAATTCGACGTGCCCGAATATGGCCCAGTTTATGATGCGCTAATCGTTCAAAGAAATAATAGAATGACCAAGCTGATTGAGTCCTGGCTAAAAGGGCAGGAGCGCATATTCGTCGTGCTTGGTGCGGGGCATTTCGTCGGTAAGGACGGCATTGTTGCTCAGCTGCAACGTGACGGCTGGCGGCCGGCTAGAATATAAGCAACACCAATCCGGCGGCCGGCCCTTGCGAGGGAAATCGGAGCGACACATATTTGGGTGCGGCCGAACATGACATTTTTTCCAATACTGTTCTTTAGTGTGTTGTTGGCCTTCCAGGTGTGGGTGACTTGGCGTGTTTGGCGCACAGATCTCTATCTACGCAACGAAAAGTTCGCGCAATTCAGGTTAATCTGGTTCCTGCCGTTGCTCGGCGCCATCATCGTGTATTCCGTGCTCAGCGAGGAGGACCACCGGCAAGGGCCGCCTCCGACTCACCTCAAGGGTTAGCCGAAGGGTATTCAACGACGGGCCGGTCGCTCCATTTTTTGAGTGCATTGTGGTTTGGGCGCGGGCCACGACGAGTCGTGAGCCGCAAGCTGGCTGACTAAAGAGTCGCCGCATTTGGTCGTTTTTTAGCGAGGTGCAATTCCAAAGTGTAACGTCGCGGGGGATGGAATTGGATTCGGCAACAACGTCCTATGCAGCTCGCAAACAGGAAGCCCGGGAGGCGCTGGGGCGCCTGGTTCAATTGATGGCTGCAGCAACGCCCTCAATTGCAATCGCAATAGTTTTGGTCGATGGCGAAATTGAAACAACGGTGACTACGTGGGGTGTGCCAACGTACGCGACCGCACTACGCGTTGGGCTTAGCTCGCAAATTCTCAACCTGACACAGCCGGCGGTCTTAACCGGGGTGCAGCTCAAGTCGGCTGGCGTAAATTTACCGTTGGATCAGGATTGGATCAATTGGTCATTTTGCCTGCGCCGACTCACTTCACGTTGGGGCAATCACGCTGGCGTGCTTTGGATGGCTCGTGAAACTTCGGCGACATTCACAGCTGAAGAGATTGCACTATTCGGACAGTCCGCACTGCTGGTGGAGAGAGAACTTGGTTTCTTGGCGCGGCAGGAGGACATTTTCGTTCAACGCGAACGCGCCACCGTCGAGGTTGCTCAGTTTCACGAACAACTACATCAGCAACATGGGCTCTACCGTGAATTGGCGAAACATCTGCCCGATACGGCAGTCTTGATTTTCAATGCAGATTTGCGCGTACTGCTCAATGAAGGGAGTCTATCATTCGAGTCGCTCCCGTACTGTTCGCAGGACCGAGTTGGACAGCATGTAGGGCAGTGCTTTCCGACCAGTGAAGTACCCAAAGTCGATGCGATATGCAGGCGGGCCCTGCAGGGGTTCAATGAATCACTGGAAATGAATCATTCTGATCGCATATTCGAGGTTTCAGTCGGGCCGTTGCGCGGAGCATCCAATGCGCACGCTCTCGGTATAGTCGTGACGCGCGACGTAACTGAATACCGAAGAAGACACGAACAATCGACGGCAACAGGGACACGACTTCATGCGCTCGTTCAGAGTCTGGACGACGGAATATTGGTTGAAGACGAAAATAGACGGGTACAGGTCTGCAGCAATCGGTTGTGCGAAATCATGCAACTCGACGTACCCAGTGACATTTACGTAGGCTGCGACGGCCGCCAAGTCACCAGTAAGATGGCTTCCATATGCTTCATCCCAGAGGCGTTTGAGGAGAGCACGGCACAGTTGGTCGAAGCGAAAGCTTTGCAGCGTCGAGAATTGATCTACTTGGCCGACATGCGAATCGTGGAGCGCGATTATTCGCCATTGTCGATGGCGGGCAGACCCATGGGGCATCTTTGGGTATATCGGGACGTGACACAGCGCGAACAATCGAAGGACCTACTACAACGGCAGGCTGACGAGCTCCGTGCTTTGTCACTGGTAGACGAGTTGACGGGCCTTTACAATCGTCGTGGCTTTCTTACAATCGCCACACAACAGCTCAAGCTCTGCGATCGTACAATGCGACCAGCCCTGGTCGTGTTCGTTGACCTCGATGGGATGAAACGCATCAATGACGAATTAGGACACGATATCGGGGATGAGGCACTGATTGAAACGGCGAGTATCCTGAGACAGTGCTTTCGCTATTCAGATATCGTGGCTCGTCTCGGTGGGGACGAATTCGTGGCACTGGCTATTGATGCCTCCCAGGACATGACTGGCACAATTCAAAAGCGACTGACCGACAAACTCGCGGAGTTGAATGCGAAACCGGGCCGACGATTCGAATTGCAGTTCAGTGTCGGAATGGCGCCCTACGATCCGAAACGCGCCGAAATGGTAGAAGAGGTGCTGGCTCGTGCCGACGGTCTGATGTATGAGCAGAAGCGTGCTCGCAAAGCCATGCGGCAGACATAGGACCTCGACCGTGGTTACGGGTCAGTCTCGTCAATACGAGTAAAATTCGAGGCCCACGCTTGGAATCGATACGGGTCCAGAGGTCTGCTCCGCGCACTTGGTCGTACTGCAGGTTAGCGACGTTACCTCCTTGGATAACGTAGCGTTGAGCATCTCAAAAACCACTGCCCAGTAGCTCTTTGGTCCAAGTGGCCAGCGCTTTTCCAGCCTGACGTCCACCCGAAAGAAGGCGGGCGCACGAAGCCGACCGTCGTAGATGTAAGTATTACTGTCGGCGCTCAATTGTTGCTTCGCTGCTAAACCGGAATAAGCAATCAGGCGACCCCCAACCCGCCAATAACGACCCAAATCATAGCCAAGCGCCCCTTGGAACACGTGGGGGCGGTCGAAGCCAGATAAGGATGGATGGCCATCGATTAGCCTATCATTTCGCGACAAGGTGTATGCCAAGAAGCCGCCTAGTCTTCGCGTCAGACTGCGGTGCACTTCGAATTCGAGGCCTCTGGCCGTTCCACGAGTTCGATTGTTGAGCAGCGCGCTAGGATCCAAAGTCGTTAGGTCGAATGTACGGTCTTGACTGATCGGGTCGATTAGATTGAGATATTGCGCTTCGAATGCGGTGATTACTCCCGTAACTTCATTGGCGACGTCGAATGCAATGCCGCTACTCAACTGAAACGAACGCTGGAGGCCACTCGCCAAGCTGCCAATTTGAGCTCCGGGTATCTGTGGCACGAACCCGGGTGTTTGATGTGAGGTACCAATCGTTTCTATGGCGCGAATGTGCCGATTGCCGATGAATACCGCGCTAAGGCGGGCATCGGCCGAAGAGGTGCGGTCATTGCCAGAGCGATACGTATCCGCTCGCACACCCGGAGAAACGCTTACGAAAGGCGCGGGGCTCCAAGTGGCTTCCAAATGCGCGCCAGCAGTCATATCACGCCGAGTGGGGAAGAGGGCGCGAAGGACGTCAAAGCCCTGAACCGTAGTTGGAACTTGCAATGCGTAGTCGGCAACGGTTGTGTTATGTCCGATCTCTATGAGCAACTCAGGACTCAACCGGTGTTCAATAACCGATCGAGTTATGAACAGTGGATTTCGAATGAATCCTTCGGAAGTTGACGTTCGGTCATAGCCAAACGTCGACGCAATGCGGGCGCGCGTGTGTGATCCCACGTAGTCTTCGCGAATATCGATTCTGTGAAATTGAAGGCCGCCTCCATATAAGTTGTTAGTGTCATTCGAGTTACTGGAGGGGTTGCTGCTAGAACCAGGAGGGGTGGGCTGATTACCGTTAGCACCGGACAAGTTCGAGTTGCTTGTTTCGAAGCGATCGAAGGCGCCAAAGGCAGTTAGCGTGATTCGATTCTTACGATTGAGATCGTAGCTGACCCGTGCCTGATAATCCCAATACTCCAAGGTGGCACCGCTCAGCAGCGACGCGATGAGCGCCGTGTACGAATAGCGACCTCCAGCAAGAACATGCAACCGCCCATTGTCGAGCGGCTTTTCGACTAAACCCCCGACATCGAACACCCGCAGATTGCCTTCGCCGCCCGTCTGCTGCAATGGCTCGCGTGACTCGGCTGCAATCGTTGCCCCAGCGGTTCCGCCATAGCGTGCTGGTGCCGAGCCACGATACACATCCACGTGATCGATGAGCCCTGGGTGAATGACCGACGGTCCCACCAATGCGTGATATAAGAGCGGAATTGGTATACCATCGACATAGTAGCCGACGTTCCCGGGTGGGGCGCCGCGAATGAAGAAGAAGGGCACACCGGTATACAATGGAGCAACGCCCGGATTGGTCTCCACGGCGCGGAGTGGGTCGCCAAAGGTACCCGGTATTTCGCGCGCCTCGACACGTGTAATGCGTGTGCTGATTTGAGTTGTCCGGGTTCCGGTTACCGTAACTTCTAACTCAGCGGGCTTTAGGTTCGAAGGAGCACGCTTTTTGGCCTTCACGGGAGCAGTTTCCGTGTGCGTCGCAGTTGGTTGTGCTTGCGCGTCGGACGACGGCTCAAAACGAACTAAGAAACGGACTTTAGACGCGACGGGTGTGTCATGACGGGTTGCCGGCGTAAACAGGAATTGAAGTGCTGCGCCCTCCGAGGCAGATCGAAATGGCTCTGGGCCATCAATTGCTTTGGCGGTCGTCACGTGCCCATGGGCGTCAATTACGAGCTCGAGAACTACCTCAACAGGTTCGCTTACATCAATCGGCGGCTCGATATTGGTTTGAAGCGCACGCGGCGGGGTGACATCGCTGCCGGCACTGCCACTGGCGTCGTCGGTGGTATTGTTGTCGGGCGGCTCCGAAACGTCGGGCGCGGCGCGCGCAGTACCGGCTGCGCACAAAAGGGCTACTAAGACAAGGAACGAATATTCACTGCGCACAGTGAAACGAGTCTAATACGGACTAGGACTTCGATTCTATTGAATCGAGGTACTAGGACTTCGTGAAGAGAATTCACAAATCCACGCGGAGTCCTAGGTTAGCCAGGCGAGTACCCAAGTCAGAAAGCCATGTTGCACTTACTGGGCCCAAAACTGCCCCTTCTGGCAACAGCGGCTTGCGGGCCAAAGTATACAGCTGCACGCTGTCGAGCTTGACCCCGAGGCGAATCGCACGCTCGATGCATGCCACATACTCATCCACTTCGGTTGAACCTGGATAGTGCGAATCCGTTGTATACCAACAGCTTTGGATTCGGGTTCGGCAAAGCTTCGCTGTTTCATGAAGGCGCGACAATTGCTTGTCGAGCGAGATCGGGGTCCCGTTGGCCGTGCCGAGCGCGGAATCGCTACCACGATCCAATTTGAACCAAACCTCGCCGTCATAGGCCGATAGAATCTGGAGACCCTGTCTGACGACATCTCGATTGACAAGGGAGCCATTGGTTATCAAAACCAGAGCGACGCGGTGGGCCAGGCCAAAACGAGCACGCACCTCCCCAACATGCCTTACCGCTGCGGGAAAGTCAGGGCAACTCGTCGGTTCCCCATTGCCGGAGAACGCAAAGTCCTTGAGCGTCCGAGCTTCTGGTAGTGCGTGATCCACAAGAAAGGTGCCGTTGCAAATCGCATCCGTGAGGCGCTCTAATTCAGCCTCAAAGAGCGGGAAATCCAGCGCTGGCGAGGTGCCACGCATCAAGTTCGGTACTTGACAATATCGACAGCGCCAATTGCACGCATTGTTGGGACTCAAAGTTAATACCGATCGATACCCCTCGCGCACGGCGCGAAACGACGGGGTAGACGTAAGTCATTGCCGCAAAGGCTCGACTGTGATCGGAAACCTGCAAGAGCCGTGGCGGTGATTTGGAAGCTTCGTCGATCAACGGTGAACCTATTGAAGTGTTACTAACTTTACGGAAGCCTCGACCTTTTTTTCATCGCGAACGACAGTCAGTTTTATGGTCTCGTCGGGCTTTCTCGTATCGAATTCGTTGTACAGGTCATCGTAGTTTTCGATAGCCTTGCCATCAATCCCTACGATTACATCGCCAAGTTCGATTCCGGTCATGGTTCGCCTAAGACCCCTGATTCCCGCGGCGGCCGCTGGCCCTTGCGGGCGTGCGGCAATGACGACTACTCCGCGGATACCCAGCCGTCGTTCGAGACGCTGGGCTGGGTCGATGTCTATGCCAATTCCCACTTGTTCGACATGCCCCGTCTTGATCAATTGTGGTACTACCCGCGCAATAGTGTTTGCGGGGACCGCAAAGCCGATGCCAGCCGAGGTGCCGCTCTTGGAATAGATCATCGTGTTCATCCCGATCAAACGCCCGGTGCTGTCGAGCAATGGGCCGCCCGAGTTACCGGGATTGATGGCTGCATCGGTTTGGATCATTTCGCGGATCTTTACGCCGCCGATCCCTTCGACTTGACGTCCGAGCGCGCTGATCACACCGGTCGTCAATGTTTGATCGAGTCCAAAAGGGTTCCCAATAGCGATTACCTTTTGCCCAACGTCAAGTTCGACTCGTTCGGCGTGCCTGCCGATTGCTAACAAGGCTCCAGCTGGAGCATCAATCTTCAATACAGCAATATCCTTTGCAGGATCACTTCCGACGACTCGCGCCGGAAACGTTCGTTGATCGTGCAAGGTCACGGTCAGACTGCGAGCATCCGCAATTACGTGAAAGTTGGTGACAATATAGCCACTGTCGTCCCAAACAAAACCTGATCCGGAGCCTGCGGGAACGTCGTAGGCGCCGCCCGCAAAGTAATCGACCACAATCTGGTGTTGTGTGACAAAAACGCAGGATCGTGCGGTACGAGCAAAGACTGCAACCGTATTGCGCTCGTCCTCCGTGCGAGCCTGAGGAGAAAGTGGCGGCAAAACTGGCCCGGCCGTCGTCGTAGCGGCTGAAGGCGCCGGTGTCGTGGCCTGTGCGGAATTGGGAACGTGTTCGCGTCCGCGCTGTTGAACGAGTGTAAGCGTGAGCACCGCACCGAGCGCGGCGGCGAACAGCAAAAATACAACTTGATGACGGAGTCTCATTTGTTTGGGTTCCGGCCCAGCAAACGGCAATTAGAAATCTTGACTAACGAAGTTTGAGTCTTACGCGTTCATCGAGCCAAAGCATATTTTGGCAGACATATTTTGGCAGAGTAAAAGAATTTTAGTAGCAACGTCATGCTTTTTTCACTCTTGTTCTGCCGTTATTTGACGAACGGGTGGTTAAGGCCATAAATTAGCGATTCTGGCCCATTTGGGAGCGCGCCGCGATACCCCCGGCACACTAGTCGGGCTAGCCAAAGCTTGAGCTATGAACGAACAGAACCAATGGTACGTGACGATTGAAGGCAATGCCGTCGGACCGGTGTCCACGGATCTTGTCGTTCGAGGAATCAAACACAAGAAAATTGCGACCAACGCATATGTGTGCGTCGTTGGCGCCAGTGAGTGGCAGTCGTTGGTGGATGTTGCCGAATTTCACGCGGCCCTTTCGGAGGGTGGCCTGCTTGATGTTGCGGCACCCCGCAATGGTCACCCCGTTGATGAAGACATTCTCGAAAACTCCGTGTCGAGCAAGCCCACTGACACTTTGGTGGAGACTCAGCAGTTACTCAAGGACGCGGACGACGGTGAAGAGTCGGACACAACGGCTTCGTTCTCGAGCAAGCGCTCGCAGGAATTGGCGGCACCTGTCGTCGAAGAGCCGGTCGAACCGGTCGAGTCGCACGAGTCGCTGTCGAGTGAACCAGAACCACGCAACGGCAAACATTTCGAGATGAAGCTCGAGGGTCGCCCGAGATTTCCAAGTGTGGACTTGGATATAGACATCACGGTGGATGACTCTCAGGAAACCAACATCGACTGGGGTCGCGGTTTCTCCGCATATTTCTTAGTCGGTGCGGACGTAAACCTCCCCGATGAACACGCGCTACTGCGCAGCCTAGCCTCCGAATCGCACGAGACGTTCATTCACGACGAAGCCATGTGGAATCTGGCACTTTGTTTGGCATTTGGCTCCGACGCTGTGGCAAGTGCAGCCGCCGCTGTTTTTTTTGATGTCGTTACGGCACACGACCTGCAAGATCGCGTCGAGTGGATGAGTCGTACCCTCTTGAGCCGCGGGTTCATGCCATCCGGAATACCCCACGATGCAGGCTACCGCGGGCTAGCTCACCTTCAAAACGTTTGTCCGCCGGGTTTGCAACCCAATCTAGAGCGAGAGATAGCGAGTTGATTTTGGTGCCATTGCGCCAACAGTCAGGAACACGCCACGAAGCAACCTTCGAATGCCGTCACTGGTACGGGGCCCGCGGCTGCGGCTGAATAAACCCAACGGGCGCTGCTTGCGGCATCGGCGGCTGAATCACTTCGGGTTTTGTTGCTTGGATTCCGGAAATACGAGGGCAAATGAATGCGGGCTCCACTGAAAGAGGAGCGTCTTTGAGCTATTGTGGCTGCTCTTGAATGCTTGATACCAGGGTTGTCGCTGCCACACGGCAGTGTCTTTGACGAATTCACGAACAACGAGGTCAAGCTCGACATATTTCCCGTGCGTCTCTTCTAGTAACTTCGGCCCAAAGCTATATGCGGCGTGGTCGGGAGTTGGCTCGGCATCGTTGTGCAGCGCTCCTCCGTAAGCGATAACTGCAGGACCAGGCTGCTGATCAGGGTATCGATGCAACTCTTCTACGAGACGCTTGCCCGTTCGCTCGCCAATCAGCGCTAGCATGCGCTCGATGTTGTCGGGGCCGGAATCCAGGATCGATTGATATTCTTCGCAGGTTGGCACTAGGGCTGAAGGTTCGATAGCTAATCGTTTAGCGACGTGGCCGAGCAAAACGTACTCGTCCTTGTTTGACTTGGCCTGCGTCGCAGTTGCGGGTCGTTGCGCCTTTTCGACCTGTTCAACACGCCTGTCGCCACAATCGTTGCGGGGAAGCCAGATTTCGAGAACGATGGACTTTGCACGTCCACAAAGTGCTGGCAGAAGCTGCTCGGCAAATCGGCGCGTCGCGGAATGAATGGACTCCGAGCCAGCCTGGGCATGCGACTCTCCGATTCCTATGACCTGGGGGTGCAAACTCAAGACATGCGCAAACGCGGACCTTTCGTTCGAAAATGCGAGACAATGTAGCGGCCCGCAACTGGTTCCAGGTTGCTCGGCATCTACGATTTCGGGGCAATGGATGTTGGAATTCGCCTGGGCAGTGGATGCACTGCTGACGCCTGCGTCGGGCGAGACACTGGTCCATGGTGTGAGCCCACTTCCCGCATCGCGCGCGGCTTGCGCAGTGTTGTTTGATGCAATCGGGGGCGTCTGCGAAATACTTCCAGCAGCCCGATTCGTGGGGCCCGGGGTCGTGTTCGTGCATGCGGGGAGAACCGCCGATTCCGTGCCGAGCACAACCCAAAAGAAAACTTCAATTGGCCGCGTGCGCACCGCGGAATACTAACGCGGCGACCGCACTTTGCTCGTCTGGATATGCAGTTGAAGTGTCGAATGCATGGCGTAGTGGGGTCAACTTCCGCGATGCGGCACTGCTCAGCAGATCAGTAAGGCTTAGCTCCACACCAAAACTTGAGAATTTGAAACGAGTCGCTTGCGGTTTTGCGCGTGCAACGGTAAACTCACGCCAATGCTCAGCAGTCGTAGCTATTTCGGCTATTTTTATTGGTACGGGCCGGCAAGTTGGCCGTCCTCGCTGGGCTAGGCTCGCGTTAATTCAACCGAGCACCAAATAGTAAAAGCCCCGGGTCGCGGCCAGCGACCGGGGGCTTCGTCGTTTAAGGACAGTCCGCCATGCACCAAACCAACAACCTTCACGTCGTCGATACCGTGCCTCTTCTCGCCCCCGACACACTCAAAGCCGAAATCGCCATCAATGAAATGGCGGCCAAGGTCGTTTTTGTAGCTCGCGACGAGGTTCGAGCGATTCTCGAGGGGCGGGACCGCAGATTGTTAGCGATCGTGGGCCCGTGTTCCATCCACGACCCCGAAGCGGCACGCGAATACGCCTCTCGTCTTGCTGGATTGGTCGATCGCTATCGCGACACGCTGCTGCTGATCATGCGGGTGTACTTCGAAAAGCCACGCACCAACGTTGGCTGGAAGGGCCTCATTAATGATCCTTACTTGAACGACAGCTATGACATTCCCGCAGGCTTGCGAGTGGCGCGGCGTTTACTGCTGGATGTAGCCAATCTGGAACTGCCTGCTGCGACAGAAATGCTTGACCCGATCTTACCGCAGTATCTGGCCGATCTCGTCAGTTGGACAGCAATTGGAGCGCGCACGACGGAAAGTCAGACGCACCGCGAATTGGCATCGGGCCTCAGCATGCCCGTCGGATTCAAGAATGGTACGGACGGCGGCCTGGAAGTCGCCATCAATGCCATGCTCTCTGCGGCTCGCCCGCATCGTTTCCTCGGAGTTGACGGCTTCGGGCGAGTATCGATTGTGCAAACATCGGGAAACCCAGACGGTCATTTGGTCCTGCGGGGAGGCTCCGGCGGCCCCAACTACGACGCCGAAGCCGTGCAGCGTGCCGTGACGAGCCTGACTGGTGCCGGGGTAACGCCGCACATGATCGTCAACTGCAGTCACGACAACAGTGGCAAGAACCACGAAAAGCAGCCCGATGTGCTCAATACCGTCGCTGGGCAAATATCGCGGGGCTCCAGGCATATCATTGGTGTCATGATCGAGAGCAATCTGGTCGGTGGGCGTCAGTCTCTGAACCCGGATAGAACAAAAATGACTTATGGCCAAAGCGTCACGGATGCTTGCGTAGACTTCGCGACTACTGAAACGATGCTCGATAACCTAGCCGAAGCCGCACGGAGGGCGCGTTCGCGGGCAGCCTAAAGACAGCGTAGCAACTCGCCCCCTCTGGCTTGTCCACCCCAATTCCCGCCAGCTGGGATTTTTTCTACCTTCTCCAATTCTCTGACGGTGGAGACGCCTCTCGGTTCTCGCAGTAGGGTTGCATGATGCTTTTGTGTTACGTTGATAAGATGAGTGATAAGGATTTCACGCTGGCCGTTAGCCAGCACATGACGGGTTTTGATCAGCACTTAGGGCTGCAAATCACTCACGCTTCCTCGACGCGTGTCTGCGCGAAGCTCGAAATTGCACAATGTCACAGACAAATTCACGGCGTCGTGCATGGCGGCGTCTATACGAGCATTGTTGAAACGTTGGGATCGATCGGCGCTGCGCTGTCCGCTCGAGCATTTGGTCGCACCGTCGTCGGTTTGGACAATCATACGTCTTTTTTAAAGGCGACCAGCGATGGACTGCTCGAGGCGGTATCGGAGCCGATCACCGCGGGCCGTAGAACTCAAATATGGAACACCCGAATTTCCGACGGCGCTGGCACCCTAGTTGCCCTGGGCCAACTGAGGCTGCTATGTCTGGAGCAAGGCACCTTGCCGAATGCCTCGACTGGCAAACAGGAAAGCCCATTTACAGTGGAGGGTAAGAATCATTAGAGGATACTCGCCCTTCGAGTACGCCACCATCTACAGTCACTGCCATGACATTGCCCGTTTCCGCGTGGAGGCTCACGAACGGGGCTGTCCACTGGGGGTTATGCCAAATGCAGCGAACGGTGCTGTCCTCATCTCGGGCCCACAATTGCCCGCGACTCGCACCCCAACAACGACCGGCCGCGTCCATAGTGACGCAGGAGAAATCTGGGTTCCCGGGCACGCGCGCACATTCGACTTGCTCAGGCCGTGCGTCAACCCAGGCGCCGTCAGTACCAACTGCTACCGCACGCTTTTCGCCCTGACGGCTCGAACAGGCCAGCAGAGCACGCACGCCGGGTACCTCCATGGGGCGCAGTTCGAGCTGCAGCGGCTCGTAGATAGCAACCCAGGCCTCGCCGGTGAGTTTTCGGCCTGCCACAAGCCAACTTTCGTCATCGATGCGCGCCAAGGCCGAGATGTGGGCTACCCCTTCAATCTCGAACGGTTTTAGCCAGCGACGTCCAACCAACGCGCATAGTAGCGGCCGTTTCTTTTCAGAATGCGCCAAGATTACGCACAAATCATCGATTTGTCCATCTAGGGCCATGAAGTCAAAGTTGCGATCGGGCCCCTGCAAAACGACGGACACGCCCTGTCGCTCGATTTCGACGAGTCGGGCACCGCTTGTTCCGACAAGCCAACTCGTGGGCTTATGCCGCTTTACGAAGTGCATTCGTTCGGCATCAAGGTGAGATTGATCAGAAACGTGCGACCAAACCGTGCCATCGAAATAGTCGAGTCCCGACGGCGTTGTCGCCAGACAATGACCCGCAGCATTCCACGCGGCGCTAAGGACGATGCGCTGTTCGCCTGGGGTGTGTCTGATCATCCACGTGCGTCGCGTCGCGACCGATGCGCCTCGCAGCGCGTGAATTGAATCGATCCAGCGACTGCTCAACCTGACACTATGGGGCTGCTTGCTCAGCCAGGGCAAAACGCTGTCCGCAAATAGGCTTGCTGATTGAGGACGGTGGTCAATTTCCGCCGAAGTCGCGCGTGCCAGAGCGGCATCGATTGCCTGCACGGCTTGAGGTTGGGCTCGCAACTCATCGCAGAGGCCGCGCGTCGAAAGCAGACTGCGGCGCTCTTTGCTTCTTGCTTGCTGATAGGCGTCGATTACGTTGCGCGCGGTAAAGTAATGTTCACCGGAAAGCAAAAAGAAGAGTGCCGACGCAAACGCGAAGATATCGGTGTGCGGTCCGATAACGTCCTTGGTCAGTAATGACTGCTCGGGTGCTAAATAGCCGGGCGTACCGATAGCAAGTTCGCCAAATGTTGCCTTGAGTCCGAGTGGCCTTGCGATGCCAAAATCCGCAATTTTGAAGATCTCGGTCTCGCCGCTCCCGCAGCATAGGATATTCGCGGGTGTAATATCGCGGTGCACGACGCCAACCGCGTGAATTTCATCGAGCCCTTGCGCAATCGCGTAGGCCGCGCGCGCCGCACGCTCCGGATCGAATGCAAAACCCGAGAGACGCATGGAGTACGCGACGCGCTCGTCGAGCGCGGTGCCTTCGGCCCCGCCGTCTACGAATTCCACTGCCAACCACGGAAGACTTAGCGGGGTCTCTTCCATCCGCCATTCGAGAACACCGGTATCGACTAGGCGAACGACATAAGGACTGGGCGGAATTCTTTCATTGAGTCGGCCAAGCGCGACGGCTTCTTTCCTAATGACTAGCAGTGCCGTATCGCCCCCATCACGAACGACATTGGGCAATATGACCTTTACGACCACCGGCGCCTCACCCTCGGGCCCTTGCCGAAGTGCGTAATACGCGCGTGCGGTGCCTCCAACGGCGAGCAGACGCTTCAGCCGGTAGATCACGTGCGGCTGCAGTTGGGACTGAATGGGTGAGGCTACCAGCGGGTCGCCACCGGCCACGGTCGAAGGCGAGAAGACCATAATAATGTTCGCTTAGGTTACACGAATAATGGGCGCAATGAATGGGCTCTTACGCCGAGGGATGCGTTTTTGTTGAGCGACATTGGCCGTGGGCTTTCCCGGGTATGCTAACCATGCGGTAAATGCGCTCGGTTATTCAACGAGTTAGATACGCTAAAGTTTCGGTAAACGGCGAGCTCGTAGGTAATATTGCACGCGGTCTTTGCGTGCTCGTAGCCGTTGGAGTGGACGACACCTCGGTTGACGTCGGCTATATGGCTGCCAAATTGGCCGGCCTACGAGTTTTCGAGGATTCCGCTGGCAAGATGAACCTGAGCCTGCGCGACGTCGCGGGCGAAATGTTGTTGGTTTCGCAATTCACTCTGTTCGGAGACACACGAGGAGGCAATCGCCCCAGTTTTACGGGTGCCGCGGCGCCCGATATTGCGCGACTAGCATTTTGAAGAACTGGCAGAAATGCTACGCGCAAATCTGGGTTGCCCCGTAAAAACAGGCAGATTTCGCGCGCACATGGACGTGGAACTGGCTAACGACGGGCCAGTGACGGTATTGATCGACTCAAAGAAGACGTTTTAATGAGCAGACCGGCCTCATGGGGTCTGGCATCTGCCAGCCGCTGTGCTTTTTAGGGGGCAAAATCGCACCAATTTTGGCTTAGGCTCTGGCCGATTTCGCTGGAAAGGAGTCGCGCAGCTGGTCGATTGGCCAGTCGCTCCGGTGAAGTGCCTTCAGCAGGTGTAAAAATCGCTCGCGAAATCCTGATACCGCAATCGTGTTGAATCAAGGTACTAGTCGGACTCCGCCAGGACGGACATACGGAGTAGTCGTCAACCAGGGGTTAAGTAACTCGGCCCAACCATGACTCACTGTCGTATCACAATACTTCGCCTTGTTACGGCAATTGCTCAACCACTAGGGTTAGATGCCAAGTCGTTTTGTAAGGAGTATTCCCTAGACCTCAATACTTCACATCCGGCAGATGATAGGGTCCCCTGGCAAACGTTTGCCGCGCTGCTTCAGCTGACTCAAAATTCTGTCGGTGGCGCGCCGGGCCTCGAAGCGGTCGGCGTCAATACTTGCCTTGGGTTTCGTCTGTATCGACAACTCGCCGACTTGTATTTTGGGTTGGAGGATTTGTACCAAATTACCGTCGCCAGAATTATGCCGGAAATGTACGGCTCGATTTTACGTTCGTCCTTTCGCCGTCAAGCCGACAACTCATTTAGAATTACGCTGTCGATTGAGGGAGCGGGTGGTTCCTGTTACCCGTTTTGGACGCTCATGCTTGGGCAATTCCGCGCTCTGCCAAGACATTTGCAATTACCGGATGCTGCGGTTGACGTGGAGTTTGGCGACCTCTTCGGCGAATACATCATCGTTCCTCCCAACTCGAATGACGAAGAACACGGGCCCGCCAGCAAGATTCGGCGGGGCGTCCGCGACCACCTGCTCGACGACTTGTTGCTCCACGATGCGTCCGAACACTCCGATAAACTCAGAGCCAAGAGTCTTGAATTAGAAACCAAAACGGTTGTGCACCGCAACATCAGTTGTGACTCCGCCTCACTACAACAATTGCTGAGCGCGATAACGGCGGATCTCAAAGTCCCGACGGCTAGGCTTTGGGCCTATTCATCCGATGGCCTCTTGCCAATTGGTGACCATGGCGAGTCCACCAATCGCGCTCGATTGAGGAGAACCTTATGGATCAATTCGCGCCCGGTCGGCTGCATCGAGGTCGAGCGCGAAAGTTCGGGCGACCCCTCAGCCATCAACGCCGAATTGGACGAGCATGCGGCCGAGTATGTGGAGCGCCTCGCCCAATTAGTGGGGTCAACCCCAAAAATTGCCGATGCGAAGTTTTCATCGGGAACCGCAGCGGTAGTCAATGAGCCGCCGATAGCGGAACCGCCTCCTAGTAGCAGGGGCAGAATGCGCGCTGCACGCAATAGCCGCGTTGGCGAGATTGCCAGTTTGTGGCGACTGACACCACGGCAGGCATCCGTGATGGCTCTGTTGGTCGAAGGACTTGCGAATAAGGAAATTGCGCTTCGACTCGGGTGCAGCGTGGGCACGATCGAAAACCACGTAACGTGCATCCTGCGGCGAGCCAAAGTTGGCAGCAGGGGCGCTCTCACTGCTGCTTTTTGGGGTCGAGGTGGTTGAATCGGCATCCTGATGTGCATAATCGGGACGCGTTGCTATTTTTCCCCAGCAGCTCGAAGTGCCTCGAAGAAAGCTCTAAGACGCTCTGCCGAAGCTTGTTCCAATACGCCGCGGACAACCTTGAATTGGTGATTGAGCGAGGCACCGTTGCCTATAAAAAAAGCGCTATCCACCGCACCAGCCTTGGGATCCCTGGCTCCGTAAACAACGCAGCCAACCCGAGCGTTTACGAGCGCCCCGGCGCACATGGGGCAAGGTTCCAAAGTGACATATGCGGTCGCACCGTCCAAATGCCAGCTACGCCGCTTTTCAGCCGCTAGTCGCAGCGAGACGATTTCCGCGTGCGCCGTTGGATCCTGGTCACTCTCGCGACGATTGCGTCCCCGAGAGAGCTCCTGTCCGGTAGAGTCGACGATCACGCAGCCCACTGGAACATCCCTCGCCTCGCTGGCGGCATCCGCCTCTTTCAGCGCCTCGCGCATCCAATGCTCGTGATTCGACATGTCATCCGGACCAGCCGGGGGAAACTGCAGGTTACTCATGTTCGGGCCGTTCTGGGTCAGCCTCGGTGCCGTTGTCCACGACACCTTGGATTTGACCAGTCGTTGCTGGTGAACTCTCCGCCGCAACGCCAAATCGCAATTCTTCGGCTAGTCCGAGTCGCAACTCCTCATCGCTAAGGTAGTGACGCGAGTGGGCGATCGTGAGCAGACGCCTAACTTGCTTGAGCCACCCCGCCGAGACTCGACCGTCTGCGGTGAAGTGCATCGCTTTGGGGCTAGGGAGTATGCTTGCAAGAAAATAGGCTTGAGCGGGCGACAGGGCGGCGGGCGCGGTTCCGAAGTAGAATTGCGACGCCTCACCCACTCCGAAGATACCTGGCCCAAGCTCGACCACGTTTAGGTATAGCTCCATGATTTCGTTCTTCGTAAAGGATTGCTCGAGGAGCAAAGTGAGGGCTGCTTCTTGCAACTTGCGAGAAAAGGTCTTTTCGCGTCGTAAGTATAGGTTTTTGGCCAACTGCATGCTGACGGTGCTACCCCCACGCATGAATTTCCCGCGAAGCAGGTTGTCACGGATAGAACTGCGGATTGCCTGCGAATCAAAGCCGTTGTGATGAAAGAATCGGCCGTCCTCGCAGACCAGGACGGCGTCCGAAAGGTGGCTGGTCATAGCCGCCAGGGGCACCCAATTTGCCGTACCGGGGCCAAATGCCCGCTCTATCATTCTGCCTTGAGCGTCGGGAACCTCCAAAATGAAGGGCTCTCGAAACCGTTCAGGAGAAACTAGCGGGCTCGCCTCTCGCACACGGCAACCGTTGGCCAACTCCCATTTGGCATCTGTCCGCGTCGGGTGGGCCGTATCGAATCGAATTGCTGCCTTTAGCGCCAATGTGCCGTCGAGCCTTACTTGGCTAGCAAGCGGTGCCAGTCCAACGGGTAACGACTCGATCAGTCCTTCACAAGCCGCCAGTGGCATGTTCATTTCGATATTGGCGCGCGTCTCGCTCGCGGTTCGTCGAAGATCAGCAGTGACGTTGAGACGAGCTTGACCCATGCTCAGCGACAACTCACTGACTTTTAGCACGTATTCCGACTTCCAGCTGACTGTGCCGCTACCGGAAAAGGAACCATTGATGCCTTCGACGACCCGCGAAGCTAGCCAAGGCTGCCTCAAACTCAAGTCCAGAATTTCGCCGGCTGCGGTAATATTCGCGGAGGATGCCTGCTCGTCAATAGCCGACTTCACACTGAGTTTAATCTTCGCGGTATCTACATGGCTGAGCCCGAAGTCCGCCTCCTTTACGCCCAATGATTGAAGAGACACAAATCCGATTTCGCTTTCTAGTTCAATTCGCGACGGGACGACCGGGATTCGCAATTCCACATAGCGGCGGTCGTCACCCGCCCCACCTTTTTGATCCAGGGTAATGTTTATTTGGTCTGAGTCCCGGAGTGCGTGGACCTTTAGCGGACCAATATCTAGCTTTTGGCCGGCATGGAGCCATCTGAAATTCAGTTGCGATATCTCGACTATTCCGGACGGCGCAATTCGCTCGGCGACGGATTCTCTTACAACCTTTGCGTAGCGCTGTAAGCCGTTCAAGATCTCGACATAGTGCTCAATGGCGTCCTTGGGAACGGTGGCGGCATTTGCGTCAGGAGCTGCGGGCAACAGAGCTTGGGACGAGCCTGAGCGAAGTTCGATATTCGCGCTTTGCGCCCCAAGTTTGTCCAATTCCCAGTGCTGCTTCGAAGAAGTGAGATCAATTGCAAGTGCGCCCAGTTGACCAAAAAAGTCGTTGTGAGTCGCCTCGATTCGGTCGACCTTCAGTCGTGCGGCACCGGACACGAGCACACCGGAAACGCCCCAGGCGCATAGCAAGTTCGTGTCGGGTTTGGCACCCGACCAGTTTAGGGTAAGCCCAGACACGAGCAATTGTGTTTTTTTGCGCCGCTTCGTTGCGTTGCCATCGGGCTGATTTGCCGAGAGGTTGTCGCGCAGCAATCTGAGGTTCTCTGGCAGAACTATCGTGCCGCCAGTAACAATGATTTGCTCACGCGCGAAGAGTTGCGAAAACGGCAGTCGCACCGACTGGAGCGAGATTTTGAAGTCCGGCACACTCGGACGTGAGGCTCGAATATCGAACAGCCACAGGCCTTTGGTTCCTAGACGCACGCGACCGACTTCAAGAGCGAAGCCACGCTCGCGGGCGGCCGATTGAGCCAAGCGTATTACGAGTGGTTGAAAAACAATAACGATCAGCAACAACAATGAGGCCAGCGACGCAATTGCGATTTTCGGCTTATTTATCGTCGCGGGAGCCGGCATGCCAATTCAAAGCTCTCGCGCAAAACGACGCGCGGGCATTCCCTGGAACGGGACCTTTGCCGAAAAGAGTGACCCAGCCAATGGATATTCACGACGCCGCTCGTCGCTGAGTCCAACTCGCGCGGTGGTGATATACAGCTCATCGAGCTCCGAACCGCCGAATGCGCAAGACGTGACATTGGGCGAAGCGACTTCGACTTCGTAGTTGACTGCCCCATTCGCGGGGTTAATCCGAATGACCCTGCCTCCTCCGAATAATGCAATCCACAAGCCGTCACTCGCGTCGATGGTCATACCGTCGGGTGCCCCCGCTTCTCGGGGGAGGTCAGCGATGACGCGGCGCGCCCCAAGGGAGGCCGTAGCCAAATCGAATTCGAAACCGTGTATCTGAAATGTAGGCGTGTCGATGTAGTAGAAATAACGCTGATCGCGCGACCATACGAGGCCATTCGAACAGCTAACTCCGGTCATCTTTCGAGTGACGGTTAAGTCAGTATCCAAGCAGTAGAGCGAGCCGTCAGATTTTTGTGAGTTCTCGACCATGGTGCCCGCCCAAAACCGCCCCTTGGGATCGCATTTTCCGTCATTGAAACGCGTGTGCGGTTTATCGGCTTCGGGGTCCATCAAGTGAATCACTTGGCCCGTATCTGGATCGAGCCACGCAAAGCCGCTTCGCAGTGCAAGCAGCAGCTTATCGTTAGTGGCTACGACGACGGTACCGACGTTCTCGCCAACATCGTAAGCCAGATTGGAACCATTTTCGGGATCGTAGCGGTAGACTTTATTCTGTGCGATATCGATCCAATAAAGTACTTGTTGCTTTTCGTCCCACAGACTGCCTTCACCGAGATCGCAGAGCAGGGGGAATTTTAGCTTTGCTTCGATCACCAGACCCCCACATTTTTCATCGATAGCCAGGGCTCTTGCAGCGGCAAGGCCGGACCCGCTTGCAGGAGTTCGATTGAAATATTGTCGGGTGATCTGACGAATGCCATGTGCCCGTCGCGCGGAGGTCGGTTGATGACAACGCCTTGGTCCATGAGCTTTTGGCAGATGGCGTAAATGTCTTCTACCTCGTACGCTAGGTGGCCAAACGCACGCCCAATCGTGTAATCTTCCGGGTCCCAATTGTATGTGAGCTCCACTTGCGCTGTTTCATTTCCCGGAGCAGCCAGGAAAACGAGTGTGAAGCGCCCCTTTTCGGATTCGTGCCGTCGCAATTCGTGGAGGCCCAGTTTTGCGCAGTAGAACTCCAATGACTCGTTCAGATCGCGCACGCGTACCATTGTGTGCAGGTACTTCATGGTTGTAATCGCTCCTTTGCCGCCTCGAGCCTAGTAGGTCCTTCGGACCGGCCGCTACGCGGCCATCGCGCCACTATCCTAATTTGCTTGGGCGTTCGCCCAAACCCAAAATCGCTTCGCGATTTTCTAGTACATCAATTCAAAAGAATCGATGTACTAGCTTAGACTAGCCCGACTAACGCGTGCATTTAGCACTGGGCCGTCGCATTGGCCCATCGGCCTCGAGTATCAGCGGCTCTCCGGGAGGAGATTACAACGCTACCAACTTTTGCACCACGGTAATGCCCGCTATGCCAACCACCGTCCGATCAGCATTGAGCGAAAACGGAACGGTCTTTTTCAAATCCGCGATCGTCAACTGGAGGTTACCGTGCAAGGTCCCCGACCCGGAGACGCGCACCAATTCGATGATATAGTTGCCAACCGGCGCATTACGTATAGCCAGGCTTTCGCCAGCGCGGCTCGTCACGCTGCGCGCTGTAATGACCTGGCGGGTTGGTGCTCCAAGCCAAGACACCCGTTGACCCTCGGGCGTGATGAGTGCGATGTCGACATCGGCATCGGCGGACCAAGTGGCCTCGACGCGCAGATCTCCCGACAATGCGTCGCTCGGCTGCGGGTTTTGAGACAGAATCCGCTCGGCGTCACTTCGGACCTTTTCAGCTGCATTGCCGAGCAAGTCGTCCGCTAGCCAAATGGAGTCAAGGTTGCGGTTGCATCGAACTGCCTGCGCGAGCCATTCAGCCTTATCGGAGTGAAACTCGGCGAGCGCGACCCAAAAACGGCAGGACTGCTCGCGTGCACCCAACCAATCATACAGGCGCGCCAACCGCTGTTGCGCCTTGACATCATCGGGTCGCGCATCGATAACGCTGCCTAGCATGCGAATCGCGTCATTGCGCATGCCACGCCGAGCCGATGAATCGGCGCGCGCCGTTAGCGCGTCGGGATCAAGCGGTTCCTTGTCGATCCAGCGCTCCACGAGGGAATCGGCATGGTCGAGCTCGCTTCGCCGCGTATAGAGGGCCAAAAGCGACTTCAGATTATTGCGACGCTCGGGCTCTTTGTCAAAATCATCCTCGGCCTTGGTCAGCGATCTCAAGTTGGCGTCTTGCGGCAATCGATCACTGGTAAAAGAACCTTTGCGCACCCAGGTCCGCCGCATGGGAATCATGCGTCGCCGTGGCCACTCAGGCTCGGTGATGAGCACCTGGTTATTCGGGGGCTGCATAACGAGCGGCCCAGGCGTGGGAGGAGGCTGTGCGTATGAATTGGACGACTCTTCGGCGCGAAGTACCCCCGATCGGTCGGCCTTAGCCGGCGCTGGAGCTGCCATCGCTGGCGCGGGTGCAGCCGCTCTTGCTTGCGGCTTGTCCATAGCGCGCCTGGCTGATTTCGTAGCCATTTGTGCCGCACCCATGGAATCTTCGAAGTCGCCCGCGGCGGCCTTCTTGGCTTTTGCTTCCCCGGGAACCGCCATGCTGGCACTGCCTGCGCCCGACGTTGGCTGAGATGGCTCGCCTTTCGCTTCCTCGAGGGCCACCTGTTGCTCATCGTCGCTTTCACCGGACCACTCATGCGTCTCTTCCGTCTTGGCTAGGTGAAATGCCTTGAGCATCGCTTCGCTCTCGAGAACTAGCAGTGACGTGTAGCGGCTTGCCACGTGATGGTTCTGCGAAAGTTCGATGACCTCGCGTTTGGCGTCGGCGTCTCCCAGCCGCTCGAGATCGGTGATTCTGGCGGCGGCAAACAATCGTGGCACGAACGCATTGCCGTCGCTTTCGGTCGCAACCAGATTAATCGGCCATCGACGCTCGAAGGGTGCGTTACCCAGGCGTCCCCGGAGCACCACGTCTCCTCGAACCGACGGACGTTGCATGCGAGCGATCACCCACAGCTCGCCGCCCGATCGCAGCGAATCCGGACGGCGCGGAGCGGCATCCACCAGACCGTCTGGCAGCGTAACCCGTACGTTTCGAAGGTGCATGCCCCGCACCGCGCCGATAACATTGTACGCAACCTCGTCGAGACTCTTACCGGGCAGATAGTTGACGGCAACACCCCCGCCCCCGCGCGCGATTGCAGCGAGAGTTTCCGAATCGGATTCGCTGCCAACGCCGACAGCGATCACCGACGCCGCTGCGTTACCGAGGTCATGGTCAATTGCCTTTTCAATTGTACCGGGGCGAACGGGGCCCACTGTCGGTGTCCCATCGCTAATGTAAACTATCGACAAAGGTCGCTCACTTCGACCACGATCGGCGAGCACCAGCGCGGCGTGAACCGCAGCGCTCGGATCGGAAGCCCCTTCAACGCGCGTTGCTGTCAAGAACCGAGTCGCGGCCTCTGTCAGATCGTTGCCTGCGGCAGCCATGCCATCCGGCAATACTTCGCAAGCCGTGTCGCATGTCATTACACTCGCATGATCCGAGGGTTCGAGTTCGGACAACAGTCGAAGTGCCAACCGCTGAGCGCGCTTGAAATTCTCACCCAGCATCGATCGACTGGCGTCCACCACGACTATCATGTCACGCGGCAGGTCCGAATCATTGCGAGGCCACACGGGCCGCAATGTCAGAGCCGCATACCCGACGCTTTCCGCTATTTTCGGGGGGTTTGACGGCACGCTCGACGTCGCGGACGCCCTCTCACCGCGAACACCATACGCCCAAGCCTTCAACTCCGCATCGCGGCTCGGAAGTGCGTATTCGAGAATGATATCGCCGTGAGGCGTGAAGTTGTTCTCCGAAAGGGACAGTCGTGTTACGCCGCCATCGGTGGATTGTCGTAATGTGTAGCCAATGGAGCGCACGCCATAAGCAGCGTCATGCCCACGCACCTGAACGTCCAGATCGAATTGCCCGATTTTGGCGGTCCCGCTCGGGTCGTAGGCTAACGGATACGTGTAACGTCTCGCGTCGCCCGAAGGATTCGACACCTGGGTATATGTCATCACCACGCGACGACTCCCGCGTTTGGGGATCGGGTAAATCCTCAATTCGAAGCGACCTCCCCTTTGCCACTCGAGCAGCGCCGGGTCGCGCCAGGGACCGGGAACCCAGACGATGTCGTCCTTGATCACACGTTGATTGACTGGCGTTGCATTGACGATAGCTCCGCGCCAAATGGCAGCCGCCCGGTCACGATCGACGAAGGCGCCCTCTTCCATTTTCCCGTCCACGTCGAGCGCAAGCCGCTCAATCTTAGCGTCCGCCGGCAATGGGAACCTATAGATGCCCTCGAGAACTTCGTTGCTGCTGTTAGCAAACGTCTCGTCGATTTCGGTGCGAACCAAATTGGCTACCACGCGAACTTGCACCTTGTGCGAGGCCAGTGTGACCGCGCCCCGCAATTCTTCGTTGGCCCCGGGCTTTTTCGCCTTCAATTCCCCTAGCCCGCGACTCGGTTCGTCGAAGCCTTCCGACTTGGAGTGGTCCTCACTCCACGCCAAATCTTCACCTAGGTTTGCGTTACTGCCAGCAGTCTGAATCTTGCCCTCTTGGATGCGCAGTTGCTCGCCCGCATGCAGCTTTGACTCGTGGTTTTTGTCGTCGATTACCCTCAATACACCGTGCGCGACATCGACGACCGTACCCATCGAGTCAGTGGTAATTGCGACTTTCGCAGCGCCGACATTCAACGTGCCCCCCGGCACTTGCACTTCAAGGGGCGAGGCTGAACTGCTCTTGTTGTCCACCACCGCGCTGCCGTGAAGCATCTTCATTTGACGGTGGTTGGCATCTGGAACTAGCACTTGCGTACTTCGATCCAGTACCAGACCCAGGTTCTCTCCAAACCCGAGACTGGCACGAGTGCGATCATCCGTCTGAACCTGAGAGGGCGCGGCAACGTTGGCGTTGAGTTTGGCAGTTTGGCAGTTTTTGCCTTCGGAACCGCAAACCTCGAGACCAATGTCACCCCCACCGGCCCTCCAAATACGCGTTACGGTACCCGACCATTGCCCTTTCGGAGCCGTTAGCTTCTTTGGCCGCGACGACACGAAAATCAAGATTCCAGTTACCAGCAGAACTGCCCCCAGGCCTAGTCCGACGGGCGCGATCATCGATCGGTGCTCATTCACAGTTGATGGTTGCCCATCCCCATTGGGTGCAGTTGACTTGCTCATTGACGGCCTCTTCCAATTGCACCGGATCTTCCAAGTTTCCGGCTGCTAGGGATAACGGTGCACGTTGCCAAGTCTTTCACTTGGCCAGGAGAATCACCATCTAGGCCCAGATTAACAGAACCCGTAGCACCAAGGCAAATGTAGCTTTTGGTTGCTGTTACGAGCTATCTCAAGTTAGTTTGAAGGGAGGCACGCACTACAGCATGCCTACAAGAGGTGCTCATGTCGCAGTCTTCGCCCGATCTTCCGGTTGAATCAAGACCAATGCCCCCGACTAGTGCGCCCGGCGGCGGCGTACCCCTATGGCTAACCATGCTGATAAGCTTAATATGCCTGGGCGTGGGTTTGACTGTCAGTTTGATAACTTCGCGCAAACCGGAGCCACCTCCAATGCCCGTTGCTAGCGTCACCTCGAGTGCGGAGGTCAAGAAACCAACTCTTACACCGTTAGAGTTAGCCGAACAGGGAAACCCTCAAGCAGTCGATACCCTAGAAAAAATTGCTCCAGCGGAACGCAGTATCGAGCAGGCACTTGCGTTGTCCCAGGGGCGTGCAGCCGAAAAGCGACTCGCGCTATCGCATCTTCGAGGCACGATTGCCAAACTGGGTGGCACACCGGATGCCGACTCCACCAAACGGCTCATTCAGTTTGCAAAGGATGCCGATACGGCGCGGGAAGTCATTGGGCTCTTTGCGACGTTACCGGGACCACTCGGTCCGGACTTGCTATACGAATTCTTCACCGACAAAAAGACGCAGCCGGAATTGGCCAAATTGTCCGAACAGCTCTTGCTCAACAAGGAAGTCCGACCGAAGGCTTCACCTGCGCTGGCTCTGCTGTTGGACTTACGTGAAGCAACAACCTGCGAGGCGCGTCGCCCATTGCTCGAGAAGGCGCCGGATGTAGGCGACCGCCGAATGCTCGGCTTGGTCGTCAGTTACACCAAGAAGACCGGTTGCGGTGCTAACAATCGCCTGGATTGCAACCCTTGTTTGCGTGACGACAATTCAAAATTGCTAAGAACTGCGATAACGAAAGTTCAAAGTCGTAAAGCGCTGACGTTCTAATTCTTTTCGAGATTCTGCGTACGACCAAGGCTTGCAGGTCATTAGCGCATCAACCTTCCTCTCGCGTATCTGGCAGGACCGTCGCATACAAACAACGATCGGTCTCAGTGCTATTCCAAGGTTTGCTTATCACGTTGGCTCGCGGGGCCCCGCTGTATTGTTTTCTGAATGCCTCGCGAAATGACCGACACGTTGTGGCAAACTTCGACGTCTTTTCCTGTATGACTTGGAAGCTCCTCGTGTCCAAAACCACAATGGTCTCCCTTCCATTCCGAGGTTTGCTTTATCATGTTGGCTCGCGGGGCCCCGACCCCGCTCGCTTTGATCCAACGCCGGTTGACGCTGCTACTGCGATTTCAGCGATTCGGCGCGGCGTTTTATGGCTTGGCTCATCATCGTTAGGCCCTGCGAGATTTGCGAGAGCTCAGCCGGGTTGCGAGGCGCCATGATGCCGCTGAAATTTTCGCCGACCGCAAGCCTTACCCGATCCTCGGTCACCGGACGAAGCTGAAAGAACTGTTCGCTATAGGCTAAGGCCCGAAGGACCGAGGTAGCGCTCCACCGCAATTCAGTCATGGGCGATAGCTTCAGAATACAGCGTCGCAGTCGTCGCTCGCGATTGCCGGGGAAGTTTATCGTGACGCTGACCGTTGCCCCTTCGCTCACTTGACCTTCGGCTTCGACGATGAACGGATTCCACTGGGGGTAGGCGGGTAAATTAGTGAGGACGTCCCACACAACCGACGCGGTCGCGTGAATCTCAACCTCGGATCGAAGTTCCACTTTCTGGCCAACTACGGTCAATGACATCTGGCACTCCCGCGAAAGGCACGGATTGTGGACCGCGCCGCGGTGCGGGCGAAGCATGAAATTCGATGGCGTCAGCGCCGATTTAGACGCTAGGCATGACTCACCCGGGTCCGAACGCCCGTTCAGTGATTATTTTCTTTGCGCTGCAGGGCCCGCGGACCGTTATTTTCGTACCAAATCGCCGGAACAAAGGACGCGACCGTCATGCAAACGTTCGCATAACTCAATTAACGCGGATCAGCGCAAATTACGCTGACACAGGTACAGGAAAAAGACTTTACCGAGTGCCACTTACGCTGGTATCAAGTGGCGGCTCAAGACACCTGTTCGGATGGTCGTTCTCAACATTCACCCACCCGTACGCTCACACCAGAGATAAATCAGATGCGTAGACTCAGTACCCCGATTTTTTTGTCTGGACTCCTAATTGCAGCTCCAGTTTTGGCGCAAGAAGTTAAGCCAGAAGACATCAAGCTCGACGAGCAGCAGGCAGCCCAAGCCCCCGCTGCCAAACCGCCTGCCGCGCAGGCTCCCGCTGGGGCTCCTGCAGCTCAAGCCACGGCTACGGTCGGTGCGACTGCAACCGCCAACGCTGAAGTCAAGAAGGAGGACAAGAAGGAAGAGAAGAAGGCCGAAGACACCCGTGCTGCAACGGGTTCCGTCAGTGGTCCTGCCACTAGCGGCGACGACACCTGGCGGTTCGGATACAACGGTTACTTCCGAGCACCTATGCGCATCGGCATTGGAAGTCGCACGGCAGGTCCGGGTCAAAGCTCAACGACACTTCACGCTCCACTGGTTCCAGATGAACAGTATTTGAGTTGGCAGCACACAAAGCACTCAAACACCGACTGGGCAGAACTCTTTTTCAGTTACGGCAACAGTTGGGCCAAAGGCGTAGTCGCCCTTCAGGGCTACAACTTCACTGATGCTTCATACGCAAACTGGCATTCGCAGTTTGGCGTAGGTCAGGGCTGGATCGAAATCACGCCTTACATGCCCGTCGAAAACATTCGTCTGACGCTCAAAGCGGGTAGTTTTTGGAACCGTTACGGCGGAATGGGCCGCTACGACGCAGGTGAATACGACACGTTCCTGTTTGGTCGTACTCATTTGATGGGTGAAACGGCACGCCTTGAGATCGACCTAGAGGGTCAACCAATAACCATTGGAATTGAAGAGGGCTTTGGCACGAAGAAGCCTGATCCTAGCATCTATAACTCCGCCCGATTTACCGTCGTGCCACATTTTCACGCAGACTTGACCTATGATCAGGCGATGACGTTCAGCGCGCATTTCATCGACGCAATCTCGGCGTCTGAACCGATGATGACGGGACCTCAGCCGTCGTGGGTCCAGCCAGGCGGCTATGCCCAGCTGTATCAAGGCGCCAACCAACCTGACGGTAGCCTGAAAATCATGGGCATTGACGCTCGCCTCGATATGCCTGATGTATTTGGCTACCTGTATGCCGGTGTGTCGTATATCAGCGCGAAAAATGCCGTAACCGTGGCAGATGGCGTCGAAGTGATTCACAGCGACGGTGGCGGTGAGTACAACCTGGGCATTACCGGGAATTATTTGAACAGCTCACAATGCATGTGGGGGTTCACAACCAATTGCAGTGGTGGCAATGGCAGCATACTTACCCTCGAAGGCCAGTATGAAGCCAAGCTCGGAGACTTGCTGGGTGGCTCGCCGTTTGGCGACGGTCAAGATTTGACGATGAAGTTCTATGGAATGTGGAACAAGGTCAAGAGCCAGGATCCGCTGCAGGACGGTATCAGCAAGACCAAGTTTGGCACGGACATGATTTTCGACGTCTTTCCCGTCATGGCTGTGGCAACTCGGTTTGATTACCTGATGCCCAACAGTAGATACGCGCAACAGAATTTTGGAATCCTGTCGCCGCGGATCATACTTCGCTCAAGTTTCGTCACGCATGAGCAGATCGCCTTTCAATATTCGCGTTTCATCTATAAGCAACGCACCTGCGCCACCGGAACTCCTGCGAACAACTACACTTATTCGAACGGTGACACTTCGGGTAGTCTAGTCGGTTCGCCATACTATCCTTTGGGTGGTGCAACTGCGCCCGCATATTTTGGACCATCAAGCGAAGCTGCCGTAAATTGCGTGCAACCCCCGCCATCCTTGTCAACGCCTGAAAGCTGGGGGCAGACCACGCAAAGCCAAGATGCATTGATGCGCGGTCAACCTGTCACGAGTCCGCAACTACGTCCCGACGTAAACGTTTTCACGATTGAGGCAAGTATGTGGTGGTGACGGCTCGAACACACCATTCAGGCTGATAACAAGCAAAGGCCGCGGACACAATGCCGCGGCCTTTTACCATTTCGCACTTACACCCTCGCTCCCATTCATTTCCAAGCCACGCCGGGGTTGCCATGGCCGTACGCCCAGTTGTCAAAAGAGTATCGATCAGTGGCTGACGAGAAGTGATCGATCCATCCTTCACCATGGCTGCAAAGGGACAACCATTGGGACTACCAAGATGAACAGGTTGTCACCGCTGGCGCTCAAGAATAATCCGTACACCGCGGGGATTTTGGCGCGCCGGGTGCTTCTTGTCACGATGCAGCTCGTTGGACTGAGCACGTTGCTCGGCTGCGATTCTCCGCCCAAAGATCCACTTACTCCGGAAGATCATTGGGATGCGTCCTATCCCCGGGGCAATATGAATTGTGTTGCAGACGGTGTATGGACCGAAAATGGCTGCGTAACGCCGGCAGCCGTGAAGCTCAACACGGTTGGATACTTAATTGGACGAAAGAAATTGGCAAGCGTACCCGCGGATACGGCCGATTCCAATTTCGTCATTCGCAACATCGCAACGCAACAGCCGGTATACTCGGGAGTAATGTCTGCTACGCCCGTTGACGTAACCGACACCGGTGACACGATTCGAATCGCTGACTTCACTGACTTCGATGAGCCGGGCACCTACGCGATCGAGGTTGGCGGACTTGCGGCGTCCCCGCAATTCGAGATCGGCGATAGCGTCTACAACGACATTTTTAGGACATCATTGCTCGGGCTTTACGGTCAGAGGTGCGGAACCTCCGTTAGTCTCGACTACAATGGCGACACCTTTGGTCACGCGGCTTGCCACTTGAATGATGCGCAGTTTGATCCTGCGCTCGTCACGGGCATGACCGGGTCGCATGCTGCCACGGGCGGCTGGCATGACGCAGGTGATTACGGCAAGTATACCGTCAACGGGGCCTTCGCCGTGGCCTTCTTGCTCAAGGCTTGGGAGGACTTTGGACAAAGCCTGGCAAGCGTCAATCACATTCCTAGGTACACGGATAGTTTGCCGTCGATCCTCGCGGAAGCGAAATATGAAATCGATTGGCTCTTGAAGATGCAGGTAACCGACGGCAGTGTCTTGCTCCTGGTCTGTCCAAAGGCCTATCCGGGTGACGCGGTTATGCCGGAAGCTGACTCTCCACCACGTTTCTTCTTGCAAGCGAGCACGGGTGCCACTGCCTATTTCGCTGCCGCTGTAGCAATGGCGTCTCGCGTGTTTCGGCAATTCGACTCTGCCTACGCGGACAGGCTACTGGCGTCAGCTCAAAATGCGATGCAATGGCTTGCAGCGAATCCCGGCGATATCCAGGCACCGGATGGCACGCGCACGAGCACACTGGTAGCCGGTGGACCTTATAATGTTCCTGCCGCCGCTAATTCAGCGCCGCGCACTTGGGCGTCGGTTGAACTCTGGCGAACGAGCGGCGAAGGAGACCTAGCGGCAATCGAGGCGAACCTTGACACTATGACCGTATCTTCCAGCTGGGACTGGCCGGGACCAGGGAATCTCGCTATTTTCGACTATGTAGCTTCGGACAGCACTTTACGCGACGCAGCGACAGTAACGAAAATCCAAACCGCGATAACCACTGTCGCAGATGGATTGGTCACGACTGCCCAGAATCACGGCTACGGGCGCGCCGTAAGTGCCACAGACTACAATTGGGGCTCGAATGGTTTCGTGGCGCGCATGGTCATGAATCTGCAGGCAGCCTATCGCGTCTCGAGCGATCCCAAGTATCTCGATGCCGCAACGCAGCAAGTCGATTACTTGCTCGGGCGCAACCCATTTGGCCGATCGCTGGTCACCGGCCTTGGCTACGCTCCACCCGTCTTTCCGCATCACCGCCCCTCCAACGGAGACGCGGTGAACGAACCTTGGCCCGGGCTTTTAGTCGGCGGCCCGCATCGGGATGCCAGCGACCCACTCGCCCAGGCGAACCCTGACGTCCCGATTGGCAAGTCCTGGTACGACGAAGCTGCCGACTACTATGTGAATGAAATCGCGATCAATTGGAATGGCCCCCTGGTGTACGCGGTGGCGGGTTTCGTAAAGTGAGTACCAGGATACGGAAATACGCCCCTGGCGCCCCCGCTCCCACGCAAGGATTGCCGGTCCTCGATTTGTCCCGGGGATCGGACCGCAGCCCTGGCCCTCGAGCTTTTGCGGGGTCGGTGCAGTTGGCGGGTGTTTTTCATTCGCGCGTTCAGCTAGTATCCGCGGGGTTTTTAGAAATGCCCCACGGTCATATCCGGGGTTCGACAATCGAATCACGGGGTTTTGCGTCGGCTCGCCGCGTAAATATGAGCCAGCTCACAATTGGGAAAGGTTGCCATGAACTCGAAAGCTCATTGGTCTGTTTTGCTGCTAGCGTCCTCCGTGATTGGTGTTTTCGGCTGTAAGCCAAACCCAACTGATCCGTCTCTCAAAGATACACCCGAAGGGGCGCCCTGCCCGGCTTCTGGCATGTTCGATGACGGCGAGGACAACAACAATCAAGTCTTGGTGCAGGAAGGTCGCGGCGGTTACTGGTATACGTACGTCAACAATGAGGGTTCCACGATCGATCCACCTGCGGGTGCGACAGGCGGCATATTCAGTTTTGCTCAGGGCGGCGTGCATGGCTCCGCATATGCAGCGCGAATGAAGGGTTCGATCTCCAAGGCGAGCGTCGTGTTTGCCGGCATGGGAGCAAACTTCGTAGATCCGAAGGGCCCGTACGACGGATCGAAGTATGGTGGTCTCTCGTTTTGGGCCAAGAAAGGCCCGGGCACGACGCCCAAGGTTCGCTTCAAGATTCCCGATGTGGCGACCGATCCGGATGGTGGAGTCTGTTCGGCTTGTTACAATGACTTCGGTATCGAGCTGAAACTGACGGAAGACTGGGAGCAGTACATCATCCTTTGGGACATGCTGAAGCAAGAAAAAGGATGGGGAGCTCCGCATCCGCACGGCATCGACACAACCCAGATGTTTGCCGCCCAATTCCAAGTAAACGACAAGGGTCAGAACTACGACATATGGGTTGACGATCTTGCGTTCACGGGCTGCCAAGGCGGCGCGGGATCGGCGGCACCGCCCCCTGCAGCAACGCCTGCGGCTGCCCCGCCTGCGGCTGCTCCACCAGCGGCTACTCCACCAGCAGCTGCTCCACCGGCAGCGCCAGCACCTGCTACCAAGAAGTAGTTCCGGACAAAGGAGCGTGGGCCGTTACTTCCCGGCCCACGCTTGCCTTCCAACATAAGCTCGGCCCTCCCAACAAGCAGGGATATGCCAAGCTACGATCATTGCTAAAGAACACGGATTATCATGAAGTCAAATTATAACGGGCCTTCTCCCAGCTCGTCGCGTTCACACTCACCCGTCCAACGTGCTAGGTCGGTGAAGTCCCTGCGGAATTCGACTTGGCTGTTCGTGGCCGCCTTCACTTCGGGGTCTTTACTGGCGGCGGGTTGTGTCCCAAGGCATCGCCACTCGGGCAAGAGCAGTGCGGACAGCGCCGCGCAACCGGTCACAAAGGTCAATCCTAACGAAGGGCTTAATCCACCGCCGCCACCGCCGCCACCCGCAGCACCAGTTCCATCGAATCCAAAAACCGGAAACGTGAATACGGACCGTTTTCTCGAGCTTTGGACGAATATTCACAATATGTCCAACGGCTATTTCAGCCCCGAGGGCATCCCTTATCATGCGACCGAAACACTCATAGTCGAAGCCCCTGACTACGGGCATGAAACAACGTCCGAGACGTACAGCTACTGGGTATGGCTCGAGTCCATGTACGGCAAAGTGACCAATGATTGGACGCACCTTGACCGAGCCTGGCGAAATCTCGAATATTACATGATTCCGAAGCACGTCGATCAACCGACGAACGTTGCTTATAACCCCACGAAAACGGCGACGTATGCAGCCGAGATGGACCGACCCGATGACTACCCGGTGGCGCTGCAGGGTTCCGTCGCGGTTGGGCTTGACCCAATCGGCAAGGAACTACGCGATACGTACGGTTACTCCGATATCTACGCCATGCACTGGCTGATGGATGTCAACAATTGGTATGGGTTCGGTAACAGGGGCGATGGAACCAGTCACGGCTCGTTGTTCAACACTTTCCAGCGCGGCATCCAGGAATCCGTCTGGGAAACCGTCCCTCAGCCGTGCTGGGATGAGTTCAATTGGGGAGGCAAGTTTGGCTATCTCGATCTGTTCGTGGCTGATTCCAAACCCGCGAAACAGTGGAAATACACCAACGCCCCCGACGCCGATGCGCGCGCCGTGCAGGCCATGTATTGGGCCAAGAAATGGGCCGACGAACGCGGTGGCAATCCCACCGTAGACGGTATTGCGAAGAAGGCCAGCGTAATGGGGGACTTCGTTCGTTACGCATTCTTCGACAAGTACTTCAAGAAACTCGGCTGCAAGGACCCGAGCTGCCCGCAAGGGACCGGCTATGATTCCGCCCATTATTTGTTGTCGTGGTACTTCGCGTGGGGCGGTGCCATTCCCGGTGGAGGGATCTGGGCTTGGCGAATTGGGTCAAGTCACACTCATTCGGGTTACCAAAACCCGATGGCCGCTTACGCACTTTCACATGAACCCGCATTGCGCCCCACCTCTCCCAATGGTGCCCGCGATTGGGGAACTAGCATGACGCGTCAGCTGGAGTTCTACCGGTGGCTGCAATCGAACGAGGGCGGATTTGCCGGCGGAGCAACCAATAGCTGGAGCGGCCGCTATATGTCGCCCCCGGCTGGTACGAAGACTTTCTACGGTATGCCGTATATCGAGTCCCCGGTGTACATGGACCCCCCGAGCAATGAGTGGTTTGGGTTCCAGGTCTGGTCCATCGAACGCCTCGCCGAGTACTACTATGTCAGCGGCGATCCAAAGGCCGAAATGATGCTCGATCGCTGGGTAAAGTGGGTCAAGAAAAATACCAAGTTGCTACCTGACGGCACGTATCAAATTCCCTCGACTCTCAAATGGTCGGGGCAACCCGCCGGTGATTGGAACGAGGCGAGTCAAAGTTGGGATCCAAAAGATGCTAACTACAACAACACGCTGCACGTTCAGGTCACTCAGTTTACCGACGATGTCGGTACGACTGCCGGACTCGTGCACACGCTCGAATTCTATGCCGCCAAGAAGGGCGACAAGGAAGCGCGCATTCTGTGCAAGGAATTGTTGGACCGAATGTGGACCAAGTTCCGCGACGACAAGGGCATATCCAGCCCCGAGCAACGTGGAGATGCCAAGCGGTTCAATGAAAAGATATTTGTGCCTGCCAATTGGCAAGGAAAAATGCCAAACGGTGACCCGATCGATAACAAGAGCACGTTCCTGAGCATTCGCTCGAAGTACCGGCAAGATCCGGCATTCAAGCAGGTGGAGGCTTTCCTCAAAGGCGGTAAGGCCCCGGAGTTTCACTACCACCGGTTCTGGTCACAGACGCATATCGCGCTAGCCTACGCGACGTATGGTTGGCTGTTCCCGAAATTCTAACGGGTTTTTTCCCCGCATTGGGCAGTTTAACGACAACGCCCCGAATGAAATAGGCATTACGGCCGGTTTTTGGTTGCTAGTTGATGACAACTCGCCGCGGTGGCATAGGTTTTGGCTACCGCGTTGAAGTCACAAGGAGTGATACGAATGCGCTTGCTATTGCATAGATTGAGTTGGCTCTTGTTGCCAATGCTCATCGTCGCCGCGGTCTCGGGTTGCTCGAAGCATCACGGTCACAAGGGCGGAGCGGCCGCCTTCGTGGGCGCTTCCGACGCAAACCCCCAAAAAGAACATAGCTTGATCAAGACCGTCAACTTCAACGATGGGACCAGCTTGCCTTGGACGCTCTCTTTCTCGGATCCAGCCAAAGGCTACGCCGCCGTGGAAAACGGCGCCTATTGCCTGCACGTTGAGAACAAGGGCGCCAACAAGTGGGATGCTCAGGTTCGTCATCGGGAGATGGTGATTCAAAAAGGCCACACGTACTCACTCACCTTTAAGATATGGGGTGATCAAAAGACGCGAGCGAGTGTGAAGGTCGGCATGGTGGGGCCACCTTATCGAGAATACTGGGTTCAGGTGATACCGATCGATACTCAGCCGACAACGATTACCGACAAGTTCACGATGAACTACGACGATGACCCGACGGCCGAGTTCACGTTTCACTACGGTGGCACGATGGCTCTAGCTCGGGAACCCTTCGTAATCTGCATTGATGACGTAATTCTCTCGGATCCGGCGTTTACCCCGCCGCCGAAGGAGCAGAAAGCGGCTATATCAAAACTGGCTGTAAACCAGGTGGGCTATTTCCCGCATGGCAGTAAGATTGCCGCTTATTCGAACGCCTCGCCTACTCCACTCAAGTGGGAGCTCCTCGACGCGGGGCAGGTTGTTGCAACGGGAAATACCCTCCCCCATGGGATGGATGCCGCAGCGGGCGAATCAGTGCACATTATTGACTTTAGTACCTACGTAAAGCCAGGCCAAGGCCTGTCGTTGCGCGTTGGCAGCGACGTGAGCCCGCCCTTCGACATTGGCACCGAGCTTTATCACCGTCTCAAATACGACGCGCTCCACTATTACTATCACAACCGCAGCGGCATCGAACTGAAGATGCCCTACGTCGAGGACAAGAAGTGGGAAAGGCCCGCAGGTCATCTCACGAGTGACAGGTCCGTCGCTTGTGCACCCGAGGCAGGTTGCAACTATAAACTCGACGTGAGTGGTGGTTGGTACGACGCCGGCGATCACGGCAAGTACGTGGTCAATGCGGGCGTAACGGTTTGGACACTATTGAACCTCTACGAGCGCACCAAGTTTCTGGGCACGAGCCTCAGTGATTTCGCGGATGGCAAGTGCAACATACCGGAGAATCGGAATCGGGTGTCCGATCTGCTCGACGAGGTTCGCTGGGAACTCGAGTGGGAACTAAAGATGCAGGTGCCTGACGGACAACCCAGAGCAGGCATGGTGCATCACAAGATCCACGACCGGAGCTGGACGGCCCTTGGAATTCGACCCGATGAGGCGGAAAAGAAGATGATCCGCTTTCTCAGGCCAGTAAGCACAGCCGCTACCTTGAACCTTGCCGCCAATGCGGCTCAGTGCGCAAGAATCTGGAAGGGTATCGATGACGCCTTTGCCGGTCGGTGCCTGATGGCTGCGGAAAAGGCGTGGCAAGCTGCTAAGGCCAATCCGCAAGTCTTTGCAGCCGCCAATGACAACAGTGGTGGTGGCCCGTACGACGATAACGAACTCACGGACGACTTCTACTGGGCAGCTGCCGAACTTTGGACGACAACCCAAAGAGACGAATACAAGAACTACGTGACAGTTTCTCCGTGGCACACGCGGTTCCCGATGCAAGCCGGCAACTCGACAGCCTCGTTCGATTGGGCGCGCACCGACGCGCTTGGCAAAATGTCGATGGCCACGGTTTCACCCGGAGTTGATGGCAACACTCAGAACCAGATGAAATTGCAGATTTTGGACGCCGCCGATGCCTATATGCGATTGATTTCCGAAACGGGCTATAGCCTGCCGTTCAAGGGCTCGCCGGATGGGAAATATCCTTGGGGCTCCAACTCATTCGTGCTCAACAACACGGTTATCCTTGCGCTTGCGTACGACCTTACCAAGCAGAAGAAATACTTCGACGGCGTCATTGACGCGATGGGATATATTTTTGGTCGTAATCCCCTAGGACAGTCCTATGTGACTGGGTACGGCACTAGGCCACTCGAAAATCCCCATCATCGTTTTTGGTCGAACCAAGTGGACAGGCGTTTTCCCACCGCGCCGCCGGGTTGCGTTTCGGGCGGCCCGAACTCGGGTTTGCAGGATCCATACGTTCAGGCCGCGGGCCTGAAAGGCTGCGCTCCCGAGAAGTGCTTCATCGACAATATCGAAGCGTGGAGCGCGAACGAAATTACCATCAATTGGAATGCTCCTTTGGTATGGATTGCCGCCTTCCTCGACGAACGCGGCCCGAAATTAGCAGCCACACCATCTCCATCCGCCGCTACAAAACCGGCCATCGCGAAGGGAAAGGCGGCCGGAGCGACGCCCCAAGTTCCGGCTAAAGGTCAGGCAAAAGGCAAGAAGAAGTAGCTGGCTGATTCGGGGTGGGTCGCGCTAGATTCGGCCCGACTACCTCGGAAGCAGTGTACCGAGGTGACCCTCCCTGTCCGTTAGGGAGGGTTACGTCGCACAAGGTCCCCCCTATTAAGAGGCTCAAGCGATGCGTTTCGGTCATTTCGACGACAACAATCACGAATACGTTATTACTACGCCCCAAACTCCTTACCCTTGGATCAACTACCTAGGGTGCGAGCAGTTCTTCTCGTTGATATCGCAGCAAGGCGGCGGTTATTGCTTCTACCGCGACGCGCGCCTGAGACGCCTCCTGCGTTACCGTTATAATAATGTTCCCACCGACGCAGGTGGTCGATATTTTTATATACGCGAACAAGATGGCAGCTATTGGACGCCCACCTTCGGTCCCGTCAAGGCCGCACTCGATTCATTCGAATGCAGGCATGGCCTTGGCTACACGAAGATAACAGGCAAGCGCAAAGGGCTGTCCGCGCAGGTCTTGTATTTCGTTCCACTTGGAACTCAAGCTGAGATTCATCAACTTACGCTGTCCAATGAAGGAACTTCTCCGCGAACCGTGCGAGTCTTTTCCTACGTCGAATGGTGTCTGTGGAACGCGATGGATGATTTTACCAACTTCCAACGCAACTTCAGCACGGGTGAAGTCGAAGTCGATGGCGGCACGATTTACCACAAGACGGAGTACCGCGAACGCCGCAATCACTATGCGTTTTATCACGTAAATACCCCCGTTTCAGGGTTCGATACGGACCGTGAAAGCTTTTTCGGGCTTTACAACGGGATGCACGAACCCCAGGTGGTTGCCGAAAATAAGCCAAGAAATACGGTGGCCAATGGCTGGGCGCCAATTGCGTCACACGCCGTCAACATCACGCTACAGCCCGGCGAGACGAAGTCGCTCGTGTTCGTTCTCGGGTACATCGAGAACCCGCAAGACGAAAAGTGGGAAAAGCCCGGCATCGTCAACAAGACACGCGCTAAGAAGTTGATTGCCGAATTCTCGACGCCTCAGCAAGTCGCGCAGGCAATGGACAAGCTGAAGGCGCATTGGGACAATTTGCTCAGTAAATACGTCGTCGAGTCCAGCGATGAAAAACTCAATCGCATGGTCAACGTTTGGAACCCCTACCAGTGCATGGTGACGTTCAACATGTCACGTAGCGCCTCCTATTTCGAAACTGGAATAGGTCGAGGCATGGGCTTCCGGGATTCGAATCAGGACTTGTTAGGATTCGTGCATCAGATCCCAGAGCGTGCTCGCGAGCGAATCATCGACATTGCGTCAACGCAGTTTCCGGACGGCAGCGCGTACCATCAATATCAACCGCTCACGAAACGGGGCAACAATGACATCGGGAGCGGCTTCAATGACGACCCGCTATGGCTGATTATCGGAGTAGCCGCTTATATCAAGGAGACCGGTGACTACGGCATATTGGATGAGCAGGTGCCCTTCGACAATGATACGAAGAACACGGCGTCGCTACTAGAGCACCTCAAGCGCTCCTTTGATCACGTCCTAAATAACCTGGGGCCGCATAACTTGCCCTTGATTGGACGAGCCGATTGGAATGACTGCCTCAACCTGAACTGCTTTTCCGAAACCCCGGACGAACCCTATCAGACGACGGGCAATCGCGTGGGTCGCACCGCAGAGTCAATCTTCATTGCTGGCATGTTCGTTGGCATTGCGCCCGAATACGCAAAGCTCTGCGAAACCAAGGGCCAGGCCAGCGAAGCTAGCCGGGTCATGGCCGAAGTCGCAAAGATGGAGAAGGTCGTTCTGCAGCATGGCTGGGACGGCGAATGGTTCCTTAGGGCGTATGACTTCTTTGGTAACAAGGTAGGCAGTAAGGAATGTGCCGAAGGGCAAATCTTCATCGAGCCGCAAGGCTACTGCATCATGGCTGGCATCGGCGTAAAGACGGGTGAAGCCAAGAAGGCACTCGACGCAGTAGAAGCTCGAATGGCTACGAAATACGGGATTGTACTGCAAAACCCTGCGTACCAGACGTACCACGTCGAACTGGGTGAGATATCGTCGTATCCGCCCGGGTACAAGGAAAACGCGGGCATCTTTTGCCACAATAACCCCTGGATAATGATCGCCGAAACGGTGATTGGTCGCGGCGACAAGGCCTTCGACTATTACAAGCGCATCACTCCGGCCTACGTTGAAGACATCAGCGAGATCCACCGGACGGAGCCCTACGTGTACTCGCAAATGGTCGCTGGCAAAGACGCCGCTGGCATCGCGGGTGAAGCCAAAAACTCTTGGCTAACCGGTACGGCTGCCTGGAACTTCGTGGCAATATCACAACACATGTTGGGCGTTCGCCCCGACTACGACGGACTAATCGTCTCGCCTTGCCTCTCGAGCGAAATCGGTGAGTTTACGGTCACCCGCAAGTGGCGAGGCGCCACTTATAAGATACGGGTAAAGAACACCGGTACTCACTGGAACACGCCCAAGCTCACGGTCAACGGCAAAGCGGTCGCGGGGAACAAGGTTCCTATCGCCCCCGCGGGTTCGATTGTAGACGTTCAGTGTGAAGTCTAGCGGCGTACCCGGCCGGAGGTTCTTCGAGTCGAACCGGGCTTGGTTTGTGGCTCTAATCCCAGCCCTTTCGAAGGGCTCTCGCAGGGGGGCTCCCGTTGATGTTACCCTGCTAGGTGGCGGCTCCGTAGGTAAAGCAGCCGCCAAGGTGAGGCATGTCAATTCGCGTAGTAAGGCTTGGGTTCTCCTTGCCACCCTTGCAAAGGTGGATAAGCCCGACGCGTTGCTATATCGCCGACATCTTGAACCCGGTACTCAGCGATGACGACTACGTCGATCGATTGGCGATTGCCGTGCATGAGCTTCTCGAGAATTGCATCAAGTATTCGAGTGGCGACCATATTCGCCTCGAATTCGAGATCAATCGCGATGGCGACGAAGCAATTGCCTACATTCGGACGACCAATTCGGCGCTCAGTTCACATGTTTCGAATCTATGCCGCAGGATCGACGCCTTAAATGCCGCACGGGATCCTATCGAACATTACGACGAAGTAATTCGTGACAGCCTCATCCAAGGGGGGTCCGCACTGGGGTTGGCACGCATAAGAGCCGAGTCCGACGTGCAGCTTTCTTACCAAATTCAAAAGGACGTGGTCGTCGTTCTCGGAGAAATGAATGTGCGCTTGAGGAAACTGATATGAATCAACTTAGGTTGTCGCCCATAGTCATGGAAGGGGTTCTCGAATCCGTCCTACACTTGCGTCATCTGTCCTGAAGCTCGCACTGCGAGGCAGCGCCGATATGGAGGCACGCCCCAGTTTGAGCCAATTCGTACTGCAAGCGCATGAAGAGGCCGAGCGCCTTTCCGTAACTGAAGTCATCGTAGATGTGCACGAGCTCTACTTCATCAATTCCGTGTGCCTAAAATCGCTCGTCGTTTGGATTGATAAACTGGTCAACAGCGACCCGAGCATCCGCTATCGGCTGACGTTTCTGGTTGATTCGCACCTGCGTTGGCAAGATAGAAGTATCTTGGCTCTTCAGCGCATGGCACCCGATATCGTGTCGGTGGCTAACTGGAAAGGCGAGTGACCAATGACTCGCGCAATTCGTAAAATTGGACTGCTCGTAGACTGGTTGGAGGACGAGTACCAAGACAAGGTCCTGGCTGGCGTTGATGCGGAGGCTCAGGCCAACGGAGTGGGGCTCATTTGCATTGCCGGCGGCGTATTACGATCGCCCTTCCGGTTTGGCGCGCGACGTAACTTCATATATGACCTAGTCGGCCCCGAATGCGTGGATGGCCTCGTCATCATGTCGGGTACACTTGGCAACTATATTGGGCCCAATAAGCTCGCGCGGTATTGCGAACGTTACCGGCCTTTGCCGATGTGCAGCATCGGGGTCGCTTTGCAGGGCATTCCCAGCGTTCTCGTGGACAACGCCAAGGGCATGCGAGACGCGATGCTCCACCTCATTGATGCCCACGGTTATCGCCGGATCGCCTTTATTCGCGGCCCGGGCGTCAATGAGGAGGCCGAAGAGCGCTACCGCGTCTACCGAGAGGTCCTCGGGGAACACGGGCTACCTTTCAATCCAGATCTAGTGACGCTCGGCAATTTTCAGGCAAGCTCAGGCGTCGAAGCCGTGCGTCAAATGTACGACGAACGCCATGTGGGCTTCGACGCCATAGTGGCGGCCAATGATTTCATGGCAATTGGCGTGATGGATGCTCTGCAGGCCCGGGGCGTGCGAGTACCCAGGGACGTGGCGGTCGTTGGGTTCGATGATATTCGTGAGGGTCGATTCGCGCCAACTCCTCTGACCACTGTGCGTCAGCCGCTAGACAGACAAGGCAAACAAGCGCTCGAACTAGTTTTGGCCCAGATTGACGGTCAGACGATTGACGAACACATCATGCTTCACACGGAGCTGGTGCGTCGCCAATCCTGCGGGTGTTCGTCGCATGAAATCCCCGATCGACCGCTGCCGGAAATTAGCGGTGAGCGGAGCAACCTGGCGACGGTATTCAACGAACACAAGGCACGAATTCTCGCAGATGTTACCCAGGCTATCTGGACATCTTCGCCAGACGTTAACGTCAGCATCGGCGTCGAGATTGTCGAATCGTTCGCGAACTCCCTGTTGCCAGAAAGCCAAGATGCATTCATTGCAACCCTGGATTCCGCGGTGCAAGTGGCCTCGGAGAGCGGCGGCAATGTGGACGCCTGGCAAGCCGTGGTGACGACGCTGCGTCGATTTGCTTTGGCGGCTAGCGGGGATGACATGGCCCAGCACAATCGCGCCGAAGAACTTTGTCACGAAGCTCGAGTCCTAGTCGGCAGCGCCGCGGAACGCGCCCAAGCCAGAAAACGCCTCGAGGTGGAGCATTGGTCTCGGCTGCTTAGAAAGGCGGGCGAGGCCCTGTATACCTCGCTTGACGTGGCCGGGGTCATGCACACAATCGAAGAGCAAATTCCGCGCCTCGGCATCAAGAGTGCCTACCTTTCCATGTTCGAAGGCGGCCAAGAAAACTCGCGCCTTTCGCTCGCATACGATTCCACGGGGCGCGGCGTCGAGAAACGACGCGGTGAGATATTTCCCTCGAACCAACTCGTTCCCGAGGGCCTATTCGACGACAGCGAACGACAAACCTTCATCGTCGAGCCCCTGTTTTTCGAGCACGATCAACTCGGTTTCGTCCTATTCGAAACGGGCCCCGCCCACGGCGTCGTTTACGAAACGCTGCGCGATCAGATCAGCAGCTCATTGAAGGGGGCTTTGCTCGTGCAGCAACTCGTCGAGGAAACCACGCGGCGCGAATTGGCCGAGCGCGATCGACTCCAGAAGGAGATGGAAATCGCCGAGCGCATTCAGACCTCGATTTTACCAAAGAATCTACAAGCCGAAGGTCTCGAGATTGCGGCAGTCATGCTCCCCTCGGCGGACGTCGGTGGCGACTACTATGACGTACTACCCTTCGAAGGCGGTTGCTGGCTGGCAATCGGCGACGTGGCGGGCCATGGTCTGCGCACCGGCCTTATCATGATGATGCTGCAGAGCATCGTATCGGCGCTCGTCCGACACAACCCCTGGGCTGCCCCGCGCGATCTACTTCGCACGGTCAACGCGGTGATTTACGAAAACATTCGGCGACGCCTTGGGCAAGACGAGCACGCCACGCTGACACTCTTTCGGTTGGATGCTCAGGGGCGGCTCGTGTTTGCGGGCGCGCATGAAGATCTCATCATCTATCGCGCCAAGGATCGGAAAATCGAAGTCATTCCGACGCCAGGAACTTGGGTCGGCGCGGTTCGCAGCATTGACGCGGGCACGGTCGAGACCGAGCAACATTTGCAGCCCGGAGACGTCGTACTGCTTTACACCGATGGCTTAACAGAGGCGATGGATGAGAATCAGCAAGTCTTCGGCATCGATCGACTCTGCGCGGAATTTACCAAAGTGGCTGAATCGTCAGTCGGAGGCATTCGCGACCACGTCCTCGGGACCGTTCGCCAATTCGCCGCCAACCAGGACGACGACATGACAATGGTGGTGGTCCGGTACACCGGTTGATGGGGCCCGCAGTGGGCCGCTGATACTTTTGTCACAGCGGCGCGGGGACGCCCGTTGCGTCAATCGGCCGGATCATATTCGCGACAATTGCGCCCAGCATCGAGACAATGCCCGATCACGCGTCCAGAGTTGGGCTTGCGCAAAGAGCGCGCTGGCGGCAATGTGCGCGTCGATCCAACCAATACCCGTCGCGTACAGTCGGTGCTGCTCGACGAACGCGAGCACCTCGTCTTCCGCCAGCTTCGGAGCAACGGGGAGCTTAAGAAGACTCGAGATGACGGAGTTGCGACTCGGAAGGCACCCGCAAGCGAGTTCGCCGACCACGAAGGGATGCACCAGAACCTGATCGTCCCGAAGTAGCTGGATTAGCCTGTCATCATTGCGCCGAAAATGATCGATCCACAGCGAGGAATCAACCAATGTCTTCATTTCGAGACAGCCGGGCGACGGCGGCGAGGTGCTTTGGCGCTCGGTAACGTCCCCCCGAGACGAATCAGCTTTTCGCGTGCCGCTCGCTCCACCAGCGCTTCGAGGCCAAGGTGGATGAGTCGCGTTTTTTCCCTTACGCCGGTGGCCTTGAATGCGGCCTCGACGAGGTCTTCGCGCAAGACTAGCGTTGTTCTCATGCATATTAGTATGCATCCTTCATCTGCACCCGGCAACGGCTTCTGGGGCAATTAGCCGATTTCGTTTGCTCGCACTGCAATTGTGAAGTCGCCATGGTTGCGCCATGACCAGGGATTGCCGCTACGCGCCGGCTGCTCCCGGTCCTCGGCCAAACCCGAATTTTCTTCGCGAATCTCAAATTCGGAGGATTCGGAAGAATTGAGGCACTATGGCACTGGCATCGATCTCAGCCTGTTGCCTCATGAATAAAGAGCTATAATGCTCTCGCCTCTTAGTAAACGGAAAGACAATTGCCGAGCGCGACCCGAGCCATCAGTCAGGTCCTCGGGGAATGTAGCCGAAAGGTAAAACCGATGAAGCAACTAAAACTGGCTTCGAGCCTAATTCTTACCGCAACAACTGTGGCAATTGCACTGCAGGGCTGCAACCCGGGGTCAACCCTCGCACCAATCCCAAACCAAGAAGCAGGTGGTGATCAAGGCACCGGAGGCGGCGGTGGTGGGGCAGCAAGTGTTGGCGGCAGTGGCGGCGCGGCGACCAACGGCGGCACAACCACCACAGCGGATGGCGGCGCCAAAGCCACCGGTGGAACGCCAACCGTAGGCACCGGCGGAACACCACCCGTAGGCACCGGTGGAACGCCGGGCTTAGGCACCGGTGGCTTCAAAGCCGCAACTGGCGGCTACATCGGAGTAGCCACCGGCGGCAATCCACCGTCAGCAACGGGCGGCTACATCGGAGTAGCTACAGGCGGCAATCCACCGATGGCCACTGGCGGCAATCCGCCTGCGGCTACCGGGGGTACGCCGGTGACGACGGGCACAGGCGGTGCGACTGCAGTCGGGAACACGGGCAAGACCGTAACATTTAGTAGCAGCGGGAAAGCATCGGGCGCAATGTCGGGCTGGGCATCTGTTGCACTCGGCACCTTGGACGCAATCACCGACCCGACCTGTGGCACTGCGAAGACGGCCATCACCAATGCCGCACCTTGCACCACAAGTACTAATTGGTCAACTAGCGGCGTCTGCATGTCGGGCTCCGTCCCCGCTCTGCCGGCGTCGCCAACCTCTGCCGACTACACCAACAACTGGGGAGTTTCCGTTGGCGTGGGCGCCACAGATCCCGCTGGTGGTGGCCTCGGTCAGTCGTTCACAAGTGTTACCATTACCGTCACTGGCTCGCCAACAGCCGGGCTCCGTGCGGTGGTCCACAGAAAGAGCGATCCGGCGAGCACGACCTACTGCGCTGTCCTGACTTCGGCTACGGCCATAACCTTCACCACCTTCGCGGTCGATTGCTACAATGGCGCCACAGCCAAAGGACCGTTTATTGCCGCGGCGGACGTGCCTAACATCGACAACATCAGCGTGCAGGTTTCGTCTACGAGCACGGCAATCACGGTGACCAATCTTTGCATTGCAAGCATCACGTTCACGTGATCGTCATCCAGTGATTGCATTGAAACGGGGCGCTTCAGCGTCCCGTTTTCATTTGCCTAGTCGCTATTGGTCTTCTTGTAGAAATTGGCTTTAAAATGCGACTTCCTGCTTCCGGAGAATGTCTTTTCCTCCCGTTTCTCGAACTTCGTCCGCAACATCACGCTTTGCTGCATTGGTCCGATATTACCGACCAATCCTGTCGTTGCACTCTCGGTGCTACAGACTCGCACAAAGGCTCGTCCCCAAAATCCGGTAGCGCGCACCGGCTTGGCGGTAAGTGATTAATGCTTGGCTGCCATCTGCCGACGAATGCAGCTCAATGTTGCTGACGTCCACGTTTTGGGGGGCTGCAATTGGCAGTGGATTTCCGATGAGTCCAAGTGACGAGTCAAGTCGCTGAGCTACAAGTTGATACGTTGGCGTCCCACTTGCAATCACGCCGACTAAGAGTGAACCACCGGTCAACGACTCAACGATTGCCCTCGGTGAAATTGCCGACTGCACGGTATCGACGTAGTGCGCAAATGTGCCGTCTTCCTTGATAAGCGTCCGAAATAGTTGTCCGGGTGATTGCGCCTCAGTCCAAAGTAACGACATTTGCCCGTTCACCGGACCCATTGCGGGATACTCATTTGCTTGAAAATTCTGCGACAGATCGATCTGTCCTCCAATCGCGGATAAATTGCCTACTGAGTATCTCTGTAGAGCGAAGGACCGCTGACACCCAGAAACTCCTGCGCAGCTTGCGCCTGTAAGCATCAACGTGTTTCCCAGTACTCCCGCCGCTATCTGACCGTCAAAGGGTGGCGATATACCAGTCAATGCCGCAATTGACGAGCCGGTTGCCGCTTCCCATTCGCCAGCACTCCCGGGAGTAGTAAACTCCAAGGCTAACCAGGCCCCGGTCGGAGTCACCTGAAGCGATAGAAATGATACTTGGAGGTTGGCTGGGGTGCTATCTAGTACGGTTGGAGTGGTGCTTGTACCAGTCAGGTCAGTAAACCCAAACTCAACTTCTTCAAGAGCCGCGGTAGTGGCAAAGATTTGGTTACCAGTCCACAGAAGTGCAACTTTATCCGCCTGTACATCCGCCGAAAGCCAATAAGCTTCTTGCTGCTGTGCCGGCAACTTGTAAGCCACCGCCGCCCCATCAAGTGACCCATCGAGATTCAACTGCTGCATTCGAATGCTCGCCGTGCCGTCGGTTTCCGTATAGCCAAAGGCAATATGCGGCTTTCCCTGGGCATCCCAAAATCCCGAGATCGCCTTATCGTCGCAAGCGCTCGTTGCGCATTGGGTTGGAGTCAGTAGCGCCGCGGGTTTGCAGACTCCTGAGCTGCCTGGGTTGACGCAGGTGTAGCTGCAGTTGACCGGGTCCGGGTTGACACAGTCGGCGTCTTTGGCGCAGGCCGTGGCTCCTCCTGTGTTGTTGGCACCGGCGATCGCCGAGCTGCCACCCGTTGACGAGGCTCCGGCTGTCGAAGATTTTCCGCCGGTTGAAGAAGTGCCTGCTGTTGATGAGGCGCCGCCAGTTGCAGTGCCACCGGTTGAGGAGATACCGCCTGCGGTGGAGATCCCACCCGTCGATGCGGCGCCGCCCGCCGTCGAAATTCCACCCGACGATGTGACACCGCCAACCGCAAACCCACCAGTCGCGGCGCCGCCGCCGGTCGCCGAGGCGCCAGCCGTGTTTCCGTTGCCACCCGTCGCGCCGCCGTCGGTCCCCGCGTCATTGATGATGGCGGCTGGGTTGATCGTGGCGGAGAAGGAGGAACAGCCGCAAATTACGGCGATTGTGCTGAGGGTGAGCGATTTTGCGATGCGCATGGCCGATGGGGTCCTTCCCGCGAACTGTGGCGTGGATTGTGGCACAGGTGCCGTTTTTGGGCCGGCAATTCAGAAAAAGCAGAATTCCGGTTGAAGCAAAGTTACATCGGTCACGACCGGGTGCAGTTGACGGAAATCTTGGAGTGGGCGCCGTTAGCGTCTCTTGTCGCCACAATCGTTACGACACTTTCGTCGTGCGTATTGGCCAGCAAGCCTGCTTGAGGCCGGTGCTATCAATAACAACGCGTTGAAATGTTAGTTAAACTACTAAAACAACGCGTTGAAATATAACTTTCATTTACAAAACAACGCGTTGAATTGTATATTAATCTCATGGAACGCAGAATATCAGCCAAATTGGATCAATGGCTGGCCAGCAAGGGGCGCCGGCCGCTCGTTCTGCGCGGTGCCCGCCAAGTGGGCAAGACGTGGCTCGTTCGCGACCTAGCGCAGCGCCTCGGGCGATCGCTGGTTGAGATCAATTTTGAGCGCGACCCACAGCTGAGTCGAAGTTTCGCGGACCGTGATCCTAGGCGCGTTCTCGCGGAACTGTCTCTCGCGATGAATCGTGACATCACACCGGAGAGTAGCCTGCTTTTCTTGGACGAGATCCAAGCTGTGCCTGAGTTGATCGCTCGGCTTAGGTGGTTTGCGGAGGAGCTTCAAGCGTTACCCGTAGCTGCCGCTGGTTCGCTTTTGGATTTTGTACTCACGGACAAGTCGTTCAGCGTTCCGGTAGGACGTATCGGATACTTGCATGTCGAGCCAATGGGTTTTGCTGAATACCTGCGTGCACACGGGCAAAATCGGGTTATCGACGTGCTTGAGGCCTGGCATCCGCGAAACCAATTGTCGGAGATCGCGCACAGTCGTGCAACCGAATGGTTCGATCGTTATGCGATGGTTGGGGGCATGCCTGATGTAGTGGCTGCTGACGTCGCCGAACAAGATCCACAATTGTGCCGGACACTGCAGCGCCAACTCCTGGCAACGTTCCGTGACGATTTTGCCAAGTATTCAGGCAAGATGGATCGCAATATTCTCGGCTCAACATTGACGGCAGTTGCCTCTTCGCTCGGTCGAAAATTCGTGTACGCCCATGTTGAACAAGGCGTAAAGCAGCATCAAGCCAAGCACGCGCTCGAACTACTTGCTCAGGCTCGCCTCTGCCATATTGTTCGTCATTCAGCGGCAAATGGGCTGCCCTTGGCAGGAGAAACCAAGGATACCTTTCGCAAGGTCATTTTGCTCGATGTCGGACTCGCGCACGCGTTGCTCAGCACTCCCGCGAGTAAAGCATTTCCGAGCTGGGACACGCTATCTGCATCCGTGCGGGGCCAATTGACGGAACAATTAGCGGGGCAAGAGCTTCGCCTGCTCGATAATGCCTCGGGCGACGAACCCGCGCTCCACTATTGGCAGCGTGACGGAGGTCGCCCGGGTGAAATCGACTATCTCTTGCAGATCGCAGCTCGAATCATCCCCGTGGAGGTGAAAGCCGGCGCGGCCGGCGCGATGAAGAGCCTCCACCAATTCATGTTCGACAAGCATCTTGACGTTGCGGTGCGATTTACCGAAATCCCCCGAGCGTTTCCAACGTTTCTGTAAAGACGACGCAGGGTGACTCGGTTCGATATCGCCTGGTGAGTTTGCCGCTTTATCTAGCTTGGCGGCTGCCCGAGATTCTCGCAGCTATCTAACGGCGTAATCTGACTCACACGCGCTCAATTCTCACGCGTTCCCGTGTGCCCCTGCAAGCACTCAACCAGAACTATAGAGGGAACCAATGCCCCGCGCAGCTTCACCAAATTGTACAAATCGTCTGGAAGATATACTTGCATGCGCGGCATACGCCTACACCCTAGTTGACAAAGCAGCAAGTTGTGCATTAGAGCACCCGCGCGACGGCAACCGCAGCAACCAGCCGCCCACCCACGGCTTCGATTGCCGCGGCACAAGCCGCTGAGGTCGCGCCGGTGGTCACGACATCATCGACTAAAATGACGTTCTTGTTCGAGATGAATCGGCTGTTTGCCGAGAAAGCGCCCGCGACTTGACGAGCGCGTTGCGCCTTGTCGGCTCCCACTTGATGCGGGGCAAAATGGGTTCGCTCGAGTGCGGTCGGAAGACTGCGTAGCCCCGCCTTTCGCGCCAACGCCGCCGCGAGGAGCGCGGATTGGTTGTAACCGCGTTCAATGATGCGTTCGGGTGTTGTCGGAACGGGAACGATTGTCGCGTCACTCGAGATGCGGGCACGTATGACTTCCGTTGCAAGCCGCTGCCCCAGCGCATGCGCTAATTCCGGTCGATTGCTGAACTTCAATCGGTGAATGGCTTTGGCAACGGGGCCCTCGTATGCAAACGGCGTGAGGATTCGGTGGCCTTGAGGCGAGTATTCTGCGACTTCACTCTTCCAAGGTACAACTGCCTCCGAGCATTGGTCACACCAAAGGGCATCGCCATTGACCAGCGAGTCGCAGCCGGCGCAGGCGCGAGGAACAATGAAGTCGAGCAAGCGACAGGCAAGCGATGCGATCATGAATGGAACATCGGTCGGTCAACGTTCCAGTTGCGCAGTTCTTCCGAAAAAGCTTCTCGACCGAGATCAAGAATGTAACGCGCAGTATCGCACCTAGATATCCCCCCAAGGATGGGGGGCGCAAGTTCAGAGATCAAACCCTAGCAACTTACTCATCGAGACTTCGTCCGCCGGCGTGAACGGATATTGATCGAATTCAGCGCTATGCACCCAGCGATACGCCTGCACATTGCTGGCTTTGGGTTCGCCTTCGAGGATGGAACAGTCGTAAAGGTAGAGATCGACGATGTAATTGTCGTAGGGATGACTGACGAAACTGATCAGTTTGCCGGGCGCTACATCTACGCTAATCCGATGCTGGACCTCTCGCTTGAGCGCTTCGGCATCGGACTCACCGGATTCGACGCGCCCGCCTGGGAACTCCCACATCAAGGGAAGCACTGCCGTTGGGCGACGCTGTGTGATCAGGTACGTGCCGTCCCGTTCGATGACGGCTGCTACGACTCGAATGGTCGGACCCTGGGACATAGTGAGATCTTCGGCAGCCCGCGGTCTAGAAATCGACGCGGAATAGCTGCTGACCCATGAGGAGAATATCACCCGACAGAAGCGTGTGCTCGGTCTTGAGCCGAATGAACGTGCCGTTCGAGCTGCCGACATCCGTGAGCGTGGTCTTGCCGTCGTTGGACTTGCCGATTCGGCAATGAAGCCCCGAGACGTAACCATCTTCCGAAAAGAGAATGTCGCCACGTTCGCGCCCGCAGTGCACGCCACGCTCGGGAACTGGGAAAGCATTGCCCGTCGTGTCGCGACCAATGACCAGCGCGAGTCGGCCAATATATCCCTTGGCGGGGCTGCCGAATCGGCGCACGCCGTCGGCGGTGGGTGGCTGCTGCACTAACTCTTCGTAACGAACGATTTCCTGCCCAATCCTGAAAACATCGCCGAAATCCAGGGGCCAGGGTTCATGCGGCCTGAGCTTGAGGTAAACGCCATTGAGCGATCCGGCATCACGAACCAACAATTCATTCGCGCGCCGAGTGAGCGTCGCGTGACGCGGCGATAAGTAACTATCGCCTGCAAAGATGGCTCCCGTATCTCTTCCAACTGTCAGCTGCGGCGAGTCGGGCAAAGGATAGCTGCCCGCTTCGCTGCCGTCAGCGCGCAGCGCAACCATAGTTACTGGGCGTACTGGCGCTGCCACAGGTGAAGGCGCCATCGGAGGCGCAGAGGGAATCATCTGCGCTGCAGCCGTTAGGTTGTAACCACAGGCTGCGCAGAAGCGATTCGAACGCGGATTTACGTGACTGCACTGCGGACAATTCACTGTGCCAGCAGCTGCATCGCCCGCAGCTGGCGGAGATGAAGGTGACTGCGCTGCGGGCCGTGCCTGCGGGGCGTAGGCCGCAGCAGCTGCGGTACCTATGGGCGGCACCGAGCCGACTAATGCCGTGGCAGCCATTGCAGCTTTCGGTGACACCGCTGCAACAGGCGCGTTCATTATGGGCGCCGCCGGTGGCGACGTCACCGCAACTGCTTTGACTCCGTGCGGAGGTGTCTGCGTGGAGAAGGGCTTAGGTCCGGTTTCCCGTGGAAGTTCAGCACCACATCCGAGGCAGAATTTATAATGGTCCTGGTTTTCCTTCGCGCATTTGCGACAGGTGATCACGCTTGGCCTCCTCGGAGCGGGAACATGCCGTGGAACTCATTCAAAAATTGCCACGCCAAGTCCGCGATTATCCACGGAGCTATACCGGGGTCAAGCAGGAGCACAATTAGTTTTCGAGCCGAGCTGGACGGCGGGCCAACACCTTATCGCCTTATTCCCCTATTTTCACCGACTAAGGCGGGTCAAGGCTTCCCTAATGAGCTCCGACATGTTCTTTCCATCGAGAGGCTCACCGAGTGACCGGACAGCCGCTTGAGCTTCAGCGGCCTTGTAGCCCATGCTCGTCAAAGCGAGCACCACTCGACTGGCAATGTCCGGAGCCGGCACGCTTTCAGAGCCACGTGCATCGCCTGGACCCTGCAGTTCCGCAATCTTGGACTTCAACTCGAGCAAAATACGTTCAGCGATTTTCTTCCCAATGCCGGGCACCCGACCCAAGCGGGCTAAGTCTCCGTTGCGAATTACGGTGGCGAGTTCTTGCGGCGGAATGGCGCCGATCAACGTTACGGCAGTCTTTGGACCAATATTGGGCACTGCCACCAATAAACGAAATACGCGACGCTCGTGCTCCGACGCAAACGCGAAAAGCTCGAGGGAATCCTGCCGAAAAGCAGTGTGGATAGAGAGCGCCACGCGTCCTTCGGCGTCCTTGACGCTGCGCCCTAGCGTTCCAATTGGAGCAAGGACTTCGTATCCCACGCCGCCCACGTCGATGATTAGAGATCCTTCCGGCGTTTCCGTGACGACGTGACCCAAAAGGCGACCGATCATGGCCGAACGCTAGCACTGTGCGAGGGCACGCCCAAAAAGTCTTCCGCTCGTGGGGCCCAAATCGCCACTCTTGCCTAATCGTGCTACCGACTGCTGCATGCGCGTCCGGACGCAATCAGCGCGATTCGTAGTGAGCTCAGTCTGCTGGCTTTTGGCGGCGTGCGGAGGTTCGTCGAGTGAGACCCCGCCCCCAGAGCGCCCGGATTCCTGGCAGTTGGAATTGCGGCGCCTGAACGTGAGTGCACCCGCGGCCAAGGCCATGGGACGAAGCTCATCGGATCAATTCGGTTCCCCCGTTCGCCGCCCCGTGTTCGACTTGGGGTAAGCCGAAGCCTGCCAGAGCCGTATACCTGAGTGTGGACGCTGGCGAGTGAAGCGCACGCTGCGCCGTACTAGCGGCAGCTAGAAGCGGCCTTGCCACGATAAGCCAGCGGAGCCACTTCCCAACCACGGGCTGATGGCAGGCTCGCGATATTGAGCGGTCTGTGGCGACTTCTTGGAGTCGAGCACGAACCAAACTACGCCCGCGCCGGCTATTGCAAGCCCACTTATCGTAACGATGGTGCCCGTCGTGGCCCTGGAACGCGCATCATTGCCCTGCTGAACCAACGTCGGTTGATCCTTTTGACACACATGATTGGGGCACTTGCTTTCAACGTCACTAATATCCGATTTGGCCTTTAAATAGACGATACCGCCAACGACGGTCGTAACGCCGCCAACAGCGATTACCGCGATCGGCCCCCAAGCAATAGGCTTGCTTTCACCGGCGGGCGTGGGCGATGTCGGTGGAACCGTTCCATTATTGGGTTGGTTTGACGGCGCGCCAACAGCCGGTTGAGTCGGGGAGGGTTTGGCCGATTGGGCCGCGGCCGCTTGTTGCTTTTCGTCCGCTATCTTCTGTTCGAAGACCTCGATGCGCCGCTGTATTTGAGCTCGCTCAGGAGAGTCGGGAGAACGCTCGAGGTAGGTTCTCAGAGCTATGACCGCTTGCTCTCGATTGCCGAGGCCTTCGTAGGCCCGGCTCAGGTGATTGAGCAGCAAGGTCGCGGTGCAATCCCGACGATAGGCGTCTTCCCAATAGAGTATCGCGCGATCGTAATCGGCTTCATTGAACGATACCGTCCCAGCCTGAAACGCGCCTTTGGCTGCCGTTACATCGCTGTCGCTCGGGTGAGTAGTGCACTCCGCATACGGGTGCGTAGGTCCGGCGATTGCCGAACCAGCGAAAGCGAACACGCTGCAAGCGGCCAACCAAATACACGAACGACTGTGCATCACAATTTCCTCAAAACATCACCAGCGCCCTATAGAAGCACAGCTTTCAGCATGGACGAACCACAATCCGATCTCTTTTGCTTGGGATCGCCTCAATTGGAGCCGACTTGTCACCTATCGACCAATCGACCAGTCAAACCAAAGGTGCCCTCTCGGGAGCATCCGTGCTTGTCTGCGATCGTATATTGGGTTCATCGTTCAGGTTGCATGCGGAAACAGGCAGTGTGGCTCAGCGCAGTGTTCTCGATCCTGATCGGCCTTCTGACGCTGACAGTTCCGAGTACGGCCGGCGCGGCTCCCAAAGCACGCGAGATCACCAGCGTCGACTCGATTCGTCGATTCATGGAAAAAGGGCAGGCGCTATTCGTCACGGGCCAATATTCGAAAAGCGCGGAGGTTTTCGAAGCCGGCTACGAAATGCACCCGTATTCAGCCTTTCTGTTCAACGCCGGTGTTGCGTATGAAAAGGCAGACCGACTCGCGGACGCGCTTTCTCGTTTCAAGAAGTACGCCGAGGTAGATCCCAACGCACCCGACAGCGCCGAGGTGCAAAAGCGCATCGCGCGAATCGAACAGGCCCTCGTCGATCAGAATCAAGCCGAGAAGTCTGGAAAAAAGTCCAAGCCGCAGGTCGTCTCAATCGAAGAAAGCGCCACGAAGTCCTTAGTCGTCGTCGAGACGGAACCCCCCGGAGCCCAGGTACACTTCTATCGGCAAGTCATCGCAGATGCGTTGTTTCACGCAACTGGTGACAATCCGGGCTACAAATTAATATTCTCCGCAAGCGCGCCAGCAAACGCGTCCCTCGACGTCGGCAAGTATCACATCCTTGTCGATAAGATGGGCGATTTCAATGCCAGCGAGTCGGACCTGGAAGTCATCTCCGGCCATGTTCATCAGCTGAAACTCAATCTCTCGCAAGGCGCGTTCATGGCCTATTTGCGGGTGACTGCAACCCCCAAGCATGCGCGGGTATTTCTCGATGACCCCACGGGTGAAAAGACTCCCTGGGGCACGGTCCCGCATGGCGAACTAGTGCCGACGGGGCAACACGAAGTACTGATTACCGCGCCGGGCTACGTGCCAATAACGCGCAATCTGACCTTTTCCGAGGGTCAGAAGGAGAATATTGCCGTCGATCTAGTCAGAGTCGATTTTGGCACACTTCGCATCGATTCAAACGCGCCTCAGATTCAGGTTGCCGTCGACGGCCGTCCGATTGGGACTTGGTCGGCGGGCAAACCTCCACTCGAAGTCGAGCGACTAAAGGCCGGACCCCACCAAGTGTCAATCACGTCACCGAAGAGAAAACCGTTGCTCGGGACGGTGGTCGTGCCACGAGGACAAGTGCAATTGGTCCGCGCACACATGGTTGTCACTCCCCCCGGGGCGCGGCTTGGACGCAAGCAATCATCAGCGGAGTCCTGCTTGGGGGCGGCATTTACTTGGGACTGGAATCCAACCGCCTTTATGACGAATTGAAGGCCGATCGAAGTGCCTCGATACTAGTGCGTGGCGACAGTCGCGGTACGCGTGGGAAAATTTACGCTGTGGGTGCCGACATTGCGTTCTTGGGTTCCGGCGTGCTCGGAGGGCTGGCGACGTACAACTTTCTCAAGGACCCGCTACCGCCGTCGCGATTCGACATAGGCAAGGTGCGCGAGTTCGATAGTCAACCGAAGACTCCTGCTCCCGGAGGCACGCCTTGAAACAACCGTCGAATATTGCACGGTATGTCGTTGCGCTCGCGTGGGCCGTGTCCGGGTGTACTTGGACGAGGTTTGACGATGTTACTGACAACCCGCCGGTGGAACGGCTCGACGCGCCAAACGGCACTGCAAGCCTGGGTTTGTCGATGACGACATATCCGACGGCAGAGGGAACAACGTTGGCGGTCACCGCGACCGATCGCGTTGCGCTCTTCGATCTTGGAACTGGGACTGAACCGTCGCAGACCGCAACGACTACTCAAAGTTGCGCCGGTGACAACTCATGCCTGCTTACACGGCACTTGGTAGGGCTACGCGCAGAGCCAATGACCGCCAATCTGGGTTGCGTTGCGTATGGCCTAGGGATTCCGAAAGATAGCAGCGGCAGTCCGTTGCTGGATGCTAGCGGCAAGCCTCGAGTCGAGCTTTGGCTGTATTGCGAAGACTCAAAGAGAAGTTCACTTCAGCTGCCCCAAAAGCTGTCGGACTGGTTCCCGTCAAACCCGGTAAACGCGCAAACCATCGTCGAATTTGCGACGACACGGCACAGCGGCACGCAACCGCTAGTGGCGGCAATGCCCGATGCAAACGAAGTATGGTTTTATAACGGCACGGATGCGGATCCGGTCGAACTGCCCCAATTGCCCAATGGTCAAAGCGCCGTGCAATCTCTGGCAATCGTGTCCTCTAGTACTGGGCACGTAGTGGCTGCCGGTTCATCGAATCCAGCGGATACCGTTTGGTTCTACCAGATTGACTCGGGTGCCACGCCATTACTCACCAGCTGCATTCAAGGGCCGCCGCAATTTGGTCGTCTGCTTGCCACGGGTAAATTCGATACGGATGACATCGACGATCTGTTGGTGGCGGATGCAACCACCGTTTACCTTATCGCGGGGTCGAGTCTAGTCGCATTGCCACCGAACAGCACACCAACGTGCACGTCTATTGACTCAGCGCAGGTGATCGCCAAAGTCGGATGCTCGGGCTTGACGGATCTCGATGGCTGCGGTGGGCAACCCTTCGCCGCAGCGATTGCCGCCGCTAACCTCGACGGCACGGCCCCGGATGAACTCATCGTTGGCGCCCCCAATACAATCGTGCGTGGCGAGAACGCTGCGGGCGCCGTATTCATCTATCAATTGAGTGGCAGCACCTTTGATGTGAAAGGCGGGCTATACGTTTCGTCAGCCGCGGCTGGCGATCGTTTGGGAACGTCTCTAGCGGCGGCGCCAGTCGGCAAGGTTGATGCCGTAATGGCGGGTACGCCGGGGGACAATTCTGTTATGGCATTCTACTGCAATTCACTGCTACCTGCGGAGTCGAAGAGTGCTCGCTGCCCCTGAGGAACACAAATATGCTTCCCGAGCGTAAGCAAATTCTCGTCGTTGACGATGAACCCAACCTAAGGCGCGTCCTGTCGGCACTGCTTGCCCGCGACGACTATGATGTTCATACCGCGGAGGATGGCGAGCAGGCGCTAGCCGTCCTTGGTGAACATCATATCGACATGGTCGTTACGGATTTGCGGATGCCAAAGATAGACGGCATGGAGCTACTGCGGCGCGTTCGCGCGATGGATGAAGAGCTCCCGGTGGTTATCATTACGGCGCATGGCACCGTGGACAACGCAGTCGAAGCGCTCAAGACGGGCGCATTTGACTACATTACCAAGCCGTTCGATCAGACCGAGGTGCGCACTATCGTGAGGAAGGCGCTGCGCACCCGCGACCTTGCGGCAAATGAAGCAACGCGGCAGACGGAATCAGTCGTCAGTGAAGAGACGAGATTCGGGATCATTGGCACGAGCACCGCGATTCGAGACCTGTACGCCGTCATCGAACGCGTCGCGGATACGCCAACCACCGTACTCGTAACGGGCGAAAGCGGCACCGGCAAGGAGCTTGTAGCTCGGGCGCTGCACGAGAACTCTTCACGCCGCGACAAGCCTTTCATTAAGGTAAATTGCGCGGCAATCCCCCGCGATTTGATGGAAAGTGAGCTATTTGGCTATGAACGGGGGGCCTTCACCGGCGCTGTAGGTTCAAAACCAGGACGTTTCGAATTGGCTCATGGTGGCACGCTCTTCCTCGATGAAATCGGGACGGTCCCCACCGAAATGCAGGTAAAACTCCTGCGGTCGCTCCAGGAAAGCGAGTTCGAGCGTGTAGGCGGGATTAAGACAATTCGAGTAGATGTGCGCCTCGTGGCGGCGACGAATAGTGACTTGCGTCACGAAATCGAGGTGGGGTCATTCAGAGACGATCTTTACTATCGGCTTGAATGTAGTGCCGATTCGGCTCTCCCCGCTGCGGGAACGTTCGGATGATATTCCCCTGCTCGTAAAGCATTTTCTGTCGAAGTTCAACAGCCGACTCAACAAGAGCATCAGTGGCATCTCTGCCGAGGCCGAAGCAGCGTTAATGAGCCACCCGTGGCCGGGAAACATCCGCGAACTTGAGAATGTCATCGAGCGTGCGGTACTATTTGCGGATACGCAGCAGATCCAACTGGTAGATCTACCCCCGGAACTGCGCGAGTCCAATCCCTCGCAGCGCCCGCGAGCCAGCGTAACACCGCCGGCAATGGACCTTTCGACGACCAATATCGAGGGGCTCAAAGAGCAGGTCAAGGCTGCCATGAGTCGTCTCGAGCGAGAGCTCATTCAGCGGGCCCTCGACCAGACGGCGGGCAACGTTACGCACGCTGCGCGTTTGCTAAAAATCTCGCGTAAGGGCCTGCAGCTAAAGATGAAGGAACTAGGCCTGCGCGAGCGTGACGAGCGACTCGAGCTGTGAGACGAATCAGCCTGATAGCGTTTTTCTCCATTTTCGCTATCAGCGCTATCGGCTCGTGCAGCCGGCGCGAAAAGCAACGACCATCGGTTATAGCGACGCTCGTATCCGGCGCGACGCCAACGCCAGTCCCAAGCCAGAATGAACCTACTGCGCCACCGCGAGGTATGGTTTGGATCAATCCTGGCCCACTTGTCGTCGGTACGCCCCCCAATGTCTTCCCACGCCGCCCCGATCGGGAATTGGCGGGAGAACAATTCATATTGCACGGATTTTACATTGACATATTTCAATATCCCAATGAAGAGGGGGCTATTCCGATCACGAACGTTAGCCAAGTCGAGGCGCGGGCGACTTGCACCAAGCTAGGTAAACGCCTTTGTACCGAACTCGAGTGGGAGCGCGCTTGTAAAGGCCCTTCGCAATACACATATGAGTACGGTGATCGCTACCGCGAGGATACTTGCGGCACTGGAACGCCGGTAGTTCCTAGACCGAGTGGGATCAAGGTGGGCTGCCAAAGTGACTTTCACGTACATGACCTTCACGGCGGCGTATTTGAATGGACGGATAGCCGTTGGGCTCGCGGGATGGGCAATATCAACAAAGTTGCCATCCGGGGCGGCAATGACGGCGCTGGGGAGGTAGTTGGCCGCTGCGCCAATGCGGAACCTCGTGCTCCAGAGGCTCGATTGCCCAGCGTCGGCTTTCGCTGCTGCTCTGGACCCACTAACGAGGTGGAAATTGTGATGCGTGTCGAACACGGTCAACCTGTCACAATGAGCCCGGCTCCCGACGCAGGGTTATTGCGCAGAATGTTGGACCACATGGCTTCCGACGCGAGAGATGAACTTGGTGACAATAAGTGGAATGCCATCTTTGGGTTTGTTTGGCGACCCATTGGCAATGAGCGGCTGATAGCCCTTTCGATATGCGCGCAGAATCGCGTGCCGCAGAGTTGTGCTGTCCTAGTCGGGCGCGACACGCCGGGTCTGCCTACCGTGCTCGGAACGGCGAGCACCGGTTTTTTCCCGTCGAAATTGTATCTCGATGAATCGCCGCGGGACGTGTGGATACTGGGCACCGATGCCGGGGGTCCATTTCGACGCTTGCTCAGGTATAGTTGGGGCCACGTCGACGTAGGCCCAAGGGAACGCCAATCGGCACTCCCGAAGAATCAGAAGTCGAGCAAGCGGCACAAGCGGGAATCTCAAATGCAATGATGCTAACGGCCCTGCGGAGGAGGAGGCGGCGGGGGCGGAGTCGGAGGCAGTGGATGTGCGGGCGGAACCATTGGTCGTTGTGGACCAGCGCCGGGGGCACCATGCATTCCAGGTGGCGAGAACTGCGGGGCCAACCGCAGCGGGACTTCTTTCCTTGGTTCCAATGAATCGTTACTTATCAGTTCCAGCTTTCCAATTTCGGCTACGGCCGTTGGCGCCGTTTCGATGTCTTTCTTCAGGGCTACGTGTACCTCGTAACCGACGCCAGCATCCGGGGTGAGGATCTTGGCCGTAAACGGCCCTGCGACAACGCGCGCCTCGCGCAATTTGAAGTCTGTCTTCCTGCTACTAACACGAATGATTCGCTCGGAGGCTGGCCCCATTTTGGCCGAAAAGTAAAGCTGCGCAGGAACTACCTGAAGGTTACCCGCGACCGTCCAATGAAAGCCTATCTGCAGTTTATCAGGCTTGGGAATACCGGTTTCCAAGGTCAGATTGCCGTTTCCGAAGCCTACCTTCTTCCCAGTAATCTTGAATCGAAGGCCCTGTAGGTTGCCGCCGCTTTCCGTCTTCTTGTCAACCAGCTCAACGGCGATTTCGGAGTCACCGGTGGTCTCTAGAATCTTTAGTTTTGCCTGCTCTTTGAGCTTACCGGTCAACCAGGATTCCATCACCTGCTGTTTGCCAATTTCTGGGTTGAGCCGGATAAAGCCAGGATCGAGTGCCAATAGTGTTTCAACGTTGGCCCGAATTTCGAGTTCAGCGCGAGGGCTGCTCGGATCATTCGACATTACGGTAATTGTTTTGTGATTTTCGCCACCACGCCGATTCGTGTCGAACGTGACTTCGATTTGCCCTTCGCCACCGGGCAGTACTTCCTTATTCTTCAATACCGCAGCGGTGCATCCACACAACGTTGTGACTCGGTCAATTAGAAGCGGGCCTGTCCCGGTGTTCTTGACCTTGAATACATAGTTGAGTTTTTCCCCCTCGGTGGCGTTGCCGAAGTCGTGGATCTTTTCGACGAATTCGATCTTGGGGGGTGTAGCAACTTCAGTGGCGGTCGCTTCCTTCTTCTTGCCCTTGCTGCAGCCGATGCCACTAGCGAGCAGAGCGAATACGAGCGCCGTGAGTCCAATGGGGTTGTAACGATGGGTCAACACGCGCGCTAGCCTCCCTCGGGCTAGCGCCGGATTCAAGAGCCAACTTTCGGAATGGCGTAAATCTCGCGGATTGGCCGCTGCTACGTCGGCAATTTGGACGCGACGGGCAGATTTATCCCAAAGGTCCAGTGCCGCCACTCAATCAAATCTGCGCACTCGTCTATGGCGCCAGCGTCAAGAGCGGAGAACCGCGAGTCACTAGTTGAGGTGTGCCGAATGGTTGCCCCTCTACCGTCAATAGCACGTCGAAGCTACCCCAATGCTGGCCGGCCAGGTTGGGTCGGTCGAGTGGGGATGCGCACTCGAGCCGACCAGTATTGAGGCGCAAACTCCAGACATCTTTGGTCACGACGAGGGCGCACACATGCTCACAATCAGAACCCTTGACGGGTACTACTAGTACGAGAGAAGGTTGCCGTAGCGCCCGCTAGTATCGCTAACTGGCCCAGGGGAATTACCGGCCCTCGATGGTAGCGCAGTCTGCGACTCACTAGCCCTAGCTGAAAAAGTAACGAGTGTGAGCAGTGCAGACGTTACGGCGCAACGGAGAATCACGGCCGTTTATTCGCCAAGCGCCGCTTCGGCTGCACTCAATGTTCGCTCGATGTCAACCCGGGAGTGCGCGACGGAGAGAAATGCCGATTCCAATTGGGAGGGAGGCCAATAAATACCACGATTACAGTAGTCCATTGTGCCAGCGGGCAAAGCGGCCGCGATCCGCCTGACATGCAGTGCTGTAGTCGGTTACCTTTCGTACGCCGAAGAACACAGTTATCATTGATCCGACGCGCTGAACGACACTTGGCACTGCGTTGCGCAAGAGTAGCTGATTGAGGCCAGATTCTAGCGCAGCCCCCAATTCCTCGAGATCTTCGTACATCGATTCGTCCAGCTGCTCGAGTGTTGCAATACCTGCTGCAACGGCGATTGGGTTGCCACTGAGTGTTCCCGCTTGATATACCGGCCCAAGTGGCGCGACGCAATTCATAATCTCTCTGCGGCCGCCATAAATCGCGAGCGGCATTCCGCCTCCAACGACTTTTCCCAAACAAGTCATATCTGGAGTCATTCCGTAGAGGGCTTGTGCGCCTCCCCGTGAAACTCGACTGCCTGTCATGACTTCGTCAAATATGCTTACAGCCCCGAAACGCTTGCAGAGCGCAATAATTGTTGCAAGAAAATTTGGGGCTGGCGGAACACACCCAATATTACCCGCCACGGGCTCGACGATCACCGCGGCCACCTCCGAGCCGCGGTCCCGAAACAATGCTTCGAGCGCGGCCGAGTCGTTATAGGGCAACGTTAGAGTATATTGAGCCATGCCTTCGGGCACGCCCGCTGAATCGGGAATTCCGAGCGTGCCAACGCCCGAGCCAGCCTTTGCTAGCAGGCCATCGGAATGCCCGTGATAACCGCCATCGAATTTCACGATATAGTTGCGCTTCGCAAAGCCGCGCGCGACGCGAATTGCACTCATTGTAGCTTCTGTACCACTCGAAACGCAGCGCAGCATCTCAATGCTCGGATACAGGCTAATGATGAGTTCGGCGAGGCGAACTTCCTGTTCCGTCGGTGCACCAAAGCTAAGCCCATTTTCAGCGCTGCGCTTTACCGCCGATACGACTGCTGGGTGAGCATGCCCCAAAATCGCCGGGCCCCAAGAGCCAACGTAGTCGATGAATTCATTGCCATCTACGTCAAAGACTCGAGCGCCCGAGGCTCGTGTAATAAACGGAGGCGAGCCACCGACAGCGCGGTACGCTCGCACCGGGCTATTAACACCACCGGGGATCACGGATTCTGCTCGCCTGAAAAGCTGTTGCGATACTTGGCTCTGCATTGAGCCGATGAACCTCCGCTTTTGTCCAATTGTCAAGACAGATTAGCGACCCCTGTTGCGGTTGGCTGGGTTCGGCCCCAGCGAACCGACATGGGATACCTGGCACTGGTTCTTCACCCACTCCTCAGCGTGGTCGCCCAAACCAAAATTCGCTTCGCGAATCTCAATCCTTAGTCCGACGACTCTTTTCAACGATCGCCGAACGCCAAGCTTCCAGCTCGCTACGCCCTTCTTCTGACCATTGATACCGGGAAATCGGGCAAGTAGTTGCGGAGTGTGGTCGCCGACCACATGTATTTCTCGGAAGGCCGAGGCAGCGGCGCTGAGCTTTTCATGCGAGCGCTGCGCATCGTTCTGCTCCAACGCGAGCCACGTTTCCGTCAATAGCAGGTGCTGTTTGAGCTCGGGCTCGACGATCGCCACTCGGCGGGCGCGCACCAATGACTCAGCTGCTGACTTGGGTTCGTGACGAAGCAGGGCCAACTGTGCGCGGAGCACCAGGGATTCTAGCTCACTGCTCCTGTCGAGAGTCTTCTTGTGGATGTCTGCCATTCGATCGATGTGATACACGACCATTTGCGCGTCGTCGCAATCGATACCGACCATGGCCAAGAGCCTTTCGCAATCGGCTTGGTACTTTAGGGTCCCTAGTGCAAAAAACGTGGAAAGCGCATCCTGCGCGCCGCGTTCGGCGCTATGAAAATTGAAAAGACGATGTTCAACGCGCGACAAAGCTAGGTCCGCGAGGGCGGAGCCCAGACGGTAGCCTGCCCTTTCGAATTCCGACCGCGCTTCACCAGTTCGACGGCGGGCTCTTTCAACTTGTCCTTCCGCTTGTTCGATTGCAGCGAGCAAGAGCAGGCATTGTCCGCGACCATGCGGTTGAGCTAACGACGCAAAGTGCGCTTGGCCTCGTTCCACCAATGATCGCGCAGTTGCCATGTTGCCAAGCGAGAACTGAATTTCTGCCAGCGCTGCCTCGCTTTGCGCTAGACCCGCCAAATTGCCACTGGATTCGAAGGTGGCCCGTGCTTTCTCGACAAGTTTGAGGCCCTCGCTGGGGCGTCCTTGTTCGGCGGTAATGCAACCCAATAACCGCAGTGATTGGGCCAGATTTTCAGTATCCGCCAATTCCTCGAAGGTAGCCCGTGCAATTTCCGCATGCATGCTCGCTTCTTCGACGCGCGCTATTTGCCTAAAGGCTTCAGCCTGCCAGCGGTGCTTCAACGCTAGTGTGTGACCCTGAAGTTTGCCCTTGAGTAAGTCTATATCCGCGAGCAGTGACAGAGGCTCACGCGCGACTCCGCCGGAAGTTTGGAGATAGGAAAACAGAACATTTGCCGCCGCATCTGGGTCGCCTGCGCCCAGTAGATTGGTAACGCGCTGGCGTACGACACGACGTGTGCCGGCTAACGGATGTTTCGATAGGGCATCAGCGGCTGCCCTCAATATGCGGCGACAGTCATCGCGTTGCGCCAAGCGGGAAGACAAATGCTCGTAAAGCAGCGCGTGTGGCCACCCATAGCGACCGGGGCCCCGAGGTACCAATATTTCGGCATTCTGCAGGCTCAGGATCGCGTCGTCCGCTGGCAACTCGAGCGCGGTCAGTAACGAATGCAGGACAATTCGTCTAACGTCGGCACCGAGCGATGCGGCGGCGAACGGCGCTAGCCGATGTTCCAAAGGCAATGCAGAAATTCGACTGTCCCATAGCTCGGCCGTCGTATGTGGCCGCACCGCGAGTACCTCTGCCGGGACATGATAACGTCCCGCGATGCGCGTCATTTCGCCCGCCAATGCCCAGGCATGCAGTTGTTGTAGAGCAAACAGCGGGTTGCCGCGGCTCCTGCGGGCGGCTTCCTCAACCGCAGCGTCGTCCAGGGGAAGCGATGCGCGCACCAGCGCGCACGTCGTGTCGCTATCCATCGGTCGAACTTCGAGCATGCGGGTATCCATGCTCTCGAATAGTGGGCGCAATTTGTTCGAAAGTGGCGAGTCTAACTGATAGTCTTCGTCACGAACGGTTGCCACCATGACGAAACGTTGGTCGGCCTCTTCTTCGTGCAGATGCGCCAACCCAGAAATGGTGGATTCGCTTGCGTGGTGGAGATCATCCAGCCAAAGTAACATCGGTCAACCCCGGGCGATTCTTCGCAACGTGTACCGCATCACCATGCGTCGTGTTTCGGGGGTATCCAGTGAAAAGCGGATGCCACTCGGACCGATGGGTTGATCACTGATGGGACCTAGCGGTCGCAACCATTCGGCAATACCAGCAACCCAAGTGCGCCCAGCCTTGTCGTTTCTCCCAATTTTCCAGCGAGCCAGCAGCGTGCGCTCCAGCGTGTCCCTATCGGCGCGCTCGAAATTGAAGTATTGAGTGACGGCACCCAACATGCCATCGAGTGGTCCCCGCGGCGATCGGTAACGTGCACGGAGCGGAACCATCGATCCGCTCTCATGTACGGACTCATAGAGCCATTCGGCAATCCGACTCTTGCCAACGCCTGCCGGCCCAACGAGGGTCATGAGCCGGTGGGCAGGTCCTTGACCTTGAATTGAGTCGCGGCAAGCATTCTGCAGAACTTCGCGAAGCTCGTCGCGACCTACGAGAGGACTCGGACGAATGCTCAATAGTCCTGGGCTGCGCTCAGCCGTTGCGACATTGGGGACGATGCGCGACTTGTGAATCGCCGCAGCACGGGGAACTTCATTCTTCCGCGGCAAGGGTGGAAATTGGTAGCTTGCGGGGTCGATGTCGTGCGGTTGCCACCTCAGCCATTCCGCACGAGCCTCGCTAGCAAATTCCCACCTGTCCCAAGGCTGTTTTGCAAGCATACGCAGCACGAAGTGAACCGCATCGTGGGGTGCATCCGAACGCAGTCGCGGAGCAATCGGAATATCGAAGGCGTGGTGCCGCAATAACTCCTTGGATTCCCCCGTAAACGGCGGCTTGCCGCTCAGCATTCTGTGCAGAATGCAACCCAGGGAGTACAGGTCGGTTGCACCGCAAACATTGTGACTCTCGTGTTGAATTTGTTCAGGCGCCATGTAACCGGGTGTTCCGGCACCCGCGTGAGGCGTAAAATCCAGTGCCTTGGAACCATCCAGGCGTTCATCGTGACGATCCTGCTTTAGCCACGCGAGGCCGAAATCGAGCACGTGAACTCGCGGCGGACCTTCGGGTTGTTCCTCGACCAAAATATTGGAGGGCTTAAGATCCCCATGAATTATGCCGCGCGCGTGTGCATGCGCCAACGCACCAAGGATTTGATCAGTCACGCTCCATGCGAGAGGAAAGCTCATTCGGGCGTGCGACAAATCATGCAACGAGACACCGACGACCAGGTCCATCACCAGAAAGGGCGAGCCGTCATGAAACTGCCCAAAATCACGAGCCCTGACTATGCTCGGATGGTCAAGCGTCGCGAGTGCCTTAGATTCCTTGTAAAACCACAGCACGTATTCGTTGGCTAGCGGTCCCTCGGGAATGATAACTCGCTTGAGTGCAACTTCGTCACCGCTATAGGTATCGAGGCACCTATATACGATTCCCATTCCCCCCTCACCGAGGACGCTGAGCACCTCATAGCGATCAGCAAGTACGTGTCCAACTGCCACGCCACTCGGAGTCTCTGGCGTCGCTTCCCCGGCATACTCGCGCGGTGCGGGTTCGATCCTTGCGGCGGAGGGAATGCTCGGCGGTCCGCTGTCGAGGGCAGCCCAAAGGTCCGCTTCTGCCTCCACGGCGCGCGCTCGACGCGGTCGTTGGCGCCGCGTTGCGGGGTCACTGGGTGGTCGACGAGGGCTATCGTTGAGTGGACTCTTTTTTTGTGCGGGCATGGGCCCGAGCGCGTCGTCACTATTGATGCCGCCGACTGCATCGGCTTGCCTGACCGGTTCATGCATTGGCGGTGTTGCGTCACCGTCTTGCGGCAAGTGTGCTTCGACATCGGCGTTGCCACGAGACCCACGTGCGCGAACGGGGACGTCATCCGGAAGTGTGGAAAGCGCCGCTCGACGTGGAGAAACCTTTGGCGAATGAGGGGACCAAGAGCCCGCGTCAGGCCTAACCGGTGGTACCGATGCGGGCCGCGCTTGAGTCGGACTCTTGGCGCGCTGCGGCGGCGCGGGCGTCTTTTCGTCGCCGTCACTCATGGGGGCGGCGCGAACGTAACCATCGCGGGGTTACCGTCGAAGGCGACGCGATCAAAATGCAGTAGGCTCATTATTGCCAGTGGAACTATCCCCTGGGTTTGATACAAAGCTCAAACTTTGCAGGGGACTGTAGTTTTAAATCAATAATATTAGTTATTTACCAAACAATCAGAAGAGCCCCCTGCGCAACTGTTCGCGGGGCCGATGGTCTCGCTTACCTGCCAGAGCAAGCTCTGTCAAATTCACTCCTGCCATATCTGCCCACTGAGAACCGGAATCTTTGGTGCTCAGGAATAGCCTACTTACTGGCAGCTCGCCTAGGCGACGAATTGGCTATCCAAGAGAGAAACCCTAGTTCGATCAATATACTTCGACCTCGGCCAGATGAAAGCAATTGGGAGGAGTATTTCTCAACCTAATATAACGACCCGAAGCGCCTAACCCGGTCGCGGCCCATTTGTCGAACACTTCTTTTTTGACCGCCAGTTGCTTGAAATTCTGATGATCCGTACTGACTTCCAAATAGAGCGGGACGGCTCGCTCCGGGAATTCATCGCGATTATAGACGACGACTTTGTCGAATTTGTGAACCGCACCTAGATCGACAATCACAAATTGAGGCCCCTCACAGTTCGTATGAAACCCCAAGTTCGTACGGTCACCATCGACCAACAATGTATGGTCTTCACCTGCGCCCGGGTACTGGCTGCTCACCTCAACGGCTCTATGAAGAGCAATATTGGGCTTCTCGAAGCGCGATCCGAGCCAATTGATAAACGCGCTCACTACGACAATCGCTAAGACAGCTGCAACTGCTACTCGGGTATAACGAGCAAAAAGCGCCCGACCGAGCCGGTTGGCTTCAAATTCGAGTGGTTCGGCAAGCGTCTTGACGAAGTTGTGTAACCCCAGGGCAAATGACTTGCGCTGCGCAACGGGCAAATGAGCAGTAGAGCGATCGCCCTCAGCCCCCAAGGCTTCCACGAGTGCCGACACTTGAACGGCTGAAAGATTATTCCACGCCTCCTGAACCATCGGAATCTTACGCGCGTTTTCCCAATCAGCTTCGCTCAGTGCCCCTGCACTAATCTCGATTCCGGCGCGCGCAGCATGAGCCCGCAATAGAAGCGATGCTGTCACACGCTCGAGCAAGAGAACGGCCCAACTGCTTTGGCCGGTTTCGCCAATTTGAACCACCCCTTCCCTGGCGTGCCTGGCCGCGTCGTATTCAGCCCAGCCTGGCTGAGAGGGTCCAAACGTATTGACCCTGGCCTCCGCGACACGCTCGTCCAGCCACAGAATTCTTCGTATTGCGTTCGCCGAGTGCACTGAACTGGATGCTGAGGCAGCATTTGCAGTCGCAACGTTTGACGAGGTCGCAGGGGCCGGCTTGGCCGCTTGGGCTGAAGCCGTTGCCGCCGCCGAGGGACTAGCATTGGAACCTTCAGTGCCCGATGCGGCAACCTCAGAATTGACCGGGTTGGTCTCTGAAGTTGACGAATTGTTGTTGGTTGCCGTTTGGTCGTCCCGCTTTTCGCCGTTATCGTCGTTCATGACGGTCCCGTGTATACCGTAGAAGGAGGCCGAATCCTACTTTAGACGCGCCGAGACGCCAGGAAAAATCAGGATTGGCGGGAATCGCCTGCCCTGACAGTTCGCCCGGGCGGGGGGACGCAAGTGACGATTACGAAGACGAACTGCTGAGATTAGCTCGGCGATGTGCCGATAGCCATCATTTGTGCACCTACCGGTAGCCAGCCCAGGGAAGGCTCGAGCGGCCGAAGGACGGCCAGCGAACGCGGAAAGAACACTATAAATTGACGCCGGACAGCCTCGTAGCCGCATTGTTCGAGCAAATCTACGAGTTCTCCCGGTGCGAGCAGAATCGCATCATCGTCGAACTCACATTGGGCGACGGCCCGGCGCGTTAGTGGATTATATGGATTGTGCTCGAATACCACGAGGCGTCCCGTTCCCGGCCGCAACAATTCCCTCAATCGCGTCATGAGTTCGGCCCGATTCGCGGGCGGCACATGGTGCAGCACATTAGCCAGCACCACGATGCCGAAGTGAGCCCGCGGAAGCTCGCTTGGGTCTTCGCAATATGTCGCGCGATCTCCTCGTTGGCGGGCCTCCTCGAGGCTCTTCGTAGAGGGATCGAAGCCATACACGTGACTATACTGGGTGCAAAGCCGCTGAGTCAAAGCACCTACGCCGCAGCCATAGTCCAGAACAGGTTCGTCAAAATTCGAGCCTGCTAGGCGTGCCAAGCAATCTGCTTTGTAGTCGGAAAAATAGCCTGGTTGCTCGCCCGAAGCGGTAATGCTATTGGCGTGCAACGTTTCGTAATCCTTAGCGTATGCGTCAAATTTGGCTGCCATTGATCCCGGTGAGTTTCGCTTGTATGCGGACACCTCGTAGAGAGCCTAGCACGAGATGAACAACTATAAACCTCCGGGAACCACACCTCACTTAAGGCAGAAATGTGCGGCCATTTGTCGGGGTCGAGGCCCCGTCAAGCGGCAAAACCAAGCGACGGCGTCCAATCACCAACTGCCGACATGGCCTCGGAATGGACATGCCGGTTAGCGCGGACAGTCCAGTCTCCGGACCTTCGCAGTCTGGAATGAATTTCCCCAATTGGCCTTGGGCGTCGGCGATGCTGACACTGGAGGTTGTCAGCGTTGCGGTTGCTATTTGGGCTTGGCGTCACTCGGACGCACTAGTTGAATTCGTACGGCACAATCAAATCCCTACGACATTACATGCCGGTACGCCACAGCTGGTAGCCATGATTGCCGCGTTCGTCGCAATCGCGGTTGCTACCCTGGTGAACGCCCAAGGCGAGCGCGCACAGAAAGCCTTACATGTTCTGGTGCAGCGCGGTTCGCCGTTGATTCTTTTGGTATTCTTAGCTGCGCTTTTCAATTGGCGAGTCTGGCTCGACCGGGAGCTTCCTCATCTGCTGTACACGCTTACGGTTATCATATTGGCGAAACACTTGGTGGCCTGTGCTTTGAGAGCCCCTAGGATGCCCTCGGCATTGCCCGGTTTCTGGTCGCGAGCCTGCAGCGCAGCTTACAATCTCCAATCAGATTTTCGAGCCATGAGCGGCGCACTTCCACGGCATCTGCCCCTTCTCATCGTGTGTGCCGCATCGTTAGTGTACACTGTATTTTTTAGCTACGTCACTGTAGTACACCATCGAAATGTACTGTCCTCTAGTCTGGATCTGGGGCTAGAAGACAACTTAGTGTGGAATGTCTTGCACGGGGCACGGCTGTTCAAATCCTCGCCGCTCGGCGGACCTGACGCGTCACACCTGGGCTTTCATGCAACTTGGTTTTCCTTCGTCATTGCTCCGGTGTATGCATTGCGGCCCAATGCCGAAACTCTCCTGATTATCCAAGCATTCCTGTTCGGATCGGCTGCACTTCCGCTGTATTTGTTAGGTACGCGATATGTGAGTCGGTGGTTGGCCTGCATGGTGGCGGTTTCTTATGTACTCTATCCGGGGCTGCACGGGTCGAATCTTTACGATTTTCACTACCTGCCCCTCGGGCCCTTCTTCCTCTGGTTTGCCGTCTACTTTGTCGAATTGCGACGTTGGATTTGGGCAGCGCTTTTTGCGTTACTGGCTCTGAGCGTGCGCGAGGACGTGGCTGTCGGTCTTGCGGGGCTCGGAGGACTATTGCTGCTAACGGGTCGACGTCCGTTCGCAGGGTCATTACTGTTGATTGCCGGTGGCGCGTACTTCCTGCTTATGAAGGGAGTCATAATGCATCACGCCATGGGTGGTGACGCCTTCGTGCACCAGTATAAGCTGCTCATTCCAGAGGACGACAACAGTTTTGCAGGTGTTGTTAGGACAATCATCAGCAACCCGATCTACACGCTGGACACCCTGCTCGAGCGCCAGAAGCTAATTTACATTCTTCAAGTCATGCTCCCCTTTGCGTTTCTCCCATTGCGCAAACCGATTGGGCTGTGGGCTTGTTTGACTGGGTTTGTCTTCACGTTATTGTCAACGAAATATCAGCCGCAAATAATGATTTCATTTCAATATACGGCCTATTGGAGCGCACAATTGTTTCCAGTAGCTTTGATTAATTTTCGGTGGATTAATCGAACAGCGTCCAGCAACCCCAACTACGATACGGCTTGGAAATGGTCTTGGCTTGCAGCATTCGGCCTCGGCACGCTGGCAATTAGCCATCAATACGGAGCGTTGCTGCAGCAAAATACGGCCTGGGGTGGTTTTGGTCCGTACCACTTCGAGACCGATGCGGCTGACCTAACACGACGAGTAAACTTGCGAAAGTTACTCAATCTGGTGCCGCCAATGGCGAAGATATCGGCGACGGAAAACGTCGTACCTCAACTTTCGAATCGACCCAATGCTTACACATTGCGATTGAGCATATACGACGCCGACTACGTATTGTTCAGGCTCCCGGCAGGACAATTTGAACGAGAAAATGTGCTCGAAGTGCTTCAATCTCGCAAATTTGGCGTTGTGCGAGAAAGCGGAGAATTCGTGCTCGCCAAGCGAGGCTTCTCGACCTCCGACAACCTCCGAATCATCGCACGGCTAGGCGGTCATGGCTTCAATTGATCAGCAACCCGAACTGCCCCGGTTTACGCGTTTCGTACACGCATTTTCCCTAGCCATAGTCGAAGGAATGTCACTCGGTTTCGCGGTGGCGACCTTGATGCAATCGAATCGACTTGCCCAATTCGTAATGACGAATCGAATGCCGGCTGGGCTACGCAAAGAGATGCTTGCGCTGGTGATTCTTCCGGCGTTCATCCTGCCACTTGCCATGGCGAGCGTGTGCGCAATGCCAAGGTTTGCGGGAAGGCGGCTGGTCTCGTTTGAAAGGCTTATTCGCCTTTGGGCGCCGCTATGCGCAATTGGCTTCGTGCCGTTAGTCTTTCAACCGAGCATATGGCTTGATAAATCATTGGCATTTTTGATTACGACGGCACTTTTTTCGATGGTTACCGTCATATCCGTCGATGCATCGGTCTCGTGCCGGTCCTCGCGAAGAAGTGTAGTGCCGACGAGTGACTGGCAAACGATGGTCGGCACCGCCGCCGCGCGAATTTCTCCGAGGATTCTGTCAGCCCTGGTGGCAGTCTCGATTTTGGTATTTGCAGTAGTTGGAGTACGTCACGGCACAGTCAAACTAAACCTGGCAGCAACAGGCGTTGCCAGTGAATTGTCAACCGTGCGCCATTTCTCCGAAATCGGTGGCCTCGTTACTTGGTTCACGATCAAAGGCATGCAGGCTACCGGACATGTGAGTTGCTTAGGAGTGGTGCACTCGGTGACGGCCTGGTTCTGGCCCCAACTCGAAGGCCTTATGATCTTGCGATTGCTAGCGTTGTCGTTGGCAGCAATTCCACTTTTTTACTGGTGCAAGAAATCGTTAGGCCTAGGGTCAGCCTTTTTGATTTCAATATCCTTCCTATGTATGCCATCGGCAGGAATGATTGCAATTCGGGATTCATTTCCAATCACCTTTGCAATTGGTTGCTTCTTCTCGTCTGCATATTTCTTCGAGAAGGGCCAGGTTCGACGAGGACTAGTGCCAACCGTATTGGGATTTTCGGTCAACGAGCAAGTCGCCGTTTGGTATTTATTGTTGGGACTATACTTTGTGATATTTGGCTCCCGACGTCGCGTCGGTAAATGGTTGGCAGTAGTCTCTGCAGGCTATTTCATGACCGCGGCGCTAGTCCTGCTGCCTCACTACGGGATCAAGACCTATCAAAATGACTTACTAAGCCTCTCCTCGATTGGTGCGCAGAATCTGGGGGCTACGTTGAGGACTTTGGTGGTCAACCCAGCCTATGTGTTATCGCGGTGGTTCGAAGCGCAGAACTTAGAATACTGGTTGACGTTATGTGTCCCGTTGGCATTGCTGCCATTTCGAGCCAAACGCTGGTTCATGTGGTTGTTACCAGTGATGTTTTTCTCGGGTGCGTTAACGTTGCAAGACTCTAATGCACAGTGGCGGGACCCAGTCTTTGGCCATTTTCTTGCGCTGGGGTTCTTAGCGACAATCGTCTTTCTCCGGCAACTACGCGCGTTGGAAGACGACGGACCTCTCCGCTACCGAGCCGCGCTCCTAGGGTGGTTTGCAGCCCTTATTCCCTGCATTGGCATGTATGGGTCACTCTATTATCGGAGCTCCTAACGAAAGTTCGGTCCTCCAGCGTCAAACGCTCTCAATTGCCCCCACGTTCGCATGCATGGCTGGGCCTAGCAAAAGCCGGCCTGTTGTTCGGTACCCTTGTCGTAGTATATTCACGGCAATGGCACGGCCCCAGCTATCCTTGGTTATCCCAGTATTCAATGAGGAGGACACGCTTCCTGAACTCGATCGCCGCCTACGCGAGCTCTTTGCTAACCTTTCTCAGGTGGGAAGCGCTTGGGAGGTTGTCTTTGTCGAGGATGGGTCGTCCGACAATTCTAGGCGACTGCTTGCAAGCATGGCGGCATCCGAATCGCGCTACCGTTTGGTAGCCTTTTCGCGAAATTTCGGACACCAATTTGCCATTACGGCAGGCATCGATCGGGCTGAAGGGGATGCAGTAGTCGTCATGGACGCCGATCTTCAAGACCCTCCTAGCGTGGTCAGTGAGATGATCGACAAACACAGGGCAGGCTACGACGTCGTGTACGGTGTGCGTAAGAAGCGGAAGGGCGAAACCTGGTTCAAGCGAATTACGGCATCGATTTTTTATCGTCTAATTCGCGCGATAACCGGCGTCGCAATTCCCCTGGACGCGGGCGATTTCCGTCTAATGGGACGTCCGGTTGTACTTACGTTGCGAGCCTTGCGCGAGCAGCACAGGTTCGTTCGTGGAATGGTAGCGTGGGTTGGGTTCAAACAAACGGCTGTTTACTACGACCGCGATGCACGATTTGCGGGTACCACTAAATATCCCGTAAGTAAGATGCTGAAGTTCGCGATTGACGGCATTACTTCATTCTCGATTTTGCCGTTGCGCGTCGCTACTTGGCTTGGAGTATTTGCCGCGATCTGCGCCGTCGGAATCGGCGCCTGGGCGATCGCTGTCAAGGTGTTGGGTTTGGGGACCGTTCCGGGTTGGACGACAATCATGTTTGCGGTGGCTCTCGGTTCATCGGCACAACTCTTGATGACAGGAGTGCTCGGCGAATATGTCGGTCGAATATATGAGGAAATCAAACGCCGACCTCTTTATATAATCGAGCAAGAAATCAATACACCTCATCAAGCTGATCCTGCTCCGGAGTTGGCTAGTCGAAACCCATAAAAGTGTCGGCCCTCAGGGTACGCATGAGCTAATCGCATGAAATCTCGTTCCCCCGAATCAGGCGATGCGCCGCAGGAACCTGAATACTCGATTCGGGTGGTTTCGCGATTGACTGGTCTGAGCCCTGATACGCTTCGGATGTGGGAGCGGAGGTACGGCTATCCGAAGCCAACCCGAGCGGGCTCTGGTGTGCGCGTGTACGCCCGGAGTGATATCGATCGACTGACGCTGATCGCGCGTGGGATCAAGCTCGGATATCGCGTGGGCGAGTCAATCAGTCTCAATGAGACCTCGTTGAAGAGGCGTCTTGCCAACTCCGACCCGGCCAAACTCAACCCTACGGAATCGGAACTTGCCCATGACTTGGTGGACTGCATCATTGCCGACGATCCCGATTCGCTCCGAATTCGACTACGACGAGCAGCAGTCATGCTGGGTACCAAGTGCTTCATTTCAGAGGTAGCCTCCCCACTGCTCGACGAATTGGGCGAGGCGTGGGAGGGAGGCGCCCTTGAAGTGCAACAGGAGCACCTGGCGACTGAAATATTGCAATCGCAGCTTCATTTGATGTTTGCTGCATACGAGGGCAGCACAGGCCCGACGATAGTCCTCGCAACATTGCCGCGGGAATACCATGTACTCGGGCTGCAATTGGTGGGGCTTTACCTAGCAGCATGCGGGGCTGTGCCTCGCATCCTGGGTGCCGACACACCAACTCCGCAAATTGCAAAAGCCGGAAAGGTGCTGAACGCGGCCGCAGTCGGAATCAGTGTATCCATCGCGGCGTCTTCCGTGGCAACCAGCAACCATCTCGATGCTCTGATGAACGTATTGGATAGTTCAATACCACTATGGCTAGGCGGTAAGGGAGCTTCGCGGGTTGGATCGAGGCCCGAACGGGCAATCCTACTCGATAGGTGGGACGCACTTGAGGACGCATTTGAGAACTTGCGCCGGCAGTGGAGCCTCCGATAAGCGTACCAAGGCCCCTCAATCAAATACTACCGTCTTATTTCCGTATACGAGCACTCGGTCCTCAACATGCCAGCGCACGGCGCGCGCAAGAACGACCTTTTCCAGATCCCGTCCCTTTCGGATCAAATCCGCTACGCTATCGCGATGCGAACATCTAACAACGTCTTGCTCTATGATGGGACCTTCGTCGAGATGTTCCGTGACATAGTGAGCCGTAACCCCGATAATCTTGACTCCACGTTCGTGTGCTTGATGGTAGGGTTTCCCGCCGACAAATGCTGGTAGAAATGAATGGTGAATATTGATGATTCGTTGTTCGTAGAGCGCAGTGAAGTCACGACTTAGGACTTGCATGTAACGCGCCAACACGATCAAGTCGATTTCGCAGCGTGATATTAATTCGAGTTCGCGCTGCTCTTGCGCCGCGCGATTCTCCTCGGTAATTGGAATATATTCAAAATCGACGCCGAATTGTGCCACCAACGGCCCCAATTCTGCATGGTTGCTAATCACCAATGCCATCTCGCAGTCAAGTTCCTTCGAGCGATGGCGCAACAACAAGTCAACCAGGCAGTGGTCGTATTTCGATACGAGAATTGCTACCCGTTTGGTTCGACCTTGCCAACTGATCCGCGAGCGCATGTCGAATCGTGCTGCAACTTCTCCGATTGCCCGCTCAAGTGTCCCTCTATCTGTTAGTAGCTCGGCGGTATCGAATCGAATTCTCTGAAAGAACTGCTTAGCGATCGGATCACTGTGCTGGTCGGAATCCAGAATATTGGCTCCATGTCCGAAGAGCACCTGTGCAAGTGCGGCAACAAGGCCGCGCCGATCCGGACATGACACTAGTAGGGTTGCCAACTCGTTTGGGATCATGTCTGACATCTATACTCCCATAGGATCGGCACTTTGTGAAAGGTGCAATTGGTGAGCTCCTCGGGCGGGCCGCGACACAAACCCGGTGGCGACTCGACCCGTTCGTTCTCCGTAGTCAGCAGCGAGACGAGCCAGTACGTCCTGGACGCAGTCGGACCTCACAAGCGTTACGGTACAACCACCAAATCCGCCACCAGTCATGCGAGCGCCGAATACACCACAACTTTCGCCGATATTGCCGGCACAATCGACCAGAAGATCGAGTTCAGGGCAACTTACTTCGAAGTCATCACGCAAGGAGGCATGACTAGCGTACATCAATTGGCCAGCGTGCCGCATGTTCCCGAGCATCAACGCTTCGGCCGCGAGCACCGTCCTTTCATTCTCAGTAATTACGTGACGGGCTCGCTTACGTTCAATTTCAGTTAGTCGTGCATCCAACATTTCGAGACTGGCGTCGCGCAAGGAGTCAATCCCCATCTTGTGCGCTGCGTCGCGACACTGCGATCGGCGCTTGCCGTACTCGCTGGTCCCCAGCGAATGCCTGATGTTCGTATTGGTAACTAGAACGCTTACCTCGGGATCTGCAAGGGGGACAACGCGAGCCGTCTCTGCTCGACAGTCAATCAGGATCGCGCCATCGCCGTCGCCTAACACGGATATCAGTTGATCCATTATTCCGCACGGCACGCCCGCGAAGTCGTGCTCTGCCTTGCGGCAAAGTCTGGCCTTTTCGTGTTTTTCAAGGTCCACCCCGCAGGCCATTTCGAGCAGCGTGGCAACGGCCACCTCTACGGCCGCGCTGCTTGACAACCCCGCGCCAAGAGGAACATCGGAAACCATCAGTGCGTCAATCGAAGGGGGAACGAGGCCGCGGTCAAGGAATCCAGCAAGCACCCCACGTGCATAGTTAGCCCATAGGGGATCGCCGGGAGTTGGCCGAACGTCAATCTGCAAATCGACTGTCGCTTGGACGGCATCACTTGCCAACCGCACCCGTCTGAGGTTCGAAGTAATGACTTTGCGCCCGGCGATGACCACGTATCTCTCAATGGCCATCGGCAAGACAAACCCGTCATTGTAGTCCGTGTGTTCTCCGATTAAATTCACGCGACCGGGTGCGACCGCCGCCCAGTCCGGTTGAACACCATAGCGGTTCAGAAAATCAATACAGCATTTGTCGATCAGAGCCTTCAGTGTTTCGGACTGACGCATGCCTTCATCACTCATCGGTCTACCTTTGCCAGACCTTGCGTCGGGCGCCGCGACGCCAAATACCAGACCCAATATCGCGAACTTTTGCCACGTTGAACGCTGAAGATACCGTACTCTGAGCCGTTCTCCAGGCCAAATTTGGCCACTTGAGTACCTCACTTTGCGTTTCTAGTACGAGCACCCTCGAATCTCGATTGTCCAATACTCGGACGATTGGGGAAGTGAAAATCCCGCCAATTTTGCTATTGGCTACTGGCGCCGCGCCTTTGGCCCGTTATGGGCTGGTAAAGTTTCAGACAATATCAATGGCTTCAAGTGCTAGCAGTCCCAAAAGGTCCTCGAAGGTCAACGTCATTTCGCGCCTATTGCGATTGAGTTGGCGATACCGAGTCAGAACGTTGCAGGTGTTCCTACTGCAAGTTGTGCTCCTTGGAATGACCTTGGGCGGCCTCAGTTTTTCGGGTCTCGCGATTGACGTAATTCGCCACGCTCTCGATAGCAGCGCTCGCGTTCCAAATTGGCCATTGGGCCTTGAATTGCCGCCCCACTTTACCTTGCTGACCCAGCTACTCCTAATCGCCACCGCCATATTGGCGATGGCGGGGCTGGGAGCCATCTTGAACTACGCGTACTCAGTGACCGTGGCCCGGCTGGTCCATCTTGAAATTGTGCCGAATCTGCGTGCCGAACTATTTACCCGACTGCAACGCCTCAGTTTCCGATTCTTCGACAGGAACTCGAATGGCGCAATTGTAAATCGCGTAACCGTCAACGTCCAAATGTTACGCTCTTTTGTGAACGGAGTGATTATCCAGGGTGCGGTCCTGATGCTTTCGCTCGGCATTTTTCTTACGTACATGCTCAACACCCACGTAAAACTTACGCTGGTGAGCATAAGTCTTACGCCACTGCTCTATGTAGCAACCCGATTGTTTTCTCGCTGGGCGCAACCAGCTTATCGCGAAGGACGGCGCCTTTCTGATGGCATGGTTCGCGCGATGACAGAGGGAATCGAGGGCATTCAAGTCACCAAGGTCTTTGGCAGGGCCCGCGATCAGTTTCTGCTCTTCGACAAGCGGAACCGTGACGTACGCGAGCAGCAATTGAGGATATTCAAGCAAGTCAGTCGCTTTAGTCCCACAGTCGATCTTCTCAATCAGCTAAATGTCGCGGTCTTGTTGGTTTATGGAGGCACTTTGGTCGCGCGGGGCAGTATCTCCCTGGGTAACCTGGTCGTGTTCGTTGGGATGCTCCGCCAATTTGCCACGCGCGCTTCTGGCATGGCAGATATCATAAACACGCTCCAGCAGAGTATGACCGGCGCACGTCGAGTATTCGAGATTTTCGACTCATCCATCGAAGTAAAGAACCCAGCGCACCCGGTCAAGTCGCGCCGATTGTCTGGCAAGATTTCATTCGAAGACGTGCATTTCGGATACAATGGTGACAGTGTCCTCAAGGGTCTGACACTGCATCTGAAACAAGGGCAGTCTGTCGGGATTCTGGGGGCAACCGGTGCTGGCAAGAGCACGTTACTCAGTCTTGTGCCTCGATTCTACGATCCAACTCAGGGTCGGATCTCAATCGACGATATCGACGTGCGTTCGTTCGATATCGACGATCTGCGACGGCAAATTGGCGTCGTATTTCAAGAGAGCCTTCTATTTCACGACACCATCGCTAACAACATCACCTTGGGCCATCCCGACGCTAGTCGTACACAAGCTGAGCGCGCAGCCAAAACAGCCGGCGCGCATCGATTTATTTCAGAGCTTCCGAATGGTTACGATACAATTCTCGAGGAAGGAGCGGTCAATTTGTCGGGCGGGCAGCGGCAACGTATCGCCATCGCGCGCGCTCTGCTACTGGAGCCACCCATACTAATATTGGACGACCCAACAACCGCAATTGACGCAATTACGGAGGCCGAAGTGTTGGATGCTGTAGACGGCGCGATGGTCGGACGCACCACTCTGCTGGTATCGAATCGTTTGAGTGCACTGCGTCGAGCTGACACAATTCTCGTATTAGAGGGTGGCCGTATCGTCGAACAGGGCACCCATATTCAACTGCTGCAGCGCGGAGGTATCTACAGTCGGACGGCGCGGCTCCTAGGCAGCGTGGACTCCGATTTACCGATCCTTTCATCTGGTGAGGCGACGGCATGACATCGCCGCACCGAAAGAAACAACCCCGGGAAAGGCTTCGACGCAAAGGGCTGGATAGGCAAATGATTGAGCGGCTCTTCGCCTATACACGTCCGTACGCAGCCACACGCAATTGGCTCGTAGTACTCGTCATAATTCGCGCCGTGCAATTGCCGTTCGTGACGTGGGCGATCGCGCGTATAATTAGCGGACCAATTGCGGGGTTAGATGCGCGCGGCACTATCGTCAGCGTAGTAGGTCTACTGGTTTTGATAACGACGACAGAAATAAACTTCATGTATCGTATGCGGCTAGCCCTCAAATTGGGCGAAAGCGTGGTCTTTGACATGCGCAGCCAGCTTTACTCACACATGCTCAAACTTCCGATGAGCTTTTTCGGTAAGATGCCACTGGGCACACTAATTAGTCGCATTACCTCGGATGTGGACGTCATACGCATCGGTATTCAAGATGTCGTATTTGTTAGTACAGTACAATTCGGCTCGATGCTGATCGCGGCGGCAATGATGCTGTACTACAATTGGCGACTGTTCTTGGTGGCCGTGCTGTTCGTCCCGATCCTCTGGACCCTACTTCGCTATTTCAGAACTCGATTGAGCGACGCCTCGCGCATTGTTCAGGAAACCTATAGTCGCCTAACGGCAGCGCTTGCAGAGTATGTTAACGGCGTCCGAGTGATTCAGGCATTTTGCCGCCAAAAGCACAACGACGCAGCCTTCTTGAACCAGATAACGAGCCATGCCCAAAACAACTTTCGCGGCGCGCGCTACTCCGCTGTGTTCGTACCGCTTCTCGAATTGAACGGGCAATTGCTGCTGGCCTTGGTGGTGGTGATAGGCGGTTACCAATCTTTGCACGGTGGGCTTTCACTCGAAGCGCTCATCCAGTTTCTTTTCCTGTCCGAACTTTTTTTCGGTCCGGTTCCGGTTTTGGGCCGCCAATACAATCAAGCCCTCACGGCGATGGCCGGAGCCGAACGGGTCTTTGAGTTGCTCGATACCAAACCTGAATGGAGTGACCGGCCACAAGCGCAATTGCTCGAGACGATCTCGGGGCGTGTAGAGTTTCAACATGTCAACTTCGAATATGAGTCAGGTAAACCGGTCTTGATCGAGATTGACCTATCCGTTCAAGAGGGTCAGACAATCGCTCTAGTTGGCGAAACTGGCAGCGGAAAAAGCTCGATAACCCGTCTACTATCGAAACTCTACTTGCCGACTTCCGGCTCGATTTTGATCGATGGTCGGGATATTCTGGATATTGCGAGCGATTCGCTGCACCGCTGGGTTGGCACGGTACCTCAGGACAACTTTCTGTTCAGCGGCACAATCAAAGACAATATTCGCTTTGCGCGGCCCGCTTCGGACGATAGCGCCATAATAGATGTCGTCAACCGGCTCGATCTCCTGGATATTTTGGAGGAGCTACCGAATGGCCTCGATACGCTGGTTGGGGAAAAGGGAGCAAGCTTATCGGTGGGGCAACGCCAACTGGTTTGTTTTGCACGAGCCTTGCTGGCAGACCCTCGACTCCTTATCCTTGACGAAGCGACGAGCTCCGTCGATGCACTCACGGAAGCGCGCCTGCAAGCGGCCCTCGAAAAACTGTTGGACGGGAGAACTAGTTTTGTAATTGCACATCGACTCAGTACGATCAGAGAAATCCGATGTTATACTTTACATTGACCGTGGAAGAATTGCCGAGCGTGGCACCCACCAGGAGTTGCTCCGAGCTCAAGGGAAATACTACGCACTCTATCGTGATTTCGTCCGCGGGATGCACCCTTCTATTGCCGATGTCTAGAGCGGCAGGGCAAGTGGAACCCGATGACCTAAGCGCCACTGCAGGCCCCACGATGAGACCGCCTATTCTTTCGCGATCATTACCGTTGCTTTCAATTCGGACTCTGCCGAATTGCGGGCGATCAAAATTTCAAGCAACCCCTTTTCGACCGAAAAGCAACGGTCTTTCGCGTTCCAATAGGCCAAGAGTGAGATCGGCAGTTCAAATCCAATTGTTCGGGCTTCTCCCGGTGCAAGGTTAACTCGACGGAATCCCTTCAGTTCTTTGATGGGCCGCTTCACTGCCGATTCAATATGCCTAACGTAAAGCTGGACCACCTCATCGCCTGAGCGGAGCCCGGTATTCCTCAAGTCAACCTCGACCCTGATTGGTGCATCACTACGCACAAGGTTCGGACTTACACGAAGGTTCTCGTAACTAAATGATGTGTAGCTCAGGCCAAATCCAAATGGGTAAAGTGGCCGATGCGCAGAGTACAAATAGGTGTGCCCACAGCGAATGTCGTATTCCAGGCGAGGCGCCAAATCAGTACTTGAGCGTGGCCATGTCTGCACGAGACGCCCACCTGGATTGTAGTCACCAAAGAGTACGTCCGCCAATGCATGACCCATTTCCTGGCTATTGTGGGTCATGTGGAGTATCGCTGGCACGTTTTCATTCGTCCATTCGATTGCATAAGGGAAGCTCGCTATGAGGACCACAATGGTGTTCGGGTTTGCCGCAAACACTGCCTTGATTAGGGCCTCATCCTCCAATTCAATAGACTTTCGGTCAACGGCTTCTTTTCCGTAACTGTCGCGTCCTACTCTGGCCCAACCAGCATCGCCGGTGGGGTGATTGCCTACGCAGACAATTGCAATATCAGCCTGTCTTGCCCGCCACACAGCCTCACTCTTGTCGTTGCCGGTTACTGCGTGGACTTGTGCCGGGGTGCCGGCAAGCCTTTCACGCAATCCGTCGATTGGCGTTATCGCATACGGAAGGCTACCGCTGTACCAATCCAATAGAACTCGGTCAGCAAGCGCCCCGATCATTACGATGGATTTGATCGACTCAGCCTTCACGGGCAGGAGGCCTGCGGCGTTCTTGAGCAGAACAATCGATTCGCGAGTGGCCTGACGCACCAGAGTTTTGTGTTCTTCCCGCAGCCATGGCTCTTTTTCGCCGTTGTCTCCTATGGTCGCGTACGGAACTCTCTCCTTTGGGTCTAGGAGACCGAGCCGGATCATTACCCTAAAATTGCCACGAATCGCCGATTCGATTTCCATTATCGAGAGGAGCCCGCGATCGATCGCCCCCAGAACACTTTCCTTAAAGTCGTCGAGAAATTGCGTGATTCCTGAGCGAATGCAATCGGCAGCAGCCTGATAAAGATCGGCGTAATAGTTGTGTTTTTGAACTAGTAGCTTAAATGCACCGCCATCCGTACAGATGATCCCGTCTTGCTTCCATTCACTCACTGCAATGTTCTTGAGAACAGGATGGGTGGTACAAGGAATGCCGTTGTACATGTTGTACGCAGCCATAAATGCACGCGATCCGGCGTCCACAATTGCCATACGAAATGGGACAGCGTAGTACTCATGGAATAGACGCTCATCGAAATCCGACGATGAGGATTCGCGTTCGTCTTCGTTGCTATTGGCCAGGAAATGCTTTAGCAAGGACGCGGCACACCAATACTTCGGGTGTGGACCTTGTAAACCGCGAACGTACGCAGATGCCAGTGTGCCATTCAAGTAGGGGTCCTCGCCGTAACATTCCTCCGTGCGCCCCCAACGCGGATCACGACCCAGATCTGCATTAGGCGCGCGAACTACAAGCCCGCCACGCTGGTACTCGGGGTTTTGAAACGTATAGCGTGCCTCATAAGCTTCGACCGCTGCCATCTTTTCGACGATTTCCCGGATCCCACGTCGATGCCATGCCGATAGCCTGAGGAAAAGTCGTCGTGGTTATTGGATAGTCTTTGCCCCAGCTTCCCGGTCCCCCCAAAGCTAACCCGTGTAGCCCCTCTACGTGTCCCGAGCCGCGAATCTGTAGACGCGGGATGCTCGGATTCGTACTGAGGCACATGACCTTTTCTTCGGTCGTTAGCAGGGATATCAGATTGTCAATTCGGATTTCCGCGGCAAGAGCCGGATCTTGGTAAGGGAATTGATACAGATCTGCAGATGTTGTGTTCAGTGGTTCTGACATTTTATACCTGGCCACCTTGTTGGCGCACACATCCATGCGCGCGAAAGCATCACGTCAAGTGGCGCAGAGCTCGAATGTTTGCGAAAGTGTCGCCCCCGAGTCTTCACCGACAAATACCTGAAATTCACCGGGCTCTACCAAGACTTTGCCGTCTTTTCCACAAAATGCCAATGCCTCGCTCCGTAAAGTAAATGTCACAACCCTGGACTCAACGGGGTCGAGCGTTACGCGAATGAACCCTTTGAGTTCTCGCACGGGTCGTGTCAAGGACGCGAGTTTGTCGTGTACGTATAGTTGGGCAACAGTCGTGGCGGTTCGAAGCCCAGTATTGGTAACACGCGCTGCGACGGATATATCCGTACCCAATGGCGCACGCTTTGGGTTCACTTGAATTTCGTCAAATTCAAAGGATGTGTAAGTCAGGCCAAAACCGAACGGGAATTGGGGACTAACTTCGACATCCAGGTAGCTCGCATCCATGTCCACTGGGTCAAGCGGCGTCCCGGTTGGAATTCCTTTAAAGTCGCGCTTGGGCGGTCTTCCCGTCGTTCGGGTTGCGTAGTAGATTGGGATTTGTCCTACGGCTCTAGGAATGCTCATCGGAAGTTTTCCTGACGGCGCCACGTCTCCCCAAAGCAGATCACAAATCGCGGGGCCAGCCATCGTACCCGGGTGCCAACCGTACAGGACCGCCCGCGCAAGCGGGCAAATATCGCCAATAACGAGGGGTCGCCCGGCGAGCACGAGAACGATAAGAGGTTTGCCCGTGGCCGCCAATGCTTCAATGAGTTGTTGCTGTTTACCCGGCAAATTCAGAAATGCGCGACTGCGCGCCTCACCACTCAGGTCGGCACTTTCTCCAACGACTACTAGCGTGGCTTCAGATTGCTCGGCTGCTTCGATCGCAACTTGAAAACCACTTACGTCCACGGATCGGCATTCCGTTAGACCCACAGCGTAGTTGAGTTGAATAGCAGGGATTCGATCGCGAATCGCCTGTAGGACGGTAACCGAGTCTTCTGCTCGACTGTCGAACACCCAACAGCCCAATTGGTCGACCGGGGCATCTGCTAGAGGCCCGACTAGCGCCAGCGACCGCAGGTTCTTTGGCAGCGGTAGACAGTCGGACTCATTCTTGAGCAGGACTATACTTTGCGCGGCGGCTTGCCTGGCGCTCGAGCGGTGATCGTCGCATAGCAATACGGATACTTTCGCTGGCTCCACATACGGGCGCTCGAAAAGCCCCAGCCGATGCTTGACTGTAAGAATTCGCCGAACGGATTCATCGAGGAACGACAGGGAAATCTCGTTGGTCTGCACAAGTCGCGGCAGCCTTTCCAGGTAGGCCCGACTTGCCATATCCATGTCAATTCCAGCGCGCAGCGCAATAATTGCCGCTTCGTCGCGGTCACGACAGACTCCGTGAATTATCATTTCAATGATTGCATCCCAATCACTCACCACTAAACCAGAAAAACCCCATTCATCTTTGAGTATCTCCCGTAGCGTGCGTTCATTTCCGGAAGCCGGCGTACCGTTGATGTCATTGAACGCACTCATCACGGTCAATACGCCTTCTGCGACGCATGCCTTGAATGGTGTCAAGTAAACGTCGTGCAGCAGCTGCTCGGGAATCCACGTCGTGTTGTAGTCCTTGCCAGCCTCCACGGCTCCGTAGCCCACGAAGTGCTTTGCACATGCAGCAAACTGACTTCGGTGTTCGCCCACCGACTGCTGAAAGCCTCGAACCATCCGCGAACCCATGCACGCGGTGAGATAAGGATCTTCCCCACAACCTTCGGCGACTCTTCCCCACCGAGGGTCGCGGCTCACGTCGAGCATTGGAGCAAAGGTCCAGTCAACTCCCTCTTGCATCGCCTCACGTGCGGCAATTGCACTCACCTGTTGCACCAGATCAAGGTTGAACGTGGCGGCAAGGCCCAGCGGGATTGGAAATATGGTCCGATAGCCGTGGATCACATCTCTGCCGAAAATGATGGGAATGCCCAATCGATTTTCCTCGATTGCAGCGCGCTGGAGGCGATTTCTTTGGCTAAGGGATTGCGCGTTGAGAAACGATCCAATTTCTCCCAATCTGACGCTCTTTAGAAGCTGATCGATATCGTCACTTGGATTTAGTCCACGCTGAGTTAGCTGGCCCGCTTTCTCGTTGAGCGTCATCGCATCGATCAAGGCCTCGACTCGAGGTATCAGTGGTACGCTTATCCGTTCAGTCATTGGGCCAACCAAGAGCGATCCAGCCTTTTACAGGTAAGGCTCGCTTCAAACAAGCCCGCACATTGACGTAAACGGCAATCTCATCGGTTTCTTCAGCCACTTTTCCCTCGGCCCCGTTTAGGGATGGGCAAAGGGGTCGAATTTCAGGATTTGAGCAGCGGGTACCCCAATAATTCCCGCTGAGCAATATAGGCCGCGGCGATTGCCCTCGCCAACGTCCTTACCCTAAGAATATAGCGCTGGCGTTCGGTAACCCCGATTGCACCGCGGGCATCAAGCACATTGAATGCATGAGCCGCTTTAACTACACAATCGTAGGCTGGCAGCACGAGCTTCTTCATCGGATCTTCGGAGCGGCTTAGCAAGCGTTGAGCTTCTGATTCCGCACGGTCGAAAGTCGATATGTGGGCTAGAATGTCCGCTTCTTCGAAATTGTACGTTGACCACTCCCACTCCGCGTGCTTATAGAGTTCGCCATACCCAATGTCTGCATTGAATTTCAAGTCATAGACATTGTTGACGTCCTGCAAATACATTGCGATGCGTTCGAGGCCGTACGTCAATTCGCCCGACACGGGGCGACAATCAAAGCCGCCAACCTGTTGAAAGTAAGTGAATTGGCTAATTTCAAGGCCATCAAGCCACACCTGCCAGCCAAGGCCCCAGGCGCCCAGAGTCGGACTCTCCCAATCATCCTCTATGAAACGCACATCATGCTCGAGCGGTTTGGTCCCGAGAGCTTCAAGCGACTCCAAGTAAAGATCCTGGATGTTGACGGGATTGGGCTTTAAGACTACTTGAAACTGATGAAATTGCTGCAGGCGATTGGGGTTGTCGCCGTATCGACCGTCAGTGGGTCGTCTTGAAGGTTCGACATAGGCAACACTAAACGGCTCGGGGCCAAGCGCGCGCAAGAACGTGGCAGGATTGTAAGTCCCTGCCCCGACCTCGGAATTGTAAGGCTGATAAACGAGGCAGCCGCGATCCGCCCAAAACTTCTGCAAGTTCAATATCAGATTCTGAAAGTACATAGCTGGCCGATACCGTAGCCCGGGCCACTTGCCCAGTGCTACTGCAACGCTATCATTTTTCTGGGTTCTTGCAGCGCTTCGAGGTTGCTACTTGGCTTTGGCAACCCAGATCCCTTGTCGGTCACCGGATGGGACAATGTACATGATGCCCTCCGCCGGCCACTGAACTTCCTGAAATTCGCGAACCTCATCGGAGACTTTAGTACGAGCATCCAAAGCCAACTCATGAACGATGAGCGTTCCAGTACTCGTTCCAGTATTCGTATCGGTGCTCCAATTCTCCATGAAAGCCAGAGCATTCATGGCATCGAAGAACCTGAAGCCGCTGGTGGGAACATTCGAAGCAATCACCCTGGGCGACTCTGGACCAGGCGCCGTATCTGTCGGATAGCGCAACAAAGTCAGATCGCCGATCGAACCTTTGGCATTGGTAATGGCGGCTGTGCCATACGGGATGCTGTCTGGATTGTTAGATGTTACAATTGAGTTTCGATCTTTGACGTAAGGTACACCCGCAATAATGAATTGCGGTGTCTGACCCAATTGGGGCGGCGTATAGAGATCCCCGGTGGAGGTACCCGGGTCAAAGTTTGCGAGCAATCCTTGCGAAAAATTTACACTCACCGAATCCAAAAGGACGGTGTCGGCCGTCGGGGTGTGCCTCACCAGTTGGCCCTTGTCAACATCTGCGTTAACCAACGATATGACTTCAAGATTGGGTGGGGGAGCCCAACTGTACATGCGAGAAAAGTTTCCAACAATTTGAGAAGGCACAGCCCCAGCTGCGTACAGCCAAAGATTGGTGCCATTCGTCGCGGCATCCGGCTTGGTATAGATCACCGATAGGTCCGAACTGCCCGCAGTAGCGCGGCTGGCCAGAGCCGCGCTTACACCGGTGTCAATCGGCGTCGATTTGCCCGTGTCCGCCCTGTAACACTGAAGTTGGCGACCTGAACAAGGCGAGTAGTAAAAGAGACAGCCACCCGAATCAGGATTAGGTTGGCAAGCATCCTTCGCAATGTTCGACGGGAGCCGTGTCCGAGACTGACTGGTACGTTCGCAAGGTTCCACCGTCAACTAAAGCGAAACCCCCGTCCGTCCCCGATAGATAAGCAATTTCAGTAACGGCCGTACCAATATCGGAAGTCATTTGGCGCTGTTCATTGAATATCTTGTAATGGCCGCCATCGATCACCGCAACGGTGAAGTCATCCCGCGACAATACCTTTGACCAAGTCATCGCACCAGCAAGCACGGTGGATGTGCCGCTCCACGGATCGACCACTAATAACTGGGAGCCTGTAATAGTAGGAGTACCGCTGTCGAGCGAACAGAGCGCAGCAGTAACGAGATACCCGGGTGGATCATTGTAGAGCAAGTCCGGAAGGCTGGCGTTAGGTACGGGCGAACCGTATTCCTTGCAATTATGGTCCACGAAATGCACGGTGCCGCGACAGGCCTGGGTAGTGCCATCTTGATACGCCACCAGTTGAGTGCGATTGTCCAACTTGTCGCGGACCACACTAGCGTAGGCCAAACCCGTATCGCAGCCCGAACTGCCGTCGATTGGGCGCATTGCTAAATGCGGTTCGCTGCCAATGTACTCAAAGGCAATTATAACCGGTCCCCTGTCATCCCAAGGATCGACGAGCGGTGAAGTAAAATTCCCCGCGGCAACCCTTTTCCCGTTACCAAACGAGACCGGAGGTTGGTTTGCAACATTGTTACCAAAGTCGGCGATGCCTTTGCCGATATTGCAGGACGAAATAAGTATCGTGATGGCACCTAAACTGCAGACGCCACACAGCCTCACAGATAAGCCAAGGAGGGACATAGTGCGACTCGGATTATGCAATGATTTGGTCGTGACGGCACGTGGACAAACCTTTCGCTAAGAACCTCGCAGATTCGCGTGAAGGCGCTCAATTGTTGGGCCCGACGTGCACAGCCGCCCAGCTGTGACGACGTCCGGAGATCCGAAAATGGTCAACAATATTCGAACAAGCGAGTCGGCGCCGCATAAGCACGACAAGGAATTTCCCACGTGGGCAAGCGCGATGCTTGGGCAGCGCGACGCTCGCACCAATCCTTGGGCCAGTTATTAGCGACTCCGGCCAGCAATTCAAATTATTACTAAACCCCAGCTGCGACTGCGGGGCTCGCACCACCCGGGTTGCCCAACTTGGCCGAAGAACTCCCCGTAGGTCACTCCGCGTGATTTTCAGAGATCGACTCAACTGAGCCGGGCGGCGTAGCCGCTTGGGGGCTCCTACGTTATGCTCAGAGTCGGTCGATGCTCTTGAAAATCTTATTCGGCGCCCTCGGGCTAGGTTTACTGATGGTCGTGCACGAGCTGGGGCACCACCTGGTCGCGCGCGCATTTCATATGCGCGTTGTAAAATTCAGCATTGGATTTGGACCGGCGTTATGGCGCTATCAACCCAAGGGCAGCCAGACGATCTATCAGATCGCGGTAATTCCGTTCGTTGCTTATGTCCAAATTGCCGGAATGAACCCGTTCGAAGAATCCGATCCCAATGATTCGTCGAGTTATGCCAACGCCTCGGTGTTTGCTCGTATCTCGACCATATTCGCCGGACCATTCGCCAACTACATCTTTGCATCGGTGTTGTTTTTGGCGGCATTCTTGATTGGCGGCAAATTGGTGCCCTCCTTGCGAATCGACGTGCAGCAAGGCAGCGCCGCTGAAATCGCCAAACTAAGAAATGGCGACCGCATGGTTAAGATTGACGGGCAAGAACTCAAGAATTGGGAACAGATGCGGAGCATTGTCCGAGCCAGCCCCAATAAATCCTTGCAGGTTGAGGTGGACAGAAAAGGTCAGGCGGTCCAGCTGACCGTGACTCCAAAGAGCAACAGCAAGGACGGTCATGGTGAGCTAGGGGTCGAGTCACTTTCCGACCGAGCCCCGATTGCGCTCAGCGATGCGCTCAAGAACGCCGTCATTAAGCCAGCGGAGGTTGCGGCTGGCATGATTTACAGCCTGGTGGGGCTAGTGACGGGAAGGGAAAAGCTTGAGCTTTCGGGCCCGCTTCGCATCGTAAGCGAGACAGGCAAGGCGGCAGCCCTGGGAATTGACTATTTCTTCGCAATGCTGGGCGTTTTGAGCACGGTGCTCGGAATATTCAATCTGCTGCCAGTTCCGGCGCTGGACGGCGGCCGGCTCATATTTCTCGGGTTATGAGGCGCTGACACGCAGGCGCCCCGATGCCCGGCTCGAGGCGAGTATCCACACCGCTGGTCTCTTCTTGTTATTAGTTCTGATAGCGTTCGTGACGTTGAAAGATTTGCGCGCCCTATTGCACTAGAGGATAATGCAACCGAATGGCGTCCAGGGTCCTTTGGGGTTCCGCAGTAATTGCCGCAGCAGGGGCACTGGCCTGTTCGACGCCAACCGTTAGGCTAAGTGAAGGGCCACGGGAGTACGTGGCGCAAGACTACGATCGCGTTTTGAAACGTTGGACACGTACTACAGAACTCATATCGATGAGCGAACTCGATAACGTGCTCTGCGTAACGGCAACCTATGAATCGTGGGATTTTCGGTGGGCGTATGCGGTTCGATACGCGGAAGACTACCGGCTGACAGTCGAGCAGCGCCGATCCTTACTCGAGGGGAGCCTGGCCGAGTCGAGACGCGAGCATGAGTTCTTCGTGGCATTGTACGCCCAAAAGCACAAGTGGGGCGATTTGATGCGTGACAACCCCGCGTGGATCGTGAGGCTGATCGACGACACGGGGAACGAGGTCGCTCCGCGTGAAATCAACGAAATCAAGCGTCCTGGGGCCATCGAGCACACATACTTTCCGTATACCTCACCGTGGAGGCGAATATTTCGAATTAGCTTCCCGATTGCGTTCGGCGACGGACGCACCACGATTTCGCCACGCGCAAGGTGGTTTGGTCTGAGGTTCGCCGGCGCGCAGGGCAATGACCAGCTGGTTTGGCAGCTCGACGAGGCCTCAGCAAACGATTCGTTGTCGCGATCGACCGCACCCCAGTCGTTACCTTCAAGAAACGTATTCTGAGGCCACGGCTGATAGCCTGCCAACTCTAGCCAGCGAGGATCTCGAGCAAGGGGGGAACGCTGACCAGCAATTCATGCGCTATCATGCGAGGCGCAAAGAGCACGAGCGCACCCGACGCCGCCGCCCGAACCGTATGCGGCGCCACACCGCCCGCGAGGACTTGGTCCGTAAGCAGGAAGTCACCGGGAGCAACCGTTGAGATGACGGAACCCGACGAATCTACCAATTCGATGAGTCCAGCACCAACGATGTGCATACCAGGAACGGTCTTACCCTGAGCCACCAACACTTCATGAGGGAGCAGTGTCAGGACCTGGCAACGGGACGTTACGACCTCGCGTAGCGCTTCGTCTAGACGCTCACCCAACATTCCAAGGGCGGTGCCGGCTAGTGCTTGGAAGCTGTCGGCGATTAGGCGCAATTCGTCGGCAACCCAAGGGCAAGATTCTGTAATTGAATCGAACGTTTGGCGATCCCATGTTGCGAGCGCTGTCCCATTTTGTCCAGCAACTACTCGCAGCGCCACGCCATCTTCCAACGTACCTTGCGTAAATACAACTTCACCAGCGGCAGCAGTCGCACAGGTGACATCTGCGATTGCGGGCATGAGCTTGACCCATCCCTCGAGCACGAGAACCACTGAGAAAAAGCTTAGATCCTCGCCAGTTCCCATGCGCTCGATACGGGCACGCTGCCGCAATAGTCGGTGCGCGTCCTCGGGCAAGTCGCAGAGGCCGCGAACATCGGACAGAGCAATTCCGTGAATTGAAATCCCTTGGAGCGCTGACCCCGAATTGGGTATCGGTGTGTCTCGGTCGGGATGCAACGGGGCCGCCGACACGGGTGCCGATTGCTCCGGCCTGCTTTCGGCGACCGGAAACTCACTGGGACGCAGTGGGAAGTCGCTCGATAGTGGTCCCCCCGTGGGCTGCAACAGGTCCCTAACAGATGGCGGCTGACTCGTCTCGGCCTCGTCGGCAATGGGCGCTTTCGAGATGGGCGGAGTTGGTGTAATGACTGAAGTCTCTGGCTCGTCACGCGAAAATGCGGAACCCTCAGACACCTCCTCCAGATCTTCCATCGAGATGGTTGGAAGGCTGGCTTCCTCTGTGTCCGGAAAATGTGGCGGAACATCGCTGTCCAAATAAGGGTAAGGTGGGTCGCTGAGGTAAGTAGGTTCGCTCGGCGCAACCGGGGGCAGCGATTGCGGCCTTCGAGACGGAGGGCGCTCACTCGCGATAGGACCGGCTGACGCTGGCGGCATCGTGCGGCTGGCAGGCACCGCGGGATGGAACCGAATCCCAGGGCTTCAACGCGGGTGCTCGGGCGCGAAAACTGTTGTGACCCCAAAGCCTTTTGCGACGAGTGAGCGGAAGGAATTGGGCCTGGCAAGCCACTAGAGATGCGGGCCACCGATATCTGCGGCAGTGGACTGCTCCTGGGCGCAATTTGAGCTTCGGGGGCCTGCGAAGGCGGCCCCGCCGGCACTGAATCTTCCAGTGGAAATGCGGGCAAGGCTTGGCTATCAAGTGAATCCGGCGCAAATGAAGCTGGGTAAGTCGATGGCAACGGCAACGTCGTCGTGCCATCCATCGGGTCTTCATCCACCTCGTAAGCCGGAAAGCCTTTGAATGTGGCAGGCGCGTTGGGCTTTGGCTCCGGTTTGACACTTTCGGTCGCCTCGGGTGTAATCTGCGCTCGAACCGTCACGTCTTCCTGAAGCTCGATCAATTCGGCTTCAGACATGTCGAGTTCCTCGACGCCCATCTGAATTTCGACAGAGAGCCTGTTCGACTCTCGATTCGCCCTGAGCGATTCCCGATTCGCGACGGGCTTCGGCCTTGGTGGAATCGGGGCTTTGGGGACACGAACGCTGGCCGGCAGCGGCGGGGGCGGCGCAATCGCACGCCCCGACGGAGTTGACGTTGCCTGCGCGGAAGTCGGAAAACCCGTAGGCCACTTCGAATTTGGAGTGGCCGGGGTAGACGTCGGTACCCTCACGGAAGTCGGTGGAGAAGGGAGCGAACGCGTGGAATGCGGCGCCACCGAGTGGCTTGCGGGCGATGGTGCTCGCGGGGGAAACTTGGGCGCACTTGCAGGAGCCGGCGCATCCGACTCTGCCTCGCCACTGAGAGATCGTTCTAGCTGCGAAGCGATCACGTTAAGCTGCGATGCCCGCTCCCAAAGGCCACTGTCTACGGCTGCATCTGCGCCACGACGAAGCCATGCGATGGCGTCTTCGCGAGCACCCCTTCGCCACTGAACGGCTGCGGTCTGCAGTGCCCAACGAATATCATCGTCGTCTTCATCCAGGGGCTCTGGGATGGTCAGCGCCGAGGTGGGCGGTCCACTCATTGGATTCATTTCTCTATCACGGGACGGCCATCCGGGCCGAGCGATTCGTCCAAAAAACGTCTTTTCGAAACGGGTTCGAGGCAGGCTTGAACCTGCCGCGCCACCTCTCATTGAGGTGAAATGAGAACCTGCCGGTCTTTTGCACCATTCGGGGGTCCCACGATACCCCGATCTTCCATGGTTTCTACAATTTTAGCCGCTCGGTTGTAGCCAATGGTCATTTTGCGCTGCAGCCAAGAAGTCGAGCAGCGTTGAGTTTCTGCGACTATTCGAACTGCCTCGTCAAAGCGCGAATCCAGCTTTTCCTGTTCTGGCTCGCCGGAATCTTCGTCTTCACAGGCTTGTAAAATAGCCTCATGGTACTTGGGGGCGCCCTGAGTGCGTAAATAGTCCGTTAATGCGGACACTTCGTCCTCACTTATGAATGGGCACTGCACTCGGCGCGTCTCGTTGCTTCCGTTGAGTCGGACCAACATGTCGCCTCTGCCCAATAGCATCTCGGCCCCTTGTTCATCCAAGATGGTTCGGCTGTCCACTTTCTGGGCAACCAAGTAGGCCACTCGAGACGGAAAATTCGCCTTGATCATGCCCGTTATGACATCAACGCTCGGGCGCTGGGTGGCAAGCACGACGTGCAGGCCCGCCGCACGAGCTTTTTGCGCCAGTCGGGCCACCGAGCATTCTACGTCTTTACCCTGTTGCATCATCAAATCCGCGAATTCGTCGATGACTACGACAATGTAGGGCAATTTTCCTGGAAGATTCAGCCCATCTTGGCCTTCTTTTGCGCTCGGGACACTCACGACCGCACCGTCGGCTGCCAGCGCTTCGACTTGCTCTTTGACCGGCGCGGGCAGCGAACCTGCAAGCACCCGCTCAACCCACCGGTTATAAGTTGTAATGTTCTTCGTGCCGGCCGTGGCAAAGAGTTGATAGCGCCGTTCCATTTCATCGACGGCCCAGCGCAGTGCCACCGCGGCCTGCTTCATGTCGGTCACGACCGGCAATAAGTAAGTGGGGAATGCCATCGTAGGGTGCAAGCTCAACGACTTTGGGGTCGATCATCAAGAGCCGTAGTTCGTCCGGCGAGCGACGAAAGAGTAGACTGGCGAGCATTACATTCAAGCCAACGCTCTTTCCGGCGCCGGTGGCGCCCGCGACGATGATATGCGGAAAGGACGCTAGGTCTGCGTAAAACGGTGCGCCAACGATGTCGCGACCGAGAACGACCGGAAGCGGAGCCCTCTCGGACAGCGCAACGAAACGTTGATCTTCGACCAGCTCCCTTAGATTCACGGCAATCCGTTCGTCGTTCGGCAGCTCGAAACCAATTCGACTCTTGCCTGGTATTGGAGCGATGATCCGGACTTTACGTGAAAGACCGAGTGCGAGGTCGTCTGCCAAACCCGCCACTTTGCTGACCTTGGTTCCCGCCTGCGCCGACACTTCGTAGGTCGTTACCGTGGGCCCCGGGTGAATTTCCTCGACCTTTGCGGAGACTCCATAATCGGCGAGTGTCTTTTCGAGCCGGCGTGCATGCTCCAAAATGCGTTTCTCGTCGATTTTTTTCGCGGTTTCTTGCGAAGCCGACAAGAGTTCGGTCGAGGGCAGGCGAAAACTACCGACCCTTCGCGGCGGTGGCGCGGCTACTTCGGCTCGCGTAACGCGCTGGGCTGGGCGAGTATCGACGATGCGTGGCTCCTGGGGAGGAGCAACGCGCTGAGCTCGCGACACCTTGGGCACGGACCGAAGTGGCATTACTTCGAGTTCCAATTCCGGTTCATCCTCAGCGGGCTCTTCGGCAGGCGGGGGCTCAACCTTCGGCGGCGACCCCGCGCTTGACTTTACGGCGGCTGCCGCAGGCGTTACCGTATCGAGCAGCGATTCGGTCATCGATGACAGGGAATTGCGCAGGTTCTGACTGAGTGCCAGCTTCGGTGTACCCGCTTCGTCCGACTGCTCCTCATCGCAGTCTTCATCGGTGATTTCAGCGATGATCGCATCGTCGCTCGGCTTCGAATCAATGTGCGGCAGACTTTCCGCGCCAGCTGCCGCCAATTGGACTCGGCGTAGGCTTTTGGCCTTGGTCCAAGCGTCGTATGCGCGACGCAACAACAAAAAGGAAAACGTCAATAGGCGGCGCACTAGCGCGGCAGCTCGTTCACAAGCCTCCACGAACGGATACGGGCTGCGACCTATCAACAAGAGGCCCGCAATGGTCGTGGCAACCAGCACTGTGCCGATCCCGGAAAACAGGCCACGACTGAGCTCGCCGAATAGCAGACCGACGTTGCCCGAGGCGTGCATCGCCGCAAAGGCGGTCGCATCGGGAAAGAGCACTTGCACGATCGACGACAGCAGGATCCCCAGAATCAGATCGGACGCCAATCGAAAGCCGACGCCGGTGACTTCACGTGAGCGCAGCAGCGAGACGCCCATCAATAGAAGCTCGACCGGCAGGAGAAGCGCTACGACGCCAAACCCTTGAATGAGCCAGCCGCTCGCACAGTCACCCACCGGACCGACCCAGTTGGAACCGGCTACGGTCGGGTCCAGGGGATCGCGGCGAAACGTGACCAGTCCCATCGCGATGAAAATGCCCAGTGCAAGAATCGCTAGTCCGAGTAATTCTCGGCTCCGACGATGCGGCACTTTTCTCGAGTCTTGCAGCAATAAGGACGATCCCATGTCATCGGGGACCGGCTGGGAGAATCGGGTATTCGAAGAGGCTAATCGTGCGGGCATTTGGCGTCCGTGACTACATTATTACCCAATATGCCGAATAAGACTACATAATACTACCCATGTCCGGGTCGGCCAAAAGACCTGCTGCGGTTCGTGTCGTTACTTTCGGGGCGAGCTTGAGCCAATCGGCGGACGGACGTTACTATGCCTGGTCTCGGGTGGTCCGAGCCCGGATGCAGAACGTGACGGAAGGATAATCGATGGGAACGGGGCTACGAACGAGCCGGGGTCTGTCCGTGTGGCTAATTGCGGTTGCTTGTGTGACGAGTTTCGGTTGCCGCACATCGGAGACTGACATTCAGCGATGGGGTGACACTCTCAACGGTCCGAAGAAGCTCGAAGCGGTCATGCGCAGTGACAAGTATCCCTTCGATCTGAGGACCGAGGCGGGCATGACCTTGATCAGGATGAAACCACGAAACGGTTGACGCATTGGTATCGAGGGCGGCGATGATCCCGAGCAAACCGGAATCATTGCAGTGCTCGCATCATTGCCAAAGGACGTTCGAGCCAAGATGGTGTCGAGTCTGATTCCGCAATTGGATGCGAATATCAAAGAGTCGAACGCACGCAAGGCGACAACGCATCAAGACGATTCCTTTCCCTACAAAGATACGCTGTTTGCATTGCTCACGCACGACAACGGGTCGCTGATTGGCAATGAAGAAGAGCGCCGCCAAATACGGGAAATTTTGTCCAACTGGGTCGCTGACGATTTTGCGGGACGCATCGACGAGCCTTCGCAAATCTTCAGTGTTGATCAGGTCCTTGGCGCATTGCGAGCACAGGGAGTCAAGGCCTTACCCGAGCTTTTGGTGCCGAATGCACCTAAACTAGACCGATTGGTGCAATTCATTGCGGACTTCGGCGACGACGATACCAAACTGCGCGCCAGCAAGAAACTGGTGGACGTGGCGGCCTACACCGCGTCACCCAAGTGGAAGGAGGATCGCGCACCGTCGGTTCGCAAAGCAAATCAAGACTCGAAGCTCAATCCGACGCCCAAACAATTCGAGGAGCAACTGGCCCAGTATCAGGAGGAAGAGCTCACGCGTCTATTTTCATCAATGAAGCGGACCGGGGGCAAGCCGGTGGTCGACTATTTGATTGCCTTTGCGTCACAGAAAAGTGTGCCTGAAAAGCAACGCGTTGCCGCGCTCGCTGCGCTCGAGAACAATCTCGACAAGAACGACCCCAAACACGCAGACGCCATGTTCGCCTTGGCAAGCGCGAGCGACAGTCCCGACCCGGTTCGCGACTTGTCACTGCGCCGCATCGGGGAGATGCCTCGAAAAAATGTAATCACCAAGCTCTTTAGCCTATTTGATCACCCAAACTGGAAGGTGCGCTGGGTTGCCGCCGAGTTGGTGCTCAAGATGAGCGACAGCACTCAATTGCCAGAATTCATGACTCGCCTCGGAGAGGTTAAGCAGATGGCGTTGGCTGAACCGCTCCGTTACGGAGAGCTGCTTGGAGATCTCAAGGGCCCGCAAAAGGCGGCGGATTTTGTTCCCGGGTACATAGAACCCAGGAATCGAGTCCCGGCCCGGCTAACAGCGTTGTCATGGTACTTTCACAACGGGACTGCAAAAGATATAGAGATTCTGAAGCACTGGTCAAATGACAAGGCCGCAACCCCCAAATGCCCCAAAGATGCGAAGGATTGCGAATGGAAGTGTGAGGCACCGACCGCCGACGGCAAGTCGGATGTCCGGGATATCGCTACAGTGGGTGAATTTGTGCTTTACTGCGTAATTCCTGAGATCGAACGACGCAACGCACCACAAAAGAAGTAAGTTCTTGCGAGGGCGGTCACATGACCGAGTTCTTGCTGAGCTAGCCCGAAATGAGCAATAGGTACGGCGACATGAGTCCCGATCCCAATAAGAAGACGCCACGGTCATTTCAGTGTCGAGAATCGCTTTGGCAAAAGTTCGAGCAAATGGCGCGCGAACTCGAATGCTCCGTGGACTATCTGATCAATGACGCAATGAAGCAGTACGCGCGGCAGCGCGGCTATTCAGGAGCGACAAGACCGTCGGACGCAAGTCCACCTCCTTCAATGGCTTCGAGCGCAACATCAGGGCGTTCCACCGGTGTATTGGCGGAGCCTAGTCACGGATCGGGTGCACATCCCGTTCCCGGTGGATCGGGGCCACACCAGCTAACTGGTGGCTCAGGTGCCCACCCGAATCCGGCGCGCGCCGTTGCTGCACCGCCCGGTCACCCAACTGCTGCAACTGCACAAGCAGCACGCGGTAAGGCCGTTCACGCGCCGCCACCGTTGCCCGTCGCGCCGCCACCGGCGCCTCCAGCCCCGGGTGCAAAACGAGTGGGCCACGGGACGTCGCCTGCACTTGCTGCGCCGCCACCTTTACCGGGTGCGACATCTATGTCGCCACCAACACCTCCTCCAATGCCGGGACGCCTGGTGCCGCCCCCTCCGATTGGCATGGCAAGACCAGTAGCGGGGTCGCAGCCGGCCGCTGTAGGCTCAAGAACGTTACTGATTCGATACCAGGGGCAACCCTTTACGGTTAATAAGGATCGCTACGTTATAGGGCGCGGCAAACAATCGAGTGATTTGACAATCAAGGACCCCAACGTGTCCCGTCAGCACGCGCTGATCGAGTTCATTAATGGGCAATATTTCATCTCGGATATGGGTTCGACAAATGGAATCGAATATCAAGGACAACGCGTGCAGCGTCGCGCAATCGCTGATGGCGATGTCGTACGTATTTGTGACCACGAACTCTCGTTCAGCTACCGCTAGTTCGGCCGCCGCTGGGTGCGCCGGGCGTATTTGAAGGACGACGGCTTGGTCCGCACAACACTCGAAACCGAGGTACCGCGTACGCTCGTATCGAATCCAGCTATATCCCGCTTGTATGTTCTAGGTATCGTTGTGACGACCGGGTTTCTCGCACGAAGCGTTGCCGCCGAAGTCCCACCGGAAGCCGAACCCGGTCCCGTACCAACCTATTCGATTGCTCAACCTGATTGGCCACTCTGGCAAAGTCCCTCGACGAAGTCCGCCCATCGTGGGGCGCTTACTCAGGGAGAGCCGGTGCCACTTTTTGCGACGGCAGAAGGCCCCGATTGCAAAAGCCCCTGGTGGCAGATCGGGGCTGACGCCTGGTTATGCCCCGATGCGGCAACGGTGACGCAACTCCCCGCTTCCGAATCCGCGGTAAATCAACCTCCGAGCGAGTTGATCGGATATGTTGCGGTCGGCAAGCAGGGAGCGCTTGGATATCGTCGCCTCGAGGACCTGGACGTCGGTTCGCCGAATGGCGAATTGCAGGCGGGCTTCATGCTTGGAATTACTCAAACCTCTCAGGGTGGGGATTCAACGGCGCTATTTACAACTCACGGCCTCTGGATACCTGCACGGGATGTCCAAGCGATCAAGCCGAGTCCATTCAAGGGCACAGAGATTGCCAGCGAATTGGATGTTGCTTGGGTTTTTGACAAGCGCTCGCCACTACATTCAGCCCCGGATGTGCGCCAGCGACCACCAGCATTTCTCGAACGGCTTGCGCAGGTAAACATTACGGGCCAGCAGCAGAAACCTTCGGGATTGTGGTTTAGGACGGAACAAGGTTGGCTCAAGTCAACTGACCTTCGGGTGCCGGAACTGCAACCGCCGCCGCAGGAAATTGGGACGGATGAGCGGTGGGTGGACGTCGATATCAAGTCCCAGACACTGGTCGCGTATATCGGTGCGCGCCCGGTATTCGCAACCCTTGTGTCAACGGGGCGCGGCAAGCCGGGAAGTGAGCTGGCAACGCCAGTCGGAATACACCGGATTTGGATAAAACTTAGGCGCTCCGACATGGACAACCTGGACGACACCGATACCCACTCACCCTATGCCGTTGAAGCGGTACCTCACGTAATGTTCTTCGACCGGGGTTATGGGATCCACGGCACTTATTGGCACGACGGTTTCGGGGTGCCGAAAAGCCACGGTTGCGTCAACGTAAGTTTGAGCGACGCCGATTGGCTCTTTGCCTTTACCAGTCCCCATCTGCCCATCGGCTGGTCAGCGGTCTTTCCGACGGCTAGAGAAAGCGGTACGCTGGTACGCGTTCATTGACTCGAGCGGGTAACCGATGGTCTCAATAGTCCACGCTGCCAGGGATATTTCCAGGCTTCGCGAAATCGCCAGTGTGCTCGTGCGGCACGGCTTTGGTGAATTCGTACAGCGACTGGGTTTGCTGCGCTCGCCGACGCCTCGCGATGTTGCAGACCGAATAGCTACCGACGCGCTAGACCCATTGGACGCCGAAAAGGGCGCCACCGAGCAGCGCGAATTGGGCTGGTCGGTAAGGCTTAGACGAGTGCTGGAGGACTTGGGGCCATCCTTCATCAAGTTAGGTCAAATTGCATCGACACGAGCGGACTTGCTTCCCATGGAGCTCATCACCGAGTTGCGTAAACTTCAAGATTGCGCGCCTCAGATTCCGTTTGCCGTCATTGAAGCCGAGATAGAGCGATCTCTCGGCGTAAGCGTCGGAGACTTATTTGATTCGCTCGAAGAGGTGCCGCTTGCAGCCGCCAGCATCGCCCAGGTGCACCGGGCCGTATTGAAGACCGAGGCTGGCCCGGAACTGGTCGTCGTAAAGGTTCAACGGCCCGGGGTGGCGGAAACAATCGCCAGCGATCTCGATTTGTTGCACATGCTGGCGTCGCTGATCGAGCGGGCAATTCCCGAGACGTATTTGTACTCACCCACTGGGCTAGTTCGTCAATTTGATCGCGCCATTCAAGAAGAGCTCGACTTCTCCCAGGAAGCCGAAAATGCAAGTCGATTCGCGCGCAACTTCGAGGGTGACACCGACGTAAGGTTCCCCAAGGTCTATCGCGTTGCCTCGAGTAAGCGAATAATCACGCTCGAGTTTTTTGACGGCAAGAAACTAGATCAGGCCATAAAGTCCGGTGCATCACCGCAGCGAATAGCGAAGATTGCACTAAATGCGATGGTCAAGCAGATATTCGAAGATGGTTTTTTTCACGCCGATCCGCATCCCGGCAATGTGATAGTGCTTGGCGAGGGCAGTGATTGCGTCCTCGGACTCATCGACCTCGGAATGGTGGGTCGCCTCAGTCCGCGCCTTCGTGATTTAACTATCGACTTGATGGTAGCTGCCAGCCGTTCCGACTACGAGGCAATCGCTGACGCACTCTATGCAATTGGCACTCCTTCCCGAAGAGTCGAGCTGACTGCGTTCCACACGGATGTGGCTCACCTATCCGAGCGGTACTTGGGACGTGCGCTCAAGGACATCGAAGCCTCGGTTTTCATTCGCGACCTGCTGCAGCTGTCCGCAAAGTACGGCCTCGAGATACCGACCGACTTCGTACTAGTCGCAAAGGCGATGATGACAGTCGAGGGTATCGGCAAACAGATTGATCCAACCCTAGATCTGTTTGCCGAGAGCCGGCCGCTATTTCTCAACCTGCTCCGGCGTCGCTATTCGCCGGAACGCCTGGGCATGCAACTACTGCGACGCCTCGAACGAATTGGCTTATCGACGTCGAACCTTCCTCAGCAATTGCAGGACGTTCTCGAAGATATTCGAATGGGGCGACTCCAAGTTCAAACGGAAAACCCGGAAGCCGGTCGAGCCTCGGACCGTCTGGGGCGTCGTATTCTCACTGGGCTATTGGTGAGTTCAGCGTCCCTCGGCTCGACCGTTCTTTACACCAACGGGGAACAGAAAATAGCAACCATCCTGATCTCTTTTGCAGGCCTTTGGTTGTTGGGCCACGTCGCGCTCGACGCGGTTCGAAACCTAAAAAGCAGCAAGCCTCGATAGGTTTCGAACTCAGGGTTGGCGCTTCAACCGCCAATATTTCGTTGCAACAAGAATGCAATCGCAAACGCGAACAGAACCAATGATTCGATCAGGGCCAAACCGAGGATCATGGGGGTCTGAATACGCCCAGCGGCTCCTGGATTTCGACTGATGCCTTCGAGGGCTGCCGCGGCCGCTTTGCCTTGGCCAGTGCCACCGCCCAGCACAGCCAACCCAATCGCGATTCCAGCGCCCAGTGCCGCCATGGCCTGCGCATCGAATTTGTTCGCGCCACCGGCCGCGGCAGTTTCTTGCGCGAAAGCCGTGGACGACAATAACGCTACAAATGGTGCGACTGCGAGTACCAGCTTATTCTTTATCATTAGTAGTCTCCTTGTGGCCCCGAATAGTTGCCGATGTTGTTTGCGTTTACCATGGCGGTTTGTCGGCGCTACTCAATGGTGTTCGTGTTCAGTTGCGAGCGAAATATAGATGGTTGTCAACAGCGTAAAAACCAAAGTTTGAATTAGCACTATGAGGCAGCCGAGCACCATAAGTGGAACTGGGATTACCAGCGCGACTAGGCTCACGAAAATGCCCAATATGAGGTGGTCTACCGACATGTTGAGCATGAGACGAACCGATAAAGTAATCGGGCGCACGCATAGAGAAATGAGTTCGATAGGCAATACCAACCAGGCCAGGTACCAGGCCGGGCCAGCCAAGTGCTTGATGTAATTCCACCCGTTCACTTTGAGGCCATAGGCATTGAAGAGAACAAACACCACGAGAGCGCAGCCGAGCGTGATGTTGAGGTTGCTCGTAGCAACCGGCATCCCCGGCAATAGGGCCATTAGGTTCGAAAAGAAGACGAATATTGCCGATGCGCCGATTACGGGAAAGTACTTCTTGGCGCGTTCAGAGCCCATCATGCCCTTTGCCAGGTCATAGAAGTACCCGAGAAAAATCTCCATGAACGTGCGCAGCGTCAAGCGATCATCGGGGACCACCATGTCGTCAAGACGCTTGAGCCGCGCGCTCGCCATCATCGCGAGGATTAAGACAACTGCCGCCACGAATAGCGCCGCAGCGATTGGCTCGAATGACATCCACGTCGGAGCGTGCCCATTGATGATGCTGTCGCCAATCAATGATGCGTTGCGGGACAAGTTGTCCTTGAGGCCCGCGAGCAAAAACGTAAACCAAGTGGAATGCCCAGGCATCGGCTAACCCTGCCCCGAATTGTTACGGCCGCCCAATACTTCCGCTAAGACAATTCCAATTGGAAGGGCGCCAAACCCGAAAACGCAGGGCAATATTTGAACGATTCGAGTCCTCACGAGGACATACATAGCACCAAACAATAAGACAAATTTCAAGACCGCAACGATACTCCATGGAGCAGAAGCACCTTTACGGGCCAAGAAACCGCGCACCATTTGCGCGAGAAGCCACAGATTTCCCACAGCCAGGGCCGCGCCAATTGCGACAGACCGGGCGACAACGGCACCGCTGAGCCAAACGGCGGCAAGCGTGCCGGCAATTCCAAGAATCGACACAGCAATAATCGAATGGCGAATGCCTACTTGCTGGTCACTTTCTTCGATTTCGCTCATGGTATTCACGCCGTTGTTCGACTTCCCGTTTGTCCTCGGCCTCGGCCTCTTTGCGGGCCCTTTCCGCGGCTCTCCAGAGTGTCCGAATGCCCGCTGCGGTTCCAAACCCCATTCCGACAAACGCGAGCCAGGGGTCCGTCTGGAGTTTTCGATCGAGCCAATGCCCCGCAAATAATCCGACGAGGACGCTCAATCCAAACTCTAGACCGACAGTTCCATAGGTGCCGACACCTTTCAGTTTAGGTTGCAAATCACCAACCTCCCTTGTCCTCGCAACCGGCCGGAGGCTTCGCTCGATTATCATGGCCCCCACGCGTAGGTCAACGCTGGTTCAGCATAACCGGGATGATGCTATGATTCGACCATGAATCTGGGGCAGAGGCCAATTCGATTTCTGCGCCAAAGCTTGACGCTACTGCTTCTAACTGTTCCTTCGATAAGCCTTGGCCAAAATCGGCCACCGCAGGACGAGAACGACTGGACGAGTAAGTCGCCCGAGAAAGTTTCTCAGGGTCGGCCCGAGACCCGCGCCTCGGCACCGCAAGCTGAGGCAAGGTCCGGAGAATTTGCAGATCCCTGGAGCGAGACTCAACCCGATGCCGATGAGCCAGACGCAGCGACACAAGCGGAGGAATCGTCGGCCCGCTCGGAACCTGAGTCCAGGAATTATTGGGACAACTACTCAAGCCCATCTCACCCGCCTCCGCCCCAATTCGAAGAGAATCGTCACAGGCACATGCGATCCGGTGTTCCGAACTATTCACTTTGGTTTGGGGCCGGAGCTGGTTGGACGCTGCCATTTGGTGATCTTTGGGGATCATGCGCAGGCTTCGATTCATTTGGACGTTGTGCTGCCGTAACTGGTGTGCCGAGCCACGATTACGTTGCTCAGGGCCCCGCATTGGAACTCGATCTGGGTGCCCGTGTGTCTCGTTATTACAATATCTATGGGCTCTGGGAGCACAGCTGGCTGGGCGCTGGTAGTGCTACGAGCGCGAATCGCGGCCAACCCGACCATGCAGAGTCCGACTTTTTAGCGCTCGGAATACGAGTTTCCACCGACCCCGAACAATTGGGCTTCGTTCTCGATATTGCCGTCGGTTCACGACGAATGCGCGCTGTGTGGGCGGACGGCACCGAGTTGCAAATGACGGATGCACCATTTGAAACTCGCTTGGGGATTGGCGCAGACGTTAGACTCGGCGAAAGTTGGTCGTTATCGCCGATGCTATATCTCGGACTCGGGAGCTTCGGTAAGGTTCAATGGGTCAACCCCGATAAGACTATTCAAGAAGCAACGCAGCCCGGCGATGTTGCGCTAACCCACGGCTGGGTCGGCATTCAGATGGCGGTCCATATGGATGCGTTTGGTACGAGATAGGGAATTACCGCGAAGGAGCACCGAGCTGCCCCGCCATGCCTGCAAGTAGATCCATGAGCAGCGGTCGAAGGTTATTGACTGCTTGGCCCCGGTGGCTGACGCGATTCTTTTCGAGAGACTCGAGTTCGGCCATTGAGCGATTGTCATAAGCGCCAACGAGAAACAATGGATCATAGCCGAAACCACCTTGACCACGAGGTTGCTGCGCAATTCGCCCTTCACAGCTACCGAAAGCAACGATCGGACCATTACCGAATGGGGTCACGACAGCCAGCGCGCAGCGGAAACGTGCCGTCCGATCGGCGTCGTTGACGCCAGCGAGGGCGGCCAACAGGGCCGCATTGTTCTCATTGTCACTCGCATGCTCATGCGCGTAACGCGCCGATCGAACACCGGGACGACCTGATAGTGCATCCACTTCGAGTCCGCTGTCGTCCGCCACGGCGGCATAGCCCGTTGCAACGCAGGCAGCGCGCGCCTTCAGAATCGCGTTCTCTTCGAAGGTCTCGCCATTCTCGACGACGTGAAACGGGGTCGCCATAAGGTCCGCCGTCCTAAGCCATTCGACGGGCAAATCGGCAAGAAGACTGCGAAATTCGGAGACTTTTCCGGCATTATTGGTTGCAACAACCAGGCTAATCAGGGGATAGGGCCGAGACATGGACAAGGACAATCTATATCAACTTTCCGATCAAACGACTCTCATCGGGAGCGGGGGCTAAGCCGGACCACCAGAAATTGGAAACCGCATTACGAAGCGAGTACCCCGCGGTAGTAGCGGCTTCCAGTCAATCGTGCCCCCGTTGCTCTGAACAATTTGCTGAGTCACGACAAGCCCAAGCCCAGTTCCATTAGGCTTATTCGTAACGAAGGGTTGAAATAGCCGCGCGGCCAATTCCGGATCAATTCCACTACCCTCGTCGTCAATTTGTATGGTCGCAAATTGCGGCGAAGATTGCAGGATTGCTATTTGAAGCTTACCTCCTTCAGGCATAGCTTCAGCACCGTTTCTCACAAGATTGAATAATGCCTGCCTAAACTGCGCCTCGTCTATCGAAACATGCAGCGGCTGCTCCAATGTCGAAATGTCCACGTGGATTTTCCGCCGTTCGAAATCACGCCGCATAAAGCCAATTGCATCCGTGACCAAGGACCGAATATCTACAACCTCTAGTTTGGCCGAGCGGCTCCGAGCGAATGAAAGATAGTATTCGGTAAGCTGAGTCAGTCGATCGATCTCGGATTGAATTGCCTTCATCAATGCGCGTGCCTCGGGGGCTTCACTGGGCATTTCATCCTCGAGCAATTCGAGATTTAGACTTATCGACGACAGCGGATTGCGAATTTCGTGAGTGACGTGCGCCGCCATTTTCCCAATCGTGGCAAGGCGCTCACTGGTCAGAAGCCTCCCCCTAGCCGCCGATATTGCGGCCACCATGGATTCGAATGTGGAAGCTAGCTCGCCAATTTCGTCGCGGGAGTCTACCGCGACTTGCGGCGTAAAATCGCCTTTGGCAACTGCCCGCGCCCTCTCGGTTACGTGGACCAACGGCGCCAACATCTGGCGTGTCAACAAGGCCATCAAAACGCCTACAACCACGGTAAGAATCGACAGCGCAATCATAAGGCCAATTGCAAACCGCTCGCGTATCGTTTCGGATTCGCCGATAGCATCCACGCCGGACAACACTCTTTGGTCGATGCGCGCGAGTCGCGTGTGCACGGTCAGCCCGCGGCGAACGAGCGAATCTCGCAACCGCTCCGCCTGCGGCAGTTGCCCAGTTTCGAGTGCGTTGAATAATTGATGTAGCTGCTCGCTGTCGTGTTCGATGACTCGCTCAACAAAGCGAATTTCGGCATTTAGTTCATTGCCAAAGGTCACATTCGCGCGATCGTTTGTCGTAAGAAATGCTCGCGTTAGCGCAGCGCGAACTTCGCTAAACTTCTTTGGACGACCAATTCGGATGGCAGTGTCGAACCATAGTCGCGTATCTGCCGGGTTTCTAGCCGACGTAACGTGGTTGAGCTGAGTATTCCAAGTGTCCTGAAGAGTGACCAAATCTCGTAGCGCTCGCGTAAGCGGAAGGTATCCGCGTCGAATCAAATCCGCTTCACGACCGGCATTTCTGAGGGCAAAAACGCCCCAGCTTGCCTCGATAGCAAATGCAACCGTGACTACGACGTACGTCAATAACACTCGAACGGCGACTGTGCGTCTGCGCGGTATGCGTGACTCGCCAGAATTCTGAAGAGCAGAATTACCGAAGCGTGGTTTGGACATTTAGGTTTGCGGCAATATTATTCGAAAGGTAGCACCCGTCGGTGACGAGACGACATCTACCGTTCCTCCGTGTTCATCAACGATTTTCTTGACTATGGCGAGCCCGAGTCCAGTACCGCCAGGCTTGTTTGCCGTTACGAAGGATTGGAATATTCTGCCAGATATTGCCTCCGGTATGCCCGGTCCGGTGTCGGATACCTCAATCACCATCGAGTCTTTCTCCGCGGCCGCGTGAAGGGTCAGTGTGCCACCCGTTTCCCCCATCGCTTCAATCGCGTTTCGCACTAAGTTGTGAACGGCTCTGGTTATGCGTGCTTCATCGAAGCGAGCGCTAGCCTTTGCATCTACTTGAGTTACCAACCGGATCGGTAAATTCGATATTTCACGTTCTATCTGGTGCACCAGGTCATGGAAGAAGCGCGCCAGATAGACGCGCCGCACGAAAATGCTACGTTCCCCGCGGGCGAATTCCAGAACTTCTCGCTGCATCGATGTGACAAGCTCGAACTGCCGAAGAATTTCCTCGGAGTACTCCGTTCGCTGGCTGCGATCCTCCGAATCCACCATCAGCTGGGCGTATCCACTTATTACGGTCATGGGGGTCTTGAAATCATGCACGACTTGCGAGAGCAGGCGGCCAATTGCCGTGAGTCGCTCCGTCCTCTCGCGCGCGGTAGCGGCCCTGTGCAACCTAACGGCCGTCGAAATGTTGGAGGCAAGCAGTCGAACCAACTCGAGATCGTCATGCCCAAAGACTCGAAGCTTGCGATGACCAAATAACCCGGCTGCGCCCAAATTGGCATCGTCTCCCTCGAGCGGCGCCACGATGCCTTCCGTCACGGGAAAATCAAAATTCGTTTCGACCGGTGTGTGAATAAAGTCTTTTGCCTCGAGGAGTCGCGAATTTCCTTCGAGCATTGTCTTGCCAAGCCAACCATCACCGCTCTTTACAGCCTTGTGAACGGGGCCCGCGTTTGCGGTCGAATCCAGTTCAAAAAGTATCAGATCTCCACTTTCCTCGTCACTAATTAGGATTGCAGCTCCTAAAACATCACAGGCCGCCACAATTTGGTTCAGGGCCGCCGTGGCCAACTCATACAGAGAAGTGGCTCGGGCCGTAGATCTTTCGAGCTCAAACAGGAGTTGAAGCTCGCGCACTCGCTGTTCAAGCCGCTGGTGTGTTTCGAGCAACTGTCGATTCTTGTCCTTGAGGCGCAATACCAGTCGCGAGTTATCGATCACCACCGCTGCTTGAGTGCCCAAGGCAACGAGTAACGCCTCGTCGTCATCACTGAACTCTTCGGCATTGCACTTGTTGAGAACTTGCAACACTCCGATCGTGCTACCCAGGTGATTTTTGAGTGGCGTCGCTAGAATGCTTTTCGTCCTGAAACCCGTCAGCATGTCCCACTGAGGCTCAAATCTCGGGTCGTGGTAGGCATCCTTGACTCGCAGGGGCCTGCCGGTTTGAGCCACGATGCCCGCTATTCCAAAACCGACACGCATTCGAATCGAGCGCGTTTCGCCGCCGACGACTATGCGGCTGACGAGTTCCCCTGTGCTTTCGTCCAGAATGTACAGCGTTGCCCGTTCACTCTCGAGCAACTCTTGAGTCTTTCCGAGTAGCAATTCCAGAACGTCATCCAGTTCTTCGGATGGCGCTAGCGCGGCTCCAATTTCCCGCAGCGCGCGCGCCACATGAGCCTCGCGTTGAAGCGTAGGCTCCGCGGCTTTGGTGCGGCGAGCGCGCGGTGGTGGGCGCGTTGAATTGCGAGTCGTCACGCTGCGATGCAATCACGTTCCCCGCGCGGAATCCATAGGCATGTTGACCTCCCGTTCGGCCCATCGGACCGACTGAATTGTCGGAACTTGTCGCCGTCCACTCACCGATTCGGGCGGGGTGCGACCAGCGTTTGGGCGCTTGCGAGACCAAGACATGTCGGGTACGGGCTGACACGAATGGCACTTAAACAGCTACATATGGTAGTTCGGGGGCGAGTGCAGGGAGTTTACTTTCGTGCGTCTGCGCAGCGCGAGGCTCGCAGGCTCGGCGTTTGCGGGTGGGTGCGCAATCGCACCGACGGTGCACTCGAAATTGTTGCTGAAGGGGAAGAGGCGGCCGTTCGTGATTTGCATGGCTGGGCGCAGAAGGGGCCCAGTGCGGCGCGCGTCGACAAGGTTGACACTCGCTGGCGAAGCTACGTCGGAGAATACTCTGACTTTCGCATTATGGATTGAGGACTACTTGGCAGGAAGTGATCGCGCGGGTACCTGGTCAGCAATCCTTTGTTGTATTGCAACCGCGCTCAGCCAAAGTGCGCTTGCACAAGCCAACCCGACCGAACACGAAAGAGCGCGAACTCGCGCGCAATTGAGCACGATTGCAGACATTGGGGCGCAGTCGCCAGCGGAGTCATCGACAGCGTCGTCCCCAACTGAACCTGTCCGGAGCGCCACGGACACTGTTCCAGAAGCCACCTTGCCACCCCTGCCAGAGATTTCGCGGTTGGATGCCGTGCAACCCAGCGCAGAGGATGTCCAAGAATTGGAGGCCAGGCTAGCCGGGCTGTTTTCGGAGGAAACTGACGCAAGAGAGGCGGCAATCGGCGAATTGATAGAAGTCCGCCCCAAAATGGTGGCAGCGATTCACCTACGCCTCGCACAATTGGCCGATCACAGCGACAAGGAGCGGCTGAAGCGGATCATAAGCGACGCAAGAAGGCAGGTAAAAACGGGTTCTCCGCCGTCCGCGGCGCGCTCGCCGGGGTCAGACTTATTGGCGACTCTGGAGCGAATGGCGAAGGCTCGGGATCAAGGTTGGCGCGAGAGCGTAAGTCTCGTTGCTTTGCTTCGAATGTTGTCAGCAACCGGGACCGTTGAGGGTGCGCGAGAGCTGATTTTTGCTTACTCGCGTTTTGGCGAATTTATTCGTCCCG
>CAWFUX010000024.1:0-48367 GCA_963819085.1 uncultured delta proteobacterium
GGCGGCCTTTCGGCGATCCACTCTGCGGGACTTGTCCACGGTGACCTGCATGAAGGAAACGTGATGCTGACGGGCACTGGGGCCAAGTTGATAGACATCCTCTACACTCACAGCCTAGCTGACGTAGGCGCGAGGACGGCGCAGGCTACACAGCTTGAGGACCTTCGTTCACTTGCTCGCATCCTCCGACAAGTCTTCTCAGCAGCAGGATGCAATCGCAATGCGTAGCGGACGTCCAAGGCTTCTTCCGTGATGTCTCTCAGAGCGACTCTCCCATATCGAACGTTGATGACCAACCAACAGCGTCGAGCGAATCGGTGCAAACAGTTCGCCCTGAAACCTCGACTGTCTTCTTCCACGACCGAATGTGTGATGCATTTCCTGGCGTGACGGGACATCGAGTTTTTGGTGAGCTGCCAGAAGCGCTCGCTAGGTTGAGAACCCTTTTGGCACCTCCGCTAGAATTCCACGGTTACCCTCCAATCTGGGAAATCGCACACGGTCAATCACATATCACGCACGCGTCAGTCGATGAAATCAATGGCATTCTCTTGTTGGGGCATCACCGGTACGCTATAGAACATATTGAGGCCTATCGATCGGTGGCACCACTGGCGAGATTTCGTCTTACTGAAGTGGAAGGCAGACTCGCCTACCGGACTTTACGCGCCAGTGCCTGCTGAGGAGTGAAGCGCTACTCGTCGAACTATGGCGTATTCACGGAAGAGTACGGTGTTTGGGGTAGCGACTTCGTGACCCGTGCTGAATTTGACGACGGACGAGTATTTCGTGACGGTCGTTCAATTGAAATCGAAGCCCAACTTCAGGTGAGACACCTGACTGCTGGGCGCCTTTTTATTGCCGCACAACGCTACCTATTCAACGAATCTTCGACACAAATGGGCAAGGTGGGATATTCTGGATGGGCTCAGAACTGGATCCCTATTGTGCGAGCATGCCTGCGACTGGGTCGAAACCTTGCCAAGACACAGGAGGGACGACGATTAGCGATGATCGCTGCCCATATCTTGCTTGCATCCGGTGGCCTTGTTTTCTGCTGGATCCGTGCTCGGCGCCAGAGGTGGTTTCGCAACAATTATACGGCTGGCGCTGGTTATGGCAACATGATGCGTGCCTGCGGGTCTGTCTGGGCCGCGGGTGAAGCAATAGCCGTTTAAGCGTACACAGAGTACATCCCATGTCCAACCGTCTATCATTCCGAAATTGATCCGCGTTGGTCATTTTCGCGGTTTCTCGATGAGCTGTTTTCGTATTACAGAGGATCAGGAATCGAGAGCACCGGGCGACGGCTATCAACAATTCGCTCATGGATCAGCATGGCTGGCCGAGCGCGTGCGCTTACTGCGATACAGGAACTCGAGCGCGAAGCCGAGGGTGCGAACGATGACGAGATAGCAAAATCGCTTTGGATGTCTTCGCGGTCCTACAAGGACCTCAAACGCTGGGTCAACCGTTTACCAAGCGAATTCGAAATGGCAAAACCGCCAAAGGCGTTCATCTCGTACAAGTGGGAGTCTGGCACTCATGTGGCGTGGGTACGCACGCTTGCCGCCGACCTGCGCGGTCGCGGCATTGATGCTATTCTCGACCAGTGGGAGGTGCAACTTGGGGACTCGTTCACTGACTATATGCAGAAACATATCGCTGAGTCTGACGTGATCTTGTTCGTAATCACTCCAGATGCCGTCGCAGCCGCAGAAGCGCCTCGCGGTCAAGGCGGTGCGCTCAAGTTCGAAGTGCAGATGATGAACGCAAGAAGAATTGCGGACGGGACTCGCATCATCGGCATCTATCGCGCCGGAGATCGACCGCCTCACTATTTAACGGATCACAGATATGCAGATTTTCGTGACGACGCTTTCTACGAACAGTCACTCAGCGCGCTTGTGGATGATCTATTGGGCAAGAACGGCCCTCCCCCCATTGGAAACGCACAAGCTGGCGGTCGTCCCATCGAGCAGAACCAAGAAGCGCAGAAGGGCCATCTTTTAGGGTTTAATGGGGGAAGCTCGAACAACTCTTACAGAACAACCGACATCGAGACGCCGAGGTGACTAATGGCTTGTGGAGTGCAGGCCCTCCTGTCGCGCGTATTCCTCCTCAAGCGCTCGGTGGGCCGATTCGTGTCGGATTGATTCAGGACGAATCGTTCGAGCTTAGAATACCGTGCTCCTCACTTTGGTGCCTCGCAGTACCGTATGATGGCGTGCGAAGGGCTTGGTTGACGACTGACCAGAAAGTTAGCTTACACCTTGAATTGCGACCAGTCCTGTATTCCGATGGGTTTCATCTCGAGACAGAATCCGCGTGATGCCTAACTCATGCAGGCGGCCAAGTTTTTCTACGAGGCGATTGTCAGCGTCAGAAGTGGCGCGACTTCGCGCGCATCGATTTTACTCCCGCCGCTAGTCGTGGCATCAATCGCCGTCAAGGAACGCGAAGCACGAAGATGACTGAATCGGAAATCCGAGATTACCTCACTTCCCACCTTGAACTGGTGGAACCGGGTCTGGTTCTTATTGACAAGGAGTACCGACTTCCGAATCCCGGAGGTGCACACGGAAGGATCGACATTCTGGCCCGCGACCGATTCGGAACGTTCGTCGTAATTGAACTGAAGAAGTCCAATTCGACAGCAAGAGCTGCACTTCATGAGCTATTCAAGTACCTCGCACTCCTGCAGTCACAAAAGGGTATTCCAATCGAGCGCCTCAGGTGCGTCCTAGTATCAACCGACTGGCACGAACTACTCGTCCCCTTCTCCGAGGCGGTTCATACTTCGCCCTTCTCATTACAAGGTCGTTTGCTGCAGCTCGACGATTCGGGCTGCCCAATTCGATCTGAGCCAATTGAGCCGCTCCGCCAAAGTCAGGGACTCTGTTTCCCAAATGAATTCTCCTGGTTGACGTTTTCCACTTTGGAAGCTCGGGAACGTGTCGCGCTGCAGCTTGATACGATCCTTTCGGGCGTCGGCTTGACTGACGGATTGTACCTCAAGTTTACGTCACTAAGACCGCAGGAGGTGATGTATCCGTATAGTATTATCCTGCCCTTTTTTCCGTTTTCGCGAGAAGAAGCCCTGGCGATCTTGGCGCAGCAGGTATTCCCGGTTCTGCTTCTCGAGGATTTTGAGATAGCCGACACGAAGAACGCCGATCTTGAGACGCTTCGCGAAGCGGTACAAAGCTTCCTGGAATCGGAAATATTCTGTATTGAAGGAATTCGCGATGTTCACTGTTCAATCAGCGAAAACCTTGAAGCGGAGAAAGAAGACTGGCAGTTGGACGCGGTCTTTCGATTTGGCCCCAAAGTTGGGGACAAGACGTTGCTGTCTGACCAAGATATTCTGAGCGCACTTTGCGGTTCAGGTGGTGCCAATGACATCCAACTCGTACGCGCTGTAGACCCATCGCATAAACTGCAATTCTCGGAGTTCTGCGCAACATTAGAGCGATTTTTGTCGCGATATGGCTGGTGGACCGAAGTTGATTCGTGGCTAAAACTGTTGCCCAACGAAAAGAACGCCACAATTGTGGCGCACGCCTATTGCCCGAACAACTTCCTCAAGCATCTGGCTCTGTTCTTGCGCACGAGCGACGTGTCGTGGCTGCCGTCGTTCGATTTGTTCTTGGTCACACCAAAGGTATCGGCCCGTCTATGGGGAACGCTCGCCTGGGACGGTGTTACTTCGCCGCCACCCCTTGATCAAGTAATTGCCGACAACGGGCCAGGCGGCAATGTGCTGCGCCTTGCAATGTCTGACCCTGAAGATGCATTGCGCCTCATCCGAGCATTGGGATTCGTCTTTCCAATCACGTGCCACGTGGATGGTGATGAGCCCGTCGCGTCATCTAGATCAACCGGAATTGTCGAATGGCTTGAACAACACCTCCAATCAGCCGAACATCTCAGCCATCGCCTCGGTCCGATCGTCGCGTAGAAGAGTGAGCAGATTGGGGTGATGCCTGACTCCTGCTTGCACTTCTCGGCTTTCTTCGCTGTGAGGTCGTGGTCAGCGGCAGGAGTGGCGCGCCTTCGCACGCACGGGTTTTAATCATGCCGCTTGTTCTGGCAACCTGAAACGTGCCTGCGGTTCTGTCTGCGCCGCAAGTGAAGCAACAGCCGTCCGTCATGCCACCCCGCAAGCACCCCGCCGGCACGCGCGACTCGAGTCACCCCAAGCAACGCGCGCCGTTACGACAAAGAAGGGCCGCCTGGCTACAATTGACGGCACCCGCCGGCAACCCGCCGGGCATGCGTCACCCGAGTCACCTCAAGCAACGAGTGCCGTCAAAACACAAAAAATCACCAGGCCGCAGTCTGCAATTCGCGGCGCCAGGCTAGCTATAGCCAGGAGCAGGAATTGGCGCCAGCGCCGGCGGCTAAACCGCAGCCTGCCCATTACCAGGCGCCGGTGTCGGAGCCGGCGCAGGTGGCGTCGGCCCAGGCGGTGTCGGCGCCGCGGGTTCGGCGATGTGACTTTGCCAATTCTGCAATGGAGCTAGCAATGTGTCCGTCAATTCGATGCTCGCCGTGTCATCGGGATCGGCGTGGGCTGCGACTGCAAGTACGTAGGCGCTTTTGGTGCCCCCGTGGGTTGAGTCGATTGTGAGTCCGCGGGTGCTCGCTTTGCTCCGCGCCCGCGGGGCCCGCCAAATCTGTGCTCGCTCCGCCCTACGGGCTCCGTTCCGCGCAGACGGGGGACCCAGTACCGGGTGGCTTCGAACTGCATTGAGTCGTCGTTAACTGATGTGTTGTCGCGGGCCGTTGGGATGTGCCGGCGTCGTCGGTATTTCGACCGTTCGCTGGCTTCGTATCGCACTTGGAGCTTGGTGTGTCGACTGGGTTCGCTTTGTACTCGGTTCCCGGCAAATCAGCTGGTCTCCGCTTGGCGGCGCAACATTCGCGCCGCGCGCCGATAGTGCTCGTTGTTGCCGACTTGCGCGCGTCACGAATCTTGCGCCAGGGATCGCGAAGCCCAGCTGATTTGCCGGGCGCCGGAGGTCTTTATGCGTACACAGTCTCGTCAACAGCTCAAATTTCAGGCGCTGCTTGCTGAGCGCGCTCGGTTTATGCGGTTCAATCTCACGGACACGGAGCAACTCTTGTGGCGCCAACTTGCAGGCAAGAGGCTCGGAGTTGCATTCAAACGTCAAGTTCCTGTTGACCGGTACGTTGTAGATTTCCTCGCACCCACTGTGAAATTGGTCGTGGAAGTTGACGGTGGCTACCATGCTCACCGCGTTGCCGCTGATGCTCGGCGCACTCGGGTGCTTGAGCGGCTCGGGTATCGGGTGTTGCGCTTGGATGCTGAGCTGGTGTCGCGGCAGTTGCCGCTGGCGGTTGAGGTAATCCGCAATGCGCTGTAGGCCTGGCGCAGGTACGCCTGCCTCGCGGCCTTTTTGCACTCGTAAGGTCGAAATGACGGGACGCCTAATGCCATACGTCGCCCTTGCTAAACGCGACATTGCCGCCCTTTCCCTCACTTCCAGTGGCAGGTTGGTTGCTGGGCATTTGCCTGGGACAAGGCCGCGTAGAGAAGAAGCTTCAGTGAAGATCTTCAACATATCTTGATTATTGAGGCCGATCGGGGGCAATATCACGAACTTGCGGGCGCAAGCTTGAACTGTCTAAACCCAGAGCGCGGGGCTGCCAAGAGCTTGCAGGCGGAGCCGGGAAATGTGCGATTGGATATTAGGAATAGATAGCGGTTTCTGCAGGTGAATATAGAGTTATGCCGCGCCGGATTTTTGGGGAATTGGGCTTGGCTGATCGGATGTTGTTGTTCCTTTGACCGGTGACCTGCGACGTTGTTCCGCGGTGTGTTCGCAGCGGGGCCTTACGATGCGTGGTTCCGGTCCGGACTGTGACTTAATGCGTTGGCAGCGCCGCTACTGTTCCGTCCTGCTGCTTGTTGAAAGGTCTCGCTCCCTTGCATCTTGAGGGGTGGCGACGCTGCGCCGGGCTGTGGGGTCATGGTTTTTTTGTGCGTTACGTTCGCCATTCCGTCCTGATGCGTTGCAGCGCGCCTTGGGCGTGCAGTGAGGTGTAGTTCTCCGCTGACAGGTCTCGCTTCGTGGCATCTTGAAGGGTTTTGGCGAGACCAACGCGTCGTGGCCGTGTTCCGAGACTGTAGCCTTTTGGTGACTTGATACGTGGCGCTGCCGCGAGACAGAAAGGGCGTGGCATGCTGCGGCCGCGCCTTCTTTTGAACTTTTTGCCCCCGCTGCCGTGAACCGCGTCATTGCGGCCGGGCATAACAAGCGTTTGCAGAAGTCGGCCTTTGTGTGTTGGTGGGTTTTGCCTGCCCGCAGTCGTGGCTCCGCCTCCATTTTACGCCTGCGGGCTGTTGTGGCATCATGATGCGTGTTTCTTGGGTTTGCTGGGCCGCTTCTGAAACGCAAGCCGTTAGACCGCGCCGTATTTTTTGGAGAGTCGGTCTTGGTTTGTCGTGAGGTCCTTCTTCTTTGATGCCGGCAACTTGCGGCGTTGTTCCGGGGTCTGTTCGCAGCGGGGGCCTTACGGTGGGTGACTTTGTAGAACTGGGCAACCTGATGGCAGGCAGCGCCATGGGCCAATGCGTTTTGGTAACCTGATGCATTTCGCTCCCTTCCATCTGGTCAGCGGGCGCTGCGCAGCGCTTTTGGGGTGTGGCTTTCTGCGGCGTTGCGGCCGGCGTTATGGCTGCTTTGGCTTTGTCGATGCCTTGTGGTGACTTGGTTCCGTCCTGATGGGTCGCAGCGCCCCATCGCCAACGCGTTGTTCCGGCTGCTGCGTCTCGCTGCTGGCATCTGGTTGGGTTGCGCTGCTTTGTGGAACTTTACGGGTCGTTGCTTTCTGTCGCGCTCCGGCGCGTGTACTCTGGCCCTCCGGGCTTGCTTTGGTGTGGTTCAATTCCGGACGGTGTCCCGATGCGTTGGCAGCACTCGGGGCTGATGCGTCGTTGCATGTTGATGCCGCCAGCTTCGTGGCTTTCCGAATCGTTGTTGTGAATCCATGATGCTTTTCCGTGCCGCCATGACCTCTGCGTGGCATCCGGATGCGTGGCGCTGCCGCGAACTTGCTGGGGCAGTGATTGCTGGGGCGGGCTTGCTGTTGATGTCATCGCCCCCGCTGCCGACCTTCACGTCATTGCGGCCGGGTCTAACTCGCGTTTGCAGCGGACGGCCTTTGTGCGCTGTGAGGTTTTGCCTGCCACCAGCCGTGGCTTCGCTTCCATTTTACGCCTGGTGGCTGTTGTGGCATCCTGTTTCGCCTTGGCGCGCCTGTTTGGGCCGCCGCTGAAACGCACGCCGTTGGACAGACAAGAACCTGAACCTCATGACCATTGACCATTCATCCAACCGAGCCACTCGATCGTTTGACTACGATATCTGCCTCTCTTTTGCGGGCGAGGATCGGAAATACGTCGAGCAAGTGGCCGGATACTTGAAGGCTAAGGGTGTCGCCGTCTTCTACGACAAATACGAGGAAGCCACACTTTGGGGAAAGGACCTTTACGTGCACTTTGATCAGATATACAGGGAACGCGCACGCTATTGTGTATTGTTTGCATCCGAGCACTACGCGAAGAAACTTTGGTCAGGCCACGAACGTCAAAGCGCTCAAGCGAGGGCGTTCTCCGAGAATCAAGAGTACCTACTTCCTGCCAGGTTCGACGATACGTCCATCCCCGGTTTGCGACCGACGGTTGGCTACATCGATCTCCGCGAACGGACGCCGGATGACTTCGCTCGACTCATCCTGGACAAGCTAGGTGATGAGGCCTGCGCTTCGTCCGAATACCCCTACGTTGAGCTCAAGGTTGGAACGCTCTGGTCCGACCTTGCAAACGTTGAGGCCGATTTTGAGATTGTTCGCTTTCGTGGGAAGAATATTGGCGAAACGCGATTTGAAAACGTCAATGGTCCAACTTGGCAAACGCTGTACGAACTACCGAATGGTCGATACTTGGTGTACGTTGATGGCATTCACCGCAATGACTACCGCGACGCAGGTCTATGTGGCGCCATCCTTGAAACCGATTCCCGTGAACCCATGACACTCTCCCAGTTACAGAGCAATTTCCCAGCACTTGCAGCTCAGTCGGGGCTGGTGAAAATCAGAACCCTATAATCGCTCGAAGACCAGTCGCCCCTTTCCAGAATTGCCGACCTTCGTAAGACTTCCACAATGCCTCGAAGTAGAAATGCAAATAACAAGGCTGAAGCCAAGCGGAAGGGTATCAACGCCGCCAAGGATTGGCTGACGAGTGCATCTATCGAGCAACGCCTCAAGCTAGCGTCGTACGAATTTCAATACGGGGAAGTTCTGCGCGACTTGCCGGAGAAAGGGATTCTGGTTCCAAGGTCTGCTGATCCGGATTTTTCCTGGGGCTTCTTCAAACAGGCAAAGGGCTGGGCATTCAATGTGATGTTCAAGGCCATCAAGGAGCGACGCGCCGGACAGGGCGCGCTGGCTCGCACGCGGATTTTCGTTAGCTATTCGCACCAGGATGCATCTTGGCTTAGGCGTCTACAAATCCACATGAAGCCGCTGATCGACCTGATTGATTTCTGGGACGATACACGCATCAAACCAGGCATGGAGTGGCGCCGGGAAATCGACCACGCCCTCACGACGGCGCGAGTCGCAATCTTGCTGATAAGTGCCGACTTCTTGGCATCCGACTTTATCCAGACGAATGAGCTTCCTCCTTTGCTCCAGAAGGCCGCTTCAGATGGCACCCAAGTACTTTCGTTGATCGTCAAACCCTGCTTGTTTGTCGAACACTTGGAGTTGTCGAAGTATCAGGCCGTGAATGACCCTTCCAAACCCCTGAGCGGTCTTTCTGAGCATGATACTGAAACGGCACTGCTTAACCTGGCCAGGCATGTCGTCGAATTGGTCAAGACACCGTGATCGCGATTGCTGTCCAACTCTGGTTTGCAGCTGGCAAGCGCCTGAAATGTTTGACCTTGACCTGATGCGTCTTGCCGTGATGCGCTTGCAGCTGAAACCATAGCCGTTAGACCGCGCCGTATTTTTTGGAGAGTCGGTCTTGGTTTGTCGTGAGGTCCTTCTTCTTTGATGCCGGCAACTTGCGGCGTTGTTCCGGGGTCTGTTCGCAGCGGGGGCCTTACGGTGGGTGACTTTGTAGAACTGGGCAACCTGATGGCAGGCAGCGCCATGGGCCAATGCGTTTTGGTAACCTGATGCATTTCGCTCCCTTCCATCTGGTCAGCGGGCGCTGCGCAGCGCTTTTGGGGTGTGGCTTTCTGCGGCGTTGCGGCCGGCGTTATGGCTGCTTTGGCTTTGTCGATGCCTTGTGGTGACTTGGTTCCGTCCTGATGGGTCGCAGCGCCCCATCGCCAACGCGTTGTTCCGGCTGCTGCGTCTCGCTGCTGGCATCTGGTTGGGTTGCGCTGCTTTGTGGAACTTTACGGGTCGTTGCTTTCTGTCGCGCTCCGGCGCGTGTACTCTGGCCCTCCGGGCTTGCTTTGGTGTGGTTCAATTCCGGACGGTGTCCCGATGCGTTGGCAGCACTCGGGGCTGATGCGTCGTTGCATGTTGATGCCGCCAGCTTCGTGGCTTTCCGAATCGTTGTTGTGAATCCATGATGCTTTTCCGTGCCGCCATGACCTCTGCGTGGCATCCGGATGCGTGGCGCTGCCGCGAACTTGCTGGGGCAGTGATTGCTGGGGCGGGCTTGCTGTTGATGTCATCGCCCCCGCTGCCGACCTTCACGTCATTGCGGCCGGGTCTAACTCGCGTTTGCAGCGGACGGCCTTTGTGCGCTGTGAGGTTTTGCCTGCCACCAGCCGTGGCTTCGCTTCCATTTACGCCTGGTGGCTGTTGTGGCATCCTGTTTCGCCTTGGCGCGCTGTTTGGGCAGCCGCTGAAACGCACGCCGTTGTGCAGACCGACGAAGAAAGACGGGAGATGACCCTTACTCGCGGAGCTCAGATGAGCTGCTTGACGACGCCCAATCCCAGTTACCGCGAGGCACGTGCGGATCGCCGCTGCCGCGCGCCCGTAGAGCTTCCCGAAGACCTGGACACCATAGTCCACGTTAGCAAGATGAAAGATCTCTACGACGAAGTCCTTGCGATTCCGGCCCTGGCAGCGCTTCCGGCATGGGGCGAACAGGGGTTGGTCGAGCTTCGGCGCGCCCTGCTCCACGGTCTTCACGGTGCTGACGCTCAACGAGTCCTACTGACAATAGCCTCGGGTGACTCGTTGCTAAATTTATCGGCAATGCAGATTCCGACCGACTGGTTCAAGATGTGTGCGCTCGAACACATTGACAATCTTGCTCCAGAGGCAGCTTTGATGGTTCGCGAACTCATGCAGGTGCAACTAACGGACAGAACCGTCCGCGATCGACTAATTCACAATTTGTCGTTCGAACTAATGTTCGCTAGCTCGCAACCGCAGACTCACACCACCGCGGACTACTTCTTCTCGCTCTTTACCGATACGCAGCTACAACTCAACCCAGAACTCCTTGGCAAGTTCTCGAACCTTCTTGACTCAACGGAGACCCGCGAAGAAGATATCCAGCAGTTTCTATTCGCACACCCATATTTCTTGATCCACTGGCGATCGAAATACGCAGCAAGCACGAGCTCGGAAGCGAGTTCATTACAGACTTTGTGCTCAAGCGAATTAATAACGAGTACGTGCTCGTTGAAATCGAGCGCAGCACCGATAAGATTTTCACGGGCAAAGGCGTTTTGCACTCCGAATTGATGGATGCCGTAGGCCAAGTTCGCGACTTTCAGGCCTGGACCCATGACAATATCGCCTATGCCCGTACGCGCCTGCCGGGCATTCGGAGACCGGACGGCCTCGTCGTCATTGGCCGACGCGGGACGCTGTCACCCGAGATGCTCGTTCGGCTCGACGAGGAGAATTACAGTCGTCGGGGGCACATCAAGATAATCACTTTCGATGACCTCCTCGACCAGGCCCGTACTATCTACGGAAACCTCATATCGAGGCCGTTGCGCGTAGCAATACGTCGTAATCTTTTTGCCTGTTGCTTGGTTCGGTTGTCTTGCTACGCGCAACGGCCTCGATATGAGGTTTCCGTAGATAGTACAGGGCCTGGTCGAGGAGGTCATCGGAAAGTGATTATCTTGATGTGCCCCCGACGACTGTAATTCTCCTCGTCGAGCCGAACGAGCATCTCGGGTGACAGCGTCCCGCGTCGGCCAATGACGACGAGGCCGTCCGGTCTCCGAATGCCCGGCAAGGCGCGTACGGGCATAGGCGATATTGTCATGGGTCCAGGCCTGAAAGTCGCGAACTTGGCCTACGGCGGATTCCATCAATTCGGAGTGCAAAACGCCTTTGCCCGTGAAAATATTATCGGTGCTGCGCTCGATTTTCAACGAGCACGTACTCGTTATTAATTCGCTTAGAGCGCAAAAGTCTGTAATGAACTCGCTTCCCGAGCTCGTGCTTGCTGCGTATTTCAATCGCCAAGTCGAATAGAGAAATATCGGGTGTGCGAATAGAAACTGCTGGATATCTTCTTCGCGGGTCTCCGTTCGAGTCAGGAGAAGGTTCGAGAACTTGCCAAGGAGTTCTGGGTTGAGTTGTAGCTGCGTATCGGTAAAGAGCGAGAAGAAGTAGTCCGCGGTGGTGTGAGTCTGCGGTTGCGAGCTAGCGAACATTAGTTCGAACGACAAAGTGTGAATTAGTCGATCGCGGACGGTTCTGTCCGTTAGTTGCACCTGCATGAGTTCGCGAACCATCAAAGCTGCCTCTGGAGCAAGATTGTCAATGTGTTCGAGCGCACACATCTTGAACCAGTCGGTCGGAATCTGCATTGCCGATAAATTTAGCAACGAGTCACCCGAGGCTATTGTCAGTAGGACTCGTTGAGCGTCAGCACCGTGAAGACCGTGGAGCAGGGCGCGCCGAAGCTCGACCAACCCTCGCCCCATGCCGGAAGCGCTGCCAGGGCCGGAATCGCAAGGACTTCGTCGTAGAGATCTTTCATCTTGCTAACGTGGACTATGGTGTCCAGGTCTTCGGGAGCTCTACGGCGCGCGGCAGCGGCTATTCTCGCATGTGCCTCGCGAACTGGGATTGGGCGTTGGTCAAGCAGCTCATCTAGCTCTGCGATAAGTGTCATCTCCGGTCTTTCTTCGTCGGTCTGCACAACGGCGTGCGTTTCAGCGGCGGCCCAAACAGGCGCGCCAAGGCGAAACAGGATGCCACAACGGCCACCAGGCGTGAAAATGGAAGCGAAGCCACGGCTGGTGGCAGGCAAAACCTCACAGCGCACAAAGGCCGTCCGCTGCAAACGCGAGTTAGACCCGGCCGCAATGACGTGAAGGTCGGCAGCGGGGGCGATGACATCAACAGCAAGCCCGCCCCAGCAATCACTGCCCCAGCAAGTTCGCGGCAGCGCCACGCATCCGGATGCCACGCAGAGGTCATGGCGGCACGGAAAAGCATCATGGATTCACAACAACGATTCGGAAAGCCACGAAGCTGGCGGCATCAACATGCAACGACGCATCAGCCCCGAGTGCTGCCAACGCATCGGGACACCGTCCGGAATTGAACCACACCAAAGCAAGCCCGGAGGGCCAGAGTACACGCGCCGGAGCGCGACAGAAAGCAACGACCCGTAAAGTTCCACAAAGCGGCGCAACCCAACCAGATGCCAGCAGCGAGACGCAGCAGCCGGAACAACGCGTTGGCGATGGGGCGCTGCGACCCATCAGGACGGAACCAAGTCACCACAAGGCATCGACAAAGCCAAAGCAGCCATAACGCCGGCCGCAACGCCGCAGAAAGCCACACCCCAAAAGCGCTGCGCAGCGCCCGCTGACCAGATGGAAAAGGGGCGGAAATGCATCAGGTTACCAAAACGCATTGGCCCATGGCGCTGCCTGCCATCAGGTTGCCCAGTTCTGCAAAGTCACCCACCGTAAGGCCCCCGCTGCGAACAGACCCCGGAACAACGCCGCAAGTTGCCGGCATCAAAGAAGAAGGACCTCACGACAAACCAAGACCGACTCTCCAAAAAATACGGCGCGGTCTAACGGCTATGGTTTCAGCTGCAAGCGCATCACGGCAAGACGCATCAGGTCAAGGTCAAACATTTCAGGCGCTTGCCAGCTGCAAACCAGAGTTGGACAGCAATCGCGATCACGGTGTCTTGACCAATTCGACGACATGCCTGGCCAGGTTAAGCAGTGCCGTTTCAGTATCATGCTCAGAAAGACCGCTCAGGGGTTTGGAAGGGTCATTCACGGCCTGATACTTCGACAACTCCAAGTGTTCGACAAACAAGCAGGGTTTGACGATCAACGAAAGTACTTGGGTGCCATCTGAAGCGGCCTTCTGGAGCAAAGGAGGAAGCTCATTCGTCTGGATAAAGTCGGATGCCAAGAAGTCGGCACTTATCAGCAAGATTGCGACTCGCGCCGTCGTGAGGGCGTGGTCATTTCCCGGCGCCACTCCATGCCTGGTTTGATGCGTGTATCGTCCCAGGAAATCAATCAGGTCGATCAGCGGCTTCATGTGGATTTGTAGACGCCTAAGCCAAGATGCATCCTGGTGCGAATAGCTAACGAAAATCCGCGTGCGAGCCAGCGCGCCCTGTCCGGCGCGTCGCTCCTTGATGGCCTTGAACATCACATTGAATGCCCAGCCCTTTGCCTGTTTGAAGAAGCCCCAGGAAAAATCCGGATCAGCAGACCTTGGAACCAGAATCCCTTTCTCCGGCAAGTCGCGCAGAACTTCCCCGTATTGAAATTCGTACGACGCTAGCTTGAGGCGTTGCTCGATAGATGCACTCGTCAGCCAATCCTTGGCGGCGTTGATACCCTTCCGCTTGGCTTCAGCCTTGTTATTTGCATTTCTACTTCGAGGCATTGTGGAAGTCTTACGAAGGTCGGCAATTCTGGAAAGGGGCGACTGGTCTTCGAGCGATTATAGGGTTCTGATTTTCACCAGCCCCGACTGAGCTGCAAGTGCTGGGAAATTGCTCTGTAACTGGGAGAGTGTCATGGGTTCACGGGAATCGGTTTCAAGGATGGCGCCACATAGACCTGCGTCGCGGTAGTCATTGCGGTGAATGCCATCAACGTACACCAAGTATCGACCATTCGGTAGTTCGTACAGCGTTTGCCAAGTTGGACCATTGACGTTTTCGAAATCGCGTTTCGCCAATATTCTTCCCACGAAAGCGAACAATCTCGAAATCGGCCTCAACGTTTGCAAGGTCGGACCAGAGCGTTCCAACCTTGAGCTCAACGTAGGGGTATTCGGACGAAGCGCAGGCCTCATCACCTAGCTTGTCCAGGATGAGTCGAGCGAAGTCATCCGGCGTCCGTTCGCGGGGATCGATGTAGCCAACCGTCGGTCGCAAACCGGGGATGGACGTATCGTCGAACCTGGCAGGAAGTAGGTACTCTTGATTCTCGGAGAACGCCCTCGCTTGAGCGCTTTGACGTTCGTGGCCTGACCAAAGTTTCTTCGCGTAGTGCTCGGATGCAAACAATACACAATAGCGTGCGCGTTCCCTGTATATCTGATCAAAGTGCACGTAAAGGTCCTTTCCCCAAAGTGTGGCTTCCTCGTATTTGTCGTAGAAGACGGCGACACCCTTAGCCTTCAAGTATCCGGCCACTTGCTCGAGCATGTTTCAGATCCTCGCCCGCAAAAGAGAGGCAGATATCGTAGTCAAACAATCGAGTGGCTCGGTTGGATGAATGGTCAATGGTCATGAGGTTCAGGTTCTTGTCTGTCCAACGGCGTGCGTTTCAGCGGCGGCCCAAACAGGCGCGCCAAGGCGAAACAGGATGCCACAACAGCCACCAGGCGTAAAATGGAAGCGAAGCCACGGCTGGTGGCAGGCAAAACCTCACAGCGCACAAAGGCCGTCCGCTGCAAACGCGAGTTAGACCCGGCCGCAATGACGTGAAGGTCGGCAGCGGGGGCGATGACATCAACAGCAAGCCCGCCCCAGCAATCACTGCCCCAGCAAGTTCGCGGCAGCGCCACGCATCCGGATGCCACGCAGAGGTCATGGCGGCACGGAAAAGCATCATGGATTCACAACAACGATTCGGAAAGCCACGAAGCTGGCGGCATCAACATGCAACGACGCATCAGCCCCGAGTGCTGCCAACGCATCGGGACACCGTCCGGAGATTAAACCACACCAAAGCAAGCCCGGAGGGCCAGAGTACACGCGCCGGAGCGCGACAGAAAGCAACGACCCGTAAAGTTCCACAAAGCGGCGCAACCCAACCAGATGCCAGCAGCGAGACGCAGCAGCCGGAACAACGCGTTGGCGATGGGGCGCTGCGACCCATCAGGACGGAACCAAGTCACCACAAGGCATCGACAAAGCCAAAGCAGCCATAACGCCGGCCGCAACGCCGCAGAAAGCCACACCCCAAAAGCGCTGCGCAGCGCCCGCTGACCAGATGGAAGGGAGCGAAATGCATCAGGTTACCAAAACGCATTGGCCCATGGCGCTGCCTGCCATCAGGTTGCCCAGTTCTACAAAGTCACCCACCGTAAGGCCCCCGCTGCGAACAGACCCCGGAACAACGCCGGAAAGTTGCCGGCATCAAAGAAGAAGGACCTCACGACAAACCAAGACCGACTCTCCAAAAAATACGGCGCGGTCTAACGGCTTGCGTTTCAGAAGCGGCCCAGCAAACCCAAGAAACACGCATCATGATGCCACAACAGCCCGCAGGCGTAAAATGGAGGCGGAGCCACGACTGCGGGCAAGCAAAACCCACCAACACACAAAGGCCGACTTCTGCAAACGCTTGTTATGCCCGGCCGCAATGACGCGGTTCACGGCAGCGGGGGCAAAAAGTTCAAAAGAAGGCGCGGCCGCAGCATGCCACGCCCTTTCTGTCTCGCGGCAGCGCCACGTATCAAGTCACCAAAAGGCTACAGTCTCGGAACACGGCCACGACGCGTTGGTCTCGCCAAAACCCTTCAAGATGCCACGAAGCGAGACCTGTCAGCGGAGAACTACACCTCACTGCACGCCCAAGGCGCGCTGCAACGCATCAGGACGGAATGGCGAACGTAACGCACGAAAAAAACCATGACCCCACAGCCCGGCGCAGCGTCGCCACCCCTCAAGATGCAAGGGAGCGAGACCTTTCAACAAGCAGCAGGACGGAACAGTAGCGGCGCTGCCAACGCATTAAGTCACAGTCCGGACCGGAACCACGCATCGTAAGGCCCCGCTGCGAACACACCGCGGAACAACGTCGCAGGTCACCGGTCAAAGGAACAACAACATCCGATCGGCCAAGCCCAATTCCCCAAAAATCCGGCGCGGCATAACTCTATATTCACCTGCAGAAACCGCTATCTATTCCTAATATCCAATCGCACATTTCCCGGCTCCGCCTGCAAGCTCTTGGCATGCCCCGCGCTCTGGGTTTAGACAGTTCAAGCTTGCGCCCGCAAGTTCGTGATATTGCCCCCGATCGGCCTCAATAATCAAGATATGTTGAAGATCTTCACTGAAGCTTCTTCTCTACGCGGCCTTGTCCCAGGCAAATGCCCAGCAACCAACCTGCCACTGGAAGTGAGGGAAAGGGCGGCAATGTCGCGTTTAGCAAGGGCGACGTATGGCATTAGGCGTCCCGTCATTTCGACCTTACGAGTGCAAAAAGGCCGCGAGGCAGGCGTACCTGCGCCAGGCCTACAGCGCATTGCGGATTACCTCAACCGCCAGCGGCAACTGCCGCGACACCAGCTCAGCATCCAAGCGCAACACCCGATACCCGAGCCGCTCAAGCACCCGAGTGCGCCGAGCATCAGCGGCAACGCGGTGAGCATGGTAGCCACCGTCAACTTCCACGACCAATTTCACAGTGGGTGCGAGGAAATCTACAACGTACCGGTCAACAGGAACTTGACGTTTGAATGCAACTCCGAGCCTCTTGCCTGCAAGTTGGCGCCACAAGAGTTGCTCCGTGTCCGTGAGATTGAACCGCATAAACCGAGCGCGCTCAGCAAGCAGCGCCTGAAATTTGAGCTGTTGACGAGACTGTGTACGCATAAAGACCTCCGGCGCCCGGCAAATCAGCTGGGCTTCGCGATCCCTGGCGCAAGATTCGTGACGCGCGCAAGTCGGCAACAACGAGCACTATCGGCGCGCGGCGCGAATGTTGCGCCGCCAAGCGGAGACCAGCTGATTTGCCGGGAACCGAGTACAAAGCGAACCCAGTCGACACACCAAGCTCCAAGTGCGATACGAAGCCAGCGAACGGTCGAAATACCGACGACGCCGGCACATCCCAACGGCCCGCGACAACACATCAGTTAACGACGACTCAATGCAGTTCGAAGCCACCCGGTACTGGGTCCCCCGTCTGCGCGGAACGGAGCCCGTAGGGCGGAGCGAGCACAGATTTGGCGGGCCCCGCGGGCGCGGAGCAAAGCGAGCACCCGCGGACTCACAATCGACTCAACCCACGGGGGCACCAAAAGCGCCTACGTACTTGCAGTCGCAGCCCACGCCGATCCCGATGACACGGCGAGCATCGAATTGACGGACACATTGCTAGCTCCATTGCAGAATTGGCAAAGTCACATCGCCGAACCCGCGGCGCCGACACCGCCTGGGCCGACGCCACCTGCGCCGGCTCCGACACCGGCGCCTGGTAATGGGCAGGCTGCGGTTTAGCCGCCGGCGCTGGCGCCAATTCCTGCTCCTGGCTATAGCTAGCCTGGCGCCGCGAATTGCAGACTGCGGCCTGGTGATTTTTTGTGTTTTGACGGCACTCGTTGCTTGAGGTGACTCGGGTGACGCATGCCCGGCGGGTTGCCGGCGGGTGCCGTCAATTGTAGCCAGGCGGCCCTTCTTTGTCGTAACGGCGCGCGTTGCTTGGGGTGACTCGAGTCGCGCGTGCCGGCGGGGTGCTTGCGGGGTGGCATGACGGACGGCTGTTGCTTCACTTGCGGCGCAGACAGAACCGCAGGCACGTTTCAGGTTGCCAGAACAAGCGGCATGATTAAAACCCGTGCGTGCGAAGGCGCGCCACTCCTGCCGCTGACCACGACCTCACAGCGAAGAAAGCCGAGAAGTGCAAGCAGGAGTCAGGCATCACCCCAATCTGCTCACTCTTCTACGCGACGATCGGACCGAGGCGATGGCTGAGATGTTCGGCTGATTGGAGGTGTTGTTCAAGCCATTCGACAATTCCGGTTGATCTAGATGACGCGACGGGCTCATCACCATCCACGTGGCACGTGATTGGAAAGACGAATCCCAATGCTCGGATGAGGCGCAATGCATCTTCAGGGTCAGACATTGCAAGGCGCAGCACATTGCCGCCTGGCCCGTTGTCGGCAATTACTTGATCAAGGGGTGGCGGCGAAGTAACACCGTCCCAGGCGAGCGTTCCCCATAGACGGGCCGATACCTTTGGTGTGACCAAGAACAAATCGAACGACGGCAGCCACGACACGTCGCTCGTGCGCAAGAACAGAGCCAGATGCTTGAGGAAGTTGTTCGGGCAATAGGCGTGCGCCACAATTGTGGCGTTCTTTTCGTTGGGCAACAGTTTTAGCCACGAATCAACTTCGGTCCACCAGCCATATCGCGACAAAAATCGCTCTAATGTTGCGCAGAACTCCGAGAATTGCAGTTTATGCGATGGGTCTACAGCGCGTACGAGTTGGATGTCATTGGCACCACCTGAACCGCAAAGTGCGCTCAGAATATCTTGGTCAGACAGCAACGTCTTGTCCCCAACTTTGGGGCCAAATCGAAAGACCGCGTCCAACTGCCAGTCTTCTTTCTCCGCTTCAAGGTTTTCGCTGATTGAACAGTGAACATCGCGAATTCCTTCAATACAGAATATTTCCGATTCCAGGGAGCTTTGTACCGCTTCGCGAAGCGTCTCAAGATCGGCGTTCTTCGTGTCGGCTATCTCAAAATCCTCGAGAAGCAGAACCGGGAATACCTGCTGCGCCAAGATCGCCAGGGCTTCTTCTCGCGAAAACGGAAAAAAGGGCAGGATAATACTATACGGATACATCACCTCCTGCGGTCTTAGTGACGTAAACTTGAGGTACAATCCGTCAGTCAAGCCGACGCCCGAAAGGATCGTATCAAGCTGCAGCGCGACACGTTCCCGAGCTTCCAAAGTGGAAAACGTCAACCAGGAGAATTCATTTGGGAAACAGAGTCCCTGACTTTGGCGGAGCGGCTCAATTGGCTCAGATCGAATTGGGCAGCCCGAATCGTCGAGCTGCAGCAAACGACCTTGTAATGAGAAGGGCGAAGTATGAACCGCCTCGGAGAAGGGGACGAGTAGTTCGTGCCAGTCGGTTGATACTAGGACGCACCTGAGGCGCTCGATCGGAATACCCTTTTGTGACTGCAGGAGTGCGAGGTACTTGAATAGCTCATGAAGTGCAGCTCTTGCTGTCGAATTGGACTTCTTCAGTTCAATTACGACGAACGTTCCGAATCGGTCGCGGGCCAGAATGTCGATCCTTCCGTGTGCACCTCCGGGATTCGGAAGTCGGTACTCCTTGTCAATAAGAACCAGACCCGGTTCCACCAGTTCAAGGTGGGAAGTGAGGTAATCTCGGATTTCCGATTCAGTCATCTTCGTGCTTCGCGTTCCTTGACGGCGATTGATGCCACGACTAGCGGCGGGAGTAAAATCGATGCGCGCGAAGTCGCGCCACTTCTGACGCTGACAATCGCCTCGTAGAAAAACTTGGCCGCCTGCATGAGTTAGGCATCACGCGGATTCTGTCTCGAGATGAAACCCATCGGAATACAGGACTGGTCGCAATTCAAGGTGTAAGCTAACTTTCTGGTCAGTCGTCAACCAAGCCCTTCGCACGCCATCATACGGTACTGCGAGGCACCAAAGTGAGGAGCACGGTATTCTAAGCTCGAACGATTCGTCCTGAATCAATCCGACACGAATCGGCCCACCGAGCGCTTGAGGAGGAATACGCGCGACAGGAGGGCCTGCACTCCACAAGCCATTAGTCACCTCGGCGTCTCGATGTCGGTTGTTCTGTAAGAGTTGTTCGAGCTTCCCCCGATTAAACCCTAAAAGATGGCCCTTCTGCGCTTCTTGGTTCTGCTCGATGGGACGACCGCCAGCTTGTGCGTTTCCAATGGGGGGAGGGCCGTTCTTGCCCAATAGATCATCCACAAGCGCGCTGAGTGACTGTTCGTAGAAAGCGTCGTCACGAAAATCTGCATATCTGTGATCCGTTAAATAGTGAGGCGGTCGATCTCCGGCGCGATAGATGCCGATGATGCGAGTCCCGTCCGCAATTCTTCTTGCGTTCATCATCTGCACTTCGAACTTGAGCGCACCGCCTTGACCGCGAGGCGCTTCTGCGGCTGCGACGGCATCTGGAGTGATTACGAACAAGATCACGTCAGACTCAGCGATATGTTTCTGCATATAGTCAGTGAACGAGTCCCCAAGTTGCACCTCCCACTGGTCGAGAATAGCATCAATGCCGCGACCGCGCAGGTCGGCGGCAAGCGTGCGTACCCACGCCACATGAGTGCCAGACTCCCACTTGTACGAGATGAACGCCTTTGGCGGTTTTGCCATTTCGAATTCGCTTGGTAAACGGTTGACCCAGCGTTTGAGGTCCTTGTAGGACCGCGAAGACATCCAAAGCGATTTTGCTATCTCGTCATCGTTCGCACCCTCGGCTTCGCGCTCGAGTTCCTGTATCGCAGTAAGCGCACGCGCTCGGCCAGCCATGCTCATCCATGAGCGAATTGTTGATAGCCGTCGCCCGGTGCTCTCGATTCCTGATCCTCTGTAATACGAAAACAGCTCATCGAGAAACCGCGAAAATGACCAACGCGGATCAATTTGGAATGATAGACGGTTGGACATGGGATGTACTCTGTGTATGCTTAAACGGCTATTGCTTCACCCGCGGCCCAGACAGACCCGCAGGCACGCATCATGTTGCCATAACCAGCGCCAGCCGTATAATTGTTGCGAAACCACCTCTGGCGCCGAGCACGGATCCAGCAGAAAACAAGGCCACCGGATGCAAGCAAGATATGGGCAGCGATCATCGCTAATCGTCGTCCCTCCTGTGTCTTGGCAAGGTTTCGACCCAGTCGCAGGCATGCTCGCACAATAGGGATCCAGTTCTGAGCCCATCCAGAATATCCCACCTTGCGCGATCGTGTCGAAGATCGTTGAGTGGGGAGCGTTGTGCGGCAAGAAAAAGGTGCCCAGCAGTCAGGTGTCTCACCTGAAGTTGGGCTTCGATTTCAATCGAACGACCGTCACGAAATACTCGTCCGTCGTCAAATTCAGCACGGGTCACTAAGTCGCTACCCCAAACACCGTACTCTTCCGTGAATACGCCATAGTTCGACGCGTAGCGCTCCATCTCCTCAGCAGGCACTGGCGCGTAAAGTCCGGTAGGCGAGTCTGCCTTCCACTTCAGTAAGACGAAATCTCGCCAGTGTGTCATCGATCGATAGGCCTCAATATGTTCTATAGCGTACCGGTGATGCCCCAACAAGAGAATGCCATTGATTTCATCGACTGACGCGTGCGTGATATGTGATTGACCGTGTGCGATTTCCCAGATTGGAGGGTAACCGTGGAATTCTAGCGGAGGTGCCAAAAGGGTTCTCAACCTAGCGAGCGCTTCTGGCAGCTCACCAAAAACTCGATGTCCCGTCACGCCAGGAAATGCATCACACATTCGGTCGTGGAAGAAGACAGTCGAGGTTTCAGGGCGAACTGTTTGCACCGATTCGCTCGACGCTGTTGGTTGGTCATCAACGTTCGATATGGGAGAGTCGCTCTGAGAGACATCACGGAAGAAGCCTTGGACGTCCGCTACGCATTGCGATTGCATCCTGCTGCTGAGAAGACTTGTCGGAGGATGCGAGCAAGTGAACGAAGGTCCTCAAGCTGTGTAGCCTGCGCCGTCCTCGCGCCTACGTCAGCTAGGCTGTGAGTGTAGAGGATGTCTATCAACTTGGCCCCAGTGCCCGTCAGCATCACGTTTCCTTCATGCAGGTCACCGTGGACAAGTCCCGCAGAGTGGATCGCCGAAAGGCCGCCAGGCTCTTCTCGTGAATCTGTGGGCGTGATTTTTGATATGGGGACGGCGTAGTCGCCGATTCGCGCCCGAACAAGATAGTGGAAGTGCGAGGGGATGGGCGGGCGCGACGCTCGCTCACGAGGCGGGGACTGGTGGACCCAGGTTGTTTACGGGCCGTTGAGAAGGCTGCGTTCAAGGCGAGGACTGCAGTCCCCACCTCGTTTGCGAGCCGTTGAAAATGGCTACGTTCAGTGCTTTACGGCGGGCAATACGCATCGTGTCAACATGGAGGTTTCCACACCAAACCAGGTCAACACGATGCAACTGAAGACTATCCTAAATCGAGTCCAAAAGCACCCCGGTTTCGTCTTCGACTCAGTACGGCTCGTCGAGCGTAGCGAGGGCGATCAGATCCACGTGTGTATTCGGGAACGAAAAGGTTCAGACCCCATCTGCTCCGGTTGCGGTAAGAAATGCCCCACGTACGACCGACTGAAACGTCGTCTGTACCAATTCGTGCCCCTTTGGGCCATCGCCGTGTTCTTTCTCTACACTCCACGACGCTGTGATTGTCCCCGCTGCGGCGTGAGGGTCGAATTGCTTCCGTGGGCACAAGGCAAGAGCCGGATGACGACGGCATTGACCTGGTTCTTAGCCAGTTGGGCCAAGGTATTGAGCTGGAAAGAAACCGCGGCCCGCTTCCGCGTCAGCTGGCAAACGGTATACGCCGCGGTCGAGATGGCAGTCACTTGGGGACGTGCCCATCTATCGCTGGACGGCATTCGTTCAATCGGTGTCGATGAATTATCTCGAAGCAAGGGACACAACTACTTGACCCTAGTTTACCAAATCGACCACACGTGCAAACGCTTGCTTTGGATTGGCCATGACCGTACTGCGGCAACGTTCACTCGCTTCTTCGAATGGCTGGGGCCCGATAGATGCAAGGACCTCAAGTTCGTCACCAGTGACATGTGGCGAGCGTTCATCTCCACCGTCGCACGAAAAGCCAACGCAGCCGTCCACGTCTTGGACCGATTTCACGTGATGCGGCTCTTCAGTGACGCGGTTGACCGAGTGCGCCGCGACGAGGCCCGCCGGCTACGGGCGCTAGGCGACACGGTGACACTCAAACACACGCGCTGGATTCTGCTCAAACGCAAAGAGAATCTCGATGAGCCGCAGTTCTGCCGACTCAACGAGCTGATGAAGATCAACTACGCCACCACCCGCGGCTACCTGCTCAAAGAGTCGTTTCAACGATTTTGGGAATACCAATCGGCGGCCTGGGCCGGCAAGTACCTCGACCTTTGGGTCAAGGATGCCCTGCGTAGCAGGCTCGAACCGTTTCAGAAGCTCGCTCGAACTCTACGCGACCATCGAGACCTGTTGCTCAACTGGTTCAAGGCCCGAGAAGCGTTCGCCGCTGGTGCCGTCGAAGGATTCAACCTCAAAGCGAGAGTGACCACCAGAATCGCATACGGATTTCGCAGCTACGACCACGCAGAAATCGCCTTGTACCACCGCCTCGGAAACCTACCTGAGCCCGATTGGCTCACCCACAGATTCACGTGACGAGGCGGCCGCCAGATATGTCTTGGGCGATTCGGGTTGCCAGTGTCGCATCGAATGAATCGCGATACATGGACAAGCTTGGCCCGTGAACATACTCCATAATCACAGCGAGTGAGGTGGTGTTCGTGTCAGGGTTGATTTGTTCTTCCACGCTCAAGACATTTACGACCGCCGGATGCGAGACGCGTGCAAGTGCCCTGGCGTGAGCCAAGGCGCTCTGCTCGATTTGGCTTGGCGTTGTGTCGCTAAAGAACTTAACCGCAACCGACCGGCCAATGCGATCCGTTGCGAGCCAAACAATGCCTGCCGCTCCACGTCCAAGCTGTCGATCCCACGATAATTCCATGTGTTGAATCCCTTACGTCAGCGTAGTAGCAGAGTCTGCGCAACGGATTTGCGCTTCAGTTGCGGCCCATCAAGTCCGCCACAACCGATCATAGAGCCACGACCAGCGGCGGCAGTACAATTGTCGCGTGGCCACTGCCGCCGCTGAGCAAGACCTCTCGGAAGGCAAAGCCGCCAACTGCAAGCGCTTTATGGGCAGCACGCGCTACGACGCCTTCTTCTTGGATATCCTTCGAGCAGGACGAGACACTACTCGATGCCCCTGTGTACCCTGATTCGCCTGGAGTACTTCGCCTATTCGGCGTACGTCAAATCCAAAACGCCGCCCCAAGTTCTCGCGGACCTTGTGGAGTTCGTCAATGATCGGATCGGGACGCTTCATTTGGGTGACCTCGGAGGTAGTTGTTCAGGAGTACATATCACCGGTGGATCGAAGCCTTGGCGGCGGCAGATGGCTTCAATTGTACCACGCATCGTGGCGTTGGCTATGTGCTTGCAATTCCAGGTGAGCAAGTACTCGATTCCGTGCGCGGCCGAGATGGCTATGTGGAATGCGTCAACTGCGGCGCGTGTGGGCAGTCCACCACCCCGAATCAACGCTTCAGCGATTTCGATCGTGTCTTCGGAAACATTGAGCTCGGGAATTCCCTCCAGGGCGAGCAGTCTTCGCTTTGACGCTTTGGGATCTCCCGCCGCCGCTTCGCTCAGCACCAAACTGGACACGAATAGGGAAAACTTGCTTCGCCGGTTCCACCAGTCTTGCGTGACGCGCTGGCGCGCGGATTGCACAACGTCACGTGAGGCGCGAGAGGTGAGAAAGGAGACAATGCTCGTCTCTATGTAGACGCTCTGAGCCATGCCAGCGTAGCCTTCCTTGGAAACCTAACAGACCCTGTCCGACTGGGGAAGCCAATTGCACGTATTTCTAAAACCCGGTCGAGTTCGTCCGGCCCAGGTTGGCGCGCGAACCTCAATCAAGAATGCTTTCGAGTTCCGCCAGAAATCCGTCCCATGTATAGATCTGCAAGTTCAGCCCGGAATTGGCAATGTCGGCCTCTGCGAGACTAAGGAGGTCATAGCAATGTCCGTCTGGCAACCGGCGGCCTGCAACCAGACGCAGTTCCGGATGTTGGATCTGAAGTAAATGGCGAATCTTGATGCACTCGGCAGCGTCAGAGTCCGACTCGAGGCGATGTCCGTACGAGGCCAACTGGTTGACTGCTTTCTCGAGCTCTCGCGAGAGTCGCTCCGTTGGCTTTCCGCGGCGGGCCAAGAGCAAATGTGAACCCCGCTTCAGCTCAATGACTTGCGACGGCTCGAGGCCATTCCAGTCGAGCACGAGATCCATGCGCATTCCGGGATAGGTATCCGTCGGGGCCATTGCGACCTCTTGCACAACTCTGCAGTTCAGGGACAGTAACCCCGAATTAACCAACGCCTCTTGGAGCTCGCGCTCTTTCGCACGAGTTTCGATTAACTGGCGAAGTCTGCCTATGGCGGCTTCTCGCTGGCGTCTAGGAGAGTACTTGGGACCGAACGCCAGCGGCTCTCCCAGAGCAGCGGCCACAGTGTCTTCCAACATCTCGTCGATGTCCTCCAACACGTCAGAGAAGAAAGCCGTTTCGCGTCTGACGGTTATAGCTGCTTCGTGGGCTGCAAGTATGGCCTCTTCGGACGCGTGGGCACGAATGGCCTTCGCCATTCTCAGTCGTTCGGACAGGAACGGATCCAAAGTGCCATGGGAAAGGAATGGATTCATTGGCTGTCTCGGTCTGCCCAACTCTTTATTCACCTGCAGAAACCGCCGTCCATACCTCGTATCAAATCGCACATTTCCCGGCTCCACCCTGCAGCCACGTGGCGGCCCCGCGCTAGGGGTTAAGACAGTTCGAGCTTGCGCCCGCAAGTTCGTGATATTGTCCCCAGTCAACCTCAATAATCAAGAGGTGTTGAACATCATCACTGAAGCTTCTGCTCTACTCGGCCTCGTCCCAGGCAAATGCCCAACAACCAACCTACTACTGGAAGCGCGGAAAATGACGACAATGTCGCGTTCGCCTCTGGCGACGTAAGTCGTTAGCGGGCCCTTCATTGCGACCTTACTTGAGTGCAAAAAAGGCCGCGCTGCTGGGCGTACCTGCGCCAGGCCTACAGCGCATTGCGGATTGCCTCAACCGCCAATGGCAACTGACGTGACACCAGCTCAGCATCCAAACGCAGCACCCGGTACCCGAGCCGCTCAAGCACCCGAGTGCGCCGAGCATCAGCGACCACGCGCTGACGATGGTAGCCACCGTCCACTTCCACGACCAATTTCACAGCGGGTGCGAGGAAGTCTACCACAAACCGGTCAACGACCACCTGACGGCGGAACGCAACGCCAAGCCGCTTACCCGAAAGACAGCGCCACAACGCGCGCTCCGTGTCAGTACCATTGAACCGCATAAACCGAGCGCGCTCCGCAAGTAGCGCCTGAAACTTGAGCTGTTGACGAGACTGTGTACGCATAAAGACCTCCAGTGCCCGGCAAATCAGCTGGGCTTCGCGACCCCTTCGCGAGAAGGGATGAGTTGGGACTTACGGAGCCCGCAGCATCAATGCCAACGGTGAGCCAAGACATGCAGAAGGCTTCGGGTACGACGCCTGTCACGCCTTTTGCCTCTCGAGTTCGGGAATGCGACTCGACCGCGAAAAGTCGCGCCAGGCGCCGGTCGAAGGCAGCTGAAAAGGTGACTGCTTCCTCGGAGATAGCGGAAGCTACGGACGCTGCCACGCGCTCAGTTGGCGCAATCGAACCGGCAGCCAGAGAGGAAGCAGCCATGCGAATTGTAGCGCTCGACTTGGGCAAAAGAAAGATCTCCTATTGCGAAGTAAAGGACGGCCAAGTTTTTCGACGACTAACGGTTTCGTGCATCGAGACCCTCGAGACAGAACTTGGAGTGGACCAAGCGTCGGCAGTGGTTGCCATCGAGGCGTGCCGCGAAGCTTGGCACGTGCACGATTTGCTTACATCGTGGGGCAATAAAGTCATTGTGGTTGACACGACGCGAGTACGGCGTTTGGGTGTTGGGCAACACGGGCGCAAAACCGACAGGGTTGACGCAGAGGTACTTGCGTTTGCTCTCGAACGTGGAGGCATCCCGATGGCTCACGTACTGTCGCCAGCACGACGCGAACTGCGTCGCTGGCTCGGGGTGCGACGCGGACTGGTGGAAACTCGCGCACAATTGATCACTACCGCGCGCGGGATCTGTCGCGAGCTCGGTCAGCCGTTACAGGGCTGCGTGGTCAAGCAGTTTCTTGCACATGTGCGCAGAACGACTCTGTCACCGGAAGCGTCTGCCGTGCTCACTCCGCTCTTGAAGACCATCGAGACTGTCAGCGCGGAATGCGACGTAGCGGAGCGTCAGCTTGCGGCGCTTGCAGCCCAAGAACCAGTCATTCAGCTTCTTGCTACGGTACCCGGCGTGGCGACAATCGTTGCGTCCGCATTCGTTTCAGTCATTGACGATGCCGGTCGATTTCGAGCACGCTCATCAAGTTGAATCATATTTGGGGCTCGTTCCGGGTGAAAACAGTTCAGGTGGTAAGCGCCGCGTGGGCGCCATCACAAAGCAAGGGAACCGCTACGTGCGCTCACTTCTTGTCGAATCGGCGTGGACAATACTTCGCCAAACTCCAGCCAATGACCCGCTAAGGCAATGGGGTCAAGCGGTCGTAAAACGTCGTGGTAGCCGCATCGCTGTGGTTGCGTTGGCGCGTCGGTTGGTTGGAATACTTTGGGCGATGTGGCGTTACGATACCTTCTACGATCCGAGAATCCTGGCACAAGCGGGTGAGCGAGAGGCGAAGCACACCGCGCAGTCGCCTGATGAACGCGCCCAAGCACTCCGACGTGCATCCAAAAAACAACGAGTCCTCAAGCACGTGGAGGCCGCTATGTAATTTTCACCGCTCCTGGCGCATGCAGCGCGCACTAAATCTGGAGCGGCCAAGCTGGTCGGTGGTTGAGCGCGAGGATCCTGCTGATAGCGAGGCGAAATGCCTCGCACAATCCGCTGGCGTAAATGCGCCACCACCTTCCTCATCGAACCCCCAAATGCAGACAGTCTCTCTGCCAAGAAACGAGGCTGGAAACTGCGAATAGTCAAATGAAAGCCAGCTCGCTCCAATAGAACGCGCAAAACTGCGCACAGCCAACCAATCATCATTGCCAGCCTAGCGACTCAAATCGGCAAGTTGCCAGAGGATTGATCTATGCCTCGCTCAAGACAAACCAACTCACTGACAAGAATCAAAGCATCAATCGGAAAAGAAAAGGCATCCAAGCCCTTGACGTCCGTCCCAACTCATAGTCAGGATCCGTGACACGCGCAAGCCGTCACACTCCGGAACGCGTGGCGCGTGGCGCGGACACCTAGAAGGATCCGAATGCCGAACCACTATAAGACCCACACGCTCACCGGGCCGGAGATTCAACGGCTTTGCTGGTCGCAGCAGGCCATTTTCGTAGAGTGCCTCAACGGGACGCATAACTGTAGTCTAGCACACAGCACCCCTCGAACAACACGCCCTGCCGCAACGCGGCGGTGGTATCCCCGCAGGCGCGCAGCAAGTTGCGCGCGCCGCTCGGGAAACACTCGAAAGAGAGCGAGACTAACCGGGACGCCTTGATGAGCCCAGCGCAACTTGTGAGCACGTGCTTGGGCAGATTTGGCGGGCCCCGCGGGCGCGCAGCAAAGCGAGCACCCGCAGCCGTCAATTGACGAAACCCACGGGGGCAGCAAGACTCGCAAGACCAAAAAGATCGTGCTATATACTTCTTCGTGAACGAATTGGATGCAGCTTTTGCCGCTCTGCGCAGGGATCCTACGAAGCCCGTTAGGGCAAAGGTACTGGACATGACAGTAGAGCTGCGTGCAATACCGGAAAGCACCCGTGAATCTTCAGCCGCTGAGGTATTTGCTGAAATCGGTGCATGGGAAGGCGAGAGCACCGAAGACCTCATCGAATTGTTGTCAGCACATCGTCAGACCAATCGGGACATAGCAAAATTGTGAATTACTGCCTTGACACAAATATTGTCATTGCCGCGCTCAATGGCGATAAGCGTGTGTTGGATCGGCTGAACGCTATTTCCGAAGATGACACGATAATCCCGCTCATTGTAATTGCCTACTGTACGGGGCTCAACGGTCGGCACGCAAAGATGCCAATCTTGCTCGCGTTAGGCAGCTTAGTGCGCGTTTTCGAGTCGCTTCGATCGACGCATCGACTGTGGAACGTTATGCAAAGGTCAGAGCCGAAGTCGAGGCAAAGGGCTGTGCAAAGGGCGACTTCGATCTACTCATTGCCTGTTGCGCCCTCGAACATGCAAGCTTACTGGTAACGAACGACAAAGCGCTGAAGGATGCCGCGATTGAGGGACTTGTCGTCCAAGACTGGCTCGTCTGAGCAGTCTGATGCCTGTACTTGTAGCGACACGGTGCTAGGCCCCCATCTGCGCGCAGCGGAGCCCGTAGGGCGGAGCGAGCACAGATTTGCCGGGGCCTCGCACGCGCGCAGCGAAGCGAGCACGTGCGGCCGTCAATTGACGAAACCCACGGGGGCACCAAAATCACGGCAGAAGGCCAAGACCCAAACACCACCGGCCTCCGAGAGCCGTTACAGGCATTCACCAAAACACTACGAGCCTACATACTTGCAGTCGCGGCACACGCAGATCCCGACGATTCAGCGAGCATCGAATTGACAGACACGCTCCTGGCACCATTGCAAACCCGGCAAAGCCACATCGCCGAACCTGCGGCGCCGACACCACCGGCACCCGTGCCGCCAACGCCACCCGCGCCGGGGCCCACTCCGACGCCGGCACCTGGTAATGGGCAGACTGCCGTGTAGCCGCTGGGGTTTCTCAGGTGCAAACCGGAGTTTGACGGCAACACTTCAAGTAACCGGTCAGGACGCTTTCTTTGCGGAGTCGACGAGCTTTGGACTCAGTCGAACGATCTCGTGCCCGCTGTCCTTTTGGCGAAGCCTTGCGGCTTCCGCGATCTTCTCCAGATCTTGGTCACTTGCGTTTGCGAGGGCATCGCGAATCGCGTGGAGCTCGTCCAAAATAGTGTTGGGTAGGGTCATCGTGTCTACTCCTCGACAAGTTCTAGTGGCGTACATATGACGGGCGGAACGAACCCGGCAGTTCGACAAATCGTTTCGATCTTGCCGCGCAATGTCGCATTGGCAATGTGCGTGCAATTCCAGCTTAAGAGGTAGTCCATTCCATGACCCGTTGCGACAGCCACATGAAACGCGTCAAGCCGTGCCTTGGAGAGAAGCCCGCCATCAGCGATAAGGCGACCTGCAAGAACAGTTGCGTCCCTGGTCGCGTCGAGAAGAGGCACGTCGTGCAGCACGTCGAGGCGTCGTGCAGCAGCCTCTGGATTGCCGGCGGACGCCTCATCCATGACGAACTGCGAAGCATAGATGTTGAAGCTGCCACGCGTAGCCCACCAGGCACGCGTAACTTCTTGGTGAGCGGCAAGTATCAGGTCGCGGCTTCCGAATGCAGTCAGGTAGCTGACCACAGAAGTCTCGATGTATACTTTGGGGTTAGCCATCTCAGCAATTTCCTCAGCTGCCTTGCGGGAAGCCTAGCATACTCCGGGTGCCTCGGCCCCGACTTGAGCGTGATTGGCACGGTTGCTGAGGAACCGCGGTCCCGAACGCCCGCAGTGCCACCGAAACACTGAAGTTGCTCGTCATGCGACTCCCAGGACATCCTCGACGGTGAGGAATATCGGATCGAGTGGATCAAGAGTCACTTGGCCAACTTGCGAAAGGTGCTCTCATGATTCGCCATCGTTCGTTTCTGGGCACGAGCCAGCCTGTTCTTCCGAGTCGCCTCAGAACGGATAGGTGTGATGATGAGGCGCTCACCGTCGGTGGTCACCTCGAGCTTTGTCTCTGGCGTAATCCGGAGCAGCTCCAAGATTGGTTTGTCGATAATAATCCCCGAGCTGTTGCCAACGGTCTGAAGATGCTTGACCATGCTTATGTTATAACATCGTTGTGAACCACTGGCCAGGGGTTGGCTATGGGACAGTTGGCTACGGCTCGCGCACGTCGCGGGTATACAATTCGAGTCTGAGAGAATATTCATGGTCGTAGAATCGCTATTCATGTTATTGGATAGCTATGGATCGAAGATTCGCGCTGGTCTGCAGCCTTATTTTCGGCATTGTTGGTTGCAGTCGATCCGAGCCGTGGGAAACGGCCCGAACCAGATCCGCATACGACCTGAATTGCGCGCCGGAGAAGATCCAACTGAGGCGCGGAATCGGCGGGGTAATCGTCGCAGAAGGATGCGGAGAATGGGTTAGCTACGGCTGTGTCCAGTCACGTCCGCGGGGCGAAATGGTTTGCATTCGAGACGATAGTAGCATTCGATCCCGCCGCAAGTAACGGAGGGTGGTTGACTGCCCATTGTCAGGAAGTGGAACCCCGGGCTGCCGATTCAGGACTTGGCACAGGGGACGTGGTTACCCGTATCAGGTGCAGTCCTCTCGGTCTACAGAATCAAAATCAACCACCCGCAATCGCCACACGTTGTTCCAATTATTGAACAAGCTCGCTCGTCGATACCGCGAAGCTCTTGAGTGTGTTCGGGCCGAACGTAGTCGTGAGTGCGACGTCGGCCGCGTCACGCCCCCTGGCGATGAGTACGCGGCCAATTCTGGGTGTGTTGTTGCGCGGATCAAACGTATGCCACGCACCGCCAAGATATACCTCGAACCAGGCCGCAAAATCCATTGGTGCGTACGGCGGAGGCAAACCAATGTCCCCGAGGTAGCCGGTGCAGTAGCGGGCGGGAATGTTCAGGCAACGGCAGAACGTTACCGCTAGGTGCGCGAAATCGCGGCAGACGCCCTTACGCTGATTGAAAACTTCGAAGGCCGTCTTGGTGGGGTTCGCATGCTCATACCCAAACTCAATGTGTCGATTCACGAAGTCACAAATCGCTTGCACTCGACCCCAGCCCAGCGGCGTTTGCGCGAACAGTTTCCAGGCTGTCTCCGACAGTTTATCCGTCTCACAATAGCGGCTTCCAAGCAAGAATAGCAAGGCTTCCTCGGGAAGCAGCTGCACCGGATGCTGCAGTGCTGCGTACGACGCCGAATCCGGTTGGCCAGAGTCGTTCAACACTCCATTGGCCCAGATTCGAACTTCGCCTTGGGGCGCTACCATGCGGTTGCACCAGTTACCAAAGCTATCCCTGTAACTGGCAATCGGTACCGATGGTTGGCAGTGCATGTGGTCTGGCACCACGATGTCCGAGGCGCGACTGTAGTGAATGTTCAGCGCCAGGATCATCGGAGTTGGTTGCGGAAAGTCGTAGAGTAATTCGTAGCCAACTTGAATCTGCATAAGTCCTCGCGGGACAATCGAGTTTGCTAAATGCGTAGTTTCCGATCAACGTCAGAGAGGTTTCGTAGCCTCGAACTTAGCCCCGTGCGACCAAACGCAAGAGCTTGTGGATGCCAATGTGAAGTAGCACATAGCCTAAAATGGCGATTACCAATGGCCAAACCACAGGTGCGCCGTCGATTGAAGTGCTTGCCACTATGTACTTGAACGGAGCGTAAAACGGGTCGGTTAGGCCTCGAATCGTGTCGAAGAACCCCGTGCCTCTGCGCGCGTTGAGGAATTCAAGAAGGAGCCGCACCAATAACAGTGAATAGAGCAACCCGAACAAGTAATCAACGATTCGAGTAATGCGGGCGATAATCAAGATGCGGTTGGTGGACCGGGAAAGAGGGATTGTCTCGACGACTGTGGTGCGCATATGGGTCCGCAAACGCAAGTTACATGCCGATGACTGCAATCGACCGAGGCTTCGATGATTGGAAGAACAGCGGTGGCGGTGCCACAACTAAAGTGCGGCAGCGTTCTGGTGCCATTCGTGTATTTGCAATACGGAATGGAGGTAATCGCGCGATACGTTTGGCAAATCGCAATTGTGTACAACAGAAATTTTGCAATTTGCGAATTTTCCTCTGATTCACGGCGCTTTCCGTGATGGCCCGGTCATCATCATTTCCGCTGCGTGTTGCGTTATTGGTCACGTCGGCCAGCGGGGAGGAGCGTAAACCTGCTTGCGGTTCGCATCTAGAGTCCTAGCTAGGAAATATGCCTAAAATTGCCTCCGTTGGTCGGGCATTGCCACCCCACAAACTTAGCCAGAACGACATTCGGAGTTTCGCGCGCACTCACTTCGCCGTTGCCGACGCTGCGCGAGAGCGACTGTTGGAAGTTTTCGAAAATGCGCAAATCAATGAACGCTATTTTTCGGTGTCTGCGGACTGGTATCTCACGCCACATTCCTTTGTGGACAAGACCGAGGAGTATATCCACTCTTGCGATTCGCTGGGTGTAGCGGCAGTCAATGAATGTTTGAATCCGTTACACCTATCAACGAATCAAATTGATTACATCATCTTCGTTTCGACCACGGGGTTGGCAACTCCGTCGATCGACGCCCGGTTGATTAACCTGCTTAAGCTGCGGTCAAATGTGCGCCGCACGCCGATTTGGGGTCTCGGTTGTGCAGGGGGCGCGGCAGGCCTGTCCCATGCCTATCACCACTTGTTGGGGCATCCGAAGGAACGTGTTCTCGTTGTCGCAATCGAACTCTGTGGACTAACATTTCAGCAGGACGACTTATCGAAAAGTAACTTCATTGCAACCGCGCTCTTCGGCGAGGGAGCTGCAGCGGTTTTGATGGCCGGAGATGAAGTCGAGACAGATGGCGTGGCGGTCCTGGACACCCGCAGCACGTTCTGGCCCGATTCGCTGGATGTCATGGGCTGGAATGTAATGAATACGGGACTTCAAGTGGTATTTAGCCAGAGCATTCCGCGGATAGTCAAGGACCGCGCGCAGGAGAACCTTTCGGGGTTTCTCGGCGATCACAACTTGACCCTTGGTGATATTTCATACCTCATCCTGCATCCGGGTGGCGCAAAAGTTATCGAAGCTTACCAGGCAGCGCTTTCGCTCACAAATGGCAAACTCGACATCTGTCGGCAAGCATTACGAGATTACGGAAACATGTCGTCAGTGTCGGTGCTGTTCGTTCTTGCGGAACATATGAAGCAATACCCTCTAAACTCCGATAAGTACGGACTCATATCGGCACTCGGGCCTGGTTTCTGCTCGGAGAGTCTGCTGGTGCAATTTTAGAAAGGACTTGGCTGTGGCCGTTAGGCTCATCTTCCCCACGAAATGCGCGCCCAGATCCGCTCATGCAGGAAGTAGCCAACAGTCGTATAGAGATTGCTGATTATCATGAATCCAAGGGCAACCTTGGTCTTTCCGGTGAGCAGATAAATAACCAGAAAATCCAAACAAATGATCACGACACGATACGTAATCGCTTTCAGTGCAGAACGTTTGGCAGTTGTGCTTCGTGGATGATTTATACTTGTGGTTGATTTGGATGAGATGGAGCTCGTAGTCATTGCGTTTGTGGCCCAATCAAGCCGTGCACGGAGCAGTGTTTTTTTCGGGATTCCTTTGCAACTCGAGAAATGCACGAGCCGTGCCTAAATTCGCAATCGTGCCAATACCGTTATATCGGCGACTGCGTCATCGTTTGGCGCTGCGTACAGCCATCACTCAATTGCAGTCGAGGTAACAATCATGGCACGCATTGTGCTTTTCGATAGTTGGCGCCCGTGCAGGGCGCAGCGAGCAATTGCGTCGAGCAATTAATTATTGAAGCAGGAGGTACACCATGTCGAAGACTGATATGCAGCTGAAGCAAGAAATCGAAGAAGAACTGCGCTGGGACCCCAAGGTCAACGCGGCTCAGATTGGAGTAACCGTCGATACGGGGGCTGTTGCACTATTTGGCGCGGTCGATAGCTATGCGGAAAAGTGGGCCGCCGAGGAGGCGACCAAACGCGTATACGGTGTGCGTACCGTAGCCCAAGATCTCACGGTCAAGATTCTCACCAATCACATACACGACGACTCGGAAATTGCGGGTGCCGTTCAGAATGCACTCAAGTGGAATGTTTATATTCCGAACACCGTTACTGCCAAAGTACAGCAGGGCTCGGTCACGCTCGAAGGGCAGGTCGTGTGGAATTTCCAGCGTGTTACTGCCGAGCGCGCGATTCGATGTATTACCGGTGTCGTCGAGGTGTTCAATCTAATTAGCATAAAGCCTCAGACCTCCTTAGCTCAAGTGAGTGAACAGGTCTTAGCTGCACTGCAACGACAGGCGTCGCTCGACGCGAAGTCGATCCACGTTGAGACATCAGGCGGTGAGGTAACGCTCACCGGGCACGCCACTTCTTGGCAATCCATCGAGGATGCCACGAATGCTGCCTGGGCAGCGCCGGGTGTAACCCAAGTAATCGATCATGTGACGATGTCGCCGTCAGCCTAATTTCTGGGGATCAACCGGCGGCCGCCCGCCGGTATTTCTTAATCGGGTCTTTCATTTACCCGGGGTGACTCGCCGGGCGGGGCGCCCGCGAACTTATCGCCGGGCGGTCCTCGCTGTCCCAGTACATCGGTCGCCCGTAGTAGTCGTATAGACGTGCTTCGTACTGACGGTTGATCGGCGCTGTGGCATTCCATTCGGGGCAATTCTTAATGGCCCGTCTAGACATGCCAACATAGACATTTCGTTCCTCCCAGCTAACGCGGTTTGCCCATTGCGGAGCAAGCAGGACTTTCTTGCCAACCCACCAATTGCTCGTGTCAACTACTAAGTATCGAACTTCCCACGTGCCATCATCGACAATGAAGTCATCGACGTGGCCGATTGCGTCATCGCTCCCCTGTATATGATATCCGCGTAGCTCCTTGGCGCCACGCAAGTGGACGTCACCGGGCTTGTCAGCTTGTTCAGCAAGCACCTCATTCCAAACGCCGGCCGCTAGCAACCCGGGGTACGCACCGGACCCCCAATTGCCGGTATTTCTCCAGTAATTGGGATATTCGTAGTAGCGGAAGTAGTCCTGCTCGTGCTGGCGCGAAACGGGCTTGTGTACGTCCACGCTCGGGCTGTCTTTGATCTTATCCATCGTCAGCGCCAAGTTGAACTTCTTGGTCGTCCAATCCACTTGGCGGAATGAAATGGGTGAAATGAGCACCAAGCGCCCATCGAATAAGCCACCCGTATCGACAATAAGATAGCGGGTTGTCCAACGCTCATCGTCGAGCAGGAAATTCACGACGTGCCCGATATCACCGTCGGTAGCACCCACGGTGTATCGCTCTAGTTCTTTCAGGCTTCGCAACATGAGTAACTCCTCTCAGCTTTCTTGAATCAGACCAAGTCGCCTGCACGATTGGTGCCATTGTGTTTCCGGTAACTTCATCCCCGCCGGAGCCGGCCCCGATATGCAACTCGATGAGAGTACGCACGGGGCCAATTGGCATCGGGGGATCAGCGATCCGCGCAGTTTTACGACTGAAGGCGATGTTCAGGCGCCTGTCGCGCCGTGAAAGTAGAGCGGCAGGTTCGTGTTCTGAGACATTCGATCCGGCTGCTCGTAGACATGTCTTTGACCATGTCGTTCGCGGTGCTGACTACACCAATATTCTTTTCCGGCTGATTCAATTCGCGCTTCGACGCAGTGCGGGCAGGGTGGTTCAATTTTTGGATAATCCGACGCGAGACCCTTGGGACGGAACACAAGAACCGGGCACGGTGCGAGCCGAGTAACACTTTCAGCCACCGAACCCAGAAAGAATCGCGTGACGGAGCCGCGCCCGTACATTCCTACCACGACTAAGTCCGCCTCAAGGTCGGAGGCAAGCTGCGCGATCTGGTGGGCTGGAGCGCTAACCCGCAGATGAGAAACCACACGGACATTCCGTACCGGTGCGCCATTCCGCTTTTTTTCGAATGCTCCGAGGCTTACCGCCACATAGGTTTGAAGCTCTTGGTAGGCGTGCTCTTCGAAGTAAGGCACATCTGCCGTCTTATTGTCAGTCATGCTAGCGACTTCGCTAGACGAAAGGGCATCATAGGCGGGAGTAACGTGCACGACATGCAATTCAGCATTCGGATGCGCTGCCGCGAGTTCTAGGGCCCGTTCGAGAGCGAGTTCACTCGTCGTCGAATAGTCGATGCCAACAAGAATCAAATAGGGCCTAATTGTCTGAGTCATCTCATCCTAATGGGGACCGGCCGCGTCAACTATTTAACGGTCATAGCCGGTTTCGGCCCTCAGACTTAGGCGCTGCAAAGACTACGCCACACGTGACAATCGCGAATATTCATTTTCATACCAAGGTCGCCAAGGCCATAACTGCCATGTATCAGAGCTATAGGGTCTCGTTCGACTGGCAACCTAAAATTCGTGGGTTCTTAGCCGGCACACTATTTCGCAATATGTGCGTTGGCCCCAATCTGTTTTTGCAAATTGCAAATCACGACCAAAGCGGAAGCGACTATCCCAGAATCCGAGCCAAGATTATTGGCAGCTGCGGGCAGTCCGGAGCTTGCGTAGGTTCGCCCAGTGCAAGCTCCCGATACCGGCATAGGCGCCCGATATTGCTAGATTTTGGCGAGCACGCCCAGGTCAAACGATAGTCAGAGAATCACGTCTGAATTGCGGTATAGCATGACCGATGCCACCCTCCGAATCCAAAGTGCCGGGGCCTGCTAAGCCGGGAGATCCCCCCCCCGAATCGAGGATCTCGGGACGAATGCTCGCCCTTTTGGGTCTGATGTTTGCCGCGATGTGGTTTTGGAAAACCAACGCCGAGTCAACCACAGAGACACCAATTCCCTATTCGACATTCTACAATTGGGCAAGAGACGGGAAAATTGAATCCGTAGTCCTAGACGGCGAAGGTCTAAGCGCCAAACTGAAAGCGCCCGAGAACGTTAACGGAAAGAGCATCAAGAGCTTTCATTCGAATTTGGCTCCCAATGATCAGAACCTTTTGCCTATTTTGCACGAAAAGGAAGTGCGAATAGAGGTCAAGAGCCAGCAACAGCCGTTTGGTGTTCAGGTCTTGATGACGCTGCTCCCTTGGGTTTTGATCATTGGCGTCTGGGTGTGGATGTCGCGCCGCGCCAAGGGCATGTTGGGAGCTGGCGGGCCATTTGGCGCCTTTATGGGTAACAAGGGCCGCAAATTCGACAAGGCAACTTCGGTCCAGGTGACATTCGATGACGTTGCCGGATCGAAAGCAGCCAAGAACGATCTCTGGGAGATCGTCGAGTTTCTAAAGGAACCGGAGCGCTTCCGACGCCTGGGCGGCAAGGTGCCACGCGGAGTTCTGCTCGTTGGACCTCCGGGAACCGGCAAGACCCTTCTTGCCCGGGCCGTCGCCGGCGAATCCGGTGTACCGTTTTACTCTATCAGCGCATCAGAATTCATCGAAATGTTCGTCGGGCTTGGAGCAGCGCGAGTTCGTGATTTATTCAAGGAAGCCAAGAAGAATGCTCCAGCCATCGTCTTTATCGACGAGATCGATGCCGTCGGGCGGGCACGTGGCGCCGGGCTCGGTGCGGGCCATGACGAGCGCGAACAAACGCTCAATCAATTGTTGTCCGAGATGGACGGCTTCGAACGCAATGATCTAGTCGTTGTAATCGCCGCCACCAATCGTCCCGATGTGCTCGATCCAGCGTTATTGAGACCGGGTCGGTTCGATCGACGCGTGCTAGTGGATCGCCCGGAATTGGCGGCCCGCAAGGCGATTCTCGCCGTCCACTCCAAGGGGATGCCGCTCGCGCCGGATGTGAATCTGCAACACGTAGCCGAAAATACCGTGGGCTTTTCAGGCGCGGATCTAGCAAACCTAGTCAATGAAGCAGCGTTGTCCGCAACTCGCCAGGGCAGGGACAATATCATTGCGGAGAATTTTTCGGAAGCCTTCGACAAGATAGTACTCGGGGACCCTCGCGACACGAAGCTCGACGCCAAAGAAAAGAACCGAGTCGCTATTCATGAATCGGGGCACGCCTTGGTGGCCCGATTCTCGTCGGAAACTGACCCACCGAACCGTGTGAGCATCATACCGCGAGGCATGGCCCTTGGAGTCACACAGCAGAGCCCAAGCATGGATCGCCATATCATGGCTCAAGGTGAGCTCGAAGCACGACTGCGCGTGCTGATGGCAGGCTACGCCGCGGAGCGACTGGTGCTTGGAAGCATTTCTACGGGAGCCGAAAACGACCTGAAGGAGGCTACACGGCTCGCAACCCACATGGTCGCTCACTATGGAATGAGCCCGCGCCTGGGTCCCGTCTATTACGATCACGACGCCGAGCACGCGTTCTTAGGTCAACGAATGGCCACAGAAAGCGGCACGAGTCCGGCCACGATTTCCGTGATTGAGGAGGAAGCACGCCAAATATTGGGCCGTGCGCTGAGCGAAGCCACCGATGTAATCACTACACAGCGTGGGCGGTTCGACCGTCTGGTCTCGATGCTCCTAGAGCATGAATCGCTCGAAAGGGACGATTTGGCCCACATCTTCGATCCGCCGACTGAGCCGGCTGCTGATTCCACAGCAGCCTCGTAAATTCGAGGTGTTTTGTTGGAAGCACACTCGCGAGCGAACCGTTAGGCGGCCGTCACGATCAACTGGCTTTCAGAGCTCTCGCGGCCGGAGTTTTCACTGATGCGTTGCTTGAGCTTGCGTTTGGCACGCGCTTCGAGTTGCCGGGCACGCTCCCTTGAAACCCCCAGACGACGACCCAATTCGGCAAGTGATACAATCTCCTCATCGTCGGCCATCAAACGGTGCTCAACGATGTAACGCTCGCGCCTGTCGAGAGTGTCGAGTGCCGCATGAACAATTGGGTTTACTCGACTGTCTTCCTGTGCTCGAGCGTAACCTTCTTCTTGATTGATGTTTGACGACGCGAGCGTATCAACCAGGCTCACGGCACTATCATCGAACACCTTGGCGTCGAGGGACACGTCTCGCGCTTCTAGTCGTCCTACCAATTCGACAATATGGTCACGCGACGTATTGAATCGCTCAGCGAGCATTTCCTCGGCCTGCTCACCCTCTCCAACGAGATTGGTAATGCGGACCTTTTCGCGGCGGAGTTTGAAGAACATCTTCGAACGAAGTGCCCCGGAACCTCCGCCTACCAAGCTCCAGGAGCGAATAATGTAATTCAAGATGAATGCGCGAATCCAATAGGCCGCATAAGTCACGAACCGATTCCCACGGTCGGGTTCGAATTTGTTTAGCGCGTGGATAATTCCGAAATTACCTTCGGCGATCAGATCCGTGAGGGGCAGCCCGTATCGCCGATATTTGAATGCGATTGACACGGCGTATCGCAAGTTCGCGCGAACCAGCGCGTCACTCGCCTTCTCGTCGTGATCGTCGTGGCACCGATGCCAAAGCTCTGTTTCCTCCTCGCGGGAAAGCCTGGGATACTTTTGCACCGCCGCCAAATAGCGCGAAAGAGTCGGGTCCTGGTCGTTCGACATCTAGGGTGATGGATGTACGCTCGCGGACTCCAGGTTGTTTCGGATGTCCCAGCAAAATCTACGTATGAAGCCTCCGAGTGACCGTCCGGTAAGTGACTGAACCCGCAACCGGCAAGAAACCCGGCTCTATCCCGAGGATAATCCTCCAATAGGCACCTGGAGTCACCTGGCCCTTCCGCTTGGGCATCACGACTCGTACCAAGCCCCGACTAACCGCTGCGCCTAGACCCCAATTTTTACAACGGCATCACCCTCGCAATGTTCTGTCTCCGGGAGCAGAAGCTTAAGGAATTCACGAGCCTGCCCGATTCGCAACTTGCTTCTTGTTATTCGCACAATACGAAAATTGGGCATCAGGTCGCGAACAGATAAACGCCGTTACTTCACGGCACACAAAGGTTGCGGACAAGTCAAGACCATGATGCCACCACGCTCAACGCCTTGGGCGGCATGTTCATTGCTTTGGAATTTCTGCCGTTGCGGTAGGAGGCAGGCCAGTTGCCCCGTCCGAATTGCAATAGCACTGGGAAACACGACTACCTTGCAACGGAGGAAAAGTCTTCATGTCGTTAATCAATTTGATCGTGGTTTTAGTCGTAGTTGGTGTGCTGCTATGGCTCGTGAACAAATACATCCCGATGGACGCGCGCATCAAGTCGATATTGAACGTGGTGGTACTCATCGTCGTGGTGCTTTGGCTCCTCAACGTCTTTGGCATACTTCCTAACCTGTCTCGAGTCCGCATCGGCAGGTAAATCAGCGTCTATCTGCGTTGGCTAGTAATCAGCGTCCCCATAAGGGGCTGATTACCTTTCGCGCCACCCGATGAAACGATGTGTGCAGGCCTCACAACGATAAGGGCGAAAATTCGTTAGAAGCCTAAGAACGCGATCGAACATTCCCCGCGTTCGGGACCGATGGATACTGGTGTCGCCGCAGTGCGGGCAATGAATTGCACGACGCAATTTGAGCGCTCGCTCGGAGCCCGGAGTCTCTATGGTGGCGGCTGGCATATGGGAAGCCATAGCAAAACGCGCGCCTTGCGCTCTCCGAGTTTTATCGAACAGCTAGTATCCTGGAAGCCATAGCGGCGCGGCTAGAAACAAAAGGGCGGGAAGGTAGTCCGCCGAATTTTTCGCGTATTGCGGATCCTTGTTTCGCAAAATGCGAACACCGTGACCTTTTTTGTTCACCGCGTCTGTCGGCTTTTCTTGGGTTGTTGCGTCGAGTCGCAAGCCCGTCATGGAAGCGCTTGAAGTTGCTGCCAATTGTCGTGGCGGCATGGCCTTTGCAGCGGCGGTTGCGCACTATTGACTGAACTCAGAAAGTGACCGTATATGTTCAAAGACATTCTTTATGACACACAGGCGCGCAACTCGATCTTACACGGGATCAACGCGCTTGCAGATGCGGTCAAAGTCACCTTAGGGCCAAAAGGTCGCAATGTATTGCTGGACAAGTCCTTTGGTTCTCCAACAGTAACCAAGGACGGCGCAACTGTAGCGAAAGACATCCAGCTGCAGGACGGGTTCGAGAATATAGGCGCGCAATTGGTCAAGGAAGTGGCAGCCAAGACGGCCGAGGGCGCAGGCGATGGAACGACCACTGCGACCGTTCTGGCTCAGGCTATCTTCCGCGAGGGAATCAAGCTGGTTGCAGCTGGTCATAACCCGATGGATCTAAAGCGCGGAATCGAGAAATCCGTCGCCGCCGTGGTTGAAGAACTAAAGAGAATATCGCGGCCAATTAGCGACACTACCGAAATTACCCAGGTGGGCATCATCTCAGCCAATGGGGATACCAGCATCGGCAACATCATTGCCGATGCGATGCAGAAGGTCGGAAAAGAGGGTGTAATTACCGTAGAGACCTCGCAACTCCTCGAAACTACGCTGGACGTGGTTGATGGGATGCAATTCGACCGAGGCTATCTTTCCCCCTACTTCGTGACGGACCCCGAACGTATGGAGGTGTCGTTCGAGGATGCCTACGTTTTGATTCACGAAAAGAAGATTTCCGATATGCAGGAGCTTGTGCCATTGCTTGAGCTCGTCGTCAAAGCGGCCAAACCACTGCTGATTATTGCTGAATCGGTCGAAAACGAGGCGCTGGCAACACTCGTGATCAACAAACTGCGGGGTACGCTGCAAGTCGTGGCCGTCAAAGGTCCCGGCTTTGGCGATCGGCGCAAGGATACGCTGCAGGACATCGCAGTCATTACGGGCGGAAGGCTCATCGCCGAGGAGCTCGGCCTCAAGCTCGAAGCTGTTACGTTAGCCGATCTGGGCCGCGTCGCGCGCGTTACCATCGACAAGGATACAACGATTCTCATTGGTGGCGCGGGCAACAAGGAGGATATCCAGGGCCGAACCCAGCAACTGCGCAAGCAGATTGAAGAATCGACTACCGACCATGATCGAGAACGCATTCAACAACGGCTTGCAAAGTTGGTGGGCGGAGTTGCCGTGGTAAAGGTTGGCGCCTTTACCGAAACAGAAATGAAGGAAAAGAAAGGGCGCGTTGAAGATGCCCTGAGTGCCACGCGTGCCGCGGTGGAAGAGGGAATAGTACCCGGCGGGGGTGTCGCTTATGTCCGCTGCAGTAAGGCCCTTGAGTGGGTCACCGCTACCGAAGCCGAGTGTCCTGGAATCGAGATTGTCAGGCGGGCGCTCGAGGAGCCCCTGCGCCAGATAGCCAATAATGGCGGCTACGAAGGCAGCGTGGTGCTAAACACGGTGCAAGAACATAAAGACCTCGCCTTCGGTTTCAATGCCGCGACGGGTGTCTTCGAGGACCTGATTAAGGCCGGAGTGATCGATCCAACGAAAGTGGCACGCACTGCATTGGTCAACGCCGCATCAGTTGCCGCGCTAATGCTCACGACTGAAGCAGTCATCGTGCAACACCCGCAGATAGAATCGGCTGCAGCGGGCGCGGGCATGCAAGGTGAAATGGGTGACATGGGGATGTGACGAACATGTGCCATGACGCAACGCAGTATCCACCCACCAAGGAACAATATGCATCGGCCGGACTTTTGTCCGCACTTGGAGCATTGCGCGACCGCTGTGTCAGGCCGACAGCAAAGCAAGGTATAGCAGCACATAATGTGAACATAATGTGAGGGAATGTTCAATGATCTTGCCCCCAGACCGAGGAGTAGCTGTCCCAGCTCAGTTTAGCAGGCTAGACTGCGAGCGAGATAGCGACCGACCGCTCATGAATAAAAATCGAGTGCTCATCGCTGACGAAATTCTCCAGTCGGCGCACTTGCTGAGCGAACGGCTCACGCGGGAAGGGTGCGTGTGCGAAATCGCGACAGATGGTGACAAGGTACTGGAATCTATTCGACATGTACCTTGTGACACCGTCATCTGCAATGTGCAGATGGGCGACACGGGCGAATTCGAATTGCTCGATCAGATAAAGATTCTTCAGCCCAATTTGCCGGTGATTGTCGGAACAAACAACAGCACGGTTGTCCAGGCCGTCGAGGCCGTGAAGCGCGGGGCATTTCAGTACCTCGAAAAGCCCTTCGTTATTAGCGACTTGCTGGGTTTCATTCTCGAAGGGGCTTTGGAATCGAATCGACATAGAAGGACGATTCCACCACCACGAAACCTCGTGGAGATGGCCAAAGGCGACTTGGTGCAGACGAGCGCGGTCATGCGAGAACTCGTTGAGTCGATCGGGTTAGTGGCGCGCTCGAATGCGGTCGTTCTCATTCTCGGTGAAAGCGGTACCGGCAAGGAACGAGTGGCCCGCGCCATACATGCGGGTGGAGCTCGTTCCGGTCAGCCTTTCGTGGCCGTCAACATGTCAGCCATCCCCGAACAGCTCCTCGAAAGTGAAGTATTTGGCCATGTTCGCGGGGCCTTCACGGGGGCAACCCAGGCGCGTCGCGGCTTGTTGCTGGAAGCGCACGGCGGCACCATGTTGCTCGACGAGATCGGCGATATGCCAGTCGGTCTCCAGCCGAAACTGCTACGGGTGCTTCAATTTGGCGAAACGCGAGCGGTAGGAAGCGATCGGATGGGGCGAGTGGATGTCCGGATAATCGCAGCCACCCACCGCAATCTGAACGAGCTCGTGCACGAGGGTCGGTTCCGAGAAGACCTACGCTACCGGCTCAATGTCGTCCCACTGGTTGTGCCGCCACTGCGCGAACGGCGAGAAGACATTTTACCGTTGGTTGAACGCTTCCTGCAGGAGGCGCGAGAACGGACGGAGGCTTCTCCTGTAAATTCAATAAGCGACGAGGCGATGCACTTGCTGACTCGGGCTTCCTGGCCTGGCAATGTGCGCGAGCTCGAAAACACCATTGAGCGACTCGTAGTACTTGGACGCGAGTTAACAATAACTCCGCAGCAACTCACGTTTCTAGAAGAAAAGCCGCCTGGGGATGCTTGGCCGGCAGTTGAGGGTGCCCCTTGGACCCTCAAGCAGATGAACCAGCGTTACCTTGAATGGGTGCTGGTTCGAACCGGTGGAGACAAGTCACGGGCGGCTGAGATCTTGAACATTGATCTCTCGACGCTATACCGGTGGGAGCGCGCAAAGCCCTGAGCTGCACTGTTTGCTTCGCTACTTCCAGTTGCACGCGAATAGCCAGGGAATCCAGGAACGACAGCAAAGCACCCGTTCGGTCGGAACGCAGAGAGCTGCACTGAGGGGATTCGCGAATTACCTCCACGATTCGTACGTTGCCTAAAAACGGCACCCATGAATATCGCAAAACTCGCTAGTTACGCGACAATCGAGAACTGGCACATTTCCCGCAGGCATACGCGTCGATGTCTATCCAGCGAAACCGAGGACGGCACGCAAGCCGAGCAGGACCCGCGCCGGCTCAATTCTATGTCAGCTGGCTCGAAAAGGGCTGTCTTCTTCCTAGGCAGTGCGCCAAGCCATACCAAAACACCAGGTGCGCCGTGGATCGAATGCTGCCACAAGGGGTAGCCGAAGGACCGCGAACACCATGAGCCTGTATCAAGCCATCGCCTGGATTGAAGAAAAGGAAGCCCGCATTTTGCACGTGAATGACGGGCTTCATAATGTATCGACTATCGTTGCGCCGGCCTCGCAGGACATGCCAAAGCAACATGCCAGCAATGACGGTACTACCGAAGAAACGAACGGTTATTTTCAACAAATCGCTCGTGCGCTTGACACAGCTGACGAGATTCTAGTCGTGGGACCTTCCGCGACAAAGGTGGAATTCGTCAAATACATGCACAAAAACGATCACGCCTTCGACCCGCGGATCTTGGGCGTTGAGACAGTCGACAGTCCCACGGATCACCAACTCTCGGGGTACGCGAAGCTCTACTTCACCGAGGGTGGCCCACGCCGCACGGGGAACGGGTCTGGTTTCAAGGAATCTGTGTGAACTTCGCTTTTCAACAGCCTAAACGTCGATGGTCCTCGACACGTGCCCGACTAGTTCAACCCTCGAGATGTGTTCGAGCATGGAATGGCAATGCACTCATCGTCCCCCATTGAACTGATAATCCACAGTTCGTTGCTGGCGAGTTAGCGAGTGTGGTTCGTAGACGACATTGACAATGAATTTGTCTTGCCCGGCACGGGAAAGGTTGGTGTCATAATTACGCTGTGTCACAACCCCACATGCTCGAGAAACGCTGCTAGGCTCCAAAGTTGCGGCTAAAGGAAAGTCAGGATGAATCCAATTGCGCCTGCATTTTGGAGTATCGACACCACCCAAATACTCCAGCAACTTGAAACATCGATTGGAGGCTTAACGTCTGCGAATGCCGAGCAGCGCCTCGCACGCTATGGCGCCAATCTCCTCAAAGTCCCCAAGCGTTCCGACGTATTCACACTGCTGCTAGCGCAATTCAAGAGCCCGATTATCCTAATTCTCTTTCTGGCGACGGGCTTGTCATTCTTCCTTCATGACCCAGTAGATGCATGCATCATTCTTGCGATCGTCTTTGTTAGTGGTTTGCTGGGGTTTTGGCAAGAACACGGGGCCTCGAACGCCGTCGCAAAGCTGCTTTCGATTGTTCAGATCAAGGTAGCAGTATTACGTGATGGAGTCTCCAAAGATACACCGATTGAAGAAATAGTGCCAGGAGACATCGTGATCCTGAATGCTGGGAACGTCATTCCCGGTGACGGTTTGGTTCAGGAATCCAAGGATCTATTTGTCGATGAAGCGATGCTTACGGGGGAAACGTTCCCCGTCGAAAAAGCCAGTGCTGTTTTGCCAGTTGAAACCGCGCTCGCTCAGCGGACCAATGCAACTTGGATGGGGACCAATGTAGTAAGCGGTAGCGCAAAGGTACTGATTGTTCGCACCGGCAAAGAAACCGAATTCGGCAAAGTATCCGAGCGTCTCAAGCTCAGACCGGCGGAAACCGAGTTTGAGCGCGGTATCCGACGATTTGGATACTTCCTGATGGAAGTCACATTGCTCTTGGTAGTCGCCATATTTGCTATCAATGTCTACCTAGCGCGTCCTGTTCTCGATTCGTTTCTGTTTTCGCTAGCGCTAGCGGTTGGATTGACGCCGCAGCTGCTGCCGGCAATCATTAGCATCAATCTTGCCCACGGGGCCAAACGGATGGCCCAAAGCAAGGTCATCGTCAAACGACTCGCGTCGATAGAGAACTTCGGCAGCATGAATGTGATTTGCTCCGATAAAACAGGCACATTGACCGAGGGGACCGTGCACGTTCAGTCTGCCTGCGACGTAAGGGGCACCGCGAGCGATGACGTGTTTCTGCTCGCCTATCTCAATGCCTTTTACCAAACCGGTTTCACGAACCCAATCGACGAAGCCATCCGCAAACATAGGGAAATCGATCTCACTTCGTATCAGAGGCTGGACGAGATCCCGTATGACTTTCTGCGCAAAAGACTGAGTATCTTGGTATCACAAGGTGATTCGCATCTGATTGTCACCAAGGGGGCCTTGTCCAACGTGCTTTCTGTCTGCACTTTGGCGGATGTCGGGTCAGGAAACACCGTTGACTTGGCCGAACAACGAGACCACATCCAGAAACAATTCGAGGAATTCAGCAGCAAAGGCTACCGCACGCTTGGCGTCGCCTATAAGAAGGTGGGTTCTGAGACACACATTGGTAAAGATCAAGAGGCAGGTCTTACTTTTGCGGGATTTCTGGTTCTCTATGATCCTCCCAAAGCGAATATTCTAGAGACTATTACAAGCCTCAAGAACCTCGGCGTCGCGCTCAAGATCATTACGGGCGACAATCGACTGGTCGCCGCGAATGTCAGCCGGCAAATGGGACTCTTGAACACGGATATCCTCACGGGCCAGGAACTTGGCGCTATGAGCGATGCTGCACTGCTGAATCATGTGGCGCGGGCCAACGTATTTGCCGAAACTGAACCCAATCAAAAGGAGCGCATCATCATCGCGCTTCGTAAAGCTGGCAATGTCGTCGGCTATATGGGTGACGGAATGAATGACGCATCCGCGTTGCACGCAGCCGATGTCGGGATTTCCGTCGAAGGCGCGGCGGATGTTGCCAAAGATGCTGCGGATATCGTGCTACTCGAAAAGGACCTGGGCGTATTGGTTCAAGGGGTGCGTGAAGGCCGAGCTACGTTTGCCAACACACTGAAGTATGTGTTCATGGCAACCAGCGCCAATTTCGGAAATATGTTCAGCCTGGCAGGGGTATCCCTTTTTCTGCCGTTTCTTCCGTTGCTCCCCAAGCAAATCCTACTCACCAACCTCATGACTGACTTCCCTGAGATGACAATTGCGACCGACAGTGTGGATGAAGAAATGGTGAACTATCCGCGACGTTGGGACATCAAGGCGATTCGCAAGTTCATGATCACTTTCGGCGTCCTGAGTTCGTTGTTTGACTATCTCACGTTTGGGGCGCTGT
>CAWFUX010000025.1:0-276898 GCA_963819085.1 uncultured delta proteobacterium
CCTATCTGCTAATCCGGATCGGTAATGTCGTACATTATCGCTTCGTATTGCATGCCTCGCAGGTCGAACTCTTGCCGGAGCGCAGTGAGTCGCCGGTATTCGGCCTGATAAAGGTCAGGGTCTGTTGAGGCCAGCTCACGATAGACCCGAACCGAGTCGGTCCGCGCAGCCAATGCCTCCGTAGAACGTCCGAGCCGGTCCAGCCGGATGCCGAGATTACTCAGCGCCTTGGCGAGGTTGGCCTGGTGCGCGGCGGGGTTGTCGGCGGCCAGGGCGCGGTAGAGGGTGACGGCTTCCTGGGTGGCCTCCAGCGCCTCCCGGTACCGGCCCGCCTGGTCCAGCCGGATGCCGAGATTGCCCAGCGCCGCGGCGAGGTTGGCCTGGTGCGCGGCGGGGTTGTCGGCGGCCAGGGCGCGGTAGATGGTGACGGCTTCCTGGGCGGTCTCCAGCGCCTCCCGGTACCGGCCCACCTGGTCCAGCCGGATGCCGAGATTGCGCAGCGCCGTGGCGAGGCTGGCCTGGTGCGCGGCGGGGTTGTCGGCGGCCAGGGCGCGGTAGAGGGTGACGGCTTCCTGGGCGGCCTCCAGCGCCTCCCGGTACCGGCCCGCCTGGTCCAGCCGGATGCCGAGATTGTTCAGCGACCCGGCGAGGCTGGCCTGGTGCGCGGCGGGGTTGTCAGCGGCCAGGGCGCGGTAGAAGGTGACGGCTTCCTGGGTGGCCTCCAGCGCCTCCCGGTACCGGCCCGCCTGGTCCAGCCGGTCGCCGAGATTGTCCAGCGCCAGGGCGAGGCTGGCCTGGTGCGCGGCGGGGTTGTCGGCGGCCAGGGCGCGGTAGGAGGTGACGGCTTCCTGGGCGGCCTCCAGCGCCTCCCGGTACCGGCCCACCTGGTCCAGCTGGATGCCGAGATTGTTCAGCGCCGCGGCGAGGTTGGCCTGGTGCGCGGCGGGGTCGTCAGCGGCCAGGGCGCGGTAGAGGGTGACGGCTTCCTGGGTGGCCTCCAGCGCCTCCCGGTACCGGCCCACCTTGTCCAGCCGGGCGCCGAGATTGCCCAGCGCCGTGGCGAGGCTGGCCTGGTGCGCGGCGGGGTCGTCGGCGGCCAGGGCGCGGTAGAGGGTGGCGGCTTCCTGGGCGGCCTCCAGCGCCTCCCGGTAACGGCCCACTGCGTCCAGCCGGACGCCGAGATAGTTCAGCGCCGTGGCGAGGTTGGCCTGGTGCGCGGCGGGGTCGTCGGCGGCCAGGGCGCGGTAGAGGGTGACGGCTTCCTGGGCGGCCTCCAGCGCCTCCCGGTAACGGCCCACCTCGTCCAGCCGGACGCCGAGATAGTCCAACGCCGTGGCGAGGCTGGCCTGGTGCGCGGCGGGGTTGTCAGCGGCCAGAGTGCGGTGGAAGGTGACGATCAGGTGAGCGATCGTGACGTGTGTCCGTAGCAGGAGGTACGCGGGCAACGTGTTCTGGAGTTCGGTGAGCTGATCCAGCGTCCAGTCACCCGCGGATCCGATCTGTGCGGCGAGGACAGGATCAAGCAGGCGGCTGCCAGTCTCTCCTGTCCGGGCCGCCAGTATCGCGGCCAGGATGCAGCGGCGGAGGTCACCTGCGGCGAACTCCTCGAAAAGGCGACTGGCTGCCTCCAGGCGGTCCGCGGCCCGGGCCAAGAAGCCCAGCGCCCTAGCCGCCTGCTCATCGGTGAGCCCTGTTCGCAGGCTCTGGGTCAGTTCCGGATGGGCGGCCAGTTCGGTGACGACGAACCACTCCCCGATCACGTCCGGGCGGATCCGCGGGGCGGGGCCGGGGCTTGCGGGATACAGCGCGGCTATCCACGAGCCGATGGCGGCCAGCCGCTCAGCGGGTGCGTCACGCAGTTCCGGGACCCGCCGCAAGATCTCCGCGGCCTCGGCGTCACTGCTGGCGCCGAGCAACGCCAGCGCCGCAATCGCGCGGCCCTGGACCGCCGCCGACGGGGGACCACCGCCGCCCCAGTCCCAGGTCGCGGCCATCGCGCGCCAGCGGCGCTGCTCATGGGTCATCAACGCGCCAGCCAGCTCACCGGATGACAAGTCACGCGGATCACGATGATCCTCGCCAGCGGCAAGCACCGCCTGCAGTGCCTGCATCTGGAGCACCACGAACGGCTCAACCGCGCCGTCCTGGCCGAGCGGGAACCGCTCGGCCAGGACGGGCACCGGCACGTTCAGCGTGGCGGCGAACGCGGTGACGGCCTCGCCGAACCAGCGGATCTGGTCGTCCTGGCCGCCTTCGGTCCCCAGATCCAGCTCCGCCGCACCCGAGGCGATCCAGCCATGCCGCTCTTCGAGCTGCCGGTCAGCGCCGCCCGCAGGCCAGCAGCCGAGCGGGTCACCAAGACGACCCTGACCGCCGGGTCCTCGTGGCGCTCAGCCAGCGCCTCCAGCAGCGTGACCAGATCTGTCGCGGCCGTCCGCGTCATCGACTACGATCACCGCCGGATCCCCGCAGGCCCGCACGGCATCGACAGCGGCCGCGCCCGCCCCGGCGTGCAGCCACCCAGCCGCCCAGCCCTGCGGGAGCCGGGAGGCGAACTCCAGCGCCAGCCGCGACTTGCCCACCCCCGCCGGGCCGCTGACCATCACGACCGGGCATCCACGCTCACCAGCGCGCCACCCGGCCAGCTGGCCAAGCTCACGGCTCCGCCCGCGGAACGACATCGGGCACCGCCCCGCCAGCAGCAACCCCAGCACGTCATCCCGGTCCACGGGACCCGTATCACGCAGATCATCGAGCACCTGACGCCGCCGCTCATGCGCGGCTTCACGCTGATCCCGGCCCGCATTAACACGATCAACAACTATCCCCGCCACCAGCGCCGAAACCGCCGCGACAGCCCCGGCAAGCCAGGCAGGAGCCCCTAGCCCGACAGCAGCGCCACCCACCCCAGCCAGCACCACCGCAGCAACGACCAAGACAAGCCCGAGCCGCCTGTTCCCATCTCCGCCCTGCATTCCCACCCCCAAGGCACCTCGTTGGCCCTCATGCGTCGTGGTAGCGTCGTGAGGTAGAACTTCATCGCTTCTTGGTCGCCGAGCGGCCACTCGATGATGAGCCACTGGTCCTCACGGTCTTCGATTGGGGTACCATCGTTGTGGGTCGTTTTGACGCGACAGAAAGAGAAGCGCCCCCAAAGTGTGCCGTTAGTGCCTTCGCGCCAGCGAAGCTTGCGGCGCGAGCGACGCGGGATAGTTCGAGCTAAGTCGCTGGCGCACAACGGTTTGCCCAGTCGTCCGTTGGCACCGATACAACGTACCTTGGTGCCACCTCGGATAGCGACGCCGTAGTCGAAACCGAGTTCACGTATCGACTGTCGAAACGCACACGACTCGCCATAAGCACTGTCAGCAAGAATGATTTCTCCCGGAATCTGAGCGTGTGAGGCGCGTTCGATCATGCCCAGCGCTAGGTCGATCTTGCTCTGGAACTGAACTTGCTCGGGGATGCGAGCCTGCTCACGAAGGCCCGGATCGTTGGTCCACTGTTCCGGCAAGTACAACTCGAAGTCGATGGGTGCGTGCTGCGTCGCGGTGGCAATCTCCAGGCTCACGCCAATCTGGCAGTTGGTGATCTTTCCCGCTGAGCCTGTGTACTGCCGCTGCACACCAACCGAATGCCGACCCTGTTTGAGAAAGCCGGTATCGTCAATAATCCAAGTCGTGACAGGCTCTTGCTCCGTAAACGTTTCGCAGAGGTACCGAGCGGATTCAAGCCGCAGCGTCTCGTCACTCCACTCGCTATGTCCAACGAAGTGGAGCAATTTGTCGTGCATCTTCTTGGTGAGCAAGGGATCTGCGCACGCAAGCGCCGCCATCGGCTCCACGCTCTTGCGATCCGAGCCACCCAGGATGCCGAAGGCATAGATGGAAAACGATTCCCGCTTTCTGTGGTCCTTCAAGTGGGTTCCGAGACGACCGAAATATTGGTGCAGCCGGGTGGTGGCAGAAAAGTCCAAATCCTGGGCCATATCCCCCCGTCGCACGAAACTTGACCAATGGAAAAGTTTTCGGCAGTAGTGCTAGTTGCAGACGATGTACTGTTGAGTCTCCTCGTCAAAGCCACAGGTCCGTTCCGCGCTCAACGATGCCAGCCTGTCCATGATTTCGTCCATAAGCCCCGCTAGGTGTCCGCGGGTAGTAGCCCAAAGCGCCAGATAAACTGGAGAGAACTCGGTGCACTGAAGGATCTCCGTCGACAAAGACCTGAGTTCAAGCACCAGTACACCCTCCGACCCTCCCAGCGTCTTGTTATGATAATAGAACAGCTCCGCTACCAGCGAGACAAGGTCCTCGATTGTGCTACCCTGTCTTGCGACGTCTTGAAGCGCACGATCGACCATTATGCCTCTGGAGCGTGATGTCAGGTGTTTACTATGAACGGCAGAAAGCACGTCCCAGAACTCAAACAGCTCTGAGATCAGGCACGCAGTACGCGCAGCCTCCTTGAGGGCCAGCGACTCACACTCACAACCCTGAAGCAGTAGCTCCACCGTTGCAGCAATGTGTCGCGCCACGTCCTCTAGGTTACCCGCCTTCAGTGACTCAATGGCTGAGTCCAGATGGCACATATATGGCCCGGGAAGCTTACCAACCAGGCTGTAATTCGCCCATTGTCGGATGCTACGCAGCGCTAATCTTCCGTGATTCTGTAAGATCTTTTGTCGTTTGTCCAACAGCGCCAAGACGTGCTCACGATCAGCATCTGCCCGCCCCCATACATTGTCAATTTCACAAAAAACAGCCGACAGCTTCGTCGAGAAGGTTTCTATATATGGAATGAATTCTTGCAACATTGTTGTTACCTTTCGTTTATTAGAGCGATTGCATCTAGAGGTAATTTGATCTGATGGGGCGTATACTTCTCGCACATGCCAAGTGAACGAGACGCTCGGACCATTCCCTCGGGACTGGGGTCCGAACCTAAATCAACGACGAATCTACTAGAGTGTGGTTGCAGTGTGTGCTGGTCTTGTCGTGCGTGCATACACAAGACCGAACATAAAGAGTTCCATCGGCTCCCCCTGAGCCGTTAAGGTTGACCGTCTCGCTACTCGAACGGCATACTCAACGAGAGCAATTTGGCGTGAATTGCACCAACACGACGATACTTCTACTCGGCATCGGAAAGGCCAAGTCACGTATTTCGGCCAATGTCCGCCACTCTTGATTTATGCATCCTCGGTACCGGAGTCACCAATGCTCGCGAGTGGATACTCGAAGGCAGATGTTCGACAGGAGCTACTACTGAAGGTGGCCGGGTATGGGACGGGGACGGATCGAAGCTGGTACTCTCCGATGGGTGCCCTTGGATGACCTACTGTGGCTGCGATCTAACCCGCAGCTCCTCGGTACCCCGTCGTTGCAAAGGCAGGCGCTTGGTTCTGATCGATGGCAGGTACTTCGAGTACCGGCTTCCTATTTGTCGTCGCGGACCGTCTACTCCTGAGTGATCGTGCTGGATGCTCGGTGCAGGTCCTTCGCGACACCACGAAGTGGTGTTGTCGGTCGGCTTCGCGCTGACACGTTCCGTCTACTAGGCTTTGGGGCTCCTTGGTGTCGGCCGGGAGCGGCTGTCGGTCCGCGATACTCTCGCGTCCTGGCTACTGGACTTGCGACCCCGGAGCATTGCTGCGCGATCTCGTTGCTGGGCTCAATAGTAAACACTCGGTGTCGGATGGCCCCAGCCGGCGAAGCCAATTCCCATGATGACGGGTGGTCCGTGCCATCATGGAGATGTGACTGGCACTCAAGGTTGAACCCGAGCACCGCCGATTTGACCATTTAGAAACAGACCGCCCGTAGTTCTTGTGTCCTAGTTTAGCTCCTCAAGCCACTTTGCGGCGGCTTGTTTTGCAGCAAAATCCGTCCGCTTTTCTTCGTCGGAGTTGATTTCGAGGTCCGTGCCGGCAGACGACTCAAGTTTGGCGAATACTTCTTCGGCCGCTCTCTGAATACGCGCCTCTTTGGACTCTGCTTCTGCGTCAACCTTGGGCCGAAGTCGGTACCCATTGCCTTCGTTGCTTCGAACCCGCCATTTCTGTAACCGAGATCCCAAAGTATTCTCTGCCATTCTCTTGTGGCCCTTTTCTGAAGCCCAACCGGTGTAGAGTTCATACAGATCGCTGAGTTTCGCGTGGTTCTTGTCGTCATTATCGTCTACTTCCACAAGCTTCTCCTGCACGAAACTTTGGACGGGATCAGTCCTAGCTCGCCACTCCTCCTTGTACCCAGCGGCCGATGCCGGAATAGTATACTTGCCTCGCTTGAGCAACCGAGCCGCGCCATCAAGGGACCAGTGAACGATCTGTTCGTACTCATCCTTGAGTATCGCGTCCTCGATGCCAACTACCACTTCGTCATCAGGTATTCGGTTGTTGAATCCGACTACCTCGAATCGGCGCAAGAAGCCATCCGTAGGATCATCTGCGATGAGAAAACAGTTACCCAAGACCATGTGACCGGCAATCGACAATAAATCGAAAGGATCTTTTCCTTTGCGCTCGACTTGAATTGGTATCTTGGCTGTGACTACCTGCTTGAAGACCTGGGCTCGATCAATCGGCTGACTTCCGACTTCGTCTACGATATTGAGGAGGGCTCCCGCAATTGGAGCCAATTGGAACCGCTGACTCATCTCATCAGGGCTTACGTGGGATACCGAATCCGGCGGGAACGTTCGTTCGATGATTGCTGCAATCGTAGATTTGCCGTCGTTTGCGAGAGGACCGTAGAAGAAAAGGACCTTTTGGTATCGCGGAGCAATGCCTAATCGACAGGCCCCGACAAATTCCTGGACGAATGCAATCTTGTCTTGGGCATCGTCATCGCCCCTAAAGGCCCGCTCAAACAGACTCAAGAATCGTCTTGGTTGTCCCAGGTGTGATCGGTAGCTAAACGGATAGGCGTATCGGGCCTTGTGCAAAGGGCTATGGGTTGTTTCGATGAGTTCGTTTCCCCGTACGCCCAGGAATCGGTCAGCAAATGCAATGCCAGGAACGAAGTCTTCGAAGAACTTGGTTTTGGCACATCGGGCCTTTGCCGTCTTGATGGTCCCATCGACGGTGCTTGAGTATACGTTTAGAACACTGTTCTCCCCCACAGCCGACCCAGCCAAGTTTTGGATGAGGACAGATAGACTCTCGTCGGTACAGCGTTCCCACGTTCCTGTCGAGGTTATGTACTGATATAGGTAGCCCTCAGTAGCAATGGGTAGCACACGTTTAACGTAACGACCTTTTCGGGTCGCGTCGTAATACTCGTGTTCGACACTCCGTAGGTCGATCAGAATCGTCGCAAGTTCTGCATGATCACCTCGGTTCAGGACCACTTGGCCCAGTGCTTTGGCTTTGGTCCGCTTTGATTCACGTTCCAACTTTTTTTGTGCCGATTGGACCTCTCTTTGCCAGGAGGTGAACTGGCCTGGAAGGGCTGCTTTCATAGCGACAAGAAAAGCTTGCCCCTCGGCGCCGTTCACGGAGAGTACAGCCGCCGCCGCAATTGTGGTCTTGCGGAAAGCCAACGCCGAATCGGTTTTTAACTTGTGGTGTATGTCATGTAGAATGATCCGCGCATCCAGAAGCGGGTCGTCCGGAAGCCCGGCAGCCCTAATCAATTCGGCCAAGTGTTTCCATAGATGCAAACCCATATAGATCTGAATGACGCTCTCATCGTTGCGGGTGGTGGCGTCATTCGCAATTTGGGGTTCGGTGGCTCGGGAGTTAGCCTTGGCATCTTTGGACTCAGTAGCTTCGACGGGTTCGATCGCGGCCTCGGGCTTTTGTGGCTCGGCGGTGTCAACGACTATGTCGGGGGTATCGACGGCATTGGTATCTGCACACGAGTCGGCCATCACTGCCTTGAGGGTGATGAGTTGCTCGTCGTCAAGTCTGCTCAGAACGTCATCAATTCCCTTACCCTGATCGAGGGTCCATCCCAACAGCCCCAGGGTGTAGCCTTGCTCCTTTAGGGTATGGGTACCCCACCTGAGTGCACCAGCGACCGCTGGATTTGTACGGCAATCAGCATCGAAGGCCAACAGAGGGTGCTTGACTCCAAGCTCTTCAAGGATTGGCAGTACAAGATTGATCGCCGACACGGACGGCAGCCCCAAAACAAGGTGACCCAATCGTCGTGAAGCCAGCTCCGCCTTGTGCACACCCTCCGTGATGCCAACGATAGAAGTGTCCTTGATCCCGAGTGCCTCCTTCTGAGGAACGTGAACCACAACGTTTGCCCCGCAAGACTCGTAGTCCATTGAGCTGAAGTGGACGTACCGGTGCTCTGGATTATCGAGGTCACTGCGAAGCTGAATGCCTTGAAGTCAACCTTTCAGGTCACGGATCGGGATCGCATACCCGGAAAACTCCTCGTGTGCGATCCGTAGCGGTCTGACGGTCTTGGTGGTTTTCGTGCACGACGGCGAGTTGATGCATTCGCCTTTGCCCTTGCAGCTTTCGCAGATGGTGTCGTGCCTCTCGAAAGTGGAAAAGCCCGGGACAGTCAGAAGGGTTGCCTTGAACTCCGTCTTGAGCGCTTTGCCAATGGCAACAAAGTCCAAATGGGACCTCGGCCAGCTACGGAAACCCATCGTGGCGATGTCCTTGGGCTCGTAACCCCTTTTCTTGAGTTCTTGTTCATGACCACCTTCCAGACCTGGTAACAGTTCCAGCAGCCGCGAGTACACCCGGTGCAGGGTGGCACTGTCCGCCACTTGATACTTGTAGTTGGGCTCTTGAATCTCAGGTGCAACCCGAGTCTGCCTGCCATCCTTGCCAGTCAAGTATAGCCAGTAGTGGCCGCCAGTCCGATCTACTTGGTGGATTGGGTTATTCTGCGGGTCTTCGAGGCGCCGGCAAACTATTGCCGACTCGTCGTCGGTATAGGAACACCAGTCGGTCTTGCCGCAGACCTCGCATGGGTGATGATGTGATACGTGTCTCCAAGCCATGTCACACCTCCCTCGATGACGGCACGCGAACCTTGTGGTCCGTCAAGTAGGCCATCAACTTGGCGGGATCTGATTGGATCGCGGCCAAACCGGCACGAAGGCACGCGAGGTGACAGGCGTGCACGCTGAGGACGGGAACGATTCCCGTTAGGCGTTGAAGCTGTTGATCTGTATCGAAGTCGATCTTCACTGTCCTGTGAACGCGGGCGCCGTCGAGACGTGTTCGACGCGATGACTGCACTTGGGGATCTGGGCACTCATGAACGCAGGCGTGATCGATTGACTGTGCTTGTTGAACTTGGTCCGAGTTAGCCATGTGGCCTCCTTGATGAACCCGTCGGTGGGCTCACCAGGGCAAGGCCGACAAGTGGACTATTGACCACCAAGGGGACCTCGGAGGTGATCGACTTGGCGGGGTGGATGCCCCTTCGGGGCAGTCACTGGACCGCCAATACCCTCAGTGGAGGACTTGTGGAGGGCTATGGAGGACCGGTGGAGGGGTACCCTCCACTAAGATCTCCCGCGATTCTTCACCTCGATCTGATGCCGTGGAGGGTGTGGAGGGCTTTTTGTAACTTGGTTAACGTAGACAGAAAAAAGGGTCCGTTAGGATCGTCACCCCAAGGACCAGGACGACACATTTTTTCTGCACACGTTAAGTAGTACGAGCAGAAGTCCTCCACTCCCTCCACGGCGCTCGTTTCGGCCGGCGCTGATCGAGAATATCCAGTGGAGGGCACCCCTCCACTGGCCCTCCACGAGTCCTCCACTGCTCCACTGGCCATGGTATCGACCGTCATGGAGAGATCGAGCGCAACGTCACTGGACCCACATGACGATGTCCAGCCATCGGAGACATCAAGGTCATCGCCCAAATGACCCGAGCCTGGAGCGCGTCAACCTCATGCTCCAGAGCAGAATGCTGACGCCATAAAAGGATGAGCCGCGCGCTATTATCAGCGTCAAGTGAGCGTGGAGTATGGCCCAGGCAGAAAGGCCAAGTCTCCCGCCTATTTTTGCGGCGAGATACTGTTGCCCCGCACCGTCGGCGATCCTCTCCTCAAGGAGATACTATTGCCCATCTGAGTGACTTGCATGTGGACACTTCCGAGACCGTGGACGATCGGCTTTGCAGGTTCGCCGCACCTCCGTACTTGGGAGCGGGACCCTTGGCTGTGCAGGTGCAGACACCACTCCGAACTCTGCCTTTCATATCAGATATAAAACCGACCAAGAGCGACTATAATTGGCAGTTCTCAAACATTCGTCAAAGAAGGCGAACCCGGTCGAGCTTGAGGCTCGACCGGGTTCACGATCTATCCATTGGCATCGCCGTTGTCACTGTGCGGTCGCCGTTGCTCAATCAGTAGCTTCCTTAGCAACTCGGGGTGCTCGCCAAGTACCTCTAACCTTTGTCAGAAGATTGCCCTTGCCACCGCGTGCGCGCTGGCGATAGGGACCGTCGAGTGAAGCTCCTTGAGCTGACGCGCTTGTTCGGCGCATGTCGATCGTTATCGTAGATGAACGACCAGCCATTGCAACTTCAGCTTCGTTGGGGCGAACATTATGAGCCACTGTGGACGGCCTAAACCTGCTCGACGGGCGGCCGGTCCTCTTCCAGATCCTCCGGGTAGGCGAGTACGAATTCAAAATGTTGTGCTGGATCGAGTGGGAGTTGAAAATCACCGAGCTCATATTTTAAGCAGGATCTGCCGATCCCATGTGCCCATATACGTGTACCAATATCTAGAACCCGAAACAGAAATCGAAGCTTGAGCCAAAATCGCTTTCCGACGACCACGCACTATGGCGCAAAATAAAAACAGCGGTGCTCCGGGCGTTCCTATACTCTCTACGAGTGCGATCGGGTCACGTCCTTCCGAAATCACCATCCCCATTCGGCTGGCCATAATATCGACCGCCTCAATCGAATGCCTGACCAGAATGTTGGCAACGGGCGTATCCATTGCAAACGCAATCCATCTTTGTTCTGGCGGCACGGGCACTTCGCAGACCAACACACTTGGTCCGACACCAAAGTATTGCTCCAGAAACTCGCGTTCTTCGTCCGTGAGTTGTCGAGAGTGAGCGGCTTCAAGGCGGGCCAGTCGAGCAGACTGCCGCTGAAACCACGTCTCGAATGGGGGTACCTTCCGAGGCTGTACACCTCGACACTTCCTGAGGAAGGCGTGGCATTTGTCAGTGACGTTAGCATCACTGAGGCCATCGTTATCGTTTGGTATTTGGTTCATTAGCTTGCTCATGACACGACCTCCTTATCCGATTCGGATTGGGCCGTGGCTGCAATTGCGAGTATGGCGCGCAGGTGATCTCCTAGTGAGAGCTTTCGTTGTTTGGCCTGTGCCACTAGGGCATCATGAAGAGCATTATCAATTACTACTTGTACGGTTCTCATACACCTCTTGGCTGCCGGGTCCATCCCAGCTCCACCATAGGCAGCCCATCAGAGGATTAACGATGGTCATCGTCACGATGATGACGATTGTTCCGTCGGTGTTCTTCGCCCTTGTTTTGCTGCGCGTCGTGACTCGCGCCCCGAGGAGATTGCCGGATATGTGCTATTTTCTCGGAACAGCGAGTTAAACGCTGACACATCGTCCACTGGTCAAGTCGTAATTGGTGATGCTACCGTCGTCTCGTCTCGTTGCAGCCGACCATCGTCACCAAGGAGATCATGGAGCGTACCCAGCATGGGCTGCCGAAGCGCCTAGAGCACGGATAGGTGCCCGCGTCGTGAGGTACCGGCGCGGGATCGTCTGACGTCAACGACCTAATCATCCGGGTCATTGATGACAGCCACTCGGCGTCTGGGCGACCTATCTTGACTGCCTACCAGATAAGGGACGCCGCTAGGCTTGGCCCGCTTCAACACCGGTCACTGGCCTTTAGGTCCGGTGCCACCAGTAACCCGCCACGCGGTGACCAATGGAAGGTATGATCTTCGATTGGTCATAGCCATAGCGCGAACTCATTTCAACCACTACCGCAACCATTCGGTCAAGGAGCGTGACGCCCCAGCTGCATTGGCGCCCCCGCAGGACAGGACACCCATGCAGGCCGGAGACTGAAGACTAGGCTACGCTGCGACAGCTTGAGTACTCTTGGGTCGAGCCCAGGCACTACTGTACTTGCCGGGCGTATGGCTCACGAGCGAACCTTCGCCAATGAAAATACAACTTACGGCGGATACAACTTCGCGCCGCATGTTGGTTTGCCCTACGGCAAGGTGGGATGGCTCGTCTTCGTGGCCGTACTCCAGATAGATTTCAGCGTATGCTGGCAGCTTTTTTTCCGGTAGGACACGAGCGTATCCTAGTAGCTCCATCGCTGCAGCTCCTTCCGATCTGCTTTCTGCAAACACCTCGACCAAGGCCTTCCCGCCAACCCGCGGAAATAAATCACTGACATGATGGTCCCTTGGAATTGTCAGCGCCTCGATTGCCTCGCATTCAGGTACTCGATCGAAGATATATTGTTTCAAGGAATCATTTGCTGCGAATTTGGGCAGCGGCTCCACTTCTTTCAACGTGACTGTCGGCGGCGTAATGCCAGTGGCATCCATATAGGTTGTGGCAGGAGCCCGACCGACGTCCGAGGGTGGCGGGGTCGAGTCCTCATCTCGGTTCTGAGGCGCTGCCACGCCATCGTCGCTGTTCGCTTTGTCTGAAGAGCATTCCTGCGGTTCGACCGTATCTGCGATATCCACGACGACTCCATCTCCGTCCATTGCCACGGGGCGCAGCACGGGTCTCTTGAATTCCGGTGGAATTGCAAACGATGAGCCTAGGGTAATACGCACCTGTATAGGGTCAGCAGGAGCGAAAGTGTCCCGCTTTTTGGCTGGTACGATTTCATCTAGTAATTGCTTCACCGTGGTTAGGTCAGTTGCGCATTCAACGATTCTTCGTTGGTCGTTGATTTCGACATAGGTCATGCGGTGCAGCAAGTTCATTTCGTTTGCGAGTGGCGTACCGAGGCATTGCGTCTTGACGTCAGGATCAATGTTATCGCTGATTCTTAGGATGCGACGCACGCTGTCTTTGCAGTAGCCGGTAAGCAACTTCATCACATCGAAGAACGACATTTTTCTGCTCTTCGTCTTCCCGCCACCCCGCTTACCAGGGGCCTTGCCCGGTCCGATTGCTCCTTCAATGGCCTCCCAGAGATCGCGCATCTGAGCAATCATCTCTACTCGGTTCAGGTATGCTTGACTCGTGTTGAGGCCGTAACACAGTCTGCCAAGTTCATTGAGCCTTATCGTGGTCGGCTCGTCTGGCTCTTGACCATCCGCAAAAAGTTTCGATACCAGCAGATTGACGTTTTCTTCGCTATATTCTGAAACCGTTACAAAATTTCCTGTGCTCATGATCTTCCACCTATCCAAAAGTTGAGAACCAGACTGAGCTGTTACGGAGCGAACAGCTCAGTTTCGGTCGGTTTCCTCAACTGCGACGGGGGGGGCGACAGGACATGCAATAATTGCTGGGCAGGTCTAAGGACGCAGTCGTGGCGGGGCTTGTTTCTTGCTACATACGATCTCCGTTTCGCGCAAAGCGCGTCGCCCAATTAGTTTCCACGACTCGTTGTTCGATGCAAGCCAGAATTGCTGATGCGAATCGGATTTTCAATGGCGCGATCAGCATATTTCAGAGTGCCTTGACTTGCAGGCGTCGAGAGTCGTCAAGAATGGCGATAGACGCCGCAATAGTTGAGCCAGAGAACTTGACCGCGCGCGATCATTGCGCGCCCCAGCACCATCGTGCACCGCACGCGCGCGAATGCGTTTAAATGCAGTTACCACCCGCGGCGTAAGGCTTGCCTCGGGGAGCGTCACTTGTGCACCTTAGCTCATGAGGCAATGCGTCGTTGGAAAACTTGATTCGGGCTCTTCATCGCGTGGCTGAACGTACCGGACAATGCGATGACGAGATCATGTACACCCGGTATCTCAATGGCCGTCTCCCCCAAATCACCAATTCCCTGAATCCTTCTAAATAACATTCGTCGAGGTTACCCGCACGCAATTGGCCTGGCGACATGGAGGGGCAACGTTGAAGATCCTTTTGTACGGACCGTAAGTTAGGAACGATGGAGCCATCAGCATTCCCAACCTCCCCACTAGAGGTCTTAGCCGTGCTGTCCCAGCCAACACGCGCCAAGATTTTGGAATTGACGCGCCAACAACCAATGTCCTTGTCGGATCTGGCCAGAATTCTGCGCAAAGGCGTGTCATGTATCATGGAGCACGTTCGAATCTTGGAAAGATCCCATTATGTCCGTACGAGACGGGTGGGCAGACGGCGGATCGTCAGGTGTAGGTTTCAGAGGATCGATATCGTATTCGCCTGACACTCGGTTGAACAATGAGACCGTCGTTCGTTGATACAGTCTTTCGGAGCGGCCCCAGAGGAACCGCTTCTTCTGTCGAGAGATCGAGAGGCCTTTGCGTCGTAGTTGCGCGCTGAAACTCGCCGTAGCTGAGAAGCGCAGTATGCCCCACCAGACATCGGCAGCATCATCCCAAGTGACGACCATCACCTGGCTACTGAACCAATGTCGCTAGCCAGAAAGCAAGCCAACCGATGGAGGCTGTGGGCCATCGACGGCTGAACTCCTGCAGCACAGATTCAATCAGAATCTAGTCCATTCGGCCAAAACGTTTCTTCCAAGGGGCCTCAATGCAGCCACCTGCCGCTCGTTGATGCGCGGAATCGTCGTCTGCTTCAGGGCTAATGACCACTAGGACCAACCTGAGTGGGCAACTCAATACTTCACTTATCGCCCTTCTCTTGGTGATCACAGCGAGCGTGGTGCTCGTCAGGATCACTAGGAACGTCGATATGAAGAACTTGCAAGTCGCGCTCGAAGAGTCCCAGCACTCTATGTTGAAACATGTCAGTGCAGATACTGGCAAAACCCTCGCCGTATTAATACGTGAGGCTGTTGCACTCCTTATTGAACAACATGAAGCCCGCAAGGCTGCTCGAAACAATGAGGAACAGTAACATGGCCAAGACACTAGTTAAGTACGCTGCCTTACAACAGGCCATCCTTGACGCGCCAGAATACTTCAGCATCGCCGACAAAGACCGACCGGCGTGCAAGAGTTTCCTCGTGCTCGCCTCCACTCGCGATCCTGACCCCGCGGAAATCGAGACCGCCTATCAGGCAGCGCTCATGGAAGCCCAACAGCTCGCGATTCGCGGCGCATTAACAATCACTTTGCCCGAGGACGCGCCCGAACCCCGTCCGGAATGTCGGAAAACGAAGACAGAGCAGCCCCGTTGCGATGCGGTTGCCCCGGAATACACGGTCCACCCTGCGGCAAGTATTTTCCCAATGATGGCAGACCCAGAATTGGACGAACTTGCTTCAGATATTGGGGAGCATGGCCTTGAACACCCGATTGTTCGATACAAGAATCAAGTTCTTGATGGCCGAAATCGCCTTGAAGCGTGCAGGCGCGCGGGCGTTGAACCCAAGTTCACCGAGTGGTCAGGTAAGGGTTCGATGGTCCAATGGATTCTCTCCATGAACCTGCACCGTCGGCACTTGAGCGATAGTCAGCGTGCCGTCATCGCCGCGAAGGTTGCCCAAGAGCTGACAGTCGAAGGCAAACAGCGGAGTGCTCGAAATCTTCGCAATTCTGGAAGTGTCCTCGAAAATCGCGATCCAGAATCTCGGGCACAAGGCAGTTCAGCCGAGAAGGCGGCCAAGCTCCTCAACGTGTCGAGAGATGCAACAGCAAAAGCGGCCACGGTCGTGAAAAAGGGGAGCAAGAAGCTCGTCGATGCAGTCACGGAAGGCAAAGTGTCGCTCGACGCCGCATCGAAGGTTGCAACACTGCCCCAGAAGAAACAAGAAGAAGTCCTAGCGAAGAATGCGGTCAAAGAAACCGCCAAGAAACTCCGCGAGGAAAAGGCCACGACAAAGGCCAACTCCAACAAAGTCGATAGCGCCAACAAGGCAAAGGACCCAGTTCCAGTTACGGCCACAGAACCAATACCCACTCGGGCACCGGCAAAGCCAACGACCACACCAGCGAAGGAGCCAAAACCAGTTGAAGGTCACAAGTCCGAAACGCCACCGAGTAAAGTATCCGGAGCCGTACGCCTCCTCAAGGAGGTGCACGAGGCCCTTGACGCCATGGTCCTCGCCGCAAGTGCCATGGGAAGAAGAGAACGAGTTGAGATCCTGCTGACCAAGATCTTCGAATACATCAACAAGGTCAAGGCAGAGTTCGAAAAGAAGTCATAGCCACTTGCATTGCAAGTTAGAACGGGGTTCGTGCCGCTCGTTGGATGCCGGCACGAACCCCGTCCGTTTCTTGGGTCGTCAGCACAACGCCCGAGCCCGTTGGCCATGTTGCCCGAAGGAGTCAGTTCCACTTGACCGATCCGACGCCACCATCGTGGTGTCCAGTCAATAGGGACCCCCAGCTGCCGTTTATGGATCTACCCCACTCAACTTGAGCCAAGTGACTTCAGGGGGGCGACTTGTCCAGTCAGGATGCTTGAATAGTGGCTAGTTCCGCCACTAAACAAGTTGAAGTTTGCTCGCGGGGCACGTTGTCCCGTCGTAGTCATGCGGATCTTTTCACTTCCAAGAGACCATTTGCGTCTGCTCGATATCGCCGTTCATGGCCGGTTGTCTGACGCTTTGATCGAGATCGCCCGCAACGGCGGCGATCCTGAGATCCATGCGGAGCGACCCACATCTCCAAACGACCGATGGGCTCTTGTAGTGACTGGAGCGGGATACCGTCAGCGGTTCGAGATCAGCAAGGTCGTCGGCCTAGGAGTTGCCGCGCACATTCACCTTACAGATTACACGGACGAATTGAAGGCTGATATTGCTCGGTGTCTCCGGGATTGCAAAGTTTCGGACGAAATGGATCTCGAAGGCCAGCTACCTTGGCCTCACCGACCCAACAATGGGGGTCTTTCATGACTCGTGCGCCGTGCCGGCTCCCTTCATCCCAGGTCTTGCGTGCAGTTCGCCGGTTCGCCGGTATTGGTTTGGAAATGAGTCTTCAGCGAGCAGTCCGAATTGTCACTACTTCACTTGAACAAGGTATCGAAATGCCGTGCTCGGGCGTACTTGATGTTGGCAGGCTGGCGCTAGATTCCGCCGTGAACCTGGACCGCGACACTCGGTTTCGAGCGGCCAGAGCGGTGTCAATTTTCCGCGAACTTGAAACAATCAAGAGGGCGATTCATGTAGTTGGCAGCGATGAGACTCCACTCGACGTAGTTGAAGCTGCAGCTGTGATTCTGCTGGGACCACCAGCTCGGCGATTGTCACGAAAGACCTCATTAGGCTTGCGACGCTGCGTCAGACGGTACGGGCAGATTCGCGGGCCTATCACAGACTTGGTTCTATTAGCAGCGCGTTCAGGAAAGCTACCCTCGAAGGGCAAGAAATGACCAAGTACAATCCCGGAATCGAAGCACGACTTCACTTGATTCGCGAGAACCGACCGGCGATTTGCGTTGTGCTCGGCCGCGCCGTTCTCGGTGGCTTAGACGTCCACAACGTGGTCGTAGTAGTTGCGGATACAACTGATCCGGTGGGATTCGAAATGGCAGACGCCGCAGCCGAAAAGGCCGGCTTGAATCTGAGCGATGAATCCCGCAATGTTGAGACCAATCATCAGATTCCTACGGCAATCGTCGCGGTTCCTATTGAGGCGGCTCGCGCTCTGTTCAGTGGCAGCCATCCTGCCGTCGCCTCCGGCCTTGCTCGTCAGCCGCTCCCGGGTTGCGTACGATGCGTTTCTATTGCTGCGGGAGCGGCCACGCTGATTCACGTTGATGTTCGCCCGACTGCGCCGATTGCGAGTGCTTGAATCCACATCCCGGCGAAAGCTGCCTTGACCTGCATCGATTAAACGCCCCTGGAACGGTTTGCAGGTAAAGACGGCTAGAACAATGCGTTCGACATCGAATGAATCGTCCAGCCATGACGGTGCGCGCTTTCATTCACGTGCGCTCTCTTGAGCGTCGAGCTTTGCGCTGAATGCGCGAAGTGCGGCCCTGCGGCGCCACTCCTTGCGGCTTCTGGCCTGCATTACGCGGGCTATTTCTTCTGGGGGCGTCCACCCTTGGTTACGTTCACGTACTACAGCCCGAGCAATGCGCTGTAGGTTGCCGTCAGCGTTAAGTTCGTCGAGTTCGTCGCTATCCAACTCTCGCTTCTGCAACAGCTCAGCCGCCATCGTTTCGATCCAACTCCAGCTACGGGTCACAACGGCGCGAGAAATTTGCTCCCAATGTCGGGCGAACATGCGCCAGGTGGTTAGGTCCGATGGCGACCTGGACAATGGATTCGCCATTTCTATTCCGGCAAAGTCATGTTGAGCCCCATGATATCCGGGATTCAAGAAGTTGAATTCCGGGTACTTTTTGCGCCAGAACCTCCGCTCAGCGACGAATCCACCGAAGCTTCCGGCGATCCAAGGGCCAAGTCGGGCGAGCGTATGCGGAGGTTGCTTCTGGTCACGATCTACCGAACCACCAACGTCACGAAGGTATGGATGCCGCTTCTCCGGGTCCTCGTCGGCTAGCCATACTTCCCAAACGATAAAATCGAATGCCAAGTCCACAGCAACATGACCAGCTTCGTGGTACGCGGCACTCTCCAATTGCATTCGACGCCACTTGCGGTTGTCTTCGGTTTGGGAGTCCGCGTCAACCGTAGATTCTGTAGCCTCGTTTGCCTGTAGTTTGTACGATGTCATAGGGGCATTCTCACTTGGGCAGTCTGTCAGTAATTGAATCGTGTACGCACCCCGCGATGGCTGTGGCGCGCAGGTGCGTCCAGCGAGAGGGGAAGACGAGCGACAACTCGTCCCTTGTTCGCAATTAGTTTGCGTTCAGAAGCCGCCGGATGGCTGGCTCTATCTCGTCGAATCGCACTGGCAACATATCGGTTTCGATATATGCAACCCGCGCGTGCCGCTGAATTATTTGGAGGCGGGAGTCATAGACGAGCAGGGATGACAGTAACAACGATCGTGCCGGTGTGCCGTCAAACGAGCATACGGTGACTGAATAAGGCGTCGCCGTTCCGTCCAGCCAAGTGACAGCGAACGCCATTGTCTCCAGGTCGATAGAGTACCCCTTGACAATGATGACCTCAGCTGGACGTGCGGCAGTTCGCGAGAGGTCGGCGACACAACCCTCTGGCACGAGCAAACGAAAGGCACCCTCGCAATAACTCAAGTGGTGGAGGCCTGCCTTGGATTGCTCGCCCGAATAGTAACTGGTCGAAATGATTTCTTGTCCACGGTTTTGGATTTCAGGTGGAACCAATCTTGAAGAATTCCGTACACGCTCCACTTCGCGTAAAAACTCGGAAAGCACATCGTCCCCGTCAAGCCCGTCGAATGAAATCGCCGCACACGACACCTTGTCTTCGCGATCGCGGTGGACCAACCAAAACGGAAACTTTGCTCCCGGGCACAGTTCACCTGCTGGTCGGGTAAGACCGTTTAGATTGGGAACCGTTATGGCGAGCAATGGGATTAGATCACGCCTCGGACCCAGCCTAACTATCCCCTGGACATCGTCGATCACCAAGGCGAGATCCTTGCTCCGGCGTCTGCGCGCAGCGTGTCTAAGATCCGCCTGGAGCTGCCGTAGGGATATCCTGCTGGCCAAAAGAACATAGACTTCATTCAAATCTCTCAGCGATTCACTCGGCATACACATTGACTCCCTTCGAGAACGTGATTGCACGCACTGGCTAGGAAAAGCCTCGGGCACTGGTCGCTAGACCATGTCGCAGTGGGACATTTCCGATCGCCGTCACGCTTCGCATTCACCTGACGTCTCGTCTTCAAAGTACTTGTGCGTGGGGCCATTGGCCTCAATTGCATCGTATTCCTCTAGTGCCCCATGGATCTGGCTGACCCTATTTTCGATCTCGTCGGTGTCAGGGTGCGGCTCAATCCCCGCTCGACAGGCGTCGCACTCACAACGATAGCCCATGCCGACACCCACCGTTAGCAGCTCCTTTAGCCGGATTCCATCGGCGGTTACGGTGTATTCGCTCCGGTTGGTGCGCTCGTACCAGTCGGTTGAACCGTCGGGACGAACCAGCAAGGCCATGATTGGCACCTCGTGTTCCATCGCTAAGGATTGGTTTGCTAGTTCGTAGATTAGGTCATCGCTTGCTATCAGGTCGTTGCGGATACTCATGATTCGTGTCCCTTCTTCTCTCATCGTTATTGCAAACTGCAATCTGAACATTCAATAGATTGTCAACGGACCTTCGCCCATCGTTTGTTGTTTTGTCGGTTCAAAGGCTCCAGCCAAGTGGTGTTCGAGCTTGTCAACAGTGTGGCTGATGTGACGCTAGAAGCGCTTTGGCGGAGGTTGGGATTCCGAATTTGGTAATCGCCGCTTGAATCAGCAACCTCATGGGTTCACGTCCGCAAGGAAGACCACGCTCACCTCGGCAATCAACTCGCCGAACTTGCGAATATGGACGTCGTATTCGCCGTTGCCCATGCCGGTCGTCACCTGAATCGCGACTTAGTAGTTGTTCGCTGGCTTTAGCGAATCGACTTGGCCCCCCAGAGCAATCATCTGGATCGTGGAATTCCAGAATCTTCACCGCTTCGTGCAGCTCCTGACGGAAGCACGGGTCCCCAATCTGAATGGTGCCGCTCTCGACCGACACTTTGCCCACGTGAATCCACTGAGTCATTGGGGCGACTCCATTCCAGACCCCTCGGGCGTCAAGCATGCGATGGCCAATTCGACGCATCTGCGCTGGGCTTCGATAGTCAGCCCGCATATGGGGATCTCACGTTGCGGCTGGTTCGGATCATGTGGTTCGCACGAAATTGCTTGAACTTGCAGATCGAGCGCAATTCGCGGTTGATGAAACCGGTAGCCCAGACACGCAATGACATACCACCGGTCGATATTCTGCTGAAGCTCCCCTTCGACTTCATTGTCGTAGCAGTCGCAGCCACGACAATGGCTCACGTCATTGAGTTCCCGTTCACGAAACTGCGGGCCATTCCATTCGCGTTCACACAGGGGGCAGCAAAAACGGTAGTACTTGCTCCCTGGTACTTCGAAGGTCTCTATCGTAGCAATTCCGGCACGGATTGCCGCGTCCAAGAATCGATCCTTGAGGCGGTAGATCTCATCCTTCTTTGAGACTTGGTTATTGTCTCGACATTTTTTGGCGCGCCGATTGAGCGCGTGCAGGGCTTCGATAGCCGTCAGAATGAGCTTCTCTCGGCCAAGTGATTGGAGCTTGGCGATTTGCTTGGATGTGAGAGAGTTGGCGTTACTAGCTCCCGACCTGGCCGCAAGCGCCGCATCTAGTTTGGGTTTGTCGGCCTCACTAATGACTACTCCGTCAATGATGGGGGAGTAGTACCTGCCATGGCGGTCAAACCCCACGAACGCCGGCCGATGGTCGATGTTGTGCTTGGCGAGTAGCTGTTGTAGCCGCTTGATCGGCACATGTACCAGTCCGTCCTCCGGTTTGATCTCACTAACGACAACGTTGCCATACGGAGTTGTTTTTGACTGGAGGGCACTCCCCGCCAAACCATCTTCCCGCGTCGAGTCTGAGAAAGAAGAATGACCTTGGTCCCCAAGTTGCTCTGCGTCAGATACATTTGCCGGTCGCTTGGCCACATCCTCCTTCCGGATTGCGTGTTGAGTTTTGACAGCCGCCTCGAGAACTTGGCTAACGGCAGCGCCAAGAGTTCGCATTGGCCGATTAGGCGTTTCGAGAGGGAGACGGGTCACCATTTTTCGCACTCCGAAAGTCGCAGAGAAGCAGTCGCACAACGTTTCGCTGCGAATTACAGTGCAAAATGCATGAACAATCCAGGAATCAGTCTTTCCTTGACAATCCCAGTTTCTTTCTCGACGCACAGCAGGCGCGAGCAAGGCTGATGCCATCCGTACTGTCCAATTTATATATTTTCAACAAGGCATTAATTGACTTGGAACGCTTCTTCTTGAGGGGCTCCAACAGAATAGTTGTTAGGAGATCATTTAGATCCCGTGTGCGACATTGAGTGTCCAGCCCCGCAATACCTGTAATGGCTGTCCGCGCCCGCACAACCGATTCTTCTTGACCAATTATGTTAGCTTGAACGCACTCCGACAACGAATTCAGAAGATCGTAAATTCGCAGTTGTTTGGTGCCACGGTCATTTGGAAGGCCAACCAACGCTGCCCTTACGGCTGCCGCCAATTCCTCCACATTCGGCAAGTCGCCAGTAAAGCTATCGCAGCCGCATTCCACAATCACCAGACTTGCCAGAACGCGGATTGAGTCAAGCAATGAGCGGACTAAGGGTGTGGCGTCATGGCGTCTTTCGAGACGCTGCGTTGTGATCAATACTTCGAACATCTCATCGCTAATGTGTTCATTCTCAGCTGGACCATCAAGCGTGGTGGTCGAAGACTCGAATTGCTCGCGATTCCCCACGTCTGGGTAAGCAGGCAACACTTTGACCTTCTCGTGGTATTCCACGGTGTCTTGGGTCGAGTCATCGACTGGTTGCGCGCGGAAGGTCTTGAGAACCCCATTGACTACGCAAGCGCAAAGCGCCGCCCAGTCTGTCGGCTTTCGAGCCTGAAACTCACGGTAGCGCCGACGTTGCTTTTGCGTAAGGCCCGCGTACATTGCAAGGGTAATTCCAGGGGGCAGTTGCGTCCACTCGGGATCGATTGGTAATTCTGGACCGGCATCACGGTCATTACCGTTAGATTTTGAATTCTTGCGACGAGACCTAGACATCTCCGATAGAATAGTCGGGCCGACTGGAGTCGGTCACGAGAAACTGACGCTTATGTTGCGCTCAACGGACGAAATAGGCGACTGCGGGGGCTGCCGCAGCTGTATCGTGCGAGTCACGTTAGCGGTATTCTGCGGTACGGTTCTGTAATCGTCGCGTTGAGCGAAGCCGCTCAGCGGCAGTCGGCATCACATTTTAATCGACTATCCAAATTGGCGCTCGATTGGGAATAACCCGCTTGCCAAATCCTTGGCAAGTTTGCCAAGTCGCTGTCTGGCAGCGATACCGACGGTCTACGTGCGCAGTGTCATGTTCGTCAAGTGGTCCAACCGCGGTTTATAGGTCCGTAACGGCAGGGTGCACATCATCTGCTGGAATGTCGGGCAGTCGAAACTCCTACTCGTAGTGAGCCCCGCGCCACTTGGGGCGCCATGCGATGGGATTCGGCAATGACCACGGCGGGCAATACCTTTTCCTGTAACTCGCAACACTTCGGCACTTCTGTTGCGTGTCAGCGGTTCCACCCTATGAAGGACGAAGCAGTCCTGCCGACGAGGTGGGCTGTCATTCGATTGACCCTGAAATAGCGTTCCTCGACCACGATTGCCCACTGGCCCCCGTTGGAGCGAACTGCCGCCAAGAACCGCTCAAGCGTCCATACCGAGAAAGTCCGGTCATCTCGAAGACACTCGCCATACCGTTTGACCGCCTGGGCCACAGCCTTGTTCCCCTCGGGATAAAGCACGACGAACGCTCCTCCATCGAAGCGACCGCTAGGATGGGCCGCCAAACTCCCAACCAACAGGTGATCTCTCCAAAGCTGTTCTAGAGGCGCAGCTCGCAACTCCCCAAGTCGCTCTTCGTGAAAGCACCCCATAGCCTGCGCCACTTCGATGTACCGTTGCCGGAACGGGGCAGGCGGCTCCTTCATGTTCTCGAAGTACTTGACCTCGATCCCCAGAAACCTGCGTTGGCTACCACACTCATACTCGATGAACACATCGGAGGCGGAGCAATCCGCCGAGAACTCGGGGTTCCCTCGACCGGGCGAGTACTCGAATCGGATGGCGGTCACCGTCGCGTCAGATTCTCCTATCAGCTCTCCAACGACGCGAGAAGCCAGTCCCAGATCTTGCTGAAGCTCACCAAAGGCGTTGAAGCATAGGGGCTGAGACGACAGCAGGTTGTCGAAGATTCTTGGCTCCGCGTAGACCTGGCCACTCGCAACCGGGCGATTGATGACCTCGGCTCGCACGACGCTACGGATGGTATCGGTCAGGTAGTTTGCCAGCGTGTCTTTCGCGAACGGCATAGCCAGCCGCGATCCGATTGGCGTGGTGCCGTTCAGGCCGATGGGGTAGCCTTGCTTCTCCCGCCAGAGCGATTGCCGCAACCGTGCCGTCCGCTGGAAGGCATTGTCCGATGTAACCAGGGCATGATGGGAAGCGAGCTGCACGGAGTTGGAAGCCACGACTGTAGGGTACCCGACAATTGCCCCAAGGCCATCCGTGCTATGTCAGTCAATGTCACGGGCGGGTTGCTCAGAACCTGTGAGGCGGGCATGATGTGCAGAATGAGCGTCCATGCCGAGCGGGAGAGGCGTCTACGGGCCACGATCGATTGGGCCAGCAAGGTGCGGACGAGCTTGGGACAACTGCAACGCGCCCACGGCGACCGCGTCCACTTCCGACCTGCATCGACGGGGGTCACCATGGTGTGACTGCTCCCTGACCGTCCTCAGCGAGGTAAAAGCACAATAACGAACCTGGAGAGCTTGGCCACTAACTTCGAGAAGCTCTTCGATGACCACTGCCGGAACATTGAGCAGGGTCGGATCACCGGAGAGAAGGCCCTACAGAGCTTTCTCATCCGTGAAGCCAACATGAACGACCGCCGAATGGTCTCGCTCAATGCAGCATCGGCAGCTACAGACGAGCCAGTCAACCTCTGGTTCATCGCCGATGAACTCGCTCTGCCCAGCGACGGCAGAAAGATCGTGTGCGACCTACTTGTCCTTCGTCGAGACGGAGCCCGCCTCACGCCTGTTCTCCTGGAGTTGAAGGATGACCGCCAACTCACGCGACTCGTTCAGCAAGTCGATAGTTACTCCCGACTTATGGATGAACATGCTGGGCTCTTCGGTGAGTTGTACGGAGCCATCGTCGGTGAGCCTGTGACCTTCGATGGCCCCACAGAGAAGTGGATCATGTGGCCAGCTGCCGGAGAAGAGCGCGACCCTCGTGAAGCTGAGCTTGCTCAACGAGGCATTCGAGTCGTGGGCTACACGACGGACGACTCCGCCGGGTACCGATTCAGGGTCGGGGGCGGTGCCTTTGGTCCCAGGACGCCCCTGATGCCGTAGACGCCAACGCTCAACGAACCCAGTCCACTATTGCATGTTCGACTCAAGGACGTGCGAAGGCATTCAGCACAAGCATTCCTTTGTGCGACACTGACACACCCAACTGGGCTGGCCGGAATAGTCGCGCTTCTCGGGCAACAAGCTGATACTCTGCGGCTCTCCTCGTGCAAGGACTCGAAGTGGCAGATTACTCACCAGTTGCAGTTCCGAGCGAATTGAACTTCGTTCGTCACCCAAAGAAGCCCGGTTGGGGTATTGGGCGCGTCATGTCCGACGACGGGACCGACCTGATCGTCTACTTTGAATCTGTCGGGCCAAAGAAGCTCCGTATGGCACTTACTGCTCTCGACCAGGTACCAGATTCCGACATTGACGCGGCCGACCTGCTTCGCCACGTAAAGCCCGACGCGACTGGCGCCTTCGCCGTTCCGCCACTCACCTTCGACGAAATGGTGGGGAATTTCTTGCGGATCGAGGGCGGCGGATTTGACTGTCCCAAGTACATCAGCGAAGAGCGAGTCTACAAGGAACAGGCCGTCAGTCTCGCATCAAGCCTCCTGGAAAGAGATCGCCTTCGAACGGCACTGAAAGATGCAAACCCGACGCTTGTTCATGAAGCCTACAAAAAGGTCGTGCAGGCAACAAACCTGCTTTCGCTGTTTGAGAAAGCTAGGTTGTCCTCGCTGCCCACTTCGAAGCACGGTGCGTTTGCAGAACCATTTGTAGCCCTGCTGGTGGACGACGGTCCGTTCAACGAGCGCTTCGATAAGATGGCCGAAACCTTTGCTGACCTCGGAATAGGCTCCTGGCCAACATGTACCTATGCCCTCTTCATGACGCATCCAAATGAGCACCTGGTCGTCAAACCCACATTCGTACAGCGAGCCGCTACCGCATTAGGCTACGAGATCAAGTACGACTCCTGCCCGACCGCAGCCACCTACACGCGCATTCTCGGATTTGCCTCTTACATCCGAGAGAAACTCACCAATCGAGACATGACTCCCCGCGACATGATCGATGTGCAGGGGTTCATCTGGCTTGGAACGGGTGGAGCCGACAAGGTGTGAGGTACGCGCAACTTGAATCGGGGTGAAAGACCGCCTCCCTTCCGCATCAGGAGCCCCAAGAATCAGTCGCGCGCATCCGGTGGCCCATGAGGAGGTTCTGCCCGAGCCATAGGCGTCCCGAGAGCATCCTGATCTCGGATAAGCCGGCGCATTCGTACCGTCATGTTGACGTTGACGCCGAACATCGGAGCGGCGTACCGTGACTCACGAATGACGCTACTTCCCGAATCGATACCTGCACTCGATGACCAGGGACGGCCGATAAGTGGCTCGCACTATGTCCGCATCGATCCCATCGGGACGGAGGGAGAGTCGCTCGATGAGTCAGCCTGGGACGGAATTATTGGCGCCAACTGTGGTGCCCTTGCTCAGGCACTTAAAGTTGCCGGACTGATCGCCCAGGAATCGACATTGGTCGTTCTTGGATATCAAGTTGACCGGGTCGATCTGCTCTTGGCGGAAGTAAGCCTTTCGACAGCGCTGGTGCCTGACGACTCAACGACCTGGAGTGAGCCACTTCGACTTGTGCTGCTGGAAGACAAGCTACTTCGCAACCCTGAAGCCAAACGGAAGGTGCTCGCTCGAAATTCTCGACTATGCCGAGACTTCGAAGGTCGAGTGGAGCGCTACTTCGCTTGCGAAGGAACCGAAGCTCTCGAAACACGCCGAATGGATTCAGAAGTCCCGTCGACAGATCGACACAATGCTTGCCACCAATGACATCCTTTTGGTCATTGCCGGCGACGAGATCAGCGAGAGTCTCCTTCGTCTGGCTCGACGTTTCGCAGCCAGTGACGAACCGACGAACCTCAGCGAACTCTGCCTTGTATCGATGGCACTGTATAGACGCGGAGCTGAGCGACTTTTGATTCCACACGTTGTGTCTGCTGTTCAGCGCTATCAGCGGCAGGCTACCGTTCGAATTACTGTCGCAGGGCAGGCACCGGAGGAGCACGTCATATCAGTCACAAGAGATCGCGATGCGGATGTCGAAGCAAAGCTTCGCGGCACACCCCAGACTAACATCGCTGCTCGCATCTTCCTGGAAAAGGCGAAGAGCAAGCTTGAACCCGAAGCTTCGGCACCACAGTATGAGGTCACACGAAAGCTACGTAAGCTCCTGGAGTACTGCCCGTCCGCGGCCGAATCCAGGTTGGGATACAAGATCCACTTTGGTGGATACGTGACTGATTCCTGGTCGCCCATTGAAGTCGGGCTATTTGTGCAGTCTGAAACGAATCGAGACGGCTGGAGCGCTCGCATCAAGGCGGCAATCGATGCTCAGAAACTTCCGCCAGGAACGAAGATGCTGGAAGCCGGACAACAAACAGTCTCGGCTCTAGTGCAGCATGACTGGAGCGACCCGGAGCAATTGACCGACGACCTGATGGACGAAATCCTAGCGGAACTCCGGATGTTCATGAGCACGTTCAAGGACGTGGAGAATGAACCATAAGTGCGGTCGCTTCACAAATGCCAACCATTGCTGACCGTGAACGGTGCCGGTTGCCTCGCCGCATCCAGCTCCCCGCCCGAACAACCGTCTACGCCACCCAGATCTGCTCCACCCCTCGCCCAACATTCTCGTCGAGCAGATTGGCATACACGGTGGTCACCACCGGCAACGAATGACCTAATAGCCGCTGGGTCAATCGCAAGTCTCGGCTCTTTCGGCGGACTTCGACGTCAACTTGACTCTTGGTCGGTTGAACACCAGCCACCCCATCCGTAGTTCTGTTATGAGAATGCAAGTTCGCGGCAGTGATGCAAAAGACGCTGAAATCAGCACGGCTATCATCAACGCGACTACATGTGCCTCCGACCACAACCCGGCCGCTGTCTACCTGGCTTCACTGTCAACAGGTTCCAGGCGGGCAATGCACCAAGCCTTGAGAGTCGTGGCAAATCTAGTAGCACCCAGATCAACGATTGAGAACTTCCCCTGGGCAAGCGTCCGATTCCAGCATGTTGCGGCGGTTCGTAGTCACCTTCTGGACTCGTACAGTCCAGCTAGCGGCAACAAGATTTTGGCCGCGCTTCGAGGCACGTTGAAGGCCGCGTTCGCACTCGGACAACTCGATGGGACGGCCTACACCCAGGCGGTGTCGATCAAGGCAATCCGGGGTGATCGAGTCATCAAAGGCAGAGCCTTGTCCCAAGAGGAATTGAGACTCATGTTCGCCACCTGCGACACCACAACCCCTGCGGGTGCGCGTGACGCCGCCCTTCTGGCGCTCACCTATGGGTCGGGCCTTCGAAGGCACGAGGTCGTCGGATTGAGCGCCGAGAACTTCAATCGTTGCTCGGGAACCATTGTCGTTCGTGGCAAAGGGTCCAAGGAAAGGCAAGCATACATTACCAACGGCTCAAGAACCGCACTCGAAACTTGGCTCGCGGTCAGGGGCAACGAACCAGGACCTCTGTTCAAGCCGGTAAACAAAGCGGGAGTCATCGAAAACCGGCGAATGAGTGACCAGGCTGTCTATTGGATACTTCAGAGACTTGCCGTCGAAGCCAAGATTCAGCGGTTTTCACCGCACGATCTTCGCAGAACTTTCATCGGCGATCTGCTCGATGCGGGGGTTGACATTTCCACCGTCCAACAACTTGCTGCTCACTCAAGTATTACAACCACGAGCAGATATGACAGACGGCCGGAGAGAACTCGACGAAGAGCTGCTGAAATGCTGCACGTGCCGTTCGAGGGGTGAGGCAGGAGACAGCCAGCAGATCGTTTTTGGTTATGCTGAGGCTTGAATCTCGAAGTGCTTACGAAGAACGTTCTTGAGCTTGGACCTGTACTTGGCCATTGCTTGCTGGGAGATCGGGTGCGACTCCAATGAGGGGAGCAACCGTTTTTCAGCAATCTCCTTGTTCGAAAAACCATCGAGCAACAAATCGAAATACAACGGCAAGTCGGGCATTATCCGGGGGCTCACTGCGTCTTCCAGCTCTTTCTTGATCGCTTGCTGCTCGCGTTCTGGGATCAATTCGCCCAAGCTCTCCCATGAACCAGGCTCGTGAAGCAGTTCGGTGATGTCCTCGTGGCGTCGAACCCGCTCGCTCCTGAGCAGGTCCAAGGCCTGATTCTGCACCGACCGCAACACGTAGTTCTCGGCTTGGTGCAGGTCTTTGCCCCGGATGCTGTTCTCCACTGACTTGTTGCTGATGAGCTTCATTGCGGCCAGCGAGAGGACTTCGTCCACGCGCTCCGGGTCGCGCAGATATCTCCATGCAAGCCGGCGCGCTTTTTGCCCAAACGCGGCCCCATAACCGTCCGGCAGCTTGTCAATCTCTCGGATGGTTTCAGGCACAAACGGCGTCCTGGGGAGTCCATTCACGCCATACAGATGAAACATGCCGTACGCGAGTTGCCCAAAGCTTCGAGCGTCCGCGGCGAATCGCAAGTTGAAAAGCAACGAACCAACGCGAAGGCCCCACGGGAGACTGGCAAAGACCGTACGCCTCAACTCATTGGCGGCAAGGATCAACCGATCGCGTGGATTGATCGGACCCAACACGGGTCTGGGGTGGTTAGCTCCGCAGCTCATGGCGTTTTCCCCTCGAAATTTGGGTCGGTTTGCATCGCTGCAATCAGCCTTGGAACGCTGACGAACCACAACTTACCGAGCTTGAAAGCGCCGGGCAGTCTACCGTAGCGGGCAAGCTTGTAGACCTCGTGGACGTCGAGTGCCAGCAATTCACGGGCAACCTGAGCCAAGGGCATTACGCGCGGAAGCTGATGACCGGATGCGGGATTCATTGCAGCCTCCGATCCGGTTCGACAGCGGCTTCCGACTCAAGTCGCTCGACGCGATCCTCGACCGCCCGCCGAACGAATTCAGCAAGTGTTGTTCCTGTCTGATAGGCCAAAGTCTTGGCCTTTCGGTGAAGATTGTCGTCCAGCGTGATTTGAATTGCTTTCATGACAGGCTCGACCTCCATAATGAAAGCAAGTGTCATAAGAACATTATTGACGATAACTTGGACTTGACGGTATTGAGCGGTGTTGACACCTGACGTTGTTCTACGCACAACAGTTGGAGTCTTGCCAAACAGTGCCCCGCAACAGGGTCACTTTCGCTAGGTTACCAATATTCCCCGCCAATATACGGGACAAGTCCGATACTCACGCGACGCGCGGATATTGTGCAGCAGTAGAGGTAACCGGCGAAAATCGGTCCTAGATACACGGGCAGGGGGCAAAATCGATTTGCCCTACGATTTCCCCATTTTCATTTAAAGTTGATTGGTAAAATTTTCGCCGGGGAGGGGCACAAATCGGGCAAGGCCACTTCTCAATATCGTCGTCGCTGAGTTGATCTTGCCCAGTCCCCGCTAGCGTAGATGCGACGGTCTAGCAGCAGAGACTCGTGGAGATGACGTCCAATCCGAGTTTACGCTCGCCTGACCGGAGTTGCATATTGCTTGGGCTACCCTTTCGGGCGAAATACATTCCGTCGCTGTCAACTAACCTCTTGCCCAGAAATTCGCTCGCTCGCCTAGGAAGCTGAACTCGAAGAGCCTCTGCACCTAGGAGAAGGCGGATCGCTCGACGAAATCGGGGCGATCAGCATCTGGCCATGGCCACCGGCCACTGGCGCTTTCGCCACCCCACTGACGTCACAATTGCCGACAGAACTGGCCCAAGTGACCATGGCACGACGCTCGCTACAGCTCCCCAATCCGTGATTCAGCCACCGGTTGGAAACGCAGATTCGACAGGTGCCCTGCGAGCGTCCGTCACGTTGCACGCGGGCAAGAATTCCTCGGTCGCATATCAGCGCCATGAGCCCGAAAAGACCGTCCTGTACCAGATAGTATCCGAACACCTGGAGACCTTTCTAAGAGAAGTCCACGATCATTACGACAAGCCGTTGCCGAAGTACGTTGAGAAGGAATTGCGTGACTACTTAGCTTGCGGTTTGTTGCAACATGGATTTGCCAAGGCCGTCTGCAGATTATGTGGTCGCACCATTTTGGTGGCGTTCTCTTGTAAACGCAGAGGAACGTGCCCGAGTTGCAACGCGAGGCGCATGTGCAACGGTGCAGCGCACCTCGTGGATCACGTGCTCCCTGATGTTCCCGTGCGCCAATGGGTTCTAAGTGTGCCCTTCGAATTCAGACTTCGACTGGCATGTCGGGCGGATGCCTTTGGTGCCGTGACCAGTCTGTTCATTAGCGAGGCGTTCCGCTGGCAACGCGAGCGAGCGCGTGAAGAAGGATTGACGAAGATCTGCTACGGAGCGCTCGTGATGCAGCACCGCTTCGGATCGTCACTGAATCTCAATACGCACCTCCACGCAGTTCTTCCCGACGGTGTATTCTCAAGACGTCCCTCAGGTGAAGTCGAGTTCCACGAGTTGCGCCAACCCGCCCCTGACGATCTTGAAGATATCGCTTTCAACGTGCATCAGCGTTTCATGCGCTGGCTCCGACGCCACGGTCAGCTCAAGACTGATGATGAAGACGACTTCTCGAATGAGTCCCCTGAGCTTTCGGCCCTTGAAGCCTGTGCTCAAGGTTGCCTGGGACTTGGCAATTTGGTCAAGAAGCGCAGCAAGCCACGTAACAGTAACCAGGATGCCGACGAAAGTGGATTCGAGCAACGAGCGGTCAATGGTCGCGTAGGTGCGAGCCATGGTTACAGCCTGTACGCTGGCAACGCGATTGATGCAGACGATAAAGATGCCCGCGAACGCCTGCTGCGGTACTGCCTTCGTGCACCGCTCAGCCTCGAACGCTTGTCAATCGGACCCGAAGGCAATGTAATCTACCAAGTCAAAGCGACGCGGCACGGAATCGAGACGCAGCGAATTATGTCGCCGATGCAGTTCATGGCTCGTTTGGTAGCATTAATTCCGCCTCCATTTCATCCATTACTGCGTTACTTTGGAGTATTTGGACCGCATTCATCTTGGAGAAAAGATGTCGTACCCGATTCTGCGCCAGCTACCGAGCAGCAGCACAATCACGGCAAGCCCTCGGTAGCTTTGACTTCGAATCCTCGTCCGAGTGGTTCTGCTTCAATTGCTTCCTTGAAGAGTCCACCAGAAGCAACCGTCGCATCGGCGATACCGGCGGCACTGGCAAGCGAGTCGAAGCAAGGGACGCGCGACCAAGATGTTGGACCTCGTCACGGCGCGCCGTGGCGCATCGATTGGGCTATTCTTTTGCGACGAGTTCATTCCGTTGACGCTTTGGCGTGTCCCTGCGGCGGAAGATTGAAGTTCGTCAAACTCATCACGGAACCGACGACAGCACGAGAAGTTCTTCAAAGCATGGGATTGCCAACCGACCTGCCGCCCATCGCCAAGGCGAGGTCACCCGACTTCTACCACGAGTCGTTCTCAGCCGACTGGGACTGAACTCCAGTCTGGGAAAGGCGCCCGATGGTCACCGAAGCAGCCGACCAAGGGCGATGGTGTGCTTTGGATTTGATCAGGGCTGCTTCCATTTTCACTCGTAGTACACACTTGTGCGTACTTTGGGCGTTATGTCACCTGCCGCGTGTCTCGGGTGGGCACATCAATAGTGACCCCTTTTGGAATTCCTGGTGTCACCTGATGCTCGATTCCAAAGGCAGGGACACGCCATTTCAGGCAGCCATGAAGGCAAGACTAGCCGCTAACAACCTGATTGTCGCCGGCTACAGCGCGGGGGCTGCCGTCATGAGTGATCCGATGATCGGCGGAGGCTCGTCGGGGTCTAGGCAATCCAAAGCCCATCGTAATGGCAGTACTCGCCGCCATCCCCCGCCCAAGTTCACTGTCGTTGGTCAGGTGCTACCCGGCTGCCAAACGAGAGCAGCCGTGGGACAGAAGCGCCACGATCGCCAAATTACGCGCACGACGAGTCGTGTCTTCGTCATTCGCTGCTGCCTCGAATAGTTGCCCAAGTTCGCCCCTCATGAGAAACGTTGGGTCTTTGCGCGACTCTTTTGCAAATGGGATGTCCACGGTCGGGTCGTCTTGCCAGGTATCCTGCTTTTTCATGAAGGTGGCGAGCGCCCGAATGCCAGCCAAATCGTGATTTCGCGTGGCCGCGGACCGCGGTTGAACCGGACACCAATGGTCTGGCCAGAAATTGCTCAACGTCATTCCGTTGCGGGTGTTCACCGCGTTTACCGAGAAACGACAAGAATGATCGAGCCGCTCGCTCGTACGCCAATGCCGTTCTAGGTGATCGAGTACCTCGAAGATATCGTGTAAACTCATTAATTCTGAGGTTCATGAAAGATGATGGTGCAAGTGCTCGTGAAAAGCACTGGCATGAAGTTCGTCTGCCAGTGACTCGCAGGCCAACATCGGTCAACTTCTTGCCACATACATGATGCCAACTGCGAATTGCTGCGTCAAACTCGAGAATAATTGTCGGACGGCCGCAATAGATATCGAAGCAAGTCGCAAAGGATGATCGAAACGACGCGGTTCCGGGCGATTGTCTCCAATCATGGCATCTAGTCTAGGCGCGAATCCGAGGAAATAAATTAGAAGAGCCGATGCAATGACTGAATGGTTCATGACGCAAGCCTCAAGAAGTCTGCTGTCATCTAATAGTGCTCACCGTCACGGGCACGCAGCTGTTCGTCTTAGTGCCGTTACCGAGCTCGCCGCGTTCATTGCCTCCCCAACACCGAATCGAGCCGGTTTTCAGAACTGCGCAGGTGCTCCATTGGCCGCAGGCAACTGCGACGGCATCGGTGACACCAGAAACCTTGACGGGCACAACACTGTCCATCGTATTGCCGTTGCCGAGCTGTCCGCCGCTGTTGCTGCCCCAGCACTGAATCTGTCCATTACTTAGCAATGCGCAGGTGTGGCCGACGGGAGGTTGGTCATTGCTTGCGCAGACCGCAGCACGGCGCGTAGGCTGCTCTCGAGACGCCTCGCGATCGATCTCGAGCTCGTGGCTCGCGTGACGACCAGCGAGCTATGTTCGTTGTCTTGGGACACCGCAGCCACCGGTTCATCCAATCTGCTCTTTCGTCCGACCATGACATCACACCGCCACTCGATAATCATGGTGAAGCCCAACGAGTATAGGTGTAGATGTGATTTTGGTGCCATTACGGTAGATCTCTCGTGTACGAGGAACAGGAATTAGTTGACCGATCCCTTGGTGCCGCTCAACGCAACTCACAGTAACCCAAGTTACACGCTGGACATCCAGCTGAAGTCGTAGTGCATGTCGTGCAGGTTGATGGCGCGGCACCTGTGGCCGCAGCCACAAACGCGCATTCGCAGGACATAGGGGGCATATAGCTTGACATGGCACCCACCTCTGCGGACCGACTTACGCGCATGGCGCAGTCTGGAACCAAACTATTTGCGCATTCAGCGGCCAAGAGCTCCTCAGTGGGCATGCCGCTTAGAGCATCAATGACCTTTTGTGCGTATGCATTCGTGGGCTTGCCATCAGCTCCAGCGGGCGCAAGCATGTGAAACGGCCCCCAAATCGCATAGTGGCCATCCCGAACGTTTTGCTTGTCAAAAGCAGTTACCGTTGAATCAGGCAAATATCCGCAACTCTGACCAGTGAACTGAAATGCCAGTGGTTTCACGCTCGATCGATTGGCGTCAATGACGCCCATTTCGAGGAAATCCAATCGCCTTTTCGGCGTTGCCTCCGCTAGCTAAGCTCGTCAACCCAGTCAGCACATATCCGCTGCTGCTATTGGAAACTCCCCTGACTTTGCTTGCCGAGAAACCGCTGCCCACTTGTTCAAGGGCTGCGGAAATCATCAGTTGCGTCCCGGAAGTGGCAGTGCGAATCTCCATCGCGGAAGGGTCCGTCCAAGGCGGAATAGTGTTAGCAGTTGTGTTCGCACCAAATCCAAAAACCATGTACGCCATTTCCACGCTAATTGAGCTTTGGGTGGAAGTATTGGGTACTGCAAAAGACAAAGTCTGAATTGGACCTAGGAAGTCCTTGACACCTGTGGCGGGAACATAACCGCACGTCGTCGCGAATACATCTGACACCGCAGCGTTCACTCGGTTGCCGCTCGCGGCCGAGAGATTGCAAGTTCCCTGAGTACCTGAAGAATCCCAAATCATGCCCGTTCCGGTAATTGAGCCAGCCGGCGACGTGTTCATGTAATTGGCACCCGCGCAGGACTCTTGCCCCTGATAAACGATAGTAATTGCCGGACTGGCCGCACTTAAGCTCTTTGCAATGGCGGCCAAGAGCGGCGTCACCCTCGTGGAACCAGCGATAAAGACGGGGTTGCTCATAAAAGAACAGTCCAGCACCTGGGCAATGCCGGGAGCCGTCACACCCAGGGTGCTAATCAATGCCGCTGCCGCGATAGGAAGAGTCCGCATTGCGCGCGTGCGCATATCATTCCTCATTGCCATATTCCTTCCAGGATTCTCCAGAGTTACCAAAACTGGCACTGAAGCAGAGGTCGAGTGACCACGGTGAATTTACTTCCTTAGTTGCAATGCAATCGGGCATGATTAGCCCGTTGGGGTGTCCTCGGCTCGTGAATAGGTCGTTCATGGAATAGCTGGCAAAGGATTCGGAACGTTTCGAGCCACGTTATCAACCGGAGCACAATACGACGAGCTGCATGCGTTGAGCAATTGACTGTTGTTCGTGGATGCACAGGAATAGCAGGACTTCGTCGTGTCGGGCACACAAGCACCACCGCCAATACTGGTGCTTGCATCTGCTGCGCCACCCGTCGCAACTCCTCCGGTTGCTGTTCCGCCTGTACTTGACGCGCCACCAGCGCTGTTCGTGCCACCGGTGCTCGATATGCCGCCTGCAGCGGGACTGCTACCTGTGCTCTTGGTGCCCACGGTGGAAGTAACGCCGCCGACTCCACCTGGGGCACTTGTGCCTCCGTTGGCCTTGTTTCCACCCACGTCACCCGCGCCACCGATTGTCGAACTGATTCTGCCACCGGTGTTTACAAGACTGACCGTGATCGAGCCGCTGGCGCCACCCGTGTGAGAACCGCCTGACGCGCCACCGGTTCTTGGTTGGTTCGATACCGAGTTGCTCTGGCCACCGACGTTTTGTTGTCCGTCAACGATATCGTAACTTGGGAGGCACGAAGCAAGTAGGCCTAGCGAGGTTAGTCCCGCGATTGCTTCAGAATAGATGCGACGCTTCATTGACATAGTCTCGTGAATTCGAACGACAAATATTGTTTGTGATTAATTGGTAGTATTCGCGCAACCGAACGTGATTTGAATCTGGCCACTCGGATCTTGCTGCAAAGTTCGGCAGGTAACCGGGCACAGTTGGATGCTACTGGGTGCCGTGGGATTGTCGAAGTACCAATCCGTGGCGGAACTAGTACACGTCAACGCCGTGCCGTCGCTAGTGCGGGTCAGGATCGAAGCACTACCAGAGCCGGGAACGTAATTGACATTTGTCTTACCAGGGTCCATCGAAGTTCCACTCGGGGGCACTGGCACGTTGAACTCGCAGGAAATCGAGGAAGCACGAATGGATTCAAGCGCCTTCATTAGGTTTGTTGCCGCAGTTGTGCCGTCCAAATTCCGCAAATCGATAGCCGCATTGCCACTCGCGTTTGGCCAATCGGGAAATACCGTTGTGTCTTTGAGGTCTGTGCCGACGCCAGCAATGTAAATCGAATTCGGCACCGGGCCCGAAGCGTAGGATTGAATGAGCGACGTTATCGCACCTATTTCGTCATTCTGAGTCTCGCAGCTGGCCGAACTTGTTAGGCAACCATTGGTGAGATCGTCGCAAGAATAACAATTCTGTATTGCACCTGTGCTATTTTGGCTGCCAAAGCCGGGCACGCCGTCGGTAAGGAAAAGGATAACCGTCTTGCTCCCACGATATTGTTCTTGAACAGTGCGAGCATAGTTCATAGTTCCCTGCAGCGCGGGACGCGTGGGTGTCCCTCCAGCCGGTATGATGCACGAATTGCTCGATGGCGAAAGGGTGCTGCCACAATCACAGAGCCGCGAAGTGAACGTCTTCTGACCCGTGACGTCTAGACGGGTGAGCGGTATTTTTAGCGCAATTGATTTAGTGTAACTGTTGAGGTTGCAAGCGCTCGCGGTGTCGCCATCGGCAGGCAGGAAACTCAAAGAGGCATATAGGCCGTCGGATTTCGCTTGGCCAAAGAACGCGTTCAATGTGTCCACCACCGGGTTCCATCGCGTTGCACAATTGTCCCACGCGCCGCTCTGGTATCCCATGCTCCCAGACTTATCCAAGAGGATGAGGACGTTGGTTTGAGTCGACTGGGCAGATGCGACAAGCTCTGCGCAGGCAGAATTGGCACCGGAAGCAGTGCCGCCCGTTGCGGTGGTCCCTCCAGTTGCGCTCGACCCGCTCGTGCCAGGCGCGTCGCCAATCGCTTGACTTCCACCCATGAATGTCGCTCCGCCCGCGCCCATCGTGCCGCCGAATGAGGTCGCCCCGCCCGTGCTGCGGTTTCCACCGGAGTTAGCAATGCCACCGGTTGACAACGTGCCGCCCATGTTGCCGGTCTCAGTGGAGTTCGCGATGCCGCCGGTTGACGAAGTCCCACCCAGACTGCTGCTTCCAGGGGAGTTCGCGACGCCACCGGTCAACGACGCCCCGCCAGAACCCGCGCTTGAGGTACTAATGGCAACTGCAACCACTGAGCATCCCGGCGTGTTCGAGCATTGACTAGAGGTTAGCTGCCCGCAAGGAGTCACTGTACCGCTACAAATAGTCGACCACTCACACGACCACCCCTTGCCGCCTCCGGCTGAGGCACAGTCGGCCTCCGTCAAATGGGAACAAGAGACCGTATAGCAGTATGTCCCCGCCCAATTACAATTCCAGTCTGCCGGGGGGTTGAAGTAGCACTCGGGTTCGACAAGATTCGCAGCACATGGGTCAACTGTGGTGTAACACTTGCCGTCCGTTGCGGCGCATCCCGCCATCGACGAGCAAGTACAAGCGCCCGCTCCGCAATCGGAGCACGCGTACTGCGGAGTTCCCTGACAGACGTACTGCATTCCGGCGCCCAGAGTGCCACCTGCAGCAGACTGGTTGCTGTATCCGCCCGTTGTGGAGTTGTAATAGCCGTTAGTGTTGTTCGGACGCGAGGTCGTGCCATCGACCACGTCATAGCTCGGCAAGCACCCGACGAGAACGCATCCGGCACACCAAGTGCGCACCGCCATTCCAAGAGCTTGAGCTCTAAACCTGATACGATTACTCATTGTTGTTTCCTGCCTCGCGGCACCCATAGAGCGAGTCGTGGTCCAAGATAAACTATGCCCCTGAAGGACACGTTTTGGTGACGCAGTCAACGTGCTCGCTCGAACTCGAACAAGCTAGGTCAACACCGGAACAATCCGTGACGGTCGAACAAGCGACCCCCGTCGGCCAGCAACCAGCAGGCACGCTTCCGAGCGCGGGGCAATACACGGGGTTGCTCGCTTCGCATAGGCACTTATTCGTGGCACAGTCGAAGTACTCGCTGGACGTCCAGCACGCCCAGCTAACGCCGGAACAATTCGTGACGGTCGAACAAGCGACCCCCGTCGGCCAGCAACCAGCAGCTACGCTTCCGAGCGCGGGGCAATACACGGGGTAATTCGGATCGGTGCAGGTTGCGGCCGAGCTACCGCCCGTTGCGTTGCTGCCGCCAACAGCCAAAGTGCCACCGGCAGCAGACGATCCGCCCGCGGATTGAACGCCACCGGATGCGCTTGTTCCTCCAATCGGGCTATTGCCGCCGGCGCCCGATGTTCCGCCAACACTTGTTGAGCCACCCGCACCACCGGTGCTTGTCCCGCTATCGGTAAACGTCACGTCCCCAATGCAAGCGTCAAAGTGCGTGTCGGTAGTGGCGTTGCTTGGGATCATGAGTGCGAGCTGTATAGCAGCGGTGCCATCCCACGGTGTACCGGGCGACGCCGCGTTCCAACACGCCGTCGTAAAATCGCTGGCTTTGAGCGTCAAAGGGCTAGACTTGCCCGTTGCATCGTAGCAATAGCCGAGACCAACGCCAGCGCCAGAAGCATTTTGAGTGATCACAATGCGCAGGTTCGAACTTGTAGTATTGACGAACGTTATGTTCACATATTGAGCTGTCACACTAACGGGATTGCACGCGCCACCGCCTGTCGCTTGATTCAAACTGAAGAAGATGTTGCCTGACGCGATATAGTGGGGGTCAGCGGGAACGGTTCCCGCTCCGCACAGGGCGCTCGTGGTGCTTCCAAACGTGGCAGCGGGGCACGTAACGGCACTACCGCTTGCATCAATAGCGAGCACAAAACCATAACCAGCAAAGCTGCTTACATTAAAGTAGTTCGAGTTGCTGATTTCGAAATTGCCACTGGCTGAAGTGGCGATTCCACAATTGGCCGTACTAATGACGACACCGGTGCCCCCGCCCACAGTGACACCACCCGTACTCGAAGTCTGAGCGCCGCCGAAATTTGACCCTCCGCTCGCAGCGCTGGTGCCGCCGGTTGTCGCGCCTCCAGTGGATGTGGCCCCACCCGTGCTCTTTGCTCCACCGGTGGTTGCAACGCCGCCGGTCATTGCCGAACCTGTGCTCTTGCTTCCGCCACTATTTGCAATACCACCGGTCGTTGTCGCACTGGTGCCCCTGCTTCCACCCGTGGTTGCAGCGCCACCGGTCGATCCCATGGTTCCAATCAGACCCGTGTTGCCACCTGTGGCTTTGGCACCTCCAGTGCCGGTCGTACCGCTGCCTGGAGTGCCACCGGTAGCGGCCACGAAGTTTTTGGTAGTGGCGGCAAAACCCGTGTTGCCGCCGGTTGCTGAACTGGCGTTGTAGGTCCCGCCCGTTGGAGCAACAGACGAATTGACTCTGCCGCCACTGTTTCCCGGTGTGACCACGTTTGAGCTGCTGGAGCTTCCGCCCGTGTGAGAACCGCTTGGAGCACCCCCGGTTTTTGGCTGATTCGAGCCTGTGTTGCCCTTGCCGCCGACGGTTTGCTGTTGTCCGTCAACGATGTCGTAACTTGGTAGGCAAGAGAGGAGCAGGAAGAGAGCAATCGTCGAACCGATGGTCCAGTGGTGCAAATGGTTCTTCATGGCGATTCCTTGGGCGTAAATTCTGACGTCTTGAGGATTTGGACGCCGACGCTCAGTTGCATCCGCTCCGGGTCATCGTTGGCGCACTAGCGTTGCTTGCCAATCACAGTGAATCCAGACCACAACTTATTCGTCCACTCGGTCCACCGGAGGCGGACGACATGGTCCAGGCATTTCCGTCCCATCCCCAAGTGTCGGCTAAATAATTCGGACCGTCGGTTCCTCCAAAGAGCACGACCTGGCCGTTCAATGCAGACATGACATGGCCGGCACGCGCGCCGGGCCCAGCGACGGACAGCTGGGTCCAATTGCTGCCATCCCATTCCCACGTATCGCCTAGGTGACTCGAGCCGTTATATCCCCCGAAGAGCACAGCCTGATCATCAAGTATCGCAATGGCGAAGCCAGAGCGGGCGCTCGGTCCGACAACGCTGCGTTGGGTCCAAGCGCTGCCGTCCCATTCCCACGTGTCACCACAATAGCCTGATGCGCTGTGTCCTCCGAAAAGCACAACCTGCCCTCTCAGGACAGACATGGCGGATCCCATGCGGGCACTCGGTCCTACAACGCTGCGTTGGGTCCAAGCGCTGCCGTCCCATTCCCACGTGTCACCGAAGTTATTTGAACCGTTATATCCTCCGAAGAGCACGACTCTGTCATTTAGCGTTGCCACGGCAGCATAGCCGCGGGCGCTGGGTCCTACAACGCTGCGTTGGGTCCAAGCACTGCCGTCCCATTCCCACGTATCGCCAAAGTAACTGGAACCGTTATATCCTCCGAAGAGCACGACCCGGCCATTCAACGAGGCCATTGCAGCGAACGCGCGGTTGCCTGGTCCGGCAACGCTTCGCTGTGTCCAGCTGCTACCGCCCCGTTGCCACGTGTCGCCAAAGTAACTTGAGCCGTTGTATCCTCCGAAGAGCACGACGGCGCTGGCGGTACCGCCGGCAATTCCGCCGCCGGTGGCTGTGTTTCCGCCCGTGCTTCTCGCGCCACCCGTCGCTATTGTACCCCCCGAACCCGTCGTGCCTCCAGTGCCACCCGATCCAGCGCAGATTGCACTGGTGTTGCAGATCAACCCATTAGCGCAGAGGTTACCGACGAAGCAGGGGCAACCTTGTGTTCCGACAACGCAATTATTGGCAGAGCCACCGGTGCTTATTGCACCACCCGTCCCGGGGTTTCCGTCGTACGCTCCGCCTGTTGACGAGTCCGATGAACTCGCTCTGCCGCCAGTGTTTCCATTGCTGACCAAGTTCGATGCGCTCGTGCCGCCACTCAAGTGAGCAACGCTAGCATTTCCCCCAGTTCCCGCCTGATTCGCGCCAGCATTACTCTCCCCGGCGTTCACGTTGATCGGATTCGTGGTGGTCTTGCCATCGACAATGTCGAAACTCGGCAAGCACCCGGCGAGAATGCAACCCGAGCCGAACGCGCCGGCAAGACGAAATAGTGATCGCCAAGTGAGTTTCAATTGACGCAAGCGTGGCGGTTTCATTTGGGACTGCTTCCATCGGCAGAGGATTGCAGGGCTACGCCGGAGACTAGGATTTCGACGCGGCGATTGGCAGCGCGGGAAGCTTCGTCGGAACCGATGATTTTGGGTTGGGTTTTGCCGTAGCCTTTGGCGACAAGGCGCGCGGCGGGTACGACGCGCGCGACGAGCGCGGCAACTACGGCCTTGGCGCGGCGATTGGACAGGTCCAGATTGTATTGATCCGTGCCTTGGTCGTCCGTGTGCCCCTCGATGAAGACCGTGCCGAGTTCGGGGTGTTCTTTGAGGAAGGTTGCCAGCCAATCGAGGACCGCATTGCCATCGGGCTTGATGTCGGCGGAATTGTAGTCGAAGGGTATCTGTTGGTTCAGATGAATTTCGCGACCTGCCAAGTAGCCCGTTGCAGTTTTGTTGGCTTGCGCTTGCTTCTCGGCGTCAGCCTCGGCATTGGGGTCCTTTTGCAACCACGGAAAGAGCTGCGACCGATTGGCAGGCGCTTCCATCATCGTCGGATCGGGAACGACCTTGCGACACGGCGACGGCGTTTCACGATACGATTCAAGTACCTTTTGTAGTTCTTGTTGAGAAGTTGCGATCGACGGTGCTGGCGCACGAATCGCCTCCGCGCTCAACAGGCCACCGACGAGCGTATGGTAGGCCTGAAACAGGCCCTTGTGACTCTGCAGTGCGTGCTCGGCATATCGGTCGGCTGCCTCCAGCGGATCAACGCCCATCTGTCGCGCCATTATCTCAGCGAGTGCTTCATGGTCGCCAAGGCGACTGCGGATCCGGGCCGTCACCATCGCGATCTCGGATTCGAGCATCGAATCAGCCTCCGCAGCGGTCTTCGTTGATGTCTTAGGTTTCGTTTTTGCAACGTATTGCAAGCGTTCGAACGCGCGCAGGAATCGACCTTCGGCCTCGTCGATCACGGCGAGGTTGACTTCTGTTGCGCGGTCATTGGTCCCACTGGGTGATGCCTCGCGCATTCGAAGCTGTAGACTCGCAGCTTCGGCAAAATCGCAGCGCGCGTAGGCGATAGCCGCGTGCACGGGCATGCCACGCACGTTCGTAGCGAGCGTGTCCATTTCGCGAGCGACTTTTTCCGCTTCGTCGAGCTGTCCTGCCTTGCAGAGTGACAACCCTAGACGTTGGAGCGCCTGCGACCGCACCACGGGAAATGATTGAACTCGCGGATCGTCCGTCGCACTTCGGGCAAATCCAATGGCCTTCTCGATTTGGCCTTCCTTTTCGGCCACCAGCGATTGGTCGAGGATCGAGCTGATGTCGTCGAACGTTGGGCTACTGAGCGCGGAAGCCATAGGCGCGCATGATGTCAACGCAAGTGACGACAGCTGTAGCGCGACTACGACCGAACCGAGCATGAGCTTGTGCACGAAGCGCGTCATCAGAACTCCCCCCTAACGGCCGCTGACATCGGGCCAACGTCGAGCGACACTTTGCGTTCGCTCTTTTCTTTGCTCGGATAGTAGAGCGTAATTATTCCGGTTGTAACCAACGCCGCGCCCCCTAAGACTCCGATGATGGCTGTGGTCCGAAACTGATTGTAGGAATCGATGTTGCTGCGTTCGTTGCTATTGCACCGCGTATCGTTGCAGTTGGGGCTGCTGTTGAGAGTGTTCTTTTTTTCGAGTGCAACAGCATAAGCGCCAACTCCAACCACAAGTGACGCAATGCCCGTTCCAAGTGAACCGTAGCCAACCAGAGAATTTGCTGTGCTTCGCTTGGGTGACGTTGCTGGTGTTGCTGCCGTTGCCCGGGGATCTGGCTCGATCGTGAGAGGCAACAGACCCCCTGTCATCGCCAATGGTCTCGCGTTTGTGGTGGCTCGCTCCTGCCCTGGAGCTTGCGTTGCCGTCCGGGCATCAGCTGCCGCCGAGGACGCCGTCGCTGAATTGTTCGGCGCGGCCGGCGTCGTGGCCGCAGCTGGTAGTTGACCGGATCCGCTCGTCCCGGCTGGCTGATCTCCACGCGAAGGCATGGCGCCAACTCCGGACGTCGGGCTTTGACCAGGGTTGGTTCCCGGTGCCGCTTGTTGTGTCGGGTACGGCAGAGGTGCGGGCAGTTGTCCCGAGCCCGACGCATTGCCGACGAATTGAAGAACCACCGTACTCTGTTCGCCAATCTTGACTTCGACGTCCGACTGCGTCGAAACGCGGTCCGATAGGCGCACAGCTTCGATGTGATGCGAGCCGGGGTTCACACGATGCGGCTTGCCAATCAGGTCCCTGTCCAAGGGCTGACCGTCAAGCGACAAACTCACGTCGGACCCACCTGTGCCTTTCACTTGAATCGTCAATGCAGGAAGCTGACGCGATAGCGTCATCATTTCCGCCGATGCCTCGGCCTGTGCCTTCTTTTCGCTCGCTGGATCAGTTGCCGACAAGGTCAAGTGAGTGACGTCCCGCAAGCGTTCGAATGCATCGACCTGGCGACTCAGTTTGGCGAGCGAGCGCGCCTGCCAGAGCCCAATCGATGGCAGTGGCCGAGTCGAGTAAGCCTTTGCAAATGTGTCATTCGCCTGCGCGTACAGGCCAGCCTTGTACATCTTGACACCCGCTTCGCTGAGCGTCTCCGCAGCAATGCGGGTCGCGCGATCGTCGGTCTGAGCCTGGACCGTCTGCCCCGCTAGGTCTACCGCACAATAGAGGAACATTGCTGCCATGCGCGTCACAAAACGTATTGAGAACAAATCTGGCCTCCAGATGATGGTGGTACTGTTGCAAACTTCGAATGCCGTCTCGATGAACCGCTGCAGGGTTACGCATTACCGTTGAACTTTCTTCCAAGAATATTGGGATTCGCTTGATCTGTTATGAAATGCACCACGGTGTCACGTTACGACTGAACGCCGACGTTCCTGCAAGTACGCCACATGCCGCTATCGTTTCGTCCCTTATCACCACGCTGTCGGACGGTCAATCCTAGTAACATGCTGCAATTGCCGAACGGACTTAATTCGAAAGTTCGTTCAATCGCGCAAGGATTACACCAATGCCAGTTCCTGATTTCAGCAGGAACTGGCATTGGCGCGTGCCGTTCGAAACTTGTTCGATCACGTTCGGACTTCGTTCGAATGTGCGGGCTATCGAGACTGAACTACTTCAAGGGCAATGTTCGCCTCAAACTTCAGTCAACGCAGTTTCTGCACGGATCGCGAGCAGTATGAATGACAATAGTGTGACCACTCGGTGCGATTTGTGTCTTGAACTGCTAAACTTCGAATACTCGCAGGTCGCGCCATGCCGCACTTTGCGCATTACATTTCTTCCTGAAATCAGTCACGAGCAAGGCAATGCCACGTACCCACCGAAATGTGGCGCTGCTCGAAGGGTCCGAATCCCTCCCTCTTTTCGTATTCGCAAGACTTGGGTGGGCGAGGACTTAGGGCCTTCTTTGGTGGCGCGTGGGTCTTACGCTGGTGCGAGTGGGCATGGGAGAAGTGTCGGCGCAGGCGTAAAAGAAGGTGCAGAGAGCGTGGACGAACAAGCGGCGGCAAAAAGACGAGCTGGTTGAGCATAGGAGCATTGATGAGTGCCGAGTGTCCGGCGCTCCGGCGCTCTTTACTATTGTCAATGATATTCATTAGATAGAGCAATGTCGTACAAGAAAGCTTGTGCGACAAAGGCTGCCAAGATTGGGGCCGTCCATCTCGTGACCGGGTCCCAGGGGTAGCCCAGATGTCCGAGACAAAATTGAATCAATCAGCACGCGCCCAACAGGGCGCGTTTTCCGTCCTATTGCGTGCTTGCTCGGCAATTACGTTTCCGCAGTGCACTAACCGATTCGCTCACCTAATGGTAATATTGGTCGCGTTTTTTATAGCGACGGCATGTTCGGACAGCAACAAGAACTCAACTGGATCGGGCGGATCGCCCTTTGGAGGCGAGGCTAGTCAGTCGGGTATCGGCAATTCAGGTAACGGCGGCACATCGAGCTCGGAAAATTCGGCACCACCGAGCGGAGGCGGTTCAATTGCAGCTGGTGGAACATCTTCGTGCTCTCTGCTGGGCTCAACTTGCCAAGCTGTGAATGATTGTTGCTACACTGGTAGACAGCTCTATTGCGTTAGCAATGCTTGTACGGATATGTGGCCGCCGACCACGGGTGGAAGTTCTTCCACTGGTGGGGCTCAATCAACGGGCGGCAATGTTGCAACTGGGGGAGTAGCGTCGGTTTGTGGGAACGGCATCATTGAACGCGGCGAGACATGCGACCCGCCCAGTTCCTGCCCAACGACTTGTCCAGGCCAAAACGCGTGTTATGCCGCCAAGACAACGGGCAGTGCGGCTACCTGTGATCTGTTTTGCGATGGTTTGACACCGGTAACCACGTGCAAATCGGGTGACTTGTGTTGCCCATATAGCTGCAACTACACGAACGACACCGATTGCCCCAATACGGGCGGTGCTTCTTGCAGTCGCGACAGCGCGATCGATGTGACCAACACGTCTGGCGGGTGCAACTTCGTGTCATCAGGAACGTATCTTTGGGGTTGGTCGTGTTCCGGCGCTGATCCGAACACCCAAGGACTTTCCTGCGTTTACGGGGACTCCACCGCAAGCAGCACCTTGTATTGCTGCACATCCAAATGACGACGACACCAACACCGGAATTGCAACCAGCGGCGGCAAACGGGCGAAGAGTCGAGGCTGGGCAGCATTGCATGCAGGAGGAACCATGGTCAACGTAGCGAATTCCATCCAAAATCATTTTCTACACCTCATTTCAATTTGTGTTCTGGCAATTGCCTGCAGCGGCGGCGGCAATGGCGGGAAGCCGTCGCCAAGTCCCCCTGCGCCGACATCAAAGTGCACTGCCTTTGGCGCATCTTGTAACACGGCTTCAGATCCATGCTGCTACAGCAACGGGGCGCAGACGCAGTGTGCGAACGGTACGTGTCAAGTCTGCGCAGACACGAATGCTTCCTGCTCGGTCAACGGCGATTGTTGTCCGGGACATACCTGCAACGCGGGCACGTGTCTCCTAAATGTTGGAAGCGGTCCCTGCACAAAGAATTCAGACTGCTGTTGCAATCCGTCAGTTGTCAGCTGTATCGACACCGGCTGCTGCTACAATAGCGGGACGGAAATCAATTGCGGTGGTGTATTGGCGATCGATGTCTGCTGTAGCGGAAGTAGCTATGTCCAATACACGGACTATTCCCAAACCGAGTTGTGCTTTTGCCAGTGAATCATCCGGATCAAAGCCCAAGCCCCCGGTGGCACTTATGCGGGTCTAGGCAATCCAAAGCCCATCGTAATGGCAGTACTCGCCGCCATCCCCCGCCCAAGTTCACTGTCGTTGGTCAGGTGCTACCCGGCTGCCAAACGAGAGCAGCCGTGATCGAATCCAAAGCACACCATCGCCCTCGGTCGGCCGATTCGGCGACCATCGGGTGCCGGTCTGAGTCTGGAGTTCAGTCCCCGTGTGGTGCCAATATTCGAATGAGCCAAATTCACGCGGCATCTCTATAGTAGAAGTTGAGGATTCCGCCCAATCGTTCACGACATTTGACAGCGCTTGCATTCGGCGCGCTCGCTATCGTTGCCTCGATCAATTGGTTGCCGAGGCCTTGATGGTTTCTTTCTCCGTGATAATGATCGACAAACTCAATAACGATCTTCCGAAGGTGCTTTTCGCTGAATGGAATGACTTTGTTCAGACATTCTCGTCTGGCCGATAACACGAATCGTTCAGCGTAGGCGTTCAAATTGGGACTTCTGGCGGGTAGTTTGACCGACTTCACACCAGCGGCTTCCAATATTTCCACGAATCGACGTGTAAATAACGGATCTCGATCGTGGATCAGGTAGCGCTTGGCACGGAGGAAACCTTCAACTGGATCTGTCAGGTTTCGAGCAACTTGTTCCATCCATTGACCGTATGCTTCGTGGACTATTCCTGCGATGTGAACGCGACGAGTCTTGAGATCGATGGCGAATAAGACGAAATATCGTACAAGTCCGCGCCAAGTCAGAACTTCCACCGTGAAGAAGTCCATCGCAGCTATCGCTCCCCAATGAGCTTTCAGGAACGTCTTCCAAGTCGTTCTCTTGCCGCGTTCGGGTGCTGGTTCAATTCCCGCATCGGCCAAAATGCGTTTGATGGTATTTCGGCCGAGGTCGTGACCAAGATTCCAGAGTGCTCCGCGCAGTCTCGTATAGCCCCAACCTGGGTTTGCGGCAGCCATTTGGACGACGAGTTTTGCGATGTCAGTTTCGGTCGGTGGCCTACCCGGGCCACGCGCTGCGGAGCCGTCGTATTTCTTAGCGACGAGATTGCGATACCAACGCAGCAGAGTCACGATGCAGGCCATCCCGAGCAGGGCTGAACGGCCGAGGGCCTTGGCTTTGACCGCAAGTCTTCGTCGTTGATCGTTGGTCAGGCGTAAGCGCTTCTTCCCAAGTTGTTCACGGAGGACACGGTTTTCTTCTATGAGGTAATCGACAATCTGCTGCTGGCCGCGATGTACCCAACCGGCCAGAACGGTAACGACAAACTGAAGTAATATGCCGTTCATCGGGCCGAGTATACCGGCAAATCGGGTCGAAATTTGGGATTGCCAGTGCCCGCGAAATGGCGAGAATTATCGGTGAGTTTTGCCGATCTGATTTTGGCACCACACGCCATCGGGGGCCCTTAGGGTTAGTCATGGGTCTAGGCAATCCAAAGCCCATCGTAATGGCAGCACTCGCCGCCATCCCCCGCCCAAGTTCACTGTCGTTGGTCAGGTGCTACCCGGCTGCCAAACGAGAGCAGCCGTGAGCAAGGAAGAAGCTAACATTACTCAAGGGGCCGTTGTCGCCAACAAGATGCTTGCTGGAGTCCTTCAACAAATCAAAGACAAGCAAACGAAGAAGGACTCCGACAAATTCGACCAGGGCTGCTTCCATTTTCACTCGTAGTACACACTTGTGCGTACTTTGGGCGTTATGTCACCTGCCGCGTGTCTCGGGTGGGCACATCAATAGTGACCCCTTTTGGAATTCCTGGTGTCCGTGTGATCATGAGAAAAATCATGATTAGCGGTGGTCGCCGAGAGGTTCGGCTGATACGTGCCATGAGAGCTGCCTATTGTACCACCAGTGCTGTTTTTGCACGTGAAGTCCACCGACTGCATCGGCGAGGGGATGTTCTGGAAGCCGTTTGCTCCTGGGTAGGTACCAAAGTAGTGGTCAAATGAACGGTTCTCCTCCAGCGCACGGCACGGGCAAGTGAAGGTTCGTCGCGTCCGAAGCCGCAGAATCGGGTTTCATCGGTGCCTCCGGCGATTGAGCAGGTGGTCGTCGAGGGGACGTTCAGCGTTGAGAAGTTTGTCGAGAGCTTCGATGTACTGGTGGAAGCAGCGGGTGCGCCGGTTTCACTCCGCCAAATGATTCTTAGCATGGCGTTAACCGGACGACTCACTCAGCAGAGCATTGAAGACGGCCCCGTTAATGGCTTGCGATCCGAGGAAGCAGATTCGGTTGCGTCGTTGGGCATGAGGCCATTGCCAATTCCCGGTACGTGGACTTACGGGCAAGTCGGTCAGCTCGCGGATTGCGTATTGGGAAAAATGCTCGACAAGGCAAAGCATACCAAGGGAACAAAGCACCCATACTTGCGCAACACAAATGTACGATGGTTCGGATTTGACCTCACTGATCTTCTCGAAATGTACTTCGAGGACGACAGCGCCGGTAAGCTTTGGATTAGCTCAAGGCTATTTCGCAACTGGGTAGCGGCTGGGTGAGCGATAGTGGACTTGGCCGGTTGATCGAGGCGTAATTTGGCAGGACGATAGCGTTTGGATTACCTCAGCGCCAAGCCAGGTCGCTTCGCTCGGCGCGCTTTGAAGATAGTGCGCCCGTGTTTTCGCCTTGAAATGCCCTCGCGCCTTTTTTACTGTCGTAGCGGCACGCTGAAGTGCGGTTGCGGCACTGTAACGGAGCCTCGCCGGGTGGCTGCAATGGCACCCAACGCGCGCCCGAAGGGGTTCCGGTTCGCCCGCAGTACCTTCACGATTGTTGCCAGGGCTCGCGGAGCATCCGGACGACCTCGCGGAGCATCCGGACGACCTCGCGGAGCATCCGGACGACCTCGCGGAGCATCCGGCAGGTCTCGAGGAATTGCTCGATTTCCCGATGGAGCTGCCTCGAGCTCGCGGGGCTGGCGATTGGCTGTGCTAGTCACTCGAGCGGCTGCTTTGCCCCCCTGTCGTCGGTCACTGCTCGAAGCAGTAGAGCCTGTACGAGGATCCGCATACTTCTGTGGCGCCCACATCGGACCAACCAGGGCTCTGGAAGCCAGTAGCTCCGACATCGCCGATCGTGCCCAGCGGGGCGGTGCTGCTCGCGGAGGTCCACCCGGTGCAGTCGGCACCTGTCGCGACTCCGGCGCCTGTGTCTCCCGTCCAGGCTGTCCCCCCCCCCGGATACGGCACAACCGCGCCGGTTTCGTCCAAGTTGATTCCGTTGGCGAGCATACCGTCGGTGAGATCGGCCCAGCTATCCGCGATCCTCGTGCCGTTCAGCAGTTGGTAGGGAACCGCAGACTGCGTGAACCGCGACGCCACGGGCGACGCAGTGGTGCTGATCCACGCCCGCCACGTGCCTCCCAGACTAACTGCGTCGGCCCTTGCTTGACAAATCGCGTCTGCTCCAGCGACTCCGCCGAGGTTCCCGTTGTAGCTGGTGCTCGTGACAAATACGCGCTTACCGACAATCGCGCAGGTGCCAACAGGGGCCGTGCACCCGATTGCAGTGCTACCTCCGGTGCTCGTTTTGCCGCCTGTGGCTTTAGTGCCGCCCGTGGCTTTCGTCCCACCGGTGGCTGAACTAACTCCCCCGGTCGATGAACTGCCGCCCGTGGATGGAATACCTCCGGTTGAGGTCGTACCGCCCTCCGCGATTGCGCCGCCCGTCGCAGTCGTGCCACCCGTTGCAGTCGTGCCACGCGTCGCAGTTGTGCCACCGGTTGCAGAAACGCCACCTGCACTCGGTACACCGCCGGTGCTAATTGTGCCACCTGTTGAGAGACTGCCCCCATCGCTCTTGCTCCCACCCGTTGAAGAAGCGCCGCCCAGGTTAGCTAACGTTCCGCCGGTTGTAGTCATACCGCCCGTAGTGGGCGTTCCAGCCGTACCATTGTTGCCGCCGGTGGCTGACGCACCACCAATCGGGCTCGCTCCACCCGCTGTGCCTGTCGCTCCGCCAAGGCTCACGGTTCCTTCGTTGGCCGTAATTCCACCGGCGCTGGTGCCACCAATACCTTGAGTAGTCCCTCCCGCTGAGACGGTGCTTCCTCCCATTGACGAGCCACCTGCTGTTGCGCCGGTGCCGCCAGTAATTGTGCTGCCGCCAGCGGACGAGGTCCCAGTGGCATTAGCGCTGGTTCCCCCAACGCTTGTGCGTTGGCCAACATTCTGGGCGCCACCGGACATGTCAACAAAATGCCCTTCCTGCACTGAGCAAGCAGCAGGCAGCGCTATCGGGGCAACCAACATCAAGTAACGCAATCGACTCATGATAGGATCCATTAGAACCTTCCGCTGACGAGCAGGCTCGACGATTGCGTGCCAATTGCCGGCGTTATCGTGACCCGTTGCAGCGAACCGCGGGTGTCAGCCGCTGCCGTCGTTTGCGCCGAATTGGACGGCGCCGTGAAGTACAGTGCTGCGCCTCCAATCAGACCCAGAGCGCCCACGGCAAAACCGACGTTTGCCACCATCGCGTCGGTATGACCGGTGTGACGGAGGTCAACGCCCTGTTGATCGCATGCCGTTGGGTCACTCGATTCGCAATGGCTCTGCGATTGGTTCTGTTTGCTCTTCGCCTCGAGTCCGAACACGGTGCCCGTCAATAAGCCCACTACGCCAACGCCACCCGCCACGAAGGCCATGACGCGCTGCGAATTGCCATGGCTCGCGGGTGGTCCTTGGTCCATTTTTGTATCGGCCGGGAACGGTTGGGCAACTTGCGTTGGCGCCGCGACAGTAATTGGCGGTTGCGGCGCTGCAGCGCCTTCGAGCACTGGGATATCCACCGCAGTGGCTTTGCCATCCGCTTCAATCCGCACAGTTTGCGACCAATCTTTCTTTCCGGGTGCTTTGGCCGTAATGACATGTTCACCTGGGTCCAGAGGTACACTTACGCCCCAAGTGGCTTGACCCACGTCTACGCCATCGCGCTTGACTTCCAGTCCCGGCACACGCACTGCTTCGGCAACTGTGATCGTGATTTTGGATAGCGTGGGCACCAATGCGTTGGCACGGTCACTGGCCACGCGAGCGCGCTCCGGTTGATTTCCCTTCTGCGCTGTTTCTGCGGCCACTTGGAATGTCACCCATGCGCTCGCTGTCTGCCCGTTCCTTTCATAGCACTCGCCGAGATAAAGCAATGTGCCTACGGCTGGGTCCAACTTGTTGCTATCAACCAGCTTGGGGCATGAGTCGCGGATCAGATACATCGATATCGACAATCTGCATTCCCTCGGTAAATTCATTGGGAAGTTCGCTAATTACATTTCTGATGGCTTCTAATGAGTTCTCTAACGTGATTTGCCGTTGTTCGTGTTTGTCACCTGGTGACGGTAGTGCTGAGCCTACAGCCTCGCAAAGCTCGACAGTCTCTCCTTTGGGTATTGCAAGGATCGTTCGCTGCCCCAATGTCAGCTTCTGCACACCATCTGATAACTGGAAACTGGCCCGAGGCATTACCCGAGGTACCTTCGGTGTACTCGGTGACGATTTTGGCTTCGTCGGCCTTACACCGAGTAGCTGATTCACCTTAAGTGAAAATGTCTGCACGCGCTTCGGTGATTGACGGATCTTCGGGCAGTTCGCTGCCGTCATCATTCGCCACTGCCGTTAGCGAATTGGCGGGCACTGAAAAGGCCTTCCGCGCATCGACGACGAGTTGATAGCCTCGCGAGAGGCTGATTTGCCCGGCAGTTACGGCATCCTTCAGCTCGCTTGGGCTGATCGGATCATAATAAATAGCGTGCCGAGCACGAACCTGGCTTTCAGGCCGCATGACTGCTTTGGCAACGATTTGCCGGATGGACGAACCTCGGGCTACATCGCCCGAGGTGGTGACGCTCGGATCAGCTAGGTCGGAGCGAAATCCGGCCCCTTTTTCCTCCCTTTGCCTAATGAAGTGCTCCGCCCGGGCCAGGTCCTCTTCCGACAGATGTCGGCAAATCTGATCCAGCGCGTTGCCTTGGGCAATCAGATTCTCTTCTTCGTCTGCAGTCAGCCCTGAAATCCAAGTTACGGGTACATCCAGTCCGCGGGCTATGGCAAACCCCCAACGGCGATGGCCCCAATAAATCGTGCCGCAACCTGATGCGCAAGAACCGTCTGCGACAAGTAGGGGTATTTTTACTCCATTGGCCTTGATGCTCTCGTCCAATTCGCGGTCTTCGTCCGGAGTTGCCGAGCGCATGATCTCGATATTCCGCGCATGAGGCTTGAGAGCGCTCGCGGCAATCCTGGTAGGTCGGGAATCGCCTTCTATAATGATAAATCGTTTATCGGCTTGCTCTTGTTGCTCACGACGAGCGTGGTGCTCGCCCTGATCACAAGGAGTAACCCCGTGAAGAACTTGCAAGTCGCCTTGGAAGACAAACTCCACCATCGGTTGAAGTGTCTAGCGGCCGCCAACGGTGCAACCCTCGCGAATCTTATTCGACAAGCAGTTGCCGAACTTGTCGAAAAGTACGAACACATCCGATCCATAGTTGACGAGGAGGGTCGATAAAATGACTACCTCCAACAATGACAAGTTTCGAAACCTACACCAGGCACTGATTCGAGCGCCGGAATACTTTGGCATCGCCCAGAAGGATCGACGGGCCTGTACAACGTTCGCCGAACTTGCTGCCAAGCTAGGCAGCGAGACACCACCCGATCCCGCAGAGTTGGATGCCGCCTACGGTCCAGCACTCTCCGAAGCACGTAAGCTCGTGGCTGAAGGGCTCTTGACAGCAGACTTGCCAGATAACGGAGGTGTGGCTCTGTCCCAAGAACCCGCCCATAAAGCCACTTCCGCATCGGCAGAAGCTGCTTCTCCTCGAAATGGGCCATCACCCGAAGATCTGTTCACGAAGTATCCGGTTCATCCGGCTGCCAAGATATTTCCGATGATGGAACCGGATGCCTTGGGCGAGCTTGCTCGGGACATCAAAGAGAACGGATTGCAGCAAGCAATCGTGATCCACGACGGCATGGTAATTGACGGTCGCAATCGTCTTGAGGCGTGCAAGCAAGGAGGCATCGAGCCCACGTATATCGAATGGACGGGCAAAGGCTCCGTGGTCACATGGGTCTTGTCCGTGAATCTGCACCGTCGGCACCTTACGGACCAGCAGAGGGCGATGATTGCTGCCCGAGTGGCAGAGCAGTTCTCGGCCGAGGCCAAGGAGCGGAGCGCTCAGAATCTACGAAAAAACAAGGATGTGGTGGACGAGTCAAATCAGTCCACCCCGGGATTGGGACGGTCAACAGAGCGAGCCGCAGCTGTAATGAACGTAACCCCATCTGCGGCCAAGAAAGCTGCAAAAGTATTGAAGTCAGGCGATGAGCAGCTGACTAAGGCAGTCAACACTGGAAAGGTATCTATTGACGCAGCGGCGCAAGTGACCAGTTTGCCCAAAAATAAACAGCGGGAACTTGTCAGCAAAGGCAAAGTCCAAGAGGCTGCCAAGAAGATCCGTGATAGTAAGGCTGCATCGAAAAGCAAGGCCGATAATTCTGGTGGTGCACAGACATCCAAGCCTGCAGTCCCCGCCGTAACCCCTGAAAGTCCCCCAGCGCAGCCGGACCCTAGCCAAGAAGACAAGCAGCCCAAAGGGATGGACTCCATCGAGCCCGGTGGGCCCGAGCCCAAACCCGTAGTAGCCCCCAAGGAACACCCCTTGCTCCGGAAGCTCCATGAGTCACTCGACAGCATGGTGACCGCTGCCCTTCTCGCTGGCAAAGTTGAACGACTGGAACTCGCCCTCCAGAACTTTATTGACTATGCGAACAAATTCACGATCAGCTTCGAAAAGACTACATCAGAGTAGTCCCAATTGTTCATGAATACCGGGGTTCGTGCTCGAAGTCATCACGGGTACGAACCCCGAGGTCTTTTGTATATGAGCAAGTGGTGTAGTGACGCCTACCGATGCACATTCAGTGTCAGCACAAGAATGGTTCATGACCAAATCGAACCCAAATCAAGCGCCGGCATGTCGTCAGACTCACGGTAGTCAAACTTCCTTGATACCAGCGATCGCTGGTCGTCGAGCGACACATTCAGTCCAAGCGAGCGGACTTCATCCGCGTACCCGAACCCCGTCCAGTCGCGAACGTTGCCACTGGAAGCTTGGCAGAAGCGCAGCACATGCCGGTCGTCTTCTCCTAGGCCATTAGCCCAAGTGTCCGGTACTTCGACTAAACCGTGAAGCACGAGATCCATCACCGATGTTATTGCCCAGGGTTCGTGCGGAATGTTGGTCCAATCGACTTCTGAGTGCATTGCGCCTTCTGGCCAAATCGAAGCCACGGTAGCTACGAGTGGACCCGGAAACCGGACCAACTTCGATATGTCCTTCGATACCACTGCATCAAGAGCTGCTGCCGTTAGCGCGAGGCACGGGACGTGCTGAATTTGGCCATGTAGCTGCGAGAAGTCAGATTGATCCGTCAAGTAAAGAAGCCTATTCGCGGCATACCTAACCCGCTGTTCCCACCATCGTCCGGGCAAGCCACTTGGGCGGTCCTGCTCCAATTCCCCTTCCAGCGCACTTTGCAACTGTCGCCTGAGGTCCAGAGCAACCCGAATGAAACTTTCCGAGGTAGCCCGCAGAAGCTGGACAGCCATCCTCGGATTGTCGCGAATTGCTGAACGGGCGAAAGCAATGTACCGCGAGTAGCGCGCATCGATTATGCAGCGCTGAATGGGAAGGCGGAGTCCTGAATTAGCCAATGCGCTTACTAGTTCGTCCGCCTTGCCTGGATTCAGTGCAACCCAGAAGCACAGTTGCCTGACGAGTACCTCAAAAGTTGCGTGCCTACTTGATACTTCATGAGGTCCCCAATGCAACCAATCACTTGCTGAAACCACGTGACGCTTTGCACCACTAAGAACAAGCCCGAGAGGCGCAATTCCATCGACAACAAGAGCCTCTATCTGCTTGGCCTCGCTGGCAGGGGCGAGGACGACCAAGTCGTCCACATATCTAAAGTACCGGTCACCATAATGCCCCTCCAGGATTCGATCCAATTCGACGAGTGCGAGATTTCCAAAGACGTGACTCAATGGTGGTCCGACGGCAATACCCGTGTCGCCCGGTGTCGCCGCCAGGTAACCTGCAGCAACACCAAGCACATTTCGGCGGGTAGTACTGTCCACCGCGCTCGAATCTAGGCGCTGCTCAAGTAGTGGCTTGGTGAACTGATGTGGAATTGAGGGATAGAATGCCTTGATGTCAAAGCAGTGCGCCGCTAAAGAGGCATCTTCGGCAAGGGCTCGTCGAATGGCTTCGTTTCGAGCCTGGTATCCTTCGGCGTAAAAGACGTAGCTTCGTGCGTGAAAGTGCGTCCGTGGCCAAAGATAGCTGAATACGCGCGTGCTGGTCGGGAGAATCTGGAACCGTCTAATTACCTCTAGCGCCCAGGCCTCCGCGGCTGCAGTCGTGGGACTCGACGCGAGCATTCGGCGATATTCTGGCTGGCCAGATTCCGTCGCCCCTTTGAACAAAGCGAAACCATAGTATCTTCCACGGTTTCGGATACCTAGCTTTCTAGGCAGAACGTCTTCATACCACTTGCTCTCGCGCTTCCAAACGCTTCGATTCCGAAACATCAATCGAAGCGCCAAATAAGTTGGGCGATGAATTGGGCGCCAGAAATTCAGCGTTCGAATAATGTACGGTACAGGGCGAGATAGCCATGGGACTATCACAGCTTTCTCACCTTCTGTGCTTCGCGAAGTTCAACATCCGTGGGAATCTCAGCGGCTGAGATTGGATGGCGAAGCCGAAATTTCGAACGGTATGTGTCATTACTGCCTACCCACGAACCAACTCGCGACAAGGCACTATTGAGCACCGCCTGAAGCTTAGAGTTATCCGAGGTCATTGGTTCAAGCCAGACAAGAATGGCGCGATCCTGCTCGGCATAGAACCTACCAAGCATCGCCTTGAGGGCATGTGTGAACTCGTCTCGAAGGCTCTGATCTTTGAGCGCACCGGCGAAGTCAAGCACTCCGATAACATAGGAATCTGCGTCACCCATCAAGAACGCTTCGTCAACAAGGTGGGCCGAATGTTCGAAGTCGAGCACGTCCCACTGCAGTGTGTGGACGTTAAGTTCGATACCAACTTGGGCCGCTTGATGTTGGATGGCGGAGTAACCGAGACTAGCCAGTTCCAGCGCTTTCTGCGAAATGTCTCCCGCAACTATTGAAATCTTTAGCGGTAGCTTCGGAAGAACTCCATTTTCTCGAAGAACGATGAGTGTTGAGACAATTCCAAGGGAAAGCGCACCGGCGCCAGCCGGTATGTCCACCACTACGACATGGCCATCTACAAGGGCCGCTTGGAGCGGGTGAGACGCTGCAACGAGTTCACCGCGGGGGTCAAGGAAAGCAAAACACGCCCGAGCGCCCGAATTGGGGAATCGGTATACTAGATGATCCTCGGCTTCCTTGTCTGTTGCGCCACCGATAATCCCCTTGGGTGGCTTGTTCTTTGCATCCCATTCACGCCCAAGTGTGCGGACGCAGCTCCGATACCAATCCGCGTAGTATTGGGGCAAATCAAGGACAGTGCCGTTCCAAAGATTCCGAATTGGAAAGGGAATGATCGACAAAGCTAAGGCCTCGTTTCTTCAGACTTAGATGAGGTTAGCGAACAGTAATCAAAACCCGGATTACGTACCAATCGAACCCGCCGACTGTACAAGGCCGCGAATATTGCCATCGTCATGACTGCACAACGTGGGCCATAGCCGCTCCGACCAAATTCGGGACCCGATCGCGACGGATTCTTGAGGGCGAGTATTTTCGTAATCACATTTTCCCCCGACTGTCTCTACGCCGCCCACTCCTCAGCCAATAGCTCCGCTTGCTTGAGCACCGTCTCGGTTGCCTTCTCTTGGGCATCCGGTGGGTACTTGTACTTGCGTAGCAGCCTGCGCACCAAGGACCGTAGCCTGGCCCGTACGGTCTCTCGTAGGTTCCAGTCAATGGTGGCGTTGGCTCGGATGATGCGGGCTAGCTCTTGGGCCATCTGGGTGAGGATCGGTTCACCCAGGAGGTCTTTGGCGCTCTGGTTGTCGGCTAGGGCGTCGTAGAAGGCCACCTCGGCCGGGGTGAGGCCTAGCTCGGTTCCTCGCTCGCGATCCTCGCGGACTCTCTTGGCCAGCTTGATGAGTTCCTCGATGACTTCGAGGGTGGTCACGGCGCGGTTGCGGTAGCGATTGAGGGCCTCGTCGAGCATTTCCGAGAAGGCTCGGGACTTGACCACGTTAGTGCGACTGTGGGCCTTGATTTCGCCTTCGAGGAGTTTCTTGAGTAGCTCTGCGGCCACGTTCTTGTACGGTAGTGACCGAACCTCGGCCAGGAAGTCGTCGGAGAGGATCGATATGTCGGGGCGGCTGAGTCCAGCGGCTGCGAATACGTCGATGACTTCTTCCGAAATGAGAGAGGAGTTCACGATCTGGCGTACGGCCAATTCTAGCTCTTCCTCGGATTTGCCCGTTCGTTGCACTCCCTTGACCAGGGCTGCCTTCACGGCCTGGTAGAAGGCAATCTCAGCCTCCAGCTCGATAGCTTCGTCGAGGGTGCCACATAAGGCGTTGGCCTTGGTGAGCTTGATCACCGCGTTCACGAAGCGATCCTTGCCGTCTTTCTTGTCGAGGATGTGCTCTTGGGCGGCAGGAAGTAGCTTGAGCTTCTCTAGGGGCACAGCATCAAAGAACCTTCGGAAGTCGAAGCCATGAAAGATGCCACGGCAGACTTCGATCTGTTCGAGCAGAACCGGTAGGGCCTCAACCGCTGGGTCCTCGGCGGTCCTGCCCTTGCCGCCGCTTTGGGTGTAGTCCCTGAGCGCGTACTTGAGAGAGTCGGCGAGGCCAATGTAATCGACGACGAGGCCTCCGGGCTTATCGCGGAAGACCCTGTTCACCCGGGCGATGGCCTGCATGAGCCCATGACCGTGCATAGGCTTGTCCAGGTAGAGCGTGTGCAGGCAAGGGGCGTCGAAGCCTGTGAGCCACATGTCCCGGACAATTACGAGCTTGAAGCCGTCACTGGGGCGTTTGAATCGGGTAGCTAGGTCATCGCGACGGTGCTTGTTGCGGATATGGCTTTGGAACTCCGGGACGTCCGACGCTGACCCGGTCATGACGATCTTCATCTCGCCCTTTTCGTCGTCATCGTCGTGCCAAGCAGGGCGGATCTTGCGGATCTCTTCGTACAGTTTCACGCAGATGCGCCGACTCATGCAGACAATCATGGCCTTACCAGGCATCTGTCCGTTCCGGCGCTCGAAGTGGGACACAATGTCGGCGGCCACATTGGCCATTCGCTGATCGGCCCCAACCAGGGCTTCGAGTTGCGCCCAGCGAGACTTCAGCTTCTGCTTCTGGCCTTCTTCCTCGTCCTCGGTCACTTCCTCGAACTCGTCGTCAACTACAGGCTTCAACTCATCGGGCAGATCAAGCTTGGCCACGCGGCTTTCGTAATAGATCGGCACAGTGGCCCCGTCTTCGACGGCTCGCTGGATGTCGTAGACGCTGATGTAGTCGCCAAATACCCCTCGGGTGTTGCGGTCGGTGAGGCTGATCGGGGTGCCTGTGAACGCGATGTACGAGGCATTGGGCAGGGCATCACGCATGTGTCGAGCAAACCCATAGACCATGTGCACGCCGGGCGGGGTGCTCGGTGGCCTACCGTTCTTGCCATTGGTGCGGGCTTGGCTATCCGCAACTTTGAGCAGCCTCTCACTGGGTGGCGTCGCATACTTGCCCTCGTCATCGTTGACGATGAGCTTGCCCTTGAGCCCATACTGGCTTCGGTGAGCCTCATCAACCATCACGATGACGTTTCGCCGCTCGGACAAGAGTGGATAGCGATCACCGGGGCCATCCGGAAGGAACTTTTGGATCGTGGTGAAAATGACGCCACCCGAGGCGACCTTGAGTTTTTCGCGTAGGTCATCACGCCCCTCAGCCTGGACGGGCGTTTGGCGAAGCAGATTCTTGCAAGCGCTGAAGGTCCCAAAGAGCTGCCCATCGAGATCATTGCGGTCGGTGATTACGACGATGGTCGGATTGTCGAGCGCCTGGATGACCTTGCCGGCGTAGAAGGTCATGGTGAGGCTCTTGCCCGACCCCTGCGTATGCCAGACCACACCGACCTTTCGATCACCGGCTGGTGAACTGGCTCGAAGGGTTGCCTCGATGGCTTTCTCCACAGCGTGGAACTGGTGGTACCCGGCAATCTTCTTGGCCACGTCATCGCCATGCTCGAAGACGATGAAGCTGCGAATCAGCTCTAGAAAGCGATGCTTGGCAAAGATGCCTCGAATCAGCACTTCCAGTTCGAGGTCAGTCTTGGGAGCCTCCTCGTCACCCTCGACGGTTCGCCAGCGCGCAAAGCGTTCTTTGCCGGCCGTGATCGTTCCGACGCGAGCGCAAATTCCGTCCGATGTGACCAGTACAGCATTGTAGTGGAATAGTGTCGGGATGTTGTCTTTGAGCTTGTAGGTCTGAAGCTGGTGGAATGCTTCGGTTAGCCCGGCATTCTCATTGCCAGCGTTCTTAAGCTCGAAGACGCCGAGCGGGATGCCGTTCACGAAGACGACCATGTCCGGGCGTCGTGCCTGCTTACTTTCCTTGACCGTGTACTGGTTCACGACCAGAAATTCGTTTGCCTCGGGATTGTCGAAGTCGATGAGCTTGATACGAGGATAAATGGGTTCGCCATTCCTGCCGCAGATCTCGACAGTGACACCCCCTACGAGCAGCTCATGGAAGGCTTCGTTGTTCGCCACGATCCCCGGTGCGTCCAATCGCTGGACGCGGCGAACGGCCTCAGCCAGGGCATCTTGTGGAAAACCTGGATTCAGACTCTCGACGGCTGCTTCGAGGCGTCCAAGGAGTAGCACCTCGGCAAAGGTCTGACGTTCAGGCCGCTCCCCATCGGGCGCAATTTCACCCCCGTGAACGTACTCATAGCCAAGCTCGCGGAAGTAGCCAAGGGCGGCATCCTCGATGTCCTGCTCGGTGAGCCATGAGGTCATGCCTTGAGCTCCCCGGCTTTTCCCGCGCCTTCTTGTACGAGGCCCTTTGATACTTGGTAGTTGTAGGATTCCACTAGGAATGTCGCGACCGTCTTTGCCGCATTGACCACTACGCGCGCATGGTGAGGCGCTGGCTTCTTTGCTCTGGCGTGACCGTCGCTCAGCTTGTTTCGTAAGGGTGCTAGCCCATTCGCGACCCCGATCAATCCTCGAATTACGTCCTTGAAACGGTCATCAATGTCTTGTCGTTGGTCATCCATACGGAGGAGTTTCGCAACCTGTTTGAATTGCTTTGGAAGGTCGCCCTTGTACTCACCGCGGACTCCGGCGAGGCGCAATTCCAACTCCCCCAAGATGGCTTCGAGGAGCGTCCGCCCGACGGTAATCGAGCCATCGTAATCTCCACCCGATAGCCTCGCATCGCATTTCTCCGATAGCTCACGAATGTAGTTATCCGAAAGGACGTCAATTCTTGCATCGTCATTCGGCATGGCAACATGTGCGCTTGCGCATCGATGTGGGACAAATATAGGTTTGCCCGATACCTTCTTTCCTGGGATAAGTTCCCAGCCATCAGCATTGAGATGCTTGTTGTACAGTGACACTAACTCGGTGGCATCGCCCAACTCAGGTCGCACAACTGGGTGAACCGTCTCGCACAGAAATCGCAAGAACTCCTGATCCGACGTGTGCAACAGGTTGAGCCTTGAATCGCTAAAGACCCAATCGTCAGGCCAATCGTCGTCGTGGTGCTCACGATGTTGAGAAAAGTCACCAACCATAGATCGATAGCGAGGATCTTCGGATGGCAGCTTCGAAAGGTTGTAAATTCTGTCCAGAAACTCTCCTTCAGGGAGTCGTCCCCACCACGGCAGATTTGAAACACGCAATTCGTCGAAGATCGCACGCCGGGTGACTTCTGAAATGGAATGACAGCCGTCGGCGTCAACGAAGATGGCCACTGTTTCCGGAGATACGGCCACAATTTTACCGGCCTCATACTTGAAGCCGTCCTTGGCTAGACAGGCCTTCAGTCCGTCGATGGCGCGTTCGGCAGACGGCCGGTCAATGGCTGCTGGAAGATCGCGCAGAGCACGTTCTAGAATGCCTTCATAAACGGCCAGCAGCCTTCGGACATCCGCAGGCACTGTGAAGTCAAGCGTGCGGTAATGCTGTTCAACTAGAGAACGTTGTTCTCCGGAAACCTGAGGCACGAAGTCTGGATCACGGTCTATGTGGGCAGACTCGAATTCGTCTCTGATGTCTCGCAGAACCCACCCCCCGAGGAAATTGCGAAACTCGTTTCTCGTCTTCTTGCTTACGAGTTCGCTAGTCATGCATTCGCCTCCACCAGCTTCTCGGCATCGGTGATACGAAGCTCGCCGGAGATCAGCTTCGGTAGCAAGAGATCGCGTAGTCCGCCTAGAGTGCCGTTCTCGCTCCAGTTGTGGTCTCGACGATCAATGACTGGCCCCACCAGAGTTCGATATGCCATCTGAACAGACGAGGGCGGATCAACTAGCGGAAGTTCGCCTAGTATAGTGGTGTTCAGATTTGGCATTGTCGCACCGTGAGCGTGCCGAACGACCCATGAACGTGAACGGTCAGTCGTGACCGCGGCAAACAGATAGGCTGGGTCGGTTCCACGATGACCAGGACGAACCCGCAAGCAACCTGTGCCACATAACCAGCCATCCTCTCGGAATGTTACGAGTGCGCACCTTTCAACGTCACCGCGACGACTGTAGACAATGTCACCGGGTCTGAGTCTATAGCGGGCGAGTCTTGCTGCGTCCTCCTCACGAATTCGTGCAACGCTATCTTGGGAGATGCGGTCTTCCTTGAGGTCCTTCGGCATCACTGACGGCACACCGTCTTCAACGTAGTCAGAGGCGTGCAGTTGGCTACCAAACGGCCCCGTCTGAATGTCTCCACCGGACCGCGCGCAGATCGTGCCAAGTGTCGTGACTGACCACCCCTCCGGAATCATCCCTAACTCGGACTCGACGAATCGACTTGGAAACAGCTTCGCTGTATCGGCATCCATTCCATCGGGTTGCCTACCTTCTGCCTTTGCCTTCACTGGGTCGAAGTCCACGAACCACGACTTGAAGATGGTTCGAGCAAGGTGCTCCAGTGTCTGGTTCATACGCCGGTTCAGCTCGATCTTGTCGTCGAGGGTGCCGAGGATTGAGGCGATGGCGCGTTGTTCGGATAGCGAGGGAACAACAATCGGAAACTCCAGCATCTCGATCAAAGGAATACGATCCACCGTGCTGCCGTGAATCGTTCTTGCTCGCAATGTCTCTTGGAATTCGGGGGCCAGGTATGCGTACAGCAAGAACCTGGAATCGACCTTTCCAGGCTTGGCCCGTAGCAGTCCCATTCGTCTTCCAAGACAACAACGAAGACCAGGTGGTATGATAGCCGCCTCGCCAAGCCGAGTTTCGTACGAAAACACCAGATCGTTCGACCGAGGCTCAATTCGTCGCGTCCAGCGCGAATAGTCGTCTTCAGATATGCGTTCTACATTTTCGAGATCGATTCTTCCGCCTTTGAGGTTCGAGATACCGAGGAAGATAGGCCCGGATAGAGTCTTCTTTGGAGTTGCGTGCGGTCCATCGTAAAGTTCAGCAAGGGAACCTAGGTGGCTTGATATTCTTTCGCTACCCATATCGCCTCTTTCTAAGTCGGACGATTGCCACCGGGCCGCCAACGACAGCGCCCTTCCCGTCGTGCTCGTGCCGCACCAACAAAGAAGACGTCTTCAAGATCGGGGGGTACCCGTACCAAACACCGCGCGATGTCGCCGGCGTCTGTCCCAAGTAGTTCCTACCATTGGTAGCTTCCAGCAAGACCGGGACTGGTTCCCAATTGTCTGGAACGCCCCTGATCGGTCGCGATAGCTGGTGATATGCCGCTAGCACTTGCCTCAATCGCTGGATGCAGGCGGTACCGGCAGTGTTTTGGCGAGCGGAAGGACTACAAAAGAAAAGGCCCACCGAATTTGGCTTACCTTGCGGCAGAGGCCCGGCGGGCGTGATGGGCACCATCGTAACCAATGCACGGGCTCTTGGCAACAGGGCCTTCGATGGAGTCACTTGTCCTCCTTGTGGAACCCGATCCGCCGCTTCTGCTTCGTCGGCGGGGTCATGAGGTCTCGAATTGCATCGAACACGATGCGGAATTGGGCATCGTACTTCTTCTCAAGGGTGGCCAGCTTCTTGGCAAGTTCGGTGTTTGCTTGAAGCATTTGCCGCAAGCGAACAAAGGCCCGCATGATCTCGATGTTCACTTGAACGGCCCGGGGGCTACGAAGCACGCTAGACAACATGGCCACGCCCTGCTCGGTGAAGGCGTAGGGGAGGTACTTGATGTTGGAGCCCCGGCCACCCGTAGACTTGCGCACAACCGATCCCTGCGCGATTTCGACGCCATGGGCATTCAATGTCACAATTTGTGACCTTGAACGTTCCGCCTCGGCAGCCGTCAACTGAAACATGAAGTCGTCCGGGAAGCGCTCGATGTTGCGCTTGACGGCTTGATTCAGCACCTTGGTGCTCACATCGTAGAGTTCAGCCAGCTTGACGTCGAGCATCACGCGGTGACCGCGCAGTATGAGAATCGAGCTTTCAACCCGCTCGTAGGCAATCAGTTCCGCTTTCACCATGGGCAACTCCCGCTGAAGCCAACTCCCGCCGCTGTCTTGAGAACACAGACTGTGACCACAGCCCGCGAGCCCTCCCGAGCAATTCCAAGCAGTTGCTCGTTCAAGGTCACAAACTGTGACCTTGAACCGCGATCCACTGCTCGCCCATAACGAACGCCGCTACCCCCCATAACCCAACCTCTCGAAGTTCTTTCGAATCGCCTTCTCCAGCTTGGCCCCTTCGGCAAACTGCTCGTTGAGCTTGGACACCAAGCGATTCATTTTGTCTGCAAAGGGTTCGTCGTCGGCTGCTTCTTCTTCGGCACCAACGAATCTGCCGGGCGTGAGCACGAAGCCATGCTTCTCGATGCCTGCAAGCTTGGCCGAGAAGCAGAAGCCTGCCACGTCCTCGTACTTGCCCGCCTTCGGATCGCCTCTCCATGCGTGGTACGTACCAGCGATTCGAGCGACGTCTTCGTCATTGATCTCCCGCTGCGTCCGGTCGATCAGGGTCCCGAGCTTTCGAGCATCAATGAAGAGAGTCTCGCCTTTGCGGTTCCGGTAGTGCTTGCCACCGGTCTTGTCCTTAGCCAGAAACCAAAGACACGCTGGGATCTGGGTCGAGTAGAAGAGCTGCCCGGGCAGGGCAACCATGCAATCCACGAGATCGGCCTCAACCATGGCTTTGCGGATCTCGCCTTCCCCGGATTGGTTCGACGACATACTGCCGTTCGCAAGCACGAACCCCGCCATGCCCTTGGTGGCAAGATGGTGAATGAAGTGCTGGACCCAGGCGAAGTTGGCATTGCCCACAGGGGGAGCGCCGTACTTCCAGCGAACGTCCTCACGTAGCCGATCACCGCCCCAGTCCGAGTCGTTGAACGGCGGATTCGCCATCACGAAGTCAGCCTTCAGGTCCGGGTGCAAGTCCTTGTGGTAGCTGTCGGCATTCTCGGGGCCAAGGTCTGCATCAATGCCTCGAATGGCGAGGTTCATCTTGGCAAGGCGCCAAGTCGTGGGGTTCGACTCTTGACCATAGATGCTGATGTCACCAAGGCGGCCACCGTGCTCCTCTATGAACTTCTCGCTCTGCACGAACATGCCACCTGATCCACAGCAAGGATCGAACACGCGGCCCTTGTAAGGGGCGAGCATCTCTACAAGAACCCGTACGACGCTGCGGGGGGTGTAGAACTGGCCTCCCTTTTTGCCTTCGGCTGATGCAAACTCGGACAGGAAGTATTCGTAAACCCGGCCCAAGATGTCCTTGGATCGATTCTCAGCGTCACCCAGGCCGATGGTCGAGATGAGATCGATCAACTCCCCCAGCCGATGCTTATCGAGCGAGGGGCGGGCGTAGGTCTTGGGAAGGACACCTTTGAGCGACGGGTTCTCGGCTTCGATGGCCGCCATGGCCTCGTCAATGACCTGCCCATTCGAAGGCTTCTTGGCATTGGCCTGGATCTTCTCCCACCGGGCTACCAGTGGCACCCAGAACACGTTGTTGGCCCGGTACTCGTCGGGATCTTCCGGATCGGCACCCTCGTCCACTTCGAGTTCGAGCTGCTTATAGCGCTCCGCAAAGGCATCCGAGATGTACTTCAAGAAGATGAGCCCGAGGACGACGTGCTTGTACTCGGCTGCATCAAGGTTGTTGCGAAGTTTATCAGCAGCCAACCAGAGAGTAGCCTCGAAGCCGAGATCGCCACCGTTCTTCTTGCCAGCAGCCCCATTGGGCCTGACACTCTTGCGGCTGCTTGATGGCTTCGATGGCGGTGGTTCGCTGGGGGCTGCCTTCTCCTCAACGGTGTTGGGACGTGCCTTGGCTTCACCGAACTTGTTCGAGGTGCTGCCGGCACCAATGAGCCTCTGGACGATGGTGGCCTTGTCCTTGCCCGAGTCATCGAGATCGAATGCTCTACAAAACTCCTTGAGCCGATCCCGGGACAAGTTCGGCAGTATCTCGGCCACCGTCGCTCGCTTCGAGGAGGCAATGACGTCAACAAGATCATCCTTCTTGCGACGATTCGGGGCATCCAGCTCGAACTGATCGACAATCGAGACAAGCTCTTCGCGCGAGAATTGCGCGAGAAGATCACGCTTTGAAGGCATTGAACAGGAGGGTACATCAGCCTTGCGGCGATGATCAAGGTTGCTGTACGATGACCGACGATGCCTCGCTCAAAGCCACGAGATATCGATCCTGCCGACCTTTTGACGGTGGCTCAGGCTGCCAAATTGCTGGGCGTAAGCGAGCCAACTCTCCGCCGATGGGACACCAGCCGAAAGTTTCGGGCTCGGCGACACCCGATGAATGGGTACAGGATATATCAGCGGGATGAGGTGATGAGGTTGCGGCGGAAGATTGTTGGTGGGGAGGGGTAAGAAATGCTCTGCACACAAAAAAGGCGCCTCGAAGGGTCCGCCTATTGCGACGAAGCTGACTATCAGATCAGCCGCAACCGCCGACTACAGTACACTATCGTCGCGCGATCACGAAGTAGCTCCGTAGGACAAGCGGGATGCCATGTCTAGCAAGAACGACACGGATGTCGTTCCTTCGATGCGACCACGGAAGCGCCGTGCCAAGAGAGTCGATACGGAAGTCTCGGAAGCAGCACCGAGCGAGCTAATGGACACCGACGATGTCGGCGACAGTACTCAACGCAATTTTCGATACCAGCACGCATACGGGGTCATCCTGCTCATTGGAGCTGCCCTGAAGAAACTGCCCTACATCGCTATTTGGTGTGAGCATCACGAAGACATTCTAGCAGAGAGGGAAGATGGAAGGTGGGATGGTTTTCAAGTCAAGACGCGCAAACCGGAGCTGGGCGAGTGGGATCTGAACGACAACGAACTCTGTTCCGCCATTGACCACTTAGCGCGACTTGAATCAAAGTTCTCAGGTCGAATTTCCGCCCTCCACGTGACAGTCCCCACGTAGATGGAGGGGCTTGGGCTGGATTCTGACCGAGATAATTGAGGGGGAAGGTAAAAACCCCCTCAGAAAACTTGCAAAAAGTCTCCGAGGGGGCGTCCTTCGAATTGCAACACACGAAGGAGGCCCAATGCTGCACGATCTGAGGCTGGGAGTGGAATTATTCGCATGGTTTTCGGAGATCGACCGCCAGATTGCGCGGTGGGTTGCCAGTCTCGGATGCCGGTATTGCGCAGGTCCGCTGTACCAAAGCAACTATCGTCGTAAGCCACGGGGAGCGAAAGTGGCCGAGGCTGGAGAGGCATTCGCGCTGCGGTACTCACTGTGCTGCGGTCGCGAGGGGTGTCGGCGACGGACATTACCACCGTCGCTGAGGTTTCTAGGGCGGCGGGTGTACGTGGAGGCGGTGGTGCTGGTGGCAAGCGTAGTGGCGTTGCTGTTGGGGGCCGTGGGCTTGGCGGGCAAGGTGATCGGATGTGCCCGTGCGCACGCTGAAGCGATGGGCGCTCTGGTGGCGGGAGTCATTTCCGCAGAGTCGTGCATGGCAGGAGATACGCTCGCGGCTGGTTCCGAGCCCTGAGCAATGGTTATTGCCTCGGTCATTATATGAGCGGCTTGAGCAGGAGTTGTCACGCGGGGGCAGCGCGCGATCACCGGGGGAGGTGTGCGTAACGGCGGCGCAATTTCTGGCATCTTGCACAACGCAGTCGTGCCCGGACGTGTCACGATTCGTGAGGGCGACGTTGCTCGAGTCGATGCCAGAACAAGTCGCGCAAAAGATGGCATAACCGCGGGAAACTCGCAGCGGCTAGGGTGCTCGGCAGGAACACACCGATGCCGAATGATGTCGAGATGCCGGCACGCCTGAGATGGGCGCGCTTGCGATTTGGAATCGTAGCGCCGCTATTGACGGTGCCGCCGGAGCACGGAGAGCTGGCCTCGCAATTAGCCGAGCTGGCAACGCGCTCATGGCCCCATCCGACGACCGGAGAGTCGATGCGACTGAGCGTGAAAACGATCGAGCGATGGCTGTACATCGCCCGCAATTCGCCTCAGGCTCTGGAAGCATTAGCGCGCCGGGTCCCCAAACACGCTGGGACACATCCGGCGGTGAGCGAAGCGGTCGGCGAGATTGTCAAGCAATTGCGGCTTGGAGCATCCACGATGGACTTACCAATTGGTGTACGACAATCTCGGAGCCGTTGCTCGCGAGCGCAGCGAGCTTGGGAAGTTACCGAGTTACCAGACCGTGTGTCGGTACATGAAGCAGCACGGGTTATTGCGAGGCGCGCAAGACTGCGACACGAGCCTGGAGCCGGGCTTTGTGCCGCGGGAGCGACGAAGCTTCGAGGTCTCGCATGTGCATGCGCTGTGGCACTGCGACTTTCACAAGAATAGTCGCAAGGTGCTTGGACCGAGCGGGCAGCGGCTGTTGGTCACGCTCTTTGCGATGCTCGACGACCGCTCGCGGCTGTGTTGCCATGCTCAGTGGTATCTGGACCACGAGCGCGCCGAAGTCTTCGTGCATGGCGCGCAGCAGGCGTTGCAGAAGCGCGGGCTGCCACGTGCCATCATGAGCGACAACGGCAAAGCGATGCTAGCCGCTGAAACTCAGGAAGGTTTCGAGCGTCTCTCGATCGCGCACTCCACGACCCTGCCTCGAACGCCCGAGCAGAATGGTAAGCAGGAAGTCTTTTGGGCGCAGGTCGAGGGGCGGCTGATGCCGATGCTCGAAGGAGAGCCAGAGCTGACGCTCGAGCTTTTGAACCGCGCCACACAGGCGTGGGTGGAGCAGGAGTACAACCAGTCGGTACACGCCGAGACGAAGCAAACGCCATTTGACCGTGCGATGCAGGGCCCAAGCGTGGCTCGCATCTGCCCTTCGAGCGACGAGCTTCGGCGCGCATTTCGCACCGAGCGCGTGCGTCAGCAACGACGCTCGGACGGGACGATTACCGTCGAGGGCGTGCGTTACGAGTTGCCCTCGGTGTACCGCACATTGCAGCGCGTCCACGTCCGCGTCGCGCGCTGGGATCTATCCAGCATCGACCTCGTTGACCCACGACGCGGAACGCACCTTTGCACATTGTACCCCATCGACAAGGAGAGTAATGCCGACGGACGGCGGCGAGCGTTGCCAAAACCGGGCGAGGTTACTGAGCCCCAAAAGCCTGTCGGGATAGCACCGTTGTTGCGACAGTACATGGCCGAGTACGCGGCAACGGGATTGCCCCCCGCTTACATTCCGCTTGAGCGAGCAGCCCTGCGACTCTGACGATGGGCAAGACGACAAGACGACAACGTCATCCAACGACCCCAAGGAGTGTGACCAATGACGACCAAACTACAGACGCTCTATGGCCTGAAATTCAACCCGTTCCGTCCCGATATTCCCATCGAGGCGCTGTACATTACCCCCACGGTCGATGCTTTCATTCGTCGCGTCGAACTCGGAATTGCCGGCGGCGGATACGTCATGGTGACCGGCGAGCCCGGAACCGGAAAAAGTGCGGCGCTGCGGCTGCTCGGCAAAACGACTCTCGGAGATGCGCGACGTGATGGTCGGCACCATCGAACATCCCCAATCGCGCACCATGGACTTTTACCGCGAGCTGGGCGACCTGTTCTCGGTGCCGCTGCAGACCCACAACCGCTGGGGAGGTTTCAAGGCACTGCGCAATCGCTGGGCTGAACACATCGCCTCCTCGCTCTGCCGTCCTATTCTGATTCTCGACGAAGCCCAGGAAATCCTCTCCACTGTACTGACCGAACTGCGAGTCCTCGGCAGCAAGGACTTCGATTCCCACCAACTGCTTTGCGTGGTGCTCGCCGGCGATGCACGCCTTATCGAACGGCTCAAGACGCCCGACTTGTTGCCGCTCGGAAGCCGCATCCGACGCCGGCTGACACTCGATTACGCCACGCGCGACGAATTGCTCGCATGCCTCGACCATCTGCTCGAAACCGCCGGCAATCCCAGCCTGATGACGACTGAACTCAAAACCACCGTCGCCGACCATTGTGCGGGCAACTACCGAATTCTGATGAATCTGTGCGACGAACTGCTCACCACCGGCGCTGACCGCGATCTACCTCGCCTCGACGAGAAATTCTACCTTGAGGTCTTTCAGCAACCGCCGAGCCAAGAAATCAACGGCAAGAAGCGATGACTCGCCCTATCCCAACTCTTCGACGCAGACGACGAACTGCTGCATCAATTCGCCGACGTCCCTCCGATCGTAATACTCGACGCGGCGCTCGCCACCGTCGCTGCTGTCGTTTGGGAAGAACATCGCCCAGAACCCTTACTACTGCTCGATCCCGACCACGTCCCGGAAACCGCCTGTTTGACCTCCCATCTAATCATCGAGCGCATCAGGGAGCTGCGGCAATTGTTGCGTCTGCACCTCGCCGAGATGAAACGCGTCTTGCCGCCCTGCCAGGACGACTAGCTATTCTAACCCCTGCCCATTCCCCTCACAATAACTTGAGCGCCGTTCCCTGAAACTACGTGAGCACGCTCATCCACGTCGTATCCAATGCCAGCTTCCTGGATACCGATAACGAACAGAAGACGCACAGATCGTTACCAAAGCTTCTCAGGGTTACAAGGCTCGCTTCAACGCCAAGCAGCATTGCAGCACCTCACGGGACCGCCTTCAACAAGCTAGCTGCCGAGACGGGGCATTGTCACGACACGCTGTTTAGTGCTCTTCGCAAAATGGAGGCCATTTGCGGCCCAGAACGTGAGAGCTTCGACGCTGAGATCTCACACAACCACGTGGCAGGTCTGCCAGGTTGTGAGATTCTGCCGAGAGCCCGCCTCAATTCCATTCGAGATGAGCTTATGGCTCGCGTTTATCGGGCGTCATCTCTGTCAAGTGATGACCCATCGAGACACTGGTGTTGTGTTTCGGGGGAACATCACAACCACCCACAGCTAGCAGCGAAACGCATCAGCGTACAAGACGTTCTCCTGGCAGCCTCCGAACAACAAGGTGTTCCGTTCCGATATTTGCAGGGCTCGGGAAAGTTGACGCCCGGCTCTGCGATAGAGAAGCTTTCGGTCCTCGAACGCAAGTTGCTAGCTGCCGGACTACAAAGCCAGCTCGATGTCTTTACGACACGAATGCTGTCGGCAGAGAGCCGCCTACTCGAAACGGCCGAATTGGCCCCAGAGCGTATTCAGCCATTGCTCGATCAGCTTGAGAATGTCGTGAAGGCGGAATACGCCGAGGCATTGCTCGTTGTTGAACGAGACCGCCCCCCATACGGGAATCGCCTACTTGCGGATTTATACGGTCGGCTTCGTGTGGTGGCAGAACATCGATCCTCGATGATTGATGGAGAACCTTACGAAACGCTCGCGGGTGTTGCTGCCATGTTGACGGCTGAATGTCTGCTCTGGTGGGGACCTCGTTTTGAAATTGGGGGTAACCCGTGAGCCTTCGAATGATCCGTTCCGCCGCGCGAGTGGGATTAATGGACGAACCCCACGAAGTGCGGTTGTTGATACTCTTGAGGGCAGCCGGAAAGAGGAGTAACAAGCCTGTCGATGGCCTAACCAAGCTGGCAAAGCTTGACTTTCTACTGAGGTATCCCAACTGTCTGGAGCGAGCCCTTCGCCTTTCAAAGAGGGACCCAGCTATTGCCAAAGTCCAACCCCATGAGCGGGAAAACATCGAAACGAAGATGATCCGTTTCAGATATGGTCCCTGGGACCATCGGTATCGGCGTTGGCTCGCTCTGCTTACTGGACGCGGTTTGGTCACAACCGCCGTTGAGGGGCGGACCGTGCGCATTCATTTAACGGATTCAGGGCGCGTGTTGGCGACTAAGCTTGGTGAGTTTGACGAGTTCAAGGATCTCGCCGACCGCAGTCACATCATAGCTCAGGCGTTCGGAGATACTACTGGTTCGCGCCTCAAGGACTTCATCTACAGTTCCTTTCCCGAACTGACCGACATGCGTTGGGGCGAGGAAATAACGCTATGAGGCTCCGACTTATTCGACTCACTCTCGTATGCAAGCGCGCAACAGAGGAAATCGACTTCGATGACATTTCCTATTTCTACGGTGAAATCGGTGCTGGGAAGTCAAGCATTGCGCACCTTGTTCAACTACTGCCTTGGTGGAACGCTGCGAGAAACGCCTGCCCTCCAAAGTGAATTTGTTGAGGCTGAACTTTAAACTCTCTGTGAATGAAACGGTGGTCTTCCTCACTCGGTCGCGAGGCAGTAGTGTAATTCACGCGGCATGGCTGGCCAATGGCGAGGCATTTGACGTGTTGGTGTCCGCTCGTACCGGCGGAGAAGAGGTTCTTCCAGGGACTGGCGTCGAGGTCGTTTCGGACCTCCTATTTCACCTCGCGAATATGAAGGTCCCGCGGGTCCGAAAGAGCAAGTTGAGAGACGATTCGGAGCTTGTTCGCCTAAGCCTTCGAGATCTGCTTTGGTACTGCTACCTCAATCAGGCCCACATGGAGAGCAGCCTGTTCAACCTCGAAAGGGGGGCGGATTTCTCTCGACGGTATAAGAGCAGAGACGTTCTGCGGTTCGTTCTTGGATTTCACCATGAACAAGTCGCCGAACTGGAACGCGAACTTGACGAGCTTCGCCTCAAGCGCCGAGCGACGGAGGATGGCGCGAAGACTCTGAGGGCAGCGCTTGCGGAGGCCAATTTGGACTCCGAACAGGAAATCGATGAGCGTCTAGCCGCCATTGGCAAGGACACGGCTGCGGTCGTGGCCGAGATACGTGCACTCCGCGAAAAATCCCGAAGTCCACAAACCCACGGAGCGGACAAACTGCGCGAGCGAGGACGAATTCTATCTGATGAGCTTGCTTCAACGGAGAACGGAATCGCAAGTATTGAGGGACTTATTCAACAGGAGACTTGTCACCTGAACGAGCTACGAATGCTCAGTGTTCGCTTTCGGCGCTCGGATGTCGCACGAACCGTGTTGTCGGGGGTTGCCTTTGAAGCTTGCCCGTCCTGCACGAGGCCATTGCCGCCGAAGACGAACGGATCTTGTGGAGTCTGCGGTCAGCATGATCTTGGCGCGGATGTACCGCCGGCTGACCTTGAGGTTGCCGAAAAGGACGCAGAATCCCGCCGACTAGAGCTGACGGACTCGATTCGGCGCCGAAAGGCGCAGTTGCGACGGTTCCGGCGTCAACTCGACGAGCTTCGTCGGGAGAAGTTGGCAACCGATACGCAATTGTCCGAGTCGCTCGAACAATACGACTCCTTGCTGATGTCGTCGCTCATCGAGTTGGAGCACAGGAAAGCTGCACTGACAGAGGAAGGCGTTCGCCTTAAGCAGCTGCGAGTTCTTCCTACACGTGTATCGGAAATGCTTGCATCGCTCGATTCCATCGACGCTGACGTGAACCGTGCACGCCGAGAACTCGCGGAAGCACGAGACAAGGCTGAGCAAGACGCTGGCAATCTCCGGCTGCTTGAGGATCTTTTCAAGGACTGCCTCGTCAGAGCAAAGATTCCGGGAATCGGAACTGAGCACGCCGTAAAAATCAACGCTTCAGACTTCTACCCGCAGGTTGTCAAGCTGGGCGAAGAAGAGCTTATCGTGGCGAACCACGGCAACCTGAGTAGTGGAGGGAAGGTCACGATCTTCAAATGTTGCTATGCAATTGCCCTTCACCGACTTGCCGCTCGCGTGAACAGTCCTCTGCCCACACTGCTGATGATTGATACTCCCATGAAGAACATCAGTGAGCGGAACAATCGCCCTATATTTGAGGCGTTCTATGACATGGTATACGAGTTAGCATCCGACGAGTTGGCATCAACGCAATTCATTTTGATCGACAAGGAATTTCGTCCTACTCCGGCCAAGTTCTCGCGGGTGCTGAAGGAGCGACTGATGACCCCCACAGATGACGAACACCCGCCTCTAATTCGTTACTTCAGAGAGTAACCTGCGTCGGCTAGAGTCCGCGTCCCTTCAGTCCACAAGCTCATCAAAGTCCATGGCATGCATGGCTTCGAATTCGCCCGCTGGAAAACGACACTGGTCATCTATTTGCTCGTGTATTATTGATGGAACGAACGTTGCTGGTTGTGCAACCGTGAAGGCTTGTTCGCTATGCGTCCATCCAAGCTTGAAGTGAGCTTTGACCATTTTAATGAGTGGCTCCGAGTCACCACCAGTCAAGCCCGTTGGCGTTCCTGACACCAGAAACCAGGGCAATGTCCCGCTTTGAAAATCAGCACCACCACGATACTCCCAAGAGCTTCCAATCGGTTTCCACTTGCCAGATTCAACTTCAAGACACGCATATACCGAGATGCCGTCGTTCATGAGCCCGTTTGACCAATTGCACGAGCACTCGCATACGCACCAGTGACCCTCTCGTAGGTAATACATGCCGGCAACCTCCATCGTCAGCCGATGTGACGTACGCCATCAGTGGCATTGCAGTCCAGGTGCTCTTGCGAATCGATCCGCGGCGGCCATTTCCGTGGAAATCGGGGTTGGTTGGCCGCGTTCATTCATTCAAGTGATCCCGTATGGAAGTTGGAAGTGCTGGTTGAGAAAGAGACACCCTCGCGCGTAATAATGGTTATGAGAATGCAGCTTCTCGAAACCAATGCTGAAACATCCAGCTCCACGGCAATCGTGGCCGTCGCCCTGAGCCAACCCGATCATCATCCGGTGGCGGTGTATCTGGCCTCGTTGGCAATTGGTTCCCGACGAACAATGAAGCAGGCACTGGGAGTAGTCGCGAACCTGGTGGCTCCAGGATCAACGGTCGAGTTGTTCCCGTGGGCGAGCCTGGGATTCCAACACGTTGCAGCCGTTCGGTCCCGATTGGCTGATACCTATTCCCCAACGACGGCGAACAAGGTGTTGGCAGCCGTGCGAGGGGTATTGAAAGCCGCCTTTTCGCTCGGGCTCATGGACGCAGAAACGTACACCCGAGCAGCTTCGGTCAAGTCTGTTCGAGGCGAGAGGGTCGTGAAAGGCCGAGCATTGGCCCAAGATGAGTTTCGAGCGATGTTCACTGCCTGCAACATCGAATCACCATCCGGAGCAAGGGATGCGGCTCTGCTCGCTGTCACCTACGGGCTTGGTCTTCGTAGACACGAAGTCGTCGGGCTCGATCTGGCTGACTATGACAGGCGCTCAGGCACCCTGATCATCAGGGGTAAGGGTTCGAAGGAGCGCAAAGCCTATGTTACCAACGGCACCCGGTCAGCACTGGAAACGTGGCTTGCCATTCGTGGTGCTACTGAGGGACCGATCTTCTTACCTGTCACCAAGTCCAGCCAGATCGAAATGCGGCGTATGAGTGCTCAGGCGGTCTATTTGATCCTGGCCCGGCTGGCAGCCAAAGCCAAGGTCGAGAAATTTAGTCCGCATGACCTTCGTAGGACGTTCATCGGCGATCTACTCGATGCCGGAGTCGATATTGCAACCGTGCAGGCATTGGCAGCCCACGCATCGGTAAGCACGACAAGCAGGTATGATCGCAGAGGCGAGAGAACTCGCCGACGAGCCGCTGAGCTGCTCCATGTTCCGTTTGACGCCTAGACCATCGCCGTCAACACCGCATCCTGAACGTTGGCGCATCTATCCAGGGAGTCACAATTTCAACGGTATTACGGCGTAGCCTCATGTCGAGAACGGGGACGATGTGTGGACCTTGTGTTCGAGCGAGCGCCATGGCTTCATTTGCAGCCGCTTTGACTGTTTCGATATCGGTGCCACCGCCTCATATTTCTTGATCGAACCCGCCCGGCGAATCGATCGAATGCGAGGAACGTTTAGCGGCATTCGCGAGCACGAACTGCGTGCGGTTTGGTCGACACCGTGATGGTTGTTGATCGCCTTGTAGACTGGCCAAACTGACTCCATGCAAGGTCACCGTCAAAAAGAGCGCGCCGATGAGTTCACGTGCCAGCTGACTCATACGATGGGGTTTTCAGGGACTTCGACGGGTACGGAGTCAGCACAGGTCTAGAGTGCCCGGCCTGCTCGGTGGCAGGAACCGCTGACTATTCGTGATGCACAGCGCCATACCGTTCGCACCACTGCAAGATCTTGTCTCTCTCCAGAAAGTCAAGCTCCCAGGGTACGACTCTATTGAACTCCTTCTTCGCATCTCTTGACACATACGAGGTGGTGGCTAGGACCAGTTGGCTGACAGCTCGGCAGGCATTGAGCCCGTACAGTGAACGGATGATGTTCACCCCTACGGCACGGTTGGGAGCATACCTCTTCGCTTCGACTAGAACCCTGAAGTCCGTAGGAATCTGTCGCCTGATAGCGATCACATCGTAGCCGCCGTCTTTCGTCCTTACTGTGAAGTCAACTTCCCAGCCATTTGATAAGAATATCTCGCCCACCAGGAATTCGAACTGCCTCGGATCAAGCTTGTGCAAGTAGTCGGGATTCATCGCTAGGTACCGGCAGAGTTTCTTCCAGGGAGGAGCAATTAGCCCGACGAGCGCTCTGTCGAACTCTGACAATGGTGAGTCGGCGTCTGGCAGAACCGGGGGTACCAGCCAGATGAGCTGACTCCCGAGGTCATGGGTTGATCCCCGAGTGAGATCGCAGATGCGTACTTTGTCGTGGTCGTCAACCTCAATCCGAGCCCTGAAGTCAGGATGGAAGTCAATGGATACGGAGAATACTACGGTCCTAGCCGTTGGCGTCAGCCGCTTAATCACTCCGTCATAGAAGCGAATCCCGGCGCCCGGTCCACCGTCGCCGACACGGTTCAGGTCTTGAATGTAGCCAACTATTCGGTCCTTGTTGTCCATCACGAACCGTTCGGCTTCACCATTGCTCGGAAAGCAAGCCACGGATACCCGCGGAGAGTATTCCTTGACGCGCTCTTCCAAGAACTGGAGCAGGTGAAAGTCGTCATTGAGAATAACAATGACTGGCATCAATGGTGGCACAGACAAGATTCAATATCCTAGGGTAACCAAATACTCTGTTCAACAAGAACTGTAGTATGCTGCGACAATTGCGATTTGTACGCATTTCGATCGCCGTTTTGTCCCGAAAAACCGAAGCACTTCACGATGCTGCTTCTCTGTAATGGCAACGATCATGCGAGATTGCTGCGTTTCGATTAGGTCCAAAATGTAGCGGCTGAGTGAACGACAGTTTACTTGCGAGCGCAACCGCAATGCAAGTTGGCAAGTCGATGTGCTTTCAATGGCATCGAGGCCCGGCCGATTGATCCGCGTGTCACGTCCACTACGGACCAATAGTTCAATTTCTCAAACACCACGCAAATTACCGCACCTTATCGAGAGGGCTGATCTGCCCCATCGGGCGAACATCGTTGGTGGGTGACCGTTTGCTGACGACCCATCGGCAAGGTCTCGTCCCGGCAGCAAAACGTGGTTCATCGACGATGACCCAGACGCATCACGAGAACCTCGGGCGACATCGCCCGAGGTCGTTGCTCCGTCGCATGGTGGCCGTGACAACCACCCAGGAGCGGACCGCTCAATCCAATCAATGGCCGAAAGTACATGTGCCACTCACCCCACGGTTTGTCATGGTGATCGCCGAACGGTTGCGCACCACGGCAAGGTCTGCTTGCTTTCGCTTCGCAGTTCAAATTCGATTGGTTACGGCCCGCAATGCACCCGCACAGGCGCTCCGGACCGATTTCAGTTCACATGAGCACGAGGATCGGCGGAAGCCGAAAACACGGAAACCAATCCAAACTCGCCGGCTAGGGAAATTCGGATTGCCGTTGGACGCGAGTCGATTTCGCATTTTGTAGATCGGTTCAAATGTCTCTGGGAAGGGGATAATTCCCCGAAGTCATGAAGTATTCCACGATCGTGGCTCTGTAGGTTTTTGAGTCCGGAACATCGGGCTTGCCGGTAGCTCAAGCGAAATTGTCGTGCACGGACGTTGCGGCCAGGCACGCCAAGGCTGAGTAGCGACGGTGAACTTGGTCGGGAAGCTTGCAGCCAAATTTCGTATGACGGTGGCATTGGGGTCGCTTTGGCTCGTAGCTTTGACTGATCTGGAGTACTCAAGAGCTACTATGAAGAATCGCCGCGTAGTAATCACCAAGCCCGGTGGGCCAGAGGTGCTTGCAGTCATCGAGGAAGAGCTGCCACCGCCAGAACGAGATGAAGTCCAGCTGCGGGTGCTCGCCTCAGGTGTCGCCTATGGCGACGTCATGAAGCGTATGGGTCTTAATCCTGGCATGCCCACGATGCCGTACACACCCGGATACGATTTAGTAGGCGAAGTGGTTGCCACCGGGCCGGTCGTACAACGCTTCAAGGTCGGCGATCGGGTTGCCGGTTTCGTTTTGAATGGCGCCAACACCGAATGCGCAAACTTCTCCGAAGGCCTGTTCGTTCCGCTGCCATCGGGAATCGACCCTGTCGAGGCACTCTGCTTGGTCCTCAACTATGTCACTGCGGATCAAATGCTTCACCGCAAAGCGCGAATCCAGCCAGGCCAGCGCATCCTCGTACACGGCGCCGCCGGTGGGGTTGGAACGGCTTTGCTTCAGCTAGGCAAGCTCGACCAACTGGAGATGTACGGGACGGCATCAATAGGCAAACACGACGTTGTTCGAGGATTGGGAGCGACTCCGATCGACTACAAGAGTGAAGATTTCGTGAAACGTGTCCTCGACTTGACGGGTAGCGGTGTCGATGCCGCCTTCGACCCGATCGGTGGCGCACATTTGGGCAAGTCGCACTGTGTCGTCAAGAGGGGAGGAACGCTCGTCGCCTACAATTTCTCTTGCGCGGCCAAGGAAGGCAAGCGAGCGATTCTTTCGACTTTCCTGCGCGTGGGGCTCTACAAGTTCATACCAGACGGCAAGGCTTGTTGCTTCTATGGCATTCAGGACCAAAAGACCATTCAGGAGGATCTCGGAAGGCTTCTCGAACTTCTGAATGAAGGCAAACTAAGGCCGATCGTCGGAGCCAAGTTTCCGCTCACGCAGATCGTCGAAGCGCATGCTCTCATGGACAAGGCGGGAGCTGCCGGCAAAATCGTGTTGGTGCCAGACTCGTAGAGACACTCGATCCAATCCATGGCGAAAGTGAGCGAGCCCTTCACCCCGTGACTCGCTACGGTGATCGCCGAACGGCTGGGCTTCATGGCAAGATTCGCTCACGCCCGCATCTGCGCTTAAATTCGCGTCATTACTGACTGCCAAGCGCCCGTATGGCCGTTTCAGCGCAATTTCGATTCACGTGAGCAGGGGGATCGTGAGTAGCCGAAAACCAGGAAACCAATTCCAAATTCGCGGGCTAGGAAAATTCGAATTGCCAGGGGCCAAGAGCGAAATTCAAATTTTGTAGATCGGTTCAAATTTCTCGGGGACGGGCATAATTCCAAGGGGGAACGACACATTTCAACACGCAACCAAAGCGGTAGACCGCTCTGGTATTTGCGTGTATCGTGATCGCAGAATCCCCGCAGATTCTTCACCTCAATATAAGTTTGACCGACCTTGATGAACGTCCGTGAAGATACGACTTGGAGCTGCACTCTTGGTCGCCTTGTAAGGTCCCTGACGATTGGCAAGGGGGCCATTCGGTGTGGTGCGCTAGAGAGGCAACGGACAGTCGCAGGGGCCTACAGGCAAGTTCCCGATGTGAAAGTGCCCACGACTGCATGCCGGAAGTACTCGATTTAGCGCATCCAGCGCGGCGCCGCTGCGTGAGTAGATCGGTTCAGCGATTGTCCCCCAAACGTTGTCGCGGCAACCGTAATCAAAGAAGAGAACAAGATCCACTGGGCGTGCCCATCGAAGATTCATCCACTGGCAGATCGTTTCACGGATGTTGACCAGGTACGGGTTGCCGTCGAGGTCAAGAAACAGAATGCCCGGGACGAGTGCCCTTGGCGAGCCGAAATGTCGTGCGACCATCTCCGCCGATTGCTTGAGCTGCCTGGCTGCATAACGGACGCGGGGGTAAAGTCGGCGAGCATCGTGCCTTGTATTCTCGACATGTTCACGTGGCGTAAAAACAGGGCCGGAGAGCCCCGTGTTGGTGAGGATGCGCTCCATCGTGACCTTCTCCTGGCGGATCGATGTGCACAGCCTCTTGACCTCCGCCACTTGCCCGCCAAACGCGTGAATCACCCGGTAGTCGGCGCCATGGCCCGCGCCCTCGGGCTGCCATGTCACTTCGCCAAGTGGCCGCAAGACGGGACCAACGAGAAGCTCGCTCTTTGTCGGTTGGTATAGACTCCAGCAGCGAAGCCGCCCCTGCAGGGGAATGTGAGAACCTATGGATGGGCCAACCATTCGTAGAAGCTCGGCTGCCAGGGCCAGGAGACGACCCCGGCCTCCAATTGTCACCAGGTCCCCGCGTATCTGGTGCTTCGATTCCGGTTCGCGGAGCGCATCGACTCGCCACTCGAACGGAAAGACGCGATCGAGCAGCGCCAGCTCCCGCATGAGGGAGGTGCGATGTGAAAAGTGCCGCGACCAATTCCGGATCGCCCACAGATCACCGGCCGTGGCCGAAGAGTGGGGACTCACGTTGCCGTGCATCTCCGCGATTGTTGTCGCATTTCTGGAAGGGGGTCAATCCGGGAGATTGGGCAGATCGGTCGGATGTGCTGGCGACTCGCCTCGTGACGAGAATGTGCCGCCGCCACCCGCGGACGGAGAAGCAATCCATTGGACTTGCCGATGCTTGCCTCAGGTATCGTCGTGGTGGTCAAAAAGGAGCCGCTGCGGCTCGCGTACAATTCTTCGAGCAGCCAGTCTGCCATTCTCAATGTCCAGCACCCAAACGCAACGCCCCTCACGGTCGGACAAGAGCAATGCCGTGTCGGAAATCCGGACTCGGTATAGTGAAGTCAGGCGACCATTGTCTTCGACAAAAGCCTCGAGCCACTGCCCACCGCCAGCATAGTAGCGAGCCACAAGCAATGAGTGGTCGAGCGCTACAGCCAATTGGTGCGCCGAACCAGAGCTCCCCTTCAAGACCAATTCGGCCGGGGTTTTGCCTGGAAGTATCGGGCCCAAAAGGACCAGGTCGCCACCTTTGTCATCCTCGATGACACCGACCAGTCCATGCCCAGACGGAGCTTGAACAACCACTGTGAGTGGCGCTGATACCGTGAAACCTGACACAATGGCGCCTCTTGCGCGATGAAACGAGATGCAATCTTCATGTACAACTCCGACCTCAGCATCGTGCGAACCCACCACAGCAATCAAATCAGCGTCATCGAACGTGCGAGCGACGCGACGGGACGCAATTTCCAGCGCCTGAACTCTATATTCGCCTTTTCTACCACTCAGCGCGCACCACAGCCAACGTGCGTCATGTGACACGACAGACCTCACTGGCTCCCAATCTCCCGAAACGGGGCTCTCGTGATAGGCGAGGATTTCCCAGCTTCTGAGATCCACCACCAGCACAGCCGCCTTGTCGGTCACCAAGACTGCGAGTTCATCTGTAACTCGGCTGAGGTCGATACTTTCAACGGGCATCGGAAGCAGCATCCGCACCCAGCTTTCAACCTGAGCGGTTTCGAGGTGATAGCGGACCAGAAGGAGCCAGCCGCCAGCACTTACGAAAAAGATCGCTGTCGCACCTCCAGGTTCGATCCAGGGCTCAGGTGCTGAGGAAATCCCCTGGGCTTTGATGCCTTTCGTCCAGAAATCACCATTCTCGCCCAAACCTGTCTCGCGGCACCAGACGTGTGCAATCTCGTCTCGAAGTTCGTTACGACGCCCAATCCAGGTGAGTTGCTCATCGCCATCGCTGCGACCAACTAGTTGCGATGCAATGTCCCTGGCGCCGAAGAGATCACCATGACGATGTAGCAGATCTAGCCGGATTTCGAGATTCTTGTGCTCAATTGTGGCGCGCGCCGCCGTCAGAAGCTCGCGCTTGCGCTTTTGGCCCGTCGGATCCAAGTCCTCTGACGAGATGGCTTCAAGGAGACGCAGGGCTTGCTCCTCGGTTCGACTCGGCCAGTGCCTGCTGCGCCTGATGGAGTTGCTCCAAGGCCATCGCATGCCGCTGGAGTCGGACACGATGCCTGGTTTCAGAGAGCAATTGGCCGCTCTCCGGCATGGACTCGAGCACCTCCACGTAGGGCTGGAGGCGAGTCAATGCCTCGGCTGGGTGCTGTTCAAGTTCCACTTTAAGTTCGACCAGAGCGAGCACGGCAATAGCGGCCGTCCTTGCGCGCCGCGCTCCCAGCCGGGCCAGAATTGGTTCGACCCACCCGAGCTCTAGCCGATTCACTAGTTCACGTACACGTTCGCGGAGCCCAGCACGCAGTCCGAAATACACCTCTAAAGCAGACTCGGCTCTTGGCTCTCTAGGCGAACGCGCGGCGAACTCGGCAAGGATGCTTCTGAGTGACGCTGTAACTTCATTCACTCGCTCATTGTCTGCAACTTCCCGCGCCTGACGGTCAATTTCGTTGTGCTTCTCTTGCACGACGACCCTGAGCTCTTGGTCAAGCTCGGAAACTAGTGCGCTGCTTAGGGTCATGGCTGCTTCTCGAAGCGCCCCGCGATCTCGATGACGTTCGGCATCTTCGAGTGCTTGAATAGCCGCCAATCTAGCTCGATCGCGTGAGCGTTGACGTACATAGCGCGTGGCCACTTCACTTTCAGGCCATCGTTTCACAAGCTTTTCTGCTGAATGCTCGGCGTCGTCCAGAGCACCATTTTCGAGCAGTCGTTGTAACTCCGCTTCTGCCGCGAAGCGCTCCTCGTCACGCAACCTGCGTAGCTCCTGTTCGCAATCCACAATGGCTGGATGCATGGGATCGAGACTCCGGAGCTGAGCTATCCATGGCAAAGCTGATTCGGGGTCACCGGTTCTCAATGCAGCACGCGCACAAAGCCCCATGACCTCCGCCACGCGTGGGCCACCGAGTCCGCGCGTCAAGCGTTCGGCGCGTTGGATGTCCTTTGTCCGAGCCGCCGCAATAGCGAGTAGTCCCCGAACCACCGCGTCCGCCAGGGTCGTTCGGGGCAAGCGAGATTCGAGTTCCAAGGCTGATTGGTCTGCGCCCATTTGATCGACCCAGAACTCAAGCAATGCCCGGGTAGGTTCGAGTGCCCCTTGGCTTGCCTGCTGTGCTCGCTTGAAGTGGACTTCCGCCTGTTCGAAGTCGTACTCTGCAAGCCCCCGTTGGCCGGCGGCGACGAGCGTTGTCACCTCGTCGTCGTGAGTCGCGGTAGCCGATTCGCTGCCGCAACGCCTTGAATCCGACCCATGGCTCGTAGCTGATTCTCCATCACCGTTAGCCCCAACGTCGAGCTGATAGGTGACCCAGGAGCGAGCATCCTCCTCAAGTTCCCCTAGCGCTGCGTGGCAAGCGTCAGCACCAGCATCCCCATGCAGAAGTGAAACGACGCCCGGTTCGTCTCCTGGCACGACCCGCAATTCGTCCGGAAAGCGACGGATTAGTAGGCTCTGAAGCTTTGCCTTAAGTGCGTATCGCCGCTGTCGATCTAAATCGCCAAGACCACGTGATGTGGGATTCACATCGTGAATCAATCTTATGAGTTGCACAATCGTGACCGCTGAGCCGCGCCTCAGAAGGGCTTCCGCATCTGCAATTCGATTAGGTAAGCGAGTGGACATCTTTGCATCCTTTCTGATTCGAGTTCAAAAACCATGACGCTGAATGCATCGACAGAACGTTGCCCTAGAAAGATTGCTGCCAAACGGATCTATGGGCCTCGTCGGCATTCCGCGAATGTGGCTAGTGTTTCCGTCGTGACTCTCCGTTGCGTGTTCCGCGCGTCTATGCCAGACGTTTCGGATAGCCTCAAAGATCGGTCACTGTGAATCCCGGACAACACACTCCCATGATGCTTGCGTCATTGCATCTTATTCCTAGTGCTTGAGGGAGGGCGGAGCTGGTGCACCCTCTTACTTATAGGTCCGTCATCATTCGCTGGGCAGAGTATCGAGCACTCCCGCAATGTAACCCGCGAATTCGTCATTCACTCGCCGGGTTACGTCTACTGCCGCGCCTTTAATGCCCCGTGCCAGAGGATCGCATCAATGGTGCTGATTAAATTTGGTCTGATTCCCGTGAGAAACTCCATACTTCCATCATCTTCATCGTCTTCGTCCAGATCGGACTCGTCGTGATCCGATTCAAAATCATGAACATAATGGTGATGGCAGTCCTCCTCCTCGCGGTCACGTCTACCAAGCTCAACAGCTTGGCATGTCACATCCATCGCCAGGACCACCTCAGATCTGAGGACATCACCACCATGCTTGAGGAAGAATTCGTGGTTGTCTTCGTTGCAAATGCGTAGAACGTTTGCAACGAAACACTCATCCGAACGCTCTGGAGCATTAATTTTTGGCTCAGCACCTAATCGTATCCGTATGATTCGTTCCGGCATGACGTTTATTTCCTTCCTAATATGTTGTTATGGTTGAGTTCACTTGGGTTAGAGTTGGAAAGGATGCGTCCCGGCTTCTTGGTCCGTTTCGCAAATGTCGCTTCGCGCATTGGGCACTTGTTGTCTTGCGTCTTGTTGCCGCAGTTTTCGCGCATGGTCAGACGTATTGCGTCTGACACTGTCAAGCCCAAGTCTTTGGCGTATGCCTTGATGTCGGCCAATTCCTCGCTGGACACAGCGAGGTGTATGTCACGTTCACGTGCCATGTGGACTCCGTATGGTTGTATCTTGGGTCAACCTTGGTGCCCGCGCAAGGGCTCGCAAACCCTTCAAAACTAGGCATTCTTGAAACGTACGATTGATTGATCATATTTGTGTATGGGAAAGTGAGCGGGCTGAAATCGACATTGCCGAAGTCGATTTTTCAGTGAGTGTCCGAAGCCAGCAACAGGCCATCGATTCATCTGTTCGTCGCACGCATAGCCCAAGAGTTCGCTGTTCAAATGCAGTCGTGAGCCCGTGCTCGATGCGGACAGTGCCCTGTGCGCGTGGTCGAGTGTAGAAGTGATGTTGAAACTCCGCGTTCCGGTCAAGTGCGACTCCCGATAACTCATCACCGGTCCCGATAGCTTAGGCCAGGATCAGTGACGGTCGTAAAGCGGAGCTATTGAACTGCCGGTTCCATTCTGGCTTCCTCGACAATGCGAATTGCGCGCTCCCATCGTGTCAAAGTTCCGCCAGCCTTGCCAACAGTGCATTTGCTGCGACACTTCAGCTGCTGACGTTCGCGCTCGACTCGGCCCAAGTCTCGGTTGATGCGCAGCAAACGCCGCCAAGTCTTCTTCGCTTTGAGTGGATCGGTTTCGTAGGGCGCACGCGCGTCACTTGCTGTGTCAACAATCTCCCCGCGTTGGTATCTCGTTGGGCGGAACTCGACGCCGTTCTGAAAGTACTTCTTCCGCCCGCGAGCCGTGATTATTGCGGGGCCATCGTCGCGATGTATGACGCCGTTAAGGTAGTATGTGGTGGTCCCAAAGATATCCGTGACGGGACCATTCATGCTTTCGAGTTCCAGCTTGTGCAATTTCAACCGCTGAGCACGGGTAAGCTTTGCCAATTCCCACCCGTGGGTGGTCTTCCGCACAGTCGCATCTTCACTTTTCAATTGTGTCCCCAGAGACTGCCGGACCAATTTGATCCGAACATAGGTGTTGCCATTGTACTCAACTTCAAACTGGCTCGCCCATACAACGAGATTTCCGCCGACCGTCATCAGCGCTCTGCGCTTGACCATCTCAAACCAATCGTCGCTGAAATGGAATTCATACACCGTAACGACATCCGGACGGTTTTTGTGTACGCCAACCGCCGGGATCTCTGACTCTTCTTCGAAGCGAATCACCCCTGGATCGTCGAAGTCCCAGGCTACCCGACAGCCACGTGCCAGTGCACGATAGTGCAGTGTGCCCAGTAATCGCGGTAAGTACCAGTCCTGCCATTCGTATACCGTCGAGTCCTTCCGCTTTTTTTCGAGCGGGTCACGCAGATTGCGATACGCGTGTCTTTGTTTGTGTTTGTCTTGGATTTGCGAATACAGTTTCCGCGCTTGCGTAGGCGTTAGACCAACAGCACTCGCGCGCTGTCCCGCTTCTCTGGCGTTCCATGACTCTGCAATTGGACGATAATTGGGCATGGCCAAGTCCTCGTATCATGCTTCTCTTGACGCAGGTTTTACTAGCAATTGCAGACGCACTGTTGCCTCGGGCAGTGACAACTCAATCTGCTCAGGTTGGTCCCGTAATACGCGTTCCAGGTACTCGCGCGTCGATGTCACGCCGTCAACAGGTATTCCAAGAGACAAGTCGTATCCGACCAGCGGCTCTCGCAACACGGGGGCTCCCGGATGAAGCTCGTGCAAAGCATTGGATTCCCGTTTCCTGTTTCGTCGCGGCTTACGCGGCGTAGGACCGGGAGCCACATTTGCTGGGTTATCATCTCCGGTGATCGCACTCGGGGCGTCATCTGATTTCGGCTCGACCTGTTTCGGTTCATCCAACGTCTTAAGGGCATCCGCAAAGTCCTCGCCCTGCTTCAATAGGCGGGCCAATGGCAAGAGATGTGTTACCTTCCGATGTTCCTCAGGGATTTGCCGCCATTGTTCAACCGTGATTTCCCGTGCGACTTGAATGTACACGGCGATCATCGAGTGAGGGACTCCGGTCAATTCGGAAGCCACCACATCGAAGTCACCCTTCTCATCTCGCTTTGCAAAGTCCCTCTTTGCTTTGAGCAACAAATGAGCAACTGTGAAGTCAAACTCATCTTCAAAAACTTCTCTGGCAGCGCACAGGGCTTTGACATGTGCGCATATCGCCTCGAATGATGAACCGTCGGCAGGCGCGTTAGGGCCAACTGACATTATGATTTGGATCTCAGTTTCGCTTGCGAGGCCTTCACCTACATTTCGAAGGCCTTCGAAATGTAGGTTTTCGTCCGTCTTCTCGTTGGGACTCCGCTCCAAGGGTTTGAACTTTTCCTTCTGACCGGGTATCTGAGTACTGGGACGGCCATACAGCCATGGTACCGGGCAATTGCGACCAAGGACCTCCACCGCTTGCATATGCTCGTCCCGAGCACCCCACTGACTGAAAAAGAAAGATTTCTTTCTGTCGTCACAAAGAATCCGGACCGACCGAACCCAATCAGATTTGATGGGCTGCGGGTCGGCGTGAGGTTTGCCGGGTGTATCACGCTGCGCCGATTCGCCACCTAGGATTATCCAGTCAATCTTGTCGATCCAATTGTCAAACTTGATCATTTCGAGCATAGGCTCCGCGCGAATCCAATGAATATTGCTCGGCACCCTAACAAGCTTCGGCACCCGGAGGTCGGCATCCGCTTGATTGGTGCATATGACCCCTGGCCAAACATGACTTGGCCATGCGTTGAACCAAGGTTGTTCAAGGATCAGTGATTTGAAGTTTTCTGGGCGGATAGTGCAGATTTGCCAAGTCAGATGATGGCACTGACACATGATCGCCCAGGCGCGCTCGCGCATTGGAGCCAATGCAGGCTCGTCATCTAGGAAGTCGTTCTCATCACAAGAAAGGAATACGAAGATGGGCCTTCCATCTTCGTGTACTTCGGCGTTCCAGCGCAGAGGTTCGTTCCATATATCATCGGGCGCTTCGCTTGCGCCGTCTTTGGTCGCTAGACGACCCGCGCCCCATGGAGACCAAACGAAGTTGGTCCAGGCTGGCGTGGCATCTTCCGTTGATTCTTTGTGCAAGCGACGGCCTTCTCTGGCTCCTTCGCCGGACCCCAGCACCTCAGCACAGGGTACTTTGCTCGTATCACCGTGGTCATCGAGATCAAAGAACTCGAATGGATGAAGTCCGGGCTCAAAGCGACGCGGATGTTCGCACGCATCGCCAATTACGGCAGTCCACGTCCGAACATCTATCTTGTCAACGGTCGTGGTAAAGTCTGAAACTAGTCGTAGTATCCTCAAGTCGCCTGGATAGTCGCAGTAGACCGAGGTCTTGCGTTTGCCCCTATTTACGAGCATCCGAAGATCGGACGCTCTAAACTTGCACTCGATGTCGCGCTCTGGCCACCACCCACATTCCAAAAGATATAGAGGAGACTCCTCTGACGCCGCCACAATCCGCAATCCGCCTTCAGGGTGATCTCGCGTCAGCGTGATTGTCGAAGATGGTCCCAGTGAGCGAAGTAACCTACCATTCAGTTCAAAGTAATTGTCTTGCTTGTAGGTAATATTGGGTGGCGTGACAGGCAAGTCCGACGTCCAAGGGAAACAGATCCCGCCAATGTCGCACTCGTATTCTGTTGAGTATCTTCCCAGCCTTCCCTGTAACGTCTTCATTGCCTTTACCATTCGGCGGACAATGTCGCGCTCCAGAGTTGTCGAAACCCGGAATGGCACATTCCAATCCAACGTCGTTACCTGAACTCGTCCTTCGTGTTCAGCCCAGATCCAGAGCCTTGTATCAAATTGGGTAACGGTCAACAGACAAATGCGATCGCTGCGGACAGACAAGACGCTTTCAAGTGCTGTGCGAAACGCAGTCAGCGCAATTCCGGACTCGGGGCGTTCGTTTCGCCTATGTTCCTCGATGGACTCGATGAGTTTTTCGGGATTCTCGTCGTCGGCGACCGGTTGCGTTTCAGCAACTTTGGGGACTAATTCGTCGGTTAGGTTAGCTTGTGGAACTCCAGACATAGAGCATCTCCTCGAACGTAGAAATTCATTTGTTGACAGCCCCGTTGCAGGGATGTCGGCAGCTACATTTGATTTTGCGTCTAAAATCTGGGTCTCGGAGCATCCACACGTAAACGCCCGGATGCTTCACGACAAATCTATCGCTCGACGTTCGATTCGTCCAGTCTAAATCGACATATTCCTGTCGATGCCTCAAGAGGTCATCGGACGAACTCTGCTCCTAAGTTTGGCGCGGTTTGGCGCGGAACGGTTCAATCTAAACCTTTGCACGTCTCTGGTGCACTCATCGTGACCTCGAACTGTTCAACATTGAGCCATTTCGTCGCTGGTGCATCGATATGCATTCATGTGCATCCATACTCTAGTAATTCCTAAACCGAAGGTCACAGGTTCGACTCCTGTCGGGGGCGCTAGAAATTGCGAGATTTTGAGTGCCCTCTCCGCGTGGACACGAACCTGGGGCCACTCTGGGGCCAGTGACCTTGGTCCCCTCATCCGACAACAAGGGTGGTGGCGGTAGTCGGAATCCCTAAGCGACGCTCGCGCTAAGCGGAGTGTTGGATGGCACGGCCAGTTCGGCATCGAGGAAAGTGGCGCATCAGGTGGCTTGACGAGACCGGCAAGCGCCAGAGTGAGGTTTACGATACGCACAATGAGGCCGAACATAACCTCCGTCGGCACCAGCTCGAAGTCGGGGAGATCAAGCGCGGCATTCGGACCGCAGTGCCGGGTGGTCGTACCCTTGCGAACGTATTCGACGACTGGGAGAAACACCGAGTACCCCAGAAGCGAAGCGGGTCAGACGACAGATCCATAATTCGCGCACATCTACGACCGGAATTCGGCCACCTCACACTCGCGGAATTCGCGACTCAGCATGTTCAACTTGTCGAGCAATACACGAACAGGCGCCTCCAGATCCCGATGGAAAAGCAAACGATAAAGAACCATCTGACGCTACTGAACACGGTGCTGCGCCGTGCGGGTCCGGGGGACGGATGCTTGAATTGGGTTGGTCGCACGATCGTTGTCAGAAAGCCAAAGGTCAGGCTCTTTAACAAGGACTTTCGATGGCTCAAGACCGCCGAGCAAATCCGCCAATTGCTGGCCTTTGCGCGTGAAGAAGGCGAACAGGTCTACGTGCTCTATCTGACCGCTCTCCTGACAGGGCTGCGAGAGGGCGAACTGGCAGGTCTCCTCAAGGATCATGTAGACATCGAACGGCGCCAAATCACAGTAGAATTCAGCTATGATAACCCCACGACGAAAGGCGATGAAGTACGCTACGTTCCGATCCTCGATCCTCTACTCCCTGTACTGAAAGAATGGCTGCTAAAGCAGCCGAGGCGCTTGGTGTTCACAAACCAACGCGCGAAGATGCTCGGTGAATCTGCACGCATCTTTCAAGAGGTGCTGCATCGCGTGCTCGACGCCGCTGGATTTCCACGCGAAGAACTGAAGACTAAAACGGGCAAGGTCACGTACCGACGTTACATCACTTTTCATGGCTTTCGGCACACTTTTGCATCCCACTGGATGCTGAACGGTGGCGACCTCTTCAAGCTGCAGAAGATCCTGGGGCACAAGTCGATTGAGCTAACGGAACGCTACGCGCACCTCGCGCCCAATGCGTTCAGTGGCGACTATGCCCGACTCGGTGGCGACCTGATCCCTTCGTCAGGCGCTCAGATCATTCCTTTCCTCCGCAAAGGAACTTCGACCCAGCTGGGTTGAATCCGACAACAAGTCGGCTTCGGTTGTCGGATCTCGGTGGCTGCATTTGGGTTAGGAACGAGTCCTGCAGGGCCGACAAGGCCCTTAGGGAGTTCTTCGTAATGTCCAATAATGAAGTTCAAGAAGTTCAGGAAGAGACCGACAATGTTGTGGGATACAATGGTGCTGAACGCGTAACCGGAATCTGCATTGGGACGCTTTACAGCCTCGTGGCTCACAAGGAAATCCCGCATTACCGACTGTCGAAGAGGCTCGTACGATTCAAGGTATCTGAGCTCCAAGCCTGGATGCGTTGTCGCCGTGTCTTCGTGCCCGCAGCTGGTGAATCAGGCAGAAATACTGGTACTTCGGAGGTGGGGCGATGAGCGCACCCGAGCTGACTTTATTAGGTGAGCCACTAGAAAGATCTCAAGAGAGACTGAATCTAAAGCTGCTCGATCCGCATGAAGCAAGAGCACTCGAACTCGACGATCTTGGTGAGTCGCGTCGAGCCCAACTGGTTCTTCTTTGTTCCGCAAAGGGCACGGGCTTTCCCATGCGGACATGCAAACAACGGGTCTGTCCCACCTGTTCCAAGAATATCGCGCTTCGCAATTCCCGTATGGCGCTCGCCCGGATAGAGCGGATGAAATCCAAACGCCTGTACCTCGTCACGATCTGTTCACATTTGCTGAATGATCTCGCGCAGGCGATCACAGCATTCAAAATCGCCTTTCGCAGACTACGCGACCGAACATGCTTCGCAAATGTGCGCGCTGGCGTCGGTGCAGTTGAACCTAAGCTGAGTGATGACCAGCTTCGCTGGGTGGTGCACGCTCACCTCGTACTTGATGTAGATCCAGCTCAACTTGATGTCAGCCGTGTGCATATCCAGTGGACCAAACTCCTTTACAGTTGGAGTGGCAAATTCAGCGCCCAGGACGACCCTAGAGTGCGCTCTGCGCATGCGATTGCGAAGTACATCACCAAGGCTTGGGATTGGTCGCCTGCACCCGGGGCGATGGAGCTTCAGCGTCTGGGGCTTCTATTCAATGCAGTACGCGGCCGACGCCTCGTTATTGCCTGGGGCCCGCAAACAACAATGTCACAAGCAGAGGCCAGCCAATGATCAATGTACTCACGCGCGGCAATCGCCTCGCCGATGACGTTGCGGAAAAATTGCGTACCCGGGTATGCAATCTGGTAGGTGACCTCGCAACTAAGACTTGGGAAGTGGCGGCGATCCTTTATCAACTTTGGGACGCTTGGGACCACTTCAGCCGATGGGGATTCTTAGATCGAAATGAATGGCTCGACCGCGAACTCAAACTGGACAGGTGCAAGGCAGGGCAACTCAGACGAATGTTCCAGTATTTTGCCGAGGAGAGACCTTTGTCGCCCGAACTCGAAGAGAGGCTTCACAAGCTCGACTGGACAAAGGCACGTTGTTTGGTCGGCCACGTCACCGAAACGAATGCGAACGAATTGATTGCGACGGCAGAGAGGTCCACACGCGAGGATTTACAGACGTGGATAAAGCAGAACGGCGCCAAACCCACCACTGATTCACTGCCGCAGGGATGCACTGGCGAGAGGTTTCGAATACGTCGCTTCAGTCTTGCCTACACGCCTGACGACAACGCGTCGCAATGCAGCATGGTAGATGAAGCCCTCGAAAGGTCAAAGCAACTGTCGAGATCAAACAAGGATGGCCACAACCTCGCACTCATCTGCACCGACTTTCTGGCCACCAACAGCTTTGGCAAGGAAGACGATCCCGACATGCTGGCACGTTATTTTTTCAAGATCGAAAGTTTGCTCGGCGTGCGACTGATCGCCCTCGACACTAAGACCAGCGACCTCGTTTACGGCAAAGAAGCGATCAAGTGCCTGGTTGACGCGAGCGATCAAGTGATGATTCCCGATTCCAAAAAGAAATAGGAGCGGGCGGACTGGAACTCGGTAGTTCCCGCGTCCCTCTGGCGTGTCGGAGTCTACTTTGCACGACAGGAAGACCAAACTCTAGGCTTACGCTCGATTCACGCCCTACGAGTGGTATGCGCATCCCCGGAAAAAACTTCTGGAGTGGTTTGAAAGCACGCGCGGCAATTAGTGTTCACCGCAAACTCCCATACTTACATGAGTCGTTGACCGTCGCCGCTGCGGCGGCCATAATAGACCCAATGGGACGCAATCGCTCCACTAAGACGACGCCGCTAGTCGATTGGATCGATAGGTCGGGAATGACAAGGCGGGAGTTTGCCGAGAAACTCGACTTGGCCGAGACGAGCTTGAACCGCCTTTGCCGCCGCGAGCGTCGTCCGAGCTTGGAATTGGCCTTTGCCATCGAAAAGCTGACGAAAGGTGCGATTCCTGCCTCGTACTGGCAAGCGGTCCCCAAACATTCAGGCGACTAGCAGCGCCGACTCTGCGTCGGTCTGAAAAATGATCACCAACCGCATTTTGTGCCTTGACAATTAGACCCAATGGGTCTAATCTAATGTTTAGAGGTAGCAATCATGATGAATATAGCGGTCGAGGCGTTTCAAGTTGCGGTTCCGGTCACTTCGCTTTCTGAGATTGGCAGCGCGGTTGACGAGCTAGTCCTGCTTCAGAAGCGCGCAGCCGAGATCGAGCGCCGAGCAAAGGTTCTCCGTGGCGAAATCCGTGAAGGCATGGCCCGCACCGGCCTTCGCAAATTTAGCTCAGAGACGGGTCACACGGCGATCATCGTAGACTCCACGTCGTGGCGTGGTGACAAGGAAGCGGCGGAAGCTCTCATCGGTCCTGCGCTCGTCGCCGCCATCTTTCGGGCAACCACGACGACCGCGCTGCGCGTGAAGTAAGGGAGAACGCCATGAACTACGCAAACATCGAAAACCGCGCCGAAAAAATCGAAGCTGCTCACGCCGCGCTCGCGGACGCAGTAGCCCGCCTTCAGACCGGCGATTCATGGCGTGACATGCTTGCGAAGGTTGCGCGAGGCGGTCGGCACTCGCTGCGTCGCCTTTCATTTCGGAACCAGATCCTCGTTTCCATGCAGAGCCCCGACGCGACATGCGTGGCAACGTACGGCGCGTGGCAAAAAGTAGGCCGGCAAGTCCGCAAAGGCGAAAAAGCACTCACCATCCTCGCGCCCGTAATCGTCTCGAAGACCAAGGAGAACTCTGACGAGGCCGAGTCCATTCTTGTCGGCTTTCGCCCGCATTCGGTCTTTTCCGGAGCGCAGACCGACGCGGCACTCGGTGGGCGTGGCCAGCCGCTGCCCGAACCGGCGCGTATTACCAAGGACCTCACGATGCCCGAGGCGTTTGAGCAAAGCGTCGAGATACTGCGTGACGTGTGCTTGTCGCTCTCCAACAACGTGATTAGCTCCATCGACCTTCGTCTTCGGTGTGCCGGAGACCCCGCAGGTGCCCATGGCTGGTTCGACCGCAGGACGCGCCAAATCGTGGTCGTTACCGGCGAACGCGAGCGGGCTCACGAGTTCAAGACGCTCGTCCACGAGGTCGCGCACGCGATCCTCCACGGCCGCGACGAGCACCACGCCCGACCCGAGATGGAGGTCGAGGCAGAGAGCGCGGCGTTCGTAGTGTCGTCGGTATTAGGGCTCGATACCGGTGACTACTCATTCCCCTACGTTGCTGTGTGGGCAGGCGAAGAGAACGCGCAAGCAATGGTTTTGCGCTCGGGCCAGCGAATCGTGAAGGCAGTCAACGTCATTCTCGACGCTCTTCTTGACGACAAGTCGGAGCCGGCCGAGCAAAAAGCGGCGTAATCGAGGCCGCAGGACGAAGGAGCAGGACAATGGACGGACGACAAGTAGCTAGACAGCGCCGCGTGGCCATTTACGCGCGAACATCTACAGTACGGGATCAGAGCCCGGCGATGCAGGTAGACGAGCTTCGCCTTATGGCCGAGCAACGCGGGTGGGTGATTGTCGGTGAGTACGTTGACCACGGAGTGAGTGGTGCAAAGGACCGACGACCAGAACTTGACAGGCTGATGGCCAATGTGCGCAAGGGTGGCGCAAACGCCCCCGGAATCGTCGCGGTGTGGAGGTTCGACCGCTTCGCGCGTAGCGTCCGTCATCTCGTGCTAGCGCTGGACGACTTTAGCGCCCGAGGGATCGAATTTGTCAGCCTACAGGACGGCATTGATACGAGTACGAGCGTCGGTCGGTTCACATTTCACATCGTTGCCGCGGTGGCGCAGCTTGAACGCGACCTGATCCGGGGCCGGGTCCAGGCCGGCGTTGACGCTGCACGCCGCCGAGGTACGCGTCTTGGGCGGCCCCATGTGCGGATCGATCTCGACCGTGCCCGCGCGCTCCTCGCTCAACCTGGAGGTTCGATGCGCAAGGTCTCGAAAGCTATCGGATGTGGCGCTTCCACGCTCGCGAAGGCTCTGAAGGATGCCCCACTATCCGAGCAGGACCCGGGTGCGCAGAAATCCCCTTCGACGGAGCCCCTCGAAAAGGCGATATTTTCTGCGGTGGCGTGAGTGCGGAGGTGCCGTACGGAAATCAGGTGTTTTTGAATGCACGAAGGGAACTTCCATACTATTTCCATGGAGAGGGCCAATGGCGACCCCGTCGAATCCCTGCCTCGTATGAATGAGCAAGTAATATCAGGTACTTATGAACGGGCACGAGAACTGCAGTTTGAGCGGCGCCCACTAAAGGGCGGAAAGACTGCACAGCATGTCCCATTCAATTTGCACAGGGCACTCTTCTTCTCTCGTGTTCACCGGCTGGAAGGAGATCAATCAGCTTCAATCGATGCTCACTGTCGCGTACCGCTCAGTAGGTGCGCAGGTCGTTTTCGACCCGGCGTCGGATCCCGAACTGCGTGACTACCTCATGGTTGGCGCTATGGACGCTTTTCAGCACGCCGCGCTGTATAGCCTAATCGGTGGGCTGCTGGGGATCCTCTTCGGCAATGTGCGCGCTGGCATGGCGCTCGGGACCGCAGTTGGCGCTGCCACTGGTGTTGCAAGAGGGGTCGCGTCGGTTGATGCGGGGTGGCGAGTCCGAGTGGAATGGGCAGCAAACGGAATGCCACTCGCTCAAGTAAACCGATTGGGGGGGGCGTCGCGGCCATGATCCTCATCGACGAACGGCTTCCAGAGGATCGCCTTCACGCGGAGGCGGTCCTTTACATCCGGCGCCAAGTGCGTCGAAAACTCCGGGCACGGCAAGGCACGCCAGAGGATCTCGCGCTCTTGTTCGGGGTCGATATAGACGAGCGGTGGAGGAAATTACTTGGGCCGGCGCTCCGTACAGCAAACCCGGTCGCGGCGGCTGCAAAGGTCATTTCCGCCAAATTTGACGGCGGCTCCGTCGCTGTACTCGGTCACAATGAGTCACACGTTCGGCGCTGCCACACTTGGCTCCTGCGCGCGAAAGAAGGCGAAGCAGCGTTTCGCGAAATCATTGCAACGGACCTTCAGACATTACTCACGCTGGCTGAAGCGGGTGACCTAGCTACCGCCTCGACTCCGTCCGACCAGAGCGGCACTGCTGTACCTATCTTGATCGAAGGTGAGACAGGGACCGGAAAAGAGTTACTGGCCTGCGCAATACACGAGATATGGGCACGCAAGTATGAACGACGCCAAAAGCTTCAAGTTGTCCACGTCGCTGGTCTTACCCCCGATCTGATCAGCGACGAACTTTTCGGGCATCAACGTGGAGCCTTTACGGGCGCAAGAAAGCCACGAAGCGGCCGGCTTGAAGATGCTGACGGAAGCACCCTACTCATCGACGAGGTCGGGGACCTCCCGGTTGAAGCGCAGGTGCGATTGTTGCGATTCCTACAAGACCAAAAGGTGTCGCGCCTTGGCAGTAACGACGAGAAACAACTGCATGTTCGAATTCTGGCCGCAACGTGGCACAACCTCGACGATGATGTCGCTAAGCACCTGTTTCGGCTCGACCTACTCCATCGACTCCGCGTTGGACGGCTTCACCTTCCCCCGCTGCGGGAACGACCACGTGCGTTTCAAGATGTCGTTCCGTTGATGCTTCGACAGCTGGGGCAAAACGCCGAGGCCGCGATCACGCGCAGCGCGCAGGACGCGCTTGTGCTGCATAGCTGGCCCGGTAATTTACGCGAGCTGAATGGCGTGCTCCGCGTGGCGCTCGCAAGTGCGGCAGGGAATACGGTCAGGTTGGAGGACCTGCCCGCCTGGCTGCAGCGCCCGTACTTAGAGCGTCCGCTGCATGCCCGGGCTGTAGGCTTCCTGTCGGACGAAGTTGAGGGACAAACATTGTCCGAGGATCTGGTGCGATGGCGGATCGAACAAGTTGAACGAGCATCTGCTAAAGCTGCCGCTTCCCGATGCCCCACCGGAGCTTGTCGCGCTCCGAGAGTTTTTCACTGGCATTCCTGATTGTTCGCCCGAGCACAAAGCAACAGTCGGTGCTCTGGAAGCATTTGTTGCAGAGAGCCGAAACCTGCACCGCGACAGAATCGTCGTCGAGATCTGGCGGGCCATCGCAGGCGCTGAGCCACATCACCTTGTTCGGTCCGCGGTGGCTGCCAAAGTCCTCGAATCTGAGGAGCGGCTGAGACGCTCCGAGTCGCGTACCGCCGAAGCGACGCCGGAAGCCCTCGTGACAGCGAGTCCTTGGTGGCGGCTGGCGGACGAACTGCGCGCTACGCCATTTTTCGCGAACCAGGAAAGGGCTTCGATCTTGCAAGGCATCGTTACCTTGGTTGGCATCGTTTACTCCGTCGCGCCCGAGTTTGGCGATCATCTTCGCGCCGTCGTGAAGGACGGGGGGCTTGCGGCGCTCCGCCGTAGTGCCGCGCAATTGCTCACCGATAATCGAGATGATGCGTCACCAAGTGTCGTCTCAGAACGAGCGGATCATAGAAATTGGACCAAGAGGGACTGGAGGGCTCTTGTCATTGCGCACCCCAGCAAGGCAGCCGCGAACCGAGCTACCGGCATCGACTCCAAGACCATCACGAAGTACCTTGCGGATCACAAAATCGGCGAGAACTGGGGAAAGCATCCCCAAGGAAAAGGAGGTCGTCGCAAGTAGTCCGACCGGCAATGAGTACCAAAGCTAGAATCCATACTTCTCTTTGCGCAGTGTGAATCGGTTGTGGCGCCGTCGCCATTCCAGTTGGCATCGCGCGGCGTGTGAACCTCAAAGTCCGTTTTGAAAAAGTGAGTGCTCCGGTCCATCGCTCAATCACCTTTCAGCTTCAATTGATCAACAAGCCCCAGCTCCTGAAGTGCAGTGCGTGTGTCTTGCACTTCCTGGTCCGAGACGCCGCCCGTTGGAACAAGCTCAGCGATGACATGGAGTTTTAGCCCCCTTTGGGAAAAACGCGAAAACACTTTGCTGTAGAACTGGCTCCACTTCTGCCATGGAACGTCTCCCTCCCATTGAAATCCGCGTACCGATCTCGTGGAGTCGGGCGAGGCTACTTCTTTCGGGGATACCGAATCTCGCACCCAAAGCATCTGCTGACTGATGGACTGTTTTGGCGGGATCGACGAAGGTTTTGCAGGCTGGCCTAAGTCGATAGCAGCCTGAATTTTCTCGGCATCCTCCCTTCGCAGCACGACGAGATCATCCCCCAACTCGATTTCACTAGCCGAAGTCTGCTTCCTAAAGACGAACGGCTCATACTTGTCGCCGCGCCTGCCGGCGTAGGCGAGCTGCCCTTCAGTCACGCCGCGCGCTATTGTTGTCTTCACGATGTCCGGATTCGAGAGCCTTGGGAACTTCGGCGAAGCATAGAAAGCATCGCGGAGCGATCTGGTAGTCCACTCAGGCAATGCGGGTGGCCAATTGCGCATAAGCGTGTTGAGGCTTACGGAGTCAGTAAGTAGGTCCTGTTGTCGCAGACGGCTGACAATAAGGTCGGCAAGCGAGTCAGCCGCGCCGGAGTTGATTTTGCCGAGATCGATACGACGCAGCTGATTGCCGTCGTCGAGGAGGAATACATTTTTGTACGCCTGCCAGACCGACTCTCGCAGGTAGTTCTTCGCTTTGGCGACATTCTCCTTGAGCTGTTTCACCTGCGCCTCGTCAAGCCGGAGTTCGTCGCGGTCGCCGAGAATGTCTTCCCAAGCGAGGAGTTTCCGCGCCTCATCTCTAAGTGTGCCCGTGTCTTCGGCAACGCTCCACACGACGGCGCTCTTGAAGACGCGGGATGACTGCCCGTGGTCGCGTGCCATGGACTCGATCAGCGACTGCGACCCCGGTTCCGACAGCGCGCGGTCCGGCCCCATTACGGCAAGCGCAAGCACAGGTCGATCCGGAATGTCGGCAGACTTGTCGGGGAAGAAGACGCGGTCGATGGTATGGCCCTTGCCGAACTCGTCGCGTATAGCATCGCGGACCCGCCCATCAATGGTCGGCACGGCAACGCTAGCCCGACGATCAGCTAGGAGTTTGTTTAGATTTGCCTTGAACTCGAATCGGTAGCGCCCCTTTTCGGCGTGAAGATAGTAGCAAGTATCGGTGAGGGATTCTAGACACTGGTCGGCGCTTGCGAGATCGATCCCGGGCTCGCCCACGGCGAGGCGAATTTCGGGAAGCGTTGCCTCGCCCTTCTGTTGCCCACCGTTCGATTCAAAGAAGATCGTCGTCGCCACTTTGCGGTGGAGGCGGGCATTCTTCACAGCGTCCGTCGCCTCCTTGTCGAGCCGTAGCGCATGTGCCTCGGGTCGCCCCATCACGTCCGTCGTGACGGCACCTTCAAGACGCTGCTCGCCGAGCTGCTCGAACGCTGCTGCCCGAAAAAGCGGGTCATCGAGAGGCGCGCTGCCGAGAGTGATGAGCGCGTCTTTGTCGGCGCCCCTATACCCTTCCTGATACGCTCGGGAAACCCAAAGCGCAAGCAGTCGAAGCATGCCTCGCGTTTGCTGAAATCGAGGAAGGCCCCGCCATTTCCGCTCGAAGACTGAGAGCGTCACCGGGTGGAAAGGGTACGTAGCTGCCAGGGTCTCGTACGCCGAATCGATCGGAAACCAATTGGGCACCTGCTCGCGGTGCTCCTGGATCCACTCCGCGTATTCGCGGATGGTTCCCTTCGCGTCCGTCGGCAGCCCCTCCCATTCGAAGAGACGGCGCCTGATGATCTCCGATGTCTCCGATTCAGCCGACATCATGACGGCCTTCCCGAGCCGATCCAGCATTTTCTTGAAGCGCTCGAAGTCGGACTGATCGTCTCCGCTCATCTCCAGCTCGGACGCGGGGATTGAGACAGCTAGAACGACGTTCTTTCGACCGCGAGCCACCTCGGACAGGTTCTGAAGAAAGCTGTGAAGCTGCCCACTAAGGCCGCTCTTGCGGCTCCTGCTGACGTAGTTCATTAGCTCGTCGAACAAGATCAACGTAGGACGGTCTTGGGGAAGGAGCTTCGAGATCACGTCGCCGCCCGGCGCGGTCATAGTGCGTTCGTGTTCGGCGACGACGTTGAAGAGTTCAGCGCCACCTAGCTGGAACGCGATCTCCCCCCAAGGCGTTTTTCGCAGTGGCGACCCATCCTGTCCGCCTCGTCCGCTAATTGAATCAAACTCGGTGCCGACGAAGACGGCGGTGCTTGCGGTTGGGATTCTCTCGACCTTTGCGCCCGCCATGATGGCCGGGACACCTTTCCAAGCATGCGAGTCCGCGCCCGCCCGTGCGAGGTGGTACATGAGCGTTAGAGCGTGTGTTTTGCCGCCCCCGAATTGGGTTGAGAGATTGAAGACAGCCGATGTCTCGACCTGCTCGCCACTCAGGCGACGCACGACCTCCGATGCGAGGGAACCAAGGCTCTTCGTGAGGAACGTGCGCTCGAAGAACTCCGAGGGTACGCGGTACACCTTCGGTGCCGTACCATCGCGCACGTGGTCGAGATGAACGGCGAACTCCGAGGCGTCAAGCGGACGCTCTTCTCGAAGATCCTCGCGTGGGGTAACGACTTTGTACCAGGGTTTGAGAGCCATCTCTTTCCTCGATTCTCCTAGAATCCAAGCGACTTCTTTCGCGCGAGCACACCGTCTACCCAGCGCTTCTCCTCCGAACCTGACAGGTACAGCGCGGAGAGCGACTGCGCGAGCTTCCAGAAGCGTCCATCCTTGCCGACGCCATCCTCGACTACGAATCGTTTTAGCGCCTCGGAGCGGCCGGCGCCGAAGAGGATCATCGATTGGTGCACGCGATCCAGTGTCGTCTTGCCAACTTTCGGAATGCCACCGCTACCCAGGAGCCCTTCCTTCTCAGCCGCCTCGATTTCGGCGAAGAGACCGAGCTGCTTTTTCGAGGGTTTCGTTTTGGTCGTGCCCTTTGTAGGAGTCTCGTCGGTCGTGTTGGCGTCCTTGCTGAAGAGCCACTTCGCGCGCTCCGAAACAGTGAGCAGTCGGGCCTTGTCGCCTCTAACTTCCACGACATCCGCCAGCTTCTCCAAATGCGCGCCGAGGCCCTGCGCGATCTTGCGGGCCGTGTCGAACTCCAGCAAGAAACCACCGGCTGCCTTGGCAGCGCCTCCATTCTCTTCCTCGTCGTCGCCGCCTTCGTCGTCGGGTTCTGCGGCAAGCGTCCGCGCACCGTTTGAGTCGCTTGTACCTGCGCCAAGCGTCCAGAGCCACATTGCGGTGAGGCGCGCGTCCTCTTCGAGACCACTTGCATCCGCGCCTTCAAACATTATCGAAAGCGCTTCGCGAGCGACCGCCGCCCAGACCTCTTCTAGGTAGTCCTTGAGCGTAACAGCCTCCCCCGAAGCTTTTTCGACACGAGGGTATCGAGAAAAGATCTCCAAGGCGGGTCCCAGGCAGGCAAAGATTGCGTCAGCGCCGACAACGCCCTCTTCGGCGAGACGCGGCATCCACTCATGGATCCGGATTGGAAGCTCTGCGAGAACCGATCGCCACGCTCCGGAATCTGCGCTCGATTCGGAGCGCGGCCGGCAGACTATGTGAACAGAAGAACCAAGCGCGGCCGAACGCATTGCTCGCAACCGTGTGGACCGTTCCGTATCGATGGGCCACGAGCCTGTTACTACCCATCCAGCATCGATAACAGCCTGCAACTGTGCTTCCCAACCGGCCGTGCTCTTGTGCGCGAAGACGATGACGCAGACGCCGTACGGTTCAACCACACGACGTGCTTCCACAAGCGACTGGCACATCGTCTTTTCGAAGAACGTCTGATCTTTCCGCGGACCGTTCTCAGGCCGTTGATCGGCGAGATTGACAATGCACTCCCGCTCCTTCGGAACAAGGGTTGTCGAAAACAAGGTTGGATAGAGCGTGCCGAGCCCGCGCTTCAGCCAGACGTAGAAGAAATCGGCGAGTTCGCCGTATGGAACAGAGTCGTAGTATGGCGGGTCAGTCACGATCGCACTGACTGAGTCGTCCGGGAGAGGGCTTTGATCGGCTGAAGCAAGGAGCGACTTGCCGGCGAACGCGAGACCGCGGCTCGCCTGTACGCAAACCTTGGCTACCCACTCCACCGCGCCCGCCCATCCGCCTGTGGTTTCCGAGAAAGGAAAGACCTCCGCAAAGTCTGACCGCATCGGGAGTGAATGACCTTGACCGAATGTGTGTCCGACGAACTCACCCGACGGAACCCAGGTGCAGAGCGATGACGAGTAGTTGACCATGCGATCGATCGCGAGCGCGACACAGGTAATCGTTGCCTCCAGTAGCTCATCCTTGGGTGCAGATTCAGCCGCCCGCTTGAGCCACTTGATCAGCGTAACGAGAGCAAGGCGCTGCCGCGCGGTAAAGAAGTCGTCATACCGTTCGATCCCGTACTTGCGCGTGCGGTAGCCTCCGCCGAGGGTTCCGTTGCCGTCGGGCGGTGTTGGCTCCGACGGGAACAAGTCGGGCTTTTCAGCGGCCAGTATTCGACACTGTTTCTGAGCCTGTTCAACCGCCAGCAGGTCTTCAGTCGAAGGAACTTCGTAGCCTCTGCCTCCACTTGGCGCCTCCCGCACAACACACAAAAGTGTGGCCGTGTCCGCTCCGCCTCGGTTCACCCGAAGCTGTTCACGTAGTCGCTCTACTGGAGTCGTAAAGCCGCACCAAGGGCACGCAACCTTTCCCAATCTGATCGTTCCGGTAGCGGGCCTTGTGCCCACCAAGATGGGCCCATCTGCGTGGTCCATGCGCGTTACATCAAAAGAGATCTGCCGCGACCCGCGCTTTCCTAGTATGCTGGATCGGAGTAGCGGCACTTGGCGCCCGCACGCTGGACCCTCGCAACGAATGGTACGCGCCCACAGATAGGCGACCGGAACCCTACCGTCGCGCGTCAGCGGATAGAGCTGGCTCAATTCCTTTCCCGCGTTTCGACCGACCCAAACGCCCCATTCACGGACGCGGTCGGCAAGCTGTGAACCAAACCTTGGCACGTACTCGATAAGAACCTTCGAGAGAATCACGGCGACAGGATTGAGATCGAGCCCGATGGCATCTGCTCCAATGCGAATTGCTTCAAGTGGAATCGTCCCGCCACCAGCAAAGGGGTCTGCGACAACCGGGCGCGGTGCGTGAGAACCCGTCGTCAGGTGCGCAGCCTGTGTCAGAGCGCGAGCAGCTTCGAGAAACGGGACGACCGACGACGCATCCCAGTTCGCAAAGTCTGCAATGAAATCGAGCAACGCGTGGCGCATGTCGAGCCACGCAGCAGGATCGTTTGCGCAAAAACGGCTCTTGTCAGTTGACCGCCACCTTGTCCAGTGCGAGGCGCAAAGCTCGGCGACCTGCCTGTCAGTTTGCACCTTCTCGGCGAAGTCGCTCAGGACGTTCGCTGCGGCATCGCGGAACGACTGCGGGCAGTCTTCATCGGCCGGGTCAGGCCATAGAGATGCGCATAATACCGCTCGACACGCCGCGAGCGGTCGTCGCGCCCACCAGAGGTGAAGCGTTGACATGTGGCCATGCCGTATCGACTTCTCTCGGCGGGCATGTATCGATATGTCTTTGATCGGAAGGTTGACCTCGATGAGTCGCTTGGGATACGTTGTCGCCGTCACGTGACTCCCTCGACGTCACCAGGCTTACGGTCTTCCTTTTGTTTCTCCGCCGAGGATAGTGGCTGGCGTCGCGTGCCAGTGTTCGACGCGGACCACCGGCTTCCATCCGAGTCGCGAAGGATCCTGAATCGTGTGCAGATCCGGCGTTGACCCGCAGTTGAAGACGACGTACAGCCAGTAGTCGCCGCCGAGCCGTTGAGCGGTCTTGATCTCATTCGATGAAAGCCCAACTTCACCGACGCCCCGACGTCCCTTCACTTCGATGAAGCGCGATGCGACGTAAGCCCCTGGCTCGCTCGGATGGAGCTTTCGTGAGAGCAGGTCATAGCCGCGGTTTTCGGACTCTACGCTCGTGACTTCCCAGCCGAGCGACGTCTCGTACCGGATGGCCTCCTCGACCGCGAGCTTTTCAATGTCCGGATCGCTCACCATCGGAGCGATCTCGGGCTTCGAGCGATCCGGATGCGGGAGCACCCACGCCTGACCGATGAAGTCGATGTCCGCAATAGTGCAGAGACGCTCCATGTCGAGCTGCTTCAAGCGATCGTCGAGGCGCCGATTCAGTTCGTCGTAATGCTGCTCCGACTGCGCACGGTTACCTGCAAGTCCGGGGCTGTTGTCTCCTCGTCCGATGCGCTCTTCATAGTCAGCGAGCTGCACTTGCGCACGATTGATCAACTCGTTCAAGGAGATTTCGACGTGGCGCCGGACGATGGCCGTCTCCTTGTCGCGGTCCTGCTTCGATGTGTCCAGCCAACCTTTGAGAGCCTGTTCGTGAAGCTCACGTTCGCTCGCGTAGCGGTCGGGGAGACCGGCACCGTCTGGAGCTATCGCAGACTTTGACGGGATCAGATCGAGAAGGATGGTTGGTTGCCGCACTGAGAATCCGACTTCGTCCAATCGCACGACGAAGAGTCGCCGGTGCAACACGTTCGCGCGCCCGTCCCTTATCGACGCCGCAAAGATGTCAAGGCGGTACGTTATGGAGGTCTGGAGGTCGTAGAAAACCGCGCCGTGCCGAAGATCGTCGGCTACCCGGTCGCCGAGGTCAGCGCGCACCGCCTCGAAAAGCGAATGACCTGGCGTCACCCACTCCAAAGTGGGGTCATCCTTCAAAAGGCCCTTGTCGAATCCGATGCGCCCGTATTCCTTTGCAAGGACGCCGAAACGCGACTCATTGCCTGCACCTCGCGCGATGATATTTTTCGGCACCTTGCCCACTCGGTACACATGCGAGCCTGTCTTCTCCGGCTTGATGGGCAATGACACGATTGGGCCGGCTTGCACCGTGAATTCCTCGATGACCTCAGGCACAAGACGACGCTCTTTCGCCTCGGCGGTCTTGCCGATGATCGCACTCAAGTTCAGATCACGCTTGGCCAGTCCTTCGAGGGTCGATTCGGTGATTTGCCTGAAACGCTGCGGGTCCAGCTCGGAGAGCACCTTATCCTTGATTTCCTTCTCGCCGATCTTCCCTGCGTAGAGGTCGCGGAACATTTTTTCCAAGAGGTTCGACGGGAAGACCTCGCCGACGACGTCGAAGACTTTGTCGGATTCTAGGTCCTCGCGGATCTGGCGCAACCGGGTGAGGAGCATCTCCAGCACGCGCCCCTCGCGTGTGTTGAGCGCAACGAAGTTGAAGACAAGGCAGTCGTGTTCCTGCCCGTAGCGATGGATGCGGCCCATGCGTTGCTCCAGGCGCACCGGGTTCCAAGGGATGTCGTAGTTGATCATGAGCCAGCAAAACTGGAGGTTGATGCCTTCGCCGGCCGCCTCTGTGGCTACGAGCACCTGTGCGCCCTCGCGGAACTCCTTCTCGGCGTTGATACGGGTGCCCGCTGTGTCGCGGTCGCCTATCTTCATCCCGCCATGGATCTGCGCAACCTTTAGCCCCCACTCGACGAGTTTTCCCTTCGGTCGACTGTCCTTGCCGTCGCCAGCGAGGTAATCGAGCGTGTCTTTGTGCTCAGTGAAAATGAGGAGCTTCATCTTCGGGTCGTCGAAGATTCCCCACTCCTTGAGCACTTCGCGAAGCTTTTTCAGCTTCGACTCCACCTCACGCTGCTCCAGTGCACGCGCCTCATCGATTAGAAGAGTAAGCTCCTGGATTTCGATCCGGATTTGTGCCGGGTCCAACGTCACAACGACGTTTTCCAGGTCGGCAAGTATCTTCTGCTGGTCTTCGTCCGGTAACTCGTCGAAGTCGTCGGGTAATGCCTTATCGATCTGCTGCTTTCGAATCTTCTCGGGGTCTTCGAGAATGCGCAGGCGGCGCTCTTTCATGCGTTCGAGGCTTCGCCGAACGGCGTATACGCTGGACGCAAAGCGACGCTGAAGCATCGCCATCGTGAACCCAAGAGCGCGAGCGGCCGGTGAGTGCTCTGCCTCGGCTGCTGCCTTTGCCGACTGGTCGAGCACGTACCGTGTGAGGGCATCATAAAAGTTGAATTCGTCGCCGTCGAGATCGAACGCGGCGGTCTGTACGTCGCGTTTGACGAATAGCTTCTTCACTTCGCCAGTATCCGGATCCGGAAAGCTGACGAGAGCTTCTTTCACGCGCCGAAGGTAGAATGGCGCGCTCTTCTTCTTCATCGCCTCCTGAAGGCTCGTGATGTCCGCGTAGACATCTTTGTCCAGGAGCGACAAGAAGCGACGGAAGTGATCGGGGTCGCCTTTGTGTGGTGTCGCCGTCATCAAAAGGAAGTGGTCCGTGCGCTGCGCCAGCGCTTCGCCGATTTGAAACGCGAGCGTCGGTTTGTCGGCGAACGTGGGACTCATCTTGTGCGCTTCATCGACGATGACCAGATCCCAGTTCGTGCGCAGTAAACTCTCCTTCGCGTCGTCGACGCGCGACACCCACGAGACAGACGTGACGATCTGGTCGTGCTCCGCCCACGGGTTCGAACCATAGCCAGCACGCAATACGTCACCGCGCACGACGTGGAACATCTCGCGGAATTTGTCCTTCATCTCGCGCTGCCACTGGAAGGTAAGGTTTGCCGGCGTGACGATGAGCGTGCGCTTCACGAGGCCGCGAATCTTCAGCTCCTTGATGAGGAGTCCCGCCATAATCGTCTTGCCAGCGCCAGGGTCGTCGGCGAGAAGGAAACGGATGCGGGGAACCTTGAGAAAGTATTCGTAAACGGCTTCGAGCTGGTGAGGGAGCGGGTCGATGCGCGCGATCGAGAGCGAGAAGTAGGGATCGTACTCGTACGCTAGGCCGAGCCGATGCGCTTCGATGCCAAGTCGGAAACGCACTGCGTCGCCGTCGAAGGGGGCGTCTTTCGGCGTAACCGAGAGCTGCGCAATCTGCTCGGCATCAAGCACCGGCTGATGGACTTGGTTCGTGCGGATGCCGCGCCCGAGCAGCTTGACAGAGCTGCCCATGGGCACCGTGGTGAGCACCTCTACGGGTTCGGGAAAGAGGGGCCCGGTGACGATGGCGCCCGGGACGAGCAGTTCAACCCCTGTGGCCACAAAGGTTATCCCTCTGGCGCACCGCGGTGCACCTCGTCCACGCGGCTAACTTGTCGCTGATCATTTGGGGGCGACGTTACCACGAGGACCCGGGAATTCGGATCTGATCACGTGCCGCGCACCGCGATTGCCGTCCTCTAATGCACCAAAACCGTGCAGAAAGTCGTCCGGGCTTGTCGCCGTCCCATTCGCCGTCATCGGGTAGGCCGCGTTCACCAGACCGCATTCTTGGTTGCAACCACCAGCCCGTCAGGGGCAACCCTACTCTTTGGAAGATCGTTTTCCGGACGGCCGCCCTGATCTTGCGGGCGCCATCTCAGCTGGTCGCAACAAGTGCGCGGGTGAGACGCCTAGCGCTTCGGCGATGCGAATGAACACGGCGAACGAGAAGTTCGTTCGAGCCCGCTCCACGTCCTGGACGTATCTCGGCTCGATTTCCGCAAGTTCGCCAAGCTGTTCCTGGGTCAGCCCCTTCTTGATCCGAAGTCGGCGCACATTTGCCGCCACATACCTCTGCCAGGTGCCGAACTGCGAAACCATCGACACCGCGAGTACCGGTTGAACAGGATCAAAAACACGCTGTATAGTTCGTGTTTATGAAACTACCTAGCGGGGTGCTCTTCACGGCGTCGGGAACTGCCAACTCGATTTGGAGACGAAGGCTTGTTTGTGCTGCACTCGTGCTTGTCGCGTGCGGCTCTTCTGTAACACGAGTCGTCTCGGTGCCGGGCTATGCCCCCAAAGAAGTTAGTATGTCGCCTGATGAAGCCGCTATCGTGGATCGGCTAATCGTCGATGAGCCCGCTGACGAGGGCTCACGATGCGATTACTGGAAGCTAAAGCTATCGCAAGTGCCGCCTAGCAAAAAGAACGTCGTTGAATACGTCCGGAAAAAGGGTGGTGGTGTCTGTGCGTCCGCCAATACACATGGGCCACCCAAGCCAAAGGAAGTAGCCACAGCGATCGTCGTGCCCACCGACGTTGCTGGGGACCATTATTTGATCCACTTCGACGTCGTAATGGCTAACCAGGACGAATGGAACCGAAAAATGAGGCTTGGTTCGCGCGGCGCTGCGGAAAATCCATCGACGCTCCGAGTTGTTGGACCCTCGACGCTTACTGGGGTCCAAATCCAACTTGGCACACCTGATCACATGGCCACAGGCAGCTTCACGTATGGTGGTCCCTTAGTAAAGGGTGAACAAAGTTTCGACGTCAAAGGTGACAATCTGTACGTCGTACGCGTCGTCCGCGGGGCGAAACGGAGGGATGTTGCAATCCCGACGCCCGTTAGCACGGGGCTACGCGCAACGATCCGCATACAAGAAGATTTCTTCGATAGCGCTGCCAATACGCCAGATGTTCGGGGCGACGTGCCAGATCCCCAGGGTGCGCCGGCCGTTGCCAAGTGTGACACGGCCTCTCTCAAGGACTGTACGGACAAATGTCGCGCGGGCAGCGCGACGAGCTGCTACGAGTTGGGTTGGATGCACACACTGGGAACCCATGGCGCTTCGAAGGACGCCAAGCGCGCCTTTCACCTATTCGACCTGGCGTGCAAAGGTGGGGACGGGGCAGGTTGTGTCAAGCTGGCCGAGTACTACAACATGGGCATGGCGGGAATACCGAAGAACGAGGCCAAAGCCTGCACGATTTATCGGAGTGGCTGTCAACTTGGGGATGCGAGTTCGTGCATCGCTGCCAATTCGGCGTTGTGCTCAGAGGAGTAGGCTCAAGAGAGATCTGCGCCAAGGTTGAAACGGCCTAGTTTCTCGGGATCACATCTTGCGAGGGGTGGCGAAATCGCGAGTCCAGCCCCGAAATCTGTGCCGCTGCCCAAACGGGAACCCGCGAGTTGCGTCTTGCCAGAAGTCCGCACCCGGGTGCGCTTACTGCAAAGTCGAGTACAATCATCCGTCAGATTCGGTGCTAATGTTGGTCAGAGTCGGACATCAAAATATCCGACAACTCCGTCGTGGTGCACGTGTTGAACGGCAAGAAGACTTCCAGGGCTAGTGAAACAAGCAAGTATGGAAAGAGCACAAGAAACGATGTCGCGTGTTCATACCAAGGTCCGGCATTGGTTGGTCACTGACGAGGGTCTCTCCCCGCAGCTCTACGGAAGCAAGGCGGAGGCCCGGCAAGCCATTCTAGAGAGGTATCCAGAAGCCCAATGGCAAGCGGTTAGGCACCGTCAATACCTCTTCTACCAAGAAAGTGACGGCTCGGGCACCGCCCGGGATTATGTCGCCTCCGTTTCCGCGGTATGATTCGTGTGCGCGTGATTGGAAGGTCATGCGGACTGATCTTCTCCCCTTGCGAGGACTCTAGGTTCTTCGCGTTGCTAAGCCGCATCCACTCCGAGGCAATTTTCTGGCCTTTTCTATCGAGCGGCAGCGTACACACGTGCACTGTGTTGTACGACGCGGACGCCCTCAGAAAGCAAGCACACGCCATGACAAGGCCTCCAAGCAGCGCATTGTCGCGACGGCAGAGGCGCTCTTGGCTAGGCACCAAATCGAGAACTGCCGTGTCACCACCAGCGCCATCCGTACAGGAGGGAGGTAAGCGCTCCCGTCTCGACTTGCTGCGCGGCGGCGACGGATTGGACCTGGTCAACTGCTGGTCCAACGTGTGGGGACGCTGGTAGTCACGTGGCATCGTTGTATCGCCGTGACGACAGCGTTCTTAGTCCACGTCGAGCTGACACGTGTTCGTGGAATTAGCTTGCGCATAGCTCAGAGTGAGATAGAAATCTTGATGCTTGGGATTTGGACCAGGCCCAACCGCTCCTAGAGTTGTTCGATCATGTTTGTCGGTGGGAGCACCGGAGGTTTGTCAACATGATCAAAAATAGCTCAGGGAAGAATACCGGATGCTACGAGCCATCGGCCGAGCTATCCGGGAAAATCACACAACTCATCAAATCTGAGGGTATCCAAAATCTGTCTCGACGGCTGCGATTGAGCCGACATGCGCTGCTCAGTTTGGCTGCGGCCACTCCCTGTAGAGTCGGAACAATTGCGCAGGCGTTGCGAGCCTTGCGCTCAGACGAAGGCGACGCGGACAACTTGCCAATTGATATGCGACCGTCGAACCAGGATCCTCGGGACACTTGCGGAACGCTTCTCGCATAGGCGGGTAAGCGGTCGAGCGGAAGGCTCCTGCAAGGCGGGAACTTTTGGTAATCGGTCCACCGTTCGAATTGAAGGGATCTGGCAGCAAATTGCACTGCTGATTTTGAGCAACCGGCGCGCAGCCGGGGCCGAACAACCTGCAACCAAACCAAATACTGGTTCCGGGGTATCGGCAGAACTATCGTGTCGCACATGGCCAAAAAAGATGAACCTCGATCGGACAAATGGCCTGGGTTCGAAATCGCGATCGAAGGAGAGGGACTCTCTCCTGAAGAGGTGCCGATCCGTCAATTGGTGGAATTGCTTGAGTCGGCAGCCAATGCCGTTCAGGTGTTAGCTGAGGAACGGGGAATCAAGTTGCAGTCTCCGCGGCTCGTTGCAGTTCGAGCCGGTTCTGCCGCCTACGATTTGAGGATTCCAGACGAGTCTGCGGCTCCCCTGGTAGGTGAACTCGAAAGGCAAATCCAGACGCGAGGGAAGCAGGGCACTCAGGAAATGCGCCGAGCCCTCGATCGAATGCACAAGGCTGGTCGTATGGGATCGGTAAGATTTACGTCGTTGAAGAACGGTAAGCCGAAACCCAAGCCATTGTACGTGTCTCCGCCGTTTGAAGTCGCGGTTGCGCCCTATGAGGCGCAATCTGAAATTATCGGGCGCGTCGTGGGAGTGGCGCAAACCGCAAGCCGACTTACTGTGAATATTCGGCTAGATGATGGGCACACTGAAAGCTTCGCGGCGGATCAGGATGTAGGCCGACACGCTGCGCGTCTCTTCCTGAGTCCCGTTCGGGCCGAGGTTGTGTACAACGTCGAACGGGGGGAAGAAGAACCATCCACGGTAATAAGCCTGGAAAGCACGGGAGAGCTGGTGGACGATGGTGCTCTTGCTGCGTTTGACCTCGCTCGCGACGAGCTAGTTGGCGAAGGCATAAATATTCGAGCTTCCGATTGGCTTCACGAACTTCAGGAGGATGAATGAACCGCCCTCTTGTAGTGCTCGACACGAGTGTATTGGTCTTGCTCCTAACTAAGAAGCAAGATGATTCAAAAGAGGAAATTCAAGCTGAACTGAGGCGAGAGGCCGTACGGGATGCTATTGCCCAACTGCAGTCAAAGCATCGCTTTGGAATTCCCAGCGTTGTAATTGCGGAACTTGGGCGTGCGAATTCTCCACAAGCAGAACTGGAGAAGCTCGTGAAGGTTCTCGGTCGCTTTCGTATACTTTGCCTCACGCGCGACGCCGGCATCGCAGCGGCGAAAATCGCCAAGACCGCCCTGAGCAAGCGACCGAAGGGCGCGGAGCGTGGTGCGGTCAAATTCGACACTCTGATTTGCGGAACTGCCCATGCGTATCAGGCCGAATGCATATTGACGGAAAATCCTCGTGACTTCGCGGCTTGTTTGAAGACGATCAATTCACCAGTCGAAGTCAAAGTGCCAAGTGAACCGCCAGCGACGGGACAACTGCACTTGGTGCATCAGAAGCCGAAGAAATAGGCCTGCAGCGGCGGCCATTAGTCCTACCCTGTGCGCGTCTTGCTGCACTAGGTCATTCTCTGTCACACCGTTGATCTCACTGGCTTGATCTGCGCCTGAAGTAAGTCAAACTTGGGCCATGACGCTGCTTCAGTCTCCAATGCTTCCGAACTCATCGGCGCCAGCTCCCAATCAAGCGGCGCCCGCACCGTTTCCGTGGGGCAAAGTCCTCCTCGGTTTGGGCATATTCGGGGCGGCATGTTGGGCCATCGACTACCTGACATCGGACCCCGAACCCCGCCGAATCCGGGAGTTGGCCAAAGAGCGCGAGGACGATGGGGCACTAGTATTCGCGGACGTGAAGGGCTACCCGCAGCCGCCCGTCATAAACGGGCGTCGTCCTGACGTACTTGCTTATCATCCGGACGGTACGCAAGAAATGATCGAAGTCGAGAACGAGAAGAGCATTATGGGCCATCATGCTGGTCAACAGGCGCGCGCGTTCGAGAAATGGGCGTCGCGCTCCCGTTGACGTACGTTCGAAATTGATGTTGTCCCTGGCGGACGAGGCGGCCGCTCGTGAAACCACGAGGTTGACATGAGCGCGATGATCCGAGCAACGAAGCACTGGAGCACAGGGGGGAAAAGGAAACGATCTGCGAGATCGCAGACCACGATGTTCAATACGGGAACGGCCGAGGTCTAATAGGAGGGCGAGGCCTTTCGGAACTTATGAAGTGTCTTCCGCAGAACGGTGCAGGCAATGCGGTTTTCGAACTGGAGATCGACGGCCACGTACTGCCCAGATGTCGATTGACTGGAGGTGGCGAACCAACACGCCCCGGTCTTTCGTCGAGCTTCATCTACTGGTAGTTAGATCCGGGCATGTTCCGCCAGAAGGACTTAGAACGCCGATGAGGGCCGCCGTAGCGAGAGCACAGACCAGCCAGACAACCAGTAACTCGTTTGCGAGCGGCGGGTCGGTTGAATGGTCCTCGGCGCCGCAGCTTACTGGGCCGAACACGCGTCTAGCATCCCAAATTTCTGCATTCTGGTGGAATGTTACGACTTCCCTTGTCCGCCGGATCCAGTCGATTTGAGTTGACTTGTCAGCACTAGGTATTAGCCTGATAAGTAACCATCGAGGGTCAGAACAAAGTTTCCAAAGTCGATGGCCGTGCTTAAGTGTCGCCCGAGAGGCCATTCGGGCGCACCGTGACAAGGGCACCTAGTGCTAGTGTCGTCGCAGCAACAGATCAGATGTAAATCGAGAGTCATTATAGGCTCAACCATTTTCGGTTGAGCCTTTATGCGCTCTCTGTCTGGAGGTTGCTCATGATCGACGATGTTGCAGTTGTACGTGCCAAGCTAATCGAGCATCTTGTAAGGGAGCCTAACGGTTTGCAGGGAGCTAAGTTGGCGGATCGTTTGAGGCAAGGTATGCGAGGTTTCGCTCCTGCAGACTACGGCGCGCGAAATATCAAAGAGTTCATTGAGTCGAACGTTCCCGAAATCTCAGTCGTAGGGAGGGCTGGGGCGGATGTGATTTACGCACTCAGGACCAACAGGGAACCGTCCGAAACGCCGGCCGTCGGCAGACAACAATTGCCAGTCGGAGCAATGCCACAATTATCGTTGTGGACTGTCTGGGCGACGCCAACAACTTCATATGCAATCGATATCGATGCCGAAGGTTGCGCCTTAGTTGTCCGCCCGAGCGAGGTTACACATCAGCGACTCAACTCACTCGCTGCTGAACGCCACCGCCAAATTGCAGAATCCTTCTTGGACAAGTTCGGCACAACGCTTGAGCCAGAACAGCTTAGCCGGCTAAGTGCCGCTGCACAACTCCCTCTCAATCATTGGTGGTCGGCCTGGATCAAAGCGCTCAATTGGGCTTCGGCGACGAATGAGACATGGCTTCGCTTCCGCATGGAGTATCTCCAAATATCCTTGGATGAGGATCTCAGTACTTTGGAGTTATCTCCCGAAGCTCGATTGAGGGCTGGCCGTTCAATACGCGAGTCACGACGCCCACGTCAAACTTTCAACGTCAACAATCGGATCGGGGACCGCCTTTCCGTTCCCAACCGTAGTCGATTGCTCCAAATTGTGCTCGAAGCCGTGAACACTTTGGACGAGGCCGATCTTCGACAAATCAAACTGCCAGTTGGCATCGTTTTCGACATCATGAGCAATAGTAGTAGATGAGCAAGGAGAGGGTTCGGATTGGCTCGGGTTCTTATCGTTCCGAAAGGAGAACGTCGGAGTGCACAACAAGCGCACCATCGATCTCTGTCCGCATCCGGCGTTACACTTTTCGCTTTGGATATCCCCACGCGCAATCTCGAACCCCGCGATGAATTGGGGAAACTCTACGGCGCCGAAGTCTGCGTAGTTGGTTTGCGAGCGGACATTGTCGCGCATCTAGTTGAGACCTACCAAGTGCGTGCGGACCCGCGAGACGTGCTTACTGGTACAGTCGCACAAAACCATGCTGCCCTGTTATTATGGATTCGGAAGGACGCCCCGGCAGCACCCGTACCAACCTTCGCGGAGATCGCCGAAGAAGCAAGAGGTGGGAATAGACGCCTGGTATTTGCAGAACGGGCATTTGACCATGCCAATGAAGTATCCTCCTCAGTACGTGACGGCGCGGACGGATTTCCAGATTTCCTCAGGGAGTCAGTCGTAGCGTTGGCCAAGCTCGCCGAATTGGATAGCCTGACGGGCGGCGACTTGTCTGACTATTTCAGGCGAGAGGCACCTCTAGCAACGTACGCTTCGTCCGGGCAAGAGTCCATAGAATACACTGATCCTTTCCGTCTTGGACAAGTTTGCACGTCTCAGCTGCATTTGAAGCCGGCAAAAGAGCGCCGAGGCTACCACGATCGGTCGATAAAGCCACGACTCCACTTCGATGTTCTCACTGACAAGTCGCGCGCGAATGCAGACCGGGGTGGCGCTGGCTCCAGCGCAAAGTACGTTCTCATTCTCTACTTTGGTCCACATCTGCCTTCTAGGACAACACTCGTGGTAAGCGTGAGGATTGTTCCGCTTGAACCAAATAACACCGAATAATGTGTGGGATCAATCGTTCACGCCAATCGTGCGCCCATTGGTAGAGCGAGGACGCCGTATTATGAAGCGGTGTCCGGTTGTCCCTTGTCTAAGGTCAATTCAAGCTTCTTCCTTCTTTCTGCCCGTCCTTTTCGACGGCCCTTGTAGCTGAATGACTCGTACCCGAGCACGTCACGAGCTAGAGAGTCGATCACGTCAATGGGATATGCATTTCGACGCTTCAGCGCAGCGCTAATATTATCCGGTAGATTACGAAGAGCCTTTCGGACCGCACTGTTGTGCATGCGCCAGCAGCTCGATACGACCTGGGTTGCAGCTTCTTCAACGTCTCTGGGCAACCTACTCTCATCGGTCTTGAACTTCCGGATCTTCAGCTTGTAGTTGCGTATCTTGAGCTGCTGCTCCGGCGCAAGCACGATCCCTACGGACGTGAAAGCTTCCAACCTGCAGGCAACTTCCACGTCGGTGTTCGCCCCGTCGGTCCTGGCGGATGGTGAGGAACGCGTCTTCGGTGATGAGCGGCGCTTCTTCTCTGCGCGGAAGGCCACCGCAAGGTTCGTTCTTGCATCTTCAAGCCGAAGATCGATCAGCCGCAGGCTCTGGCGCTCAACCTTTAGGATCGGCAGCCCCGCCTCGAATTCCGACGCGAGGCCAACTAGCGTCGCCAGCGCCTGGGTATCGTACGCCGCAATCCTTGTCTCGGCGTCCTCACTAGACTCGGCCCCGCTTGAGTCCACATTCAACAGCGCGTAGACGCGTCGGACCACCCAACCGACGAGCCATAGAAGGTTCTCACGGGCGGGCAACGGCTTTGTGTTCCGCATCAGTTGGTCCGCGTTCGGAAAGGCGTTGTTTGGCTTACGCACGAGGTTTGGAGAGCGCTTCCGCGCAGTATTCGTTTGCGGGGCCATTCTTGGGGCCACAGGTTGGCAAGGCCGGGCGAATTCAGCAAGGCCCACAAGCTACACCCTCCAAAAACGTGCTATAAACGAAACTCACCAAGGCGAGCAAGCAACGGGATCCTGATTCCTAAACCGAAGGTCACAGGTTCGACTCCTGTCGGGGGCGCTAGAAAGATGCTTGATTGTTGAGTCGGCACATTAGGTTTTGGATCCGCTGGTAGCCAAAACTCGCTTTGACGGCCTTTGCGCCTTCGAGAGGTCGATTTGTGGCCGTGCTGCGTCGGGTAGCTCACGGGCCCGCTCGGAGCTCAAAAGGTACCTGTGGTGAGCGGCTTCCGTTGAATGGCCAGCCAGCGCTTGAGCCAGCTGAGAATTTACGCCAGCGTCCGCCAGGCTCTGGCAATAGGCACGGCGCCAGCTGTGGAAGTCCACCGGCAAAGTATGCGTGTTGCCCTTGAGCAATTCCGATTCCCGGGGTGTCGGCTTTCGCGCCTCGACCCAGTGGTGAATCATGAGCTTGCAGCCGTCCTTCCTGGTGATCTCCTCGGTCTTGAACACATCGACGCCGAATGCTCGCCTGAGGTCGGTTCGCAACGCACTGGCGTGGCTGACTTGATGCTTCTCGTCCTTGTCCTCAGCCTTGCTGTGTTTGCCGTCACGTAGGACCGGGAACACGAGGCCTTCCCGTGGGCTGCCCGAGTGCTCCCACCAGCGGCGAAGGAATGGCCGAAGCATCTCATCAACGATCAGCCGCTGGGGGCGTTCGGTCTTCTTGCGTGGCGCGTAGCCGAACCCGAAACGGCCGTTGGTCGCGTCCAAAGATTCCCATCGCAATGCATGAAGATCCCCTGTCCTGACGCCACCAAACAGCCGTGCGACGCAGCTCATAGTCTGGCGTTCGAGCACCGCGACTTGATTGGGACCGGGGCCCTTCTCATTGTTCGCATCCGGGTGCTCCCAATTGAGATAGCGAGCCAGCTCGAAGTCGGTCAGAACGGCGCGTTCCTTCACGGGGCGATCGGACTTCGGAAGCTTCACCCGCTTGGCTACATTTTCGGGCAGCTGTTCCTTGCGCCACAAGTCGTCTAAGACGACCGACACCGCCGACAAGATGTTCTTCAGGGTCTGCCGTGACGCCTTCACCTGCTTGTCGGAGCCACGGACCTGCACCGTGACGTTCTCAAGTGCCTCGGTAATGTGGCGGGCTCGAATGTCCTTCACCAGCATCGGTCCAAGCGCGTCGAACACGTGCTCTTCGAGTCGCGCAAGCTCCCCTGCCCATGACTTCTTGCCGGCGGCGGTTTGAGCCTTGGCAACGCGTCGCGCGGCCTCTTGAAACAACTCACTGCGGCCGGCCTCCTCGGGTGTAATGTCCTCGTTGAGCAGCCGTGCCAGCTTGGCGTTCGCCACTTGCTTCGAATCGGTCTTGAGGGCGCGGACGACCCGAACAGACACGCCGTCCTTGTCAACAGTGAGGCGAGCGTAGGCCCTGCCGTTGCGCCAGAAGATCCCGCCTGTCCGTGGTCGTCCACCGGGGTTCATCGCTCAGGTGCCTTTCAAGGTTTTGGGTTGGAAGCAATCGCGATCGGCTGCGGGTAGTCCGGCACACACTTCGCGGTGCTTGCAGGTCTCGCAAGTCGGGAGCGACTCGGGCGGCTCACTGTCGTGCAGTGTCGATGTCAAGCGGACCTCAGAGTACGTGGCGACTGCTGCTTTCAAGTCGGCCAGGGGCTTCCAGTCGCCGGCTGCGAGCGCGTCGCATAGTGCCTTCGCTCGGGTTGCAAGGACGTCTCCGGCCAATATGGCAAGGGCGCTCGGGGTTACTTGTTCGGTCGTGGTGTTGTTGCTAGTTTCAGACATGTTGGAACCTCTTCATCAGGTTTCAGCCATGGCTCCCGGGTGTTAGTCGCGCCGCGGGGGCCACTTCAATTTATGCGGCGGTTGACTTGCTCGACTTCGCAACGAGACGTAACTCGCGCTCGATTGTGTCGAGGCCCTTGGCGACGATTAGAGCCATCGCTGCGGACAGTGTGATGGGCACGCCACTTGCGCGACGGCTGAGCTCTTTGGCGACGGCTTGGGCGCGTTGCTCGAGCTCTGTCGGCAACCGGGTGCCTACAATTTTCGTGTCAGGAATTTTGCGACTCATGAGACTCCTTCCTTTCATCGCCGCAACCCCGGCCACCTTGCGGCGGTGCGGGGTTCGGTGGCTGATCCGTCAGCTCGTCGCGTCTTTCCGCGCTGTCAGAGCATCAGCTTTCGGGTGAGCATCCACTAACCTAACGGGTCTAGGCGTCCCGTCTGCCTCGCGCTGTTATGGTCTCCGCGAGTGACACTTTATCTATAACACACAATTCGCTCGTTTCAGAACGAATCGACGTAAACACCTGAATTAAGTAGTTGGATGTGTGTTAAACCCATGGACCGGTATCCATTGTTCACAGTCAACCAGTTCAACCTGCGGCGTTTACAACGTTATCAATCGAGCGTACCGTCTTGCTGAAAGGGATGGTGCAAGATGGCAAGGAAGAGAGAATACAACCAAGACGTTGATCCGAAACTAACTAAAGAATTGATGATCGACGGTCGGCGATGGGTTCTGTGGGCTAAGAATGCAGATCTGATCTCAATTGCTCTGGAGCGTAATTCGAACGAAGAGACCTTTTGTTATGTGGAGCTTCTTTGGGACTCGATTAGCAAGAAGCTCCTTTCTTCATATCGTCCGGTTGACGAAGAGAACAAGCCTAGGCTTGAGGAGATTCAAACGCTGCTCGGTAACAAATTCGACGAGCACAAACGACTGTGGGAAGAGGGTATCGAGAAGCTTCTGGCGGAGATTGCGGCCCAGCGTTGATTCGATAAGCTCCACCGAACCGAGGGTGCTGATGATCGCCTCGATTCGGTTGGTCTGGAGCACTCTGCCTGTTCGGCAGGTCGCGGCCAACTTGCACCTTTCGTGAATCCTGACAGTTTTGACGACCGTCGGCAATACCGACGTCTGGGAAAATCACGGCATTTGGCCATCATCGGTAATACCGATCCGGGAGGACCTCCCGGAATCGGAAACAAGGCCGGGATGCTACTTCGCGGGCGTCGGGTGAGCTCGGTCAGGCTGGGGCACGGCATCAGGGGCAGGAGCCGCGGACCCAAGACGACCACCACCGCAATCGAGGTGCACCACGTGCCCACTCGGCTGGACGACGTCCGGCGCGTGTGCCAACGGTGCGCGGTCACGACGGAGGCCTGTTGTCTGGCCGCGCGTTGTACTGACGGGAGCGGCGGGACTCTGTGCGGGCCATGACTCTTGGTCCTTCTGCGTTGCGCGATTCGCGGAATGATCGAGGGGCCGAACGTCGTTGGCAGTGACAATATTCTTGATGGGGTTTTTGTTCATAATTTCCTCTATTCGTCTACGAGCAGCAGGTCCAAAAACTGGACCGAGTTCTTGCCGTTGAGTTTCTGTCCCAGCGCCTCGGTGACCTGCGCGCCGCTGAGGGGAGTACCGGCACCCACGGAGTACTTCTTGCGTACGGCCTTCAGTGCCGTTCGTTGCGCCGGGTTCGAATGATGCGTCATCAATGGCACGTCGTCGCCCAACGCATCAATCGTTGCCGCAAGAGTCAGCGGGACGGACATCGACACACCAGGCTCGAGCATCGTTTGGCCCGTAAAGGGCAGAGTGTACATGAAGTTCAGGGAAGCGTTTTTGACTGTGCAAGAAGACATTGTTACCTCGATTCAATTGTACCATTTCGAAGCATTTCACCAAGGCTCAAACGTTCGCCCGGCGGGAGTTGGGGCAATGGTGACGTCACGATTTCGTGGAAGCGCTTGAGCAGCGTTTGTTCCAACTGGAGCCATTCGAGCTCCACGTCACGGCAACGGCTGCAAAAGAAACCGTGTAACGTTGCACGCGCGTTACGGATTTCCCACTCCGCCCGCTGCCCGCATACGCACTTCAATTCGGGACTTGGGGTAACGGTGGCCATCAGAGTCTACCTCGATCAAAACCAACCAATCGAATAGGCGCCCCCGCCACTGTCGGTCCAGCGGGGGGCTGGGAAATAGAGGAGCCACCAGAGGTGAAAGGAATAGCCTCTGATGACTCCAAAGCCTGATGTTCGCTCGTGGCAATCGCGCGAGCGTGGTCAATGTCGTAGCCGGCGCGGAACAAATCCAGGGCGCGCAAGTATTGACGGTCAGTCATCGGTGACCTCGAACAGCCGGAGCTGATTGGGATCTACTGGATGCTTCTTGGCGTAATCTCGACGTGCATATTCGTCATTGCGGTGCTGGATGTTCGTCTCGGTTTCGTCCGCAAGCCGCAAGCGTTCGTGCAGCGCGGGCGAAAAGAACTGCAGGGCGTCTCTGGACTCGGTCATCAGAAGTGCTTGCTCCAATCGACATCGTTGGCCGGCGCCGACGTGACGGCTGTGGGCTGCCTGTGTTTCCTGCTGAATGGGTTGTCTTTGCTGAGCGTGTCATAGGCCATTCGAAGCAAGCGACCCAAGCCCAAAAGCTCGGTCGCATTACGCAGCATTACACGTTGCTTGGTGGGCGTGAACTGCTCAGCGCCATCAGGCTTTACCCAAAACGTAATTGCCACTGATTGGTCGGGCTCAGCCGTCACGACCAATGCACCATGGCTGCCTTTCGCTACCCGACCTATTTCACGTGACTCCGACATTGTAACCTCTACAGCGGGCGAATCAGAGTGTAGGCTCCCCATTCATCGGCAAATGTCTGCGACGCTATGAGATGTGTGCCGTCGGAAATCGTGTATCATAACAAAAGTCATCTTGCATTTGGGGGTCCAATCTAAGTGTTTGAGTTGGGTGGGTTAGTGGTTGTTGCCGTTGGAAAGTGTGACCGTAACCGATTGCGGCGAAGGTAAGGCGCGGATGACTTCGATCGCGTCCGTTTTCAACGTAAGGCGGCCGGAGACCAACGCTAACTCACCGCTCGCAACTACCTGGCAGTCATCAGTAACTCTCGATCGAACGCGCTGTGCCAGCCGGCCCCACACGGTAGCGTTTACGCGCGTGGTGATGGGTTTTGCGTTGACGTAGCGGCGGGTCGAAATCACGAAGTCCAATCGTGCGGCGTCGTCGGGGGTTCGCTGCTCGCGAAAATAAACCTCGCGGCAGACTCCCGACACAGTCGCCGCGATCATCGGTTCCCCGGGCGGTAGGCGAGTAATTGCGAAGTCGGCAGCGGTGGCAATCCGGCGTTTCTTCGAATTTCTACATAACGCGCCGTTTCAGCATCGAGCTCGGGCACTGGCGGTGCTGGGGGTCTGAACGCGTCGACAGCGGCAGTGGGTGATGGTACCGGTCGGTACGGCGGTGTCTCGATACCTGCGGCCTGCATGACTCGCTGATACTCCTGAGGGTCAACGGAGTTCATGCGCGCCACGCTGGCCTCGACGTAGGTTTTCTCGTCCACGAGTTTCGGCGGTGGCTTCGTGACACACAGTGGATGCGAGCGAATGTAATCCCAGACGGTTGTCTGGATAAGCATCGCCTCGTTTGTTTGAAGGCCTTGAGCGGTGCATGCACGCACCAAATTTTCGCGATCTGGCCCGGACTTGATGTCCTCTGTGTCGCAAATCTCCAAGACGGCCGTGCGCAACTGATCATCGCGCTCAGCCTGCCGCCGCATGCGGCGGTTTTCTCTTGGTGTTGCTGGCGGTGGTTTCGGAACCGGGTGAACGCCACGGGGACGAACGGCTCCGATGGCAGTGAGCGCACCGGAGGGACCATAAAGCTGCTGGTCCTGTTGGTGCATGATTTCGAGCGTTCTGCGGTTGAGAATTGACATAGTGACTCCTATTTTTGGATACCAAAGTTGGTTGCTTGTAAGAATTGCCCGCGACGTCTTGCCTCTTGCATTTCGCTGCTTTCTTGCAGCGGCAACGGTGGGATTCGAGGTCCGCCCTGCATTGCTCGCTGCACCTGTGCGGCCGGAAGAATTTGCAGCCTGTCGTTTTGGTCGTAGTAGTAAGTCAGTTGCTGGGCCTTCACTTTTTTGGAGCAAGCCACACTGCAGCAGGCGACGGCCAAGACGCGTAACGTTACCGAGCGAAGGTTGCTCGGGTCGAACGAGTTCAAGTCGGCGGCAAACCCCGCGACCTCTGGATGCATTACCCCGCTAGCCGACGGCAGTAAGATTCGACCGCTATCGAGCTGGCATTCGAGCGCGCTTACCCCGATGCGAATGTCGTCGTCCGACAGTGCGTCCGCGCCCAACGCGACCGCCTTGAGGTACTTCCGTAATGTGGTTTGACTACGGAAGAACTTCCGCGCCGGCTCATCCTGAACCCAAAAGTAATTGGTCCGTAGATTGTGCGCATGCTCGTACATGACCGCCTCGAGCTCGGACAACGACCAATCGCCCTGCTCAATGCAGCAGACAGTTTTGACGCCCTTCTCGTAAATGCTGCTGCCGAAAACAGCCATGGTGCATACGCAGCTCGCGCGGGTTGAGTAGGTACCGAGCAGACGACCGTAAAGCCCCAAGGTGTGGTGCGTCGTGTGTTCTAGCGGTACCCGATGGTACTTTTCGATGCTCATTGGATATCCCACCTGTTCGTGCCGGTCTGATAACTGACACCAAAGTCAGGGTCGCCCGGCACCGGAACTCGGTCCACTTGGCCCTTGGCAACTGACCTTGCAATGGCACGGTGAATCCACGTTTCTTGTGAGCTCAAGCTGAACGTGTTCAGGCGCATCATGACCAGCGAGAGCAGCGCCGATAAGTAGTCCAAGCCCGATGTCTTGTATTCGGTGCGGCCACTCGGGGTCAGTACCGCCTTGCATTCCAACATCTCTTTACGCATGCCAGCGTGCTTGACGATTGAAAGCCGGTGGTCTGCCATCAAACGGCGCAACAGTGTGAAAGCCTGCTCCTTGTTCGCCTGAGTCCAGGCAGTAGGAACGAAGGTAATGCCGTTCTGCCGGAACAGCGCATCGAGGCCGGCGGCTTCACGTTGGTCCCCGCAAATGGTCGTTGCTCCAACGAGCTTGGCCCGGTTCGAGATGTCTTCCACGAGTTGCTCGAACGTGTGGCGGCTGAAGTATGCATCGTCATAGGCGTCAATCTCGTCCACCCGGATGACACCCCCCGATTCGAACCCAAGGATTAGACCGAATTCGTCACCCTTCATTGAGCTGGCGTCTATTGCGCAGAATGCTGCCCCACGGTGCATTGGGGCAGGCACCTTGAATGCAGCCTCAACGTCTGCCGCGTCCAACGCCTGGCTGATGGTGCCACCCGGTACCGCCCGATACTCACGTTCGAATATTCGCTTGTCACCCCTGGCCTTGCTGAAGCATCCCTCCTCAGTCAACGTCGGATTCGCAACCCATGACGGCGCAATTGCTACGACCTGGTCTCTGGTGTCGCCCTTCTCAATGAGCTGGTAGTGGTAGTCAGTCAGTCCCCATGGGCTCGAAATAACCAGCGTCCGTGCCCCCGGGTGGGTGACGGTCATTGCATCGAGTGACGCGCAAACCTCCTGTGCCGGGTTGGCACTGTGGTCGCTGTTTTCCCACTTAGCCGCTTCATCTGCGCAGTAACCGAAGCACCTGAAACCCGAGACGGCTCCAATCTGACAAGCCAGCACCCGGACCCCACGGCGTATCCCAGGAATGATGATTGCGTCACCCTGTGCGTGGTGCTCAATGCCCAGTGCCTCGAAGAATGAAGCGTAGAGCCTTAGTCGTTCGGCTGCTTCGGTCTTGTTCTCCGATACCTGGCACCAGTAGTGGACTTCGCCCGGTGGTATCTGCCAATCGCCGTTCAGTAGTTCGTTTAGCCCGACCTTGACGCTTGTGTGACTTTTGCATCCACCCCGGCCAACCCTCGCCGCAAAGTTCTTGGCGGTGCGGTGTCCGTAGAATCGCTTCAGTTGCTTCTGCCACCATGGTGTCAATGGGTGATGACCGGCCGCAACGAGTCGAGCGTCTAGGTCGAGTAGGGTCTGGTAGGTGGCGCTCATGACTCGTCGCCCTCCCCGGTTTCGTTGTCCTCAGCGTCGGCTGCTGCCTGTGCTGCCGCCGCCACTCGTGCGCGCTCGGCTGCGCCTGCCTCCCATAGGATGTCCGCCGGCGACTTGCGCGGTCGGGCCTTGGCTTCCTTGGCTGTCAACTCGTGTGCACTGAGCAGATTGGCTCTGCTCGCGTCGCCAAGGCGGCTGGCCGCAATCAGCTCGCCCCTGGCGAAGCAAAGCCGCGAGCCTGCCAACTGGAGTGCAGCAGTGCCCACAATGCTGGACGGTCCCGCGCCGATCGAACCGCCGCCGACCTCGCGAGCAAGGCGGCAACATTCACGCTCCGCGAAGTCGCTCGCGTCGTCCAGGTACGGCTTGAGCTCCGCTGCACTGACCTCACGGAGCCCAAGGCCACGTGCCAAGGCAGGTATTGCGGCAAGCTCACGGTCACGGGCAGCCTTGGCGAGACCACCAAGCGCACCCAGGGCAGCTGCAGCTTCACGCTTCGCCAGCTCGTCGCTACCAGTGCGCAACGTGGCACCGGCCGCGGACGCTTCGGCCGTGGGTGGCTGAGCGGCAGGCGACGCCACACCCGACGGCAACTCATCCACTCGCGGCACCAGCGGACGGATCCGACCTTGGGAGCGCTGGACGGGCATTAGGCAACCCCCCCGAATGAGAAATCGCGCCAAACGTCACGCCGAAAACCACCCCATAAATGCCGCGTTTTCAGTTGTGGCAACCACTGGGATCCGAAACCCACATGCGGACAGCGAAGATCACGCAGGAATGAACGTGTGAGCGCCGGATTGACAACCCGAAGGTCTTTCGTTGCTCGCGAAAGGCGGAACCAAGCGGCCGAAGCCTTCCGGGAGGCCAGGCGCGGACGGCCGGCATTGTCCAGTAAGCCAGGGGAACCATCATTCCCATTCGTCTTGATTCGTCTTGATTCGTCTTCCCAAGCCGAAAGCAATTCGTCTTGTCTCTGCCCCCCCTTTAGGGGGCAAGACGAATTGCCAAGACGAATCGAACCAAGTTGTGAAGTCATACGTCTCCTGTCCAATTGTGCGTCCGGTCGCGCGTTGAACCGTCAGCTTTGACCAGCCCGCCATCGACCAGCAGGGCGAGCGCGACGCTCACGGCCGCCTGGTCTCGCCCCAGCTTTCCCGCGATTGATTTGAGGCCCCCCTGCTTCGGCTCGGCTTCGAACAGCCGGGTCAGTTCCTCAGTCAGGCGCGAGGTCTGAGCAATCCGGCGTTGCCTGTCGGTAGTGTCCCTGTCGAGCGTCGGGACCGATTCCACGGTGACAACCAAGCCGGAGCCCCTGCCCTCGACTTCCACGTCCCGAATTCGCATTGTGAGCGGTTCCGAGGTTTTGCCACTGGTTCGGGCCTTCACGTGGTGGAGCGTGCGGACGTCCTGCTCGGGTTGGCCCTCAAGGACTAGGACCGACGAGCAAGCGTCGTAAAGTGCGCCACTGCCCCTGATGGTCTCACGAATGCCGCCAGTCGATTCCTTCTGAGTTTTCCTTGCATGGTGAATCACCAGAAAAGTGCAATTCGTGCGTTCGCTGACTCTACCGAGCATGTCGAGTACTCGGCGCACTTCGCTTGAATTTTCGTCAATGCTGGGCGCCGCAGCTCGGAGCGAATCGATGATGCAAAGCACTGACCCGTCAACGGTGCGGGGGAAGATTTCCTCTGCGTCGGGAGTGTCGAGATACACTCGCGGATGACAGATTACACCAAGGTTGCCACGGACATCGTCGGGAGTGAGGTCACGCCCGGCCGCGAGTCGTTGGTACCGGCGACTAGTGAGACGCTTGCCCTGCTCATAATCGAAATGAACGATTCTGCCCGCAAGGGCAGCGAAGGCGTCCCACGCGCGATTTCCCGATGCAATCGCAAGCGCCATCGATTGGGCCGCAATCGTCTTGCCAGTGTAACCATAGCCGGCGAGCATTGCCGGTGCGCCGGGGCAAAGATCGAGAGCCTCAATAAGCCAAGGAATCGGCGGCAGCCTCGCGAATATTGCATCCGCCTCCAGTATGTCGAGCGTAACTGCTTCTGCTGGCTTGAGTGTTTCGAGAAGTGCGGCGGCCTGACCAAACTGTGATTGGTCGATGAGACGTCGCGCGGCCTTCACCACCTTCGCGGCAGCGAGGTCAATTGGAGTGACAGTGCCGACACCTTCGCTCATGCCGCGACCCCCGGTATTGTTGCGGCCCAGTCCTTAGCGGGCGGTCGCCAGCGCTCGACCGACGCTGCCCGATGGGCAACCAAGTCAATCGCCAGTTTTTCAGCGGCCTCATCACCAGCATGGTCAGCGTCCAAAGCAATCAGGGCGCGACGTCCTGTCGCGAATCGAGCCCAGTCAAAGCGCCAACCGTCAACGCCTGGCAAACCGAGCGGCAACACGTCCAGCTTGTCACGTCTCACAATCCGCCGGAGTGCCAAGGTGTCGAAAGCACCCTCGCAGTACGCAATCGCAGTGCCGGGTCCAATAATGCCCAACCGTTCAGAACCGAAGGGGAACATCGGCCGCATTCCCGACGGGAACACGTAGGGGCGATCACCGGAACCAACTCGTCGCCGCTGCAGGACGTTGACGCAGCCGTCCTTCATGCACCAGGGAATGCACAGCCGGTGCTCCGCAAAGGCAAGATTGCGGAATTCAACTTTGCCGTCGCGTCCCTTCCAGAGCAGGCCAGCACGAACCAAAGATTCGGCCTCGAACTGATCACACAATGCCGTGACAATTGCCTTCTGCGCGCTGCGCGGCGGAAGTGCGAACACTCCAGCGTGCGCAGCGTCTACAATGAGGCCCCGGCGGTCGAGGTATCCGAGCGCGTCTGGTAATTCGGTGAAGTCCCCGCAGAGCTCGCGCAGCTTTGTGACGACGTTGTGATAGCCAATTGGGTCGAGCCGTTCGGTTGATTGCGTCTTTTCGGCACGCTCGCGACTGCGCTTTTCGTCATCGTGCAGCAGGTAGCCGGATTCACGCTTCGAATCGCGTGCGGCCGACTGAACCTTGTGCCGCAATTCCTTTGGCGACCATGGCGGCGAACAAAGTGGATTGTGCACCTCGTGCATGATTTCGAGCGCGACGTCTTCAGGTAGGCTGAACCCCTTCACTAAGACGCAGGCAACCTCGAATGTCGCCGGGTGTCCGCCAGAGCCAGCCATGCCCCCGGGCATATTGCGGACGTACGCAATCGCGCGCTCAATTACGGTCATCATTGATCGGTCCCCCAGCAGGAGGGCAGCACCGTGCCGGAGTCTTCGAGCTCATCCAAAAGTTGAGCGCCGTCGTCGCCGGCTTCATTGAGCAGCATGGCAACTTCGTCGGTAAGCCCACTGCGAATTGCGCGCGCCAACTCAAGCCGAAGCTTTTCGCGATCGGCAGGTGTCACTTGGCCCCCCTGCTCGCAAGCCATGCATCGACTTCACTGCGCAAATAGCGTGGACTCATGCCCAGCATGTGCCGAGGTGGTTTTATTCTCAGGATTGTCGCGACACTGCATTGCCAGTGCGCAGCCAGCTGGCGCTGCGTCATCCAGTCCGGTGCATTGACAGGCACGTCGCTCTGCTCCACACTCTGACCATCGTTGACCGTGTGGGGCTGCTCGTCGTGACCAGCGACGGGCCCCCTTTTGTCATTGAGCATTTCTCGCCGGCTCCTTCTGGGGCTCAGGCGGAGTGATTCCGCGGGCTATCAGGACACGGGATAGTCGCTCGCTCACTCGCCCGCGTAGGCGTTCCCCTCTTAGGGCTCGCTCGGCTGTTCGCGGGTCACAGTCCGCCTCCGCTGCTATCGCGTAGACGGTGGGTCGGTCAATCGTCAGTCTCGTGGTCGCTACATGTGCAGGTGCCATCGGGTGCATCTTGCGCGCCCCGCACACCTGCGTCAGTGGGTGCTTCGGATACACCCACCCGATTTTTACTCATTTTGAGAAGCCAAAGTTTCCACCAGTTCTTGAGTGGAGGCGTCTTGCCTGACTGGCTTGGCCCGGGCGGCTCGCTAACATTGAGACCCCATAGCTCCAGAAGCGAGTTTGCCGCTCGCCACTTTCCGCGGGCTCCTTCCCCGGTCCAGGTCTCGATTACTTTTCGGGCAGCGTTCAGATGGTCAGGGCTATACGACGGGATGTCGCGCAATATATGTGGCGCAATGCTGCCCTCGATGGCTGAGCATAGTGCTTCTGGTGCATTTGCAAGTGGATGGTCGGGGTGCCACATGCCAGGCGCGAAATGGCAATGAATCGCCGCCAGAGCCGAAAAGCGCTTCCAGTCAATCGAACCATCCGCAAGTCTTTCCACTTCTGGACCCATCAAAGCCGCTTCCGCACAGCCAAGCCTCTCGAGCACGTAGTCCTTTTCCTCTGGCTTTTGTGATTGTTCAGCTAACCCCGCGAGCTGAAGTGCATGTGCTGCCAGCATTAACGCGTCATGCCTGAGCGAAGGCCGGGGGGTTGGAGGGACATCCACCTTGCCGGTTGTGAAACTCACAAGAAGCTCCGACATGTCAACCATGCTGTTGGGGACTTTGCGAAGTTGGCGAACTTCATTCCCTTGGACGGCCCATGAGAACTGGTGCAGCAGGCTGCATTCCACCCACTCGTCAACGCTAGGTCCACTCCACGAGGGGTCTTTCTTCTCGCTGGTGGCGTAGGGAGGATGAAATTCGTGGGCTAGCACGCGCAATTTCTCAGCCAGTTTTTCTCTCTCCTCTACGGAGATAGTCTCAACATACGATTTGCTCGCGCCCGTTTTTTCGCTAGATTCAGTCATGAAGTTCACCCCTTCAATTGCGCCCCGGAGGTTCCAGCCTGCCGGGGCGTTCGCTATTGTACGAGGGGATTTGGCGGACGGTAGGTTTCGGATCTAGGTTTTGGTATACGATGCGTTTTCACGCGTTTTCCGCCATCTGCTGCCATCGTCACCGGCCCATGACCTGAGCATAACTGCAGACGATTGCGCATAGCTGCGAAGCACGCGCCTGAATTCCTAAACCGAAGGTCACAGGTTCGACTCCTGTCGGGGGCGCTAGAGATAACGCTGAATTAGTTGGCCGAAATCAAACCGCCAATTTTTCTGGCCCACCCAGTGGCCCACCCTACAAAGTTGAAAGCCACTCCAGCCCGCTTGAACAAGCCATCGCTGAGGCTGCTCGCACAGGGCAATGGGACGTTGTTAGGATGCTCGGTGCAGAGCTCCAAGACAGACGGATCGCTGCCGCTGGAAACGTCGTAAGTCTGGACTGCAAGCGTAAGAAGGGCGGGCCATGAGCACCGGTGCAACTTCCGACTTTGTTCCTGGGAAGTCTATCAATGTCGTCTGTGGTGTCCCTACATCGACCAATTTGGAACCACCCTCATCGAAGTATTGGCGGCGGCTTGAATTCCTGCCGTCTCTCGGACCGAGCTGGCATTGTCGAGTGGCATGGCTTCGAAGATCTTGCGCCTTGCGTGCCCTCAGCAACCACTGCGTTTGCGACTTGCGTCCTTGTCGCTGAGGCAATTGTATGCGCCGTAGCCGTCAATCGTGAGGTTGCCACTAGTGCCGCCGAGAAGCTCTTTGGCGGTATCGCTGTCGCGGCCGTTGCTGTACTTATAGACGATTGCTTGCTGCGAAAGAATGACCCACATCCAGCCACGAAAACACTTGTCCTTGTCCAGCACAGGTTGACCGGTTTCGTCAGCGTGGACGTAGCGACCTTTGCGCACAACCCGCTTCATCTCGTTGTAATTGAGGCAAGTCGCTCGGCTGTCCTGTGAAATATCGCGCAAAGCGTGCTGCGCGCAATGCCATAGCCAGCTCGCTCAAGGGCCTTTTCACTGCGGCAAAGTGGCATGCTGTCGTCGCAACGACTCACCGCAACGTGCGCATAACATAAAGACCTGGCCCATAGTGTCCGCCGTCCACTACGCCTGGTGGGGTTGCAGCCGTAATGATGTGTTGTCCATCTTTGGAAGCCAACGTCTGCAACACAAACTGCTGGACGACGAAGTGCTCTCGCACATGCTCGATGCGTTCGATGACCTTGCCATCGCCCACCTCACGAAAGTCAGAAAGTGTGTAGCCCTCGGGCAGCTCACCGGGCCGCACCGGGCAGGTTTCGATGATGTCCGCCTCGTCTTCGGCCACATCCGTTCCGCAGAAAAAATGCCGATTGCACGAAACGGACTGCCGTGTGGAGCGTAGCCCTCTAGACATCGCTGACCTGTGGCGTCAGCGAATGTCGGCATGGTGGGAACTAACCTGTTTACACTATCTCGAGTTGTTCGAACCGCCCGAGCTATTGGAACTGTTGGGTTCACTACCCGGATTGGGCCTCATAGGTTGCCCATTGGGAGTCGGCATGGCCGGCTCGCCCTTACTGGTATCAGGCGGCATTTGTGTGGGCTCGTTTCCGGTGAACGGCTCCGTTCCCCCAACACCATTGTTGGCGGAAGGATTTTTCGATTGCTGCACACGCCGCCACAAGCACCAATGGCTAGCGCAAACCCCAGACTCAATAATCGCTGGATCATGGTGTTTTTCCTCGTGCCCTGGTGCTAGCAATCGGCATCCCATCCCGCGCGAATTGCGCCGCCTGCTGGCCCCAATCGCGGCGCAATTGCTCGCGACGTTCGGTGGAACAAGTGATTCTGAACGTTTCTTGGGCATGACGGCACGTGGCCACGAGTCCCGTCAACCAGAACAACGGGGTAGAGCTCGTGTTTCCGTGCCGCTGCGGCATCAATCAGCAGCGAAATTCGGGTCGCTCACCGCCAGAGCGGCTCCCGCTTCATGTGAGGGCTCTTTGCCGGCGCCGTGAGACCCTGGTCGCCGCGCCGGCACTCGGGGAAGCGCGCGAGGAACGCGCGCACGGCGGGTGGCCCATCAATGCGGTAGTTGCGCATGCGTCGGCAGCGAGTCCACTCACCGCCCCACGCGCGCGACCACACGCCATGCTCCGCCACGAGTGCAAGCGGCAGATGCCCGATAAAACGATCGAGCGACTCGATGCTGCGCCCGCTTAACACCGCAACGCGCACGCCGGGCGCCGCGGCAAGCCCCTCGAGCAGCGCGCAGAGATGGTCGTTCGGCTCGCGCAAATCTGCGATAGGTACCTCTCCGTGTGGCGTCAGGATCGGGGTGTCCTGCGAGGCGCAGATACACACGGGCGCACAGCCCATCGGGCAGGGTCCGGTTGCACTCGGCGTTAAGCATTGAGGAACCATATCCAGCGGGCCTTGTGGGTCGCAACATAGCTCGTCGCTAGCGCAACACTGCAAACAAATCTATTCTAAGCCCGCAAGCGATTCAAGCGGTGGGGAGAACGAGCCCCTGGTCGACGTTGGTCACACCTCCGGGGTCTGGTTCATCAACGACGCATGAATGCAAAGATTATCCTACGTGTTGACGAATTGAGATAGTTATGTCGCTACGCTGGGTTCTGACAATCGTCAGCGTGAGCGCCCTTACGTTGGGCGTCATCGATGTAACTGCAAAGCCCAGGCCCGAGCCGCAAGTCTTGCCGCCACGGCTCGCGCTTGCCATTGACGCTCCAAAACGGAGTGCCGTGCCATTGAAAAGCGCTCTTTCGCACACGCCCGCCACCAACACGGGAATGCTTCCCAAGCGTGCCTCCAACGCCTGCCCGCCGGACATGGTCGATGTCAGCGGCGAGTACTGTTCGCAACCCGAAGAGGTTTGTGACGATTACATCAGCGAAAAGCGCGATCGCTGCCGGCACTATCGGTCACCTACCCAATGCGTTGGGCGCCCAGAGCCGAAGCATTTTTGCATCGATCAATACGAGTACCCCGACCGCGCCGGCCAACTTCCGATAGTGGCCTACAGCTGGGATAACGCTCGGGATATCTGCGCCACCGAGGGCAAACGACTTTGCAGCGCCGAGGAATGGAGCATGGCGTGCGAGGGGCCAAAATGGAAACCGTATCCTTATGGGTATCGACGCGACGATACCGCATGCAATATCGACAAGCCGTATATTATGCCTGACAATGACGCGTTCGAGAACCCACGGACCCGCGCCGCGGAAATTGCTCGTGTGAGGCAGAGCGAACCCTCGGGCTCGCGCCCCCGGTGTCGCAGCGAGTTCGGAGTCTACGACATGACTGGAAACGTCGACGAGTGGGTCTTGAACGACGCGGGATCGCGCACCGAGCCTCCATATCAGAGCGGCCTCAAAGGTGGTTGGTGGGGACCGGTACGCGACCGCTGCCGCCCTATGACAACCGACCACAATGAATGGCATAGTGGTTACCAGATCGGTTTTCGCTGCTGCAAGGATGTCGCCGTTGAGAGCACGCCTATCGTGTCTCAAAACAGCGAGAAACGCTCACGGGTGAGCCTCCCCAATAGGTGATCCACTGTTGTCGAACTTCTGCTCGACTCCCTGTGTACCTGCGGCACGGCTACCGCCTTTTGAGCTCTTCGTAAGTAGCAGCCGTGAGGGATATCAATGGCCGCCGCGTTGGACTCGACCCCCCAAGGGCATAATTCGTGGGCACAGCTGTTTGTAGTCTCGTAAGAGGTGAATGCCGTCGGCCACGTGAAGGCGCGCCGCAGTATTCGAACAAAGGAGTAAAGACTATGCGGTCCCCAATGTTTTTGCCATGTGTGGCGTTGACACTAGCTGCGACAGCCTGCGGGAGCAGCCTGCCAAAGGCGGTAGCGCCCCCACCTACACCCGCCGCGATGACCCAGCCAACCCAGCAGCCGCCCCAAGCCAAGAACGACCACGCGACGCAGAGCAATATTCGAGTCGCCGAGGACGTGAAGAAAGCCTGCGGACTCACCAATGAGGAAGCCTACTTTGCCTTCGATTCATCCGCGATTCGCCCGCAAGACCAACGCGTGCTCGAGAAGCTGGCGTTGTGCTTTTCCAATGGCCCACTCAAGGCCCACGAGATGGATCTGATCGGCCACACCGATCCGCGAGGCACCGACGACTACAACATGGCACTCGGCGGCCGCCGTGCGGACAGCGTGAAGCAAGTCATGGTGTCCGACGGATTGGCGGACAACCGAGTCCAAACGACCTCGCGCGGCGAGATCGACGCCAGAGGAACCAACGAAGCTACATGGGCCCTCGATAGAAATGTAGACGTCGCCATGCAACATTAGAAGCGATTCTGGCTCGAGCGACGCGCCGAGATTTCCGCTGTGGCGAATTCTCAGGAGGTCCGCGTAGCGTTGCGTCCGGCGTGACGGCGCGTTTCCGTGCCGTCACGCCCCCACAAGATACCAATTGACAGCAGGCTATTTCAGCGAACAGTCGCACAACCGAACGTGATTTGAAACTTCTCCGCGGAATCTTGCCGCGCGGTGGTGCGCGAGCTTCGTCAAGTACCGTGCCGCGTCGGCTCGGTTCCCTCACAATCGGTCGAGAGCCAAGTTTCAACGACTGACGGCGAATTGGTCGGTATCGCAAAGCCGATACCCTGATAGCCTCCGCTGCGCGACAAGATGGCCGTGTTGATGCCAACGAGTTGGCCTTGAGTGTTCACCAAAGCGCCGCCAGAATTGCCGGGATTGATCGCGGCATCGGTCTGAATGAAATTCTCATGGTCGATAATGCCGAGGTCGGTTCGACCCTCGGCCGAGACGATTCCCATGGTGACCGTTTTGTCTTGTCGGGCAAGGCGTTGCCTCCGACAAGCAAGACCTCACGGTCGAAACGCATCGCGTTGCCACAGCGAGGCTGTCACGACGCAATTTCAGATCACAGGTCAATTGCGAATGTTCTGATTCACTGATTCTTGGGACAGGACGAATTCGCCTGCACCTTGGTTTCTCCCAGCCAGACTTGATTGTGCCTCGTCCGCGGATTGCAACCGTCTCAATATTTCGGCGCACGCCTGTTCGACGAAGAGCGAGTTTTCGATTTCGTACGCTTCGTCCTCCCAGCGATGCCCGCAAAGCGTGCAACTCGACACAAGCTCGAGACAACGTAGCGTCTGGCCCTCGTATTCAAAGGTTCTCAATTGTGCAGCGGGCTCAGCTGCTCCTTGGCATTTTGCGCACGGCATCGGCATGGTCGTTGAACCTCGATTAGCTATTTTGCATTGTTCGAAACGGAATTAATTGCATACGTTATGTCCCGTTGATTTGGGTCGTCGTGCAGCCCAAGATCGAAACAGCCAATCCCTTGGGGGTATTCCGTCAGCTGCAACCATTAGCTTGCTACGCAAACTAGTATAGTGACCGCGTGTTCTAGACAACGAACTTCCCGTCATGGCGTGTTACGGAGTCTTGGTTGACGAATCTGCTGGTCAAAGTAGCCCACTTACGCCTTCGGAAGATTACTTGCTATGGTCAAGCCTCATACGGGCACCGCACAAACTGCACCAGGTCCACACCTTCGCAAAGTTCGGGCCAACTGACTTTGCCGCAAGATGGTGGGCTAAGTGGTTCCTATCCACACGGATAAATTCCAACTTGCAATGGAAATATTCCGCTTGAGGGCATCTTCCTTCGTAACGAGCCCGCAAGAATCCCGACTTTAAGTCGCATGAAATGGAACCGGATCGGAATACAGACTCCATTTGGACGGTTCGTCACCGGGATAAAGCCGAGTGCGCGCTTGTTGCGCGTGTCTAGTCTTGGCACGTCCAGTGCTCGGCGACCCTGAGCTGAACTTGGCGCGCAAACGAAGTGTCGCCACCTCAGGCCGATGAACACGTTATGACAGCAGTAGAGAATCCAACACTATCGCGATATTTGATCATGATTGAAGCTTTTCCAAAGCTCTCGCATGAAGAAGAATTGGAGTCGTGGCGCAAGTGGCGTCATGGATGAGACGAGCGGTCCAATTTGCGATATGCCGCCGCAATTGCCCTGAGATATCGTCGGTATGACTAGCCACTTTCGGAGCTTATCGCTGAGGGGAATTTCGGTCTCCTTCATGCACTGAACAAATTTGATCCCAAACGCCGCGCTCGCTTCATAACATATGCCGCTTTCGCAGGTGTTCAAACGGGTATGGTTGCCGAGATTAAGGTTCAGTTCACGCTCCGCGATGGCTAGATTTGCAGTTGGACGTCTCATCGCCACGGCACCAACTATGACCCCAAACACTTTCAGTACCGAAATGTACGCGCGTAATCGATGGGTGATTTAGCCTCAACGGTGCGGGATCCGGTCTGGAGCTTCCGGGCCGTTCACGGGAATCATCACCATCGGAAATTACGTTGTAGCCCTTTTCCGTGCGAGCTTGACACCATTCGTGGGCGCGTACATTTGATAGTCGGACTTCCGTCGAATCAACGCAACAAACTGCTTAGGCGAAAGCCAAAATGGCTAGTATGTTCACGTAAGGTCGGCACTTCATGTCGGCCTCCCTTCATCTTGATTATGCCACGTATTCGAGGTTCTTTGGCGCCAACGAACACTTTCTGCAACGAAGCGAGTTCGTCAATCGGAGGTGTTCGCAAATACTTAGGCGACCACTGTCTTATGGGATCATGATTTGTTGAACAGTTTGTCAAGACGCCGAGCAATAAATGATGCTGATTGAGTATCGCACATCGATGTCGGAAAGCGTGTTTGCCTGTGAATTCGACAATGAACGAAATCACATGATTATTTGTGGCATACTTGTGCCAATGCCTAAGCAGTCGTGCAATCGGCAAAAAGCAGAATAGCTTGCCTGGATTGGGCGCTCTGGAAACTGAATCCGCATGCCATATTTCCGTCGCTGGTGGGTTGTGTTGCTGTACATTTGGGTGACCTTCGGTCTGAGCGAGGTTGTTTCAGCAACAAGCGAGTTTCCGGTACGAGACGAGGAGCAAAGTGCTCCGCCGAGTACTGGCGAATTGCCAGCATGGCTGGTGCTTGAGCTTCCAATCGCGGGCACGCTGGGGGCGCTTCTTGTTCCGGCTGGGATTGGTCTTCTCGTTCGACGCCATGGCTCGACCCCTGGCGATGATTCGGGAAACTCCAGCAATTAGGCCAAAAGTTGTCTGGAGTTTCCGCATTAGTCGCGCTAACAACTAGAATGACGAAGTTCACAATGGGCCGCAAATCATTACCGCATACAGTTTTAGGCGCGAAGTACTGTCCGTTGCTCGTCAGCGTGCACATTTCTCTGCTGAGTTTGAGCTTCCTCCCGACAGCCGCCGCCGAAACGGCGACTTTGCCGAATCGCCCACTCGACTTCAAGGAAGCCGTGCAAATTGCCAGATCAAGGGGCCTAGACCTAATGTTGGCGGATGCTGCAACGCTGGGCGCTCAAGCCGATGAGCGGTCAGCAGGTGCAATTCCAAATCCTGCCATTAGTGCATCCTATGGTCGTTCGCTCTACTACAACCGCGCTCAAACGGACTACGCGGCGCTGAACTTCGGTTCGAACAACATATACACTGTCGGACTCACGGACCAATCGGCTATTGTTGATTCGCTGAGTGGAAAGCGTGGTCTTCGAAAGGACGTCGCCCATGCCGCCGTTCAGGCAGCCAAGATGGGGCGCATCGATGCCGAACGGGTTTTGGTGGCCGCCGTAAAGAGTCAGTATTTTCAGATGGCGTTGTCCGAGCAAGTCCTGGACTTCACGAAGGAAGCCCAAAAATCTACCGTGGAAACCCGCGACTTAGTAAAGACTCGCTTTCGCCTCGGTTCAGTGTCGGAAGCTGACGTTGCGCGCGCCGAGTCAGCCAGGCTAGAAGCCGATCAAGCAGTCGATACCGCATACGGTGATTTGCTGGCGCAGCAAGCCAATATGGCATTTTTGTTGGGCGTTAGAGGCACGGTACCCAACTATGACGTGGAATCACGTGTGCTCGATTACCGGGAACTACCCGTGTTAGTGCAGTACGCTTCGTCTGGACTATTGCAAACGGCGCAGCGTAATCGACCCGACCTAAAAGCAGCTGAATACCAAGAGCAGCAAGCACGGGCATCACTGGATTTGGCACGGCGACAGCGGTTTCCAGATATTGCGCTCTCCGTTTCATACACACAAATAGGTAATGGGCAAAACTACGAACAACCCTCGTCAGTTTCCTTTGGTATTTCGGCTCCCTTGCCGATTTTCTACCAAAATCAAGGTGAGATTGCCAAAGCGAATGCAAGTATTCAGACTCAGCTGATTCAGCGAACAAAATTGAATGCGCAAATATCCAGCGACGTTGCTGCCAGTTGGGCCGCGTTTACGACGGCCCGTCGAAGAGTGCTTCGAATGCAAGATGAGCTCTTGCATCAAGTCGATTATGCTCTGAAATTAGTGGCAATACAGTACGAAAAGGGTGCCGCCTCGCTACTTGAACTTCTAGACGCACGCCGTACTTTTATTAGCGTAAATTTGGAATATCGGCAAAACTTGTCCGACTATTGGACGGCCGCTGCCCGACTGGAGCAAACTCTCGGCGTAGAGATGATTCAATAGCAACGGCAGCCACGCGGTCACTACACGTGTTGCGCAATTGGAATTCTGCCGTGCAACAAGCGAACGATTTGTTCCAACGATGTGAATCAACTCGCTAGGTAGTACCAACCTCAGGATTGAGCGATTCATGTTGAGCGGACGAATCTCCGTTCTCAGGATCTGAATCGTTTGAATCCCCTGAGTGTCGTGCCATAAAGCGATGCGCAACTACCAAGAGTGGCGGCTGGAGTATTCGCGGCATTATGGCTAACATCAACGCCCCTCCTATGACCACAATAGCCAGGGGTTTTTGTGCCTGCGCACCAATTCCTTGTGATATAGCGGCAGGCAGAAGACCAATCATTGCAACGAGCGTCGTCATAAGTACCGGCCGCAGGCGCTTTTCTGCGGCCTCGCGGGCAGCGTTTTCGATGGTATGACCGTCTGCTCTTAGTCGTTGAAAGTAGGTTACGACCAAGATTGCGTCTTGGATGGCTATGCCAAATATCGAGATAAATCCCATGGCTGCCGATACAGAGAAATTTACCCCAGTCAACAGTAGAGCTAGGAGACCGCCCGTGCAAGCTACGGGAATGTTTATCATAACAATCAGCGTGTCTATCCAATTCTTAACGGCGCCGTATGCAAGAATAATGATTACGATTAAGGTAATTGGGACAATGAGTTTAAGTCGCGCTTCGGCCTCGTTGAGCTCGTTTATTTGCCCACTCCATTCGAGATGTGCATCGTACGGCAAACGGACACGTTCGGCAATTTTGGCTTGAGCTTCTGCAATTGTGCTGGCGAGGTCACGACCCCGAACGGAGAACTTGACAGGCACGTCGCGCATGCCATTTTCTCGAAAAATTCGCAGAGCGCTATCGACTCGCTCGACCTTGGCAATTTGACCTAGAGGAATAGTTGATCCGTCCGGTGTCGCAATCATGATGGAACGAATTGCTGAGAGCGATTCTCGAAATGACGGAAGCCAACGGATAGTTAGGTCAAATCGTTTTTCTCCTTCGTATACCTGAGTAATGGCCTCACCACCGACAGCAGCTCGAACGGTTGCCTCAATATCGCCCACATTGAGGCCATAGCGAGCACCGACGACCCTGTCCGGGGTAATCAGGATATTTGGCTGACCAAGCGAAGGAAGCATCCCTAGGTCAGCCACACCCTTCACGGAGGACATGACATCAACTATCTGCTGCGCGATGTGCTCATTCGATCTTACATCGGGACTGAAAACCTTGACGGAGTTCTCTCCCTTGACTCCAGAGAGAGCTTCCTCAACGTTGTCGTTGATATACTGAGAAAAGTTGAAGAAAGTGCCCGGGAACTCGGACTCTAGCTCGCGATTGATTTCGTCGATGAGCTTTTCCTTATTCATCCCTCTCGGCCAAGTTTCGAAGGGCTCCAGGGGCGCGAACAGCTCGATGTTGTAGAAGCCCGTGACATCCGTGCCATCATCGGGCCGCCCCAATTGAGATACCACTGTCCTAACCATCTTGAATCTGCGATTGTGATCTGTACACGCAACATTTGTGTCCTTCGGGCAGCCGCGCACAATTCGTCGCATCTTACCGACATACTGGGATGACGTTTCAAACGCGATCGAAGTCGGAAGCGTTGCACGAATCCAAAGATTGCCTTCTTCGAGTTTCGGCAGAAACTCTCGACCGAGGAATGGAAACAGTACGACGCACAATGAGATCGGAATTGCGGCTAGCAGTATTGATAGTCTTGGTCGGCGAAGGGCCATGTCAAACAGGGGACCGTATAGCCGGTGCAACCCCCGCATCATGGGGGTCTCCTTTTCTTCAGTGTTCGGGGGCACGAAATTACACACCAGCACTGGCGTCAGAACCAGAGCAAGGACGATGGCACCGCCAATGGCGAAAGCATAGGTGCGTGCCATGGGCGCAAATATGACACCTGCAACACCAGTCATCGTGAATAGTGGCAAGAAGGCAACGCCAATGATCACGGTTGAAAAGGCCATCGGTCCGCCGACTTCCCGAGCAGCGGCCAGTACCCGCTCTTTGATCCTTCCTTGGCCGTGCAGCCCGAGGTGTCGAAAGATGTTTTCAATCATGATGACTGTGGAATCGACAACAATTCCAAAATCAACAGCACCCAGTGATATCAAATTGGCCGACGTATGTGTAGTCGTGAGCCCAATAAAGGCCATGAGTAGTGCAAGTGGTATATTGAGCGCAGTAATTAGCGCGGCTCGCAGGCTCCCGAGAAATAGAAACAGAAATATCGCCACAAGCATCATGCCGACGATAAGGTTTTCAAATACCGTGTGAGTCGTGACCTTTACGAGATCTCCGCGATCGTAGTACGGTTTGATATCTACGTCGGGCGGCAATAGGTGCAGCTTGCGAATTTCGTCAACCTTGTGATGGATGCCGTCCAGCGTAGGCTTTGTTTCACCCCCATAGCGCATCAAAACTATTCCTTGTACGATGTCTGGCGTGTCATCACGGCCCACCATACCGAGCCGTGGAGCGAACCCGACATTGATATTGGCCACATCGCGGACCCGAACCGGTACCCCCCTTTGCTCACTCAGCACGATGTTTTCTATATCGTGCGTTGTTTGCAGCAGGCCCTGAGCACGAACGTCATACGATTGCTCGCCAAGTTTCAGGCGTTGGCCGCCGGCGTTTTGATTGGCATTTTGAATAGCCGCTTGCAATTGTGTTAGCGTAACGTTGTGGCCGCGCAAGCGAAACGGATCAACCTCCACTTGATATTGTTTCGTTTCACCGCCGTAGGAGGTTACGTCGATCACACCGGGCACTTGCTTCCACAGTTTTTCTAGCGTCCAATCTTCAGTGGCTTTGATATCTTTCAAGGAATAGCCGGGGGCGACAATTTCGTAACGATATAGCTCTCCTATCGCATTCCAGGGCGATATCTCAGGCGAAACTCCGTCCGGTAACGAGACGAATTGCAGGCGATTAATGACTTCTTGCCTTGCCGACCAATAGTCGGTGTCCCAATTGAAGTAGCATTTTACATCACTAAGACCGAATAAAGACTGCGAGCGCATGTGCTCTATGCCGCGCATCCCTGAGAGCCCAATTTCGAGTGGAATGGTAACTAATCGCTCGACGTCTTCGCTCGAAAGACCTTGCGGCTGAGCAATTACCTCCACAAGTGGTGATACCGGATTGGGATAGGCTTCGATGTTCAACTGCTTGAACGCAAAGAGCCCACCGGCAACAAGTATCAGTGTCGCAAGCAACACCAAACTTCGAAACCGCACGGCGGCCGCAACGACTTTTTGAATCATGAAGCTCCAACTATCTTGTGAACGCTAGGGCTTGCAGGGTACATGTGCGGTCCCTTAACATCATGCAGCACATGACTAAAGCATCGCCCTTATTACAGATTGGCGCCACAAGGTGTAACGCCGCGCCTAGGTGGACAACAATATTGCGTTCTTGACGACCACGTGCTCGCCCGCGGTCAACCCATTGAGTACAGGGACAAAGTCGCCAGGCTCAGACATGTCTACACGAACCGGACGTCGCCTAAATATCGCCTGACCATTCGGGCTCAGCCCACTTTCTATCATAACCATGTCCTGCTCACCCAAGCGCACGACCGCGTCACGCCTAACCGCAAGCGTCTTTTTTCCAGAAGTCGTTATTGAGGCTGTCGCAAACATTTCTGGTTTCAGCAAATGTTCCGAGTTGGGGAGTGTGCATCGTACTCGGGCTGTGCGAGTCACAGGGTCGAGCATCTCCGATATCCAGTCAACCTTGCCTTCAAATACCTTGTCCGGATAAGTCACAACGGAAAGGCGTATCGTCGCTCCCGCCTTGACCCTTGCCAAATCAACTTCGTAAATGTCGGCCAGTGCCCATATTGGATCGAGGGTGCCTATCGTGAACAGCTCAAGCCCTGTTCCACCACTGTATTGACCCTGTACCTCAATACCGGGGTTGACGTTGCGCATTAACACTTCGCCATCAATTAGTGATCTTAGAACGTAGGTTTGCGATACAGTATCAACGGTTCCGGCACGGAGAAGAGCCGCCTTTTGTTTGGCGCGGTCCAGTTCGGCCTTGGCCTTTCCGTAATTGTCCTCAGCGGTTTCGAGATCTGCCTGTGACCCCGCATGCGCATTGAACAGGTCCTGCTTACGATCGCGATCATGTTTGGCTGCGGTCAAGTCAGCCTCGGCCTTACCGTAGTCCGAAGAAGCTTGTCCGATATCGGGCGATTGAATTGTGACTAAAGCATCACCCTTTCTTACAGATTGGCCGAGCTGAGCCTCAATCTTGACGACTCGCCCTGTTACTGGAGTAAACACGTGCGTGACATGGGCGTCGTGGAATGTCAGCCGGGCGCTCGCTACTAGCGCTGTGGCAACGTCTCGTTCGCTGACCTCTTCTACTTGAATATTTGCCCTGTCTAATTGAGTCTTGGAAATCCAGCTTTCCCCTGGTGGAGGATGAAAATCCGCCGCGTCGGCGGACTTTGATCTACATCCCGTAGTAATTCCCAACAAGAGTGCTGTCGTTAGGCAGGCAGAAACGATGGTCCTCATAGTGTAATGAATCCCGTCCAAATATGCCTTACGGCACGCAAAACATCCAAATTTAGCCTCGACTTTTTCATGCCCAAACAGTCACAAAATTAACATGGCTTCGCGCGAAATTCAGAGTCAATGATCGACATCCACCGAGTTCCGTTCTCATTGAACTTCTTGAATACTGCGCTCAGACACAACTCCTCCCAACGCTACGACAATGCTAACTCCGCCGGCCGACACCGCAATCCCCGAACAGGATAACTTACGTATTCGTAACAAACGGTGTTCATCGCTCCCGAGTCCCGTTGGTTAATTGCGGTAGAACCGCAGCAATGGAGAATTCGTGCCCAGGAACCGGTATCACCGGGCTGATTCTCCGGTTTCTATCGAGTGCGCGACTATTCATCACAGCATTCGGACACCCCTACAAGCTACCTACCGAACTTTGCATTGTCCAATGACATTTTGTTAATACAAGAGATGGACTGAATGCTCTCTTTTTGGTCATTGAGTAAAGAAACGAATCAGTGAACTTGGCTGTGCACGCTCCCCATTTTTATTCGCCTAATTGTGCTGAGTTCGGACGTTCGAATCGTCACTGCCGCCCGAGTATTTACTGATCCTGAGCGGTGTCGGCTTCGTAGACCATTATCGTGCCGCTCCTGTCCGACGAGAAGAAAAAATGGTTTCCAGCTGAACTCAACCATGGATCACGGTTCAGGGTCGTTGCGTTGAGACCCGTGCCCAGGGAAACGGGACTGGAGAATTGTTCGTCGGCACTCAGTCGCCATGCACGAAACATCTCGCCTTGTGTGTTACCAGGTTGCTCAACATTAAAATGAAGCATAAGCCCCGGTGTTCAAGGCAGATCCAGAGTCGCATTGCTCGGGGCACTGCCGCATAGCCGTCAACGTTCTTGCCGTTGTCGCATTGCTCACCATCGTTGGTCTGCACGACACTGTCGCCGCAGTAGGGCCCCAATGTGCAACTCGTGGTGCATTGATTATACCAGTCGTTCGTGGCAGACACGGCGCAATTGCCCGCGTCACCGTTGTTGCATTGTTGTCCGGGTGAAACCGACAAATTCGTGCCGCCACAAACAGGTTTGCACAAGTCCCCCCAGTGTCCGGCCGATATGCCTTTGCTGGTGTTGATTGTCACATCAGCGGTTTCGACGGGATGCGGTACGGACTTGCAAGACGAAGCGTATTGGAAAGCGCGGAACCAGTTTTCGCTCTGAGGCGCCTTGCCCCAATGACCGAATAAAACAATGGCCCCGTCATGACTTAGGCCAGGCCGATTACGACCTCGAGGGCATCTAACGTCTTTCCCACCGAAAGGCGTGTCCAAGTGCCGTCATATTCCCAAGATGACTATCCATCTCAACAAGAACCGCCTTGGGAGAACGCAATTGGGGCGCGACCGCTTGCCGTGAAATAGTTAGCAACCGCGAGCTGGAATTGACCGATTGGGCCTTATGAAAACTGCGAAGAAATTTCATTGGCTGGCCCTCATGTGTTCATCGTGGGCGCTGGCATTGGTTTTTGGTTGCGCTCCAGACCTACCTGACCACCCGGATGCTGCATGCAAGAACGTGGCGGCGGGTGAACTCGTCTTGACTGAATTCATGGCTGACCCTGCGGGCAGTGATACCGGAAAGCAGTATATTGAAATATACAATACCACGGAACGAGCGATTGATCTCACGGGGCTTTCGCTCTTTCAATCTTTGTCAGATGGGTCGCGCTTGAACTCCATCGCGCTGCACGGCGCGCAGATCCCGTCGCATGCCTTTTTTGTGCTGGGCGATACGGGAAACAACGTCAATGCACGACCCGCGTACGTGAATTACGGTTATGGCAGCGCCCTCGGCGCGCTGCGCCATGAAAACGGCAGGCTCGGCCTTCGCTGCGGAACTGCGGTTATTGCCGAGACAACGTTTACACAAGTCACAACGGGTCACGCACGGGAGCTGGATGGTGCGATGGTCCTGAACGCCGCCGTAGACCTTGTGGAATCGAATTGGTGTGACGCCATGGAACCGTTGAGCGGTCTCAATCCCGAAGGGGATAATTACGGCAGTCCAGGAGCTCCAAACCAAGCATGCCCGACATTGAAGTATCTGGCCGTTTCTGCGGGTGCTTCAGCGGACAACGTTGACTCGGGAATAGTCACGGGACAGTGCTTCGATGCCCTCACGGGCGCGACGCGCGAACCGATAAGGCCGCAGCTCGGTGATCTCGTGGTGTCCGAAATCATGCCAGCTCCGAGCATCGGCAACAATGGTCCTGGTGAATGGTTCGAGGTGGTTGCAAACAGCAATATGGATCTCAATGGGCTCGAACTCGCCAACGAGAGCACCGGCAGTACCTTGCTTATCAGCGACACGTGCCTTAGCGTCAATTCCGGCGACTGGCTATTGTTTGCGCGCGGCGCGGACCCAACGCAAAACGGTGGACTCCCTGCGCCGACCGCAGCATTTGACTTCACTTTGGCTGATTCGAGCTCCTCGACTTACGCAGAGCGTGCCGTGATACTGCGCCTTTACGGCACTGAACTCGATCGAGCGACATGGACAAAGAGCACCAAGGGCGTTTCGCTGCAGCGGTCACTCTCTGAGTTGAGTCCGGCGACCGGGGTGAGTTCCAACAATTGGTGTGCCACTCCGGCTGCCGACACATTTGGCGTTGGAGATCGAGGCACACCGGGCGCTGTAAACGCGAGTTGCCCGAGTGATATCACCGATGCCGGACTCGACAATTCAAGTGACGCGGCGGATGCTAGCCTCGATCGTGCGACAGAATTCGCCGACGCCAGCTCGAGCAATCAATGCCGCGACGCAAGTGGTGGCATGCGTGACGCCGTGCCAGTAAAGGACGGAGATCTCGTAGTAACTGAAGTTATGGCCGCGCCTAGCCAAGGCAATAATGGCCCCGGTGAATGGTTCGAGGTGCTAGTAAATAGGGACATTGATCTCAATGGGCTCGAACTCGCCAACGAAGGCACTGGCAGCACGCTCCTCGTCAATGAAAGTTGCTGGAGTGTAAGGGCCGGCGACCGGCTCCTATTCGCCCGCAGTGCAGATCCAGTAACTAACGGCGGGTTGCCCGCCGTAACGGCAACCTTCGGCTTCACACTGGCGGACTCCAGCTCAACCACTCACGCCGAGCGCTCAATCGTGTTGCGCTTTTGGGGAACTGAACTCAATCGAACGAGCTGGACGAAAAGCACTCGTGGTGCGTCCTGGCAGTTATCGTCGTCTGCACTCGATTTGGACGCGGGAACCAACTTCACGGACGCGGGTGGCAGCCTTGCCCAGTGGTGTACTACTCCAAGCAGCGTCACTTTCGGCTCGGGCGACCGCGGCACGCCCGGGGTTGAAAACACTGTCTGCCCGTGAAGACTCAATGCAGGACCGATCCGCTTCCGCATTGGCTCGGGACTCCAGCCCCTCCGCAGGTCTCTCCCGAAGGACAGGTGCCGCAATCGAGCAGGCCGCCGCAGCCGTCTGCCGCAGCGCCGCAGTTGGCCTTTTGAGCCGCGCAGGTCAGCGGAATGCAACCACCAATATCGCAGTGATTGGGAATGCCCGCACCACCACAGGTTTGCGGCGCGGTGCAGGAGCCGCAATCGAGAACGCCACCACAACCATCACCGATTGAACCACATTGTGCACCTACTGCGACGCATGTTTGAGGCACGCAAGTGCCCGTGCCACATTGGTTTGGCACTCCACCACCCCCGCAAGTTTGACCCGATGGGCAAACCCCGCATTCCTTGACGCCGCCGCATCCGTCACTGATTGCGCCGCACGCGGCGTTAGCCTGCGAGCAGGTGCTTGGTGTGCAGGTGCCACCGCACTGACTGGGGACTCCGCCTCCACCGCAAACCTGCGGTGACGTGCACACGCCACAATTGAGCACGCCGCCGCATCCGTCGCCGATGAAACCGCAGGCCGCACTCGCGTCCGAGCAGGTGCGTTTGGTACAGTTGTTACCTGTGCAGACGCCACCTATACATGTCTGATTGGCCGCGCAGGTTCCGCAGGCCACCGTACCGCCACAACCGTCGCCGACGAAACCGCAGGTGGCGGCTGCGCAAGTGCCCGGCGTACAGGTTCCAGTGCCGCAAACATTGGAAACTCCACCCGCACCGCACACGGCGGGCGCCGTGCATTTTCCGCAATCTATGGTACCGCCACAACCGTCCGAGATGGCGCCGCATTGGGCGCCAACATCTACGCAAGATCTCGGTGTGCAAGGCGGCGCGCCGCAGATGTTTGGCGTCCCGGCACCGCCGCAGATGGACGGTGCCGTGCAATTGCCACAATCCAGAGTACCTCCGCAGCCGTCGGCGATAATGCCGCAGTTAGCACCCTGGGCACCGCACGATGTTATGGTGCAATAGTTGCCACATTGATTGGCCACACCGCCGCCGCCACAAGTCGCTGGCGCCGCGCACTGTCCGCAATCCAAAAGGCCGCCACAACCATCGGCTACTTTACCGCAATTAGCGCCCATTTGAGCGCAAGTCTTTGCCTTGCAGGTTGCCGGCGGGGGCGGCCCTCCGATGGAAACGCACGACGAGAGATCGAAGATCATGAACTCGAGTACCTTCTCCTGCGCTGTCATCGCAGCTGTCGAGCAGTAAGATGGAAAAACTTTATTACCCAGGCTCGAGGCTCCAGCCACGTGAAATGCGCTGTAAAGGACGCGACCGCAGATATTGTTGGCGTCGGCCTGATAGGGAGTATTGAAAGCGTACTGTTCGGCAGCGCTAGTCTGATTGATCTGTGTGCCTTTAATTTTGACCGATGAATCCGTGTAAATGAACCGATCGGTGGACGAGGCCACCGATTTTACGTATTCCCGGGGATCCGTAATGCTTATGTAGCCGCTCCCGTAGGTGGGACTCCAGGCACCGACGTTGCCGAGCCAAGTATTGAAGGATTGTCCCTTGGAAAAGCTGGTATCGACGATACCGGTCGTCGAATTGCCATTGCCTTGCTGCGGTCCACCCCAGGTTGCGGTAGTCGCATAGTCGCTGTTCTTGTAAAGATAAGTGTAGCTGTAATGTGAGGCGAACAGGCGGCCACCGGCATTGGCCCAGGCGTGGATGGCGGCATCATACGTACTGCCGTGGTAATCTTCCGTGCCTTCGCAATCAAAAACCCCAACATCGTAACTATTCAATTTGGCGACACCATTTGAGACCGCAAACAAGTCCGTCAGCGGAGCCTGAGTCACGTCACTCGAGCCGGTAGACGCGCAATTCGTGGTGCTATTCTTTTGGTAGTGCTGGCAGCCCATGGTGCCACCGTTGGCGCGGTACATGTGGATGCGCCCATTAGCGTTCGGCAGCGTGAACTCGCTATCCGAGACGCCAATCTGACGGAGCACGCACTCGATACCGTTGACTGCGCCTGTCACGAGTGCGAAGTGCGGAATATTGACGTACGCCAGATTTTCAGGTGACGCATCATTCATATTCTTCGGTAGCCGCGTCTGGTCCACCGTCAGGTTGATGTTCGTGCAGCGGGTTACGGCGGGAATTGTCACGACGCGTCGCCACTTGCCCATCTTGACGACAAGTGGGAAATTTACGCCTGCAGGAACGTTGAGTAGAACGAATGACCCATCAGGCCCCGTCAAGGCGGCGGCAATTGGGTTGCCGAGATCCTCGTCCTGACATCGCACGCAGCTTGCACCTGTGCCGATGGTGGGCAGCGGCGCGTTGGGCACGTATACAAGCGCATTGTTCAACGGTTGAGTGCCGTTCGGGGCGTAAACCTTACCTGTTAAGCGAGTCTCTTGGTTCGTGCCGCAAGTCCAGTCAATCTTTGGACACAGCCCGGTGCAGTTGGGATCCACAGCCGTTCCGCAGACGCTAGGTGCGATGGCACCACAGATGTCCGTGCCCGTGCAAATGCCGCAAGATTCGATGATCCCGCCGCAGCCGTCGGAAATGGGGCCACAGTTGGCGCCGACATCCGCACACGTGCGCTTAGTGCAGGGTGGGGCACCGCAGACGCTGGGGGTACCACCGCCACCGCAAGTGTTCGGCAAGGTACAACCGCCGCAGTCGACCGTGCCGCCGCAGCCGTCGCTTTGTGGACCACACTTGCCTTGGCTGCAAACTGCGGTCTGAGTCTTGGGTACGCATACGGGCGCCCCGCAAGTATTGGGGAGTCCGCCGCCTCCGCAAGTATTCGGTGCGGTGCATGTACCGCAGTCTAGGGTGCCGCCGCAGCCGTCGGTTACTGCACCACACTCGGCGTTCAAACTCTGACAAGTCCTCGGTTGGCAGGATGGCGCGCCGCAGACGCCGGCCGTGCCGCCGCCACCGCAGGTTTCAGGCAACTGGCAAGTTGCGCATTGCACGAAACCACCGCACCCATCGCTGATCTGACCACAAGTATTGCCGCAGGCCGCGGCCGCCAGAGGTACGCAGGTCGGTGCGCCCTTTCCGCACACGTCGGGTGTTCCGCCGCCGCCACACGTTTCACCGCCCGAACACGCCGCGCCGCAGTTTTGAAGTATGCCCCCGCAGCCATCGGATACGGCCCCGCAGAAACCTGGCGGCTTACCCTGCAGTGCCGAATCGCACGTCTGGGGAGTGCACTGGACCAGGTCGCACTTACCGGGAGTCAGAAGTCCGCACACTTTGTCCGAGGTGCACGCGAATCCGCAGTCGAGGGTGCCGCCGCATCCGTCACTAACGGGGCCACAGAGATCCGGCGTGTTCGCGTAGTGATCGCAGGTGAGCGGAACACAAGTGGGGGTTGTCGACTGACACGTGCCGTCAATACATAATTGGCCAGTGATCGGGCAGGCCGGCGTTGTAGTCGAGGCGTTGGCTGCGTCAGGCCAGCAATTGACGATACCACCGCAACCATCACTTTGCTGGCCGCAGGTTTTTCCCATCTCCGTACAAGTCTTCGGGACACAACTATTTGCAGGCTGACCGCAGTGACTCGGAACACCGGCACCTCCGCAGATCTGCGGTGCCGTGCATCCGCCACATTGGACGAACGAACCACAGCCGTCAGCGATTGGGCCGCATTCACCCACGTTACAAGTCGTCCTACAATTTGCGTTGTTGCTACCGCCGTCCTTCACTTGAAACCCGGCTCCGCCTTGGGCGATGGTATTCGACCCACCTACATTGCTTGTGCCATCGCCCACACTGATCAGGGGCTTACCCCCACATCCGAGCGCTAAGAATGACGTGACGACCCAACCTGCAACCCTAAAGCTTGAAACGTACGACATGGGGAACTCCGAATCCGCGTGGGCACTTCCGATAGCAACATGGAAAAATTAGCACCAGCGTTAACGGATAAACTTAGCATGGCTGGAAGTAACTTCATTGAGGAACTGTTCTCGATAAGAATTTTGGTGAGTTGCTATGCGCGGCGCGCTCACAGCAACGCAACTTGGACGTTAGCATTGTCTGTTCGCGACCTCAGGCTTCGCTCCGATGTCGTTCAAAGTTCGACACGCCACTCGCAAAATCAGAGCTCCGCCAATGACCAGACGCGTGACGATTCCATCACGAATAACTCGTGTTTGGGTGGTCAGTAACCGTTTTGCATCCTGCCACAATTGCGGGCTGTACCCATCAGCACTTCTTGCAAAGCTACCCACTGATTGATGGCGCTTTGGCGAGTGAAAGCCCTAACAATGTCCTTTGCGTATCCCAACCGAATCTCTAGTTCACCTGGGTCTTGGACTCCAATTTTGCGTGTCGCTGCCATGTGGCGGCAATTCGGTTCCTTACATTCCCGTAAGGTTCCCGAAACGACTGAACAGGAGTAGCGTTCGGTCGTGAACCTTCTCGTCGTCGAAGACGATATTCAGGTTGCCGAACTTCTGGAACGCGTTTTCCGGGAAGAAGGGCATGAGCCTCGGATATGTGGGACATTGAAATCGGCCGAGGAGGCACTTGCGACAGCATCGTTCGACATCGTGGTCCTCGACTGGATGCTTCCTGACGGCGAGGGGCTCGAACTCTGCGGTCGATTGCGAAACCGGCAACCGCCGGTTCCAGTGCTCATGTTGACCGCTCGGGGCGAGGTTCACGATCGCGTGATGGGGCTGCGTACGGGGGCCGACGATTATGTAACCAAGCCTTTCGACGTCGAGGAGCTTTTGGCGCGCCTGATTGCCGTCCACCGCCGCGCGAATCAATCTTGGATTACGTGTGCGGGTCCACTAGAGATCGATCGCAGAGCGCAAGTCGTTCGCGCCCACGGCAAACGCCTAGATCTGACGTCGCGCGAGTACACCTTACTCGCGCGGCTCGCCGACGTCCCTGGCCAGTGTGTCTCGCGCGATGCACTGCTCACCGACGTCTGGAACATGACGTTCGACCCCGGCTCGGGCCTAATCGACGTACACGTGAGCCGTCTTCGCGATAAACTGGGTGACCTTTCCTGGATGGTCGAAACGATACGTGGACATGGGTTCCGTTTGAGGATCGAGCCATGACGGTTCACGGTCGCATGACGTGGGGCCTGTCCCTTTTGACTCTTTGCACGCTCGGCGCCGCTTTCGCGACGATCTCGATCGTTCTGGACCGCTACCAAGAACGTGAACTCGACGATGCGCTACTTCAAGTGGCTCACGTCGAGGCGCAAGAAGCGCCTGCAAACCATTTTTCCTTCACGTCGAGACCTGGACCCGCCGCTAATGACGTGGGCCCACTCGACAAATACGGAATCATATTCGATGAACACGGGGCCGTACTTACTGCTACCCAGCCGTTCGATAGGGTCAGGCCTCGCCTCGCCGACATGAGTCGCGCCCTCGACACTCCGTTTGACTTCATGTTCGGCGGGCGAACTTATCGTGGCGTTGTGGTTCCTTTACCAGGCTATCCTCACTATCGACTTCTGCTAGCCGCGTCGCGTGATGATCTGGATGGCGACAGCCGCTTCGTTCGGCGAGCGATGGCCATAGCCTTGTTGGTTTCGGTTGCTTGGCTACTTGGAGCCATTGGCTGGCTCGTTCGGCGCAACTTGCGAGAGCATCAACGCATCGCTGACATCCTCCACCGCATCGCCGCGGGCGACATAAAGGCACGCGTGACAGGCGAGGTATCTGACAGGGAACTCCGCCGAGTCGGCAGCGACATCGACGATATTGCCCAGCGGCTCGCCCGGCTCGTGGGGCACCAGCGCCGCTTCATTGCCCACGCGGCGCACGAACTTCGCTCGCCACTTACGGCACTTCACGGGGAAATTCAACAGGCACTGCGAAAGGAACGCACCGGCGACGAGTACCGCAAATCACTTGGATTCTTGCTCAGGGCGAGTGGGCGCCTGACGCACCTAGCCGACGAACTTTTAGAGCTGGCGCGTGCTGAAAATCCAGCAAAAACCGCCAAAACGGTATCATTGGATCTCGCCCTAGCAGACGTAGTCGAATCGCTCTTGCCGCTTGCCAACGATAAGAACGTGACCATTCAGCGTGACCCAACTGACATCGCCGTGACGGGCGCAACCGGCGACCTGGAAAGAATCTTCCGAAATCTGCTCGACAATGCTATTCGGCATTCACCTGTCGGAGGGGTCGTGCGGTTGAACGTGGAGGGCGGCGACACCGTTCGCGTTTACGTTCGGGATCAAGGCGATGGAGTTTCGACTGAAGAAAAGGAGAACATCTTCGAACCCTTTTATCGCTCGCCGGCCACCCGCACCGAAGCGCGAGGAGCGGGACTCGGCCTCGCAATCGCGAGGGAACTTGCCCGAAAACACAGTGGCGACGTAGTTGTGGGCGATGAGGGAAACTGCTTTGTTGCGAGCTTTCTCCGCTGCGACCGCACGAACTCAGACTCAGTCTGAACATTGATATTAGCAAAAAAGTCGGCTGCTCCGCAGCGATCACAACAAAAGCTTGAATGGTTTCCCTTCGACACTTCGCGAGTTGTATGTTGAGTTGCTTTGGGGAGACGCCACAATTTCGCGTATCGGCCAATTGCGGCTCAGAGTAGCTCCTCCCTCACGATTCTCGTGGATATCATGCGGGCGCTCTTTCCGGAGAGCTCCGTCAGGTCGAAAGTACCCCTTCCAGTCAGCCCGTTTGGCTCAAATGAAGGCCGTTCAACGCCAATAGGACCAGACTCGACCGCCTTCCCACTCGGTTGCTGCACTTTGGCCGAAACGTTGAATGTGATTCGTAGGCCTCGTGCTCCAGCGGGCACTCGCACGTGCTTGCTCTTGGCTTGCTTTCGGAAGGACTGCAATGTCGCGGTCCAGTCGGTCGCGTCTCCGCGCAATAGTTTCAAGTCGCTCAGTTCGCCTTCGGCGTTGACGGTAACTTGGATGATGGCCTGTCCGCGGGTCGGGCCGCTACCGCGCAGGGCCGAATCGAGTACGCCCAGCAGAACGTTTCCTCGGGCGCGGCCGTGCCGCACTTCGTCGGCAAGAATTGCCGAATTGAGAATGCGTGTCAGCTCCGCACCGGAATCGCGTCTGCGACTCGGCTTTTCCGGCTGTGGACCGGGGGTCGCCGCAGCTCGAGCATCCAGCATACGTAGGAGACCTCCGTTCAGTCCCAAATCAATCTTGGGCGCGGCAAAGCCCGTAGAGGTTTCGGACGGACCCGTCGAACTCGGTTCTGCCAGGGGCTGTCCGCTTTCGGCCGGGGAAAGGGGCGGCTGCGTCGAATCGCTTCCAAGCTTCGTTACAGTTTGGGGCGCAAGGGAACCAATCGCAGTCGCGGCTCTTCGTGCCGAATCGTGAACGATGACGGCCGGTTTTGCGTCAGTCGAAAAGCTACTCTCTAGGCCGCTCCCAACTCGAGAATGGTCCTCCAGCTCGACTTGCAATTCCGTGGGTTTGCTGGTGGTTGGTTTGAGAGAGTACGTTGACCTGTGGGAAATCGACCAACAATGAGCAACTAGAACGCAATGCAACGCAATTGCGGCGATAATCGACCGTCCGAAGGGCGACAAGCACCGGCACAGGCCCAGGAGCGCAACAAATGGCAGGGCAAAGTTGCGGCGGGCGATTCTGGTCACTTTAATCATGAATGCAAAGGCACGACCGTTCCCAGCATTCGTTTTCTTTTGTTAGTCAGCATTGGGCCATGCCCGCGTTCGATGGGTGCGTGCCAGTTGAAGTGAGATGATTGCACTCACCCATCGGGGCCGCAACGTCGCACATGCACTCAGGCCACTCGCAATGCGGAATGGCGCACAAATCGATCACACTTGGCCCACACTTTTCGCCGGTATAGCCCGCATTTCGGCCCAATCAGGGTAGATGTGGAGCGGGGTCACAAGGCCGAATAAGTTGCTGGATACCGAAGACAGGCTTGTCTTTGTAGGTCTGAACTTCTAGGGGGTGCACACCCGCCGTTCGCGGGTTAAATTATCCGTCACAGAGCAGCGCAGTGGACCAACTATGGGAGAATGTGCCTCTAGTCGCCGCAGGGCCGAAACCCGTCGCTATCGGGACACGTAATTTGACGATACGACCCATGGAATCGAAACGCAGCTGGATTCACTCATGCTTCGCGAAAACTTCTCGATGCATCGCTTTCTCTGCAACGTTGTTTGCCTGCAGCAGCAACGAACAGAAATCCACGCGAGCGGCTCCGTTGCCCGTCATGGAGCGTTCGTGTGAAATGCAGCCCCAAGACGGCGCAGTCGGCGGCGATAACAATCCAGATGGGGGCCAATCCGACGCGGGGACAATTACTGCACCCAATGTTCCCTTCTTGTTGACTATTGGTTGTAATAGCGACTTCGATGCCCTTGCCTCATTGCCATTGGAAGTGACGATTCCTGGGGTTCGGTCGATGAAGTTCGACATCGATTTGCAGGATCAGAGCGAGCCCAACCGCCTGTATTTTCAGAATAGCCAGCTTTACCCGATTCACTATGATTTCGTTAAGGCAAATCTCAAGAACCCGGGTGACAGCGGCAACTTCAATGTCAACTACTTCGGCTCAGAAAGCAGTCGGAGGTTCTTTTTGGGGTCCATTTCCCATTACGAAAACATCGACGTGTGGGCGATGGAGCTGGCTGCTTACGACACAGCCACTGCCGATGTCATCCAAAAGATTTTCGACGTGATCACAACGGACAAGGCGTTCTTTCGCCCCGCTCTGGCATTTCACCCAACTTCTAATGCGCTGGCGCAAGTAGCAAATGATCTCGATTACAGCATACCCGTAGTGACAACGGAAGATATTTACGCGAAGACCGACTACCAGCCGCTGACGAAGGCGACGACCATGGGGGTACTTACATTTTTGACCGCAGCCGAGGTCGACTCGGGCGCCTTCATTCCCTACAACTCAATCGTGGTGCTCGACGAGGTTCCCAACGACATCAGCGTCGTCTCGGGCGTCATTACTGAACAGTTTCAGTCGCCCCTTTCCCACGTCAATGTGCTTGCGACCAATCGCAGAACACCGAACATGGGGCTCAGGAATGCCAAATCGAACCCAACCCTGCTAAAGTACCAGAACCAATGGGTTCAGCTGACCGTCGCGGCCGACAAGTGGGACATGGTCGGCGTCGACCCGAATGTGGGCTCCGCCTACTTCGACGCCCATAAGCCCGCAAAGGTGTCGCTGCCAACAGCTGATAACAGCGTGACGGACATTCTAGACGTAGACGCAGTAGTGCCCAATTACTTGGCGTTAGACAGCAACCCGCAAACTACTCAGGCCAACCTGATGTCGGTCATCTCCAAGGCCGTCGCTGCCTATGGCGGCAAGTCAGTGAATTACTCGATAATGTCCCAAATCCCTGGGGTCCCCGCAGCCAAAGCCTTTGCTATACCGAATTATTATTATGATAAGTTTATGCACGACAACGGCATTTACGACATGATCGACGGCCTGCTGAATAATGTCGATATTGCAACGGGGGCGGCTATCGATTTTGCGAATGACCCAACGGTGCGAGCACGCAAGTTACAAGACGTTCGCAACGCGATGATGTTAGGTACGTTCGATCAAAGCTTCCAAGATCAACTTAAGGCCAAGCTCGCCAAGGACTACACTGGGCTAGACGGCAAGCCCTTCCCGATGCGCTTTCGCAGTAGCACCAACGGTGAGGACTTGGTCCACTTTCCCTGCTCGGGCTGCTACAATTCACACACGGGTGACCCCGCAGATTTCGCGACGATTTTGGACGCGATCCGCTTGACGTACTCCACCGTCTGGCTATTCAGAACTTTTGAGGAGCGCGCCTATTACGGCGTTAACCAAAGGTCCGTTGAAATGGGGCTGCTCGTTCACCATAGTTACAACACAACCGCAAACGGGGTAGCCATTACGACCAACCCGTACGATCTGACTCAAACGGATTCGCCGGCTTACTACGTCAATATGGCTTATGGCGACTCGAATAAAGTAGTGCACCTGCCCGCAGGGGTCACGACTGATCAATTTCTATACTACGTTGGTGCTCCGGGTAACCCAGTCGTATATATTTCATACACGAATCAACCGCTTCCTGTCGGGTGGAAGACGGTATTGACCGATCAGCAAATTGGCCAAATGGGAAGCGGCCTGACTCTTATGAATGACGTGTTCAGAAAGGCGTTTACCGACAGTTCTGGCTGGTACGCCCTAGAGGTCGAGACTGAATTCTCGCCCACGGATAGCATTGGCAATGTGGGACCGAACTCGCTTTGGTTCAAACAGGTTACAATTTACCCAAACCCGAATGTGAGTTCCAATAACGGAGCGTACATTAGCGACTAACTGTGGTTACGTCCACCGCTAGCGCTCCAGCTTAACCGTGCCGTCATAACCAACAGGCTATGACGCTTGGGCCCGACCAACGGCCGTGGGCGAGACTCATCAACCGGGTTCAACGTCCAATAATCCGCTCGGTATCATTGTGGTTCATCCAAGTCTCGAAGAATTGTATGGGGAATGCCGCCTGGACCGCCGGAAGAAGTCTGGCCGGGTGAAAGCGTGGCAATCGGTGGCTGTATCATCGCTGGTGGTGACCCGGCTTGGGAGTGCTCGGCCTGCAAGAGACGCCACGGAGATCCTCACCGAAAAAGCTGGGGTGCCGCATGTGTCACCGCACGACTTACGAAGAACGTTTGTTTCGACCCTACTGGACAGGGGTGTGCCTTGAGCACGGTATCGGCATTGGCAATCCTCTGTTCAATCACGGCGTGTTCCGGCACACCGGTGGGCTCCGGTGTTTCGGGAGTCGGGGGAACCCTTCAATGCCGGCTCGCTCGCCAGTCGCCCCTTGGCCACTGCGTTCGCTTTCAACCAGGGCGGTTAGTGTTCACCGCACGACCTGCTGTGACAAGGCACCGATCATCACCGTTGCGATTCTCGGGGGTCTCCACCATGACCATCGCAAAATCACCGATCGGATAGGAAAATCGATTGAAGGATTTGGCATACCCGAAACTCTAAGAGCACCGAAGCCAGGTTCGGTGAACGCGCGGCACTTGGTATGGGCCGATTCCCGACCGAAGCCGTCGTCGTGCGCAACGGCACACATGTGCGATGCTGACCGACGGCGCAGTTGAATGCTGGGGCAGCAACTATTGGGGCGCACTCGGCAACGGCACTCAAACGAACAGCTCCGTGCCCGTGGGGTGCCCAGGCGTATTGACGGCATACGTATACGTGCTTCCTCGGCATAACGTGAGCGTCGGATTGGCTGTTCCTGCGGCGTGAACTCATCGATGCGGCGCCACCCGGAGCCGATGTTGTTTCGCGCCCACCGGATGCCACGGCCGCCGCCCCTCCAGCGCCTGCTTCCATGCCGCCGGCGCCCATCGCCTTGGCTCCCCACATTGCCCAGAATTCATATTGAAGCTCCCTCGGTGAGATTTCAATATGTGAGTCGGAGCTCCTTCGATTCGCAAGCTGTGAACGATACGAATTAGTGCGTGTGTAGCGTTCACCCTTCACGACATCAGCTTCGTTCGACCGTTGTGGCTGTTCCTTTCTTGGCACGGCGGCACGGAAACGCATAATGCGTCGCAACGAAAACGTGACTCGAGAAAAGCGGAAGTAGCGAATCATCGAAGTCTCTCGAGTTGAGGATGTAATATTTCGCGGCACCCGTAGTTCCCACCAGAAGGCGACTTATGGCATTGGCCGTCTCGTGATGCCCTACGGGCGCGCATGTCAGCGCTCGACACCGGATGAGCCTTTTCGCACTCAACGTTGCCGACGAAAGTCAGCGTTTCCTCACCGGTCCAGGCGACTATGAGGCCGGGGGGCGCAAGTAGCATTCGAAGCCCGCAGCCATTCGGCACGATAAGGCACCTTCAGGAAATTGTTGGCCCATGGACTCCTTTTTGCGGATTGAGCTTCTCAATTCATCGAAGGGACATAGTATTACGAACCTTGAGGAGATGAGCGCCGATGTGGAGCTTCACGAACGACCAACAGCAAGAATTATTTCGACTTGCCGCTGCGGTAACCGTGGGGGTTGCTATTGGTCTTGATCGGCACATCCGTCACAAGCCAGCAGGGGTTCGCACACACGGGCTTGTGTGCCTAGGCGCCGCAGCAGTGACGCTCGGAGCGATCGACGCTTTCCCGCATTCCAACGTCGTGCAAGCATTGCAGGGTGTGGTCTCGGGTGTGGGTTTTCTGGGTGCCGGTTTGATTCTGCATACCGGTCGGACTAACAATGTACACGGCTTGACAACAGCGGCTTCGCTTTGGTTCGTCGCATCCATCGGCGCCATATTGGGATTCGGTAGCTGGTTTGCTTCAGTCACAGCGACACTTCTAGGCCTATTGGTGTTGTTGTTCGGCGGCGCTCTCGAAAAGCGATTAGAGCGACTGGAACGATTAGAACGGAATGATAAGCGTGACGGGGTGTCACAATTGAACAGCGAAGCGCAAAATGACAGATTCTGAATTTGTTAGCAAAAACGCATCACATCAAGATCGTGAAGCATTCGGAAAGGCCGCGCGCGCGGTCTCCACGTGAAGACCACGCCGAGTGGAGATTCGAACATGCACGAACCTTAGCCGTTGAATGCATTCAGCAGAGCTTAGCTGGACGTATTTCGTCCCTCATTTCGCTGCGCAATCAGCGAATGAGTGCTTCAACTCCCCTCAGCCCGGGATTGTACGTACGGCACCCGGAACAAACGAGTCTCAGTGATGCCGATCGAACCGGCTGAGCGAGAAATAATTGAGCCGAATCTTGACCGTACTGGCATTTAATGCGCAATTCGGCATAGCTTTTGTGCCCGGACATTCATGGCTCAATGAGAAATTGCACTGGCCGGAGAGTCATTCGATCAAGGGAAGCGGGAACATGCTTTTGCGCCAAAGAATGGGTGGAACGTCAGGTCACGAACAACGTATCACTTCGGGAGTGCGAAGGATCTTGGTGGGGCTACTAGTAGCAGCTGCATGTCATCTAGTTGCTTGTGGTTCCGACAAGAATCCCTCTACTAGTGTGATCACGAATAGTCCTGACGCAGCCACGGACGGCAGAACACTTGATGAAGCCCTGAGCTCAAGAAACTCGGACATCGTATTCGACGATAGCACGCTCTGGCGATTCGACGTGGCGGCTGCTGATACCGATATTGCGTGGCTCGAGGACAATATTCTACTGGAGCAGTCCATTCCTGCCACGGTGACTGCAAACGGACATGACATCGGCGAGGTTGGCTTCCATTACAAAGGCAATGTTGGCACGCTAAGTAACTGCGTTGACATCAATGGAAAGCAGATTTGCAGAAAGTTGGGCGTCAAGATCGAGTTCGATGCGTACGAGAGGTCAAAGCGATTCTACGGAATGAAGAAACTGAACTTCAATTCCTCGGTATGGGACGACAGCCTCATGCGCGAACGGCTCTCGTATAGCATATTTCGCGAAATGGACGTGTACGCTCCCAGGGCCAGTCACGCTTTGGTGTACGTCAATGGCGACTTCTGGGGCGTCTTTTCCATGGTAGAGGAGGTCGATGGGCGCTTTGACGATTACCGTTTTCCTGGCAAAGGGAATGGCAACCTCTACAAGGAGTGCTGGCCCACCTCGACGGATCCAGCATACTACACAGCAGGCCTTCATACCAACAAGTTGACTGACGACGTATCCGCAATGGTCGCATTCGGTACGGACGTGCTCGGAGCTACGGTTGCTACGTTTCCCGATGTCATCGCTAAGCATAACGATATCGATTACTTAATGCGATACTTGGCGGTTGACCGCGGAATCGCAGCCAACGACGGAATCATGGCATTCTGGGAAGGCACCGGTTGGGTCACCAACCACAATTTCTACTGGTACCAGGAGGAGACAGGTCAGCGTTTCTGGCTCATTCCTTGGGACATGTATTCAACGTTTAATCCGTTGACGCCGCTGGATTGGGTGCCGACCTGGGACCAGTCGCCGGGTGACTGCAGTATTCAATACACCTCATGGGACACGAACATGTGGTACCGGGCTCCGGGTTGCGATCCGCTCATTCACGGCTTCTCGCTGCTTGATCGAAGTCGCTATCTCGTAGCGGTTCAAAATCTTCTCGACGGGCCGTTTCAGATCGATGTCATCAATCAGAAAATCGATCGCTGGTCGGCGCAGATCGCGGATGCGGTTGCCCAAGACACTCACGGCCCAAGCGTCAGCACGTGGCAGAGTGCGCTCACCACTCTCAAGTCAAATGCGGTCATGATGCGCAAGCGGGCGCAAGGTGTGCACGATGGTATCAACACCGCGCCCATGGGTTTGCGGTTGGGTCAGGTCAATGATTTCGAGGGAGTGAATGCGGTTTCGTTTGCCTCAGGCACATCGGGGTACACTAATTCTAAGAGCACGCTCAGCTACGTGATCAACCAGAGCAACCCTATTGCGGGTGCGCAGGACGCGCGCATCGATTTCGTGTTTCGCGACCAAAGTGAGAACGCGAGCGACGCCTGGCAACAGTGGAACATGGTGAATTTTGCTTTCGCGGGCTGGTCCGCTGATCTGGTTACGCCAAGCATCACCGAGATTCACTTCATGGCACGCGCCGATCAGAATCGAGGACTGCGCATAGACATTGCCAGTCCGAACGACTCCCAATTCAATAACGGGATCTGCTTGGGCTGGGATGCGTCTCTGACTGCTACTCCCACTGCGTTCGTACTCAAGTTGGTCAACGCTGCGATTCCCAGTTGGGCAGCGACACGCCCCGACCCACCCAACGACGATCCCAACAAAGTGTTCTCAACGGCCACGGGACTTGTCTTTCGTGTACAACCCACGGGTGTGGGCAGCACGGGATTCTTCGGAGTTGGTGGAAGCGACACAGGGTATGTCCAAATTGACAATATCGAATTCGTGAAGGGGACGACCCAATAATACGACGAATCAAGTCATTCGCAGACACGTTTTCTCCGTGCTGCGTTCGTCATCGGCACTGCCACCAAAAGCCAGCCGTACCAACGCAGCCAACTATTTCTAGCGTATAGGGTGTCGAAGACGTGAACGAACTCCTGCTGATAGTCGATCAACTCTTTGCTGGTCTGACAGGGCCGCATCAGTTGGCGGACCAACAGCTACGCCTTAGGGTCGCTAACTCGTCAACTCATCGGGTCGTTTCAGGAAGCTTAACTTTGCGAAACGACCACCAGATGACAACGTTGTAGATGATCTTGACGCCTCCAGAGATGAAAAAGGGAATGCTAGCTGGGGCCGCGACACCATAGAGCGGCCCTGCCGCGAGTGGTGATAGCGATGCTCCCACCGTTCGTGCGATGTTTGTCACCCCCGCCGTGGCTGAGCGTTCATTTGGGGCGACCAGCGCCATTGTGTAAGCTTGCCGTGTGGGTACATCCATCTGGGAGATGCTGTAGCGTAACAACAGGACAATAATTGCCAAAGACAGGTTGGGCATCAGCGGTACTAGAATGAGCAGCAAATTCGAAGGGATGTGAGTCACGACCATCGTGCGCAGTAGCCCAATCCGGTTTGCCAAGGTTGCGGCACTGAGCGCGGATATCCCGGCGAGGACATTTGCACAAAAGAAAATGGTTCCAAGCATTGCGGGTGCGAGGCCGAACTTGACGTTGAACCAGTACGCGACGAAGGCCTGAAAGATGAAGCCCCCGGCAAAGGCGTCGATTGCGAACAGGCCGCTCAATCGCAAGACGATGCTCCGCGACTCGCCGAGTCCAAGCGTCGAACCGTGACTGCGCTTTCGCTCAAGAACTGTCGTTGGACTCGGTGACTCGACGGCTGCCGAGACTCGCGAAAATAGCACCGCCATGGCTGCGCCAACGATTGCGTAGCCGAACACGACGGCTTGATAGCTCGCGAGGGTTGACATCCCGCTCCCCTGCAGCAATTGCGACAAGCTGCCTCCGGAAAAAGCACCCAGCGCCGTGGCAAAGGAACCAACTAGGTTGTACCAGGCGAATACCCGCGTGCGCTGCCCTGGCTCGACCTGCTCAGATAGTGCGGCTTGCTCGATGGCCAGAAACGGCCCAACCTCGTTGCCGCTGGGGCTGATCACTCCAATTGTTGCGGCGACCAGCAAAAGTAAGAATGATCGAGCCGCCCCGAAAAGAATGCCGGCGAATATCATCAGAATGGCGCCGAGGATGAGCATGCGCCTTCGGCCAACGCGGTCAGCGCTTGTCGTGATCCAAAGCGAGATTACGGTGTCACCGACGAGGGTGAGGGTGAGCAACACGCCAACCTGCTTTTCCGACAAGCCAGTGGCGACCAAGTACAGGACCAACACGACTGAAAGAAATCCGTAGGCGAACAGGCGCAGGATGCGGGTAGCGAAAAGCAACTGAATATCCCTTGAACGACCATGGGTGTCTCGCGCTGTTGGCACTGCGGATTGCTGTACCATAAGGAATTCATTGCGTTGTCGCGTAAGTCAACTTAAGGTGTGCTAGGTAATTGACGCTTACGGCGATCGACGTGCGCGTGCCGATGCGGCACCAAAACCCCTGCACTCCAGTTCCGACGATAATCTATATTTCACCGATCACGCTGGCGATCATCAATGAAAATTGCAGCTACCGTAGCGCGGCCGACCGATGCTAAGTCCCTAGAAAGACTTCGATTTTCTTGGTTGACAACGATCTCCGTGCGGCGGCATCCGAGAGCGGGCTGCGGCCTCTTTACAGTCTGAGCCCCCGGTCGTTCCGTTTTGTTGAGGTGACGAAGCAGATCAACTCGCATCGACCCCTCTCGGTGCTCGCCGCCAGTCGTGGTGAAGGCCACCGAGAACAGCAACTAAGTTCTGAAGTTCAATTACCGCAATGCTGCTTGAATTGGGCTCAGTCGAGTACCTGACGCCGCTAAATGCACTTGCCATTTTGGCAGGTCTCGCCACTGGTGCATTGCGTGCCACATGCGCCGCAGTTGTTGTTGGCCGTTAACAGGTCGGCGCACGTTCCGCTGCAGTTAACGGTCCCCGAGGGACAGCTGCATTGGCTATTGTTGCACACCAGGTTTCCGGAACATATCGCGCCGCACAGGCCGCAGTTGTTCTTGTCCGACGTGAGATCAACGCAGTTGTTGCCGCACTGGCTCAGCCCAGACGTGCAGGTTATGACGCAAGTACCGTCAGCGCAGCGAGGCGCAGTTCCCGGACAGCGGTTACCGCAGGTACCGCAATTAGCATTGCTGGTTTGCAAATCAATGCAAGTATTGCCGCACAGGCTGTAGCCGTCTGAGCAGGTACAGGCTCCGTTGAAGCATGAACCTCCGACTGGGCACCGGTGGCCGCATGTTCCGCAGTTGTTATTGTTCGTCGAGGGGTCGATGCAGACGTTGTTGCATTGAATCTGCCCCGCCGATGGACAACCGGCAACGCAGGCACCATTCGAACAATATTGACTAGCATTGCAACGAGTGCGGCACGCTCCGCAATGGGTCGGATCAGTCAACAAGTTCGTACAGGTGGTGCCGCAGAGGGAATTGCCCGTCGAGCACGCGCATTGCCCGCTGTTGCAGTTGGCTCCTATTGGACATTGATCGCCACAGCCCCCGCAATTGAGCGAGTCGCTTTGAGTATCGACACAAGCATTGCTGCAATCCGTGAGCGATGCTGAACAAGACGTGGTGCAAGTGCCATTCGAGCACACTTGATTGGTGGTGCAGGCGTTGCCACAGCTGCCGCAGTTCTCCGGGTCGCTTTGGGTCGTGGTGCAAGTGCCGTTGCAGCGCGTGCCGTTGTTCAAGCAAGCGCAAGCACCGCTTTGGCAGCTGGTACCAGCTGCGCAGCGGTTACCGCAGGCTCCACAATTCGAGTTATCCGCTTGTTCGTCGATGCATGCGCCGTTACACAACGCGAGCCCCGCCGGGCACGCACACGTACCGGCGCTGCAGACTTGTCCCGCCGGGCATGCATTGCCGCACGCACCACAATTCTGCGCACTTGTTTGCGTATCGACGCAAGTGCCGTTGCACAGGTTTTGACCTGCGGGGCAGGTGCAGACGCCGGCTGCGCAGGTAGAGCCGCCCGTACAGACTTGGCCGCAACTGCCGCAGTTGGCGTTGTCCGTGTTCGTGTTCACGCAGGCGTTGTTGCAGTCAGTCGGTGCCGGCGCTCTGCAGGCTAGTGAGCAGGCCCCATTGGTGCACACGTCGCCAGCCGGACATGCCGTGCCACAAGCGCCGCAATTCGTCGGGCTCGAAGCGAGGTCAACGCATCGATTGCCGCAGAGTGCGGGACTAGTGCCGAACGTGCAAGCACACTGCCCGGCCGTGCATACCTGACCAAACGCGCAGAAATGATTGCATTGCCCGCAATTGAACACACTCGTTTGCAAGTTTACGCAACCGCCGTTGCAGACGCCTTGCCCCGTCGGGCATGCAATTGCGCAAACGCCGCCGCCGCAAATTTCGCCCGTTGGGCAAACCCGGCCGCACACACCGCAGTTACTGGCGCTGGAGTCTAGGTCTGCGCATTGTCCGCTGCAAAGAGCAGGAGCGACACCCTGCGTACATGCACAGGCGCCGTTTTGGCACAGTTGCCCCGCTGCACAAGACGTTGTGCATATTCCGCAGTGCGTGGCATCGCTCTGCAAATTGACGCAAGCATTGCTGCAATTTGTCTGCCCCGCCGTGCAGGACGTCACGCAGGCGCCGTCGGCGCAAAGCTGCCCCGTGCCGCAGGCATTTGCACAACCGCCGCAGTTACTCGGATCGGAATCCAAGTCCACACATTGACCGCCACAAGCCGCGGGGTTCACACCAACCGTGCAAGCGCAAGCGCCGTTGGAACAAGTTTGTCCGCCAGGGCATGCTGTCCCGCATGTCCCACAGTGGCCCGCGTCCCGGAGCAAGTTGACACAGGCGCCCGAACAACTCGTGAGACCCGGTCCGCAGCTGAGCGCACAAGCACCCGTTGAGCAAACTTGACCCGAAGGACAAAGCGTGCCGCACGCGCCGCAATTGGCTGGACTCGAAGCGAGGTTCGACACACTGGCCGCCACACGACGCAGGTTTTACCCCCTGTGTGCACGCACAGACACCATTATTACAATCCAATCCACTAGAACAGGCGGCGTTGCAAACACCGCAATTGGCCGGATCACTCGTTGTATCCACGCAAGCGCCGGAGCAATCTTTGAGTCCTATCGCGCAGGTGGAAGCGCAGGTTCCCGTGGAGCATACTTGCCCAGTCGCACACGCTGTGCCGCACTTCCCGCAATTGGCCGCATCGGACGCCAAGTCCACGCATTGTCCGTTGCAAGCGGCAGGGTTCGTCCCCTGGGTGCAAGTGCAGGACCCATTATTGCAGACCTGACCATTGCCGCAGGCCGTGCCGCAAGTGCCGCAATGAGTCGGGTCGCGACTCGTGTCCACGCAGGCTGAAGAACAATTAGAAAGGCCAGTGGCGCAGGTGGAAGCGCAGGCACCCATCGAGCAAACTTGCCCCGTAGGACAAGCGGTAGCGCAAGCGCCGCAGTTTGCAGGATCTGATGCTAGGTCAACGCATTGCCCATTGCATGCAGCCGGGGTTACGCCTTGTGTGCAGGCGCATGCCCCGTTCGCGCATGACTTGCCGTTGCTACATGCGGTGTTACACGCACCACAGTTGCTTATGTCACTGGACGTGTTAACGCATGCTGCCGAACAATTTTGCAAACCATCGGCGCAGCTTGCCGCACACGCGCCCTTCGAGCAGACTTCGCCAGTCGGGCATTGTGTGCCGCAGGTGCCGCAATTACTGGGACTCGAAGCCAGGTCGACACATTGCCCGTCGCATGAAGTTTGCCCGCTGCGGCAGGTGGACCCCGCGTCAGGGCCCGACAACCCTGCGTCGGCCGCTGACTCCGAACTCGAGTTCATCCAACTTCGACTGCAGCTCACGACGAGCGAACCGGCTAACAACGATACGAGGCACAAGCCCAATGCTCTAAATATTCTTGCTGCAGCCATAGTTGATTACTCCCGGGGTGGGCTAGTCTCAAGCGCGCTGTTGTCCCGACATTCGGTGTTTCGCCACGCGGGCAAAAGCTCATTCTCCCGTAAAATCATGCCGAAGGGTTCATCTGAACGGGCCATCATCGAACTCTTTCCTACGCACAGTCGACGAACCGGGCGAAAAGCGCGGCGCGTCAATGATTCGCGTATGCGTATGATTTCATGATCCTGAAAATTGTGTCGTTTTGTCACGTTCAAGGCAAGTTGCCCCAGGATGAGCGACCGGAATGGGTTTCTCGGTTTCACGGGTTCGGGCTTCCTGGTTTGATAATAGCAAACTTGATTCGGCGATTCTTCGCTCGATTAGCGTCGTTGGTGTTCGGTACGAGCGGATTCTCACTGCCGTGACCTACCGCCTTCAAACGATTGGATTCAATGCCTAGCGCCTCGAGTTCCGCCTTGACTGATTGCGCCCGCTCATCGCTCAAGCGCTTGTCATATGCCACATTTCCGGAATCATCGACATAACTCTGGATTTCGATATCTCCCAAATCGGCGTGTCGCTGTAAGGTTTCCGCAACCTCTTCAAGTAGGATCTGAGAATCCGGTTCAAGTGTGCTTGTCGTACCTGCAAAGCGCACTTGCCCCTTTAGTTTCAATTCTCTCGGGGAAATGGTCACGTTAGGCTTCTTAGGCACCTTGTGAATAGTGACCGTTAGATGAGTTTCGCCATTCTTCGCGATTGCAGCAGCGCCTGCCTTAGGCAAAAATCCTTCCGCCGCGACTTCAAGGTGCGCTTCCCCGACCGGAACGTTTGCGACAGAAAACAGACCCACTGAGTCAGTTTGTACTTCGATTGTTCGTCCGCGGTCGTCACGAACTTTGACACGCGCATTGGCAATCTTGGTGCTCGATTCGGCGTCCATAACGGTGCCGAGAAGCGCGCCCAATGCCGGGGCCGCTTTGAGTGGGCATTCGACTGCCGGGTTCGTGACTACGGCTTGATCCGCCCCCGGCTTACCTGATTCGGGCTTTTGTTCGACGCGAAGAGTGCAAGTGCTGTCCTTGTAGCCATCTGCGGTTATCGAAAGCTTGTATTCGCCGGGTGGAACATTGCCGCTCTCGAAGGAACCGTCGGCTCTCGAAAGCATGCCGGTCGAGTCTATGGTTTCGAATTGAATTATTGCGTGGGCAACTGGTTGCGATGAACCTTCATCCACGACCTTGCCCAGCAAGTGATATTGCGTCGGCCCCTGGACATGGACAATCATGGGCGGTGGTGCAGCGACTCGGGGCTGGGGAGCAACGTGGGTGTCGATCGCGTATCCGATACCCAAATAGAAATTCCAGGGCAGTTCCGGGGCGCGTTCTTCCACGAAGTTTGAAGTCCCCGATGTTCCGATATCAAACGCCAGCGTAGCCGATAAGCCGTGAACTGGTGGGGTCAGCCGGGTTCCAAGCGTTAGCCGTGAGGGTGCTCCCGCTATGGCACTGGTATTAGATAAGCAATTATCGCCGGGCGAGAGGGTGTTGCGGTGGCAGTCAAACCCTTGCCGATTGGCCGTAATGTCCATCGTCCATTCGATGAATGGCTGAAATAGTGCGCCGACGAACTCACCGCCGAGCCCCACGAAAACAGAATCCACTCGATTGATCCCTTGGCCAAAGCGCTCGATGCGAGTAATCGGGGTCCCACGAGACTGTTCCGTGTCGGTTGCTATGGAACCTGAATTGTCGAATAGATATCCAATGTTCGAATGAAACCGAAGCGGGATGCTCAGTGCTGGGTCTTGTCGATTGGTGAGATCGAGTGTTCCCAATGCTCCGAATGCAATATTGGCACTATGGATCCCAATCCCACCAGACCCGCCGAGCAGGCGCAATTGACCCAGCCCACCTACTGAGAACAGCTGATCGGGGTGCCTAGGCGTGAAGGCCTTAACTCCCAAAGAAGTATCTCCGAGCACCTGCACTACACTCGGGGTCGCGAAATTGTCCGAGATGGACTGTGAGTGCAGCCCAATACTTGCCTCGAGAAATCGGGTGAGAGTTGCGCTCAACGTGAGATCTTGCCCAATCCTACTCAACGAGTCTTGGCTGGCTGTTACTCCGGCGGGTCAACTGCCGCAGGCCGCCACCGTCGGACACAGAAAGCCCGAACCTGAATAGGCACTGAAAAGATACGACATGCGGAACGTGCCTGGTGCGCCTGAGTCAGCGGCGACTGTGCGCATCAAGCCGGTGAAACCAATCAATGAATTCTGAGGGTAGTTTGAGTAATCGCGCGAGTCCGTTGCCGTCTTGGGTACCGGCGCGCTGGGATCAACGACTTTCCGCAGCGTCGGCGATTGCGTAGGGTCCGGAGTTGACTGCTGCGCATTGGAAGACTCAATAGATTGCGCGCTCGCAAAACTCGCGCTCAAGAGAATCGCAAGAATACAACTACCCGAAATGACATGTGGAATTCGCATAGCGACAAGCCTGGCCCGACCAACAATCGGAACCGTGGCGCACGATACACTAGCCGCGGAAAAACACCGATGAAAACTGCATCATGTCGCATCGGTGAACGCAGCAACACCAAACCCCAGAACCGAATTTTCGAACACCCCGCAAATCACGGCACCTGGTCGAGGCGCTCGTTCCCGCCTTGCGAGCGAGATGCTAAACGTGACAGGTAATTTATAGGCCGTGTTGATATGCGGGCAGTCAAGCGGACGCGCGGCCGACAATCAATTGGTCTAATGTGAAACCGGACTTATCCCGTAATTCTAACGTGCTCCGTCGTTTCGGTAATCCGCTCGTATTCACATTCTTCGCCGCGATGAGCATTGCGTGCCAAGGAGGTACGCCAATATTGCTGCTCGAGCCACCTGCGAACCAATCACACTACACGGTTTCTAACGACGCGGGCAATACCACCATCACCAATGTTCAGGGTATCGACGCGGGTTGCATCAATGCGGAAATTAGGGGACAACCTAGACCCTCGAAATCTGCTCTTCATCGTCGATCGTAGCGGTAGCATGGCCTGTAACTTGCCTGAGGATGGGCAGAGCAGTGCGGACTGCAATCAATTCCCGATACGTCGATATTCCGATCGTCCGTCAAAGTGGGAACTGACACTCGCTGCTCTCAATTCCACATTTTCGGCGCTTGCAGCTACAGAACGTGTTCAAGCGGCACTAAGCATTTTTCCCGAGGTGGGCACTGCTTGCGGGGTGTCATCCGAGCCTCTTATCCCTTTCACCCCGTTGAATTCGGGTACTCTCAGTGACATTCGTGACGTCCTTGGTTCACTTGCCCCCTACGGTAATACACCGCTCGTTGGAGCAACCATATTGGGTTACCAACATCTCCTGAATAAAATAAGCGATCCGTCATTCAACGGGGAGAATATCGTGGTCTTGTTGACCGACGGAACGGAAACTTGTCGCCCCGATCTAGTGGAAGAATTGCTTAACGTTGATACACCTAAGGCCCTGCAATTGCTTGGAATTCGAACATTTGTTATTGGCGTACCTGGCAGCGAAGACGCACGCGAGTTTCTTTCGAATCTTGCCGTCGCAGGTGGCACATTGAGCAGTCAAGATTGCTATTATGGTCCGACACCATCCGATGGAAATTGTCAATTCGACATGACCACATCCAACAATTTTAGCAATGACTTGCTTGATGCGTTAGCTAAGATAAATTCCGAAGTCCTCAGCTGCTCGTTTAGCATTCCAGAAACGACCGGTGGAGTCAGTGTAGATTTAAGCAGGGTGAACGTGTCGCTCAATAGTGAAAGTATTCCATTTGACGCAAACGAGACCTGCGCTTCGGGCACAAATGGCTGGCAGTACACTCCTGGCAACGCAAGTATTCGTCTGTGCGGTTCTGCTTGCGACATAGCGCAGCAACCGGGAAGCATCGTGTCCATCATTATGGGCTGTCCAACAAGTATTTGGTAGCCGCACTCGAAAGACTGTTTTTCCGCGAGCCGGCAATACGCAGACCGATTGCCCAAGGCGATCGAAAACCGGCTGGCAACATGTGATTTAAGCACTTCGACCGGCTTTGGACATCCTGGCTGCAAAGTTTATTGAGCGACGGTGATTTTCGGGTCGATGCTTTCTAAGCAGTCTGAACAGAGGCGTTGTTGGTGCTGCATTCGAAATGAATCGACCTCATTGGCAAAGCGCGTTGGTGCCACAGTGGTTCGAGCAGCAATTCGTATCCGTGCTGCACGCCGCGCCGGCGGACTTGCAGTTCGTGTACACGCACTCATTATTCAAGCATTGGCCCGAACAACAATCCGATGATACCGAACAGAGCGCACTGAGCGTTGCGCAGGCGCCGGCACACTTTTGATTGACGCAATTATTGGCGCAACAACTGCCCGGGTTCGTGCAACTGGATGGATCGGTGCACGTGAGAATAATCGGGTGATAAATTATGATGAGGCAGCCGACGCCAGTGCACGGCTGGCACGTGCCGCTGGTACAGGTGAGTCCCGAACCGCAGGGTTGCGTGCTGGAGCAAGCTGCACCGTTTACGCCGTAGGCTTGGCACGTGTTCGCAGTGTTACAATAGAGACCCGAGTCGCAAGGTGAAGCGCTGTTGCATGATTGGCCCGAAGCTCTCAGCGTTTCGCACTTTCCCGAGCCGTCACAAAATAGGCCGGTGCAACAGGGAAAATCTCCATTGCAGCTTTCGGTCGCGTTGCGGCAGGCGGGTGCGCCGCAAGCGCCAGCTAAACAGGTCTTCGAGGTACACTCGGCGGGGCCGGTGCAGGGTTGCCCGTCAGCACGCGTCGTATTGACAACGCAGGTATCGGCCACGCACGCGGTACCCGACTCACAACACGATGACGTGCAACCCGTTGAGCCGAGTTTTACGCAATTGGCCGCGGTGCTGGTGCTCGTGTGTGCCGCCTGCTGAGCTATTTGTGCCCCCTTGGGAGTTGCTGTTACCCCCGTTTGCCGAACCGCCAATTGAGCCCGCATCAGAATTGTTGTGGACCGTTGTCAACGTCGAAGAGCAAGCAATCGACAATGTGCCAGCAAGCAGGGCGACAAGCGATGCCACTAGAAACGGATGAACAAGCTTAATTGGATGTGCCATGTACATTCCCGGTGAGTTGGCAAAACGGACGTTACTATCCATTGTATAAACGAGAAGATACATGGCGAACAGTCTGCCGTCCACGGGCGCGTTCCTATTGACTTCGCGTTAAAGACTGGAGGTATTTGTACGCAAATGACTGCAAGCGGCGGCGCTGTCGCCTTGGGTGGAACAGTGACACGTCCTTGGGGGTCGGACCCTTCGGTCGCGTAGAGCCGAATGCGATGCGCCTCGAAGTGGTCTGCGGCGCCTCGCCGGGGCACGTCACAGACAACTGTTCTCTCAGAAGTGAGTCCCCGTTATCCAATACTGATTGCCAGCGTTCGTGTTCCAGATTTTTCGGACGTTATCGATGTCTGCGTAGTCCTCGCAGAAACACACGAACGCGAACTGGCGATTGTTGCCGGCCGCACCAAAGGTTGCCTTCCAGACTTCGGCATTGCCTTCATTGTGATCCCAGTGGGCAATTACTTCCTGTCGCGTCGCCCAGCCATCGAGCGACACCACGATGCCTGCGACATGGGCATAACCTCGCTGGTATACATGAAACCAAACGACGAGCTGGCAGCTCATTCCTCCTTGGTTGGCAATGTTCGTAGCATCCATGGACACAGCCGTGATTGAAACTGCGGTGGCAGACATGTTTACCTCACTTGGAATGTGAGCATTTTCTCTAGCGCGGCGTCGGCGATTGCGGAAGTCTCAAAGTCGGTGGCGCGTGAACATTGTCCTGCGACGCGGCTGCGAGCATGAGTATTCTCATGGTGGTTACGGACCTCGCTCGCGACGTTGCGAAGATTCCGATCGAAAGTGCGGCTGGATTTTGGTCGGTTCGCGAGCGCACCGGCGGGTGTTGGCGTGACTGATACGTTTCAAATGATCCTCGAAAGTGGCCTCCAGCTAATCGAGCTGCACATAATGCGCATCCCGGAGGTGCACGAGAGTGGGCAATCCGTCATCGATTTCATCGACTCGAGTTCGTTCGGCAATTTCCTGTCGCGCGTGCCGTCGGATCTTCGAGATACGTTTCAGTTCGATCTCGCCCAGGCGTTCGATGCGCTGAAGGGCCCGAGCGGAGTCGTGCTGCAAAAGCACGGCATGATGCTACTCGCCGTACGCGGCTGAGTGGATGCGATCGCCGGGCACCGAGCGCGCGCCAGGCCTTGAGTCGTGACTCCTGGAGCACGTCGTCGGCGTCGTGGAACCCGCCGAGCATGCGGTAGGCGTACGCGTGCAGCTCGCGACCAAGCGGTTCGACCAGCGCTCGAAACGCTCGTTCGTCGCCACCGCGGGCGGCATCCACCAAGGGCTCGAAATTGTCGCTCATGGACCGATGACTGGCGCGCCTGGCCGTAGTTTCACCATCAGACCATACTGCGAAAGGCCCATACAGATGAGCAAAATGTCCTTCAGCTTCAGCGTCTCCCTCGACGGATGTCTCGCACTTCCCGGCATGGACCTGGAGCACCCCGGCGATCCGAACTACGATGATTGGGGGCCCAGTGGGGCAAGCTCCAGAGCTGGGTCTTACCGACGCGATTCTTCCAAGACAACTTCAACCAGAGAGGTCAGTCATGTCACTAGTTCGCATTCACAACATGTCCGTCTCGCTTGATGGCTTCAGCACTGGCGCTGGGCAGAGCCTCGAGGCACCCTTCGGGCATGCCGGCGACCGGCTGATGCGGTGGTTCACCGGCACCCGTTCGTTTCGCCTCATGCTGGGCCAGAAAGGCGGGACCACTGGCATCGATGACGCCTTCGCGAGCAAATGGGGGCCAGGCATCGGCGTGGAGATCATGGGGCGCAACAAGTTCGGCCCAGTGCGCGGACCGTGGACCGACGAGGAGTGGAAGGGCTGGTGGGGCGAGGAGCCGCCGTTCCACACCCCCGTTTTCGTGCTCACCCATCACGTCAGGCCCTCGATTGAGATGAAGGGCGGCACCACCTTCCACTTCATCGACGCCAGCCCGGCCGAGGCGCTCGCGGCAGCCAAGGAGGCCGCGGGTGGACTCGACGTCCGCATCGGCGGCGGCCCATCCACCATCCGCCAGTTCCTCGCCGCCGACCTGGTCGACCACATGCACGTGGCGCTCGTGCCGATCCTGCTCGGCCGCGGCGAGTCGCTATGGGAGGGCCTCGAGGGCCTGGAGGAGCGCTTCTCCATGGAGTCGGTGAGCGCCCCCAGCGGCGTCACCCACGTCACGTTCACCCGTCGTTAGCGCGTGTGGTAGATCACGACGCATGGGTCGTCGCCGACGATCCATGCATGGAGGCCGGGATCAAGGATTTTTGTGGGTAATCAAACCCACACAGTCAAGGTCGGGACATAGTGCCCTTGCTTGACGAAAACGGTCGTCACCTTCTGCTTCCAGATTTTTTTGATAGCCGTAAGGAGTCGTAACTTGTCGTCTACGACCACATAATGCGCCGCTGGGTAACGGACCTCTACGTCGGCCAATTCCTTCTCCTTATGCACATAAATTAGGGCGCGCCCTCTAGCCGCTTCATAAAGCCCCGAACAATGCACCTTGCGCGGCTGAAATACGACGTCACCGTCAGTAAGCAAAACGGCAACTCCCCATTTTAGGACGTGTTCGAGCACATCCAAGGAACTGGGGTAAAGTCGGTTGGCAAAGGGATAGTTGATGAGAAAGTTCGAAATGGCCAAGAGCCCCAAGTCGTGCGGATATTCGATTCGAAAGCGCTGCAAAGCCCCCAAATAGTCGGCGTAGCCAAGTCGAGTTCGCAGGCGGTCGAACAAAGTCCAGTAACAGCGTGCACGCTTTGGACCAACTTCGCGGTTCAGAAAAGTATGAAGATCCCGAACGACGCGGTCATTGCCGAGCAATGTGTTGTCCACGTCGAACAGGAATGTGATATTGACCGGTCCCGATCGGCGTCGTGCTTTCGTTTTCATTTTGGTCGATCCGTCACGGAAAAGTACCTTGCAAGTCTTGTCCCGCCGTCATCCGACCGCAATCGCAGCCGTGGGCGCAAAACCACGGTCCTGAAAGGAGTCACGCGATTTGCAGGCTGCCAATTGCATTTGCAATCCGCGTTGAACGATGCATGTCGATTATCGTGGCATTGGATTAGATCGCTCAGAAACCCAATAAAATAGGAAATCTTCGAGCGGTCCTCGCGAAGCTTACCGATGATTGCCGGCATGGTCTGACTCTTGCTCACAGGTGCGTGAATCAAGGAATGTAGGATACCCGATGCCGAACACAACAGCCGCAACCCCCGTTCGTTCATGCCGCAGTGACGACAGCCTGCAGCGCGTAGCTGAAGTAATGTGGAAGCACGATTGTGACTACTTGTTGGTTGTCGATACAGAAGGGCGACCCACAGGCATGATCACTGACCGGGAATTATGCGTGGCTGCCCGCGAGCAGGATAAACCACTTGCGCAAATCATGGTGTCCAGTGTAGCAGCCAAGACCGTATTTTCTGCCCAACTCACTCGATCGGCAAGTACGATGCTGCATTTGCAAATCCAGCCAAACGCGCACAAAGTTCCCATTCTTGATGATAGAGGAAGTTTGATTAGCGTCGTTTCGGAAGATAGCCTTGTCGGCTACATACGGGAATTTAGAGGGCGAAGAGCCTAAACTTGCGCTGGTGTTGATTGCCCGTTGGACCCTTACTCACTTGGTCGAGCGGCTTGTCTCACAATTGTTCGGCGAGGCGCATGAACAGCATCGTCCAGTTGACGTCGCCATAGCCGTCCCCAAAGCGGACGAATACGGCATGCTTTTTGGGCACAACGAAAATGTACTGCCCATGATAGCCTTTGGCGAAATAGGCACGCCCGTCGAGCGTCAAGAACCATTGATATCGGCCGCGTCGCATTGTCCCGTCAGCAATATGAACTTGGCCGGCAACCGGGTCAGGCGATAGCGATCGTTCGATCCATTGTTTGGTCAAAACAACGTGGCCATTCAACGTGCCGCCGTGCAAATAGAGAAGGCCGAGCAACGCGTAGTCACGGGCCGTGGCATTAAAGCCGCCAGCGAATTTTTCGACACCGCTTTGCCGGCTGTCGAGCGACCAAGTTGCTGCCTGCCCGGCGCCGAGAGGTCCCCATACTTCTTGCTCAAAGTAGTGAGACACGGATTCGCCCTCGAGACGCCCGCGCAGAACTTCCCACAGGAGCTGAATGTTAACGCTGCCATACAGGTAGTGCCGTCCGGGAGTCCACTTTAGGTCGTATGAACGTGCAAGATCGCGCAGGTCGGTTGTGTAGTAGATTGCCGCACCGGCTGTCGACTCTTCGTCAAAGTCAATACCTGAGGTCATTCGGAGCAGCTGCTCCAGAGTTACTTGTTCATAACCGCTCTTGCTGGCCAGGTCCGGGACGTACTTGACCAGCCGATCGTCAAGTGACGAAATCAGGCCGTCTTTCAGCGCGCAGCCAATCAGAACGGCGGCGTAGGTCTTGCTGATCGAGAACGACGGCAGGAGCGTCAGTTCCGAGATACCCCCGAAGTAGCGCTCGTACACGATTGAATCGTCGTGGACTACCAGAAAGGCGCGAGTCTGGTTGGACTCGAGCAGGTCATCGAGCGACGTATACGATGCTTCCTTTGAAGCTGTCACGCGAAAGGCCGCTTCGTGCGTGCCCTTGGCGAGCGTGTTGGGCGAAGCAGACGCCTGGATTGGTCTACTTTCGAAGTTGCGGGGCGACGTCAGGTTTGGCGCATTGAAGTAGACAATCCGTCCATAGACGCAGCTAGTGCAGGCGAAGCCAAGCAACGCAAAACTCGCGAGTCGGTAACGAATTCGGAACAGTCCTCGAATCCGGGAGCGAACTCGGCCGGAGTGTCTTTGAGCGAAAATGACAAATGTGCTTTACCACGAAATCCTTCGCGCGCGCCGATTGGATGGCGATTTGCCGCGACAATTCCACTCCAGAATTGCGAACAACCAATGTTCAATTGGCGGTCACCACGACCACGCGATTTGCAATTTGCAAATCGCGTCGCGCATTCAGCGAACGATTGGGCCAAGTTATCTCCGGGCAGACACACCCGAATGATTAATAATGAGTCGGCTAGGTTTGGAACATCAAGATGTGACGGTGAGCGAAAGGTGGCACGGCAATTGCCAACTCTGCGGCGCGAGCACGGCGCAAAATTCGTGCGCATTCTGAGGAGGACGACGTGACAACGAGTACCAAACGTGTAGAAGGCGCGGCGGAAGTGCTGGGCGGCAAAATCAGAGGCGGATTGCCCTGGTCCGCGTCTTGCACCCTAAGCCCGCAGCAACCAAGGAGGTCACGATGAACTGGACTCGAATCGAAGGACAATGGCACCAATTGAAGGGGCACGTAAAGTCACAGTGGGCCAAGCTCACCGACGACGACCTCGCCAATATCGCGGGCAAGAAGGAACAGTTGCTAGGCAAAATCCAGGAGCACTACGGAATTCTCAAGGAGGATGCCGAAAAGCAAATCGACAAGTGGGCGGCGAAGATTAACCCTAGTCACACCGACAAGCTTTCCTAATCTTACGTTGTCACACTAATCACATTTTTTGGATAGTTATATGTGGCCGCACATATTGTGGCGGTCGAGGAGAGTTCATTATGTACAAATCACTAATTTCCCTGGTTATTCTGGTTCCCTTGTTGGGAGCATGTGGAGCAAGCATTCCGCCGCCGACACAGCGATTGGCTGATGCACAGTCAGCAACGCGCAGCGCGAGGGAGCTGGGTGCCAACAACGAACCGGCAGCACAGCTATCGCTAAAGCTCGCCGACGAGCAGATCACTCAAGCGCAAAAGGCGATAGTCGATGGCGACAATAAGCGTGCCGAAAGCCTTCTGGTTCGAGCCAAGGCGGACGCGGAACTCGCAGTCGCCCAGTCTCGTGAAAAGGGAGCAAGAGTCGCCGGTCAAGTCGCCGTCGAAAATTCTGCCGCGCAGGAAACTACCAACTTTAATCAGGGAGCAGAAAAATGAAAACCAATCGAAGTATAGTCCTATCAATTGCCGCAACCGGTCTCTTGGGCTTTGCTGCTTGCGGAACCACCTTCCCGCCGCAGGATCTCGTCAACGCGCGCACCGCCTTTGCCCGGGCCAATAGTGGGCCGACACAGCAGTCCGACCCCGCAGATTTACACTCCGCAAAGGAGCAACTTGACCTCGCCGAAGCGTCATATGCAAAAGATGGTGACACTCAATACACCAGGGACCAGTCCTACCTTGCCGTGCGCAAGACGGAGCTCGCAGAGGTTGTTGGTCGCACCCGACAGAGCGACAAAGAGAAGAACGGCGTCGTGAATGCTATGCACGCCGATGAGAAGCAAGCTGTCGCCAACACATCCGCGGAGCTAGGTCGCACCAGGACGCAGCTTGCCAACCAAAATGTGGCCTATGTTGCCCAGGGGACCGCGCTCAAGGATGAAAAATCACGCAGACAGGACGCCGAGAAGCGCGCCGCGCAAGCCGCCGCTGACCTTGCCAAGTTCGCAACGGTCAAGCAGGACCCGCGCGGAATGGTTATTACTCTTTCGGGAAGCATCTTGTTCGAGTCCGCCAAATGGGATTTGCTTCCTTCGGCGCAACTGAAGCTGAACGATGTCGCAACCGCTCTCATCAAAGAGGATCCACTCTCGAAGATGGTGGTCGAAGGTTATACGGACTCGCAAGGTGGCGTCTCATACAATCAGGATTTGTCGCAGCATCGCGCGCAAGCCGTTCGCGACTACCTTGTAACTCGCGGAATCGCCGGCGATCGCATCACCGCGCAAGGCTTTGGTCTCACCCACTCGATCGCGGACAATAAGTCGCCCGAAGGGCGCGCGAATAATCGACGTGTCGAGATCGTCGTGCAGTTGACGAACCCCACACTATCACTGAGATAACTTACATTTCTGGTTTCGCTTCTCCTGCACTATATGAGGGGGAAGCTGCGGTCGTCGGGCTGAGACGCGGGATCTTTGCCGCCAGTGCATAGCGCGCTCCGCCCGTCTTCACATTCGGTAACAGCAAGTAACCGATTATGACAAAGATGAAATCATATCTATTGAAATCAGGAGCCACTCTGTTGCTTCTCTCGCTGACCACCTCGTGCGGCGACGGAAGCTCTGCTGCGCAACCCGGCAGTCAGGGTGGTTCATTGGGCACAGGAAGTTCGAGTAGCACAGGGAGCACGGCTAGTGCGGGAGGAGCTCGGTGGCTACTCATCCGTTCCCCCGGGGAGTCCCGTGAATTTAGCATCTGCAAAGACCTTCGTGATTCTTGCCGAGAGTGGAATATCGACCGTGCCAACAGCGGCCGTCACAGGAAATCTTGGGCTCAGCCCCGCGGCTGCCACTTTCATTACGGGGTTTTCGCTAAGCGCCGATGCAACGAATGTGTTCTCGAGCTCACCGCAGGTGACCGGAAAGGTGTACGCTGCCGACTATACGGCGCCCACGCCATCTACTTTGACCACGGCAATTGGAGACATGCAGACGGCATTCACCGACGCGGCCGGGAGGGCGCCGGGCGTAACAGAGCTGGGCGCTGGAAACATCGGTGGAATGACGCTCACGCCAGGTGTCTACAAATGGGGCACAGGCCTTCTCATTCCGACAGATGTGACACTCAGTGGCACCGCGACGGACGTCTGGATTTTCCAGATCGCGCAGGATCTCACGATGGCCAGCGCAACGAAGATCGTTCTAGCGGGCGGGGCATTGGCCAAGAACGTATTCTGGCAAGTCTCAGGTCTTGTTGATCTCGGCACGACCGCGCATTGCGAAGGTGTCGTAATGACGATGACCTCGGTTACACTTCGAACGGGAGCATCAATCAATGGGCGACTGTTTGCGCAGACGGCAGTTAACATCGACGGCAGCACCGTGGTTGAACCTGCCCCGTAGTCGTTCAGTTCACTTATCTTAATTCGGCGACCTGTCCCTTGGCTCTTCAAGTGTGACCTCTGCGCTTGGCTCGACTTTTCATGCATCGAGAAAACTAAACCGGTAGAAAAAGAGGCAACAACATGCTGTTGACAATTGCATTTATACTCTTGGCTCTGTGGGCGCTCGGATTAATTACGTCTTACTCGCTGGGTGGATTCATTCATATCCTGCTCGCGGTAGCCATCGTCGTCGTGCTCGTGCGCGTCATTCAGGGGAGACGAGTCGCCTGATGGCCGAAATGGCACGGTGACGAAGCCCCATAAGTGTTGCTGCCGAGGTTCGCAATCTGCAAAACGCAACCTGCAATTTGCGACCTCGATCCTGTGGGAGTTCGGGACGCGGCTGCAATATACCCACGTCATGAGGCAGTCTCCCGAAGCAGTTGTCAATTTGGACACGGCATAGCACGTGCTTTTAATTCGTGGCCTCGCCCCCGAATATGCTGACCAATGAGCTCCCGACCGTCTCGCCGGAGACGTACCGGTTCGATCGCCAAGGCCACACAATTCGCCTCTTTGGTGATTTGAGGATGTACGACGCGGCAGCCATTTGGCGTGAGCTGCACAGGGAGACTGACAACGATGTGGACAAACTCGTGTTCGACTTAGCGAACGTGCGCGCTGCCGATGGCGGGGTGATGGCACTCCTCGTCGAGCTCCGAAACGAACTCTCCACACGTAACGTAAATGTGGAGTTCGCGGGCGCAAACGCTCGGATTGAGACCATCGTCAATCTCTATTCTGGGCACGACATTGCTGCGAAGCGCAAGCGCCGCAAGCCCGAAGGCACAGTGGCTCAGATTGGCCGCACGACTTTGGAGATCAAACAAGAGGCGACAGCCCTCTTGGATTTCCTGGGCCGCGTAGTCCTCGCGGGTATCACATTGGTGCGCAACCCGCGAGCCGGGCATTGGAAGGACGTCGCTCCACTTTGCGAGAAGACGGGCGCCGACGCTGTGCCAATCGTCCTACTCATTAATTTCCTGCTCGGTTTCGTGATGGCCTTCCAATCCGCAAAGCAACTCAAGATGTTCGGTGCCAACATTTACGTCGCCGATCTCGTCGGCATCTCGCTCACACGTGAGATAGCCCCACTGATGACTGCAATCATCGTGTGTGGTCGATCCGGCGCTGCATTCGCTGCTGAAATTGGGTCTATGAATGTCAACGAGGAGGTTGACGCACTCAGGACACTGGGGATATCGCCGTTCGCTTGGCTGGTTGTCCCGCGTATCATTGCATTAATGCTCGTGGTGCCGCTTTTGACGCTCATCGCGGATATAGTGGGCACCGCGGGTGGCCTGCTCGTTGGCATCATCGACCTAGATCTCACCGCGCAGGGCTACTTCATCGAGACATTGACCGCCGTCCATGGGTGGGATGTTCTTACGGGCCTTCTGAAAAGTCTCGTCTTTGCGGTTGCGATTGCGCTAATAGCTTGTCAGCAGGGTCTCGCGGCTACTGGCGGCGCCGAGAGTGTTGGCAGGCGCACTACATCCTCCGTAGTTACATCGCTTTTCTCGCTCGTTATGATCGACGCGTTATTTACGGTCATTTTCCGAGTATTGAACTTATGAAGGCTACAACTGATCTCAAGCCTGTGGGCACGCCAGCGCGTCCGCAGTCCGATAGAACCCTCATCAAAGCCGACCGCTGTATGCCCCGGCGCGGCCGCGCGATGGCCGATCAGCCCATGATCGAAGTCAAGGGGCTAACTATCGGTTGGGGCGACACAATTATCCAAAAAGATCTGAGTTTGCAGTCAAGAATGGTGAGGTGTTCGGCATCCTCGGCGGTAGCGGAGCGGGCAAGTCAACGCTGCTTCGTTTTCTCATCGGACTCGAGCAGCCAATCGAGGGTGAGATCAATATCGCCGGCCGCGGACATCCCGATTTAGAGGCAGGTCTTCCCCCGTTTGGTGTCATGTTTCAAGCGGGTGCCCTCTTTGGATCGCTTACCGTAGGGGAGAATGTGTCGCTACCGATCGAAGAGTGGACCGAGCTCCCCGATGAAGCAACCACCGCGATCGCTCGTGCGAAGTTGAAACTCGTTGGTCTCGATGGCGCCGCCGACAAATTTCCGTCAGAGCTCTCCGGCGGCATGAAGAAACGCGCAGCGATCGCTCGCGCTTTGGCGCTGGATCCCGAACTTGTATTTCTCGACGAGCCGTCCTCCGGACTCGATCCAGTGATGTCCGCCGAACTCGACGAGCTCATCTTGACGCTCTCGAAAACGCTCGGGCTCACGGTCGTCATCGTGACCCACGAACTCGAGAGCATCTTCCAAATCGCGAAGAATGTCGTGATGCTCGACCAAGTAACGAAAAGCATCATCGCTGCCGGCAATCCGCGTGAGCTGCGCAACAGCGAAGATCCGCGTGTCAGCGACTTCTTCAATCGCAGGAGCAAGGAAAGCTGAGCCCATGGCGGTGCCAACCAACCATTATAAACTAGGTCTCTTCATCATTATTGGCTTCGCTGCGGCGATCCTAGTCGCCGTTGTACTCGGCGGTGCCGGGCTCCACCACGACACGATTCGGTACCATTCGTACTTCAACGAATCCGTGCAGGGGCTCGATCTGGGTTCGCAGACTTGGCAACCCGGGCGACGGCTCCCAATGGGTCTCTCGAAGTTAGACTCGGTCGCGTGTCGTCGGGACCCAATCTTCGGGAGCGCATCGCGTATCCTGAACGTCCCGAAACCTATGTCCGGCGTGAACTCGGCCGTTCGCTTTTCGAGTCGCAAGGCATGCGACGTGTGCTGAGCGGCCCGGCTCCGACATTGGATGTCGAAGTGATAGCATTCGATGATTTGCGCTTGAAAGCGGGGCGGGCGGCGCGGGTTCAGCTAAGGTTAATTCTTTATGAAGACGATGGCGTGATCTTCGAAGACACACTCACGATAGACCGCCCGGTGTTGGGCGAGAAACCCAAGATCGAGGAGGTAATTGCGGCAATGGCGACCGCGCTCGCCGCAACAGCCGATCAAGTGGCGCTGAAAGTACAAAAGGCTCTGGTATCGAGGCAGATAACGACACCGATGGACGCAGCGTTGTGAATCGCGAGCGTTTGATACATCTTGCAACCTAGAGTAATAAATGGGTTGAGTATCATGGGTGCAGCCATTTCCTTCGTGCGACAATATTGCGGAACAATGACGACTGTGGGGCGATTCACGCTTCGCGTGACAGTCGCGCTTGCGGCCGCGCTGATCGCGAGCGTGTTGTCGCCGAAGGTCGCCGTGGCACATCTAGTGGTCGCGCATATTGTCGTGCACGGCAATCCAAAAACCACCCTGCGGGTGCTCTCTGCGCAGATGAACCTGCATCCGGGGGACCGCGTCGACTTCCATGCCATCGCCAACGCTGAGGAGCGCCTAAACGAGACCGAGCTATTCACGAAGGCGCACGTGTACGTCGATATGCCCCGTGCTGAAGCGGCGCAGCGAATGTACGTCGACGACGAGGACACCCCCGTCGATGTGCAAGTCGAAGTCGAGGAGAAGCAATCGTGGTTTGTCGTGCCAATCGGAAGTTTCGGCAGCGGAGACTACGCGGGCGGCCTTGCCTATGGCGATCTGAACTTCCTGGGTCACGACGTGCAAGTCCTTTCAGCCGCCCAGATCGGTCAGTCCCGCAGCTTCGTATTCGCCGGCTACCGCGACCCGCTTGTCATCGGCGCACCACTTACTTGGGGGATCGACGGCCTGTACCGTTACGAGCAGATTCGATTCTTCGTCAATCACCAGTACGTGCTGCAAGTGCCGACGCTCGTTGGGGGCGGCGAAGCCGAGCTCGGCTGGGTCTTGGCACCGCATCTGCGCGCTGTGTTCGGCTTTTCGGCGCGCCAGCAGCGCGTCCAGTCAGCGGAAGTCATAGTGCCAAACGCGGCGCTGCCTGCGTACAATGCTCGAAGCGGGCGCATTTTTCTTTTGGTATTTCAGTTCCGGTACGATAACACAATCGCGCCGGAAGGTTTGCGACGTGGTGTCCGAATGTTATTCAAGAATGAAGTGTCGGATCAGTATTGGGGCTCCCAGTTTGATTACTCTAAGTTCGAGGTGCATACCGAGCTCTACGGGAAGTGGGCTTGGAATTACCCTTCGGTGAGCCTACAGACGATCTTCGACTTTCCGACCTCTGGCCGTGGCGTGCCAATTACTGAAATGCTCCGAATTGGCGGCACCAATCTACGCGGCTATCTTGTCAATGAATTTCACGGTGACACATTGGTCAGCGCGCAGATTGAAGATCAAGTCGTTGCGTTACGCAATCTACCGCTTCCATTCGTCAACAAGCGTTTCAACATCGCTGCTGCCGCTTTCGTTGACGCCGCCACGCTCCTGGAGCGCCATCCAGGTGGTACCTCAGTCGACTTGCCCGATCAATCGCGCCCGAAGCTCGCGGATATTCACACCAGTATCGGGGCCGGCTTTCGTATCATCCTTCCGGGCATTGCCATCCCCGCGATCAAGGCCGATCTGGGTTATGGCATCGACGTTCACAATTTTGCCGTAACGGTATCTATTGCTGGCGGAAGCTGATCAACCGTGGACCGCGTGGTATAAGTCTTTGTCTTTTTGTTCGGGGCGGCACTTGGACAATAATGGTCCCGCGAATCGCCGATTCACCACTCGAAGAGAATCACCCCAAATGCAACAACCGGCGTTTCGCAAAATGCAAATTAGCGACAACGCGCGATGAAGATTTGTGTGCGCTGATGGTAATGCTGGCACGGGTACTGCAGCGAATCCACTTACCTCAACCCAGATTTGCGTAGCGGGGCAACCTAACGAGTTAGCTCCGTCACAAGGCGGTATTTATGGCCACACTCGAAGCACTGCCGCTTCCGCCAAGAAAAACACCCACGCCGAATATCGAACCTCGGCCTGGAGCGAAGATCGGAAGACGCTACCAAATTAAACGACTGCTGGCCTCGGGCGGTATGGCAACGATTTATGAAGCGTACGATATCATGTTGGAACGGCCGGTAGCGCTCAAGATGCTGAGGCCGCAAGTTGGCAAAATGCTGGAGCTCGTGGAACGTTTTCTCAATGAGGCGCGCTCTATGGGCAGGCTTCACGGTCCCCACGTCGCTCGCGTGCTCGATTGTGGGGGTATCCAACCCTCTTCAGGGCTGGACTTGCCATACATCGTCCTCGAATTACTGGACGGGGTCGACCTATGGACTGCTCTTCAGCAAAATGTTCGGCTGAGCGCGCCTCTCACTGCACGGTATATGCTCGATGCTTGCGAGGGGCTTGCAGAGGCACATGCCCTTGGCATCGTACACCGTGATATCAAGCCGGAAAACCTTTTCTTGGCGCGACAAAGCGACGGGACCGAAATGATCAAACTGCTCGATTTTGGGATCTCCATGCAGCTCGACGAAAGAGGCCTGAGGCAACAAAAGCATGCGAGTGATTTTGCAGGATCGCCGCTTTACATGTCTCCGGAGCAAATGCATGCGTTGCCAGCCGACACACGCGCCGACATCTGGGGAATTGGGGTCGTGATGTTCGAGTGTCTGACGGGTGAACCGGTATTTGGGGGAACCACGGTTGACGAGATCAAGACTCAAGTGCTCACTAAGCCTTTACCCGATCTGCGCCGCATGATGCCCGACTTGCCAGAGCCCTTCGCACGCATTGTTGAACGCTGCCTTGAGCGTAACCTGGCATATAGATTTCAAAACGTTTCCGAGCTTGCTGATGTTTTGGAGCCTCTAGCCACGCCGAGAGGTAGTTCAGCAGCGGTTCGGATTTCGCGACTGCTCGGAATTCGGCGCCCGGAGATGACCTCCAAATTGTCGGATGGTCCATCATTGCACAGGCCTAAAGTGGCAGTTGCTCGCGCACCTCGAGGCATTTCAGGACGTCAAGCCCGTTTGGGCGCAGGCCTGCTGGTACTCGCGTCAATTGCGGGCGTGCTGGGCTATTCTAGCCACAAATATTCCGTGACGTTGGCATCGATCATGTCAGCAACCCGACACAGCGCAGTGTCGCTTTTTGGAGCGGTCTTTCACTAGCGCAATCCAAATGGTTACCGCCCAGAAAAGCTCGCATTGTGCGAATTTAGACGTACCCGGCCGTGGCAACTTGCCACTGCTTCTGGGACAACCTAGTCTAGAACCGCATCGTAGCAATGCCTAGCGCTCCTCCGGGCGTCGGCGCCACTCCAATAGTCGGTGCGCGCAGTCGCGCCAGACTCCCGGCATCTGACTTCATCGTGCGGTACGCCTCCCATGAAGTTTCTTCCAAGCTCCATTCAAGGAGGAACCTCACGCTGATCGTGGTGACCGGCGTTCCGACCCCCATCATTACGCCGCCCCAGGTGTATTGCGTCTTGCGCGACATCCCCCAAATGCCTTCCGGAGCGAGCAACAAGGATAGGCCGGTTGCTAGACTCAATGTGCCAACGATTAGCATCGTAGTTCCCACATAGGTGCGCTTGTGCCGGCTGGCCTCGGCCGCCAAACGCCACTCATTCTCGATCTCGCGGACGGTGGCCTTGCTCTCGAGGTTTGCCGGCCTGCGCCTGAAGGTATCGCGAATCTCGTCCATTCTCGTGGGCAGCAACACCAAAGGCACCGAAGCGAGTTGCGCGGAGCCGCCTACGACCATGCCAATGACGAGCGCACGAGATATACCGTCAGTGCGTCCCAGAAGCACGATCCCAGACGGAACGAGTGCCGCTCCAACACCCAGCCCCGTCAATGCTGTCGCTAGCCGGGTACGATTCGCTTCCGCGGCGTAAAGATCAAGCTCTTTGCCGAGACGTGTCTGATCGACGTCCACCGATTGAGACTTGCCCGTCGGACCGTCGGCGGCTGCAGCGCGTCGCTTTGCGGCAACTGCGATGGCAGCCACGAGTGCGACGGCAAGTACAGGGCGAAGTGCTCGAACGCCGCGCAAAGTTCGGAAAGTGGCGCGCATGGAACACCGGCGTCGGACTCGCAAGACCTGAACAAAACTCAGCCGCGTTTCGCGACGAGCATCGCGAGCAACTGAGTCGCGAGTGTTGTTGCGAATGCCGTGGTCGCTCTGCCCAGTAACTCTGTGAATACCGAGTTTCCGCGGCGACCGTTGGAAGCCCGACCGACGGCGACACCAATTGCGAGCCCGCCCAGCGCCGCGGCTCCCAACGTAGCGGCGGTAGTCGTGAACTGACGCTTGCCATGTCGCATCAGTCGTTCACCCGTATGGTTCATATCCCGCAAGTCGGCGGCAAGCCCCTCCCGGGCCTGTTCAGCATCGTGCAAGTGTTGTGCATGCTCATTGTTGCTCATTGGATTGGCCTAACCGTGCTCTGCGCGTGGCTGAAAATGCGTTCCCGGGCATTTGCAAAGGCGCGACCGTGAATTGAACGTGCACCGTAAAGGGCACTCATCATGGCCAGCGCAGCTAATACGCTGCCGGTGGCAAACGCGGCGGTCGCTGTTGCGCCCCACAAGAGCACAAAGCCCAGCGCAAGCAGGGTAATCCCCGCCTGCAGTAGGAGAGCACCGAGCGCTAGCCCTACCACTCGTTTCTTCGCAAGTTGCAAATCGTTGCGAAACTCGTCCTTTGCGAGTGCAAACTCCGCGCGGAGCAGCTCAGCGGCGTGGTGCGCCGCGTCTTGTGCAAGATCGGCGATTCGCTGAACGTCGGAAGACACGCTGGTTGTCGGTGAAGTGTCCATAGGCTGGACCAATGCACTTCGTGTGCCTGGCACTTTTTTAACGGGCTACTCCCCAGCCGGTCCATTTTTCGATTAACCTTAGTGGCCACTGGGAAGGCGCTTGACCCAACCCGACGGTTCCAGCCGTTGGCATCGGTATTGCTCACTCTTCACGCTGGCATCGCCTGAGCGTGCCGTCACGAAAGGAATGATCAATGAATATCTCGAAAACACTCTGGACAATTGGATCGCTAATTGGGGCCCAACAAGCCGTCAAAGTGGCTCGTGGCTTCGAGATTGATGATTTGCTCGGTGTTATAGGCTTACAACGTCGCCGATCAGTTGCGCAAGTGATTCTTCCCGCAATCGGGCTGGTCTCGTTGGGGGCTGCGGTGGGCGCGGGTGCGGCGCTGTTGATTGCTCCAAGTTCTGGAACGGATCTTCGCCAACGACTCTCCGAGCGCCTAGACAAGTTGACGGAAAGAATCAACGAGATGCAGAATCATCAGCCTGCGCCGTCAACCGTAGCGCACGCATCGCCAAGCTGAAGTCCTGAATCTTACGGCGATTTCACTCTTTCGGCGCTTGTTCAATTCGCATTCTGCAAATCTCCCGCAAGATGCAAAAAAGTCTAATGGGACTCCGCCCTTCCCGTGGCGTCCGCCTGACTTATCCAACCAGAAACGTCGGTGACCTGTGCCTTAGATTTTCGTGCGCTACCTGTGCCTCCGTCGCGACGTTTTGATTGTGTTGGTGTTCCGGGATCCGGCCCGGAACACGGTGTCTGGAAAAGTTGACTCAAGATCAGCGCGCTGTTTGAAATTCTGCGGTACTCTCGTTGGGTGGTGTGTATGCAGACAATTGAATCGCAGGCGGGCGTATTCGACTCCCATCAGCCGAGTACCAAGCGCCAGTTGCGAACATAAGCAGGCCATCTTTCGTGTAGTAAGATTGCCAGTTAGCAAAGGATGCCCCGGCGGGAACAAACACCCAGCCGCCGCGCATCCACAGGTAAAACTGGCCTTGCCACGTCCAATAGCCGTCCAACCATACCAGCGCGGAACTTGGAGATGCGGGAACTACCTCGACCATTGCGGCTGGAGGAGGATAGGGAACCTCCGCATAGGCACTCGACGGGTGGAGTACGATCGGGGGTCCGGGTAGCGAAGCGCCGCAGGCTCCAAGAACCAGACTGAATATCACCGCGTGAAGGGGTGACCACCCACGCAACCTTGCCACGGGGTTCATTAGTTGACCTATCGCGAGTGCAAGCACGATCCAGGCCGCGGCGTGCCCTTTGCATTGCATCGTAGTCGTGCACAGAGACTTGGGACTGCCGAGTACTCGCCGGCTGGTTCCAATTGGGCTTTCGCGGTCAATGCTCTTTGCTTGTGCGGCCCTGGCGTCCAGCAACAGCTTAGGCTGCGCGGCGTTGCCCGGCCGTCGCTACGCGATACGGAGCGTGGATCTTTCCGGCAACCACGCGGTGGGCGCCGACGAAATTCGCAGCGAGATTGCTAGCCGTGAGAGCCCGAAGTTTCTGGGGCTATTTCCAGGCATAGTTTACGACTACGAGGTTTTCGACCGCTACGTTCTCGAGCGCGATCTGCAACGCATTGAGCGCTACTATCGCGCACGAGGCTTCTACCACGCTAAGGTACGAGCGGGCCGGATATTTTACAAGGGCGCAAGACAAATCTCCGTTGAGATCCTGATCGACGAGGGACCGCCGATGATCGTAGGAAACCTTGAACTCCATGGCCTAGAACATTTGCCAACGCCTCTTTTGGCACGAGCCAAGATCAGTGTTGGAACCAGTGTTGGGGTTGGGAAGCGATTCGAGGAAAAAGCCTTTGCAAGAAGCGAAGTTGACCTGAAAGAACTATTGTCTGATGCGGGTTTCGCGTTCGTCAAAATCCGCCGCTCCGCTGATGTAGATCTGTCGCGTGACACGGTTGGTGTCGGCTTCTGGGTTGAGCCCGGCCCGATTGCTCACTTGGGCCAAGTGCGCATTGAAGGCCTCGGCTCGGTCCCCGAGAAACCGGTGCGGCGGGCTCTGGCGCTCGTTCCCGGAGAACCGTATTCATCTGCCGAATTGCGCAGTGCCGAGCACGCGCTGCTTGAGCTGGGTGTCTTTAGCTCGGTTAGCGTCAAACCCGAAATCTCCGAGGATGCAGCTCTAGCGAAAGATCCGGTCGTTCCTATCGTCGTGCGCGTTGAACCGAGCAAACTCAGAAGCGTTCGCCTGGGTGGCGGTGCGGAAGTCGATGCATTGCGAAGCGAGTTGCACCTGATCGCTGGATGGGAGGACCTCAATTTCCTGGGCGGTCTTCGGCGCTTTTCGACGGAACTCGTTCCAGGCGTGGTTCTGTATCCAACCCACTTGCCATCCTTTGCAGCTCCGGAGTCCTTGCTGCCTGAGGTCAAGTTGCGCTCTGAGCTTCGCGAACCTGGATTTCTGGAACCACGAACGCACGGGCTCGTCCGAGCACAAGGTAGCATCTATCCAGTCTTACTTTCAGCCGATCCGATTCCCGGTGCGCCGATTCTCGGTTACCGCGAGCTTCGAACCAGCGTAGGACTCGAAAGGGGGTACGGTAAGTTCAACGGCATTTTGTCGCACAACGTTCAGCTCAATAGTCCTTTTGCTTATCAAGGCGAAAAGGATGCAGATCTTCACACAATAGTTATCTCCTATCCTGCCGTCACGGCAATGTTCGACTTTCGCGACTCGCAAATCTCACCCCACAAAGGGGTGTATCTGGCCACCACTGTGCAATTTGCAGGTGTCGGTGGGGATGCTCGCGATTGGAAGCTTCAACCTGAGGCGCGCGCCTATTTGCCCGTCAGTCGCCGTGTTACAGTTGCACTGCGGGGAACAATCGGGCTGCTTTTTCCCCTCAATTATGGCTCGAGCATTGAGCCCGATGCGTTCACGAAAACGCCGGGTGCCTCCAGTCGTTCGGAGTGGGTCCGCGATTTGCAGATCATGTTCCTTCGCGGGTTCTTTTCAGGCGGGGCGGGTTCGAATCGTGGCTACCTCCCGCGCGAGATCGGTCCGCATGGCATCGTCCCCTTCTTCAACCCGGGGCAGACGAGTGCACAAATTGCGATTCAATGTGACCCGGCGAGCCCGACCTATTCGATATCAATCTGCAATCTGCCGCTTGGCGGCTTCACATTGTGGGAAGCCAGCGTTGAACTACGTTTTCCAATCGGGGGACCGATCGAAGGAGTGTTGTTCGTCAACGGCAGCGATGTAGCACCGCGCAAGATCTTGTTTCGATGGCGACCTCACTTAAGCACCGGCGCTGGGCTTCGCTATGCAACGCCGATTGGTCCTGTGCGCTTGGACGTCGGCTACCGCATTCCAGGGTTGCAGGCGCCGAATTCGCCCGATGAGGGTGTCCCCTTGGCCATTCTCGGTGCGCCGATTGCAGTGTCGCTCGGTATCGGGGAATCCTTCTAATGGCAACGCCCAAGCGTCCTCCCCGATCGAGCCGCTCCGCGCGAAGAATCGCGACTTTGTCTAGCGCGTTTGGCGGTGGTTTGGTGTTGCTATTGGTTGTTTTGCTCGGCGCGCTCAGGTTGGCTGCGGTTCGAGCCTACGCCGTCAGGCAAGTAAACCAGGTGCTTCAAGGAGAGCTTTCGGGCAAGCTTCGCATCGAGCACGCCGAGCGAATCGGCCTGACTGGTGTCGACGGTGTCAATGCAACAGTGTTCGATCCAGGCGGGCGAACTGTCTTGATAGTGCGGGGCGCCAGTGCACACCTCTCGATTGTGCCACTCGTGTGGGCCATCCTGGCGCACCCGCATGATTCGCTTCCCATAGACATACGTAATGTCACCGCCGAGCAGGTTGAAGTACACCTCACCGACGATGGCCTCAACGTTCCGACACTAGCCACCGCATTCTTGCCGTTTCACCCGAACTTAGGTCCAAGCCGCGCGCCCCTTCCCACGATTCATATTCGTTCGATTGAGATCAAGCACGCGTGGGTTCATGGTCAACTCGCTCCGGCCCCAGCCATTGATGCAGACATCGGGCATGCAATTGCAAAGCTAGAATTGGTTGGGGTCCGGCTGCGCTTGCAGATCGATCGAGTAGACGTGCATGCGCGCGGTCTGCCTAATCGAATCGATCTGGATGGGCAAACCGGCGGTGTAATGGAATTGCCGGTTGTCGCTCAGTTGCCACGAGCAGAGGGGCCAGTCGTGCACGCCTGGTGCAGCGGCGAGCTCGCGAACAGCCCAATTGCCGCGACGTTCGACTGGGCCAACGACAAGATATCCGCGTCGCTCGACGCCCAGCGCATTGAGCCGAAGAGCGTAGCGCGCATATTCCCTGGAGCTCACCTGCATAATCCGCTGAGCCTCCACGCAAAGGTCGAAGGGACACTCTCGAACATTGTATTCAACGCGCAAGCATCAGTGCAAAATGATGGGTCCTGGGTTTCAGCAATGACGGCGGTGCCGGCAACTCTCGTCGTCAATGGTCATGCCGCGCTCGACAATGATCCGGAGATTGAGGCCGACATTCTTATCGATGACGTGAACCTCGCGGCCGTTCTGGCGGATGCACCCGAGTCGCGGCTCGGCGCAAAGGCGCATGTGATGTTCACACACTTGCAAGGAGCAATTGCGGGACATTACGATGCGTCGGCATCGACTGGGTTCATCTCCGGCACAGCGTTGCCACCTCTCTATATCACCGGAGACGTTCACCAATACCCTGCCGGTACGGTGACAACCAAGGGGCGAGCCCAGATCCTGGAGCCAGGAGCTCACACCACCATTAGCTATTCGGCAAAACTCGGTTCAAAGCCCTCCGAATCGGTCGTGTCCATCGAAAGCACAACCGAGATTGCCGATCCTCCGCGACTTCGCAGATTTGCCAATGGCCTCGGCGCCCGAGGCCGGGTCGAAGTCAGCGCGCGATATTGGCCAGACGACGGCCATTGGACCGCTCAAACGCATGCTCAGCTGCACAATGTTCAACACACCCAATTCACAGCCGACAATGTCGAAGTGCGTGCCACAGCTGCAGGCGGGCATCACGCTCCGTCCGGAGTTGTTCAGGTGCGTGCCCGCGATATCCGCGTGGGCGGGCAAGACTTTCGTCGGCTCGACGTCGATGCGGAAGGCAATCTTACACAGGCTCGACTGTCGGCTAGTGTTGAACGCAACGACGCGCAGCAATTCGAGCTCACGACGCAAATTGGGCTAACCCCGAATTTGCGCGCACGCAATTCGCGTCTCGTACTCACTTCGAGCGAAGGTGCAGTTACCATCTCAGTCGAAGATCTTCGTTCGAACAGCGGCACGGTACACATTGACGGTCTGCACATCGAAGGGGCCGGCACCGCTGACGCGTCACTCACAATTGGGAGAGAACTCGAGCAGCTCGAAGTAGCTACCGTGTCACTAGATGGGGCACGTTTGGCGCGTCTATTGGGTGTGCACTTGCCGATTAAAACTGGGCGCGCGACGCTGACCGCGCGCTACGCGAATCATGGTGCCGCAAAAGAAGGGTTCGTTCGTGGGCAGGTTGTCCAACTGGGGCTCGGGCCCTTCAAGAATGCCAGCGGGATCGTGAATCTCACTCTGGGTCAAAGCAAGATCGACGGAACATTTGCGGCCAATTTGGCGCCGGGAAGTGTAATAACCGTCTCCGCGCGCGCCGTCCCACTCAGCGTAGTCGAGCGTCCCGATCTTGCGCTGGCTTCAAATGAATTCTCGTTGTCGGCGCAGGGTGCAATGGATCTCGAGCAAATCCAGACTTTGACATCTGCGCTCGGCTTACTACTCGATCATGCCTCGGGTAAAGTCCGGTTCTACATTACGGCGAGTGGTAGAAGCGTCGGGCGCGAGTACCCCGAAATCTTGGCCCGAGTCGAGACACACTCGCTAGAACTCGTCGGGCGGCGTGACGAACAAGCCCCCATCAAAAATAGAGAGGTGGCCCTTGGCACACAACCCTGGTCGCTTCGGGGCATAGACGGAAAGTTCGACGTTACGATTTCGGGCCTTCACCCAAAGGCTGAAGTGTCGGGGCGATTGGTTGACAAGGTCAGCACGCTCGTTAGCTTTCAGGCTGCTGCAGACTTCCCTGAAAGTTTTTGGGAAACATTGCGACTCGACACATCCGATGTTCTGCGAATGCCCGTTGTCGCCAAAGTCCACATGCCGCGCCGATCGCTTCGGACACTGCCGCCGATTTTCCAGGTTCAAGGCCTGCGAGGCAAGGCATTGCTCGATGTCGCGCTCGAAGGGACATTCGAGAATCCGAGCATCGTAGTTAACGGTGACATCGAACGCCTGCAGACTATGACGGAGCGAGTAGCCGGCAAGACTGCGCCCAGTATCGACGTGAGCCTGCATGCCGATGGCACTCGGCATACAGGGAATATTCGATCCGAGGCAAGGGTTCTGCGTAAGCCGGTTGTAAAGCTCGAAGCGAACTGGATTGGGGACATCATCAGCCTTTCGTCCACGGATCTAGCGTCGCGGTCGCCGTTGCAAGGGGATCTTGTTATTCGATTCGATCGCTTGCCGCTCGATGCGCTTCCGGCTATTCGCAACCAACAATTGTCGGGTTTGCTCAGCGGACAAGTTTCTCTTCGCGATTGGGGACAGAATGCAACTCTCGTCGCGACGCTCGACACAAAGCAGCTCGGGCTCGGTAAGGTCGTTGTGGAGCGAGCCGAGATCACATTGAACGGCGGCAATGGTCAACTCGTCGGCAATGTAAGACTATCGGGACGTAACAGCGGTACGCTCGAAGCCAATGCAGCGACCCCAATGAGCTGGGGTGACCGACTGACACCGAGTGTCGATCTCGGGATCCGTGGGACGCTCAAAGCGAAAGGCTTTCAACTCGCTGTTGTCTCTCCGTTCTTGAACGGCTCGGTCAACGAACTCGCAGGCTTGATTGACGCAAAGTTGGACGCGACCCTCATAGATGGAGTGCCGCGCGTCGAGGGTAATGCCTCGCTCTCACTGGGCGTCATTCAGATTCCGAGTATCGGGCAAAGATTCGAATCGATCGTTGCGCGCGTTACGATTCACGCGGGTGACCTTCGCGTCGAAAGCCTCGAGGCTCGCGGCCTTACCGGGCGTGCAACTGGCAGCGCGGAGGCGAAACTCGATGGTTTATTGCTGACTTCGGGCCAAGCGCATCTGGCTATTGCAGAAGGCCAAGAAATTCCGATTACCGTCGAGGGGCAGGCTATCGGAGACGCTTGGGGGCACGTGGATGTCACGCTGAACAGATCCGCAGAGGCAAAATCAACGAAGATCAGGGTTAACCTGCCGGAGATGCACCTGAATTTGCCCGAGCTCGACCCCACGACTTTGCAGGATCTCGACCTTGCCGAAAATGTTCGGATTGGCGCGCATCGACGCGATGGACAATTCATATCCCTACCGCTGCAACCGATCAGCAATGATTCGCAAGTTGCAGGCGAGCCAATTTCAGTCGAATTGCATCTCGGCAGCTCGGTTTGGATCCAAAAGGGAAGGGAAATCAAGGTGCAACTCGGGGGCGATCTGCTGGCCCGTATCGCGAACAAGACAACACTCGAGGGTCGTTTGGAACTCAAAGCAGGCAAGTTCGACGTCTCCGGCAAGATGTTCGATATCGAGAGCGGGGTCATGACATTCGACGGTGACGAACCCGGCAATCCATCGATTGTCGCAACGGCTCGCTGGGACTCACCGACTGAATACCGCGTTTTTGCCGAGTACGCCGGGACGGTGAAGGACGGAAAATTGACGCTTCGGTCCGATCCACCTCTGAGCTCTGACAAGGTTTTGAGTCTATTAATGTTCGGTACGCCAGACGGTTCGTTTGGCGCCGCTGGCACGCAAAGCCAGAGTGGCGAATCAACCTCCGTTGCGGTCGGTGTTGCCGGCGATTCAGCGGTCAAGGGTTTGAACCGTGCCATCTCAGGTGTAACGAAACTCGACGTGAGCGCGCGGCTCGATACGAGCACAGGCACTGCGCGACCAGAGCTCGACGTGCAAATCTCGCCCCGCGTAACGGCGCGCATGACTCGAGCGATCGGCGAACCAGCTGCCGGTCAAAGTCCAGATCGCACATTTCTCACATTCGAGATGCGCCTGCTACGCGCCTGGGCACTTTCGGCAGTTGTCGGCGACCACGGTGGCTCGGGGCTCGATCTACTGTGGAGACGGAGATACTGAGCACGGCCGCTCTACTTATGCTGCCGATCCGCAACCTTTCGAGTGTTCCCATCGATAAAGAGTCGAAAGGTTAACGTCGAGAATCTGCGCAGCTCGAACCTTGTCTCCATGGGTCCGAGCTAATACTTGTTGAAGATAACGTTGGTTCATCTGTTTGAGCGTTAATGACGTATCGTCTACCGCGTGTGACGGCCCTTCCGGAGCGTTCTGTTGCAGGAACGCAAGGTCGCCCGCAGTTATCTCTGCCTCGCGACCGAGTACTACCACTCGCTCGATAGCGTTCTCAAGTTCGCGCACGTTGCCAGGCCACGGCGCCTGATTTATCATGTTCATCGCCTCGTCGTTGAACGAGGTTACAGGAGACGTCGGGTTTCGGTCTTGTGCCTCAAGCAGAAATTGTGTAACGAGCGGCAGGATGTCTTCGCGCCGGTCACGAAGCGGCGGCACAACGAGGGGGATGACATTCAATCGATACAGCAGATCTTCGCGGAATCGACCCTCACGTACCAGCAAGCCCAAGTCGCGGTGCGTGGCCGCAATTACTCGCACATTCACTTGTCCGGTTCGATCGCTCCCTACCGGTCGTGTCTCGCCGAATTGTAGTACTCGCAGTAGCTTCGGCTGAAGCATGAGCGGCATATCGCCAATTTCGTCGAGCAACATTGTGCCGCCGTGGGCCTCCATCAGCAGCCCGCGGCGTGCCATGGCTGCGCCCGTGTATGCCCCGCGGACATGCCCGAAAAGCTCACTCTCTAAGAGTTGCTCGGGTATGGCCGACGTATTAACCGCGACGAAAGGCTGACTGGCACGACTCCCACCGGCATGAATAGCGCGTGCAACGCGTTCTTTGCCGGTGCCGCTTTCACCGAGAATCAGCACCGGCGTGTCGGACCGCGCCACCAGGGCAATCGACGCCACGAGGTCGCGCATTGCTGGGCTTGCCTGTACAAGCTCACCGGCAAGAGACGGTAAGCTTGCCCTGTGCGATAAGGCCTCGACTGTAGCTTGCTCGCCGCGTAGTTTGTTTAGCCGGTGTGCATCTAAGTCGATTGTTTTCCCCTCGCTGTGCTTAACGGACGGAACAACCAGCGAGTTGAACTTTGCGCCCCAATGTTTGGGCTGCGGATTCATTTTGTCGGCGATAGATTCAGCAAGTTGCATGAGAGGTTCCTTCGGGTACGCAGTGATTCAGATTGTTCTGAATCTGACCTAACGCAACATTGATGCCGTTTCGTAGAGTCGAATAATTTCAGGCACTTACAATCCCACTTGTCGTGGATGTCAGGCCGATTCAATCACAATGAAGGAGCTGCACCTTCATTGTGACTTAGCGGAGGAGCTGTTCGGGAATAGCTGATGTATTGACTGCGACAAAAGGTTGACTGGCACGAGTGCCGCCGGCATGAATGGCGCGTGCTACCCGTTCCTTGCCCGTGCCGCTTTCTCCGAAAATAAGTACCGGGGTATTGGACCGCGCCACGAGCGCAATCGCTTCGACGAGCTCGCGCATCACAGGGCTTGCCTGCACGAGGTCGGTGTTGAAAGTCAGCACGCGAGCGAGCGATTACTGCAACTCTTCCACGAGTTGACTGTAGAATCGCTTCCCTTCCAGGTGCAGTAGACGGACTTCGATCATGTTGCGAACGCGCATTAATACCTCGGCCAGATCGAGCGGTTTGCTGACGAAATCCCTCGCGCCCGCCCGGAGCGCGCGCAGCTTTTCGCCCGGCTCAGCCGTAATAACGAGAACTGGGAGATTGAAGTCTGTTTCGATCTCTTTCAGATCATCCATAACCTTGAAACCGTCCATTTCGGGCATCTTGAGATCGAGCAGGATCACGGCGTAGCGGTTTTGACGGTGAAGCTCGCAGACCTTACGAGGATCCATGGTTGACTCAATAGAAGTGTAGCCGGCGCCGCGCAGCATCCGTTCGAGTAGAAGGACATGCGATTCCTGATCGTCGACGATTAGCACTCTGGCGTTCAGTATGTCACAAGTTCTGACTATGGGTTCTCCCTGTCTCCAAGGAGTTAACACGGCTCGTTTTCTCCGAGTTCGAATGCCGCGTTCAGCGTGTCGGTGAACTCTTTGATTTTGATGGGTTTGGTGAGATAGCGGAAAAAACCCTTCGCCAGACACAGCTCGATATCCCGGGGGTTGGCATTGGCGCTGAGCGCAATGATGGGAATATGCGACGTGCTCGGGTCCTCACGCAGGATTTCCATGGCGCGGACACCACTGATGCCAGGCAAGTTGATGTCCATCAAGATCACAGTCGGTCGGGCTGAGCGCGCGGCCTCAACGCCGAGAATTCCGTTCGCCGCGGTCAACAGCTTTATGTCAGGGCGCCGCGCGATGATTTGCTCCACGAGTTTCATATTCGCCTGGTTGTCCTCTACATAGAGCAGGGTGTGCTGCGGCGCGCCGATCGGCACGGACGACTCATCTTGGGCTGCGGGCGCGGAGCTTTCGAATACGATTTGTGGCGCTGGTATCGAGATCAATTCGAACCAGAACACGCTTCCTGCGCCAGAGGTGCTTTCTACGCCCAGGACCCCCCCCATCAGCTCTACTAGTCGCTTTGTCACCACTAGGCCGATGCCCGTGCCTGAAACACCACCCGTCTCTTGTTGTCCGAGACGATTGAACGGCTGGAAAAGTTGGTCTAGCTTTTCCGAAGTCAAACCGGCGCCGCTATCAGTCACGCTGATGCGGATGCGTTCCGGGCTAATCGTACGGCACCCAACGGCGACCGTTCCTTGGTCCTTGTTATACTTGATCGCGTTCGAGAGCAGGTTGATGACAACTTGCTTCAGCCGGGTCCGGTCGGCGCTGACAAAACTCGGGTTGTCGAATGCAGGAAATGTCATGCTAATCCCACGTTGCTGCGCCTCGGGCTCCAGCATTGTCTGGCACTCGGACATGACCTCGCCGAGGGAAACGGGTTCTGTCGATAACGAGACCTTTCCGGCTTCAATCACGGCAAGATCGAGGATTTCGTTGATCAGTTTAAGCAGATGCCATCCTGCCTGCAGGATCTGGGCAATACATTCTTTTTGAGAGTCCGTTGGCAGAGGGGAGGACGACTCCATCAATTGCGCGAAACCGAGGATTGCATTGAGTGGGCTGCGCAGTTCATGACTCATGCTGGAAAGGAAATCCGACTTCGCAAGGTTGGCTTTCTCGGCGGCAGATTTGGCCCTCTCCAGTTCCACGTTCGTCTTCTGCAGGGCCTGCTGGTTGATTTGGCGCTCAGTGACGTCTCGCGCGGCGGCAAATACACCTTTCAACTGCCTTTCTCGGTCATAGAAGGTAGTGGCGTTGTATGAAACCTCCGTAGTCTTGCCGTCACGGTTGCGCACGCAGAGCTCGTAGTCGGTGACTCTTTTTTCGAGCAGCGCCAGCTTGATGCCCGCTTCGGCCCGCTCCGGATCGGTAAAGTAGTCCTTGAACGGTGCACCAATCAACTCGTCACGCGTGCAGCCGGTGAGCGCTTCCATCTGCCGGTTAGTGTCGGTGATAATGCCGAGCGGATCGGTAATCACCAGCGCGTCCATATGGGATTCGATGAGAGTGCGCGCATAAAATTGTTGGTCGCGCAGGCGCTGATTGAGCTTCTTTTGTTCCGCTTCCACCTGCTTGCGCGCGGTGTTGTCCGTGCCGATCAAAAGATATCCGATGATGGCGCCGATATCATCGCGTAGCGCCGTTATCGACACCTTGGCCGGAAAACGGCTACCGTCCTTGCGGATGTAGGTCAATTCATAGATGTCTTCAATCCCGCGCGAGGCCTTAAACACAAGTGCATCGAAACCTGGCGCAATCTTGGTTCCCAGCTCTTGGCTCAACGCCGTGGCACGCCCGATAACTTCCTGGGGGTCGGAAATATCGGCCGGTGTGATCTTGTTCAATACTTCAGCGGCCGCATAGCCGAGCATCCGCTCGGCACCGACGTTGAATATCTGGATGACGCCCGACGCATCAGTGGCAATGCTCGAGAAATTCGCACTGTTGAGAATCGCGCTCTGTAGGGCCCCTGCCTTGAGCAGTGCCTCTTCACGTCGGACCTCGGTGACCTCAGACAGTCGACGAGCGGCCTCATCGGAAACGGCGGTTCTGAGTTTCTTTGCTGACATGCGCTAACGTCCATCAAACTCTGGGCCGGTCGTCCCGCGTCGTGCTGGATCTGGGCGCTAATGTTCCAGATGCAGGTCTTTCTCGAGGCGCAGGGGGCCGACCGAACGGCTTTCGCACGAGCAGCTTCCGTGCCGAATGTGAATTCGCTGTAATACAGTAGTTGGTAACGTCATTGAATGGCACATGCCATCAAAATGAAGTAGTGGCTCCTTCAGTTTGATGGAGCAAATCGATGCGAGCTGAGGACTTGGATCACAGCGAATTGCTGGAGCTGGACCAGGAGGGAGGCGTAATCCGGTTCGCAGGTCAGCGCGCGTTGCTCCTCGACGCGGTAGCAATGGGCCTGCTGCGGAAATACCTCGTCGAGAACTTTGGGTTTACCGCCGCCCGCACCGTGTTCACACAATTCGGCTTCGCTCACGGCTGGCGGATGGCTGAGGCCATGAAATCCGAATTCGAGTGGGAGAGCGATGACGACTGGCGTCGCGCTGGCCTACGCATTCACAACCTCGAGGGCCTTTTCCGTGTCGAACCGGGCAGCAAGGATCCCCTCGCCAAAGAAGGGTTGACGCTTGTCGCCTCCTACGAGGCGGAGCAGCATCTCCTGCATTTCGGGCGCGCTGACGCGCAGATGTGCTGGACGATCTGTGGCCTCACGAGCGGTTACCTCAGCCGCACTTTGGACAAGGAGATCTACGTCCTCGAAGATCGTTGCAAGGGCAAAGGTGACGCGGCATGCCACCTATTTGGGCGCACGCGCGAGGAGTGGGGCGATGAGCGCGCCGAGGAGCTGATCTTCTTCGAAAAGAATCGCCTCAAGGACTGCCTCGACGTCTCTCTGCAAAGGGTTACCGAGACATTGAAGGCTGCCGAGCGCAAGCTGCAAGAGCATCGCAAAGCGCTCATCCGCGTGGCGCGCGACGTCGAAGAGCCGCTAGGGGTCATCGCCAAGAGCCCCTCGATGCGGCAAGTCGTGGATTTGTCTCGCAGAGTGGCGAAAGTCGATGCAACTGTTCTGATTACTGGCGAGAGCGGCTCGGGAAAGGAAAGGATCGCTCGGCTACTTCACGACGAATCCACGCGCGCCGCAGGGCCTTTCATAGCTGTCAACTGCGGTGCCATCACCGAGACGCTGCTTGAAGGCGAGCTTTTCGGCCACGCTCGCGGTGCCTTCACGGGTGCGACCCACGACCGACCGGGGCTCTTCGAGGCCGCCAACGGCGGAACGCTATTGCTCGACGAAATCGGCGAGGTCTCGCCGGGCATGCAGGTCAAGCTCTTGCGCGCGCTACAGGAACGTGAGATTCGACGTGTCGGAGAGAACAAGAGTCGAAAGGTTGACGTGCGCATCGTGGCGGCGACCAACCGGGACCTTGCCCGCGGGGTGGCGGACGGCAATTTTCGACAGGACCTCTATTACCGGTTGAAAGTTGTCGAGCTGCACGTCCCGCCGCTCCGCGAGCGTAGAGACGACATCCTGCCTCTCGCCCGGGTGCTGCTCGCAGACGCGGCGCTACGCATGAAGCGCAAGGTTTCGGGACTGGCTCCTGGCGCCGCCGATCAACTCCTGCGCTACCAGTGGCCGGGTAATGTTCGCGAACTCGAGAACGCCATGGAGCGCGCCGCCGCCCTCGCCCGTGCAAGTCGCGTTGAGCTCGAGGATCTGTCCGAGGAGATCCGCCAGGCGTTTCCGATCCCCGTTGCCAACACAGGAACCGTGCGGCCACTCGATGAAGTCGAAAAAGAGTACATCCTCGCGGCGCTGAAGCTCAACGGTGGCAACCAGACACAGACCGCCGAGATGCTCCAAATTGGCTCTGCGACACTGTACCGTAAACTCAAGAGTTACGGCATGATCGGCTCGAAGCGCCCGCCGAGTGCCGAAGGGCAATCGCTGACGTGAGGATTTGACCACGAATATAACCACTGACAATGGTTTCCAGCTTGAGGAGGACACGCGAAAGGCGAACGTGCTGCGAGCGAGGCAACATTGCAAACAAGCCTCCGCGTAGGCGATCGCGATCGAGCATTACGTAAAGTGCCAAAAAAATCGCGCTGGCCGGGTATGCGACAATGTCCAGAGCGCGGCTCGAGATCGCAAAAGCAGTTCCGGTGGCTGCTCGCGCGATCGCGTCGCAGTGCACATTTCTGAGGGCTGGCGCCATACCCGCGGTAAATTGATGGCGTGCTAGAGTGTGGACGATTTCGACCCCTTATCTCTGGCTTCCGACCGACGAGGGCCTGCACCTGGTCGATGAGCGCAAGAACAGTCAATAGCGCGAGGAGCGCCGTAGTGATTAGCATGGCAACAAAACGATTGCGATTCCGGTGCTGCATTTGAGACTGTTACGCTCCAGCCATTCAACCGCTGGATTGATCGTGCCGACCAGAAACAGGGCGACCACGATGACGAGCAAGATAGACAAAAGATGAAGTACGAGCCAACATCCTGCAAGCGTAGCGACGACTAGCACCATTGTCTTCAAAGAGATGTCAATGCGCTGTCCGCGTTTGGCTCGCGGTTGACTCGGGCCCCGAATCTGGACGTTCATGCAGGCCTCGCAGTGGTCTGCGAGCCGACGTTACCGCTCGCCGTCGGCCGTTGAAGAAGCAATGCGTGCTCCGTTGGCTGAATTCCGGTTCCGACGCGGCGTGAGTAAACCTCAGTGAGCTCTGCTCCGAAAAAGACAATCTGACTCGAACAATAGACCCAAATTACGAGTGCGACGAGCGATCCTGCCGCACCGTACAACGTGGTTACTGATGAGTTTTCGATGTAGAAACCAAGCAGCAGCTTGCCGAGCGTGAACAAGATCGCCGTCACGAAGGCACCGGGCCAAACGTATTTCCAAGCGACCGCAACCTCAGGGACGACTTTGAAAATTAGTGCAAACAGAAGCGAGGCGAAAGCGACCGATGTTGCAATATTAATTGATTGCCAGACGAGCGGCCCGCCCAGCATCGTTCCCGTCAAGTACTTCCCGACAAACGGAAACGCGGCGCTCAGAAGCAATGACGTGAACAACAGCAGTGTGACGACGAGAACCATCACAAATGACGCAAAGCGATGGCGAATAAATGTCATGACGCCCTGGCCCGCTTTGGGCCCGACCTTCCATATCGTGTTCATGGCCGACTGCAGCTCGACGAAGACGCCCGACGCGCCGAAGAGCAGAACGACGATGCCCAAGACCGTGCTCCAATTGCCCGAGCCAGGATTGTGGGCGTTCAAGATGATTGTTTCGATGGCTCGCGCCGCCCTTGCTCCGACCATTGAACTGATATCGGTGACGATTTGACCGCGGGCCGCCGCTTGACCGAAGACAGCGCCAGCAATCGCAACCGCCAATATTCCCAAGGGTGCTATCGAGATAAGCGTGTAGCAGGAGATCGCTGCGGCCAGACGAGAAACGTTGTCCACTTCCCAATTGCGAACGGCCTCAAGCACGATTGCCCCAGTCCGCACACATCGCAATGACCGAGGATATGCAAGATCACCATCTCGTGACTCGAGGCTCTGAGTTTCGTTAGACACTCATTCCACCCTGCAAATCGTGGGCCCTGCATGGCATGCCGGCACGGAAACGCGAGTTGCGACGGAACATCGTGCAAGAGTCCTTCGCGCCTCGCAAATTGCGTCTCGCGTTTCGCACAATGCAAATATTCAAGTCAGATGCGAGCACGCAACTTGATTGGAATAGCAACATGCAACGCGATCGAATGAAGAAGGCTCTCGAGCACATAGGCATCAACGCCTCAAACTATAAAGTATTGAAATTGCTGCCCCTTGTTTACGTCGGGTGGGCGTCTGGCAGGATCAGCCCCCTGCGCGAAGAGCGACTAGTGGACCTCGCCCACAATCATTTTGCAATTGGCGCGGATGGAGAGCGAATTCTCAGAGGCTGGATCGCTCAAAAGCCATTTGACGGAACCGTTGTCTTTCTCAAGGGTGCAGCAGCCGGCCAAAGCCATTCGGCAGCGCCATCAATTGGACCACGATCCCTCTGGGGGGTATCAGTTGAAGGCGAGGATACTATGTCAAACGAAATTCTGTTCTCCACGTATCAGCTAGGTCGTACCGAACTGCGCAATCGCCTAGTAATGGCACCCATGACCCGCAACCGATCGATCGACAATGTCCCCGGTGACATTGTCGCAACCTATTATGCGCAGCGAGCCGAAGCTGGACTCATTGTCACTGAAGGAACTTCTCCGTCACCCAACGGACTCGGCTATGCGCGCATTCCTGGCCTATTCAACTCGACCCACGTCGGGGCTTGGAAGAAAGTGACCGACGCCGTTCACGACAAGGGTGGGCGCATCTTCGTGCAGCTGATGCATACGGGTCGAGCGTCGCATCGGGACAATCTCCCTCCAGGATCCCGAATTCTTGCCCCTTCGTCTGTTCTGCTCGCCAGCGAAATATGGGTCGATCCCGGTGGGAACCAACCCGCCACGCTACCCGAGGCCATGACCTTGGCCGACATCGAAACCACAATCGAGGAATACGCGCACTCGAGCGAGCTCGCGATTGAAGCAGGATTTGATGGAGTGGAGTTGCACGGAGCAAATGGTTATTTGATTGAACAATTCCTCAACACGGCTTCGAATCTGCGCACGGACGCTTGGGGAGGTACCGTAGAAAACCGCACCCGTTTCGCCGTAGAGATTGCTGCTCGAGCCGCAACACGCATTGGTGGCGACCGCCTGGGCATGCGCGTCTCACCCTACGGCGTGTTCAATAACATGGTCAGCGATGCCGAGACAGAAGAGGTTTTCGAGTTGCTCGCACGACGACTCTCGGTAATTGGGCTCGCCTACATTCACGTCGTGGACCACAGCTCAATGGGCGCACCCGAGGTCAAGCCGAGCGTCAAACGCAAGCTGCGCGAAGCGTTTAGTGGCACAATGATCTTGGCGGGTGGCTACGACCGGGACAGCGCGGAGGCCACACTGCGCGAAAAGCGCGCCGATCTGATCGCGTTCGCTCGCAAGTTTCTTGGCCAATCCGCGGCTTGTCACACTTTTGCGCGAAAACAAGCCGCTTCTTGACCCCAACTTTGCGACATTCTATACGCCGGGAGAAAAGGGTTACACTGACTATCCAGCGTAACGCGTACCGCGACTTGCCGTCCGTGGCTTTGGCAAAATGCCACAGACATTCGTAAAATGCATCGATTTCACACACTTGGCGCGCCAAGTGGGGACTGGACACCCATGGGGAACCCGTACGTGTCTTGGCTTCTGACGCGCCACCACGGAAATATTAGTGCTGCGGCACGTGAGGCGCGAATGGATCGGAAGCATCTTGGAATGTGCACGATTATTTCTGATGTCGCGGCGGCACGGAAAGGTGTTCAGCGGCCGGGGTGTCCAACTGAATCGAGGTACGTATCTTGCTCATCTTGAGTACGGACGAGAATTGTGGTCCGGTTGGTCACGTTCTCGACATTACAGCCAATGAACACAACTTCACCGCACAAAGGGCTCCTGTCGACACGGCGGTCGGTAGCGATATTCGGCATCGCACTTTGCATCGCCGTAGCAGGAGTCACCGAAACAGTGTTCGCTTACCGCGACCACGAACTGGAAAGCCAAGCCCGCATTGGGCGAGAGTTCGAAGTTGGTGCAGCAACTATTGATTGATAAGCGGGAACTCTCGAAGTTACGGAGCAATCTCATGAAATCCCAAAACTTGCACATCTTGACGATCAACGGCGGGTCGTCGAGCATCAAATTCGCGCTTTACGAGGTTGGAGAGTCACTGAAGCGCGGGCTCTGCGGCAAAATTGATCGCATCGGCGCAAGCAATACTATCCTGACCTGCAATGACACTGGTGGACACCAGCAATACAGTCACAGTATCGAAGCTTCCGATCACAGGTCTGCCGCCAATATTCTATTTGATTGGCTCAAAGAGCAGCAAGAATTCGCCTTCGTTGAGGCTGTGGGGCATCGTGTTGTTCATGGAATGAAACACATTCAACCTGAGATTATTACTCAGGAGCTGTTGGATGAATTGCATCGCATCAGACCTTACGACCCGGACCATTTGCCTCGCGAAATCGAGCTGATCGAGACATTCCGACAGCGTAGTCCAAGCTGGGTTCATGTTGCCTGTTTCGATACGGCATTTCACCAAACCATGCCACGGGTGGCAAAGCTACTCCCGATTCCGCGTCGCTTCGACGCCAAGGGCGTTCAGCGCTACGGTTTCCACGGACTGTCTTACGCGTATCTGGTGGAAGAACTCGCGCGCGTCGAAGATCCAGCGGCAACGAAGGGTCGTGTAATTCTTGCGCATCTTGGTAATGGGGCTAGCATGGCTGCCGTCTGCGATGGCAAAAGCATTGATACCAGTATGGGTTTCACGCCGACCGCCGGGTTGGTCATGAGCACTCGCTCGGGCGACTTGGATCCGGGCCTTGCGCCGTATTTGGCGCGTGCCGAGCAGGTTAATGCAAAACAGTTTTACGAAATGGTCAATCACGAGTCAGGTTTACTCGGAGTTTCGGAAACCAGCGCTGACATGCGGGACTTGCTTGCGCAGCGTGCCGTGGATGTCCGCGCCGAGGAAGCCGTGGCGCTGTTCTGTTATCAAGCAAAGAAGTGGATAGGCTCGTTTACTGCGGCGCTCGGTGGTTTGGACACACTCGTTTTCTCGGGTGGCATCGGCGAGAATGCCCCAATCGTTCGCTCACAAATTTGCGCGGGGTTGGGGTTTCTGGGGGTCGAACTAGATGAAAAGCGAAACGCGCTCAATGTGGGCGTGATATCCGCAACCACAAGCCGCGTCATGGTTCATGTCATTCGCACGGACGAGGAACTGATGATTGCACGCTCAGTGAAGCGAATTCTCGGGCTCGATAAATTGACCAAAAAGGATTGAACCGTGGAAACTACTGCACTCACGCCAGATTTATTACACAAGATGGATGCCTACTGGCGCGCCGCCAATTATATCTCGGTCGGCCAAATTTATCTTTACGATAATCCACTTCTGAAGCGGCCGCTCGTGCTCGGGGATGTGAAGCACATGCTGCTTGGACATTGGGGCACGACCCCCGGGCAGAATTTCATCTACGTCCATTTGAATCGAGTTATCAAGAAATACGATTTGAATATGATTTACATCTCGGGTCCAGGACATGGCGGCCCCGCTGTAGTCGGCAACACTTATCTCGAAGGAACGTACAGCGAAATCTATCCCAACATCAGCCAAGACGAGACCGGACTTCGCAAGCTCTTCATTCAATTTTCGTTTCCTGGTGGGATTCCGAGCCATGCATCGCCGGAGTGCCCGGGCTCGATCCACGAGGGCGGCGAGCTCGGCTATTCGCTCAGCCATGCCTTCGGAGCCGTGTTCGACAATCCTGATCTTGTTGTCGCCTGTGTGGTTGGTGACGGTGAGGCGGAGACCGGGCCTCTTGCCACAGCGTGGCATTCGAATAAGTTTCTTAATCCGGTTACGGACGGCGCGGTGCTGCCGATCTTGCACCTAAACGGATATAAGATTTCCAATCCAACCCTACTTGCGCGAATCACCCGCGAAGAACTGGAGCAGCTGCTCCGCGGCTACGGCTGGACGCCCCACTTCGTCGAGGGTCACGAGCCTGAGTTGATGCATGAGGCGATGGCCGCGACGCTGGACAAGGCAGTGGAGCAGATAAGAAGCATCCATCACGATGCCCGCGTAAGCGGAAATCTGGCCCGTCCGCGTTGGCCGATGATTGTGCTCAATTCACCCAAGGGCTGGACGGGCCCCAAAAGCGTCGATGGCCAGCAGATTGAAGGAACGTTCCACTCGCATCAGGTGCCGCTTTCGGACCCAGCTACGCATCCGGCACATCTGAAGCTATTAGAAGATTGGTTGAAAAGTTACCGGCCACAAGAGTTATTCGACGAGCAAGGACGATTGAAACCGGAATTGGCGGAACTTGCTCCCCAGGGAAATCGACGAATGGGTGCGAATCCTCACGCCAATGGCGGCATTCTGCTCCGCGACTTACTGATGCCGGACTTTCGCGACTATGCGGTCGAAGTCCCCTCGCCCGGAGTGCACGGAATCGGTGACGTGCATGTGCTCGGACCATTCCTGCGTGATGTAGTGAAACTGAACGACGAACAGCGGAATTTTCGGGTTTTCGGTCCCGACGAGACGCTCTCCAATGGTCTCGAAGCTCTCTTCGAGGTGACGATGCGTCAATGGGACGCAGCGACCCTGCCCAATGATGAATCTCTCGCGCCCACTGGCCGCGTAATGGAGATGCTGAGCGAACATCAATGTGAGGGTTGGCTCGAGGGCTTTCTACTCACGGGACGGCACGGTGTGTTTAACTGCTACGAAGCCTTCATTCACATCGTCAACTCGATGTTCAACCAACATGCAAAGTGGTTGAAGGTGACATCACATTTGCCGTGGCGGCACAAGATCGCCTCGTTGAATTATTTGCTCGCCTCGCATGTCTGGCGCCAGGATCACAACGGTTTCACACATCAGGATCCCGGCTTCATCGACCACGTCGTGAACAAGAAGGCGGAGATTGTACGTGTATACCTTCCACCGGACGCAAATTGCCTGTTGTCAGTGATGGACCACTGCCTGCGCAGCCGTCACTACGTGAACGTCGTGATTGCGGGCAAGCATCCGGCCCCCACTTGGCTGACGATGCCAGCCGCCGTCAAGCACTGCGCGGAGGGCATTGGCATTTGGCACTGGGCTAGCAATGACCAAGGAGTTGATCCCGATGTGGTCATGGCCTGCTGTGGCGATGTCCCGACGCTTGAGACGCTTGCCGCCGTTTCAATACTGCGCGCTCAACTACCCAGCCTGAAAATCCGAGTGATTAACGTCGTTGACCTGATGAAGTTGCAACCGCAAACCGAGCACCCGCACGGACTTAGTGATAGCGATTTCGATGAGCTTTTTACCAAGAACAAACCCATAATTTTCGCCTTCCATGCTTACCCGTGGTTAATTCATCGGCTGACCTATCGTCGCACCAATCATGACAATATCCATGTCCGCGGTTACAAGGAAGAGGGCACGATTACCACGGCATTCGACATGACCGTGCTCAATGAACTGGACCGCTTTCACCTAGTGATGGACGTTATTGAACGCGTACCGGAAACCGGAGCCCCAGGCGTGTACTTGAGGCAGCAACTCAAGGGCAAGTTGATTGAGCACAAGCAGTACATCGAAAGAAATGGGGAGGATATGCCTGAGATTCGGGATTGGAAATGGAGTCACAGCGACACGCGATGAGGGAACCTGTCGCATGAGTTCAGGAGCTGCAAACCATGACAGAATTGCCGCAAGGTTTCCGCGGTGTAGGTGCTAGGTTAGTCTAGTTAAATCATGGCGTTTGAAGCAACCATCGAGAAATTCGGTTATTGGGCAATTTTGTTGGGAACCGCACTCGAAGGCGAGACCATCCTCGTCGTAGCTGGCTACTTGGCACATCGAGGCTATTTGCGGCTCCCGTACGTAATTGCGGCAGCCATGTTCGGAACGATCATCGGTGACCAAACCTTTTTCCAATTGGGGCGACAATCGGGGGGAGCGTTTCTTGCACGACATCCCAATTGGCAAACGCGAGCCGCTCGCGTCCAGCGCCTATTCAATCGGCACCGGATTGCGCTCGTAATGGGCTTTCGTTTTATGTACGGGATTCGAACGGTTTCGCCATTTGTGATAGGCATGAGCGGCTTTTCGCGAAAATTGTTCCTGCTGCTCAACGTGGCGAGTGCCGCCATCTGGGCCATCGTCGTCGGTTGCGGTGGCTACGCCTTTGGTCACGTGCTCGAGAAACTTCTTACTGAAGCGAAGAGAATTGAAATACCGGTCATCATAGGCATTATTGGGATTGGGTTTGCTATTTGGATCTGGCATTCACGGCACGTGCACAACACATCGCAGCGCGCTCCAGATGTCGAGAAATCATGAGTTGTTCGGACTTGGACGCGCATCACGGAAGCAAGAAGAAGTCCGCGTAAATCGGCAGGTGGTCGGAGCACGAGCGAGTTAAACTTGGAACGAGGCACTTCGTAGTGGGCGAGCCTCAGGTTGCCGCGAAAGAATAATGCGTCGAGCGGACGGATTGGGAGCGCGCTCGGGAATGTATTGGCCCGAACACCTGCACGCTCGAAGCCGTGAGGGGCAAGATGTTTTGCTCCGAGGCTGCCCCAAAGATCATTTAAATCTCCGCCCACGATGATCGGTGTGGATTGGTGTAAATGCCTCAACGGCAAAGAAGACATGACTCGATCCAGCTGCAAACTCCGCTTGCGACCGGCCAACCCTAGATGCGTGTTGTGTACAACCAGGGTACGCTGGATCTTGCCAATATGCGTGCGGATATGAGCCTGGATTACTCCACGCCGTTTTCTCGAACAAATCGTAAGATCGAGGCGGATTGGATCGGAGATGGGCCAGCGTGCCAAAATCAGGTTCCCGTAAGTTCCAACCTTGAATTGGTGCTCCGGGAAGAAGGTTGCGTGAAACTCCAAAGCATTCGTCAGCAATTCGGCCTGATTGTGCCCCTTCAATCTTTGAATGCCCTGCGCCACCTCTTGGAGCAACGCAATATCAGGGTCGTAGTGCTTTAGCACCGCGATGATGCGGTCCAAGTTATAGCGACGATCAAGCCCTCCGATCCCCTTGTGGATGTTCCAGCTCATCACACGTAATGTAGGTTCGGGCGTCAGCCGCCGGGATTGCCTCATTTGCTCAATCTCAGCTCAAACACCGTCATGGTGATGCCTTAAGGCCAGAATGGGCCGTATGCCTGCGCCGCCTGCGACTCACAATCTTTCGGCTGAACTTGTCCGCAATGCGCGCAATCAGGTGGCCGAGCGGATCGAGCAACCACCGCTGCCACAGTGAATGCGTTTGCACGGAAGTTATTGAACAGGATCGCGCAAAGTGGTCTTGGATCCATGCTTCGCCCTGAGTGACTAACTGCGCCTCGGCGACCTCAACCAACACTTCCATGTTTGCGAGCGAGAACAGGTCAAGATTGTAGCTACCGACTAGCAAACGGCGCCCGTCGATGGTAGCCACCTTTGCGTGCAGTACGGATTCATTCCACTCATGAATCAGGACGCCGGCCGTCAGGAGCTGACGATATAGGCTTCGCGTGGCGGCATGGGCGAACGGAACATCGCTCCGGCCTGCGAGGAGCAGACGCACTTGAACTCCCCGCCGTGCGGCAGCAGTAATGGCGCGGACTATACCGCGGTCGGGAATGAAGTAGCCGTGCGCAAGGTGGACGCGTTGCCGCGCTCCGGCGAACGCCTTGAGATACTTGCGACGCAATCGCCATCCGCCTCCCAGCCCGGACAGGTATATGTGCAGCGAATTGTTCAACCGAGCGCCACGGCTCGTGACGGATCATTTCACCCAGGCGCGCTGAATGCACACCACGAATTTCGAGCGCCAGATCGGCCCAGCCTAGCCGCAAGCCGTCGCTTAAGTTCTCGTCGCCAATGTTGATGCCACCGATGAACGCCACCGTGTTGTCGACCAAGAGTATTTTACGATGATTTCGCCAAAAATGGCCGATAAGCAGCGCACGCAGACGGCTGTAAATCCGAACCGTACATCCTGCTTGACGTAGGGCAGCGGCGACCGCGCCTCCGCCACGAGCGGAACCCCAACCATCGATTAGTACTTGCACCGATACTCCACGGCTAGCCGCATCACTTAGTGCCTCGATGAAGCGCGCGCCTACGCCAGAAGGCGCGAAGGCGTAAACCTCGAGGTGCACAGCCTTTCGTGCCTGCGCAATAGCCAGAAGCATGCGCGGATAGGCCTTCGCACCACCGTCGAGTAAGTGCACCGATTCCACGATTGCCCCGCTGGATTCGGCGTTATTTACTAAATTGAGCTTAGCGCCGCTGCCCGCATTGAGATTGGCCTCGGCGTCGCCGGCAATGCTAGCCTCTCCCGCGCTGTCGGTGGTGAGTGTCACGCGGCACCAACCTCTCTGACTGGCCGGGTCACGTTCGGAGCGACATTGGTCTTTGCCCAATGCTTACTCAACTTGAATAGATCGAACCATGGCCTGCGCGCTAGGTTGACACCGATGCTAAGCACGAGATCGTCAACACGAATTGGAGCAAAGTGAAATATTTGCTGGGCCATCGGTACCAATAGTACGACTGGCAAGAGCGCCGCCGCTCCTCCGAGTACGCACCATAGCGCCACGTTCCGCACTCGCAATCCCCCGATGATCGTTCGGCTTGAGTCAGGTTTATCTGTTTTGTTCTTTCCGTCACGGAAAGCCCATCGACAACGTCGAGGTTTCACCTGAGTGTGAGTTTGTCTAACGATTCGACTGTCAGCTACTCTGCTCGTAGCTCCAGCCGCCCTAGCTCTTGAGCCGTCATCAAGTGTAGTCGTTAGCCCCTCTTTTCCCTCGAAACACGCCGTTGCATAGTGTGGGTCGAGCTTTATGCGGACGGAATCAACGACAGCGCTCCGATGAGGCAGGAAATGAACCACGTTCGCTAACTGTCTGATGCGTCGCGCAGCCATATTTACCTCGCCACTGTGTCGGCGACTCGCCCAGCGGCGGACTATACGGCCCGAATAGTACCGCACTACGAAGGCGTTGCAACTCCACTCGAGTACCCACGAATCCTGTGGCAGCGATGACACGAACGCCGGAACAAAGGACGATGGTGAGATCGACGTCAATCACTTGCCTGTTTTTGGATATTGGCGGCGTCTTGCTCAACGACGGGTGGGATCATCAGGCCCGCAAGCGGGCAGCAACGCAGTTCAAGATGAAGTGGACTGAAATAGAGGAACGACATCACCAGGCGTTTGACACATATGAGGCGGGCAAGCTCAGTCTGAAAGAATATTTAGACCTGACCGTGTTCTATCAGAAGCGCCCGTTTACGCGTGCCCAGTTCATTTTCGCTCAGTCCAAGCCGAATCCACGGATGATTCAGTTGGTCGGAAACCTTAAAGCAAAGTACGGTCTGAAGATCGCCGTAGTCAGCAACGAGGCACGGGAATTGAATGCGTACAGGATACGCAGGTTCAAACTGGATGAGTTTGTAGACTCATTTATTTCCTCCTGCTTCGTTCACATTCGTAAGCCCGATGCGGACATCTTTCGGCTTTCGCTGGACATCGCCCAAGTGCGACCACAGCAGGTAATCTATATCGAGAATACGCCGACGTTCGTCAAGGTAGCGGAAGGTTTGAGAATTTGAGGCATCCTTCACACGGATTATACGTTTGTATCCGAATTCGAGCGACTCGTTCGGCAGCACGGACACTTGCGGGTGCTGTTCGACATGACTGATTTCCGTGGCTGGGACGCGGGTGCGGCTTGGGAGAACATCAAATTCGGAATTGACCACGTCGCCGACATCGAACGGATGGCCATGATCGGGGATAAGCAGTGGCAGCACGGCATTGCAGTGTTTTTCAAACCGTTCACGAAAGCTACGATTCGATACTTCGATCACGTCGATGCCGCCGAGGCGCGGAAGTGGTTGGGCGAAACATAGCAACTTCGGTCGGCTAGTTGGGGTCAAGTTTCGCCGGTGGGTACATTCTGTCGAGTTTCCGCAAATTATTTTCCGCAATTTGCAAAACGCAAACGTCCCGCCCCCCAGGAAACCGTGCGGGGAAACTATTGAGGTGTCGTCCGGTCAAGTCGCAAGCCATTTATTCGATTGGGAACAGCAATATTCAAGTATCAGTGCGGCACGGGCATTGCAACCTCGATCACACTGGCAAATGAACTGTTTATCACAAGAGCAGCGCCAGGACATTGAAACGGGCAATGGCTCCTGCAAATCGGCAAATTGAGTATCGAGGGTCAGAAAAGACAATGGACCACTATCGCGTCAGGCCAGACCAAGCTGTGAATCTGAACGATCATGATGCGAACGACACCGGTGACTATAAGAATAAGGATGAAGCCGCGGAACGCACCGAACACCTGAGACAGAAACTCGATGCGCTTCAGGAATTGCTTTACGCCGAGAGAAACCGCGCCGTCCTTGTTGTATTGCAAGGAATCGATACGGCAGGCAAGGATGGTACGATTCGGCATGTCATGAGCGGCGTCAATCCCCAGGGCTGTCGGGTGACTTCGTTCAAAGCGCCGACTCCCCTGGAAATGACGCACGACTTTTTGTGGCGCATCCACACGGCCTGCCCACCCCATGGATTCATCGGCATTTTCAACCGCTCTCATTACGAAGATGTGCTCATAACAAAGGTCCACGATTCGATCACGGAAAAAGAAACGGAGCGCCGACTTGGGGAGATTCGAGACTTCGAAAAGATGCTGACGAACAGCGGAACCCGTGTTCTGAAGTTCTTTCTCCATATATCCGAAAAGGAACAAAAGCAGCGCCTGTTGGAACGATTGGACAACGCGGATAAGCATTGGAAATTCAGCCTGCAGGATCTCAAAGAGCGCGGGTATTACGAGTCCTATCAGAAGGCTTTCGAGGAAGCTCTTTCCGCCACCAGCACCGAAGAGTCGCCCTGGTTTGTCGTGCCCGCGAATCATAAATGGTACCGCAATCTGGTCGTAGCCGAGAACCTTGTGCACGCCCTGAAAGACATGGATCCTCAACTACCGAAAATCCACGATATGGACTGGAAGAAACTTCGTCACGATGTGGAGGAGACCTAGATGTCGGTAAGCGCCAAACACACTAACATAGCCTCAGTGTCGGTTCCTGACACGCTCGAGACACTCCGCGAGTTTCAAAGAGGCCAAACTTTGCCATTGACCCATTCAGTTACTGCGACAAGGGCCCGCTTGCGATGAAACCGCGCTGTGCGCCGTGGCCAATACAATGCGGCGATGGAAATCATATGCGCATAACAACGACCATTCTGCCACTCAATAAACCTGCGGCACGCTAAAGACAGAAAGAAGACCCATCGTGAAACCCAACGCCGACCAGTCCAAATCGCCCGACTCGAAGCCAAGTGCGTCCGCGGAATCAAAAGCCAAGACGCCCGAATCCAAACCAGGATCCAAGTCTGATGCGAAGCCCGATCCGAAAGACGACCTAAAAACGCTGCCCCTGGCGGAGGTGGAGAAGAAACTTGGATCGTCGCCCGATGGTCTCAGTCAGGCTGAGGCGCAGAAACGGCTAGCCCAGTACGGACCCAATGAGCTTATCGAAAAGAAGACGAATCTCTTCCTGAAATTTCTTTCCTATTTTTGGGGACCCATTCCGTGGATGATTGAGATTGCGGTGATTCTTTCGGGTGTGGTCCGGCACTGGCCGGACTTTTTCATCATACTGCTTTTGCTTGCGGCGAACGCCGTGGTCGGATTTTGGGAAGAGCGCGAAGCGGGCAATGCCATTGAAGCCCTCAAGGCTAAGCTTGCCGTTAAAGCCCGCGTCAAACGTGATGGGAAGTGGGTGAACCCGGCAGCGCGCGAGTTGGTGCCGGGTGATGTCATCCGCCTGCGCCTGGGCGACATTGTGCCGGCCGACGCGCGCTTGTTGGAGGGTGATTCGGTCGAGGTGGACCAATCAGCGCTGACGGGAGAGTCATTGCCCGCAGAGCGTAAATCGGGCGACGCGGTGTTCTCTGGTTCGATCATACGCCAGGGCGAAATCGGTGCAATGGTCTATGCCACGGGCGAGAAAACCTACTTCGGCAAGACGGCACAACTGGTCCAGGAAGCCCATACAGTCAGCCATTTTCAAAAGGCGGTCTTGAAGATTGGCAATTACCTAATCATTCTGGCGGTGGCGCTGGTGGTGGTGATTATTGGTTTTGCAATCTATCGCGGCGACGCAATCCTCACCACCCTGCAGTTTGCCTTGGTGCTAACGGTCGCCGCGATCCCCGTCGCGATGCCGACGGTGTTGTCGGTGACGATGGCCGTCGGTGCCCGTCTGCTCTCCAAGAAACAGGCGATTGTTAGCAAACTGGTCGCCATCGAGGAATTGGCTGGCGTAGATGTACTGTGCGCGGACAAGACCGGCACACTAACTCAGAATAAGCTGTCATTGGGCGATCCGTTCAGTGTGAACAATGTCCCAACCGAGCAAGTCATCCTCAATGGCGCGCTGGCGTCGCGCGCAGACAATAACGATACAATAGATCTAGCCGTCATCGGCGGACTGAAAGACAAGGAGTCGTTACGGGATTACGAAGTCGTTCATTTCCAGCCGTTCGACCCGGTGCATAAGCGCACCGAGGCCACAGTTAAGGGCAAGGACGGAAAGACTTTCAAGGTGACCAAGGGCGCGCCGCAGGTAATCTTGGAGTTGGCGGCCAATGCCACACAAATGAAGCCCGCTATCGACAAAGCGGTCAACGACTTCGCGACGCGCGGCTTTCGCTCGTTGGGTGTGGCGCGAGCTGAGGGCGATGGGCAATGGCAGTTCGTTGGAGTGCTACCCCTGTTCGATCCGCCAAGGGAAGACGCCAAGGCAACCATCGCGACCGCGCTTGCGATGGGCGTAAAAGTCAAGATGGTTACGGGCGATGCACTGGCTATCGCTATCGAAACCGCAAAAAAGTTAAATATGGGCGCAAATATCCTCGATGCCCGCGGCTTGGGCGACGCCAAACACGAAGAGACGGCTGGGGTGGCCGAGTCGATTGAGAAAGCTGACGGTTTCGCCCAGGTGTTCCCGGAGCATAAATTCCACATTGTGGATGTCATGCAAAAACGCGGGCGCATCGTCGGGATGACGGGGGACGGAGTGAACGACGCTCCCGCACTCAAGAAAGCGGACTGCGGCATCGCGGTTTCAGATGCGACGGACGCGGCGCGGGCCGCGGCGGCCATCGTGCTGATGACGCCTGGCCTGTCCGTAATTATTGATGCGATTAAAGAGAGCCGAAAAATCTTCCAGCGGATGAACAGCTACGCGATTTATCGTATCGCCGAGACGCTGCGTGTGCTGTTATTCATGACGTTATCGATTTTGGTATTCAACTTTTATCCTTTGACCGCGGTGATGATCGTGATGCTGGCACTGCTCAATGATGGCGCCATTCTGTCCATTGCCTATGATAACGTCCATTACAAGGATCAGCCCGAGACTTGGAACATGCGTATGGTGCTGGGGATCTCCACGGCGCTCGGTGTCATTGGGGTCGTATCTGCTTTTGGACTGTTCTATCTCGGTGAGCGAGTCTTTCACCTCGACCGTGCGCACATTCAGACGTTGATGTATCTGAAGCTGTCGGTGGCGGGGCATCTGACGATCTTCCTCACGCGCACGCGCGGTCCGTTTTGGTCCATACGGCCCGCCCGAATCTTGTGGGCAGCCGTGGTGGGAACGCAAATCGTGGCGACATTCATAGCCGTCTATGGAGTGTGTATGACACCACTCGGCTGGGGCTGGGCCGGTTTCGTATGGGGCTATGCACTCGTGTGGTTCCTCGTGAATGACCAGATAAAACTACTCGCCTACCGGATATTCGATCCAGCCAAAGCAAAGACACCGTCGGAACTTCCGCCCACGGTTCACCATGTGATCCCACAAGCTACATGAGGCGAAAAGTCGGCGCGCATGAATCAAAATACTTTGTATCCTCTGCGATTCGAACCGATCTATCAATATCGACTCTGGGGCGGCAGGCGTTTGGCCAACGTGCTTTCTCAACCACTGCCCGGCGATGGCCCCATCGGAGAAGCTTGGCTGCTGAGCGACCGTGATGACTTTCCCAGCCTAGTCGCGGATGGACCGCTCAAAGGACAGACCATTGGGCAATTGATTAAGCAGTGGCCGGACCAGCTACTGGGAAAACTTGCGGGCAAATTCCTTCGCTTCCCGCTGCTACTAAAGTTCCTTGATGCGCGCGAGATGCTCTCGGTTCAGGTCCACCCCTCGGATCAGCAAACGGACTATTTACCCGCGGGTGAACGTGGCAAGACCGAAGCCTGGGTTGTGATGGAGGCGGGGCCCGAAAGTCGTGTCTACGCGGGTCTGAAACCAACTACTACGGCAGACGATTTGCGACAGGCGATCACGAATCGCTCTCTGGCTGACCACTTGGCTAGCTTCAAGCCAAAGCTTGGCGACGGGATCTTACTGCAAGCCCGAACCGTTCACTCGCTGGGAGACCTTGTGGTTTTCGAAGTGCAAGAAAACAGCGACGTCACGTTTCGTCTTTATGACTGGGACCGCGTAGACGCAAAGACTGGCCAGCCTCGCGCGCTGCAAATCGATCAAGCGATCGCCTGCATTGACTTTGCGCAAGGTGCCGTAGGTCCGGTTGTGCCACTGGTGGAAGAGGCAAATCCGGTGCTGCGAGAGCGGCTCATTCGATGTGAACATTTTGGCTTGTGGCGACTTCGTGGGGAATCAGCGTTCGTAGTTGGCGCAGTGGGAATACCGCGCGTTCTTGTGTTCTTGGAAGGCGACGGTCACTTGGAGCACGAGGGCAATGATTATGCTGTCGGCAAAGGCGATGTGATGCTCTTGCCGGCTGCGGTTGGCGCGTGTCAATGCCGCACGCGTGGGGCGGTAAGTGTATTGGAAATATCACTACCTGAAGGAAATTAGCCCAATGAAGAAGCTCATCGTTTTTGATTTGGACGGCACGCTGGCCGAAAGCAAATCGTCTCTCGATGCGGAAATGGCCGCGCTTCTCAATGCGCTGCTAGGTATTGTGAAGGTGGCTGTTATTTCCGGTGGCAACTGGCCACAATTCGAAAAGCAATTGCTTTCCAATCTTTCACAAGACGAAAGGCTAAAGAATCTGGCTCTCCTTCCTACCTGTGGAACCAAGTTTTACAAATATGAATTGGGCTGGAAAATGCTCTACTCCGAAGATTTCACCGATGAAGAAAAGAAGAAGATCATCAGTTCGTTGCATCAGGCAATTGGTCGATCGGATTTCAAGATCGAACAGACATGGGGAGAGCAGATCGAAGATCGGGGAAGCCAAATTACCTTTTCGGCATTGGGACAGCAGGCTCCCATCGAAGAAAAGAAGAAATGGGATCCTGATTTCACTAAGCGCAAGAAACTGAAAGCCCTGCTCGATAAACTTATCCCCGAGTTTTCCGTCCGATTGGGTGGCACTACGTCCGTTGATGTTACCAAACCTGGCATTGACAAGGCCTACGGGATTAGAAAACTCCGAGATACCCTGCACATCGAAATTGATGAGATGATTTTTGTCGGAGATGCCTTGTTCCCAGGTGGGAATGACTACCCCGCGAAAGAAGCCGGCGCGCTGTCCATCCAGGTCAGAGATCCCAATGAATCCAAACGGGTGATTGAAGCAATCATCGCTTGTTTGGATGGTATTCAACACACACAAGCTCGAAAGGCGGGAAGTCCATGAGAGGCTTTCAATTGCAGCGTCTAGGGCAAATAATGGAGCCGGAGCCAGGTAATCCACTCGAGGTCGAAGGTGTTCTGAATCCTGCTGCTGCTCGTGGCCCTGATGGCAAGCTTTACCTTTTCCCGCGACTTGTTGCACGAGGCAATTGTTCGCGCATCGGTATTGCCCGGGTTCTGTTCAATGAAGGTGGCGACCCTTGCGGCGTCGAGCGGCTCGGCATTGCACTTGAACCGGAAGCGGATTATGAGCGGCGAGCTGACGGAGGCGGCGGCTGCGAGGATCCACGCATTACGTTTGTCGAACCACTTCGGCACTATGTGATGACTTACGCTGCATTTTCGTCTAAGGGCCCACGGATCGCTTTGGCCGTGTCGGAAGACTTGCTTCACTGGAAACGCCTGGGGCTGGCTGCCTTCGAGCCGTATGATGGCATCGATTTCGTCCACGTAGACAACAAGGATGCAAGCATCTTCCCTACGGCCGTACCCAATCACGCAGGAAAAATGCAGCTGGCCCTTCTCCATCGACCTCTGTTCCCTGGCACGCGTCCGGAGGAAACGGCCTGCCAACACGAGTCCCGAGAGGTGGATCTCGATCATGAAAGCATCTGGATTTCGTATTGCCCGATGACCTTCGAGGGCCTCGAACCGCATCACCGTAGCCTGTTTAATTCACATCACCGGCTCGCGACACCGGTGGCGTCCTGGGAGCGTCTAAAAATCGGAGGTGGCACTCCACCCATCCTAACTCGGCACGGCTGGCTTGTAATTTATCACGGCGTGAGTGAAATCGTAGATCCCAGCAACAACGGACATCAGTTGTGTTACTCCGCAGGGGTGATGCTGCTCTCGCAAGAGCATCCGCACGTCATCCGCTATCGTTCGGTGAGGCCAGTATTGATTCCAACGCTACCGCAAGAACGCCATGGGACCATCGCCAACGTGGTGTTCCCAACTGGCATTGATCGGCGAGATGATCTCGGCCAACCCGACTGCTTTGACGTCTACTACGGGATGGCCGACAACCGGATTGGCGTGGCACGGCTTAACATGCCGGATGTCGTTCCGTCGGAAGCAGTCGCCGACTCCCCGCACACTAAGGTGTAAGCGCTCAGCCCTGCGCTACCGATGGTCGTGCAGTCGCCCCAGAGTGCTCTCTATCGATCGCTGCAACTTGTCAGCGGCGCGATTGATGGCCTGGTCCAAGTTCGCTGCCTGGTGAGAAACGGCCGTGGGCTGGCGACCTTCGATACGAGCTTCCATTATGCAACGTCGTCCTGGCCACTCTTATGTCCATTTTCGTCGCTCAGGTGAACTTCCACCCTTGTGATCTGCTCGCGGAATCGACTTAGGGTGCTCTCCACCACATCATAAAAAACCAAAAGCTTCCAACCACACGCGGGGTTTGAGCTGGTCTCGTAGCTTCTTGCAAATTGCAAAGTCCGATCGGAGGTATCTTGCAAAATGCCAACGCTACGTCAGACGGTGGATTCGAAGCATCCGACTGTCTCGAATGGAGGCTACGCAGCTTGAACCCGGTTCATCATTGTTGGAACCTTCCTGAGCTTGAGTGCCCATCGGCTAATGCAGGCGGTGGCTCAATGTTTGCAACAACCATGAGTGAGGTCGCGTGAAACAATTACCATTGAAGCGGCGACACGGCACCGTCCTCGCGAGGCAGTCATGACTCAAACAAAAAAGCCCTATTTAATTCTGGTTGGCATTGACTATTCGACGGCAAGCGAACTCGCTCTGCAGCGGGCGCTGGAACTCGCAGCTGCGCATCCGAGTGCCGAGTTACATGTCGTACACGTGGTTCCCGCCTTAAATCTGCCCCCGTCCGGAGAGGCAACTAGCAACCAGAACATGGATCTGCCCGCGATTGACCCGCAAGCGTACCAGCAACTTCAGACCTACGTAGGAGTGAGTCTTGGGGCTTTCGAGAAAAAGCAGAATGGGGCAGCGCACAAGGCCCTGCGCGTGGTCTCCCACCTGCGCCTCCGCGCCCCAGCTCACGAGATTGCGCAGCTTGCCTCCGACCTGGAGGCGGACTTAGTGGTCGTCGGAATGTACGGACACGGCAGTGTCACGCGCTTTTCCCTGGGTTCAGTCGCTGAAAGTGTCACACGCCTTGCACCCTGCCCAGTTCTCGTGTTCCGCCCCAAGGGCCTCCCGCCGGAATACCCGAAAATTGAACCACCTTGCCCTCGCTGTGTCGAAGCGCGAATTACATCTGAAGGGAAAGAATACTGGTGTGCACAACACCGCGAGCGACACGGTCAGCGACATTCCTATCACAAGATTAATAGCATGTCGCAAGACGCGAGTCTGCCGCTTTTCATTCAAGAATAAATGACACCCGTATTCGCGGGTTATGCGCGGGCATTGCAGGGCGCCCACTGAACACTGTTTCCGACAATCACATTCAAATTGGCGGCGCGGTAGGGCTAGTTGTGCGAATCGACAGGAAAGAGAGAAATTAAATGATCGGCTCGCGGTGGTTCTTTTGGATGATATTCATGTTTCTATTTCTCGTGCCTCCAATTGGCTATGGTTGGGGCTACCGCGGCTGGGGACCACCATATCCGCGGTACGTCCAGTGACGCCGCGGGCAAAGGGCAGCTGCAAACAGCGCCGCAGCGCAGTTTGACTACCATGCGTGGGGTTGGGGCGGCGACTTCGTGTGGATGGTGGGTATTGTCGGGATGGTCTGGCTGTTTTGGTCTGTGCTTTTGTGGCGTTGACGCGAAATTGTCTTACTTGGGGTTACGTGGGACTAATGGTAATCAAAACGCCGTGACGAAGTTTTTCGTCGCGGCGTCTGAGTTCGTTACTTGAGAAGAGCAATTCCTGCCGCAGGAGGTGCTCGCGGATCTCAACTTCCGAGCTTTACATCAACGGACCGATCCTTGGCCCAGGACACCTCCTCGGTTCCTGTTGCGTCCATCGCACCCCGTGACGTTGTGGAAACCTTATTCTCGTTCATTCTCTCGGCGACGATGAGTTGCTTTACATTGTCCGCACGCCTGCCGGCGAGCGCCAAGTTGTAGTCCTCAGAACCCCTCGGATCAGCATGCCCGATCAGGCTCATTTGGCGGCCCTTTAGCGGCCCTGACACGAAACAATCGGCGAGTTTGCCCAACACTTTCTTGTCCTGGTCACGTACATGGGCTGAATCGAAGGCAAAGTACGCCTCGTCATTCGCCAGACCGCAGGCCTTTCGCACATCGTCCGAAATACTAATATTGCCACGTGTGGGGTCGTCGTCTGGTTTCGGGTTAGCGGATGATACGGCCTGCGTGTTGGACGTTTGCGCCATGGGTGCCGCAGCCTTAGCCTTCGGCGTTGTGCTACTACAAGCGGCAACTTAAGATGTAAGCATCCCGCGACCGCATGCTACCGGGCCCAGGATCGTGAGCTGATTCACATTGCACCATCCCGGCACGAAAGCAGGCGAAGTCACGATCCTTGGGTCCGATGCACGTCTTGAGCGAATTGTTCCAAGTCGAGGTACTCATCACCCGATAATAACCGCTCGGCCGTCTCCGACGTACCTATGCGTGCGACTTCCTCATCGGATAACACGTTCATAGCACCCTCACGGAGTACGTGTGTGTTTCGCTTATTATTCTTCATGAACAATTCCCAACACGTTCTGGTCACGCATTACCGGCATCTCGGCTGAGCGGGCCAAAATTCAGTTGAGCCTGGTTATGCAACATATATTCCCACCGTCAACTAGTGAATTGCAGGCTTATTGTGATTCGATGCGCCCCGTTTTTCTGCGGTACTAGAGGGCCGACAATTGCTGCATTCAAGTGAATTCAGTGTGGAGCCGCAAAATGCAAACTTTCGGCTGCGTACATTTGCAATTCGCAGATCTGGCTTTTAAGAGCAGTTGCTCAACTTGAACTAAATGCTCACTGTGCGTACGTACCCCGTAGTTGTTGTCTGCGGGTTTAGGTTTCGCTCCTTCTCGGAATCCGCTGCTCAGGTCGTGGCGCGGCTCTGAGTGCGGTCGCTATTCTTCGATGGTCCATCGCAAAGAGCGTTTCCGTGCCGCTACGCCATAGAGCGGAACCCCAAATGAGCTCGCGACGGTTTCAGCGGGTGCGCTATGGCACCGATCATGCATTAAGCTTACTTTGCTACGACATATTTTGGTCGCGCAGAGGAGAGACCCATGTTACGAAGTCTGAAAGATCTTGAGCGTTACAACGTAAGTGCGACCGATGGCGAAATCGGTAGCGTTGCGAATTTCTTGCTGGACGACGAGCGTTGGACAATTCGCTATTTGGTCGTCAAGACCGGTGGCTTTTTCAATGAGCGCCGGGTGCTCATCTCGCCTATTTCATTCCGCGAAGTTGACTGGTCGGCAGCGCGGTTCCATCTTGCACTGACGATGGACAAGATCAAGAACAGCCCGAGTGTGGACGTGGACAAGCCTGTTTCCCGCCAGCACGAGCGGGACTATTATGGCTACTACGGGTATCCGAACTACTGGGGTTCCTCAGGAATGTGGGGCATGGGTGCCTACCCGAACATGCTTGCGGCCGGTGCTTATTACAACCCGACCGCTGAGTACAACGATGAGTCAGGCGATATCCACTTGCGAAGCGCTCAGGAAGTCCGAGGATACCACATACAAGGAAGCGATGAATCGATCGGCCACGTCGATGACTTCATCGTTGACGACGAGACATGGGCGATACGCTATCTGGTGATCGATACCAGCAATTGGTGGGTGGGCAAGAAGGTATTAGTGGCACCACCCTGGGTAACTAGCGTCAGTTGGGAGCAGCGGAATGTGCATCTCGCTATGTCTCGACAAGCGATTAAGGACAGCCCTGAATGGAACGCATATGCTGCCGTTAATCGTGAGTATGAAACTCGTCTTTACGACTACTACGGACGCCCAGCGTACTGGGAAAGTGGAGTAGGCTCGGAAATGTCGCCGGTAGTGCACCACGCGCATAGTCCGTGAAACAGAATGGAAATGCAGATGTTACGAAGTCTGAAGGATCTCGAGCGCTACAAGGTAACCGCCTCCCGACGGCGACATTGGTTGAGAGTACAGGTGATACACCGGGCTTGCTAACGGTAAGTGGAGTGAGGTTCAAGCCTTCACCTTAGACACGACGCCAGCGACGCCAAAACAAAGATCGGCTGTTAGAGGGGCTCAAATCTCCCGTAATCCGTGATTATCCGTTCGGGCTGCCGCAAACGACGCAGCACCCTCATTCGGATAGTCTAATATTGCGGGCAGATCGGAATGAGTATGCTCGCGTGGCCGTTTAGTGATGCGTGGCAGTGTGCCCCATCGCCCGTTCACCAAGATGACGAGCATCCAATCCGGACATCAGCGGGAACTGAAGGCGCATTACCAGTTGGAACGCTTTAGGTTGGCACTCCATTCCGGTCAACTAGCCTTACGAACCTGGCGCGAGGGCTCCGCTGTAACCGTGAATCGAATGTTCACATATTTCTGCGGCGATTCGCGTTTCAGTGAGTGTAGAACAAAAAAAGCATCAATTCGAGGCAACCCACGGGACGGCGGGTTGCCTCGATAACTGCTCTTTGCTTTGATCCGTGGATTAGAGCTTCTGGAAATCGACGTAGTCTACGACGACGTTCTTCACCTTGAGCGTGAGCGTGTAGTTCGATGTCCAGTATCCGGACATGTTTAGGTTGTACGTCTGGGCGCCAGCGGCCATCACCCGGTACGGAATCGACTGCTGTCGCCAGCCGTAGACGTAGAGGTCTAAGTACACAGTGCTTCCGACTAGACTTGCGTCATCGAGTCGGAACGTAACGGTGGCCTGTGAGCCCACCGGGTTCGGGCTAATCGCCATCATGGTGGCGCCGGTGAAGACGCCTTCCGGGGATGAGCCGAACGATATGGCCTTGCTGGTCTTGTGCTGAATTACGACGTTCTCGGCCAATTTGTCGGCTCGCTCGTACCATGACCAGTCATCGTTCTCGTCAAAGGTCAAGTTCCAAGTCGGATCGTGTAGTTTGCCTTCGACAATCAACGTTTGCCCAGGATTGATCACGGTGCCCGCGGGGAACGTGATGTCCAGGGCCGTATCGGCCTTTCGGATCCCCGCGCTCTGGGTTGTGTAGATCTTGCGCACGTCACTTCCAATCGTGCCGCTCACGGTCGTGTAGTACGTATCCCAAACCATTTGGCTTTGGTCCTGGTAGGGGTCGTAATAGTAGTAAATCAATCGATGGTCTGCGATTGGAATCGTGGCAGCCGAGGTATTCACGATCGAAAAGCGCATCCCGATGATGTTGTCTAGCGGATTGCTCTCTTGAAGGACGTAAACCTTCATGGGCGCGCTGCCAAAGGTGCTCGTCCCGGTTCCGCTCATTGCATAGGTCGCCTTGGGCACGCTGGAGTCGTTGCTGCGCAAAATGAGGTTCGTGGATTCGGTCTGTGTGGCAGCCGGAGCAAATCCAACCGTTAGATTCTGCGTCTGTCCCGGATGAATCGTGAGAGGCGCGTTCGGATCGACCGAGTAGAGGACATTGCTCTTGCTCAGCGACGTAACGAGCAAGTCGCCGGTTCCGGTGTTTTTCAGCTGCGCAACCTTGGTCCCGACGGTGCCGAGGCCCACCGAACCAAAGGCGTAATTCGAGATTGTGCTCGTCATGTGTGCGACCTTGCTCGGATCGGTGAATTTGTAACGCACCCCTTGGCCGCTGGCCGAGTTGCCGTTGAGAGTGACAGCTGGGTCCGTCGTGACCGTCCGTTTGTTGCTCTGGAGTCGATCGACGAGCGTGAGGCCCGACAACTTTCCGGGTGTGGAGCTGTAGTCGGTTCCGTGCCACAGGTAGCGTAGATCGTTGTAGCTGGAGGCCAGGTTCGTGAGATCGATGGCGAAGGAAGCCTGCTGCGGTGTCGTGGTTTGGGTCCCGTCCCAGGCGAAAGAGCCGCCATTCATTCGAAACGCGCGAAAGTCGGTGTCATCGAAGGCTTGTGTGGCATCGTACTCGGCGCGGCCTGCGCGTAGCATCATACTGCCGCGGCTGATGGTGGACGCGGTGAACTCCGCGACCAAATCTGGCTGATAGTTTGCGCGCGCCGTGACCCAATTCAGGCTGCCTGTTGCTGCGTGGCGCATGAAGCTCGATGGCCCTGCAGGCACCTGCGAGACGTCATACATCGCGTCGTAGTGAAGCCACGCGTAGCCGCCATTTTGCCACCAATCGCCCCAGGAATTGGCAATCTTGAATGCACCCTTCTCGCTCGGTTCAACGATGCCGTTGTCGTTGATATCGACCCAGATGTTGTCGTTGTAACCGACGATGGTCATCTCGTGAGAGCCGTCATAACCATTGACCCAGGTCGCGACGGCTTGCCCGACGAAGGCGTCATCCGCTGTGGTCGAGGGGTCGTTGCCAACTCCCTCGGTGTCGAACTCCCACGTGTAGACGTACGTCTGAAATGTCAGCACGTGACCGTTGGCCAACATCGCTTTTACCGCTGCTATCGCGTCGCTGGTATTGGGAGTCGCGAGCGTGCCGTACTGCAGAGCCTTGTATTTCAGTGCCTTTTCCCAGGTAGCTGCCCCCGTCGGCCATTGCCGATAGGCGATTGGATCCGTGCCATTATCGATGTACGGAAAATCTGCCCAGGTCAGCGCGCCTTGTTCGGCGAGGATTTCGAGGGCATCGCCGTCCCACGAGCCGCCGTCATAGCCGTTGTTGATCAGATTATAGAGCCAGCGCGGGGATACCTTCGTCGTATCGACGCTGTTCTTGTTGTTCCACCCGGCGAGCGTTCCCAGTTCGTACGTGTATTGGTAATACCCGACCGCAAAGCAGACGCAGGAGCCCAGCCCTCCCTGCGAACGAACCTCCGGAAATGCCGGCAAGCTGCTATTGTTAACGGCACTTGGGTAGGTTCCAGTCACGGTCACCGTCGCGGGCAGGCTGGCTGGCGCCGCGGTTTGCGAGCCCACGAGTGCCCCGGTGGCCTGCGCGGGCACGGTGGTGAGTTCCGCACCTGCAGGTGCTTGCTCCGTTGTCGTGACGGAATCCGTCGCAGGACTTGAACCGAGCGCTACGCCGCCCTTCTGATTGAGCTCCTTTTGGACGCGTTCGACCGCGAGCGCAGTGGGCCGTATCTCCAGAATCTTCTGCGTCTTATTCTGGGCACGGCTCTGCTCTTCGGCGCTCGGAAGTCGAGCGCCGGTGGGATATTGATTTGCATTCGGGTCCTTTCTCGAACGGCGATAGTTGCTCGCCGCAGCTGGGCTCGCTGGGCTCTGGGTGACGACTGCTTGGGCGGAGTCGTCACCCGCGCTAAGAGCGAGTTTGGCTTCGCGCGGCCTCTCCGCCGCCTGTTCGGGCGGGGTTGTACCGCAACCCACAAGAATTAGTGAAGCCCCTACCAGGTGAATATACGTGCGTTTCATGTTTAGCTCACTTTCGTTGCATTCGTGCACGCGCGCGAGACGACCTGCCGTAAAGCAGCTGTAGTTCGAGACAGTTCCCCTTGCCCCGCGACGTCAACGCACCTCTCCGTTCGCGAAGGTGCTTGGGCCAATATTTAGCCTTTACGCCCCTTCGCGAATTCAACCGACCTAACTTCGCCTTAGAGTCTTCCCCCGTCGAAACCTTCACCGGATATTCATCCCGGTCCCCAGGGGTGTCGGGGCTGGTGGCGTCCGCTTCGGCTTGGCAGTTTCGAGCCGACATGCCCGGATTCGACGGGGCGACCGCGGCATTCCGAACATCATCAGGTACTTTTCAGCCTTCTTTTAGTATTTGCGGAACGCACCAGGTAGTGGTGGGCCTTCTTTCAGGTCAGTCGGGAATTGCGAGCAACGGAAGCGCGGCGTATTAGACGTTCATGTATCGATACCTCGCAATCGCGCCGATGATTACGATGACTTTCGCATGTGCGGCCCCGCTTGCAACGCAGCTGCCCGACGGTAGTTATGCAATTGAATGCAGTAAACAAAAGGTCTGCCAAGATCGAGCGGAAAGGCAATGTGGGCCAACCGGCTATGACATTGTTGGCGGCGAGCATAGTCAGAAGGTCTTTGGAGTCAACGGCAACGAAAAGCAGGTGGGGCGAGATGAGTTGCACTTCCGTTGCAAGGCGTCGCCGTGGTCTGACTTGGCAGCATCAAGCTCGCCCCCCCCGGTACTTGGACTCGCTGACAGTGGAGCGACTCCGGAGCAAGCGCCGGCAGGGTCAACGGTTTGTCGGCCTGGTGAAACGCAAAAATGTTTCGGACCAGGGGCATGCGCGGGTGGACAAGTCTGCGTTGCGGACGGGTCTGGATTTGGCCCCTGCGATTGCGGATCTTAGTGCGCAAGCGCTCCGCGCATAGTCAACGTGGCGTGCAACCCCACACGTTACATGGCGAAAGGAATTACAATTCTTGGCCTCGTCGGGTAAAGCACTACTTTTCCGCGACCCCGTCGTGGACAGAACGCGCGTCTGGGCATAAAGTTTCGGCTGGCGCGTATGGCCTCTCGACTCGAGCTGAACGAACCGCCAATCGATGAAATTCCGGCGTCGAGGGAACGACAGATCACACTGCCGTTCCCACCGCCATTGGAGTCTCCTTCACTTTCGCCACCGGCCCCAGAGGTTACAACGAGCTTCGGTGCGGGTCCCTGCCAGGAGTCGGCGCCACCCGCGAGCGGCACGGCTCATCGGATTAACACTCGGGGTCGCGATGAGGACAGCGAAGCGAGTCAAGCGGAGTTGTCGTTGCTGCCCGAGGCCAGTACGACGGCGAGCACCGCTCAAAGCGCAACGCCCAAGTCGAGTGCATCGCTCGAATCCGAGCGTATCGCCTCGTTCAATGGGAAAGCGACGGCGTCCCGCGCAGTGCGGCGTGCCGGGCCGCAACGCTATTCGTCACCCATAATTATTGCACTCGGGCTGACCGCTGCAGCCGCGCTGGGTGCGGCACTGGCAATCGTTGTTGTCCGGCACGAGCCTGATGCCGCACAATTGCCACGTGACTTCGCGCCGAAGTCGTTACCTTCGCTCAATGCATTCCCGAGCCAGGGTCTCGAGCAATTGGTACCTGTGCCTGAAGTGCCCGCAGCAAACTCGAACAATTCTGCTGCCAACTCGAGTGCCGCAAGCAGCGCACCTTCGGTCAAAACGGAGGCGAGCGCCTATCCGACCCAAGCTAGTACGGTTCGGAAACGACTGACTGCGTTACCGAGGGTTTCCAAACGCGCGGCAATCGAAACGGATCAGCAACTCCAATCCGGGTCCGAAACGGCCATTCCCGCCAACGAGGTTTATATCAACGGTCAGGGCGAGCTCGTCAATGTACTGGGAGCGCCTCTCAGAAGCGTTGCGCCACCCGCTGATTCGACGCCGCAAAGCGGTAAGCACGAATCGAATCCGCCCTTACCCGATCCCAACGGCGCACCTGAATCAAACACTGCCGCCGCCGTGAGCGCGCCGAGCAGCACTGCTGAACCGAGAGCGCCCGTCGATGAAGGCTCGTGGCATTAGGTCTCACTCCGGTGGGTGACGGCCCTGGCACCCGGCTTTGCGAGCCGCAAAGACCCCAAAAGGCGTGGCACCGCGCCACGTCGGTTCAAGCCTCCAGCAGGTTCTCCAACGTAGCCGCGTTTGGCGGTTAGTTGACATGGCTCGGCAAGGACTTAATTTGCGGGTATGTTCGAATATGGATTGCCCCGAGTCGCCACCGATGAGACCACTCATCCGCTCGCACTGCCGACTGAGCTCTGGGCGGATTTTTCGGAGAGTCAGAAGGCCGCGTGTTTCAGCGGTCATGCTCTGATTGAGGCATTTGGTTTGGATCGCACATTGTCGCTCAACGCACTATCGCAGCGTGCAGACCTCAGCTTGAGTGACGCCCTCGAGGGGCTGCGTGTGCTTGACGGCATGGATCTCGTGTCCGTTGAAGGGGGTGACATTGGCCCCGTCGTGACACTCCTTGCCAAGCCGGATGATTATGTACGCATCGTCACTCCGAACCACAGCGTGCGTTGGGTGTTCGTGGTGCGCCCTCTCGAGGCGCCGCACGTGGACCCTAAGGACCTCAACTGAGAGTCACGCAATCCGCCGACGGTTACGCGCCCGCCCAGGCTCGTTCCATTGCAAGGATTGCAGTACACGTGCAAGGCTAGGTCTCAGGCCATCTGACGGCCGCGTGCCGTCACACCGGAAACCTCACACGCGCGCGGCGTTTCTACTGCCGTCACAGATGCGACTTTGAGGCATTGTGGCTCAATTCGCGCCTGCGTCATTGTTACCGGATTGCGCTGGCCCATGCATATCCAACCTGACGGCATTACGAAGCCCCGCTTGAGTATTGCTGCAACACTGCGGCGGCCCACCCTCACTCGACACGCATAAAATGACGGGTCACACTGAGCCGAGCGATTATATTTGTCGTGACGTCACGGATTTCGTCAGGAGGGCGCGATGATGAGCCGATACTACGAAACTAAGAGTCGAACTCCTCCGCGGTTGCCCAAGCCTTCGGCTAAGGGCAAAGCGAGGTTGCGGAAACAGTCCGGAGTCTATGGCAAACACCGAGCACCGAAGACCATCTCGCAACCAGACAACTTGGTCGATGACGATGAAGAAGTCACGCGGATAAACGTTGTCGCGAGGCGCGAGACGCCGTCGGTTATCCCTCCCGCTACGACGACGGCAACGCTACCCGTGCCGGCGCCCCGGGCACTCACACCGACAGTCCCACCACCGCTCGCGCGCACCCCGTCGGTCCCGCCACCCCTGCCGACCCAAGCTTCGACCGTCCAAATACCACGGCCCGCGCGCACCCCGTCGGTTCTACCACCCTTGCCGACCCAAGCTTCGACCGTCCCAATACTACGGCCCGCGCGCACTCCGTCGGTTCCACCACCCTTGCCGACTCTCGCTTTGACCGCCCCAGTACCGCCGCCCGCGCTCATCCCGATGGACCTGCATGCGCTCACTTCGACGGCTGTCCCGGTGCCGTCTGCTGTGGCAACCGTGCGCCTGCCCGAGACGGCAGACGACCTTTTTCGAGTTGGAATGGTGCTGAATCGCGAGGAGCTCGCTGAGTTGTGGGTGCAGAAAAACGCTCTCACGACTGAGAAAGTCTTGGTGTGGTCCGAATACAAGAACGCCTGGGTCTCGCTGATGTCCATTCCAGAGATATGCAACGCCATAGCACAAGCTCGCCTCGATAAGTCGGACTCGTGGGCTCCCGAACCCGTTACTATTCCTCAGCAAGGACCGGCTCGAACGCGCGAGCAGGGAGCTCAACGCACATCAGCGCCAAAAACCCTTGCGCATCGATTCGAAGCTCTCCTGGCACACGGCCGCGTTATTATGGGTCCCATGGGGGCCAATATCGCGCTATCGGTGACTACGGCTCTCACTTTGCTCGCTATTGTCGCGATCTTTCTGCCAGCGCGCTGGCGGTCGGACACGAGCGGAGCATATTCTGAGCTTAGCACTGACGTTCGACCCAACCGCGAAAGTGGACCTCGGCTTTTGACTAATACCCAAGGCCCAGAGCGCTCGCTTACACAAAAGTTCCCGAGACACGTCGTTGAAACCGACAGGGCTCGCGACTCCAACCGCGCAACAAGAAGAGGTGTTGTCGGTCGAAGCGTTGCCCCTAGCTGAGGCTGCCGCACCGAAGGCGTCGCGGTTTCATTCCCGTAGGTTTACGCCTAAGGTCGCAATCAGAGCAAAGGCTATCACTTTGCAGCCCACTTCAACGGTCGAGGGGCGGCCGTTCAATGTAAACACGGCTCAAAACGCGCTCGAGATGGCGTCGTGGGGAGCCCGCGCGTGCACCCGCTCTGAAGTATCTGGAACCGTGGTTGCAACCTTTGAACCATCCGGCAATGTTCAGAGCGTCAGCGTTAAGTCAATCAGCGGCGACACCACGGGAAAGGATTGCCTGGTTCAAGCCTTCCGCAGGGCAAAAGGTGCGCCCTTCGGCGGTCACCGAGCAACCGTCTCGAAGAGTTTTCGAGTGAGTCGCTGAGCGGGCACTGCGCGCCCCGTGCGATTGCGCTTGTAGCAGTACTCCCCTTGGCGGGTTGCACCGGTACACGCGCGCCATCAACGTCCGCAGGGCCTTGCGCGCCAAGCGAGCCGCTGACTAAACCGCCTGCACCCGACATGCTGAAGGTGCCTGATGCGGCCAAGTTGGTGGCTTGGTATCACGCGGTCGAACCCGAAATCTATACATGCGCGGCAAAAGCCAACGCATCAACCAACACATAGTGAACCGCTCGTTCGTCCAGCATCTGCCCCGTGCAGCAGCCTGGAAACCCCGCCGCCGTACCGAAAATCGTTCGTAGAGGCCGAGCGGCCCTCGAGGCTCGTGATCGAGGAACTCGGCACGGTGCAACTCGAGTCGAACGACGGCTCGACGTGTATGACCGTATCGATACGGTGTGCTTCGCAAGAGCACCTAGAGCAATTCTTGAAGCTCGGCGTGAACGTAGGCACGGCACGAACACTCGACAATCTCGTCGAGCACCTGCGGCCCGGGGGATGTGACGGCACGGAAACGGCCGCCCGCGGTTTAATTCAGGCGACGTAGGTCTCGGTAGCGGGGACGGCTTCATTGACTTACACGCGACACGGTAGTGCAACTTCGTTTGCTGCATGCCATTATGGTTAGAGCGCTTGGCGACGTCGCGCCATGGCCGTAAGAAGATTGAGTATTGTGGCAATGCTCGGAAGCTCGCGTCTTCGATCCTCGTATCCCAGAACTCACCAGTGTTGCCTCGCAATTGGCGCACTGAGCGCGCTCGTGGCGGTCGCCTGTGGCGACGGTGAGCAGTCCGGTGAACGTTCGCCTTCGAATCCCCGAGCGGGCGGCAACGGCGGATACGCGGGAGCCAGCGACAGCTTAAATGGCGGCACCGGCGGCATCACTGCCATCACTTCAGGCGGCCCCAACGCAACGAGCGGAGGCAACGCCGCCACTGGCGGCTCAACAACGACTTTGACTGGCGGGGCTAGTAGCGGCACCGGCGGTATCGAAACTGGGGGCGATCCGGGCGTAGCGCACGGCGGTTCAGGCGGCATTGGTGACGCAGGTGCGCCAACGGGGGGAACCTCGAGCAGCTTCGGGGGGTTCAACAGCGGAGGAACGTCGGCTAGTTCGCTGGCAACCGGCGGGATAGCAACGGGCGGCGTCGCCACTGGTGGTGGAACTACAACTGGCGGAGTCCCGACGGGTGGCGCGGCAACCGGTGGCGCCGTAACCGGTGGCGCTACAAACAACGCGGCGGGTGCCTCGGCAACTACCGGCGGCAGCGCAACGGGCGGAGTGGCAAGCGGTGGCGCTGCGACCGGCGGAGCAACAAACAACATGGCGGGCGCCGTCGGAACCACGGGCGGAGCTTATCCGGCTGTCGGAGGTTGCAACGGGCACTTCCGCATGGAGGCCATCAATCGTGGAGTCGTTGCACTGCGATCGGGCTCGGGAAATTACGTCGGTTGGCGAATGACTGGGTGCGAATACGACCCCATCGATCCGACCACCGTTAGTTACAATCTCTACCGCGACGGAACAAAAATCGCCATCGGTGACCGACAGCACCAACTCCTTTGACGCAAGCGGAAGTGCCGCGTCCACGTACACCGTGCGGGCCGTATTGAACGGTGCGGAGCAGACCGACTCGGAAGTAGCGCAGGTATGGCCGCAGCCCTATCTCCGAGTTCCCCTCAGCACTCCCGCGGGTGGAACCGTCGATCGCATTGCGTCGGGGCAAACGGATGCCGCCTACACCTACGATGCCAATGACGGCAGCCCCGGGGACCTGGACGGGGACGGCGAGTACGATATCGTTCTCAAATGGGACCCGACGAATTCTCGCGACAATTCGCTGACCGGTTTTACTGGTAGTGTTTTGCTCGACGCGTACAAGTTGAATGGCACCCATCTATGGCGCATCGATCTGGGGCGCAATATTCGGGCGGGTGCGCACTATACGCAGTTCGTCGTCTACGACTTCGACGGCGATGGTCGGTCCGAAGTGGCTATCAAGACGGCACCGGGGACGCGCGACGGCACCGGGCAGTATCTTCACACAGGCCCTGCCGCGACCGACAACGATCAGGAAGATGATCGCAACCCTGACGGAAAAGTTCTATCAGGCGCCGAGTACCTTACCGTGTTCGACGGGCTCACCGGCGCCGAGTTGTCCACTGTCAACTTCGTCATGGATCGCGGTGTCGTTTCCGACTGGGGCGACTCCACGGGCAATCGGGTAGACCGCTTTCTCGCCTCTGCGGCATTCGTGAACGATCTAGGAATCGGACAGACGGCAAGTGGCAACCCCAGCATTCTCATGGCGCGCGGCTACTATACGCGGGCCACAATCAGCGCCTGGAATTGGCGCGCGGGAGCGCTCAGTCGGATCTGGCTGGCAGACAGCGGTTCCAGTGTCAGCACGACCGCTTCGGCCTACGGCCAAGGTTCGCATACCATGGCCGTCGCCGACGTCGATCAAGACGGCGCGCAAGAAATCGTGTACGGAGCAGCCACCATCGACAGTGACGGGTCATTCAAGTGCTCGACGGGGTTCGGGCACGGAGACGCTCTACACGTAGGCGTTTTGATACCGGGCCGGCCCGGCTTGGAAGTCTTCATGCCACACGAAAACCCCTCGATGCCCTCGTACGACGTCCGCGATGCCAATACTTGCGAAGTCCTCTTACAGGCTTCCCCTCGCGGGTCAGATACCGGGCGCGGCGTTGCCGACGATATCTATGCGGGCAATCCGGGCGCCGAGGCTTGGGCCAGCGGTAGTCCGCTAGTTGGCATCAGTTCGAGTAGCAACCTTGGCGCTGCCCCTGCCGCCGTCAACTTCTTGGTGTGGTGGGATGCAGATGAATCCCGCGAATTGTTGGACGATACCGTCATTCGCAAATATGGCGTCGGTACGTTGTTGCAGTGCAACGGCTGCGCTTCCAACAACGGCACCAAGGCAACCCCGGTGCTTACGGCAGACATCCTCGGCGACTGGCGCGAAGAGGTCATTTGGAGAGCGAGCGACAATTCCGCGTTGCTCGTGTACACGACGACAGCGGTAACGGCGCGCCGAATATACACCCTGATGCACGACCCGCAGTACCGCATGCAGGTGTCCTCCGAACAGACGGGGTACAACCAACCGCCGCACACGAGTTTCCATATCGGGAACGGCATGATTGCGCCACCGAAGCCGGATATTGCGGTGAGGTGACACGGGACTGACCGAAACGCACAACGAGCGGGTCGTTACAGTAGTTGTCCTGGATAGAGGCCACTAGGTTGGACACCCGCAGCCCATTCGGTATGCGCAAATCAGGCGAACTCAGCGGGGAACTTGGCCCGCTAAGCGCCACAATGTTTCACGCAACCAGTCACGGAGGCGGTAGATAGGCGAGTTGTTTGATCTCGTCGTCGGTGTAGGCGCGGCAACCAACTAGAATTTCGTCAATCGATCCATTGAGGCCCGCATGCGTGTCAATTGCCGATTTTCCGAAGTAGTTGTTGATAGTGGAACCGAACGCACCGCCGGTGGATAGCCCGCCACTGCCGATCATTGTTCCATTCACATACAGGCGGATCCAGTTGCTACCGAGCGAGTCGGTAGCGTTGCGCACTACCGCAATGTGATACCACGTACCAGCGATCCAAGTGTAGGGGGTCCGAACCGTTCTGGATGTCGGGTAGAGGAATTGCAGCTGAAGACACGGTGTGTCTTGACCGGTTGTTTGGTAGTGAGTCGTTATACTCACGTAATGAGTGGCGTCGTTCCCGAAGTCCAAAAAGCGTGCATTCGGATTGTTGGTTTCGAGACTGACCCAACCCGCAAACGTCGAGTTAGCAACGCAATTGCTGACAATTCCGTCCGCCAGATCAACATACTGTTGAGCAGGCGCGGTCGTCGTATTAGTCAGCTTTGCGCCAGTTCCAAACGGGCTAACCACCCACGTGGCCCCCCCGACGAGCGTTCCGTTGACAGCCCGATCGGAGGAATCTTGAACCGTCGTCCCGGCCCCCTCATCGAAATGGTAGATTGAAAAGTCCGACTTCGGCCAAGCGAGCGCCCTGATATCGCTCATTGGCAACACGCTGTCGTACACGTAGAACTCGTCGAGCTTTCCTTGGAATGCCTGGTTTGGAGTGGGCGAGCTACCCACGAGGTTGCTTGTCGTGCTGCCAAGCGTCGAAGGATCAATAGCGAGGGCCTTATCCCGAGCCACGATTTTGCCATCCACATAGATCGCGGAGCCGGCGCTCGACACGGTGACCGTCACATGCTTCCAAATGTTCAACGGAAGCTGGGTTGCCGTTGTCAACACCTGCTCGCCGCCAGTTGGACCCTGGAAGCGCAGGCTAATACCTGCAGGTGCAGCCGAATTATTGAGCGTGAGAGTGAGGTACGTGCTCGTGCCCGCTCCGAAGTAAAAGAGGCGATTCTCGGCGGCGCTACCGGTGAGATTGACCCACGCGGAAACAGTGAGCTCGTGGACGGTGCCGAACATTCCGCCCGGCGCCGCGATGACGGAATCGGCAGCCGCATAGCTCACGCCGCCGCCGTTACGGCCCGTTAAGGACCAGTTCACGTTAGTCAGCGACCCGTCGTTGTGGTTGGCGCTCGAATCCACGGCGGTCGGGCCCGAAACGTCCTCGAACTTGTACTGAAGGATTGCGCCTGGGGACCCGCCCACGCTTGTGGCGCCGCCAGTGGCACTGGCTCCGCCGGTGGCCGCCATGCCGCCGGTGCTCTCACTGCCACCGGTTGGCATCGCGCCGCCCGTGCTTATGGCGCCGCCAGTGTCCGCAGAGCCGCCTGTGCTCACGCTGCCACCGGTGGGCATTGCGCCGCCAGTGCTCTCACTTCCGCCAGTAGGCATTGCGCCGCCAGTGCTTACCGAGCCACCCGTATCAACAGTACCACCAGTGCTTACCGAGCCACCCGTCGGAGACGCACCACCTGTGTTTACAGTGCCGCCAGTGTCCGCGGAGCCACCGGTGCTCTCACTTCCGCCAGTAGGCATCGCGCCGCCCGTGCTCTCACGTCCGCCAGTAGACATTGCGCCGCCAGTGTTCTCACTTCCGCCAGTGTCTAAAGTGCCGCCAGTTGCGCTGGTGCCGCCAGTGCTAACGGTGCCACCTGTCGGAACCGCCCCGCCCGTGTTCACTGTGCCGCCGACTGCGGTTGACCCGCCAACGTTTACGGCTCCGCCCGTGCCACACGGATCGGTTCCTGTCGCCCCTGCAACGCTATTGCCGTTGCAGGTATCTGTAGCAGGGCTACCGCTGCACCCACTCGACGCGATCACAACGGTAACAAGGGCCGGCGCAACGAAGGTCCAATATCGCCCACGTCCCAAGGTCCAAACACGCTGAATATGTCCGTTCGTTAGACTCTGTTCATTCTTCAGCCGCAAATTTCGACGTGAACCCATCGGATTGCTCCCTTTCAATTTGGCGTTAGCCTTACCGACCCCAATGCAGCAACCATGCTGCCCACATAGTGCCCAAAATTTCAAAGCATGTTGTATAGATTTTGAATATAAAGGAGCGGTAGCACCCTATCGTAGATTCGAAGATCATCGAGACTCGCATACATCAACGGAGCTGCATCGTTGAAGGCACGCCCGAGCCAGTTCGGGGCAGTCGCACTCAAATCCGAAGGCAGAACCCCCGGGGATGTTTGTGTGCCGATTAACACTCCGTCGATGTAAAAGGTGAGCGCGTCCACGCTCCAGGTGGCCGCCATGTGATGCCAATTGGTAGACGAACTGTTACTGTCGGCGAGGTTCACATTGTCCCACAGCTGCACGTATGTCAGGCCACTGAGTCTCACTGAGATGAGGCTCGCGTCCGTCAGTGTTGTAGGATTGCTCATGTGGGGAATGAAGAAGATATTCGTTGGGTCGCCCGTTCCAAAGTCGAACACGCGTGCCCCTCGTCTGTCTATCGAGTAGTCCGCGAACCAGAGGCTGATTGTCGTCTCAGCAAGACCGGTGAAGAGGCCTAGCGCTAACTCGACATAATCTGCGGGAGCGGCAGAGTTTCGAAATTTCACCGCCCTTCCGAAACGACCGGTGACATGGGTGCTGTTCCCCATGTAAGTCCCATTTTTGGTTGAATCGATAGAGTCCGCGGCGACTGTTCCCGCGGATTCATCGAACTTATAGTAATGAATGAGCCCGACCGACAAAACGTCTTGGGATCCGCCCGTTCCGAGCTCCGTACTCGTCCCTCCCGTGCCACCCGAACCACCAGTGCTCGTGGCACCTCCTGGACTGCTGCTGCCACCTGTGGCCACAGTGCCGCCCGTTAGGGATGCAGTGTTACCGCCTGTCGTGCCACCGCTGCCTAGCGAACCACCTGTTCCGCCTGGATTACTTGTTCCACCCGTTGCATTGTTGCTACCCGTGCCACTTGTAGCGCCGCCGATACCAGTGGCTCCTCCAGCAACGATGGCACCGCCGGTGCCATTAGATCCACCGATGCCGCTAGCTCCGCCGGTAACGGTAGCTCCACCAGCTGCGGTGCCACCGGCCACAGGCGAGCCACCCGTGGTTGTGTTGTTGGACGTCCCTCCGGAAACCGCGCCACCAACACCAGTCCTACCGCCTGTCGCGCTACCCCCAGGTGTTGTTGCCGTGTTTGTGCCCCCGGTGGTACCACCACTACTAGGACCGACGCCTCCAACATTCGCGCCTGCCCCTCCACCGAACGAAGATGCACCCGCTGAGCCACCTGCCGCAGACGCCGTGCCGCCCAATCCCGCATTGCCTCCATTTGGGGTTGATTCTTTGCCTCCGCTCGCGGTGCCCCCAACGCCCAGAGTGTGGCCACCAATTCCTGCGATACCTCCCGATGCCTGTCCGCCCACCGAGTTATTCGAGAACACCTTGTCTTCATCCGGCACTTGGAATGAACAAGCGGGTGCAATGCAGCACGCCATGAACAGTAAGCAAGACCGGACGCTGGAAGTTGAATACTTCATGGGCAACTCAGATCTGACGCAAGCACCAACTACCTCACTTCAAACCACACAGATGGGAGGATCGAGGTAAATCTACGTTTCACTCAGCAGTTTATGCGGACAGCCGGCGGGCTGCAATAGTGTTGTTTGGGTATTTTTTTCCGGCCATTTTCGCGCCCACACGTACAATCAGCGACAACCCGTGGAATTCGGTTCCATTGTAGTGAGATTCGACTTTGAAACGGCAAAGATCAGAACACGAGCGACTCCGACGAACTATCCCCACAACGCCAACCAGGATTGGGGTTTCATTCGCGGCGCAAAAATTCCCTCGTTAGTTTTATCGCGTAGCGTCTTTGAAACACTCGGCCTTGTATGTCCGGATTCCGTCCGGACTCAAAGTATACGGGGGGCTACAATTGGATGCTCGCGGCGCGTTCGAAGTGGGCTTGGCCGAAGCAGCGACCTTCGCATGCTTCGAGGCTTTCTTTTGATCGGAGGTATCGGCCGGTGCGTTGTTAGGCGCTGGAACCGGCTGAAGTTGAATTTCCATCGAGAGGTCTTCATCGAGTGAAACTATTCTCGTAACCGGCTCATAGTTTTCTGCCCTAAGCTCTAATGTCGCTTTCTGCGTTCTTAGGGGGAGTTCGACAAACCAAGGAGTATTTCCGACCAGATTGCCGTCAAGCCGAACTGCAGCTCCGGGCGGTTTGGACGCAACTGCAAAGTGAACTACCGAAGCCCGGGTGACTTGCGGCGGTATTGATGGCGCAATCTGCGGACTGACTTGTGAATTCCCTCTCGCGAATAGGCCGACACCCAATCCCAAAAGCAAGACAGCGAACACTATGAATATTAGGCGCCGAATACCTTGACTACGTTGCGTCGCAATAACATCGCTTTGGGACACATCGGGACGATCGTTTCGCGTCGGCGTCAACTCATGGGAACTTACCACCGCCAACGGGGGAATTGACTGATGCATGGCCGCCTCAATGGCGGCCTCACGTTGTTGACGATAGTCACCGAATTCCGCGAGCATGAACCCTGAAAGTTCGCGAGGATGCACGGGGCCGCCGAGATCTCCCAGGATCCGTTCGACGTCGAGTTGCATGGTCAACGCCGTGGGGTAGCGACCACTAGGTTCGAAGGCGGTTGCGCGGGCGACAATTTCGTAAAAATAGCTCGGAAAACCAGGGGCAACCTCCCGTAGGTTTGGCAACTTTCCTGCGATTAGTGAGCGCATCACGGTGTTATCGGTGTGCCCGTGCCACATGCGCCGTTCAGAGAGCGCTTCCCACAGCATGACGCCAGCGGAAAAAATGTCTGCCCTCCGATCGATTGCGCCATCCGACAAGAGTTGTTCGGCTGGCATATAGTGCAACTTACCCTTGACGATTCCCGTTCGAGTGGATTGATTCTCAGTGGCAAGCTTGGCGATTCCGAAATCGAGCACCTTTACTGCACCTTCGTACAGCAAGATGACATTTTGCGGTGAGACATCTCGATGTATCGCATTAAAGCAGTCTTACGATCGTAGTCGCGAAGCTCGTGGAAATAGTGCAAACCCGACAACAGCTGGGTGATCGCATGCAAATACAATCGCTTGCCGAGGCGTCCTTCGCTTCGCGCAATGGCTTGGGAGAGAGCAACCCCTTCCAGATATTCCATCACGATGATCGGGCCCGTTACCTCTTCGACGACCTCGTGGACTTGTACGATATTTGGGTGGTTGAGCCGCGCGCACACCTCAGCTTCGCGACGGAACAACTCTCGCATCTCCGCATTCATCGAGAGTTCCGGCTCGAGGGTCTTTAGAACGACCAATTTACGCAGCCCTGACTGTCAACTCTTCGCAAGATAAACACGCGCCGTGCCACCACGACCCAATTCCAGTAGGGCTCGGTAGCGCGATTCTAGTGACCCAAGTGGGGTTGCAGCTGACTCTACCACGCAAAAAATAGCCTAACATGCAAAGCTGTCCGGCAAACCGAAAACATTGTCATCACCTTAAAGTGAGGCCTTTTGTCGCCGCTCAGTAAAATCTGCGCCGGTGCCCGTGCGGGTTGTCCGACTTCACTCAGTATCTTGTGCGGTCTACTATCCCACACAGAGTCCTCGCCACATATGCACACATCGAAAACACACGCCTCCCCCCCATTCCGGTCTAGCAAGACAGGTCTGGTAGTCGAATAGAGTTAGTGTCCTCGGTTTTCATTAGGCTCAATCGAGTTCCGCTCTCATGAAACAGTGAACTATCCGGCCACTAGATCCTCTTTCTTGAGGGGTGAAACCAGGTCAAGTCGTGGTGGGCCAGCACACTCGGGAGCGGTGCTCACGGCGGCGACGACCTATTACCCTGGCGTCCTTCGTGCGCAAAGCAAATCTCGTTGCGGCTGCACCTTGCGGTAATCTAAATTGGCTCTTGTGCCGTTAGTAAGTCGAGTCCCGTTGCGAATTCCCTTCCGAAGTTGGCTGGTTTCGACCGCCGAAGTCTCGTCTGGTGCCAACGCCACTCTGGGGAAGTCGTTCAACAAGCCGACCAGGAAACATTTCATTGGCAGGCCGCAGGAGACCCCATGCCCAACTTCATTAGAAGCCTCACCCGATACTTGCTAGCCAGTATGTTCGCCATTCCGGCAATTTTGGCTTCGAATACGGCCTTTGCCGACCCAAAGACGTGTATTACGACGCATGCAACTGGCCAACGTGAGGCCAAAGCTGGACATTTGCGCCTGGCAACGCAGCTTTTTACCAAGTGTGGGTCGGATGAGTCATGTCCATCTCAATTGCGTCAGGAATGTGCTGAGTTCTTGCAGACGGTGCAGCAAACGGTTCCTACCGTAATTTTTGCAGTGTTGGACGAAAAGAACCAAGATATTAGTACCGTCAAGGTCTTTTCCACCGACGAACTAATCGCTGACGGGCTCGATGGGCGTGCCATCCAGATTGATCCGGGCAAGCATCGCCTTCGATTCCTGTTACCTTGGGGTGCCGTACTCAGCAGCGATGTGCTCATACGCGAGGGTGAGAAGAATCGAATGATTCAAGTGAAGATAGCGGATGAAGCCGCTGATGCGACCGATTTGTCCACCAAACAATCCAAGCAACCCGCTGTCGAGCCTCGACCTACCGCTGCAACAGCGCCAGCTCCCGCAACCCCGGCGCCCGCCCCAGCGCACCGCGGTTCGCCCACGGCAGCCTGGGTTGTGGCGGGTGCATCGGTCGTAGGTCTTGGGGTTGGAACTACGTTCGCCCTGCTCGGAAAGTCAAAGAAAAGCGATGTCAACGCTTGCTCACCTAACTGTGGCAGCGACGCTCGGCCAAGCTACAATAGTCTCAAGCGCGATTATCTCATTGCGGATATCGGTTTTGGTATCGGCGTCGTATCCGCGGGCGTTGCTACTTGGCTATTTTTGGCACCTAGTGACAATAAGCCGCAAGCTAGCTCCGCCTCGACAACCCGCTCGAAGGCTCCATACTTACACCCGGTCGCGTTCGCGCTGCCAGGGGGTGGGGGCATCGTGTTGTCGGGTGGTTTTTGAGTTGGAATAGAAGGCAGAAACTGTCGCTTCGTCTATTCCGTGTCGTGCCGGGCCTCGTTAACCAAGACCGCGTAAAGTCGGGCCGCATCGACAAATTCGAACGACATCGGACCAAACGAAATGGTGTCGCCTACCGCCAGCGGGCGCGTGGAACCCGTGTCCATTTTCTTCCCATTGAGGGTCGTCGGGCTTGCAGCGCTATGCGCGCGGAGCAAATACGATCCGTCGGGAGAATGAAGGATATGCGCTTGCACTTTGGATATGAAGGGAACCCGCAATACAACGTCGCAATTGGTGGCGCGGCCAATCGAAATACGATCAGCGTAGGGATTACCTTCGCGCTTCTTGACTGACGCAATTCCCCACTCGGCTGCGAACGGATCGAAGTCAATGGCCTCATGAACGGTCTCGAATGAAATTTGAGGGGGAATGGAGCCAAGACTTGGAGTCTTGTTCGGGCGCTTGAGTAAAAAAACGCCCTCTTCATCCTTGCAAAAGGACACGGAAGTCATCCGGATAACTAGCGATAGGTACCGGTCAATTTCTTCCATTCGGTTTTCTGCAACTCGCTGGCGATCGCCCTCGGGGGACCGAACCGAGAACGCTGCGTTCGGACCTATACCGAGACATGATTGCAACTACGGGTGCCTTCTGTAAACGAGAAGGTGAAAACCCAACAAATCCGCCTCCTCTCGCCTTCCGTACGTTCGACCAAAACCTACTGGGAAGAGTTACATACCCCCACGCCCAGCTACGGGGACAGGCGAAGTGTGGGAGGGACTTCGATTGCGCGCGGCTCATGTATGTTCGGCGACCTCCGTGACTCGCCCGGCAAGGTTAACCACGTCCACGACGATCTTCACGGAGGATAAACCCACGGCGCACTTCGTCGAGTACAGCCACTCGCTGGAATTCTCGGTACCAGGGATGGCCGTGCCTTTCTCGACGGGCGTGCCGTCGTCGTTGACAATCATGACACCCACGGATTTGACCTTGACGTCATCGTCGGCCGTAATCCGAATCGTCTCACCAATGGCGCCCTTGTAACCGGAGATATCAATCTTCCGAATCACCGGGGGATGCAGAAAGTCGGCGACGGCGACATTGAACGCCGAAACACAACGCAACTCGGCAGCTTCTCGATACTCCGCCCTGCCCTTAGCCCCCTTTGCGTACAGAACCGCGCGGCGGAACTTCTCGCGCTGCAGCCTCTGCGCGTCGGTAGCTTCTCGCGAACGATGAACTGGCTTTGCCGCAAGAACGTACTGTCCGTTCTTCATCCGGCGCACCACCACCTGCTTACCCAGCATACCCGACAAACCGTGAATAATGAGATTACCTTCTATCTTGGCCATAATGGGCCTCTCCTTCCTTTTGATTCAATACGACCATTTCAATCAACCCAAAGCGCGGCCCAGAAACCGCCCCAAGCCACGACTACTCAAGTCAATCAAACTCAACATCGGGCAGCATGCGGAGCCAGTTGCCAATAAACGCCACGCCCTCTCAGGCTCGACGCCTTTCAGCGACGTCCAGCCAAGCCCTCTCAGGCTCGACGCCTTTCAGCGACGTCCAGCCAAGCCCTCTCAGGCTCGACGCCTTTCAGCGACGTCCAGCCAAGCGCCGATTTCTTTGGTCGCAGCGACACGGAATCCCCAGCCTCCGACGGTCGCACGCTCGCCTACCGAAAATCGGCCGAGCGGCACAGTACGATACAGAGCGACTCTCGAACGGGGTAGCCTCAATCGAATGCAGAGCGAGGCTATAGCCAACGAACAGCGAACCTAGGGCGAACGCAAAGCGAACGCGGAGCGAACGAACAGCGAACCTAGGGCGAACGCAAAGCGAACGCAGAGCGAGAACGAACAGCGAACCTAGGGCGAACGCAGAGCGAACGCCGGGCGATCTATGAGGCCGCCCGCGCAAAACCTGCCGTCAACAAAGCGTCTCGCTCAAGACACGCGCAACGTGCGCGTGACGCCCAAAAACAAAGAACTCACAACTGTTGCCGCCTCGCGCATAGAAAAAGGCCCCGAGCCGTCGCCGACCCGGGGCCTGTTGTTGTCTACTTCACTCTCAATGGGGTTCGATCAGTGGGGCGGAGTTGCGATGAGCACGACGCGGCTCCAGGTGTGGTCGAGCAGCGCGAGGCGCCCCGCGGTGTCAAAGGCGCTGGCGCCCGCTTGATTGAAGGGCAGCGGGATGCGCCCGGTCGGCGTTGGCGTCGTGACTCCGGCAGGAACCGGATTGTTGTAGAAGAAGGCCCTGCTTTCGAGCGGGTTGTCGTATCCGTTGACCGTCATGATCATGCGGTTGGTGCCGGGCTCGAACGAGAGCGAGCGCGGGGTGCACGGATAGTTGATGCGGTCAGGGTTGCAGTCTCGGGTAGTAAAGCTCGTCTGTCCGTAGACGCGAGCGGGTAGCGGCCCTGCTCCTGCGGTCCAGAAGACTTGCGGCGAAGGAATGGGCGGCAGGCTTGCCTTGTCGAATTCGACGGCCCTTCCGCCGGCTTCCCACTGCGACTCGACGACGAAGAGATTGCCGAGACGATCGAACGTGATGCTGTCGGGTATGCAGAGCCCGTCGCGAGACGGCGCCATCTGGCCTGCCCCTCGATAGCATTCGGTCGAATTGATGTCGTTTTGGCCGAGAACGACGTCCACCTGCCGGCTCGATTGGCTCACGTTCAAGATGCGCATGATACGGTGGTGGTCCGTGTCCGCGAGCCATGCGGTGTCAGTGGTTGGGTCGAGGGCGATCCCGTTTGCGCTAAAGTCGATGGTGCCGCCACTACGAAGCGAAAGCGGGCTCGCGATCACGAAGGTGGGCTGCTGTCCAGTCGTTAGCGCGGACTGTGTGCTCCAAACGTCGATGTAGCCCTTTTCGACGGCGTAAAGTAGGTTTCGTGTGGCGTCGTGCGCGACCGCCGTTATCCCGTTGCCGTGGGTCGTGTAGAAGCGATCCTCGGACGTAAAGTCCTTCTGTCCGAGCACAACGTTTGCCGGTCCGGCGTTGAGGCCAGAAGCCGTGTAGTTGGTCCAGACTAGCAGACGGAACCGATCGGCAACGACGAGGCCTTGTGGCGTGAACACAAGCTGATCCGGGTCATCGAAGCCGGCTGGGCCGATGTGGTTCGGCACGCCCGCCATGTACCACCCGGTCAAGATATTCCCGTCGTTTACCAGGTAGGCATCCGCGCCGTGACCCGAGCCGTCGGTGCGGGGCAGTGGTTGCGGCCCCTTGAAACGGTCTACCCGTTGGTGGCCGCCCATGTCACCGGTGTAGACGCTGCCATCACGGTCGATACCGATGCTGCCGTGAGGACTGCAAACGGAACCGTCAAGGCCGGAATCCGTCGGGAAGGTCGCGTACCAGCAGTCCGTCGCGGTGAAATTCGCCTGCCCTAGCACGCGCGTCGGTGTGTCGTTGATGTATTGCAGGAGCCGGCCGTTATCCGTGTCAGACAGCCAAACGGCGCCGGGCGTTGTCGGATCGAGAGTGAGGCCGCGGACGCTGTTGTACTGGCTTCCCGCAGGAGGCAAAAGTTGGCTGCTTGCGACCTGGCCATTCGTTGTGGGGTTCTGGTACACGAGCACGCGGGAGGCAGCGCCTAGGCCGTCGGCTACGTACAGGGTTTTCGTCGATGGGTCGAAGCGAACTGCCTTCGGATTGCACAGCGTGGCCAGCGTGCCATCACAACCATTATTGGTTGTCATGTCGGGTTGGCCAAGCACAAGGTTGGCAGTGGTGCCGCTGGTCGGGATGCGCAGCACGCGGTTATTGGCGTTGTCTGCTACCCAGATGGCGGAGCCGTCCGCTGTGACGTTGACACCTGCCGAGTAGAAGCCGTCTCCGAGATTATCTAGGTCGCCCGTGCAGAGCCGATCGGCTGCCGGCGCATTGAAGCCGCGATTGCACTCGCGAGACGTGTAATCGGCTTGTCCCCAGACCTTGTCGGGAAGGTTGTCCTTCGTAAATGGATCGTCGAACCTGAGCACGCGGTTGTTGTACGGATCAACGACGTACAAATTGTGTGCGGTGTCGGTTGCCATCTGACCACCCTGTGGGCCTTCTTGGAGGCTCACTTGCAGGGGGAACGGCGTTAGACAGAGGCTATTGCGAGCAGCGGGCGCCCGCTTCGTTGCGTCTCCGTTGCAAGCGTTGCGATCGGAGGAGCTCGGTTGACCGAGCACGATATCCGCATTGCGGTTCAGGCTGCCGGCGCAAGAGCCTCCGGTGCCGCAACCCGAGTGCTCCGTGCACGCGGCACCCGGAGTCGGCCCGCCCACGCAGGTTCCGACATTCTTGAACCCGAGGATGCGGTCGTTGCCGGCATCGAAGACCCACATGCGGCTGGGCGTGGGGGCCGTCATTCGATCGAGGATAACTCCACCCGGGTGAAATACGCGATTGGGCACTACCATGTTCGTCTGCGCCGTCGTGAGGTCCACTTGACCAAAGACGCGCGTCGGGGACCATGCTCCTGGCACGGGCGTCGCGTAGAATCGCTCAACGATGTCCGTGGTCTGGTTGCTCAGGTTAACGACGTCGGGCAGGATCGAGACACCGGCCATTGTGGCGCGCACTGAATAGGTGCCCGTCGGCAGCCCCGTGAACGCGTAGTTGCCGTCTGCGTCGGTGACCGTGGTTGCAGAGCGAGCGCCAGAAAGGGTGACGGTGACGCCGGGAATCAGCCCGTCGCCGAGTACCGGATAGCCGTTGTACCCGACCCGACCCGAGATGGTGATCGTCGCTGTAGCCGCACTTTGATTCTGAGCCGTGGATTCCTCGTTGCCTGCCTTGCTGCTGCAAGCGCCTGCACCGGCACCAATTAGGGCCAAAATGTAAGCGGCTGAGAGGCTAGTACGACGTAAATGTGTGTTCTTTTGTTTCGTTAACATGAGCGTGCTCCATGCCAAAAGCCCGCATTGCGCGGAGCCCATTGGATTTTCGGGTGAACGGTTCCTCGTGCAGGACGCAGGCGTGGTCTGGCGTTGGCCCCTTTGGCCAATGCGACCGACTTGCGTTCCCAATGCCGAGTTGGTGTGATCGAATGGGTGTGATCTTCGAAACCGCGATGTCGATTTGTCGAGCGAAGCACGCGGCGCGATTCGACGGTCCGTGGCCGTCCGGCCAAGCGCGGGGCGACTTTGGCCGGCAACTGTCGGATTCTTCTGCTTGGAAATAGGGAGTCTGGACTATGCTCGCGCTCGAAATTGGCTGTCTGGTCTACGCTTCCCTTTTTAGCGCTCAGTGCCGGGGGGCTCACGGTGGATACACCAAGCCCCGACGCGTTGTGTCCTCCGCTAGAACAGACGCGCAGTATCGTTGGATCGCGATTGGGCACCCTCGAACTCGAAGGGACGTGGCGAGCAACCTACGTTTTGGTGCATCGCGAACGCGGCGACGTGGTGACTTTGAAGCTCTATGACCCTTCGGGTCGCGTTCGCCTCGAGCGTGAATTTGCTGCGAAAGATGGAACCTGCGCCACTTTGGCCCAGGTGATTGCGCTCGTGCTCGAGCGCTATTTTCTGCGACCGGAGGCCAACGTCGAAGTATCGACGCCAGATGCGGAAGCTTCGAACGATCCCCATGCTGAATCCGCACCAGCTGGTGACACGCCCGGGGAGCCGCCAAAGGCCCAGGTCACCGCCGTGCAGCCGGAAGCAATCGGCGTTCAGTCGGGCGCTGCCGCAACCGGCCGCAGCCATTTTGGCCCCCGATTCACGCTAGATACTAGCCTTTGGATCGCTACCGCGTGGGTAGCGCCAAGTTTAGGTATCGCCCTGCAAATGAACGAGCATTGGGGGCTCGGGCTGATGGGCGGCTACGACCTTTCCGCCCACGCGCTGCCCATTTCTAGCGGATGGGGCAAAATACGGCGAATCCCGTTGGTGCTGCAGGCCAGGCGCGAATTGGTTTCGGGCGCGCCGCTGCGACTCAATCTGGGCGCTGAATTACTCGGTCTGTACGAGCACGTTCGCACTGAAGGCCTGGCTGAGAACGGTTCAGCGAGCCGGCTCGTGCCTGGAGTCGGTCTGCGGCTGGGTGCCGAGCTGCTGCCGACTCGGACCGTGTTTCCGTTCATGGAACTGTCTTCTTTGGTCTTGTTACGCGCGCTCAGTCACCCTTTCGAGGTCGACCACCGGTCCGTCTTTGCTCCGCCAACGTTCGTGTTCGGTCTCGATTTCGGAATTCGAACGGTACTTTGAACTTAGCGGCGAAGATCGGGCACGCTTCAACACTCTAAGTTCGGTGGACCGATTGCAAAGCCTATCCTCAGACGCGACCGTTGAGTTGGCCGGTCTCCTTGTGGAGCGTTGTGTCGCAGGGGAACCTGCGGCGTGGCGCAGTCTACATCGGCAATACCACCGAAACGCCATTTCCGTTCTGCGTCGCTTGGGAGTATGCGCGACGCAGCTCGAAGACTGTTGTCAGGATGTCTTCCTCGATGTTTTTCGCTATCTTCCGCGGTTCCGCCAGGAGGCGGATTTTCGCACCTGGCTTTATCGCCTGTGCATCAGTCACGCCCGTGTCGCTAGGCGGCGCACACGCGTGGCGAACTTCTTGAACGCGATCATGGCCCATTCGGTTACAGAAGCAGGTACTGACCCGTTCGAGGAAGGGCATGCATCGAGACAGATTGCTGCTGCGCTGGAGCAATTGAAGGATTCTCAACGCGTCGTCTTCGTGCTCTTCGAGCTCGAAGGCATTTCGGGCAAAGAGATTGCTGAGATTCTGGAATGTCCGCAAGCTACTGTGTTTCGTCGCTTGCACGATGCACGCAAGATATTCATCGAAGCCATCGAAGCACGGGGAGGGTAAACGCAATGACGAAGCGCCCTCTACACTTTTCGACTCGCCTCGTCGAGAATACCGACGCGATTGGGCAATTGTTGCGCGATAGTTTGGACGAACCGTCGAGGTATCCAAGCGAGTCTAGCACCTGGCATGGTTTGCTACTGAAGCGCGAGCGCTCCTCACGTCGGCTTGCAATGCCGGTTGGCACTGTTCTGGCCGCGGTTGGCGCTTGCGCAATAGCATTGGTTTTGTGGGTGAATCACGACCCGGGTCCCAAGCGTCTTTCGGCAAACCCCGAAGCCACGATGTCCGCCGTCGGCCCAAGCGAGCCCAAGCCCGCGGTGGCTGCAATCGCGGCGCAACCGTTGTCGGAACCTGCACTAAAGTCCCGGCGTTTGGCGGCGACCAAAGTCGAAGACAAGGCACAGCTGGGCAGTCCAAGTGCCGGCAACGGCGGGGTCGAAGGCACTGACACGTTGGCCCCCGGCATTAAAGCAACCGAGCCCACCAAGGACACCTCGGGTTGTTCAGAGATGGCACTCAAGGGTCATCTCGAGGAGGCCGCCGACTGCTACGGTCGCATCGCCCAAGGAAGCAGCATGGCTGCCGAGCTAGCGCTCTACGAGAAAGCCCGCCTCGAATCGCGAGCACTAGGTCGCGGTGCTGCGGCACTTGCCACGCTTGACGAACATGCAAAACGCTTCCCACATGGCGTCCTGTTGACGGAAGCAGGCCTAACCCGAATCGAGTTATTGACTCGGCTCGGGCGCACGAGCGATGCCCTCGACGCCATCGACAAGGCACTTTCCGGTCCTATCGGCAAAGAACGTGGCGGCGACCTTTACGCACTGCGCGGCGAGCTCCTGTCGAGTCGAGGCGATTGCTCCGGAGCCAATGCCGCTTTCGCCTTGGCGCGTTCGCACGGGGTCGCCCCATCACGGCCGCTCGCTGGTGAAAAACATTGTGCAACAGGCGATGATACGAAGGATTCTACTGTTAGCCCAACCCCATGAGTGGAAATAGAGCGGACGGTCCAATGACAGAAAAACGAGGGTTCAATCGGAGCAGCTTTGGCTGCATCGCATTCATGCTGCTTATCGGTTGCGCTCCAATCCAGGTGGGCCGAACGAGTGATCCCGATTCCAGCGGTGGGCAGACATACGATCGAGTTTCAACGGGTGGGCAGACAAGCGATCGAGTTTCAGCGGGTGGGCAAGCGAGCCTTCCACTTTCCACTATCGGTGGCGCAGCTGGAGACGGCCCGGGGGTGGCCGCAGGTGGCGCAGCGACAGGCGGCATTTCAGATCGGGGAATGGGTGGCACGTCGGGCCCTTGCCCCAACGCGCTAGAGATTCGGGGTCACATCGTTTCGCCCACGGGTCAGCCGTTGCAAGGGGTTCAGGTGTCGTTGTCCGGCCAATTCAACACGACGACCTTGACGGACGAAAAAGGGCAATACCTATTCAACCAAGTGTGCCCGGGCGACTACACGTTGGAACCTAGTCGCGCCGACTTACGCTTTTGCAGCGAACAAGCAAAGTTCCCCAATTTGAGCCAGAGTGTCGACGAAGACTTCACCGGCTCAACCTACGGTTGCCAAGCTCCGGAGATCACACAGCGGTTAGCCATCCTCACTTTCGATCCGCTCGTGGCTGCGAGCGACGGAAGCACTCGGCGATTGTCCGAGGTGAACAATTGGCAAGATCTTTCAGGAGTAGCTGACCAATTCCGACGCACCATCAAGACGGTAACGAACGGGAGGGTACAGTACGATCTGGTCAAGTCCTCAACCGTAGATACATTTCCGCCGATGCAAGACGGGTTCGTGTACACACCGGCTTCCTATGCGCGATGCCTCGCGGATTCGGCTTCGTGTTACGTGCCCGAGGCCGCTGACTATCAACAGTTGGCGAATGACCAGGCCATTTGCGACCTGGTCAATACGGGGACGGTTGACGAAGTCTGGTTACTCGGTGAGCCCCACTTTGGCTTCACAACGATGCAGCGCTTGGGGCCCGTAGCATCATCATCGCCACTCGTGCCCACGGTCGCAACGAGTTGTATGCGGGCGATCAATGTCCTTGGGTTCACCTATGGTCGCGGGTTCGATGCCTTTTTACGCGATTTACATGTCAAGGCCGAAAATATCTTGGACCCACTCTTTCAAGGCTGGAACTATAATAGCCTCAGCACCACCTGGAACCGGTATACGCACGTACGATTGATGTCAGCGGCTTACCCAGTGAGCGGCTGTGGCGGGCACGGCTATCCGCCCAATGCGTCGCAATCCGGCGAATACGACAACACGGCGTTCGTCAATTCCTACTGCGACAACTTCTACGCAGACCCGACCTCCAGTGACGTAACGGCATCCCTCAAACCGACGAACTGCGACGACTGGGGCTGCTCAAGCCTGGGTTTCGATCGCTATTGGTTCCGGCATTTGCCCGCGCAGAAGGGGGTCGATCAAGATGGGATGCTCGCGGATTGGTGGCGATACTTGCTTCACCCCAATGACGCATTGCCCAAGCCTCCAGCGGTAAGCAATGAACCCTCTAACCCGGGGACGTCGGCCGCACTCGCTTGTAGCAGCAACTACGCATCGGGCTGGTGCGATAATGTGATCGATGGTCAGCACGGAGTGTGCAACGAGGGTGAGTGGGCAACGCCGAATCTGCCAACGGGTTGGGTCGAGTTCAGTTGGCCCGCGAAGACCGCAGTTGCTTCTGTCACGCTCTACGATCGAGCCTGTGACGAGCACGTCACTGCCGGCCACCTCGAGTTTTCGGACGGATCTCCGGCAATATCATTTGGCCCGCTCGAAGATACCGGCCTAGTTCCAAGCGAGATAAGGTTCAACCCGAAGCAGCTGACTTGGCTCCGAGTATTCATAGACGCGAGCGAAGGCGGGGCCAACCCCGGGTTTGGCGAAATTACAGTAGAATAGGCTTCGCACTAGGAGAGATTGCGAGCGCGAGCCGCTCAGCCTTCGCAAATCTCGAGGGCGTCGTCCGACAGGGGCTCGAATTCGGTTGAATCCGGGGCCTCGTGCGCGAGCTTCGCCGTTTGCGACAGCGAGCAAGCCGCGTCATTGCCAATCGGCGGAAGCGTGGCCCAGCGCTTGGCGAGCAGCTCCGAAACTTCGCGCCCCTTCTGGTTCTGCGGGTGGTACACGTCCGGCTCGACGACAAGGTTCGTATGAGGCGGCTCACCGCCGCTGTGCTCGACTGCGGCGTCCAGATCTGTCATCAGAGCAAGCATGTCGGGATAGCGATTGTCCGGGTGCTTGCGCGTAGCACGGGTGACGATGGCATCGAGGCGCGGCTCTATCGAGCTATCGAACCAGGATGGTGCGGGAACCGTGGAGAAGAATTGGTGACCGAGTAGATCAAAGCCTTCTGAGGCCTGAAACGGCAACCGCCCCGTGAGCAACCGAAATAGCATGATCCCAAAGCTATAGATGTCCGAGCGCCCATCGACAGGGTCGGCCATGGTCTGCTCGGGTGCCATGTATTCAATCGTTCCGAGCACCGTTTGCACGTCGCTCGCGTCATTCGAGTCCGATAGCTTGGCCATGCCGAAATCGATGATCTTGAGACCGAACGGTGCACCGTGCCGACCCAACAAGAAAAGGTTACCCGGTTTGATATCGCGGTGAACCAGTCCCCGCGCATGCACGGCCGTGAGCCCTTCGGCGGTCTGCCGCGCAATCATCAGCGTCGTGCTCATTGCAAGAAGTGGCTGACGGTGAAGCAAGCTAGCCAGCGTTTCACCGATGAGAGCTTCAGTGACGAGGTAGGGCAGCCCGGCGCTCGGCTCTGCAAATCGAGCACGTGCAGGATGCGTGGGTGCTGAAAGTTCGACAAGGCCTCGGCTTCCTCGAGAAACCTCTCGCGAATTCCTTCGTTGTCCGCGCCCTCACGGTTCAGTTGCTTGACGACGACGCTGTTGCCGATATGGGTGTCGAGCGCGAGGTAAACGTCGGCGGTGCCCCCGGTGCCGAGGAGGCCCTCGATTCGATAGCGATCACCGAGGAATTCTCCAGCACGGCTGGTAGCCTTTGCCCCGAAGCTGTTCAAGTCAACGGGAACGGACCTTCGCCGGCGGCCAATGGTAACTGCTGAGGACACTTTGCGCTGTCGCATGCTCAGGGGGCTCTAGCACAGGTCGCCTCGAGATTCTCCCATCGACGCGCGCGGGGCGCGCAGGCACGTAAGAAGCCATATGATCAGAACGCGCTGACCGTAACGGGCACGTCGCTGAACGCCATGTTGCCGCGGCCGAGCTGGCCGCCGCTGTTCAACCCCCAACACTGGACCGTGCCGCCGCCAAGTACGGCACAGGTGTGATTTTGGCCAGCCGAAGCGGCAATCGCGTTGTTAATGCCAGTGACCGCGCCGGGTACCGGACTGCCGGAAGCGTTGGCCAAAGACGGCAGTCGTAGCCACGTGCCGTCATGCCAAACATACCGATACTTCACGATATTCTGTCTGTTTTTGGGGTCGTGACGGCACTGAAAAGCGCCGTTTGCCTAGCTTCAGTGGCCCGCGCTCGGTAGTTGCGCGAAAGCCTGCTCAGCCTTGTGTTCCGTGGATGCGCCCTGCAGGGCAGCCGTTCGTGCAGTGCCATTGCTGGCGGTCGAGGCCTTCGATTTTCCGTGGTTCATGCGCGCTCTTTGAAGTGCGCGCGCCACGGCATTCTTGTCAGCCAGGTTGACTTGGGCGATCTCGCTTGGCGACGCGCCCTTTCACAATGACTGATGTCCAAGACGGATCCGCATCTGCGGATGCCGGGCACATAGTGCGCGCAGTTCTCGTAAGCTAACCGCGCTTTTGGGTGGGTCATCGGAAAATGTGCCCGGCTCGACTTCGTGTTGCCAACCCCAGGCAGTGTGCGAAGCGTCACCCGTGAATAAAATGGGCCCATCGGGGGTTCTCGCGACATACGCAACGCTGCCTTGAGTGTGTCCCGGCACGAAAAGCGCCCAGAATTGACCATCACCAAACACGTCGAGCACGCCACTGAAACGCTCGCTCGGATCTCTCTGGAATTTGAACTCACGTAAAGGGCCTTTGCCTTCGAGTTCGCCGTTGATAGTCGTACGCACGAAGATATTCACGAATTGGCTGTGCTCCACGTCGCCTTGGCCCACGTAGATCGGCACATTATCCGGCAGGTCAGGTATCCCCGAGACATGATCGAGGTGCAAATGGGTCAAAAATACGCCCGCTACCGGAAGCTTCGCTTCCTCTAGATAAGTTGCCATGTCCTTATTCACCTTTAGACGCTCTAGATGCATTACTTTTCGCACCAGCCAGGACACGGACGAGTCGCCCGGCGCGTCGCGCAGTTTGTGTTCGACACCGCTATCGATCAGATACACTCCCCTTACCGGGTGCACAATCTCGTGGAAATAAATCGCAATTGGCTCCACGCGATCCTTGATTCCGGCGGCCTTCACTTTGGGATTGTCGAGATTGAGCAGCCCGGACAAATCGACGGCCCAATCTGCGGCGTTAATTGTCGTGGCCTTGAGTATCCCTGGTTGGTCGATTACGGCCTCCAGCTCAGTCGTCGAACGGGACGTGCCCAGGGGCGACTGCACCACGTTGTGGCTCGTCGGGGCACAGCCACCCGCAAAACAGATTGCCGCTAGGATAAGGCCTGTGCCCGTTGGATTCAATAGGGTCGAAATGCCAGGTTGATTTGCCATGGGCCATTTCATGGCATGCGTGGATCTGCCTGAAAAGTACCTAAGATGGCATGCTAGCATGCAAAAATGGATAGCTCCTGGGACGACCTGCATTTGTTCTTGACCGTGGCGGAAACCGGGTCTCTTTCACAGGCCGCGCGCAAATTACGCATTGCTCAACCTACGGTCAGCCGACGCCTTGCGCAGCTAGAAGAGCAACTGGGATATTCGCTCTGCGATCGCGGCACGGACGGTATCCGCCTCTCGCCGTTGGGCGAACAGTTGCTCGAACCGCTCAGGCACATGGCAAAATGCGCCGCTCTCTGCGAAATCCAAATCGAGCAACGCGAGCAAGACCCTCGCGGCGTCGTTCGTATCACTGCGCCACCGGGCATTGCCTACGATTTTCTAGTGCCGTTTGCTGCCGAGCTTAAGCTCAAGAATCCCAGCATTCAGCTGCAGGTACTGGCGCGCGTCCAATACCTCGACTTGGCGCGACGTGAGGCCGACTTAGCCATACGGATGCGACCGACGGAGCAAAAGGAATTGACGTCGCTATTCCAAATGGACGCACCCGTCGGTGCGTTCGCGTCAGCGGAGTATGTTGCAAGATTGCCCAAGGATTGGCAACTCTCTGACGTTGACTTTGTCGGTTGGGCGCCCCCGTTCGAGGAGTTGGCACCCAACCCGCAATTATCGGCTGCCATCAAGGACTTCGTGCCCGCTTTTGGCAGCGATGATTACCTCGTGCAATGCCGCGCAGCCGAGCTAGGTCTCGGCGTAATTTTCTTGCCGCTGGTTCGACATCGCTTTGCCTTCGACCGCGGCCTGACTCGGCTTGCAAAGCTCGACCCGGGCTCGGAGGTGAGCGGTCACGTGCAATTGCTTGGTTCCAAATCTGCCCTCGCCGTCAACAAGGTGCGCTTTGTCGCGGACCTATTGGTAAATGAGCTCGAACAAATCACACCCGCCGATTCTCGATTGTGAGCCATGCCGTTTCCGTGCCGTAGTTCCAGAAAATGTAAGTGCACGCGGTTGCCGGAGCTTCAGCCTCCGATCATCGGACCCGTATCAACCACTTCGAAGTCGCTGCCGTGGACTTTGCTCAGACTCGTTAGCAGGTTGTCCATGTAGTTGTCCCAACCATCGTTCGAGTCACCGGTGATGTACCAATCGCTGCCATTGTCTGCTACGATGACACCATATTTCTTGAGCGCGGTCACGACGACCAAGCCTGCGCCAGTAATTGTGCTCGCGTCAAACGAGGCCTTCAGGCGCAGCCTTAGGCCCATCGGAGGTAAGGCTGTGTTGGATTGACCGGCAGCATGCGTAGCTGGGTGAATATAGCCTTGATACGTGTTGTTCATCGTAAGCCGAATCGCGTGACGAATCACGCCCGCCGCGACTTCTTCGTAACGAACGAGGCCAGGCAGAATTGGCAAACCTGCCGCGTCGGCCGAGGTCCAACCGTCGGGACGCAGGGCGTTCGAACCCAAGTGAAAGATCGCGCCATTGGCTGCGGTCCAACCACTGGTACCGGTCGGATTCTGTGCGTTGTACAATTCATAGAGGGTACAATTGCTCGGCGCTCCCGCCGTATCGATGTAGAGCACGTGCCGATCGGAGTCCGAAGATGCATTCGGCCCGCCTTCGATGGGCGCGCCTAATGGGATTGGGTAGCAGAATTGGCCACCACCACTAGGACAGGGATCAGTATCGCTTTCACTGGTTCCCCAACTTGCAGACCAAGTAATGGGTTGAGGTGTTGCCCCGGTTCCGGAACTAAACGGAATACCATAGTGGTCCGTCAACCAATTGCCCCAATCAGGATGCATGCCGCGCGTTGGCGCCATGTTGGATATGTACGTTGCGCTGTTCGCATGCAGTGCTGTACCAGATATGTCCTGATTCCAGGGGTTGTCACTCGGGAACATTGCACAATCACCGATGGCACCCACTGTGCCTGAGCCCCCGAAACTTTGTGCGCCCGCATTGGAACCGTTCCCACCATTGGCCCCACTGCCACCAGCACCGGACGCCACCGGATTTTGCCCTGAGCATCCAAGGGCCGTTAGCACGCTGAACAGAATTGACTCGGCGACACGCATAGTATTGCTCCTTCGCACTTGACGCGAACGTAGACGATGCACCGAATGGCGCCGTCTAGCAATACGCTTTCGACGAGCACGCCGAGCCACTTCACACTGACCAATAATCGCTTTGAAACGCTGTGAACGAAGGCCATTTAGCGTTACCTGAGGGAAGAGCCGCGGATCCGAATTCCCCAACTACTGCAATTTGGTAAGGCTTTGTACGCGTAGGTGCACCAGCAATGTACTCGACAATGCGCCGAATGAATTGGGCAATCCTAGTGAGCTGGGTTAGCCTTAGCAATTAAGACTCGGAGCAAAGTTATGACTAAGGTGTTGCGTGCCACACAGTCTGTATTGATATTCGGTTTGGCACTCGGGTGCAGCGGATCGCCGCCGTCCAGTTCGTGCAGCAGTAGCAGCACCGGCTCTTGCGCCTCGACGGGCGGCGCACTTTCGGCGGGTGGCGCAGCTCAGGGCGGCACAACGAGTGTTGGCGGAACGCTGTCGCAAGGAGGAACTGGCGGCACAAGTAGTTCAAGTCCGGTGGGCGGCAACGCGGGGGCCGGTGGTGCGAACAATACCGCAACGGGTGGCGCACCGGCAGTGGGTGGTGCCGCTGGCAACAGCGGACTTACGTTCAATATCGACGTGCAAAAGGGCCCCGCAAGTCAATTTGCGCCCGCGTCTGCTCCGGTGAGCATCTCGCCGTACATTTACGGGATCAACGGGTTTGGTACATTCGTCGCGCAAAAGACGCGCTGGGGCTTGATTCGACAAGGCGGCGACGGAGACAGCGCCTACAATTGGACCGTCGATTATACCAACTCGGGCGCCGACTACTGTTATTACCAGGGTCAAAGCAAGAACGGCAATCTAGCTGGTCAATACACGGCGAGCACCGGCGACACGGTTCCCACTTCGCTTGCCAAGGGTGAAGCATTCCTCGCGACCATTCCAATTTTGGACTACGTGGCCGCCAAGTGGAATCGCAACGTTGGTTGGAGCGACAGCGGCGCGTCCGCTTGCCCCGGAACCGACAGTGCTTGCACTAGCCGAAGCGGCACAACTCGCGCTAACGTGGTCGATTCGCTAACGGGCGACCCGGGCTTTGGCCAAACCTTGAGTTTTGCTTCTGCCAACCCGAGTAGCCCCGCTTTCGTCAAAAACGCGATGAGCAAGGGAAGCGCATTTTGCAGCTGCGCCACCGGCACGCCAACGTGTGCCGGCTGCGCAACGGCAATCGAGATGAACCCCGTCGCACAAGACGAATTCGTGAATTTTCTCAAGGTCAATTACGGGACTGGTGAGGCGCCGATATTTTTCGACTTGGACAACGAACCCAACTATTGGCCGAGCACTCACCCCGAGCTTTATCCGAACACTTGCAGCAGCGGCTCGGTATCGTGGGATGACATCATTACGCGCAACGCGAATGCCGCAAAGGCGGCGAAAGCTGCATGGCCAAGCGCGAAGATCTTTGCCCCAGTGGTCGCGCAGGACGGTGTCATCTACGGCGGAGATTATTCTAGCCCGCACTTCGTCGCCGGCACTACTGAATTCGCCGATTACTACTTGCAACAAATAATCGCACAATCTACGGCGGCGGGCTTATCTCTGCTCGATGTTTTCGACACTCATTACTACACTGCCGGCAGCACCGATACTCTGTGCCTCGAAGCACCTAGACTGTTTTGGGACCCGAACGCAACGGACATCTCTGCGACTGTCACCAACAGTATCGACTTCAACTTCGGCGACCATTCATACTTTGACAAGAATTGGTACCCGCGCCAAATGATTCCCAAGTTGCAACGAAAGATCGCGGCGGCCTACGCGGGTACGGGGTTCACAACTCCGGCAATATCCTTTAGCGAGTACAACGCCGGTTGTGAAACCAAGATCAGCGGCGGCGTTGCACAGGCCGATTTATTGGGAATTTTCGGCCGAGAAGGGGTGTTCGCCGCGACGGCGTGGCCGCTTCAGTGCGGCAGCAGCGGGTGCGGCACCAATTTCCTCATCGCCGCCTATGACTTATATCGAAACTATGACGCTAACGGTGCCGTGGTCGGTGATAAGGCCATCTTGGCAACCAGTTCGGAGTCGAAGATGACGTCGGTGTACGCGTTTGCCAGTTCGAGCAACGCGAACGCCGTCGATGTGGTGGCGATCAACAAGAACTCCAGTGCCCAATCCGTAACGATTACGATTGCCAATGCCCCCGCACTGACCACGGCCTCGTTGTATCGGTTGTCGGGAACCACGGCAGCCGTTGCGCCGGTCACCGGCACTGCGCCGGCTATTTCTTGTAGTGGCGGCACGTGTACACTCGTCTACTCGATGCCCGCAGTGAGCGCGACCACGCTCATATTGCGATGATTCAAGGGCGGGAGTGCTGTTGCAGTGCGGCGTCAAACTCACGCTGCCGACGGCACGACCCGGGGAACCAATATTGGGAGCGCCCAGAGGATCCGGCGTAGTGCAAGTTAGGGTAGGAGGGCCGTGAGGCGGCGCCGGCTTTGGAGAGGTTAGGTTTTGGTGGGCTTCTTTAGCCTTTTGCTGCCGGTTAGGCTTGGTTTCTGGCCCGGGCGGCTCAGGTTGCGCTTGCCCCGAGCGGGATCTTAGACGATGCTGCCGCGCAATTCAGGAGTTGACCGATGACCCTCACACCCAAGCAACGAACCTCGAAGCCTTCCACACCGACCTCGCTGGCGCCGCTGTTCGTTACGCTCGCGCTCGGTGTCAGTGGTTGCTCCGACAAGGCCAAGCCCAAGTACGACGAATGTGTAGCACTCGAGTCGAAGTGGGAAACGCCGGCCGCTCGCGACGCCTGCAAGGCAGCTGCCGACATTTCACCGAACAGCCAGTACGGCAAACTTGCCGCCGGCAAACTCACGTACCTGAACCCGCAGGCGGACAAGATTCTGGGCGAGAAGGCAAAGAAGGAAGCGCCTTGCAGGACTGGCAAGTGGGTCACTCACTGCAAGTGGAAGGGCGAGCCTCGGCCCAACCTGCTCGAAGGGCCAACCTTCTCGAAGTGCAACACGGATGCAGACGAAGTGCGGATCGTTGGAATGGTCTGCCCCATCTGCGAGTGTTCTGATCGGTTTGTTGACCCGTACCCGCCGAAGTGAGGTGGCGCCGGCGTCAAGCCACGGATTACTGCGGGCCAGCCCCACTTTGCACAGCCACGGATACGGTGGCGGCGGCATCCAACGTGAACGCATAGGTTGGAGTCGTAAACGGCGTGCCGCCGCCACCGGTAGCCTGCGTTCCACTGCAGTTCGTATACAGGTTGCCGGTCACCGGCGTGGCATTGCCGCCGCCGGTAGTGGCTGCACCAAAACCGATAATCGCTGGGGCGGCTGGCGGAGCTGTACAATCATTATTCGCTGCACCACCCGTTGCGCTGTTCGGCGCGCCACCTGTCGCGGCCGCACCACCGGCAGCCGTAGAAACTGCACCGCCCGTCGCCGCCGCTCCGGCCGACGAAGGAGTGCCGCCCGTCGCGGCAATTCCTCCGACGCTTGAGTCACCACCCGAGGACGTTGCGTCGCCGTCAGTAGCATTCCCTCCGGCGCCCAATGCTCCACCAATCGATGAACCGCTTGTCACGTCTGAACTGCTGCAGGCGCCAAGAAGGGGCATGCTGACAAGCGAGAGTGAGGTTACAATTCGGAATGCGCGACGATTAAACATAATCCTCCAAAACACGTGCACCAACATCTCTTCTTGGGACGCTGCAACACCCAGCTAAAGGCTCAAGAATCGTTTTAGTGCGCACCGCTTTCAACTGCCGGAGTATTGGCCGATCTGCCCACTCAATGACAATTACGTCATTTCCGCAAAAGTCATTATCCCGAATGTGACGGCACGCCATCCGCCTATGCAATCAAGGGATCGTGAAACCCGAAAATCATTCGAACAGTGTGTCCTCGAGTTCCTCAAACCATCGAATTGCGGCGCGTTTCGAAGCCCCCTAGTGTGCTAGAATATATCGTCCCGTGTATCTTAAGCCATCCTTACGCTTTGCAATTTGCTTTTTGGCCGGGGGCGTCTTTGGCTGCGGCAAAGTCGCCGATAGCAGTTCCGACATTGCTTTGCAGCCGTCAGACGCCGGCGCTGAGGCATCCGTAACGGATGCTTCAAATTGTTACGAACCGCAACTGGGGTGCAATGGTTGTGGCCCGCATGGCGTGGTAGCGATTTGGAAACCCGAGGACCTCAAGGACTGCCAGGCAACGTTCGACATTGATTCAAATGATATGAGTGCCGACGTTGAGATCGGTGTCGTCATTGACTGCGAATGGAGTGCGTACAGTAGCGAGCTGGATTCTGGCCTGATTTGGGAGCCGGGGCCTATTCATCAACAGGCTGATTCTAACGGGACAATGCACTCGGTACTCACTGCGATTGTAACCCTGCCTTCCGAGGCTTGTAAATTGGCCCACTCCAATAGCAATGCACGCATCGTCGTGCTTGCGGGAATTTCTTGCCCATCGGTACTTATGTGCGGCATGGTTTAGCAATCCACTATTGAACGCCGTAACGCATGTCCACGTTCCGTCACGGCAAGAATGGCGGACTAACAGTGTTAGCAAATAAGGTGGTCCGCAGCCCATTTGCGCTGGTTTACGGGGCGCCGTTTCCTCTAGACACTCGGCGCTAGGGCGCTGTAAATTGGCTGGCTTGTAGTGAGGCATTTTTATATGAATGGTATTGTACTAACAGTAAGCGGCCTTGTTCTCGTAACCTTGGCGTATGGGTGTGATGCTTCAAACACCTCAGGCACGGGCCTTGCCGACGCTGGGTCGCAGGGCGGCGCGGGCACCACCGGCGGCAGCGGCGGCGCACACACCGGCACTGGTGGCGCACGCACGGGTACCGGGGGGACGCGGGCGAATGTTGGCGGGGCGCTTGGGACTGGCGGGGCACGCGTCGGTACCGGGGGGACTGGAACGGCGGGGGCCACTGCAAATGCCGTTGCGTTCTGCACTCTGCAGGGTCAAGTCGCAGCACAACTCAATTGCCCGGGGTTCACCTCGCAGCAAGCGCTCGTGACTTCGTGCGTTGCGACGACTAGCTTACCCGCCACATGCCAGTCGCCTCTGGATGCTGCCACCGCGTGCCTCAGCCAACAGCCGACGAGTTCGTTTACATGCTCAACCAGCAATGACGGCAGTACGGAGGTCAATTCCGGAGTATGCACAACGCAAGCGGACGCCCTAGTGAGCTGCGTATTGGGTGGTGCAGGCACGTGCAGTGATCTAACAGGTTGCTGTTCTCAACTTTCGGGAACTGACCAATCGAGCTGCCAACAAATTGTAACTGGTGCCGACGATGCCACGTGTGGTGCCGCGCTAAGTATTTATCAAAGCGCTGCCCTCTGTATGTGACTCGCCAACCGACTCCTCTTCGCGACGCACACACGATCAGCGCTCGCCGTTCGGCTTTCGCGATTGAGCCCTGAGCGACTTTGCAATTTGAGTTGCGAAGAGAGGCAGACTAATCAGTGTGGCAGTCAGTGAGCGGGCGAGTTCCGCGGGCGTCTTGCCCTCGGCCTGCAGTGCGACATTTTTATCGTTGACGATGTCTTCCAATGCGCCACGCGCGATCGTTCGCGAGCCGTCCGAACGAATCTCAATCATGAGACGAGCAACCACCGGCGGTTCGGGACGCGGATCCGAAAGTGAGGTCGGCTCGGTTCGAGTTAGTCCCGACTCGAGTGTTCCCTTTATTCCAGTAAACAAACGATTGCTGGCGCGTCGCACCACGCGGCTCCCCTGATCGATCAGTGATTGAACAACTGCGCGACCTCTGCCGGATTCGTCTCCCATCGGCCACAACTTAGCGCGATTTGCCGTCGGCGCACGGTGTGGTGAGACGGATCATTGGCCAACCTTACACGAGCAATGTTCCCGAGGCTTGAATTTACTCGCCGTATTCGGTGCTCGGTGGTGGCGAGGGTAGTGTGTCGTGAATGATCGGTTGCTCCGCCTCGACCAAAAACTCTGGGCCCGGCTCATTCAGACGGGTCGTATCGGGGGCATAAGAAGCGTCAATCTCACCGTTGCATTCCTGCAGCTCGCCGGAAGTTGGCCAATTCCAGTGAGAAATCGAAGGTTCCTGTCCATCGACGGGCTCGGTGGGTTTCGCAGCTGGCACAACGAGAGATCGCTTGGGTTCGCCTTGACCCGATGGGACTAAGTCGTCACTGATTGTGTCTCGATCGAGATTTGTGTTCTCCCGCATTGCGTCCAACCTTGATAGCCCTCGAGTGCAGAAACCGACTAGGGTGGGCACACATCGCACGAATCTTTTTCATTTGCAACGGGTCGGGGTTGGCGTCCAAAAACGATTTCTTGGTCATACTAACCGGCACCGCAAGATACCGATATGAGTAATATTTTATCCAATGCCGCGACGCCGGAGGCTCCCGGCGTTAGCGAAATTGTCACTATTCCCACCAGACACCACGGCTGACGGCGCGTCCGGCCGCCGCCACCCAGAAGACGAGGCTGAATGTTTCTAGCGGGTCTGTTTCCTGTCGTGACGGCACGGCGGAACCAGGGTGACTAAGTAATGCAGGTACAGAGATAGTACAGATAAACGGGCACGCTTTGCATAGACTGCAGTTGTTCACAAAGCGTTGCACCAAAGACGAGCCGCGCGGGGTCTATCGAATAATCGATTGTCCAGCCTTGCGGATTCAACATCAAGCCCGCGTCTCCGAAGTATGGCCCCGAGACAGGATCACAATCTACGTAAACGCGGACATCAAAGATATCCCTTGGGTTGCTCTTCAATGGAATGCCACAATTGACAATGTTCAGAGCATTGAATTCGTTAGTGCCACACGCGCCGCAACAACCATAAGCGCAATCGGACAGCCATTGCTGTCTTAAGCAATAAGCGGCATCTTCAACGGGTCCAGCGTCAGCAATGGCGCCTGCGTCATCGGACTTGATCCCCCGATTTGAGTTGTTACCTGAACCAGCAACATCCACTTCGAGCCGACCTCCACAGGCGGGCAAGACCCCTGCGCTGACTATGAGCAGCGTGACGTAACGAGAATTGACGATAACAGGCATTGCGGAGGCCAGCCGATGAAGCTTACTCCGTTTCCAGGACTCCGCGTCGGGATAACGCGGGTGTGCGCGTCGACTAAAGGCCTAGACTTGCCCAGAAATCACATTGGGTATTGTGGTACGCCGGGTCGGTCGTAACGGTCGTATCGATAACCGCAAGCGTGTCGTTCCCAGTCGTGACCGTAGGCCACGCGACCCTGCCATTGCCGTTCGGATCTCCGGACGCGGCTTGGCTCGCCCAGTAACCACCGAACGTGGCGATGACCTGTGTGTCGTTCGGTCCCGGCGATGGCATTGACCCGAATACGAATGGCAGCTCAGAGCCGTGGAAGACGCCGTACGCCTTTTGCAAAACAGTAGCATTGTCGGCGACGTGATTGAAGAGATAACGCCGAACTGGCTCTGATTGGTTCGCCGCGAACGTCCGGGTCGCGTCGCGCACGTTACAAGTGAAGTACGCATCGGTGAGTAACGCGACGTAGGCGGCGCGCGGGCTTGCGTAGTCGGAAGCCGGGTACGCGGCGAGAACGAGTGACGCTGCGTTGGGCTTTCCTACCGATGTAGCAAGATCCGTCACGGCTTTCTCGTACGCCGCCTCATCAGGGATAACGCCCACCTGCTTGCCCATCTCGTCGGCGTTGGTTCCGAAAATGACCGGCACTCGATTGTGCTGGCCCGAGTTGACAACCGTCAATGGCGCGCTGGGCAACACATAGCCGTCGATCACCGCGTTGTACGGGAATGTACCGATAGTCCCGTTGGGCTCGGTCTGCACGAGGTCGCTCGCCGACTTTCCGCGCAGGCAGGCAGGGATATCGACGTCACCCGCGCAGCCAACGGCCGAGACGACGGTATCACCATAGCTTTCGGCCTTGTCGAGTGTGAGCGCCAGGCAGGGGCCGCTCTCGGATATCGCGCTCGCGAATAGCCCCGCTGCGAGCGGCGATGCGAGAAGCGTGCACACGGCTTCGCCGCCCGCTGACTCGCCGAAAACCATGACACGTGAAGTGTCACCGCCGAACGCTTGGATATTGTCGTGCACCCACTTGAGAGCAGCTATCTGATCGAGCGTTCCGTAATTGCCCGTCATCCCGTGCGGATCGGCGACTGCAAGCTCCGAGTTCGCGAGGTATCCGAGCGGACCGAGTCGGTAGTTAGCCGTCACTAGGACCACATTCTGGCTCTCGGCGAGCGGTCTGCCGTCATACAGGAGCATCGAGCTCACGAGCTCCGATTGGTCACCGATTTGGTGCCCGCCGCCGTGGATGAAGAACATCACCGGCAGATGCGACGACGCGGTTGCAGTCGCGGGCGTCCAGACGTTGAGGGTGAGACAATCTTCCGCACCGACGATGTTCTGATACTGCGCGTCGAACTGCAGGCACATCGGGCCTGCTGCGGAGGCATCGCGCACATCACTCCAGCAAGGGACCGGAGCGGGTGGAGCGAAGCGCAGGGTCCCGGTCGGCGGGGCCGCAAACGGAATTCCCTTGTACGCGTAAGTCGCGCCGTCGGTCACGCCGCGCACAACGCCGGCCTCGGTCAACACTTCACCCGCCAACGAGGGCGTCGCTCGAATGCACGTGCCGCTGTCGCCCCCATGGGTTGAAGCGTCCGAGAGCGATGCGTCTACGGGCGACCCCGTGCCGCCTGCGCCCACAGCAGCGTCGGGGTTTGCGGGTGTCGAATTACTCCCGTTGCTGCTGCACGCAGTCAAGTGACAGGCACTCACGAAAAGGACGTCAATGGCGGCAATGAAGGCGAATGTTCGATGAATAGCAGTGCGCCTCGTCCCTAGGCCCATCGGGCGCAGTAATGACCGTTGATGCATGAATCACAGTGTGACGGGCGCGGAGTGAGCATACAAGTGACACCCCAAAGTTTCAGTATACAAGTCGAATACATCGAGGTCGCACATAGCGGGCATTCGCCACCAGAAATACTCGGGGACAGCAATTGCGAAATGCCCTGCGAAGGCTCACGCCTAATCACCCGAAGTCCTTCCGCTCTTCCGTCCTTCCTGTGCAATCCAAATCGTGCCTCGGAGGCACAAACCAAGCGTTGTGACTAGACCGCAGTCCAGCCGCCGTTGACGAGCAGCGTCGCGCCGTTGATCAGGGACGCCGCGGGCGACGCGAGAAACACGACCACACTTGCAACATCAATGGGTTCCCCTACACGACCTAGCGGAATTCGCTTGAGCAACTCGGCGCGGAAATCCTCGTCTTTGAGCCACTTTTCCGTTCCCGGTGTGCGTATAAACGTGGGCGCGACTGCGTTGACTAAAATCCCATGCGGCCCCCATTCGACGGCTAGGCAGCGCGTCAAGTGACTGATGGCCGCTTTGGTCATGCAATAGACCGACTCGGTGGGCAGCGCCACTAGGCCTGCTTGAGAGCTCAAGTTGATGATCCGGCCGCGTTTAGCGCGAAGCATAAGTTTGCCCACGGCTTGACTCACGAAGAACGTACCCTTGACGTTGACGTCGAACGTGAGATCGAAGTCAGCTTCAGTAACCTTTTCAGCTGGGTTGGGAGGACCGAGGCCAGCGTTGTTGACGAGAATATCCAGGCGACCGAATGCGCTATCGATGTCTTCGGTGCCTCGCTTTATCTGCGACAACTGAGTTACGTCCATCTGAATCGGCAACGCGCGACGACCTAAGCCTTCGATAATCGTCACGAGATTGCCGACGGTTCTGACATCGCGCAAACCGAGGACAACGTCCGCGCCCGCTTGGGCTAGTGCGATCGCGCAAGCGCGGCCAATGCCTCGCGCCGCACCGGTAACGAGCGCCACGTTTCCGGTAAGGTCAAAGTCGGGGCGAGGTGCGGGTGTGTTGTCTTCGTTACCGTTCATGGTTGGACGGAGATATCTCGTTCGGACTAAAACCGCCACTTTTGGTCGCTAGCGGCATCAGCCCGGCGCCGGGCCCGCTTAAAAACGACCGAGTTTGGTCCAAGCATCGTGCGAGTGCCGAACCGACCCGGTGGCGCAGGCAATCAGGACATCTATCAAGTGGTCGCGCCGTAACCCGCCAGGCTGTCGTCGCGCAATCCCAATGTATTGAAAAACGCACCCGCGTCTTTTTACAACGATTGCAAACGGTCCCTGCAACGCTTGGGGGTTATGACGGCACGCAAAGCCGCTCATCACAAACACTTCGGCCACGGCAGCACGAGGATTGTCGCCCCCACGACACCCACTCTTTGCAGCGCGGACTCGAGCGCCGGCCCGAGCGACCGCGGCGCCACCGGCAAAGACCGCCTTTCTACGATAATTGTGCTCCGCCTGAGGGAAATTGAGATAGGCACATCGTCTTGAATCATCAAGACTCGCCGGTACCGAGCCTTGACTGGCAATGGCGGGCCGGCTATTATATCCTCTAATCTGAATACAAGGATATGAGGCTTTCTCAAACCATCGAAACCCTGCAATTGCTGGGCGATGAAAGTCGGCTGCGGCTCTGTGCGCTGCTCGGTGCGCGCGAGCTCTGCGTCTCGGACCTGGTTCGGGTGACTGGGATCTCGCAATCCCGCGTCTCGACGCATCTTGGGCGCCTCAGGGAGGCAGGCTTCGTACGGGACCGACCGCAAGGGGCGCAATGTTACTACGCGCTGGCGACGGAAAGCCTGCCCGATGCGGCTCGGACATTGCTCGAAGAGGTCGCCAATTCAGAGGACCCGACTCTTGTCGGTGATCAGAAGCGACTCGTCGAACTGGACGCCGAGCGGCGCGGCGCTCTGCCCGACTCCGCGCTCGACGATCTCGAACGTTACTATTCGCCGGGCCGCAGTTGGCAATCGTTGGCAGCTGGGATTGCCGCTATGCTCAGGCTCGGTGACGTGCTCGATGTCGGCATGGGCGATGGTTCCGCTGCCCAGGCCTTGGCTCCCTATTGTCGCTCACTGACTTGCGTCGACATCAGTGAGCGCATGGTCGAGATGGCACGTCAGCGCTTGGCCTCGTTCGAACATGTGAAGACGCAAGTGGCCGACGTACACGACTTGCCATTTCGCGCCGCGAGTTTCGATGCAGTGCTGCTATTTCACACGCTCACTTATGCCGAGCAACCTACCTTGGCGCTCAAAGAATGTGCCCGAGTGCTGCGCCCCGGCGGGCGTCTCGTATTACTTTGCCTCGACGCGCATCAGCAGCGGGACGTAACGGCCCGGTACGGTGAGCGCCACCCTGGTTTTTCCCCCAAGACCCTGCGCCGGCTGATTTCCGGCGCTGGTCTAGACGTCGCGACCTGTCACGTTGCCAGCCGCGAGTCCAAAAAGCCCCACCTGCAAGTCGTCTTGGCGGCCGCTGACAAGCCGAAGCCAATGGCTCGCGGTAGTACGGTCAAAACGAACTGAACCATCCTTCGATAAGAACCCCAATGTCAAACCAAGAGAATTTCCGAAAACTGCTAAAGGAACGCATCGTCATCATCGACGGGGCAATGGGCACGACCATCCGCACGTACGGAGCAACAGAAGCTGACATCCGCGGCGAACGTTTCAAAGACTCAGCCAAAGAACTCCTCAACAACGGGGACCTATTTACGCTGACCCAGCCCCAATTGATCGGCGACATCCACCGGAGATTTCTCGAGGCTGGCGCGGACATCATCGAAACTAATACCTTCGGGGCTACGAGCATTACGCAAAGCGAGTTTTTTGTCGACGACCCGCGTGAACGCGGGGGACGAAAGGACCCCGCGTTCTATCAGAGGATCATCGACGACCCCGCGTTGAACGAGCTGGCTTGGGACATCAATGTGCAATCCGCGCGTCAGTGCCGCACCTGGGCAGATCGCGTGGCCAATACTGATTCACGGCCGCGCTTCGTTGCGGGCGCGCTCGGCCCGCTCACCGTGTCACTATCGAATTCACCCGATGCCGACGACGCAGGCTTTCGAGTGATCACGTTCGACCAAGTCAGGGCGGCGTATGCTAATCAAGCCAAAGCCTTGATCGCGGGGGGCTCGGACATGCTGCTAGTCGAGACCATCTTCGACTCGCTCAATGCGAAGGCCGCTCTCGTAGCGATTCGCGAAGTGTTCGATGAACTCGGCCGTGAGTTGCCAGTCCTGATTTCGGCGGCCGTCGGCCGCGGCGGGGAGACGATGATCTCGGCGCAGACGGTCGAGGCACTTTGGCATGCCGTGCAACATATCAAGCCTCTGGCGATCGGGCTCAATTGTTCTCTGGGCCCCGATCTCATGTACCCGTTTCTCTCCGAGCTTTCGGAGAAATCAAGGGCGGCAATTTCCTGCTACCCGAATGCCGGCTTGCCCAACCCACTGTCCGTCACCGGCTTCGACCTTCAGCCCGCGGATATGGCGCGCCACATGTCGGTTTTTGCAGATGCAGGCCTGATCAACATCGCGGGCGGGTGCTGCGGCAACACGCCCGAGCACATCGCGGCGATCGCCAAGGCGCTGCAACACAAACAACCCCGCCCCTGGCACGATGTTGGGCTTGACCCAACCTCCACTTTCGCACCGAGCGGCGAGGCCGCAGAAATGGAACAGCCTGTTCAAACGACAGGATCGCTCGGTTCAGCTCCTGGTGCAGTATCCGAAGGCGTCGCGCCGCGCCCGCTGCGGCTTTCGGGCTCGCAACCCTTCACTCAGCAAATCGGTGCTTACTTGATCATTGGCGAGCGCACCAATGTCGCTGGCTCGCCGAAGTTCGCCAAGCTGATCAAAGAAGGAAAATTCGAAGAGGCGGTGAGCGTCGCGCGGCAACAAGTCGAGAACGGAGCCAGCGTCATCGACATTTGCATGGACGAGGGCATGATCGATGGCGTCACTGCTATGACGCGCTTTCTCCAGTTGCTCGGCAGCGAACCCGAGGTCGCCAAGGTGCCCTTCATGGTTGACTCGTCGAAGTGGGAAGTGATTGAAGCCGGTCTCAAGTGCTTGCAAGGCAAAGGAATCGTCAATTCGATTTCACTCAAGGAGGGCGAAGCCAAGTTTCGCGAGAATGCCAAAAAGGTGCTCAAGTACGGCGCGGCCGTCGTCGTGATGGCGTTCGACGAGAACGGGCAGGCGGGGTCCTACGACGAGAAGATCCGGATCTGCGAGCGCGCGTATCGCATTTTGACCAAAGAGGTTGGTTTTCCACCCGAAGATATCATCTTCGACCCGAATGTTCTGACCGTCGCGACCGGGATGGATGAGCACAATAACTATGCGGTTGACTTTATCAACGCCACGCGTTGGATAAAGACCCACCTGCCGCACGCCAAGGTGAGTGGCGGCGTTTCTAATATTTCATTTAGCTTTCGCGGCAACAACAAGGTGCGCGAGGCAATGCACTCGGCGTTTCTCTATCATGCGATTCAGGCGGGCATGGACATGGGCATCGTCAACGCGGGCATGCTCGAGGTTTATGAAGAGATCGAGCCCAACCTCAAGGAGCGGGTCGAGGACGTGCTACTCAACCGCCGCCCCGACGCAACCGAGCGGCTCGTTCAAATGGGCGAACAATTGAAGGCGGACGGCGCCGGGACCGCAGTCGATGAAAAGAAGACAGAAGAATGGCGCCAGGGTTCAGTCGAGGAGCGCCTGTCGCACGCCCTGGTCAAAGGCATCGATACCTATATCGCGGAGGACACCGAAGAAGCCCGGGCCAAGCTTGGGCGGCCGCTCTTGGTCATCGAGGGGCCGCTGATGGATGGCATGAGCGTTGTCGGTGATCTCTTTGGCGCGGGCAAGATGTTTCTGCCGCAAGTCGTCAAGTCGGCGCGTGTCATGAAGAAGGCCGTGGCGTACTTGACGCCATTCATGGAAGCCGAAAAAGCCGAGCAAGAAGCGGCAGGGCAAGCGGTCAAAGCCCAGGGTAAAATCATCCTCGCAACAGTCAAAGGCGACGTGCACGACATTGGCAAGAACATCGTCGGCGTCGTTCTCGCTTGCAACAACTACGAAGTCATCGACTTAGGCGTGATGGTCCCGTGCGAAAAGATACTCGAACGGGCTAAGCTCGAAAACGCTGACCTGATTGGCCTGAGCGGGCTCATCACTCCGTCGCTCGAAGAGATGCAGCACGTAGCCCGAGAAATGGAACGGCAAGGTTTCAAGCTACCGCTTCTGATTGGCGGCGCTACGACGAGCAAGGCTCACACGGCCATCAAGATCGCCCCGCGTTATACCGAGCCAGTTGTGCACGTGCTGGACGCAAGCCGTGCCGTGCCAGTCGCGAGCAGCCTCCTCAGCGCCGAAGGCAAGGCTGGTTTCGTTGCCGAGCACCTGGCGGACTATGAACGGATTCGCTCCATGCACGCAACTCCGCAGCATAAGCTCCTTCCCCTTGCGGAAGCCCGCCGCCGCAGCCAACCGATTGAATGGCGCGCAGAAGATTTGCCAGAGCCGCAATTCCTGGGCGTTCGCGCAGTGGACGTTCCGTTAGCAACGCTACGCGAATACATCGACTGGACACCGTTTTTTCACACCTGGGAGCTCAAGGGCATCTACCCGCAGATATTCGAGCACGCGAAATATGGTGAACAGGCACGGATACTTTTTGCGGAAGCCAATGCTCTCCTAGACCGAATCATTGAGCAGAAATTGATCACCGCTCGCGGCGTTTATGGTTTCTTTCCCGCGAACAGCCGCGGTGACGACATCGAATTGTACAGCGATACTTCGCGATCGAGCGTGCTCGAGGACTTCCACTTCCTTCGACAGCAGAGAGAAGCGGCCGATAGCTTTCGCTCGCTTGCCGATTTTATTGCGCCCAAGGAGACGGGCCTCAACGATCACCTGGGAGCCTTCGCCGTTACGACTGGCATCGGGCTGACGGAACTGTGCGAGAGATTCAGAGCCGAACGTGACGATTACAATGCGATAATGAGCGAGGCTTTGGCCGACCGTCTCGCGGAAGCCTTTGCCGAATATTTGCACCAACAGGCGCGAATCGAATGGGGTTATGGCCGCGCGGAAAATCTCAGCCATGCCGAATTGATTCGCGAAGCCTACCGGGGCATTCGCCCGGCAGCGGGCTACCCCGCCTGCCCCGACCACACAGAAAAGGGCATTCTGTGGCGGCTGCTCGACGTCGAGAAAAATGTCGGCATGCGTCTGACAGAGTCCTTCGCGATGTGGCCAGGTTCCAGTGTGAGCGGGCTCTACTTCGCGCACCCACAGTCACGATACTTTACCGTCGGAAAGATCGACCGTGACCAGGTCCTGGACTATCACCAGCGCAAGGGCATGACGGTAGCAGAGGTCGAGCGTTGGCTCAGCCCTAACCTTGGGTATGAGCCCGTAGTGGCGCCATCGTAACACGAAGCCCGAGAGCCCAGCCGCGCGGAATCTCACCACCGCTGCGTAAAGCCGCTCCAATAGTCGAGCGAGGCCAAGGTTGGCTCGCCTTCATGGGTATTCTCGTTCGATGCGTAAAGCACGACATATGTGAGTGCCTTGAGATGATCAAAGGCCGTATGATCGGGCGTGCACAGTATGTGGTTTCGCCAGGTTCCGGTATCTACGAAATAGCGAGGGCCGCTCGCGTCTTTCTGCAACAGCGCAAACGAAGTGCAGATCCGAGATGACGACGAGCATTGATTCCTTCATTCCGCCTAGCAACTGAGCGCAGCGAGGGAATGCTATTACAGATCGCGTCTACTTTGCGAGTACTTGCGCCCCAATCCAACGTTCACTGATACTTCACCAATAGAGCACTCCAGCCTGGGCTTGGCACGTATGTTCCGGTGGCTGTAACGTTGTTTCCGAAATCGACGACCCCTGTGCTCCCCGCACTGCCCGCGCTGCCGATGACGCCTGCCGTATACAGGCTGTGCGTGGAATCCACCGCCACTGAGTTATAAATAGCTGAGGTAGAGCCTCCATTCACTGATGAATGGACCCACTGGGCAGTTCCCGAGGAGTCATATTTCACCAAGGCAATATGATATTCGGCTTGGCCACTCGCCGTGGCCGTGGCCGTAACACCGTGGCCAAAGTCGTATGTACCTGCAACGTAACCGTCGATACCACCCGCCGCATACACGGAGCCCGACGAATCCACTGTTACGGCAACAAAATAAGAGTTAGGTCCGCCGTTGACAGTCTGCGCCCATTGGGCGATGCCCGAAGGGTCGTATTTCAAAATGACTCCGTAGAGAGGGCCAGCAAACGGAATAACACTACTGGTGCCCGTTGCGGTGACACCATTGCCAAAGTCGTAAGTGCCGGAACCAATGGCACCTGCTGCATACGCGTTGCCTGCTGAATCGACCGCCACGGAACTGAAACCGGAACCGGATGTGCCCGCTGTAACGGTCTGTGCCCACTGAGCGATTCCCGAGGAGTTGTACTTTATAAGCAATGAATTACCGGCTGCTTCGTTGCCAATGGGCCCTAGGCTAGCCGTGCCGGTGGCAGTAATTCCATTGCCAAAGTCGTAAGTTCCTGTGCCAGCGATAGAACCAGCCGCAAAGACATTGCCCGCTGAATCGACTGCCACCGAACTAAATCCTGAATCCGGTGAGCCTGCGATAACGGTCTTTGCCCACTGCGCGACTCCGGAGGAGTCGTATTTTGCCAGCACCGCATTTCCAGGTGGATTTATGTATCCATCATTGGTTGCAGTGCCCGTGGCGGTAACGTTGTTCCCAAAGTTGTAGGTCCCAGTGCCGTCGATCTCGCCTGTGACATAAATGTTGCCCGAGGAATCCAGGGCTATTGAACCAAAACCGGAGTGGCTGGCGCCTGCAGTAACGGACTGTACCCACTGGGCTGCTCCCGAGGAGTTATACTTTACCAGCACGGCATTGCTGAACGTGTCGGACTTTAGGGCCGTCACGCCGCTGCCAAAATCTACAGTCCCTGTTCCTCCAGACACATAACCCGCTGCGTAGACGTTGCCTGAAACATCCACCGCCACTGAAGAGAATCCAGAGCCGTACGAGCCACCGTCGCCCGCTTGTCCCGGTTGGGCGGTGGAGGTTTGTTCCCACTGGGCTGTTCCGGAAGAGTTGTATTTCAAGAGCAAGGTGTTATCTCCGTTAGAAACTGCCGTAGCCATGACGCTGTTGCCAAAATCGAGCGTACCGGGCCCCCAGATTTCACCCGCCGCGTACACGTTGCCCGAGGCATCGACAGCCGTTGAATTGAAAAGAGACTCGGTTGTCGGCGACAGAGTGGTTCTGGCCCATTGTGTCGTCGGGGCTTGGTTCTGAACGCCGCCGGCGGCGTCCGGATTATCTTCAATTGTGTGAATCGGGCCACAACCCGCGCTCAAAACGATGCCGAGAGCCGTGCTGGCAAACAACGCTAATCTATTTAGTTCAAGTTTCATTATGACCTCCACAGAAGATGATTTGGTTTTGACGACACTTGGACACGAAGCTTCCCGATGCCGGTTACTGCGCCGGAGCGCTCCAATCAAAAACATCGTCCACTAGGGTGCCAACAAGGCAAGCTGAAGGTACCCCCACCGCTCACCGGGATGCTCGCAGGGATCACCCCACCGTCGGGACCGGCAATGCATCCGCCGACGGGTCCGCTGAATTTCAGCTGTTGCATTTCCGCACCCGCATCCGACGAGTTTGACGATGCTACGGAGAGAGTGGCAGTTAGCTCGCCGTCCTTGGTCACGGAGAGATCGACCGCCCACCCGGGATCTGGTGGGCCGTAAATGTCCGCTGGTCCCGACGCGTAGATGTCATCGCGGCCTGTACTGCGCACATGCAGCGTGCCCGAGGTGTCAATTGAACTGTCCGCGGTTGAAATATAGATGCCGACATAGAAGCGGGTTCCTGTATCCGAAGTATCTCGGCAGCCAGCATCGGAGAGATCCACCTCGCCACCCGCGAACGATAGTTGCGCAACAGGTGGGTTTGACACCACGTCGCTACCTATTGCGCTGGTGACGTTCGGGGTGACGTACTGGTCTATTTGAATCGTGCCGCGGTAGGTTGTGCGTAACCCGCTTGCGAGAAGCGTAGCCAGATTTGCTTGCGCCTAGGGCAGACTCGTGATCGGCGAGGTGACGGGCGGCCCCGGATGTGCTTGAAATTCCGACATGGCAACGTGGGTTACCGACGTACAGCATCTGGTTGCGGAATTCGTCAAGGACGCTCCAGCGCCGGCAAAACGCCGAGCGGCGTTCACCCGTGAGGTCGTGGAGGCAGCGACCTGCCGCGACTGCAACGAGCCGTGGATCTCTGCGGTCCCATGCGTAGCCCGAGTAGGTCGGCGACTGTGTCGAGGTCGCATTCGTATCATCAGCTCGACGCTGGAATCCATCGAGTGGTGTTGCACGGAGTGCCCGGACAATGGCCTCATTACTGGGCACGTTGGAACACCCTCAGACCTATCAGAATATGCGCCAATAGGGAAGCTGGTGTTCTGGGGGATCGATGACGCGGAACGCGATTTTCTCCGGGAGCACACCGCCGAAATGTTGGAGCTGCGCTCGATCATTTCTCGTGCACACCCGCATGTAGACGTGCCAGGACTGCTGCTCATCGACGCGACAGTCGAAGAACTGGACGAGATGTACACTCTCGTCGAGGAACTGACCGACGTTATGCCGCGTGGGCGTAGGCGCGAGTTGCTCGACGGGCTACGTGCCAGTCTATGCAATTCGATGGACGGGTTCTAATCTTCCCCAATGAGTTAGTTCGGCATTGCCGCTAGCATCGCTCGGTTCAATTCTGGCAGCGACGGGTTCTTTTGGACGGGCGGAGCCAAACGCAACTCAGGGTGCAACAAAGCAATTCGGTCGGGAAGCAATTCAGCAAGTCGCTTCTGCGGCCAGCCCTCGATGAGCAATTTCGTAACGACATGCAGATAAGCACGAGGGTTGATGTCGTGGGCCACGCAAGTGGCAATGATGGTTAGGATGTTAGCAGTCCGCTCACCGCCGAGATCTTCCCACGCAAAGAGCCAATTCTTCTTTCCGAGGACTAACTTTCGTAGCTCGCGTTCTCGACGATTGTTCGTCAATTCAATATTGCCGTCCTTTAGAAACAATATCAAACGGTGCCATTGACGATGGATGTAGCCGAGGGCTCGACCGTACTCGGACTTTGGCGCAATGATCTCGCGCTGCTTGTCTACCCAGTCGCGCAACGCTTCGACGACGGGTGTCGAGTATTGACGGCGTCGGTCCAATCTCTGTTCGGCAGTGTCGCCACACTGGGTCGCCCAGCGCTCAACCGCGAAGAGTCGTCGAATCAGATGCAGCGCTTCGAGTGCGATGGTTTCGCCCGAGCGAGCCACTTCAACTAGGCCACGCCGTGCGTGACTCCAACAGCCTGGACGGCGTCCGCCAGCGCGTTCGATGAATGCCAGGATGTTAGTCCCATCGCATTGCACGGTGCGCGCGAAGTCGTCGCCGAGAAACCGACGCACACTGTCCGAATCGCCTTGGGGCGAATAGAAGAAAGTCACCCAGTGGTCATTCGTCCAACACCAGACAGTGCCGATGCGAATGCCTTCGGGCGAATCGCGATCCAAGATTGGAATTCCTGTCGCGTCCGTTCCAAGCAGGCCCGGTCCCCGAGTGCGCTCAGCAATGGCTTTAGCGATGGGCTCGAGCCAATCGATATGTACCGCGACGCTATGACCAAGAGTTTGCGGAGCGACCTCGACTCCGGCACGCCGAAAGCGACTGCATTGTCGCTCGATAGGTTGGTGTTCCAGGTACTTGTCGGCAGTGGCTTCAACGATGAGCGTTGTGCCCAATACGCCGCGCTCGACGAGTTGATTGGGAGTCGGAGCCGAAACGATCGCGTTGTCGTGCGGGCAGGCCACACGCTCGTCACGGCGCTGGATGACGACGACGCGAGCCGGAATCACGTCCAGTATCTCGCACACCGAATGCCCGACGGTCGTCATCTCGGCGCCGCATCGAGGGCACACGCGCATCGGGGCCGGCACCGGATTGTCAACCGTGATGCGCTCAAGATGTACCGGCAGTGCACGGCGTCCAGGATGCTGACCTTTGCGACTAACTTTGGGCTTGTCCGTCGCGCTATCCGGCGACCTCTTCTCGGGTGCTTGCACCGGTTGCGTAAATGGCAGCGACAACTGTCGCTCGACTCGCTTGAGCGTCTCGGAGCGTGGACGCTTTCGGGTCAGATGCGCTAGGCGCTTATTGAGCTCGGTGTTGATGTCGCGCATCCGCACGATAAGCCCGATGATGGCTGCGATCAACTCGACAAACCTCATTGATGTGATCATCTTTTGCAGCCAAGCACGCACCTGTTCCAGGTCAGGAACATGGGCTGAGGTGATCGGTTGCAACGTGGCCATTCAAATTGTAGACGTGCCACTTCTCCGATTAATTCCGGGCCGCCTGACGATTTTTCAAAAAAACGACACGACTCGGACTATTCCGCGCGATGCGGCTCCCAGCGTGGACGCCGTCGAGCACCTCGCAGATCGATCCCTTCGAGGATGAGGCTCAATTCGGCCGCTTCAATCGCCTGCGCTTGCAGCGAGGCATCTTCGGAAAACCGTGCATGAAAATCTTCCGCATTCCAAACGTTTTGACCACATCGCAAAACCACTGCGATCCCAGTAAACGATGCGTACCCGGTCGCGCCGTATCGAGAAAAACACGTACAGGTACCCCAGATATGGATCTTGGCAAAACGCGTTGCGCACCAGCGCGATCAGACTATCGGCGCCTTTGCGCCCGTCCACGGGTTGCGTGCCCACAAACACGCGCACGCTCGGGGGAAGGCCCAGCACTACCGGCCCCTACTCGAGCAACTGCAATAGCCGACCTAATACCGACGGGTCAACCGAATCGGCGAAGAACAATCGATGTCCCGAACAAAGCGTGATCTCAATTGAGCGATCATGCCTAGCAATATCGGCGGTCCGAACCTACAAATGCCGGCGTTGTCTCCGCCCTCGCGGTCAAAATGCGTTTCCACCTATACAGGCGCTCCACTTCAAGACCCTCGCGCTCTGCGAACTTGCTTACTGACAAGCCCGACGACACTTGCTCACCAATTACGCGTCGTGCTTCCTCTGCTGACCAACGAGCACGGTGTTTCTTGGGCACTATCGGTGCAACATGCACCAGCGACTTTGGCAAAGTGAGCCTCCACCGCACGGTTTGCCACGAACGCCCCACGCCTTCTATACGCTGCTCGTAGATGGGTT
>CAWFUX010000026.1:0-338844 GCA_963819085.1 uncultured delta proteobacterium
GTATGGCGTTGAGTTTGTCATCGTCGGCGGCGTCTGCGGGGTTTTGCACGGAGTGTCCTTGGTCACTTTGGATCTCGACATCTGCTGCCCCTTTTCTGTTTCCAATCTGCGGAGGCTCCAGGATTCCTTGAAGGATCTGCATCCCTATCACCGCATGACTCCCCGACGTCTGCCGTTCGAGCTTACTGACGAGTTGGCCTCACGCCTGAAGAATCTGTATCTGCGGACGGATCTAGGCGCGGTGGACTGCCTGAGTGAAGTTAAGGGTCTTGGCGATTACGGGGAGGTCCTTCGCCGCTCCATTACCCACGAGACGTCCTACGGCCGGTTCCGGATGCCGACCTGGATGCCTGATCGTTGCAAAGCAGGCTATGGGCCGCCGGCGCGATCGCGCCGCGGTCAAGTTGCTCGAGGCGATAAAAGAAAAAGGAAACCACTCTAATGGCAATTCTCATCCATCCCCAAACCCGATCCTGGTTCAAGGCATTACGGGCGGCTTCGGCGAGCGGCACACTCAACTCAGCCTGCTTACGGCGCCCAGGTCGTCGCCGGGGTCACTCCTGGAAAAGGCGGCCAACTGTTCGAAACAAAGTTTCCATTTTTAATACGTCGCCCAGCCAGCCAAAGAAACCGCCGACGGCCTCGGCGATTTCCGTGCCGCCGCCTTCCGTCCGACGCGATTCTGGAGGGAGTTGATGCCGGGCTTGAACTGGTGGTCTGTATCACCGAAGCCTCGACACTTTCACGGTGGCTGGGATGCGTCCAGGGGCGGGAGCGCGGGCCACGGCCGGGGACAAGAGCACGGGTGATCAGGCCTATTACACTTGCGAAAAGGGTTCCGTTCTGGTCTATGGTCAATGGCAGGGCTTTTACGGCGGCGCTTGTCTGCAAAGCGGTTGGCTCGTGCCCGACTCCGGGGCAAATAAAAAGTACTACGGCAAGGAGCTCACCATGCGCGAGATCCTGATGGACGGGCAGGTGGAACCCACCGAAGCAGCCAAAGGCTTCGCCAGTAAGATCGAACAGTTTGCCAACCCTCGGTAAAAGCTGCACCGTGACTTTCCAGGGAACTTCGTCGGCAACCGCCTCGGATATGCCCCCCCACCGACTGAGGTGGCCGGCGGAGTTCCCGTTCTAGAAATCCAACGATCCAAAACCTATGGCCAAGAAACACCTCACCAAGAAACAACAGACCTTCTCAATCACCGCACCTGGTGCGACCAGCGTCAAACTGGTTGGCAGCTTCACGCACTGGGAGAAAAACGCCATCCACCTGAAGCAAGAGCCGGACGGGGTATGGCGTGTTACCGCTGAGTTGCCGGCAGGATCCCATCGCTACCGCTTCATTGTGGACGGCCAGTGGTGCGACGATCCGAAATGCACCACGCGAGTGGACAATCCGTACGGCAGCCAGGATTCGGTTCGCCAAGTCGCCTGATGAGGAAATATTTAACGGAGAGCCCCCCGAGCTTTCAGATAAGAACGTATAGGCGCAAACCGGCTTTCTTCCACAACCTCCACCCGTTTCAATCTATGAAAAACAATAAGTATTACTTTTGGACCGTTCTTTTGTTCGTGGCGATTCTGGCCTCGACTGGTGCTTACGCCAGCGAAGCGGATATTCATATTCCGGACCTGACCCAGGTCAGATTTGATGGTCTGGGAGGCATGAGCGGCTTGGGCCTGATGTATTTCGGCATCGTGATGTGCGCCATTGGCGCCATCTTCGGCTGGGTCCAGTACAACCAGACCAAGGCCCTGCCGTCTTCAGGTAAGTCAGAGGGAGGCGGTGGCATGGTTGGAGTGCTGCGGGAGGCGTCGAGAATCGCCAGACGTCGTTGCGTCAACTCGGAACCAGCCGCCTCGCGCACCCATGAGGCAATTTCTTTTGAAGTCGCCAAGCCGTCCTGGGATATTGCGGCTTGACTCAACGCCGTAAGCATTTCTTCGGCGGAATCAAAACGACCCTTGGGATCCCGAGACAACGCGCGCAAAACAATAGCGTCGAGCGTGGGAGTAGACTGGGCACCAAGCGCGCTAGGCGGCGGAACCGCCTTATTACATACTTGCTGCAGTATTTCCTCGACTGTTTCCCCTGTAAAAAGGCGCTTCCCTGTCAACGCACCCCAGAGAACGACGCCCATGGAAAATATGTCAGCACGGTGATCGAGCGACTGACCCGTTATCTGCTCGGGCGATACGTACCCGGGCTTGCCCCGTGTAGTAGCGCCGAGAGCACGGTCAGCCTTGCGCGCCACACCGAAGTCAGTCAATCGACAGGTCCCATCAACGCCAACCAACATGTTTTCTGGTGAGACATCGCAATGTACCAGTCTCAGATCGTTGCCGGTCTCGTCTTGTAGACGGTGAGCCGCATGCAACCCCCGCAGAGCATCAATGACAATCGGCAGAAGCAGATACGGGGAACGACTCGGAAGACTTCTCATCAGCTCTTTGAAGCTGCAGCCTTCCACATAGTCCATTACCAAATACGGTTGCTTTCGATGGAATCCGGCGTCGTAAACTGCCACAACATTTGAGTGATGCAGGTGTCCAGCGACTCGAGCTTCCTCCAAAAATCCTTGGCCGCCTGTGTGTCGCTGCTTAGGTGACTCCGCAAGAGTTTCAAAGCAAACAGTCGCTTAAAGCCAACATTGGCACTGCTGAGCCGGCACAGATACACCGTACCCATTCCACCGCGCCCAATCCGCAGCAGTATTTCGTACCTGTCGATGTATCGCTTCTGTCCGTCATCCGGCGCCGAGGCCACGCCCCGTGGGGATTCTTCCAAGGGCTGCCCTGGCTCGTCAGTTTCGCCCCTATCCCCTTCACGCGCCGGAGGCTCGGAGACGTCTACTATTGGTCGCGGGGCATTTTCGATGTTGCCCCGCGAAACGATATTCCCACGAGGAACATTGGCCTCGGCAGTGGGATCGCTCTCGATGGATTTTGTCGTAGCTGCAGCTAGAGCGCGAGCAGAACTGGCACGCCGTCCCAGCCCGAAACCATGAATTACGGTCTTAACGAGTGATGAAACGTCGGGTGATTTATCCGACAGGTGCGCTGACCCTGCTGACGAAATCTGACCAAGATCAATGATGGGCGAAGGGGCCAGACCGCGAGCCGATTCAGCGGTCGATGAACGGTGAGTACCGAGGCCAACCAACGTTGCGTGGCGCCAGGATGCCGGTGCACCTGCCGAGCCCGAGGAGGTCGGATCTAGCCGCGGGATCGGCGCTGGCGTAGCAAAGCGAGGTAAAATGCCGGACGCGTCTCCCGCGGTCGCGAGCGGGAACAATGTGCTTGGCTGTAACGCTTGTTGCACCAGGCCGTCATCAATGGCCTTGGTGACAACCTTTAGTGTCTCAACTGGCTCGAATGAGCTCTCTTCGAGAACTTGCATCAAAGTGCGCCGACCATCTATCAACACGAGAATTACGCGCTGAATGCCTCGAGAAGAATCGCGCACATCCGCTCCGCTGGCGGTCAATCGCAATACGCTACTCAGCGGAGGGGCGTTGCTACACAGTTCATTCCACTCCGCTTTGCGTGAACTGTGCAATTCGGCGAGACTTTGAACATCGGGGACAATGGCAACACCAGCTGCAACCGAACAACTTTCGATTCCGTACTTCCCGTCGTTAACGGCAAGTAATCGCAAAAGCGCTGTTTGCCCGCGGGCTCCCCCGAGTCGAGCCTTCACCATTTTTCCGTTTTGAAATAGGACTTCGCCCATTCCATATTCCGTCTCGAACCAGACCCGCGCATCTTGCGCTGACTTTTCGAGATCCGAGAGGATATCGTGAACGCGCGTCTCCCCCAAATTGCCGGTATTGTTGTGATTGAAGGAGGATGCGTTACTCAAGGTTACCTTCTGGCTCACGCGCTATGCAGTCATTTTAGATGCAAACTTCCCAGCATTGCGAGTTTGCCACAACACAAGCAGAGGGCTCTAGCTGAGTTTAGCAGCAAGCCCACTGAACGGTCGCTGCTAACTTGCCAATTTGCCCAATAGCGGTCGGTGGGCCCAGGCCGTCACATTGGCCCAAGAGTCAATCACCTTCCAGAAACGACTTTCTTCAGAAGTCTCGAGCGAGAACCGGATCTGAACCCCACGTTGCGCGGTAACTATGCTTCGACGCGGCGGGCTGGAATTCCACGTACACGAGTGTGGGGCGCAACCTCGCGATTCACAACTGAGCATGGCTCCACGATTGCTCCCTCACCGACGGTAACACCCGGCAAAATCACGCAACGCGAACCAATCCACGCCCCATTGTCAATTTTTACCGGATTTCGAACCAGTTGACCTGCCCTCTGTTCACGTGTCCCGAGTTCATGTGTAGAGGTGATGATCAGAACTTGATAACCCAGCATCACATTGTCACCAATAGCGATCTTGTCGCCAAGTTCAAACATGCACCCAATATCAATTGTACAGTTGCACCCGATCGAAAGATTACTAAAGTCACGCGCCTCACCGCCACTGAGTTCCGGCGTATCGTAAAGCACCGTCCCGGGCCCAACATCAATGCCACGAAGGCGAAACAACGTTGCGCGCAGCTCGTTTCCAATTCGAGCAGGGATAGCTCGCGAAGCTAGGCTAAACACGTGTTGACGGGGGCGGATCTGTCCAGCTTCTTCCTTAAAGATCGCGAAGGCCTTTTCGACCCAGTATTTCCACGGGGCCTTAGCGTCATTCATGGCTGACCCCTACTTTTTTCTGGGTTGAGACGTCGCATCTTCTTTAGCCGGTGTCCAAATTGTTCTTGGTCGGTCACCTCGATTCGCGCGGGAATTTTGAAATTGGGCAGCCTCTCTCGACAGAATGCGCGAAGCCTCCGCTTGAATACGTCAAACTGTTCCGGCTCCTTTAGATTAACTCTCGCGACGAGGAGATTGCCTACCAGTGGGCTTCGTTCGCCAAAAACCGCAACGTCCCGCACGTTGTCCATCTCCATCAATACATTCTCGACTTCGGCTGGATATACCTTTTGACCGCCAACATTGACCAAATCGGAAACACGGCCTAAGATGCGAACATATTCCCCGTCAACCTCGACTGCGTCTTCGGTATTTAGCCAGCCTTCTCCGTCGAAAAGGTCGGGCGCATTCATGTAGCCCAGCATGGCGGTCGGACTTCGCACCCAAAGAACTCCGTCAACGATCTTGGTCTCGAAGCCCTCGCCACTAAACTTCATCCAAAGTGATCCGACTTCACGCGATCGCGTACGCAACACACCCAATTCAGACATTCCGTATGTCTGCACGAATTTGGCGTGTGGGAATGCCTCTCTCAGTCGCAGTAGGGTGGATTCCGGCATCGCCTCGGTGCCGTAGGCAATTACTTGAAGCGACGAAAGGTCATGATCCTTCCAAGCTTCGGAGATAAGTAACAGATTCAGAAACGTCGGTGATGTGGGCAGTGTGTGTACTCGAAACTCCTCAATCGCTCGGCATACAACCTTAGCATCTCTACTAACCGTCGTGATTAGAGCCCCGCCGTTTGCAAGGGAATTGAAAAGGGTGTCCATTCCACCAATATGATCAAACAACAGGAAAGAGAGCGTAGTCTTGTTAATCCCAGGTCAACGGAATTTCTCGAGTAGCGGAACGAAATCGTGCAATATCGCTTTTGGTTCCCCGGTGGAGCCAGATGAAAATATGACCAAGCCCGGGTGGCCCATGCCAATCAGTTTCTGGGTCAATGAATTCGAGATACCGCGTTGATGCCGCGTCAAAACCCACTGATCGAATTCATCGAAAACGAACGTGAATTGGGCCTCTGTGATAGCTTCAAATTGAGGTCGCTGAACCCGTGATAGTGGCGTTAGCGGGACGGCTATGGCTCCGCGCAGTATGAGCGCGAGCAATAGACCAATCGCGTTCGGAGAGAAACCGCCGTCAACGACCACCACATTCCCGGCGCTGATCTCATTGCGTGCAAGCTCCTGCCTCCAAAAGTTAGTCCGTTCGATCAATTCCGTGAAGCTTGACGGATTTCCGCGAAACACGAGCGCCAGTTGCTCCCGGTAGCCTTCAATCCGTTCAAAAAGCCAGCTAGCCGTCATGTCGGGCCACCTTCGCACCGGTCTAGGTAACACCGCCCAAGTAAATTACTTGACCGGTAATATTGTCACTCGCGGGACTAATGAAGAAATCGCACACATTGATGCAGTCTTCATAATTTCCAAGACGCTTGATCGCAAGATTGTTGACCACGGCGTCAATTTTGTCCTGCGGAACACCGCGAATCATGTCTGTCATGATTGGCGTGGCTCCAAACGAGTTGCAAGTAATTCCCCATTGTCCAAGTTCATACGCCAATATACGCGTAAATGTTACAACAGCGCTCTTCGATGCAGCGTAGACGGCCTCACCAGCCAACGCGATTGGTGCGACAATCGTGGTAAAATTCACAATGCGACCGTAACGTCAACGTATCATGACACGGGCTGCGTCACGACACACAAGCATGGTACCGGTAACGTTGACCTCGAGCATCCGGTTGGATGCTTTCGCTGGGGTAAGCAGGACATGGTTCATTGATGCGACAGCGGCATTGTTCAGCACGATGTCGATGCGTCCATGACGCCTTGCCACGTTGGCTATCATCGACTTGACTTGGCGCTCATCCGAAACATCGACTTTGTGGTGAGTGTAGTTCTCGGCTTCCCAGCCTGCCTCGCCGCGGCTGCAACCCTCGACCAAATAGCCCCGTGCTGAATAGGTCTCAGCAAGATACCGACCGATACCCTTTCGCGTCCCGGTTATCAGCATCACCTTTTGCTCGCTCACGCCGCTTGCCCCTCTTTTATCGATTCGCAGATATGATCTGCCAGCACCCCAGCCGTGCGAAACGGGCTGCTCTTTTGCGACATGGCCTTTTCGCTTGCTAGTGTAACGTAAATATTGTGATCCATTTCCAATCGTTGCTCGATGTCAACGATTAGCGACACTGCACTAATGGAATCAAGCACCGCGGAGGGCCCAACAATAGTCGTATTCTCCGTGATTTCTTCGGCTGGAGCTCCAAATTGCTCCAGCGCATCTTTCAAGCATGACTTTACAATTTCCAGTGCTGTTTCTCTGTCCATGTTGAGACTCCTACTCGCCTTTGCTAGCGCCAACGCGCCAGTGAAATTGGGGATGCGCCGGTCAACAGCGTATTTTCCGGCACGTCTCGTGTCACCGTCACCCCGGCACCAATTACCGAACTCGCGCCGACCGTCACTCCCGATAGAATTGTCGAGCGCGCACCCAACCAAACGCCGTTACCAATCGTGATGGGCGCTCTCGTTGTCGCGGCTAATGGCGGCTGATCAGAGGTTGGGGGAACGCCACGGGTCAAGAACATAACATCGTGCCCGACTGCTACGTGGTCCCCAATAGTTATCGATTCCTCGAGATCGAAAAAGCAGCCTTTGTTGAATCCGCAGTGCGAGCCAACTCGTAGTTGCTTCTCAATGGCGCCGTGCCCGACCAGAGTCGGTAGCCCCCAAAAAAAGGACGACTTTCCGATTTCCACCCCGGCTAGTTTCAATGCGTGCGTCCGAATACGACTGGCGACGAATGGCGGGATCCAACTCATAAGGAGTTCGGCGGCAAACAGGCGCCAACGCAATTCGAATGCAGTTTCCCGAGATTTCGAACTGCCCGCTTCATCATTTGCGGTCGTGTGAGAGTCCGACTCGGGATGCATCAAACTTAACGTGCAACTTTACAGAATGTTTTCCGCCGGGTCCAACGACTCTAAGCTATCCGCACTAAATTTAGTTCGCACAATAGCTGCATTACTCTATCGTAGGTATACGACCTCGTGCCGTAGGTACGCGCCCTCGTTTTTCACAACTGGCAACTGGCCGGCCATTGGTGCACAGCGAGTTAGCGAGACCACCGCTAGCCAGCGGTGGCATCCGACTGCGAAACTTGCATGGACCATCATTGGCTCCGCCAACGCCGACGTGCGGAAATGTTTCGACCGGTCCCATTAGTTTTATGCGGGCCGGCCAATTGCAAAACAGGCGAGCCCTGCCTCGGCAGCAGCAGCGCGTAGCAGGACATTTCGACCATCGTAAATGTTCCGCCCCCGCATTGCCTCGCTGATCCTCGGGAAGTCCGGATTTCTGTATTCGGGCCATTCGGTCGCGATGACCAATGCATCGGCTCCTTTGCAGGCGTCGTATTCGTCCCGCATAAGGTCTACTTTGCCGGCTATTCCCATTTGCTCTAGTTGCAACTTTGCCGTCTCGATAGCTTCGGGGTCGGTGGCTTGAATCCGTGCCCCGGAATTGACCAGAAGTTGAATCAACTTCAGAGCCGCCGACTCTCGCACGTCATCGGTATTGGGTTTGAACGATAAACCCCATATAGCCACTACCTTGTCTTTCAGCGACCCCAACCCATCTTGGATTTTTCGAAACATGATGGCAACTGGACGTTCGTTCGCAACAATCGCGGCTTCGGCAAGCCCACATTGCACCCCAAGCTCCTGCCCCGTGCGCACTAGGGCGCGAAGGTCCTTGGGAAAGCAACTCCCCCCGAAGCCAAGCCCTGGGAAAAGGAACGAATAACCTATGCGCGAATCTGCGCCCATGCCCAATCGAACGTGCTCTACGTCGGCACCCGCCGCATCGCATAGACCTGCCATCTCATTGATGAACGACACCTTGGTCGCTAATAGCGCGTTTGAGGCATATTTGACAATTTCCGCACTCTTGGGACTCATGCGGTGAAATCGATTTTGACGTCTCACGAACGGTGCATACAGGCGATGCAATACCTCGAACGCAGCGTCATCGTCAGTTCCAACTACAACCCGGTCCGGCTTGAGGAAATCGTTGATGGCGTCCCCTTCTTTAAGGAATTCTGGATTACTCACCACTGAAATTCGATACTTTGAGTGTTGCTTGACCACTGCACACACCCGTTCATTGGTGCCCACGGGCACCGTGCTCTTGAGCACCACCACGAGATCATGCGTAGTCAACCGAGCAACATCCGCCGCAGCCTGAAGCACGTGACTTAGATCGGCAGATCCGTCTTCATTCGGCGGTGTCCCAACCGCAATGAAGACGGCTGCGCACCCATGAATGGAGCTACCCAGATCGCTACTGAACTCAAGACGTCGTGGCCAATTCCGCTTGACCATGTCCGTTAGATTTGGCTCAAAAAAAGGCACCTCACCGCGTCTTAGGCACTCGAGTTTTGCTTCATTTACGTCCACGCAGACCACTTGTGTCCCCGTGTCGGCAAAACAAGCGCCTGCAACTAGCCCTACATAACCGGATCCAATAATAGCGATCTTCATAATCGACGGCCCTAAACCTACTCAAACATTGTAGAAGGGAGCGAGGCTAGACCAACATTGATTGGCGCGCAACATTCACAATTTGCCTTTTGGAAGTGGCCCATTGCGAAAGTCGGAATCGCCCATTAAGGATCATTGAACCCCGCACAGGCATATCTGTGCAGCGGCATTAAAGAGCCGAGTGTGGGGGTTCGATATTAGTTGAGTCCGCAGCGCCCGGGGATTGGCGGTTCGGGCCACTTCAGCGAATATAATGGTCAGGAGTTGCGAGCCGCGGGCGCGCTTTTGGGGCCCCGAGCCACCGGTCACCGGGCCAGTCCGTCGCGACCGAGTTTTACGCAAAAATTGTCAGCGAAATCCGCAAATGGGGGCATCTCGTTGTCAACTTTTTTTGAAACGCGCCGACTTCTAGGAATGTTGAAACGGGCAGTTGCCTGCCGGCGGAGCATGTTTCTTTGTTACACCGCGCAGCGCTCGGCTATGTCAAGGTAACGGGTGATAGTTTTGTTGAAACCATGAATAGTAGACCGACCAATGCTCTCGCCAAAGTCGATGGCCAGCTCGGAAAATTTGCTGAAGATCCAAATTGGCAACGCCTGTGGTTGAACCTTGAGTCGCAATCCTGGCGTTCTTTGGCGGTAATGCCCGTTGGAGATGCTTCATCAATTGATCTTGTTCATGCTCTAGCTGCCGTCGCTTGGCATCAACGGGGAACTCCAGTCATAGTGGCAGACCTTCGTTCGATAGCTTTACCAGCCCTCGCCGCAGCGCGCGAAGAACTGCGCCGCCGAGTTCAAAGTGGCGAGCGCGTCCTAATCGGAATGAATTCGCTAGATTCGAATCCCACCTCCGCCACAATAGCGCGTGACGCTGATAGGGCGGTATTTTGCGTAATTCTGGGTCGCACTATGAGGGCACACGTTCGAAACGCCGTGCAAGAACTCGGCCCGCAACGTTGTCTCGGCTCGATTCTCATCCGAATGAAGGGCTACTAGCGGCGCGGCTCCGCTCAGGATGGGTCCCTCGGCCATTGCGCTTCGCGGAAATCATGCCACTTGCGCAGCCGCCCAATGCCCATGATTTTGGGGACACGGCCACGGGTGGACAGCTCGGGGTTATTAGTGGCAGACTCGCCAAAGTGGAGATATCTCGGGTGTACCAATTAGCCACCAAACTTAACAGCAAGCCGCGTCGCCAGGCTGCGTCGCCCCGCCTGATTGCCGTAACTCTTGCTCAAGGGCTTTCGATCTTGGGACTGGTGCTCGGGACAGGCTGTGGCAGCACCGGCGCCTTTACGTGGATCGATGACGCTCCCGAGACCTTTTTTCGGCCAGCTCCCGGGCTACTAATTGGTCCGGGCGACATGGTCAGCATTAAAGTCTTTGGTCAGGAACCGTTGTCGGTGCGCACATCTGTGCGATCCGACGGCGTGGTTGCCATGCCGTTGATTGGGGATATCGCGGTGGTCGGCAAGAAGCCCGAGGTAGTCGCGAAGGAAGTCGAATCCCGATTGCAACCCTTCGTGACTACGCCAAACGTGGTCGTCGTAGTCGAGGAATCACATGTTCGCATCGTAGCAATCGGGGAAGTTCGTCGACCAGGGACGATTGTCCTAGATGCCGGGGAAACCGGGATTCTTCCGGCACTGGCAAACGCTGGCGGGTTAACCGAGTTTGCCACAGAATCGCGAATTTTCGTTTTGCGTTCGGAATCCAATGGCACTTTTCGAATTCGATTCCTTTACGAGGACATCATTCGAGGCGTAGGTCGAGCGGCAACGTTTAGATTGCGCAGCGGAGATCAGATCGTCGTCGAATAGACCGAATCGTACGTCACTATTCGACCTGTTTTTACGTTTCATCGCGGCGGTTGGCACCCGCGTGGCACTTGCGGCACCGACATTGGGAGTGGCTGTGCAAGCGCACGAAGCAAATCGCCCCGATTCGCCTGCGGCCCGGCCTGACGGCAACCGCATTCCGAAAACTTGACTCAAGACTAACCGGTTTCATGCCTTAAGGTCGCCAAAACGAGCCGAGGTGGAACTTGTCGGCAGCGCGAGCTAGGCTCGCGTCGATTCGTGGGCCGCCCCGATGTGCCTAACTTGAGCAGTAGCATGAATTCACTAGTCAACATTGAGTTGTCTATAGTCGTACCGACCTACCGCGAAGTGGAGAGCCTTCCGCATCTATTGCCACGTCTACTTTCGACCATTCGCCAACTGGGAATGCCAGCGGAAGTACTGATAATGGATGATCGAAGCAACGACGGATCCTTGGAATTCGTACAGCAATACGGAGCGGAAGAGGTTCGACTTTTCGTGCGTGACGGCAAGCGCGGACTAAGTCCTGCCGTTGTAGATGGTTTTCGCTTGGCGCGCGGTAAGTATCTCGTATGCATTGACGCGGATTTAAGTCACCCACCCGAGATAATTCCTGCAATGTTGGCAAAGCTGGCAGAGGGAGCCGATTTCGTCATCGGTTCGCGTTATGTTCCCGGCGGCAGCACGGAAGCGGATTGGGGGTTGTTTCGACAGCTGAATAGCTCGGTTGCAACCTGGTTGGCGCGCCCGTTTACGTCGGTGAAGGACCCGATGTCGGGATTCATTGCCCTCACCCGGGAGCGGTTCAATCTGGCTACGGACTTGAACCCTGTCGGTTACAAGATTGGGCTGGAGTTGCTCGTGAAGTGTGGGTGTGAGCGAGTGGAAGAAGTCCCGATTCACTTTGCCAATCGCGCTGCGGGCGAGAGCAAGCTTACCCTGCGAGAACAGTTACGCTACATCAAACATCTGCGGCGGCTGTTCGTATTCAAGTACCCCAATTGGTCATACATCCTTCAATTTGGCTTCGTTGGTGCAGTCGGCACTGGCGTCAATCTTGGTGTGCTCACATTCATGACGGTACTCGGCGTGCCGTCTACGTTGGCGATTGCAGGAGGCATTGTCGTCAGCTTGTTTACCAATTTTCTCCTCAATCGCCGCTTTACCTTTGGCTACTCACGCCATCGGTCATTTTGGCCGCAACTTGCCGGTTTTTCTGCCGCATCGGCACTGGGGGCGGTGGTGAACTATGTTACTACGCTCATGATTCATCGTAGTGTGCCGACAATGCCGATCCAGTTGGCCGCCGTCATAGGCGTCGGTTTTGGCATGGTGTTCAACTACCTATCGAGTCGCTACATGGTGTTTCGAAAGCCAAGACAATAGATGTTCTTACGCAGACTTCGTTCGTCCTCCCCTTAAGAGAGTTGCGCCATGAGCAGCAGTGAAGCCACCCGAGCCAGCAAACTTGAAACCGCATTCTGCGATTCGGCAGCCGTGGCGCGGTGTCTATGCGTGGACCTGGATTACACTTTGATTGCTACTGATAGTCTTTGGGAATGCGCGGGCATGTTGCTCCAGCGCAGGCCTTGGGCCTTGGCGACGGTCGTCTCGTGGTTACTGCGCGGGCGCCTCCATTTCGAGCGCGCTGTTTTGGCTGAAGAACTATTTGATCCGAAGAGTCTTCCCTACCGACGCGACCTATTGGCCGCGCTGCGTGAGTGTCATCAAATAGGTCGCAAAGTCGTCCTGGCAACGACCGCAACCCAAGCGAGAGCACAACGTGTTGCGGAACATTTGGGTCTGTTCGACGAAATCCGCCTCGGCAGCACTACTCGCTCGGTGGAGTCAATGGGCATGCGAGATGTCCTGGTTTCAGCCTACGGCGAAAAGGGCTTCGACTATGTCGGTGGGGCGAATGCAGATACCTCTGTCATTGAAGCGGCAAAGGTGGGCTACCTGGTGGGCGCGACTTCAAGGACCACAGCAAGTTCCAGTCGGCTCGACCACGTAACGATACTTTCACGACGTCCCAGTATCGTGAGAGCGCTGGTCAAGCAACTTCGCCCGCATCAATGGGCGAAGAATGCCTTGCTGCTGTTGCCCGTTATGCTTGCGCCAACGGTACCTAGCGCACAAGGCATTGTGAGGGCCATGCTCGCGGTAATTGCGTTTTCGTTGTGCGCCTCTGCAGGTTACGTGTTCAATGACCTACTGGACATTGAAGCGGATCGGCAACACTCTAGCAAGTTCAACCGACCCTTTGCCTCGGGAGCACTCCCGGTGGTTGTGGGCCCTCCGCTATTCTTGATTTTGATGGGGCTGAGTTTCGGTCTTTCGTTGCTGTATCTGCCGCAAGCATTCTTGATTATGTTGGGGCTCTACTTCATCGGAACGCTCTGCTATTCCTTGTTTCTAAAGCGGCTACTGATGCTTGACGTCCTGGTGTTGGCTGGCCTCTATACGCACCGGGTTCTCTCGGGTGGCATCGCTAGCGGCGTGAAAGTCAGCACCTGGTTGTTAGGCTTCTCGATGTTTCTGTTCACGAGTCTCGCCTTTGCCAAGCGGTACGTAGAACTTCGCGCCTTGAAGGGCGAAAGTCAGGTCAAGAATCGAGGCTACTTTCGAACGGATCTCGAAATTGTGTCCAGTATGGGGACGGCAAGCGGCTGCATCGCGGCGCTTGTATTCATGCTTTACGTGGATAGCGCCAAGGTGCGCGTGAACTATCGGGAACCCGCCATATTGTGGCTGGTATTGCCGATCCTTCTCTATTGGCTGGGACGGATCTGGCTGCTCGCGGGTCGAGGTTTGATGCGCGATGACCCCGTAAAATTCGCGTTGCGCGACAAAGTGAGTCTTGCCTGTGCCGCCGCAATAGCACTGGTGGCCGCTGCAGCGCGCTACAGCCCAGGGTGGATCACCGCCGGATTACACTAGTGCCGCGACACTACTGAAGTGATGCACTTTTGGGGCTCAGTTCATCAATTCGATCGAATTGATGAGCTAGGTGCAGCGCGTTGAATTCCGCAATTGCACCGCCTAGCACCAAACCTGGTATCGGTGAACCGCCCACAATGACATCGAACGTTGCGCCGAGGCCCGCAAATTTTTACTCACCAACAATGCCGGGCATCATATCCGTGTACTTGCCTTGGCCTGGCCCTATGCCAATCGCGTTTGCTGTGTTGGCGCAGCTGCTTGGGTGGGCGCGCAGGGGGATTGAACAGGCCCTCCGCGCCGGTTGTTTCTATCAAAATGGGTCGAGATTTTTGCCACTTGAACGCTAAAGGTAAAGTTTGAAATCTTCGATGTACAGGCGCACGCTTTGCGGCAACAGTTCGTCGAGCACTGGGCTCGCGGCGGATGCGTACCGTTCTCGCAGGTGACCTCGGAGAGCGGTCGAAGAAACTTGGGGCAATAGGGGCGTTTTCTTGCCGTCACTCGGTGTTCCGTGCCGTTCAAAAACAAATGGCGGAGCCAAGGCCATGACCTCATCGAAGGCATGCCATTGACGACTTTCGGCAAGAACATCAGCGCCCATGGCCAAACGCAGCTGCCAGCTGGGGTGAGCCCGCTTGATCGCTTGAAGAGTATGTAACGTGTAGTTCGGCCGTTTTAGCGTGGCCTCGATCGGCGTGACCTCGACGAAAGGCAGCTTCTCGAACGCGAGGTGGCACATGCGCAAGCGGTGTTCAAAAGGGGTCAGGTTCTTCTCGAAGGCATGCTCGAACACGGGCACCACTAACACGTGGTCGAATGGCGCAATGGTTCCCAGGTATGCAGCCATCAGTACGTGTGCCGCATGAGGAGGGTCGAAGCTGCCGCCGAGTACCGCAACCTTCATACCTTAACCAACGCCTTTATTCGTCGATGAGCAAACCAAACATGGATATTCCGCCGGTGAGAAATACAACGTCGAACAGGCCCATCAGGCTAAGATAGTCGCCCAGTTCGGAGAGCGGTGCCCCCCCGAATAACTCCCGCGAAGCTACGACTGCCGCTAACAATGTCGGGGCAAGCAGTGGGAAGAGCACGATTGCCAAGATGAGATCACGGGCCCTAGTGCGCACGGTCATCGATCCGAACAAAGTTCCTACCGCGCCGATCCCAGGCGTCGCGCAGAGAATTATCGCGAGAAGCCCAAGTCCCGATGTCGTCAGATCGATAGCGAACAAGATTGCGACCAGCGGTACGACGGCGCATTCGACAACCGCCAAAAAAAGCAATAAACTGAGGAGTTTTCCAACGAAAAGCGCGCTTCGCGCCAGCGGTGCCGCAAGTAGGCCAACATAGGCTGATTCCTCTCGTTCGCGTTGCCAGCTCCGCGACAGCGCGAGCACGGTTGCGAAGGCAACAGATAGCCAAAGCGTACCGGCAGCAACTGATGAGCGAGTTACAGGGCCGCCGTGAAACGACAGGGATGCCACAACGACAACCAAGAGCGCAAAGAAGGAGCTCGTGACGACGACTTCTCCCGAGCGCACCTCGATTCGAAGATCTTTGCTTGCGATGGTCGATACTTGCAAAAACCAGCTGGGCACATTCCCGGCATCGGCGGCTTCGGGTGGGGGCACGAGGCGATGTTAGACGCCCTGAAGGAACACCGCCATGCGCAGTTGCCCTCCGACAGAATGGCTGGCCGGACTCGAGCTCTCGACAATCCGAAGGGAACACTGGACGTCACCGCGGGAAGGTGAGAGCCTCACGGTAATGGGGCAGTAATGACGTCGTCAGGCGAGCCACCATCGACCACAACATCAGAGAAGCTCCGTTTTGACGCCGGCAAGGCGCCGGAAGGTAAAGACTCCGCGCGCGCCGTTCATTCCGAATCAGGGGCTTCGGTAACGGTTACCGGTGTCGATGCCAAAGAAGCCGAGATGGTTAGGCCTTGGGGCGGAGTCACCCATGCGCATCTGGCGAAGTTGGTTGAAATTATTGACATCGACGCTGATCACTTCTGGGTGGTGGTGACGGCTCCCAGCGGCGAGCTGCTATCCGAACGGTTGCGTTCGATTGGCAAGAAGCATCCGGTGGATGCCGTGCGAACAGCCCTTCGAGTTGCCGATGCGCTTGCCACTTTGCATGATGCCGGTGGCGCCCATGGAAGGTTGCATCCTGACACGGTCCTCTTGACGCCCGAGTCGGGGATTGAGCCTCTCGTACTTTTCGGAGCACCCGGCCCCAGAGAGTATTGGCCTCCGGACTATTCGGTTACGGAGCCTCCCAGTGTGCTCACCGACACATGGGCGACTGGCGCCCTGCTATTTCACATGCTCACCGGGGCTACTCCTCCGAGCATGGGAATTGGCTCGGCTGACGAGCTAACCGGATTGGGAATAGACAACTCGCTGCTGCGCGAAGCGGTTGCACATGCCCTGAATCGAGATAAGGCGGCGCGCGCCGACTCATTGCAGCCCCTGAGGCGGGAGCTCGCGCGTTGGTTCGTCGAACACGTGGGCGAAGAGCCCGGACCCCATTCGACGGCGTCTCACAAGCCTCCCCCACTTCCGGCAAGTCTACATCCCTCTGGCGGCTTTGCGTCATCGGCAGCGGGGCTTTCGGGCAGGCGCATATCGCTCGCTCCCATGGGGGCAGCGTCAATCAGACGTTACCTGCTGCTGGCGGTATTGGCAGTGGTTTTTGGATTGGGAGCGGCCTGGACGTTTCGCACTCTGCGAAAGCCCAAGCGAGTCGTAGTTGAACGCGAGATTCCAGCGGCTCAGAAGAACGAGGGGCAAGCGGAAGGAGCGGCAATAGATCTGGCTGAGATACCGGTTACGGGCAAAGAGCTCAAAGTGGGGTCTGACTCCGTGACCACTTGCGTTGCAGGTTTTCTGCCCGAAGGCTCTCTCACCAAGCAGGCGAGCCTGACTAACTTCTGTCCTGCTACGGACCTGCGACTAGCCATGAAGACTCTGCGGTCGTCATTCGCACCGTCACCCGGAGGCGGCGCTGGAGCTCCCAAAGGTTGGAACGAACTCGGTTGGTTCGAACTGGCAGCCCTGGCCACGTTGCGGAGCGGTTGTTGTCCCAACCCGCCCAAGTTCGTATGGCCCATCGCTTCAGCCGATTGCCCTCCAATCGGTGAATTGTTGGACTCCCTTGGACGCGCTGTGAGCACCACGACTGACATCGATGCCGCGATTACTCGTTTTAAGGAGTCGGCACATTGCGAACTTACCAAGGGTCGCCCGGATCTCTCGCGGCCCACGGCGGAGCCGACCGCCGAGGCGGAGCGGATTTTTCGCGATATTTTCCACGTGGGTTCATCCTGAAACGCCACTCGGGGGTGTCCCGGGGTTCTCCTGAGGGATCTCATAGGAAGGACGGAAGGGCGGAAGGACTTGGGGTAATTAGGCGTCGTCCGTGCCATTTGGCAAAACTTCCGACCTTCCGATCTTCCTGTGCCATCATCTGAGTTCTCTTGAATTAGAGGCATCGAAAACCGCTTGCGTGAAGTATTCTCCTTATTTTTGCAGCTTGCTCTGGGAATCGTCCTGCCGGCCTGGATAGTCAGGCGCGACGAAGGCCGCCTGGGCGAAGATCGCCTTAAATTCGCTTGGCCGCCAGCCAGCTTTTGGTGCGCGGTCGTAGCCTTCGGGCCCATTTGCTCTGCCGGTGCACTTTTTTCGAACTCGCCGTTCGATAAAAGGCCTCGCTGGGGGATTTTTGTGGCTCTTGGGCGTAACGGCCCTGGAAGTCGGACTAGTACATCAATTGAATTGATGTACTAGAAATTCGCGAAGCGAATTTGGGTTTGGGCGCGACGCCGAGGAGTGGTTGAAGAACCAAAGCCCAAGGGTGGCCGCGTAGTGGCCGGGTCCGAAGGACCCATTACTTCAGTGAAATCGCGGCACTAGGGCGAGTTGTTGGGGGCTTAGAGGAATAGAATCGCCCGCTCGATTGTCGGAGCAGCCGCAGGCGCGCTATAGCCGCGACCCAAAGTCGAGGAGCATAGGTATGCAGGATGTTCGGACCCTCAATGAAATTGTAGCCCGCGAGAGTGCTTTCGTGGACGACCTTCTTGCCGAAATCGGCAAGGTCATCGTGGGCCAAAGCGGCATGATCGAACGGGTTCTCGTCGGTTTGCTCGCTGGCGGCCATGTCCTACTCGAGGGCGTGCCAGGCCTAGCGAAAACACTGACCGTTAGAACACTTTGCGAGGCGATTTCGGCGAAGTTTTCCCGAATTCAATTCACACCCGACTTGCTGCCCGCCGACTTGATAGGCACCGTCATCTACGACCAACGTACCGGTGAGTTCAGCAGCAAGCTGGGGCCGGTCTTCGCGAACTTCGTGCTCGCCGACGAAATCAACCGCGCGCCGGCCAAAGTGCAAAGCGCACTACTCGAAGCGATGCAAGAACGTCAAGTCACGATCGGCGACAAGTCTTATCCACTACCCGATCCATTCGTCGTAATGGCGACGCAGAACCCCATCGAACAAGAGGGGACCTATCCGCTACCCGAAGCACAGGTCGATCGCTTCATGCTGATGATTCGGGTCGGTTACCCTACGCGCGAAGAGGAACGCGCCGTCATGGATCGAATGACGGGTCACGTCGTCGCGCATGCGAGCGCGCGCGTGACGCCCGAGCAATTGCTTCACGCAAGGCAAGTGGTGCGGGACGTTTACGTCGATGAGAGGGTCAAGAACTATATCGTGGATGTAGTTTTTGCCACGCGGGAGCCCAAACAAAAAGGCCTGGCAGAGCTCGGGCCCCTGATTGAATATGGAGCGAGCCCGCGCGCGAGCATCGCGCTCAATCTGGCCGCTCGTGCACACGCCTTTTTGCGCCATCGTGGCTACGTCACTCCCGAAGACGTAAAGGCGATTGGCCCCGATGTGCTGCGTCACCGTTTGGTATTGTCCTACGAGGCAGAAGCCGAAGAGGTAACCGCTGAAGATGTGGTGAGGCGGGTTTTCGAAGCCGTTGAAGTTCCCTAAGGCAAAACGCCGTGATTCCTCGCGAGTTATTGGCCGCTTTGCGGCGCATCGAGATTACGACTCGGCATCTTGCCACCGAGAAATTGGTTGGCAGTTACGGGTCCGTATTCAAGGGCCAAGGCCTGGCATTTCAAGAGGTTCGTCAGTATCAACCGGGCGACGACGTACGCAGCATCGACTGGAATGTCAGCGCTCGGATGCGCGAGACATACGTCAAGATCTTCGTCGAAGAACGCGAGATGACGGTCATGCTGCTCGTCGATCTTTCGCGCAGCCAGCAATTTGGAACGCGAGTCGCCAAAAAGGCGCGGCTTGCCGCAGAAGTTGCCGCACTTTGCGCATTTAGCGCCATCAAGAATAATGACCGCGTCGGACTAATTCTAAACACGGACCAGATTGAGAAGATCGTACCCCCCAAGAAGGGTCAAAAGCACGTAATGCGCGTGGTAAGGGAGATACTCGGCGCGCAGCCGCAGCATCACGGGACTAATCTGGCGATTGCGCTGCAAACACTAACCCGCGTTGCCCGTCGTCGAAGCGTTGCATTTCTGATCAGTGACTTCTTCGATGCTGGCTGGGAGCGAGCTCTGGCTTTGGCCTCCGCGCGTCACGATGTGATTCCGTTGATGCTCGTCGATCCGCGCGACGAAGAGCTCGTTGACGTCGGGCTCGCGACGTTCGAAGACTTGGAGTCCGGCGAGTCGGTGATTGTCGACACATCGAGCCCCGCTGTACGACGTCATTACGCGGCCACCATGCGGCGACACCACACGCATGCGATTGCCACATTTCGCAAGTTGGGGTTGGACCACTGTATCATGCGCACCGATCGGACTTACGTGGAGCCACTTCGCGACCTGTTCGCGCGTCGCGCGCGGAGAATTCACCGATGATCGGACGGCGAGCGTCGCAGCCCGGTTCGAGCCCGAAACACTGGGCGCAAGTGACCGCCGTCGGGGCATTGTCATTGGTGCCCGGTCTCGCGCAGGCGGCTGTAACGACAGGAGCCGCTGCACCGCCAGTCAGCAGTTCAGCGACGGGCGCGCTGCAAAGTGCAACGTGCATCGAGCAAATCCCCGACGGAAAAGCGCGCCCCGAAATTCGAAGAGTCGTTTCCAGATAAAATACGGGCGGGATACGCCGAATACCTGGAATTTACGGCTGAACATGGCCGCGCAGAAACCGTGTTGGTCAATTCGAATCACTTTACGCAGTCCGACGAAGTCAAGGCGCTCGAACAGTCGGGTTTCATAATCCCTGACCCGCGCGGTGGCGTCATCGCGAGTCTTACGACAGATGTCAAAGGGGATCGCGTAACCTCGAAATTGAGAATGCCATTTGTGGCACTGCCGAGCGATACGAAGCAAAAATCCCTCACATTGCCACCCATCCCGGTGGCGATTCGTCGCGCCAACGGCGAGACGATGACCCTTTGCACGCAGCCGCATCTGGTCAAAGTCGAATCTCCCACCGTCAATACGCCCGAAGCCCGTCCCCACTCGAACCCTTCGTTTCGCCGGCAACTCGAGGAATGGACGAGTCTGAAGCAAGCGGTAAAGATCGGCGGTATCGGCCTGATTGCAGGCGCATTGCTAGCGGGTCTGGTTTGGCTTTGGCTCAAACGCCCGAAGCGTTTGCCGCCGCCGCTTCCCCACGCCCACCCTGGGAATTGGCATTCGAGGAACTCTCGAGGTTGAAGGGGTTCGAGCTATTGCGCGCTCAGCGCTACGCGGATTTCTACGCTCAGGTATCTGACACGGTCCGAAGATACCTGGGCGGAAGGTTCGGTTACGACGGCCTTGAATGCACGACACGTGAAGCCATTACGGAGCTCAAACGCCAAGCCATAAGCCAGTCGATATTCCATTCGATTGATCAGTTTTTGACGCAGGCCGACCTGGTCAAGTTTGCCCGCCTGACTCCCACTGAACCGGAGTGCCTAACAGCGATCGCCGAGGCTGAAACCATAGTCACCGCTACGTTACCCCTGCCCGAAGTCCAAAACGAGCCAATCGATCGGGAGAAAGGAGCGCCAGCGTCATGAATCGCACAACGCAATGGCGCCGTTGGCTCATTCTCGCGGTAACCCTTCTCCTCGCGGTGGCCATTGGGTTGTTGATTCCTTGGCTTATGCGCGGTTCGGAGTTGCTGGCGGCGCGCTGGACGCAACGCTGGTGGCTGCTTCTGCTCGCCGTCGTGCCGTTCGTGCTTTGGCGTGGCACCCTCGGAGAAGATCGTCGTACGCCGCGACTATTGGTCGGGACGGTGTCGGCCCTAAAAAGCGGACCTGCTGGTTGGCGCGTCCGATTGCGCGACGTTCCGGGAGTATTGCGGGCCGTGGCCCTCGGGTTTTTCGTGATCGCCCTGGCACGCCCTATCAATACATTGCGTCCAGAAAACCTGGATGAAACTGGGATTGATCTGATGGTGGTTCTCGACCTGTCAGGGTCGATGCAGGCAGTAATGGAAAATGTGCCTCAAGATCTGATCCCCCTAATGAATCGTCTGATGCCGGATATTCCGCCGACGAGGCTGGATGGAGCCAAGGCGGTGATTCGCGATTTCATATCTCGTCGAAAGACGGATCGCATCGGCGTCATCGTATTCGGCAAGGAGGCTTTCGTACTTTCCCCGCCGACGCTCGACTATCAATTGTTGGACCTGCTCGTCTCGAAGATGGACCTCAAAGTCATTGACGGCAATGGCACGGCGATTGGTGACGCGGTGGGTACGGCTGCGGCGCGCCTGCGACGCAGCGTTGCCAAGAGCAAGGCGATTATTCTCCTAACCGACGGCGATAGCAACGCTGGTCGCATCGCTCCGGAATACTCAGCCGAGCTGGCCAACAAAGTCTCCGCTAAGATATTCACGATTCAGATTGGGGACGGGGCCAAGGCCTCGGTATTTACCGGCTTTGACTTGCTTCGGCACCCGATGTTCACGCACAACCTGGAGTTTCCGGTCAACCCCGAACTACTGCAGAAACTCGCGAAAAAGACGGGCGGTAGTGCGTACGTAGCAACGGATGTCAAAGCTCTCCAAGCGAGCTTTCACGACGTGCTCAACAAGCTCGAAAAGAGTCGATTCGAAGCCAGCGTGGCTCGCTATGAAGAATTGTTCCCTGTCATATTACTTCCGGGGGTGCTGCTTCTGACACTCGAAGTCCTACTTCGCGCCTGGTCCTTGCGGAGGTTCCCGTGAGGTTTGCCGATCCATTTTGGCTGCTCGGGACGCTGCTGGCCGTGGCAGTCGCGATGCTGCTAGTCGCAGGCGGCTGGCTCCTGCTGCGCTCGATTCGTCGCTTTGGGGACGAGCCGAGAGTTCTCGAGCTCGTAACCGCCCGGGCTAGCACGCGCCGAGTCATTCAGGGCCTTCTGACGGTCATTGCGGTGGCCTGTGCATTCGTCGCGATGGCTCGCCCGCAGTATGGGCGCGGAACGCGGCTGATACCCGCAACGAATCTCGATGTCGTCGTCGCTCTGGATTACTCCAAGAGCATGTATGCCAAGGATGTGTCGCCGTCGCGCACACTGCGTGCCAAAAGTGAAGTCTCGCGCTTGATTGCCGAATTGCACGGCGCACGCTTCGGCGCAGTTGCATTTGCCGGCGAGCCCATGACGTTTCCACTGACCACCGACGGCGCTGCAATCGCGCAGTTTTTCCGACAATTGACCCCCAACGACATGCCTGTCGGAGGGACGTCGCTATCGCGAGCGATAGCTGCTGGTCATGAACTGTTCCTTCGAGATCCATCCTCGCAAAAGCATGCAAAGGTCCTGGTCCTGGTTACCGACGGCGAGGATCTCGAGGGCGATCCCACCGCGATGGCTCAGGCTGCCCATCAAGACGGCGTTACCGTCGATGTGGTCCAGATTGGCGGCCGCACTCCGGAACCAATTCCCGAAGTCGATGACATGGGAAAGCTGCGCGGCTGGCGGAAAGACTCGCAGGGCAACCCGCTAACGACTTCGTTATCGGCTGAGGGCGAGGCTCAGCTAGCAGAAACTGCCAAGTCGGGCGGCGGCTTCGTCGTCCGAAGTTCGAGCGGGTCAACGGGCATCGACAAGATGGCGCATGAACTGGCGCGCTGGATGAGTGGCGAACTGTCCGAGAAGGTCGAAACGGTGTACGCGGACGTGTACGCGTATCCCTTGTTGCTCGCTATCTTGCTCTTGATCGCGGAGGTTTTCGTGGGAGAGGCCCGTAGGCAGAAGAAGGCCGCGCTCGCTCCGGAGGGCGAAACGGCACTGCCCCGTCCCGTCGTGCTTCGACGCTCAGCCTCGGTGGCAGTCGTGCTTGGCGTCTCGCTGCCGTTTATTTTGATGGTGCTCATTAGTTGTCAAGGCGGGCTCAAGGATCCGTTCACTCGACACGCACCAACCGTCGATCAGGCCCTATCCGCAATGGACGCAGGCGATTCGGGTGCGGGAGTAGACCTACTCGAGCGCTACCTTTCTACGGGCAAATGTACCGGTGGCAACATCGGCACGCCGGACTCGATTCAGAACCGAAACAACGCTGCATTCGATCTCGGTCTGGCTCTGTTTCGCGTGGCGGAGCAATTCGGAGGGCGCTTTGGCGATCCGAGCGCACCGGTCAATGCTCAGCGCCCCGATCCGGCATTGCAACAGCAGTTAGCCCAGCGCGGCGAACAAATTGACTGCGCGCTGCGCGTCGTACTGGCACTTACGGATTTGCCAACCGCGACGACCGAATTCAAAGCCCGGGCCAATTACCTCGCCGGCAACCTGTACTTCTTGCGAGAAGAGTACAAAAAGGCCGTCAAGAGTTACGACCAGGCGCTGCGTTTGATTCCCGGCATTGCGGGTGACAAGGGCGACGGAATCGGGCGCGATGCCGCCTGGAATCGCGCGATTGCACTCGATCGCTCTGAGCGTGAGCCGCCTGACGCCGGTCAGGATGGCGGCAAACCGAACCCCGGCGACGGCGGAGCGGGTGACGCGGGAAAGAATTCGCAACAGCCAGACGGCGGCAACAAACCCGACAGCGGCGACTCGAATAAGAACAAAGACAAACCGGATACCAGCAAACCTCAGCCGGATGCGGGCAACGACAAGCAATCGCAAGGTGACGCGGGCGCGCCGCCGCCACCCCCAAAGGACGCACCCCAACCTTCACGTGACGCACAAAACCAAGATGATCGGATCCTAGACGAGCTCGAGCAGACCCCGAGCCTAACGGAGCACGCAGCCAAGGAGCAGGCGCACCATCGCCGGGGCGCAATGAGGATGGAGGATAAGTGAATCGCGGCGGGGCAGTCCTCATTGCTCTAAGCGTCGGGCTAGCAGCTCGGCTGGCCCAGGCCGAAGTGAGTATGCAAACGCAGGCGCCCGCAAAGGTCGAAGTCGGGCAACGCTTCAACGTGCAGTTGACTGCCACGGCAGCTTCCGGCGACGAAACCCCTTCACAACCGAAACTGAGCGTACCGCAGAATTTCGTAGTTCAGGGGCCGAGTGTTTCGACGCAATACCAAGTCACTACGGTCAACGGTCGCTTCGAGCAACGTCAAGGCGTCAGCGCCACCTGGCTATTGATGTCGAACACGGTCGGTCGATTTAGAATTGGACCCGCGAGTGTCATCTCCGCGGGGCATTCGATACTCGATAAGCCGCTCATCGTTGAGGTGGTGGCCGCCGGCAAACTGCAACCCCAGGGCAATCGAAACGCCAGGCGCCTTCCGTTCGATCCCTTCGACCCATTCGGAGATTTCGATCCGTTCAGCAGCCCGATGTTGCCTCCAATGCGCGGCCTTCAGCGCTTTGCTCCTGATGCGCTCGACCAGCAGCAACTCAGCAGCTGGCCGCATGAATTCGACATCGCGCAGCCCCGCGATCCGGTCGCCTTTCTCGACGCGAGAATCACGCCCAAGCGCGTCGTGATTGGTCAGCAAGTCACCTTCTCGATCTTTGCCTACGGCCACCCGGGGCCATTCGAATTGAGCGGCGTCAACGAACCCTCGTTCAGCGAATTTCTCTCCTACGACCTGATGGAAGACGGCGCGTCGCGCGAGCTTCCGATGCGCATTGGTGAAGATGTCTGGTACGCTCAGAAGCTTCGCGAGCGAGCGCTATTTCCACTCCATGCGGGTCACCTTCAAATTGGCCCGATGCGTGCGACGTTTCGAGGCGTCGATCCGGCTGGGCAAGCCGGTTACAAAAACGCAGCGCGGCAGAGTCAACTCTTGAACATCGTCGTCGTCGAGCCACCGATCGCCGGCAGACCTTCCGGTTATCGCCTCGGTGATGTCGGGCAGTTCCGGCTCACCTCGAGCGTCGAGCCGCGCGACGTCAAAGCACATGACGCGGTAGCGGTCAGTTTCGAACTCTCCGGCACCGGCAATTTGCCTCAACATATCGATTTACCGGAGCGTAGCGGCATCGAATGGCTCGAGCCCACGACCAATCAAACCATCGAGCGCAAGAACGGAAAGATTGCCGGAAAGCGCGTTTGGCAATACGTGCTCAAACTAAACGATGCGGGCAGCGTCGATTTGGGCACGGTGCGTTTGCCTTACTATGATCCCGAGCGGGGCCAATATGCCTTCGCCACGACGGAGCTCGGTCAAATTGTCGTAAGGCCGGGCGCAACGGTCGTCGAACCCGCGATCCCCACGACAGAAGATACCCTCGCGCAATCACTCAGGCCCCGCGAGCAGTTGGGCGCACTCGCTCCACCGCGCAAATATTGGGCTGAATCCCCGCATTTTTTTGCGCTGCTACTGCTAGGGCCGCTCGGCGTAATTGCGAGCATGGGCATAAAGGGCCTCGGCAGCAAGGGTTTGATTATTTGGTCGCAGCGGCGCGATTCAGTCAAGCGGCGAACACTCGAGCAGCTACAAGTTGCTCGGGGTTTACTCGCCAATGACGACGCGGCGGGCGCTGCAACGGCAATCGAGCGGGCCCTGTTGACGGCCATCGAAGCTGCTACGGGGCTCAAGGCGCGTGGGATCATTCGCGATGAACTGAACGGCAGTCTGATTGCAGCGGGCCTGAGCGCGAGTGAATCCGAGCTAACGGTTTCTGCTCTCGATGCTTGCGATACCGTGCGATTTACGGGGGGCGCACCGAGTCTCCTGAGCGAGCAGCTAGAGAGAGTTGAATCATTCGTTGAAGATTTGTGTTGACGCGCCGCGCGGCGCGAGAAGGCGCGGGCGTCCTGATGCGCAGCTTCGACGTCAAGACGATCGTGCTCGCGGCGTCGATAATACTTGGCGCGCTGCCAGCCCGCGCCGAGGCCCCGCTCGATTCCGAATCGCGGGCGATCTTCAACAAAGCAACCACGGCCATCGAAGCTGGCGCTCCGAGCGAAGCCATCGCCGAGCTCGAGCTGCTCGCCGATCGCGGCGTGCTAAACCCCGATGTCAGTTTCAACCGGGCTGTTGCCTACATCAAGAGGGCAAAGACGTCCCGGGTGCAGGCAGGGGATTTGGGACGTGCGGTGGCCGCACTAGAGGAAACCATGGCGCTGCGACCTGCCGACACGCAAGCGGAAGCGGTGCTGGAAAGAGTGCAATCGGAGTTGTCACGAGAACGCAGCCGGCGCGGCTCGCAAAGCTTGCTAGTGCGGCCCTCTATAGGGCGTGCGTTGGTCCGATTGCTTCCCGAGAATTTTTGGGCGCTGGCAGCAGTGCTCGCTTCGAGTTGCTGCACGCTCGGGCTGCTAGTTGCCTGGCTGGCGGCGTCGCCGCGGCGTCGGTTCGTGGGAAAGGTTACGGCGAGCATTTCCGGAGCCTTTGGAATTCTTGCTGGCATCGCGATTTTTGCCGCGGTTCAGCTGCGTCACTCGGTAACAATCGGAGTTGTCACCGTGCCTGAAGCGCGGCTGCGCGACGCGGCGGGCGTGCCTGTACCCGTCGGTGTGGCGCGAGACACGGCGAACATCCCCGAGGGTGCCCGCGTCGACATCTCACGAATTAGCGACCATTACGCGGAGATTCTGTGGGGAGAGACCAAAGCCTGGGTGCAGTTGAGCGATTTGCAGATACTACCGAAGCGGTGACACACTAGAGAGGTCGAAAAATCGTCCGGATCTCGCTCTCGCTCGGGGGTGAACATTCTCAGTTTGGTATCTGGATCGCGATGCCCGCCAGCAAATCCAAACGACGTCCAGTCGTCAGTGCCGGCAGCGAGTTCGGGCCGACTCAGTTGCGACGTAATTAGTTGAGCCGTTGCTGGGAGGCGACGCAGCCGATTTTCAACTGTTGCACGCCAGTCGGGGGTGCTTGCCACTAAATAGTGCTGGTGCAATTCTTCCGAAATCGGCCGGAATTGGCGCCTGCTCTGTTACGCGAGGCATTGGGCGTCGCGCTCCCTGTGTACACTGAGGCGCGGATTGAATCGGCCACGCTAACTAACGTCCTGCCGGCTGAATATCGCGCGGATATGGTCGTGCTGCTAATTGATGGCAAACCGATACTTGGAATTGTAGTTGAGGTACAGCTAAAACCAGACGATCAAAAACGCTACAGTTGGCCAGCCTATGTCGCGGGTTTGCGGGCTCGATTTCGCTGCCCTTGTTGCCTCCTAGTGGTGACTGTTGACAACGGGACCGCCCGGTGGGCTTCAGCTCCAATCGAGCTAGGTCCAGGCAGCGCTCTTAGTCCGTTCGTGCTTGGGCCCGACGGGGTGCCAGTCATTTCGGACCTGAAGAAGGCCAAAAGTTATCCGGAATTGGCCGTAATGTCGGTAATGGCCCATGGCCGGGGCGACGTGCAAACGGCCGTAAAGCTGGCCACTTTGGCCGCCCAGGCTGCCCTGGGCTTGGATGCGGACATGCAGGCGCTATACTTGGACCTGATTGAATCGGCACTTGGAGAAGCGGCACGAAAGGCATTCGAGATGATTCCTGAAACGTATAAATTCCAAGGACCGACCTACTTGAAGGCTCATGCGGAAGGGCTAGCCGAGGGTCGCACGGAGGGCGAAGCAAAGGCCCTCCTAGCAGTGCTCGAGGCCCGGGGCATGTCTCCAACTTCGGAGCAGCTCCAGCGCATTCTAACTTGCACCGACTTGGAGCAACTCAACATTTAGGTGCGCAAAGCTGTCACTTTAGTTGATGTCGAAGAGCTGTTTGCTCAATAGAATTCGGCCGCAATCTGGACCACCAAAGCTACTATCGATCGTGTTCAATGAGGACCTGTCCAACTGGAGCGTTGCAGCTGACGGCGCTACCCGCCGCAGCTGCAACGCCGCTCGTTGGACGCCAGGAGGCACCCACGGCCGAAATCATCGAGACAGCGACACAAAGACGTATCTTATCGTGCGCCTCCCTTGGGGCTCGCTCTCGACCCTTGCGACGCGGTCCTTCTGCCAACAATAAAACGAACTGCGTGGGCGTTTCGTGAGCGCTTGCCGAAACCGCAGTGACGGCGATCGATTTACGATCGAGCATCGTTGACAGAAGAGTCCGCCTCACCTTATCATGCGCGATAAAGTTAGGAGGCAGGCGGATATGTCTCGGATTACTCAAAAGCTTATTAGCGTTGGTTTGTGCGCCCTCGTTGGTTCCCCACCCCCGGCGCAGGCCTGCCGTAAACTCGAAGTCGGTTCGGCAATTGGAGGACTTGTGCGATGAACAAATTCTGCCACGGCTTGACGTTAGCTGTGATTGCTATCGGTTGCTCCGGTAGTCCGAGTCCTCAAATATCCGGACAGGGTGGAGGGGGATCAGCCGCAACCGGTGGCGTCGCGACCGGCGGCACTGCAACGAACATTGGCGGAAAAGCGAGCGGCGGTACCGGGGCGAGCGCTGGCGGAAGTGGCGGTGCGACCGGTGCGATTCGGTTGCCTACGGCCAATGCAGGCTTTGACTATCAACTCGGCGGGGCATACGCGCCGCCCGCTGGCGTGACTGTCGTTGGGCGCGACCGCAACGATACGCCAGCATCTGGCCTTTACAACATTTGTTACATAAACGGCTTTCAAATCCAGACTGATGAAGAGAGCTTTTGGACAACCGAGCATCCTGACTTGATACTCAGGGACTCGTCAGGCAACCCTGTCGTGGACCCAAATTGGAATGAAATGCTGCTCGACACGAGCACCGCCGTCAAGCGAAGCGCCTTGGCGACGGTCCTAGGCACTTGGATTACAAAGTGCGCAACCGACGGGTTCAACGCCGTTGAATTCGATAATCTCGACAGCTACAGCCGCTCCAATGGTCTGCTCTCGCAAGCCAACAACATCGCCATGATGGCGTTACTCTCGAGCACAAGTCACACGAATGGGCTCGCGGTAGGGCAAAAGAACGCGACGGAGTTGCTCGGCAGCGCAAGCACGATGGGCACCGACTTTGAGGTGGCTGAAGAATGCAATCGTTACAGCGAGTGCGACAGTTATAAGGCCGTGTACGGGAATTTGGTCTTCGACATCGAGTACCGGACGCAGGATTTCCAGACTGGTTGCTCTCAACATCCGGAGCTCAGCATCATCCTGCGGGATATCGATCTTTCACCCGCGGGGTCCACGGGTTACGTGTATCAAGGGTGCTAAAGTGCCACGCGACGCACCGTCTGACCCCGACGCACCAAGGTCTCGGCTAAGCATCGTTGAGAAGCAGTTTTCTTTTTGGGCGTGACGGCACGGAGACAAAGGTGCCGACCGGCGACCTGTACCCACCATCGATCACAGCGAACGAACTGTGCGCGGAGCCAGTCGGTAAAGGGTGCGCAGTGGTGCAGAAACCCGCTCATTTGCTCTTTATTTCGTTGAAGTTTGTGCCGTAGGTCAACCTAAGGAGTGAGTTGTCGTCACTTTCCCGGCAACGGTTGATCATATGAATACATGGGTTCGTTCCGCCGTCAGTACCGCCCTCCTTTCCCTCGCTTATGCATGTTCTTCGGCGCCCGCCGCAGCTCCCCAATCGCCGCCAGCGACCCCTGCCTCGATCCCGCCCAAACCGGAACCGAAGTTAGCAGCAAAGCCTGCCGCACCGCCCGCATCGACCGACAAGACTGCTGCAAAAACACCCCCAGCAAGCGAACAACCCTCTCAAGGCGATGGCCTGCGCAAGGCAAGCCGTCCACCGGTTCAGCTCCTCACCAACAGCAACGCGCTCTACATGTTCAACTTTGGCGAGTCTGACGTGGGTAAGGTTGCGAAAGAACAATGCGAATCGGTGGGTGGTGAGCGGAACGAAATATCCGCCTGCCTGCAAAAGGCGCGTGCCAAGGTCCCGATCGAATCCGAACGCTTCGTCAAGAAGGGGGCCGAGTATTGGTGGATCACGCTTAATCGTTACAAGGGCAATCTGCTCAAGTGGCACATCATTCAATTCCAGGTCGGAGAAGAAAAGAGCGACTGGGTAGCGTTGAAGCCCATGGGCAAAGACAAGGGGCTCGCGCCAATGGCGAGAATTCCACGGACCCTCGAGATTGAGCTGCCTAACGACTTCTCCATCGTGCTCAACGATCCCGAGTTCGGCAAGCTGATCTTCGACGCCAAAATCGGCATGATTGAAGAATGACATGAACCGCAGGCAGTCGTAGCCGCACAACACCATGCTGGGGACGCGCCCGCGCTTCCGTGCCGTCCCGCAATCATCATCCGACCCCGACAGGTTTTGGTGACGTCGCTACCTATTCGGTGACCCGCGACGAGCAGTCAACGAAACTACTCGGGAGCAGCTTCAGATTGCGGCTCAACCTTCGGACACGGCTCGCCCGTGTAACCTGGTTCATCGGGCTTGAGCCGGCATGGGTGTACCTCGACTCGCCTCACTTGGGGCTTATACGTAACCTTACGTTCGTCCTTCTTTTGCTCACCACTCGCCAAGGTCACGGTTCGCCAAGTGGTCACGCTCCAGCCAATGCGTCCGCCGCTCTTCGTGTGCTCCTTTTCCGGCGCAATGTCGGGATTGGGTAAGCGCTCGATCGGGGGTTGCTCGACTTCCTGGATCCCCGACACTCCGAAGGCGACTTTGCGGCCCTCCATATCGCCGTAAAGCTTCACGGTTATCGACTTTTCCGTGTACTCGGTCTTTACTAGGACTCCCGACTTCGTGTCATTACGAAATACTAGGTCGGGCTTGGGTATCGATAGCGTCGCCTCATGCCCCATTGGGTAGCGATCGAACCAATAGGTGTGTGCCCGGCGCTCGACAATCTCGAGCCCGGCGCGCAAGAGTGCATTATAGAAGGTCGTCGCAAATTGACTCACCCCCCCTCCAATGGTCTCCACCATTTCCCCATCTTCGATGCTGGGGGCCATGACGAACCCGCTTGCTAAGGAGCGCGGCCCGACAAAGTCATTGACGCTGAATGTCGCCCCGGGCAGTACAATTACGCCGTCGAGAAGATCTGCTATGCGGTGGATATTCTTCACACGCGGCTGACAGCAAGGGTGCCGCGTCGTAAATGAGCCCATGAGTTCGTGAATTCCCAGGTGCTCCACGTCCGAGGTTTTGAGCTTGGCGGGTTCACCGCTCTCAAAGTCAATGAGCCCTCGCTTTGAAGGGGTGTTGGCAAGCTCAAATAATCGATCCGCGAGGGTCGAAGCTGAGACGTGATAGCCCGGCGCCTCCGGCACGACGACAAAACGGTGGTCAGCCGTCACATCGAGAGTTGCGTTTCGCGCTGGCCAATCAAGCGATATACGGCGCGTGTGCAGCAGCTGACTCAAGGCATCGGCATCAAAAGCCACTTTGAAAGAATCTGTGCCATCTTGTTGAATCTTGATGAGTTGCCCCAACTCCGATCGCGAAAGGCGGATTCTCACTGTCGGCTGCTCCGATTCGAGCAAGAGCGCAGACTTAGTCAGGCGCTCCGCCACTGTTCTCAGTGATTCGAGAGTCGTCGGGTCCGGCTTGGGTTCAATTCGTATCAGTGGTAGCCGAATGGAGTCTGGGCTCAGTTCGCCCAGGCGCCCTAAGATGAGCGCGGTTGCGGCTTGCCGGTCAACAATTTCTCCGGCTTGACCCGCGTGTACGACAATTGCCCCTTTCTCGAACGCTAGACTTGCATTCGAGGGTCGATCGCCAATCGCACGCCTTTCCAAGTCATCGATTACGGCATCCAGCACGGGTCCGTCTAGCCGGGCAACGGGGGCAATTCGCCGAGATTTATAGTCCCGGCGTAACTTCCAGAATCCGCTTTTCCTAAGCCGCTGTACGGCATCGACGGTAGCCTGAAGGTCAACACGATAACCCAACTGTTCGATGGTGGTGTCAAACGGGCTACTCGAAAGGATTAAGGTGGTGGATTTGGTCTTGTAACGTTGCCACCAGTCGCGAATTGCGGGGCCAACCTCATTGTCACGAAGTGAAGTAATTGGCACGTCGTCGAGCCACACTACCCTCGACGACTGCAGGAATATCTCTACTAGAACTATCGAAAATACCGCGAGAATTAGCAGCAAGGGCCAACTACGAAATCTCTTACTCGTTGGACTTCCGCGAAGGCTTACCGTGGCTGTTTGCCAATAGTCTTTCAATGCACTAAGCAACTCGATCCTTTTCACGCAAAACGGGTCCGCGTGTACCACCGTGTCGCCCCTGTGACCACGCGCGCCCAAATGATGGGTACCGTAGGCGCGCCTCTGCATAGCAATCATTGGCGCGCACGTTGCAGTCGATCATCACCCTGTTGTCACATCGCAGGCGGGCTTTGCCTGCAGGCTCATTGACAAATGAAGTTTTTCGGCTGGCGTGGCGTGGCACCGCCGCGACGTGCTAAACCGGAATGGATGTGGGTTAGACGTTCGGCCATTCGCCCGGTTCCGGCATATGCGCGTATCTCAGCGCATGTCCTCGATGCTTTGCGTGAATCACTTTCTGATGATGATGAACAGACGCGCGCAAAGCTCGACGAAGCGTTCGAACGCTTCGAACGCAAGCAGGGGCCGCTATCCACGTTCGTCACCGAAGTGCTGGGAAAGCCACTCGATGAAACGGCCCTGGGCCTCGGTTACTTTCTAACACTTGCCGTCTGGCTGAGCTTCGAACAGGCCCATGGCAGTCACATCGCCAGCATCACTGATCAGGAGCTCAAGGCGACGCGGGAACTGCTCACGCTGGACGAACAACTCCGGCAAACCGATCCGAGCGATGTCCTCGATACGGATGATATCGTGGCGATGGAACAGCCGGATTTGTTGGAGTTCATCCACGAGCACGTCGATGCCACCCTAGAAGCGCACGCCAGCGACATCGATGTCGACGACGTGCATGAAGTCTATCGGGTGCTCTTGACCGAGCTGCTCGCATTATCTTACGCGGTAGAGCGCCCGGCGGGCTTTCCCGTGGCAAAGACGGAACTTCTAGCTTAGCGGTTGCGGCGTGGGGACGACGCGACGTGCCAAGACTACTGGCGATTCGGCCCCAATAGCCCCACAATTTCGTGCCGGCATTGATGAAAATGGCCTTGGGGCAAGCCTCGGACCGTTAGTCATTACGGCAATCGTCGCCGAAGTCACGGAGCGCGGCGTTCGCAGTCTCAACCGTTGGGGCTCACGTTCGCGATCACCGTTATTGGGTGACTCCAAGGAGCTTGTCCGGCACGGCGAAGTTCGCCTCGGGGAGGCGTGGGCCCGGGTACTCGCGTCCCAATCGGCAACAGAGCCGCTTCAACTATTGGAACGATTGTCGAGCGTGCCCTTGCCGAAGCTGATGTCACGCTGCCCGACGCGAGCTCAATCGCAATGTTGGCACGCTGGGCACGACGAATTTTTGGCAGACGACGAACTCATCGGCCAGGTGCGAGCTGAAGTGAAACGGCTCGACAAGCTGGGCATTCGACTCTGCCAAGCGTCGTCGCGATTGGTGTGCACCGATGAGTTGAACGTTCGAGGCCAATCGGGCGAAAACCGATTCTTGGTCGATCTGCATTGCATGGAAGAGCTAATCGGCGAACTGCTCGACAACGTCCCACAGCCGCTGGGTATTGTGTGCGGCAAAGTCGGCGGCATGCACGACTACACGCGTCACTTCGACAGGCTCGGTTCAAGAAGCCTTACCGTTGTCACAGAATCCAAGAAATGCAGCACCTATCGAATATCCGGTGTTGCCGAGATCAAATTCTTGCGAGACGCGGACTCGAGTGACCCGCTAGTAATGTTAGCGTCATTGGTTGGCAAATGTTTAAGGGAGCTGTTCGTATCTCGGATTGGCACTCACTTTTCGAAGCTCGTCAGTGATATCAGAAAACCCAGCGGCTATCACGACAAGGTTACGCAGGAATTCGTCAAAGCGACCGGTAAGTACCGCCGTCAATCGGCATTCCCGGTCTCGTGCTTCGAAAGAACCAAACAATCGTGACCTTTGAGCTCAATCGAAATCGAACGCTGGAGGGCTCGCTCGCATCCGGTCTATTGCGCTTTGGGAGCCCACTAGCGGTGGGGATGGGGCTGCAAGTTACCTTCAACCTGGTTGACGCCTATCTCGTGTCACGCCTGGGCAGTGGCGAATCCGGCGCGGCACTCGGAGCCATTGGAATATGTGACCAGATCGCCGCCATTGGCAGCATTATTAGCTTCGGACTTTCAATTGCTTCCGCAACCATCGCAAGCCACAGTTTGGGTGCAGGAGACTTTCACGGAGCTCGCCGGGTAGCCTGGCAGTCAACTTTGCTTGTGCTCGGATTGGGCCTTGTTTTCTGCCTGATTGGTCTACTAGGAGCCGATTGGCTCATGAATGATCTCGTGGGCGCAAGGGGGCGCGTTGCCGAAATGGGAACGCAATACCTCCGAGTAATCATTGGTGGGAACTTTACGATATTTCTGCTCTTGCACTGGACCACCTTGCAGCGGGCGCTTGGCAGCAGCAAAACTCCTGTGAGCCTAATTCTATTTTCAAATGTCCTGAACTTGGTGTTAGCGGTTTTAATGGTGTACGGGCCCGGGGATGCCCCGGCACCTTTCGCATGGGGTCCGGCAATCGCTCGCGCACTGTCGATCCCGCGGTTAGGTCTTGTCGGCGCAGCCTGGGCAACGGTACTTGCTCGACTTGCCGTACTGGGGCCACTGCTCGTGATTCTGGTTCGGCGCTTCGGTGTGTTTTCTCGCGACACGCGCGGCCCCATCGACCGAAAGCTTTGGACAAGGCTGTGGAACCTGGGTTGGCCCTCGAGCACGCAACTTGTGGTCCGTGTCATCGCGATGTTGGTCGTCCAGTCCTTGGTCGCACGCGCATATACTTCAGCGCAAGATCAGTCAGCAACAACGGCGCTCGGCATAGTATTTAGGCTAGAAACGATGGCAATGTTCATTGGCCTCGGGTGGGGTAGCGCTGCGCAGACTTTCGTCGGACAAAATCTTGGTGCAAAGCAAAAGGCTCGTGCCAAAGCTAGTGGATGGATAGCCGCTGGCTACAACGCCGTCATGATGGCTGTGCTCGGCCTTCTCTATTTGACCTTTGGCCGACGAATCGTGGAGTTTTTCGATAGTTCGCCCCAAGTGGTCCGGCTTGCACTCGACTACATTCAGACGGTATCAATTAGTTACGTCGGGCTCGGCGTGGGCATAGTCCTTGGAGCCGCAATTCAGGGTGCAGGCTTGACCCGACTGACTCTGGCCGTTGATAGCATTGTTCTGTTTGGCGTACTGACGCCGTGCATCGGCGCGGTTACCTACTTCGGTCTACCAGTTACACGCATATGGCAATCGGTTGCTCTTTCGTATGCTGCATTTGCCGTCGCGTATGTGTTCGTTTACCGGCAGCGCGGGCTATTCGAACGGAAAATCGGCTAATACATCTTTCACTTGGCAGCAAACTGGCCTTCGAGTCGCCCTTACTGAGACAAATGACTATTGCAAGTCATGCGCCGGTGCCTTAGCGTGGCTTAGATCCCGGAGAGTACTCGTGCACTTTCGTTTCGCTTGCGTTGGTTTTGCTTTCACGTGCACACTTGGTTGCGCCTATCCGGCGTTGCAACTGGTCGAGTCTTCGGGCGGCACCCCCACTGCCAGCGCCGCCACTGGCGCACTATCCAGTTTTGGCGGAACGCGTAGCACTGGAGGCTCGCAATCCGTGGGTGGTAACAAGGGTTCCGGTGGCACCGGCGGAATCAAGGCTGCCGGTGGTATCAGCAGCAGCGGCGGGACTCAATCAGCTGGCGGCGCATCGAGCAACGGTGGTTCCGTGACAACGGCAGGCGCGAGTGCCGCGGGCGGCAATAGCGCAGCGGGTGGCGTCTCCGGGTCGGGAGGCGCGATCGCTACAGGCGGCATTGGCACGGGCGGTACTGCCACTTCCGCGGGTACAACTGCTGCTGGTGGCGTGGTGGGCACTGGCGGCCTGTCGGCGACGGGTTGCACTGGCGCGTTCGAAGCCATGCAAGGCACGCTGTGTGTCGCAAAACAGGTAACGGTCGTAGTCGGAACGACGACGATTGGTATCGATGCAACGGAAGTGACTCGCGGGCAGTACACGTCGTGGCTTAAGACGAACCCAGCGCTCCCAAACGGCGCAGATGCAAACTGCGGTTGGAAGTCAGGTACGAGTTACGATGCCGAATACGGCATGCATGAACAATTCGATTCGCGCGTGTGCCAAACTGGGTGCGATCATCACCCTCAGGTGTGCGTCGATTGGTGCGACGCCACCCTGTATTGCGCGGCGGTTGGCAAACGACTCTGCGGCAATATTCAAGGGGGTCCGAATGCCTATAATAGCTACGCAGATGCTAGCAACAGCGAGTGGTTCAACGCGTGCACTTCGGGCGGGAACAATTCGTTCCCGTATGCTGGTTACTACGAACCTAAGTCGTGCAACGGTCAAGACTACTTCGGAGCCGCTGCAATTACGACCGTCGAAGTTGCAAGCCTCGCGGCGTGTCAATCCTCGGCAGCTGGATATTCGGGCGTGTACGACCTTAGCGGCAACGTCGGCGAATGGGAGGATTCCTGCGACGGGGCTGGCGCGTCGCGTGAAAACGACAGTTGCCGCTTCAGGGGTGGCTCGTTTTACAGCTACAACGACTTGACGATGCAGTGCGACGTTGCGGATTCATTTTTCCGCTATGGCCCAGTTTATTATGTTGGCCTGCGTTGCTGCGGTAAGTAGATACTACGCAGAGCGAAGGCTTCTCGAATAGCGTTGCAAAGAGAATGCGTTTGCCGATGCTCAGGCGCAAATGGCAGGAACGGTCAGTCGGTATGTGGTGCTTTTACCGTGCCGCTGTGACATAAATCAGTCAACTCGGCGGGTCCCGCGTCGAACGTGAAGCTTCGGCATAATTAGCGGCCAAGACGGCTATGCTTGCTCGGCTGAACCTGCTAACTTTGTAAGCCGATTTATGACCGCAGGGCTAGTGCTAAGCGGCAGGTTTCGGCTCATTGAAGAGCTCGGACGCGGAGGCATGGGCGCCGTCTGGCGTGCCGAGGATCTCGAACTGGAAGCGCCAGCGGCAGTCAAACTGATCGATGCGCAGTTCGTGGAATCACCAGAAGCCTTGTCCCGGTTTCGCCGTGAAGCCAAAGCGGCCGCTGCCATTCGTAGCACGCATGTGGTTCAAATTCTCGAATACGGTGTCGAGAATGGCATTCCGTATATCGCCATGGAGCTCCTGAAGGGCGAGACGCTCGCGAAAAGGCTGGAGAAGGTCAAGCAGCTCTCGCCGCAGTTTACGCTCATGGTTATGACCCACGTTGCGCGCGCCCTGAGCCTCGCGCATGAAAATGGCATCGTTCATCGCGATTTGAAACCCGAGAATGTGTTTCTCGTGCGCGAGATGGACGAAGACGTGGGTAAAGTGCTCGACTTCGGCATCGCCCGCAAGCTTGGCGCACTCGGTGACACCGGGGGTTTTCAAACCCAAACCGGCGCCGTCCTAGGAACACCGTATTACATGAGCCCCGAGCACACGATGGGCCAGTTCGTCGATCACCGCTCCGACATTTGGTCGTTTGGAGTTATCGCTTTCGAATGTCTCACGGGAAAACTTCCCTTCGAACATGATAGTTTGGGCGGGCTTTTTCGGGCAATTTGCGTAGCTCCGCCGCCCATCCCTTCGCAAGTCGGTTCAGTCCCAATTGGGTTTGACGCTTGGTTCGCGCGTGCCACCGCGCGTGATCCCAATGATCGATTTCAATCTGCGAACGACGCAGTGACGGAGCTTCGCGCCATCTGCCGCAACACAACTAGTTTGGCGGTACCAATGTCTTCGTCGGCGCTGAGCGCTCAACAATCATTCCCGAAGCACACGGCAGCATTCGATCAAACAGCGCCACCCGTGCCCGGCTCGGCCAAAGTGCAGCCCGCTGCTCTAACCTGGAAGCCTTGGGGCATTGGCATTGGTGCCACGTTGGTACTCGCCGTTTGCATTTTTTTGTATTCACGTCACTCACAAGACTCAACGTCGCAGGCAGAATCGGCCAAAGCCACCGCAGCATCGACAATTCCTGCGATCGAACCCGCGGTTGCTGCGAGTGTCTCCCCTAGTGCGCCCTCGAGCATCGTTGCCGCGGCAAGCGTCAACCAATTACAACTGCCCGCAGCGAGTTTTACGGTTGACGCCGCCGCGTCGTCAACGCCTGCGCCCAAAGTTTCACCGCGAGCCGTGTCGGTAGCGGCGTCAGCTGCGCGCGCAACTAGTGCGACCAGCCGTCGAATGATAAAACCCCCACCCGCACGCACGAAGAAGCCGGACAATGTCGCAGGTTTTTGAGGCTTCAGGTGTCGCAGCAACTCACACGAATTAAGCCGAGGACAATTTGCACACATTGACAAGATTCTGGTTCAGTGGTCTTACGGTCTTGGCCCTTTTGCCTTGTGCGAGGCAGGCGTTCGCAACGGATGACGCCGAAAGGGCAGCTGCTCGCGAACTGTCGAGCCAGGCCAAAGTCAACTACGATGAAGGTCGATTCGACGACGCCGCGCGCAAATTTCGTCAAGCATTCGAGGTTGCCAAGGTGCCAACCCTAGCCGTCTGGTCGGCGCGGTCGCTAGCGTCGCGCGGCCAGCTGGTGGCGGCCTCTGAACTCTATCGGCAAGCTTCCCAACTCTCGCCGAATGACTTGTGGGTGGGAAATGCCCAACAGGAGGCGCAGGCCGATGCGGCAAAGGAGCTCAATGCACTATTGCCAAGAATTCCTCGGATTCGAATTCACGTCGAAGGAGCAGCCGTAAGGGACGTCGAGATCACGATTGGCGGGGTGAAACTGCTCGGCGCATTGCTTGACGTCGAAAGAATGACAGATCCGGGTGATTGGACCGTCGTAGGCAAGCGTGGCAGCGAAGTGGTGGAGCGGGCCATCAAACTCAAAGAAGGTGAGCGCCAGCAAGTGACGTTGAATTTCAAGCCTGAAGCGAGCACGCCGGGGCAAGTGTCGTCACAACCAATGCCTTCGGCGGCGAGCCCCACGGATTCCGCGCAATCGCAGAATTCGGGCGCAAAGACCCAACGCCTGCTTGGCTGGGTGACTACGGGAGTCGGAGCCGCGGGATTACTGACTGGCACCGTTGCTGGCATCGTCGTGATGTCGAAGCATTCGAGCCTCGATTGTCCGGGTAACAAGTGCAGTGCTCCCGTTTCCGCCTCGAGTGTCGACAGTTACAACACGACGAGGACTGTCTCGACGGTGGGCTTCGTCGTTGGCGGAATTGCCACGGTAGCCGGCGTCACATTGATACTCACTAGCCCCAAAAATGGGCCAGAGCCGGCGGTGGGGCTCTGGCTTGGTCCTACTTCAGCCGGTGCAAGCGGCGTCTTTTGAGCCAAAGTTCTGGCAATTGTTCGCGCTGATCGAATAACCGCGGGAATAGTTGCGTCCGGGTTAGAGCGGCGCCGGGAGCCTCGTGTGGGGGTTGAGATTCTGTTATGACCTCGATGTACCTTTCATGACCGGCAGTGAACAATTCGTGCAGCGTTGGGCTCGAGTCGGTTTTTACGCGGTAGCGGTTATTTCGCTCACGGCGAGCATCGGCTTCATATTGGCCAACAGGTTACCTGGACTCGGCTTTTTTGACGGCTCTGAGTATGCGCTGCACATCCAAGGGGGAGGCATCGCGCATGCGCCCGGGTACCCACTCTTTACCGTCCTTGGCAAGGCCATCCATGCAATGGGCGCCGATGGATTTCTCGCCCAACAGCTCATATCCGTTCTTGCGCTCTGCGTCGTTGCAATTGCCCTCTACAAAACATTCGCGCTTGAAGTTGGAGCTAATCGACCCGGTTTTGGCGCTGCCTTTGCAGTCTCGATAACGGGCCTCGGAGCATCGTATTACCTGCGATTGTTTGCAATCTTACCGGAGGTATTTCTACTGAACGTAGGTCTATTCTCGCTCCTGATTCTGTCGATTACACATTTCTATCATGATCCTGATGCCCGGAAACTGGCGATAGTGTTCTTCGTTTTTGGTCTCGGCATTTGCCATCACCATACACTTGTGTTCGCCCTACCTGCTTGTCTGTACTTGATAGCCCAGAAGCTTCGTCATCTCGACTGGGTGAAAGGTCTAGGCTTCTCGATAGTGGGGCTAGCGCTCGGTTGTGTGCCGCTGGTCTATCTTTTTGCGGGCCAGGGCACGGCCGAACATACCTATTATCGGGTTCACAACGTTCAATCACTTTTGTTCGTTCTGTTACGCAAAGGCTATGGCACGTTCCACTTGAGCCCTCTCAAGAGCGAAACCGACATCGGGGGCTTGTACTCGCTGGCTTTTCAAGGATTGCTCAGGAATTTCAACACACTGGGGTTAGTTGCATTCGCTCCCCTGATTCTCTTGCCCTTCGCGTCAAAGTTTTCGTCACGACCCAGCAGAAAAGCCCCCGCTTCAACTAAGGATGCGCGAAAATACGGCTGGAAGAGCCCTTCGTTGATTGTGGCGGTTTCAACTCTCGCCTTATTCTTCGTGGTATTCATACCCAACTGCAATCTCGAACTCGGAGTACGAACCTACCGCACCATCTTTCTACGTTTTCTGACGGTACCGTGTTTTTTGCTGACTTATCTCGCGTTCAAAGCCGCGCTCGGCGCCTGGGACTGGGCCGCAAAGTGGGGCACGCGGCACCAGATCCTGGTAATCGCGGCAATGTTGGCGTGTATCCTTTATTCGGCAATCGGAAAATAGCGCCGGGCTTCGCTATAGAAACTGCGACTTACTCGATGAGCACGTCCGGTCTGGGTATTCGGCAATCTTTTCCCAGATTAAGCCCGAGCCCAGCCCCGTTGTCGGCAATCGATACAAGTGTCTCGTCTTTGCTCAGGGCGACACATTGTTGATGGGTATCAAGTACTACAACGAGTTCGTCGCTACCCGGAAGTGCTTCGTATTTAGTTCGACTTCCCTTTCGGGTCAGTTCCTTGACAAGAGTGAATTGCAGTTAGCTGCGAGAACCCTGGAGATAGACCTGCGGCGCATCGAATCGGGAGAGTTTGCAACGCGCCCGGAAGCATTGCTCAATCTGTTCTTGAAGCTGGATAAGCTTGGCTACGGCATATTCGTTTTTAGCGTGACGGACTTTACCGGCTATTTCGGCAAGATGTTCGTCAATAGCCCATTCGCGTATCGACCAGTTGGCAATATTCTGCAGGTCGTTACCAGCACGTCCGCTCCCTTTGGCATGGATCAAATGTACGCGTCTTATGAGTCGTATGTGCGCGATTTGGAATCGTACGTAGGCAAATTGCAGGCCCTGGGGGTCCCGTCCGAAGTGGTTGACAGCCAGGCCAATCAAGCCCTGATCTTGAACCTCGCCGACTATGCAAAGTTCGCGCGCTTTTACCCGGCTTCGCCCGACGCCGTCAGCCAATTGCAACGCCGAGCCGAGTCAGTACAGGCAAAGTGGTTAGCGCTCATCCCGAGAGAATAGAGCTTCTCCGGTTGGGGGCGCAGACAGCTATCTATCTTAAGCAGCTCCAACAGGGGAGCGTGCATTCGTCCATTCGTCGCTACGACATTGCCAGTACCGAGTCGCGCCGCGGTCCCATCGAGCGCTGTGATTTGACCCCCTGCCGCAAGCACGACAGCTGCCCCCGCGACCAAATCCCACGCATGCAGGCTCCGCTCCCAATAGCCGTCGTACGTGCCGTCAGCTACGAAACATAAGTCGATGGCAGCCGATCCACATCGGCGTACGCCGCGAGCGTGCTTCTTTACATTGGCCCATGCAAGGAAGTTGTTCTGCGGTTCGTGCGTGCGATCATATGGAAAACCAGTCGCAAAGAGGGCCTCATCTACGACCTCGGTCTGACTGACTTGGCAGGGTTCACCATTTCTCGTTGCAGGCCCGTTCTGGTAACCTACCCACGTAAGATTCAAAACGGGCGCAACCACGACGCCTGCGATGGGAACGCCACCTGCCATTGCCCCGATACTCACCGCAAAGAAAGGGTGACCGTGCACGAAGTTCGTCGTGCCATCGAGTGGATCACAATACCAACACAACCCCTCCACATTGGCGCCGCCCCGTTCCTCGGCAAGCAAGGGAATGTCAGGCGTGAGCGCCGAAAGGCGATTGCGCAAGTGCTGCTCGCTTCGCAGGTCGAACTCGGTGACTAGGTCAACCGGACCCTTCTTGTCCGCAGCGGGGCGCATTCGGTACCCCTTTACGATGATAGTGGCGCACTCCTCTGCGACTTGCAGCGCTATCGCCGCAAGCTCTGCCGGCGAACGCGCACCCGTCATGCAGCGTTCACTCCACAACACTTCTTGTATTTCTTGCCACTGCCGCACGGGCAAGGATCATTGCGGCCAATGCGCGGCCCTTCGTGCCGCGCAGGCGGAGCGTTTAGTTCCTTGCCATCCATGAAGAACCATTTGCCGTCGATCTTCTTGAAACTCGCGCGCTCCCGATGCGGCACCGTCACGTTGCCCATCTTATAGCGCGCCATGAATTCCACGACGCCTTCTTCATCGGTCGCAGCGCCATTTTCGGTGGCCAAGATCTCGAGGCCCAACCACTTGGAATTCTTGCTCCAGGCTTCGGTATTCTTTCTGTCGATTTCACCGACCGTTGCCGGGTCATGGGACTTGAGCACGAAATCTATGTTGCCGGTTGCGTACGCCGCGTAACGGGCACGCATCAATCCCTCAGCTGTCTCGGGCCAACTCTTCCCTTCCAGCACGGGTCCGCAACAAGTTTCGATCGATTCTCCGAGGCCGCAAATACAGGTCACGTTTTTCTCCAGATGGGGTGGCTCCGAGTCTTATCCCTCTTTTTCCAATGCGTCCAGCAGTAGCTTGTGGATTCCGCCAAAATCACCATTCGACATAATTGCAATTGCGTCACCGCTTCTGGCACGCGACACAAGCGCGCTCACTATATCTGTTACAGAAGCATACTCGGCGGCATCTTTACCTTGTCCACGCAAGTCAGCGGTGAGGCGCGACAAGTCGAGCCGCTCTGCGGCAGGCACATTGGTGCGACCGATCGGCGCCAGCAATATGGCATCGGCGGCGGTGAATGCATCCGCATAAGCTTTTTGATGGATTTTGCGGCACGCGGTAGCACTGCGCGGCTCGAACACGGCAAAAAGCTTACCTTCGCGAAATCGATCGCGTAGCCCGCGCAGCGTCATATTTACTGCTGTTGGGTGATGGGCAAAGTCGTCGATGATGGCCACACCGCCAGGCATTCCGAGCAATTGTTGGCGTCTCATCACGCCGCGAAACCGCGGCAATGCTACCCTGAGTTCACCGAGTGGCACTCCAAAGCCTTGAGCAGCAGCGGCAATCGCGGCAAGCGCGTTACCGACATTGTACCCACCTGTCAGCTGAGTCGCGTACCGCCCCGCGTACACACCGCCCGCATACAGATCGAAGGAAGTGCCTTCGGCATTGGCAGGCAACGGAGCCGCCAGCCAATGCGGCGATTGACCGTGCGTAGGTTCGTCTTGAAGCGCATACCAAGCGACGGCGGCACGCGCATGTCGTTTCACCAATTCGACGACATTCGGATCGGCAGCGCGAGCCACTAGGAGACCCGTTTCTGGAATGCTCGCAATGAATTGTGCGAAAGCATCGAGGTATTTGGCAAAGTCCGGATAGATGTCGATGTGATCGTGCTCGATGCTCGTAATGATTGCGACTTCCGCTCCGTAATGCAGAAACTTGGCCGTCTTTTCAAAAAACGCGGTGTCGTACTCATCCCCTTCGAGCACGAAAGGTCGTCGGCGTTGCGTGCCTGCCGCTATTGGAAGAGAATTGGGTAAATTGGGCAAAGGCCGGGCGCTCACTCCAAAGTCAACGGGTATTCCTCCGACGAGAAAACCGGGCATTCTGCCGGCGGAGTCCAAGAGAAATGCAGCGAGCGCCGTCGTCGTCGTTTTGCCGTGCGTGCCCGCAATCACTAAGGGCGAACTCCCTGGCAGCACCAGCTCGCGCAGGGCGCCCGCGATATGCGTGACACGCAGCCCGCGTTCGAAGGCAGCAACGGCCTCGGGATTGTCACGGCGACATACGTTGCCTATCACGACCAAGTCGGGCCTCGCATCGAGATGCGCGGCCTCGAATCCAGTCATGCACTCGATGCCCCAGCGCTCGAGCGCCGGCCCCATCGGTGAATAGAAGGCGATATCACTACCCGTGACGCGATGCCCGACTTGACTGAGAAGGCCCGCGAGAGCTCCCATGCCAGTGCCGGCAACCGCAACGATATGCACGTGCATGAGGCGTTCCTAGCCGATGTTTTCGGCGCTGCAAGCCGTCAAAAGGGCACCACGCCCCGCGGAAGGGCATTCCAGTGGTGTTTGTGAAATTGAGGACGGAAAGTCTGGTGGGCCAGAGCGAGTCGCCAGATTCTCCTGAGGGCGCACCGATTTTCGACTAAAGTACGCAATCATCGTGGTGCAGCTGTCTTCTCATTGTCGAGTACTTGCCCTTAGGACCATCGGCGCGTTCTTCGGAATTGCCGCCCTGTTTCATATTGCGGCAATTGCATGGCCCAAAATGGGCGACGGAGGCTCCGCAGTGCGACACGGACTGTTCGTATTGGTCAACTCGGGAGTGGCGTTTGGGTTCTTCATGAGGCCAAAGTTCTTCTTCTGGTTGTTTTGCGCGCTCGGACTTCAACAGATTTACAGCCACGGTAATGCGTTCCTAATCGCGTACCGCTCCGAACATCGACTAGATTGGCAGTCACTGCTCGTGCTCTTGGTCGTTCCAATTGCCGGGTGGCTGCTCGGGCTCGAGTATCGATCATCAACTAGCGCACGCGGATCTCTTTGAACGAACATTGCCGTTCGAGCGGGTAAAAACTTCGGGGCGGCAGTTGTAGCGTCAGCTACCTGGCATTATGCTAGCGTCACGTTGACCGATAGCCTTTCCAACTTTGCGCGACCTGTTGCCGAGTGGTTTCGCTCCGAACTCGGAGAGCCGACGCCCGTGCAAGAGAGCGGTTGGCCTAGGCTTTTCGATGGCGATTCGGCGCTGTTGCTCGCGCCCACCGGTTCGGGCAAAACCCTGGCAGCATTCCTAGCCGGCTTAAATCGATTGATGTTCGGTGGACAGGCGAGTGCCGGGGTGCGGCTGCTGTATATTTCACCATTGAAGGCGCTCGCCGTCGATGTCGAGCGCAACCTGAGGCTGCCCCTGACGGGAATACAGCAGGCAGCAACCCGACTTGGAGTCGCGTTTCATAGTCCGAGTATCGCTCTGCGTTCGGGTGACACGCCCGCCATCGAACGTGCTCGGTTTCGTCGCAGGCCGACTGACATCCTGATTACGACGCCTGAATCATTTTACCTGCTTTTGACATCGGATTCGGCGCGACATCTGGCGTCAGTCGAGACCGTGATCGTCGATGAAATTCACTCGATGCTGAGCACGAAGCGAGGCGCGCATCTTGCTCTGAGCCTGGAGCGCCTGCAGCGGCTTCGTAAAGGGAAGCCTTTGCAACGCATTGGTCTGAGCGCGACGGTCAAACCAATAGAAGAAGCCGCAGCATTCTTGGGAGGAGGTGAGGTCGGTGAGAACGGCACGCTCGAACCAAGAGTCGTCGAAGTCGTCAACACGGCTCAACCACCAAACCTTCGCCTTGTGATTGAAGTGCCCGTGCAGGACATGGATCGCTCGGGCTTACCGGGCGCCGAGCGCTCGATTTGGCCCGCAATTCACGCGCCGCTTGTTGAACTGATCAGGCGGCATCGGTTGACGCTGATTTTCGTAAACAGCCGGGGCCTGGCAGAACGTTTAAGCGCTTCCTTAAATGACCTAAGTGGGGAGGCATTGGTACTTGCGCATCATGGTGCCGTTGCCAGAGAGCGGCGCCTCGAAATCGAGTCGGCGCTCAAGAGCGGTCAACTACGCGGGCTCGTCGCCACATCGACATTGGAACTGGGCATCGATATGGGCGCTATCGATCTCGTCGTGCAAATCGAGGCACCACCCTCCGTTGCCTCTGGCCTGCAACGGATCGGCCGCGCGGGACATCAAGTAGGCGGCACCTCCGAGGGAATAATCTTTCCAAAATTTCGCGGAGATCTGCTAGCCGCAGCGGCCACTTCGACCGAGATGAAATTGGGGGCCGTCGAGGCACTGCATTACCCGCGCATTCCGCTAGATGTGCTTGCACAGCAAATTGTCGCGATTGTATCGGATGGTGAGATCCACAAACAGGAGCTCTTGTCCGTCGTACGTGGGGCGGCACCCTTTTTCGATCTCTCAGAGAGCACGTTCGAGTCTTTGCTAGACCTGTTGTCAGGTCGCTACCCGTCAGACGAGTTTGCCGAGCTGAAACCTCGACTCATCTGGGACAGGCGAAGTGGGCTCATAACCGCGCGCCAGGGCGCACGACGCATCGCCATCGTCAACGGCGGAACAATTCCGGATCGCGGGCTGTACGGTGTCTTTCTCGCTGGCGATCCGGGTAAGAAGAGCCGCCGCGTGGGCGAACTCGATGAGGAGATGGTCTTCGAATCGCGCATCGGTGATGTGTTCCTGTTAGGCGCAAGCTCTTGGCGCATCGAGGACATTACGCATGATAGAGTCACGGTGAGCCCAGCTCCCGGCGAGCCTGGGCGCATGCCGTTTTGGCATGGGGACCGCGCGGGTCGCCCGCTAGCCCTGGGGCAGGCCATAGGGAAACTGGCACGCACGCTGAGTGAGAGCCCGGAGGACGAAGCGCTCAGCGAACTGCAAGCGCGTGGTCTTACGCCGCTTGCGGCCAAAAATCTAGTTACGTATTTGAACGATCAGGGACAAAGCACCGGCACGGTTCCGTCCGACGAACATATTATCGTCGAGAGTTTCTTCGATGAACTGGGCGACCATCGCGTGTGCGTGCTTTCGCCCTTTGGCAGCCGTGTGCACGCGCCCTGGGCACTTGCCGCAATGGAGACCCAGCGACGCACCTTGGGCATAGAAACCGAAGCCGTTTGGTCAGACGACGGCATCGTGTTTCGATTTCCCGAGGGCCGCCCCGCAACAATAAGCTCGGTAATACCGGAAGAGATCGAGCTTGATGAACTGTTGCAGCAGGGGCTCGCCAAGAGTCCGCTTTTCGCGACGTCCTTTCGCGAGAATGCTGCACGGGCGCTACTCTTGCCCAGGCGACGTCCGGGCCAACGAACGCCGCTGTGGGCGCAGCGGCGCCGGGCAGCGGATCTGCTGCACGCTGCCTCACGCTTCCCAGACTTTCCGATACTTCTGGAGACTATCCGCGAATGTCTACGCGACGTATTCGACGTGCCGGGTTTGCGTGAATTACTCGCCGCAATTCGTCGGCGGCAAGTACGCGTGAGTCAAGTCGAGTCACGCGCGCCATCGCCCTTCGCGGCGTCCCTGCTGTTCTCCTACATTGGCAATTTCATGTACGACGGTGATGCACCTCTCGCCGAGCGCCGTGCTCATGCGCTGACGATCGATCAAGCCCAATTGAGGGAACTCCTGGGCGAGACCGAACTGCGGCACTTGCTCGATCCTGAAGCTATTTTAGAGGTTGAAAGCGAGGCAAGTCGAGCGAAAGTGCGGCTGCGATATGCCGATGACGTTCATGACTTGCTGATTGCGATCGGGGATTTGAGTCGGTCCGAGGTCACGTGCCGCAGCGACGGTTCCGAGCAAGTCGAATCTTGGTTGGAATTGCTAAAAAATCAGGGCCGAATCGCTGAATTGGCGATAGGCAAGGCGCCACGTTACGTGGCGGCTGAGGATATCGGCCGGTTTCGTGACTCGATGGGAATAGCCGCGCCGGAGGGAACCCCGGTTGAGTTCTTGAGCCCCGTGCGTGATGCACTTGGCGACATAGTGTCTCGCTTTGCGCGAACGCACGGCCCGTTTTCGATCGACGCCCTGATGATTCGCTACCCGTTGGCGCAGGATCAGGTTGCATTGACTCTGCACAATCTGGAGCGCTCGGGAAAATTGACGCGAGGCAAGTTTCTGCCAGCTGGAACTGGTATCGAATGGTGCGATTCGGAGGTATTGCGCCGCATTAAACAACGGAGCCTCACGCGCCTTCGAAGTCAAGTCGAGGCCGTCGGGCACGCGACATATGCTCGATTTCTCGTGGAGTGGCAGGGAGTCGCGCAGCCGCGGGGCGGATACGATGCGCTTTCGGCTGCCATCGAGCAATTGCAGGGTGCGCCCCTTGTTGCGTCCGTACTTGACAGTGAGCTAATGCCCGCACGCGTACTCGGATATCATCCAGCAGATCTCGATGCCTTGACCAATTCTGGAGAGTTCATTTGGCGAGGCCTAGAGTCGCTAGGCGCAATAGACGGGCGAATTGCGCTCTACCGAGCTGAGAACTACAGATATCTGGCTCCTCCAGTGTCTCCGGTTCAGGGACAGCTGGCTGACAAAATACGGCAAATCTTGCTGCAGCGCGGGGCTTCCTTCTTCGCCGAGTTGGTCGCGGAGACTCGTGCTTTTCCAAACGAGTTACTCGAAACTCTTTGGTTGCTCGTGTGGTCGGGAGAAGTCACCAATGATTCATTGGCCCCACTGCGTTCGCGACTTTGGGCGAGTAGCGGGCGTTCCGAGCGCAGGCCCGGACGCCGTCGAACGAACAGTCCGCGCCTTGCGGGGAGTGAAGGGCGCTGGTCGTTACTGGCACGCTGGTTGGCAGAGCCCGCGCCTTCACCCACGGAGCGACTTTCCGTCATGGTGGATGTTTTGCTCGATCGCTATGGGGTGTTGCCACGAGAAATGGTGGGCACGGAATTTTTTGCGTCTTTTTCCGAACTTTATCCGTTGCTGAAGGCACTTGAAGAAGCGGGCAAGATCAGGAGGGGCTATTTTATCAAGGGCTTGGCAGCGACTCAGTTCGCAGCGCCCGGCGCGGACGATCGCCTGAGACTCCTGCGTGATCCGAGCAACCTTGCAACACCAGTCGTCCTGGCCGCTACTGATCCAGCCAACCCCTACGGGGCAGCGTTGCCCTGGCCCGAGAGCGAACCTCGTCTCCAGCGCGCGGCTGGTGCACGGGTCATAATTCACGATGGCGCTTTGATTGGATACATTTCCCGTTCGGCGCGCAGCTTGCTAACCTTTTTCCCGAGTTCGGAAATGGAATGTCGAACATCCGAAGAGGCATTGGCAAACGCCCTGAAGGGCCTCATCGACGGCCACGCACACCGAAGTCTGGTTATCAATGAAATCGACGGGCGTCCCGCAGCTCTATCACCCTTTGGAAAAGTCCTCCAGCAGGCGGGCTTCGTCCTCACGAGCGATGGCTATTTTCTTCGTGCGTTAGTTGTGGCCCGGACGGACTCGGCATCCGATTCCTCGCTTTGACCTAGCCAACAATTCCACGAGGCCTTCGGTGCGTTCGCCCTCCCAGGCACCAATTTCAGCAAACGCGTCTGCGGCCACGGGACTTCTACCCTCCCCGCCCTCATCGCGAGTCAAACGGCGGAAATATTGAAAGCGTAGCCACGTGCCGTCATGCCCCAAAGCAAGGGATTTGGAACCTGGAGGCTCGCATCCTTGGTTCAATCGGGGTATCCTGCGGTGGCACGTGGACGCGGACCCATCAATTGCACGAGTTATCGAGGCGCTCGAAGGGCGCTTTGGCCTCGATGCATTGTGGGTCTTTGGTTCGCGAGCGTCCGGGACCGCAAAGCCCGATTCCGATCTCGACGTCGCAGCGCTGTTCCGCACACGTCCGGCGCCCGATGCGTTGTTTGCCTTTCGGGGGGAGCTCGAACGAGTTGCCGGTGCAATCGTTGACATTGTAGATATCGAGGGCACATCTCCGATCTTGGCCATGCAGATACTCCGCTCTGGAAAGTTGCTGGTAGACACTTCTTGGTCACGGCGCGTAAACTTCGTGGCACATCTGCCGGGACGTTACGAAGACGTGAAGCGGGTCCGGCAACCGATCGAACGCGCGCTGCTCAGGCGAGTCACTCATGGTTGAACGTGACGTCGTTGTTGCAAAGATCGCGGTGATTGATCGGTGCTTGAACCGAATTGCAGACGTGCGTACCAATCGTTCTGCTCGCTCAACGGCTGACGCAGAAGACATCATTGTGCTCAACCTGACTCGGGCCACACAGGCCGCGATTGATTTGGCCTCCCATGTGATTGCTACGGAAGGTTACGGGCTCCCCGATTCTGTGGCAGGCGCATTTTCTCTGCTAGAAACGCAAGGCGTCATCGATTCCGAACTCGCTGGTCGGCTGCGAAAGATGGTGGGGTTCCGAAATATCGCCGTTCATGACTACCAGACCATCGATCCGCGAATTGTCAACGCTATTGCTGCGGGTCCTGTCGAAGATCTTCGTGTGCTTGCAGCCGCGGTGGTGACCCATTTTGGTATTGGGTGAGCGACTAGTGCCGCGTACTTTGGCAAACCGCGATAGTGCCGTCATGCCGCGATTTCCATATTGGTCATGACGGCACGGAACAGGCCGTGCACGAATGCACGGTCGCGGGCTCGATTCGAGGCCCCCGAACATTGCCCACGAGCCGGCAATTTGCGTCGCGGGAGCGGCATTACCTTCAGACAACCTTCGCGGAGGGCGAGGCCGACTCGATCGCGCCGTCTCTCTATGCGGGTCGCAGCAATGGCAAGAAGTAGGCAACCCCGCCAATCCCTATGGAACCGCGTTGCTCTGGCCCGAGCGCGAACCGCGTCCGCAACGCAGCGCGGCTGCAGGCGGGCTTCGTCATCGCGGTTGATGGCTGTTTTATCGTGCATTTATCGATGTCTAATTGAGCGCGATGGGGCGATGTTCGTTGATAGATTGGATTGAATGGCCTCCGTAGGTTATGGGCACCGATTCATCCCTAGCTGGCGATTCGGCATTTTTGTTTAGGCCTGCGCTTGCCTGCATTTGCATAGTCCTGCTACAGAGATGCCAGTCATGAAGATTACGGACTTATTGACGACTCGGCGCCCGGCATTCTCGTTTGAGTTCTTCCCTCCGCGCGATGAAGTGGGCTTGCAGCGGCTGTTCGAGACCGTAGCGGATTTGCGGGTGTATCAGCCCGCATATGTGTCAGTGACTTATGGAGCGGGTGGAAGCACTCGTCGCTTGACGCTTGATCTCGTGCGACGCATCAAGGCGGAAACGGGAATCGAAACGATGGCACACCTCACCTGCGTAGGTTCCGGTCGCGATGAGATCGCCCTAGTCGTCGATCAGTTAGTCGAAGGCGGCATCAAGAATATTCTTGCGTTGCGCGGTGATCCACCCACTGGGCAGGAAAGGTTTCAGGTCGCCGAAAACGGCTTTGCACATGCTGATGAACTCGTTGCATTCATTCGTGACCGGTATCCGCAGCTTTGCATTGGAGTGGCTGGTTATCCGGAGAAACACACGGAAGCCGGTGATTTTGCGACTGATCTCGCACACCTAAAGCGCAAGGTTGACGCTGGGGCTGACTTCATCGTAACGCAGTTGTTTTTCGATGTTTGTGACTACGTCGGTTTCGAGGAGCGGCTGGCTGCGGCCAAAATCACAGTACCGATGCTGCCCGGCATTATGCCGATTACCAACGTTTCTCAGATCAAGCGGTTTACGGCTCTATGCGGAGCTCACATTCCGGCTCGCCTTATGGCAAAACTGGAGTCGGTTCAATCCGATCCCGAGTCCGTGCGCGCGGTAGGAGTGGAGCACGCCGTACAACAATGTCAGGAACTCTTGTCACGAAACGTGGCGGGGATTCACTTCTACACGCTCAATCGTTCGACTGCGACGGTGGAGATCCTGCAACGATTGCTGCTCGATTACGGCAACACGTCATTGTTGTTGGCAGAATTTGTCGACCGCGCTGACTAACGAAGCATGATGCTGCCGCTCGGCTTCTAAATCGCGCTGCGGCATCGAATCAGCGGGCCTCTCTGGGTGCTCGAACTTGAAGGCGAGCCGGTCGCAGGACCTAGCTATTTCATTCAGATTGTCCTTAATTTCTCCGGCAAGTCGAGCAAGTTCCGGCTCTTTGAATTTCAACTTGTCGAGCCGGGCTGCGGCCGCCACATACTTCTTCCGGGCCTCGTGATATTCCTCCGCTGAGGCGGGGCTGCGTTTCGAGTACGCAGCGGCCAATTCCTTCAGCTCTGGATTGACGCCATCCGCGAACGCGCGACACTGACGAGCGCGCTCAAAGTGTTGACACCCAGCCAAAAACAGAGAACACCCGACCAAAGCCAGCGCAATTCGCATGCCTGGGCTGTTCGTAGCATCACGGGACTGCGGTGCACGAGGTTCAGTCTCGCCCTAGCCATTTTGCTGACTTGTTCGTGTCAACGCTCGGACGAGCCGCCGCTACCTGAGCGCTTGCCTCGACAAACGACCACCCTCAACCCGGAAGCAAGTGCGTCCCCAGCGGACGCGGGTAACCCGTGGTTGAAACACCAGCTCGATGACCTGCGCGATAGAACATTGAAGTGGACGCCTCGCGACGAAGCGGCATCACGGGTCGTATTTGCCGGTGAGCGGCTGTTTGCGCAGCTTGGTTCGGAAATCCTCTCCGTGGACGCAAAAGGGAAAGGGGAGGTTCTCAGGTATCCAGTCGATGGTCCGCATCAGTTGGCGCCTTTGGCCGATGGTAGCGTGCTTGGTGTGGGTCCTAAGGGCACGTTCCGAATACGACCCGGTGCCAAGAGCCCTGATGCGCTCAACAAGGTCTTGCTGCTGCCACAAAATCAACTGTCTGCATGCGCTAGCGATGCGGCTCGCTTCGACGTACTGGATTCCGTAGCCGGGCAATGGACTGGTTATAGTTTCCAGGAAAAGCCAAGCGTCTCATCGGTCTGGTTGCCTGACACCACATTCGATGTGCCAGAGCTTAAGCTTGGACACTGCGCGCAGCTCATCGACGGCGGCTATGGTTGCTTCGCGAAAGACCAACTGTGGCGCCTCAATTCGCGTAGCAGGCCAAGATCCATGGGGAAATGCGGGGTGGGGCTGCCGGTTTGGCGAGTACTGGGCGCGGCGCGCGCCGACCAACTGTGGGTGGCGCGCAATGATGGTCGCCTCGAAAAGTGGTGGTTCGGGCCACCCCTCAAGCGTCTTTCAGTCATTCAACTACCTTGGACGCCTTTGGATGTGTCGATTCAGAAAGACACGATTGCGGTGATCCGAATACTCCAGGAGCGCGCCAAACCAAAACAGCTGAGCCTCGTCGTAATGGACCTCGAGGGTAGGACGCGCTTCGAAAAGTCATTACTCCCCAACTTCGAAGATGACTCGGCTCTCATCGATCAGGAACTCCGCGAATCAGAAGTGACCGTCCACAACAAGCGACCTTGGGTCGCTATTCGTAACCCTCGCGGAATTCGACTGCTCGACGCAAATACCGGCGAAACGCTGATAGAAGCCCGCTAGCTGCGGGCCCAATCATGTCCCCGCGGGAGTATGCCCAATAAAAAAACGCGGGCCAAGTTTGTTTCAGTTACGTCGCATAGCTGGTGAAGATTCACCAACTCGGGCATCGTCACATTGTCCAATGAAGACAAGAGTCTGCGCAAAGTCCAGCCCGGAAGCCCTCGAGCTCAGAAAAGTCGCCGAAGAGCTCGCCCGCCGCAATGGCGAGTTACCCTCTACATTGCACGTGCTAGCGGCAGTAACGCTGCGGTCGGGGGCGGCTGCAGATTTACTCCTCGAACGGGGTGTAACGGCAGATCGATTAATGAGTGTCAATCCTCGCGTTGACGTTAATCGTGACTCAATCGAAAGGGTATTTGCTCGCGCCGGCGAAGTAGCCTCGCTAATGAATGAAAGCGCCCCGACCGACGTGCATGTGCTCGTAGCCCTGCTCGGCGAAGGCAACACGACGGCCAAGCGAGCGCTGATCAACGGTCGCGTCGATATTGCTCACTTGCGGGCCGCCGCAATGCATGTGGGCCTCGGCTGGGTTGGACGTCGCCGCGCCGCCGCCAGGCACAACACGCAAAGCGCTCAGCCGCAGGCTAGGACTACCGAAAAGTCGCGCATTCCGCCCGGGGTCACGATTCCACTTTTTTCCGCACCGCGGGGACCCGATCAGGTCAAAGACCTAAACTCGGTCGCACGTGACAAGCGAGCGCAGATTGTGCCTCTCGTTCCTCCACGGGGGAAAAAGCAGCTCGACTCAAAGGCCCCGGACGCCTCGATGAATGGCCCAGCGAGCCCCTCGTCAAATACCGCGGCAATAGAGGCGCCGCGGGCGTTGCAGCGGCGACCCAGGCGCCTTCTGTCCGAAGACTACGGGCTCGATCCACAGAAATTCCCGACACTGACTGCGCTCGGCACCAACCTGTGCGCGCTCGCGGCGCGCGGGCTGCTCGACCCCGTCGTCGGGCGCGAGCGAGAAATCGATCGCTTGCTCGACGTTTTGGCCAAAAGGCACGGGAACAATCCCGTGCTCGTAGGTGCAGCCGGAGTCGGCAAGACCAGCGTCGTACGCGGGCTGGCGCAGCGAATCGTGAGTCTCAACGGGCGCTCGTCGCCCGACGAACGCGTAGTCATCGAGATTTCGATTCCAGAGCTACTGGCGGGGACCGGCGTGCGCGGAGCCTTGGCGCAGCGAATGGTCGCGATACACCAGGAAGTCAAACGGGCACACGGGCGCGTCGTCGTGTTCTTCGACGAGATTCATCAGTTGTTCGTGGGGGATGCTGCCGACGAGATCTGTGGTGAATTCAAGCTCGCCCTCTCCCGAGGTGAGCTGCCTTGCGTGGGGGCGACAACTGCAGAGGAGTATCGGCGCGCCATCGACTGCGATGCGGCGCTAGCGAGACGATTTTCGGTCGTCGAAGTCGAGGAACCAACCGAGGCTGACGCGCTAAAGGTTCTTGAGTCAGCGTCCTCGAAACTGGGCTCGCACCACCGCGTTACGTATGATTCGGATGCACTGCATTCCTGCGTGGGGTGGACCGTGCGCTATTTGCCGGGGCGCCTGCTACCTGACAAGGCAGTGTCGGTTTTGGATTTGGCTGGAGCCCGCGTGCGACGTCGTTCGGGCCACCATGTGGCGCGCGAAGCCGTGGCGGAAGTCATCGCTTCATTGGTAGGCATGCCACTCGAACGACTCATGGAATCGGACGCCGAAAGATTTCTTGCACTGGAACAACTGGTGGCAAAAAAGGTTGTCGGTCATCAAACGGCCTTGCGAAAGATCGCTGACATCTTACGTCGCAATGCAGCCGGCCTCGGCTCGAGGCGCCCAATTGGTACGTTTCTTTTGCTGGGTCCCACCGGCGTCGGTAAGACTGAAACTGCGAAAGCCGTTGCCGAAGCGCTATTTCACTCCGATACTGCACTGACACGCCTTGACATGGCCGAGTATTCCGAACCGCATGCAGTTGCGCGCTTGATTGGCGCGCCCCCCGGCTATGTTGGTCACGATTCTGGAGGTCAACTGACAGAAGCCGTACGGCGCCGCCCTTATCAAGTATTGCTCCTCGATGAAATCGAAAAGGCGCACCCCGACGTGCTTCAGTCGTTCCTTTCGGTATTCGACGAAGGGCGCATGACAGACGGTCGAGGCCGAACCGTGGATTTCACGAATACGGTCATTCTCATGACGTCCAACCTGGGCAGCGAACACACTTCGGCCAAGCCCAAACGTCGCGTAGGGTTCGGCGCGGAAGATAACGTGCCGACCCAAAAAGAGACGGAGTCGGAAGTGATTGCGTCCGCCCGCGCGCGTCTGAGCCCTGAGCTATATAATCGCATTGATGAAGCGCTCGTATTCGAACCGCTGTCGCGTGAAGAGGTTCGGGAAGTGGCCAGGCGACTGCTCGAGCGGACCGCGATTGCCCTGCAGCAGCGGCAGATCAAGCTCGACCTAGAGGATTGCAGCATTGATTGGCTACTAGATCACGGCGGTTACGACGTCACGCTAGGCGCGCGCCCGATGAAGCGGACGCTGGCCAGATTCATCGAAGCTCCACTCGCCGAACATATTCTCAGCGGCACATTGACGGCCGGAATGACCGCACGATTTGCCGTTGAAGATGGCGAGCTGAAGCTTTCGCCGGTGCCGTCAACTTGATAAGCTAATGGGCGACAAGCACCGCCCTCAGGAGGAATTCCTGCTGCTCCCGGTCGCGCAGCCTCAGCCTGGCCGCATGATCCAGCGAAAAGCAGGCCTGCCCCGGTGGCATGACCGTGCAAATCTCAGGTCACCCCTCTCGTTGGGTGGCCGCATGAAGATCCGCTGGCGTCGTGCCTTCGGGGTTCTCTCGGCATCGGCAAGATTGCGAGCTGAAGGACGACGGTGACATCGAATTCACCGAGGAAGATGCAGATGCCCATCCTCGCGACCGCGGGATGCCGCCCTCCGACGGCTCAAATTGAGCAGCGGTCCTGCTCAATTTGAGCCGCATTCCCGCTCAGTTTGAGCAATTGCCAGGCCGCCAGAGATGGAAGCGAGGCTCCGGGCACACACCTCGCCGTTGTGCGGATCCCCTGAGTTCACTCGCATCGCCGAGCTTCTTCGTCCGCAGCCGGGCACGTTGCACGACCCGGTACGGCCCGTGCAGGGCGCAGCCCGACGCGCGTGGATTGCTCACGACGCGCGCTTGCGTACAGAGGAGGAAAACGATGAACTTTAAAGAGGAAAATGGCATGTGGCATACTAATCGACAAGTCGCCCAATGTTCTCGCGTGCCGGTCCGTTTGGGCTGGATGGCATTCGGCTCGTGCCTCGTGGTCGCCGGATGCGGCGCGTCGCCCGACGCTGCGACGACGAGTGGTGGCGAACAGGTGACACAGACGAGGCAGGCGGTCGCCGTCGCGACCAATGTAGCCCTTCAAGTCCTTGGCAAGTGTGTTGACGTTCCCGGCTTCAACGACACGAACGGGACAGACGTCCAGATCTATGATTGCAATGGCGGAACCAACCAGCAGTGGCAGTTCTGGAGCGATGGCACGGTGCGGCCGACCTTCAATACGAACAAGTGTCTGGATCTACCGGGCTGGCAAACTGCCAACGGCACCTCCATCCAGATATACGATTGCCACGGTAGCACGAACCAAAAGTGGACACTGAGCTCCGCCGGAATTCTCAAGGGGTTCGGCGGCAAGTGCGTGGATGATCCCGGTTTCTCGACGACCAACGGAACGAACCTCCAGTACTATAACTGCAACGGCGGGTTCAACCAGGTATTCACCCTCGCACCTGCGGCGGGAGGCCCAAGCCAATTCTGGAATTTGAAGGCCGAAGAAGAGAACACCGGGAACGACGCAATGATGTGCATGGGCATCTCCGGCGGGGTTCTTGGGAGCGGATATCCGTTTGATAGAAACATCATTGTTTGGGATTGCAACAACTCACCAGATCAAATGTGGACTCGAACTTTTCAGTCGGATCGATCAGGGCAATCGGGTGTCGTCGATTTGGTCAATAGTTCGCTGGGCCTTTTCGAGGGAGAGCCCGATTACCCCGTGTGTCTTTGGGATGAGGACATTGGCATCAAGCTGAACCCCGCCGACGCCGGGCTAGAAATGACGACCGAGTATTGTCCAGATCAAGGCCCGTACCAGGGCGGCTTCGTTTTCAAATATGTCCAGACTGATGGATACGGCTATCCATGCTATACGATTCAGGCTCAGCAGTCGGGCTTATATCTCGGTGTAGCCAATGCCCAGAATAACAACGTCCAAAATGGGATGGACGTTATTCTTTGGCCTCAAACCCCCAGTGATGATCAGATTTGGTGCGACCATTCTGCGAATACCGAAACATTCACGCTCACCCCCGACTTCGTCGTTACCAACGTGGTGTACGCGCCACCGGGCAAGTCGTCGAACATGCAGTACTCGAACACGACCACTGTCGGTTCGGCACTAACGACCTCCAAGAGTTTCCAAAATAGCACGGATGTCAGCGTTTCGAGCTCTGTCGGAAGCATGATGACCGAATTTATGGCCAGCGCCACCTTTAGCTACAACCACACCTTTGGTGACAGCGAGACCAACGAAGTGGACCTGACCACGACCTGGACCCAGGGGCTCAAGGTGAACGGTGAAGTCAACGGCATCAACCACGACTGGGACGAGATATGGTTCGTGGTTCATCCGATACTGAATATGACGTTCACGCCGGCAATAGTTGCTGGAGCGCCCAATTCCACCAGCTGGCAGTTTGGGCAGGGCGACGGCCAGACTACTGACATTCCTGGGTTTGCGTATGCCGGAGAACTCAATGGTGACATACCCATGAATCCACAAAATCAAAACCTCTTCGCCGTCGCCAACATCACTCCCGACAAGTACGCCGGGATACTCCAGGCGGACCCATTTTTCCAGGGCGTCGCGCCGGTTCCAGGCATGAACACGGATCGCTTTGACTACATTACCGACGTTCCGTACGACCCGCCACTCCAACCACTCATGCAAGGTCAAATGCCCAGCACGCAGACGTATAGCGTGAGTCAAAGCACCACGACCAGCGACACGACTACGAGCTCGTATTCGAACACGGTGGGTTTTACGATCAGCGTCAACGGGGGTGGGACGTTTGGCGACGCGATTCCGTTTAGGGAGTCGTTGAGCGGAGGCAGTAAATGGACGTGGACCCACTCGACGAGCAAGAAGGATTCGTCGGGCAGCGGCTCCGTAGACAGCCTGGTCGTCGGCCAACCCGACTATGGATATAGCGGTCCAGGAAATCTTCACGTTTTCGAGGACAGAATATTCAAGACGTACGTCTTCACGCTCGACTACCCGGGCGCCACCCCGTTCACGAACGATAACGGCTACCAGTGCGAAGTCGGTGGCGTATGGATGCATTGTTGTCCGCCCGGCAATGCGATGGTGGGCGTACGGCTCGATCAGAACGTGTTCAAATGCGCCCCGCTCCAAGACCCTTCAGGGCCGATCGTGGCGGACTCTTCCACGTATCGGTACGTGAACAAACCTAACCAAGACGGCACTTCCACCGCCTATTACATGCGCGCGTGCCCGCTCGGTTCCGTGATGGTGGGGCTGCAAGAAACCATGAACGTACTCGCGTGCCAGAAAATTCCGCCCAATGCGATCAGTGATGCCATCACTGGTGAGCTGGTCGATACAGGCACGGAGGACAACTACCCGATGCACGTATGCGAATCGGCGCCTCATGCCTATGCGATGTCCGGCATCGACCCGGCCAACAACCTTCTCAGCTGCGCCACGAATCCGGGCTTGAAATAACCTTGCGTAAAGGCGAGGCCGCGCGATGGGCGAATGGCGAGCAGGACCCTCGCGCCCAGCGCGCGGCCGAAGGCATGCAGGTGGTCGGCGAAAGCGTTGACGCGTATTTCGCCGTGCTCTATTCGTCAAGTTACTTTCTCATCCGTTGACACCACATCAACGAGCGGCTGTTCGTAGTTCAAGCCCAACGCGCTCTTGGCAGCTCGGTGAGTTAGACTGCTTGTACGTGGCTACCTGAAAGCGTCGGCGCAGACGCGCTCGGCGGCGCAGACCGATACGACAGGCACTATGCATAGTTGGGATGGTCTGCTAGAGGGTACGGGCCTCACAACGTTCTCATTGAGTTGTCACACCCACGAAGGAGCCTCGCGCCACTAAATCGAGGCACGGACACGTGAGGCCTTCAACCGCACGGGCTCTGGCTGCTACTGGCCAGCCGAGATGCAATAATGCAGATGCCCCCGCTACTGGTTGACTAGCGCTGTTTGGCGCTAGGCTTCCGGGGTGGAACGCGACATCGTTACGGTGACGGGGAACCAAGGAGACGAGCCCTGCTCGGCGTCGGGACTGGTGCTGATCGTCATGGAGCATGGCGCGTTGTCCCGTTTCCAGCTGCCCTCCACGGGCGCGGTACGGATAGGGCGGGCCGAGGACTCGGAGATCGTGCTGCACGGGGCGGCGGCTTCGCGAGGTCATGCTTTGCTGCACATCGGTCCGACACTGGCGCTCGAGGATCTCAGGCAGCCTCAATGGAACGCTACTTAGAGGCATGCGGCTCGCTGCAGGTGAACGCATCGCAATTAAGATCGGCGAGCCGATTCACATCGGCACCACGATACTCGTCGTTCAACATGCGCCGCGGCTGGGGGCGGTTCCACTGGCAGCGAGTTCGGATGGTCCACTCGAGTCCGACCCAACCGTCGTCGTCCGCGATCCGGTGATGCACAGCGTCTACGACGTTTTGCGTCGAGTAGCGCCAAGCACGATTGGCATTCTCATCCTCGGAGAGACCGGTGTTGGCAAAGAGGTGGTTGCCACCACGCTGCATCGTCTTTCCGGTGCGCGCAGCAAGGGCCCATTCGTGTGCATCAACTGCGCGGCCCTTAACACGTCTGTCTTCGAGAGCGAGGTGTTCGGTCACCTGCAAGGGTCGTTCACGGGCGCGGTGAAGTCTAAACCCGGGTTACTCGAGACGGCAGACAAGGGAACCGTGTTTTTGGATGAGGTCGGAGAGCTACCGTGGTCGGTGCAGGCCAAGCTGCTACGGGTGATCGAGACCCGAGAGATCACTCGCGTCGGTGGGCTCAAGCCACAGGCCATTGACGTCCGCTTCGTGGCGGCGACCAATCGCGATCTGCAGGCCGAGATTCAGACAGGTAGCTTCCGCGAGGACTTATTTTTTCGCCTCAACGGCGTCTCGGTGCGAATTCCTCCGCTTCGTGAGCGGCGCGCCGAGATCGAGCTTCTCGTGCAAACCTTCCTGTCGTCCATCGCTGCAGGCCTCGTCGGTAAGCCGCCCACGGTGTCGGCAGCCGCCATGCAGCTACTTACTCAATATCCCTGGCCAGGAAACGTTCGGGAGCTCAAGAACGCCATCGAGTGTGCGGTACTCATGTCCACTGGTAGTGGCTGTATCGAGCCGATGCATTTGCCTCCGGAACTAGTGGCTCGATTGATGTCGCCGAATCGTCCTTGCACAACGCCCGGACCGCGGAGCAGCACGCCCGCCCCAAGGAGCGCTACGCGGCCCTCGGCGCTGACTTGGCCAGCCGCCTCGGATGACCCTGAGCAGTCGGAGCGGGAACGCATCATTGCCGCGCTCGCCGCTTTTAGTGGCAATCAGACCCGCGCAGCCGAGTACCTTGAGATGCCGCGCCGTACGCTCGTTTCCAAACTCACCGCTTACGGACTCCCGAGGCCGAGGAAATTTTCACCGCCGGAGAATTGATGGGCGAAGTGAGCTGAGCAGCTTCGGTACGCCTCAGCATTTTGCTCGAAGTTTGGTACACGTATACGCCGGATGCCACTTCAGCGCGCGGGGCCGCACTGATGGTTTAAGGCTGGGGTGGTTCCCCTAGAAAGAACAGCCCCCAGACATTCGAAATGTGAACCGTCTCGTCGCGTCGAGATCACGTCACTCGTGTTAGCTGCTCAACCTTCGAGTCGATCGATGCGTCTAGCAGCCACCGTGCTGGAGGAGTTGCGTATGGCACTCAAGAGTGACGAAGTCTTCATGATCTCGGCTGCAAATGGAGCCGCACCCGAATCCAGGGTGTCTGCGGCAGCGATGCAACGTCGTGTGTTGGTGCCGCACTTGACGACGCGTCTGCTGTTATCGGCAGCAGCAATCCTTTCGAGCGCGCTGGCAACGACTTCGGCGCAAGGCGCAGGAACTTGGACGATGGCGCCGTCCAGTTCGACGAATGGGGGACCCGCCTTCGGGCTCTGGTTGCTCACGGATGGCACAGTGCTCTCGCATGGAAATGCGTTGAATCACTGGGTGATACTGACGCCGGATAAAACGGGCAGCTACGCCAACGGCACCTGGAAAACCGTTGCAAGCAGCGCCTACGCTCGCGGTGGCGCGCAAGAGCACATACTCAAAGACGGACGTTTCTTCGAGGCGGGCGGCGAGTATATCTACGTCTACCCCGGTTGCGCCTCCAACTGTACGCAGCCCGCCAACGGCTCAGCGCTGTTCAAGAACGTCGAGATCTATGACCCCGTTGCCAATACGTGGACGGTCGAAGCTTCGGGCCTCTACGATATCGGCGATACGGGCAGCGCGACGCTGGCCGATGGGCGAATTCTCGACAGTACGCGTGCATCGAGCGCGACCCAAATTTACGATCCAGCTACGAACACCTGGACTTCGGGCCCCAACATTCCATCGGGAAGCGGCGATGAGAACGCCTGGGCTTCGCTTCAAAACGGCGGCATCCTCGCAGTGGCCCCCGACTCGGCATCCATCTACAACCCGGCAACCGGAACCTGGATTCGAACCGGCGCGTACCCAGCGGGCTTAAGCACCACGCTCTCTACGGGGCAAAAGGTGAATCTCGGTGACGTTGCGGGCGTATCGCTAATGTTCGACGGGCGAGTCATCGCCTACGGCTTCGGCAAAACCGTGATTTACACACCGGGCGCGACTGCCGCCGACGCAGGCACTTGGGCGCTCGGGCCCGCCATGCTCAGCGGAAACGAAGCCGAAGACGAATACACGGTAACAGAACCCAACGGCAAGGTGATGGTCGCCACGTACCCATTTCAAGGGTCGCCGAATGTGCTGCAGGAGTTCGACCCGACGGCAAACACCTGGACGGCAATCACTCCCCCGCCCGACACGGGCAACCCGTATCCAATTAGCTACCTCAATTTGCCGAATGGGCAGGTGATGATCACCGCTGGCGCTCGGGATTGGCTGTACACACCCGACAGCGCGCCACAAGACGCCTGGCGTCCAACGGTTTCGTCCGTCGTCTTCAACAGCGGCACCACGTACACGCTGACCGGAACGCAGATCAGCGGCCTCATCAACGGTGGTGACGAAGGCGACGACATGACGATGGCCGAGAACTACCCAATCGTTTGGCTCAAAGACACCTCGGGCAACGTGTACTATTGTCGCTCGTTCAACTTCAGTAACATGATGCCGAGCCAAGGCAGCGCCGTGGAGACCTGTCAATTTACGACACCCGCCGCGCTCCCGAACGGCAGCTACAGTTTGTTCGTGTCAGCCGTGGGCGTTCAATCCAAAGATCCGTTTCCGTTCACCGTGGGCGTGGGCGGTGGCGGAGCGCCGGGAACTGGCGGAGCGCCCAGTACCGGCGGTGCAGCAGGCACTGGCGGAGCCAAGGCAACCGGCGGAGCCAAGTCGACCGGCGGCGCAGCACCGACGGGCGGAACATCGAGCATCGTTGCCAACGGTACCGGTGGCTCTCAATCGACTGGCGGTGCTGTGGCCGTCGCGAGCGGAGGAACCGTGAGCGGTGGTGCCAAGAGCACGACGGGAGGTCTTCCGAACATAGGCGGAGCTAGCGCCTCACCAGCGGGTGGTCTGTCAAGCACCGGTGGCAATGCCACCAATTCGACTACGGGCGGCAAGAATGCGGGCGGCCTCGCGAATGCGACCGGCGGTATGCCGACAAACGGCGGCGCCGGCAACGCGATGGGCGGCACGCTCGCAGCTGCCGGCACCTCGAGCACGAGCGGCGGAACCAGTGACAACGCCGGAAGTTGCAGTTGCAGGGCGGCCGGGCTCGGCTCGCGCACGCCGGCTTGGATGAGCCTCGGGATAGCAGGCATGTTCCTGCTACGCGCGCGGCGTCGTCGGGCGCGCCGGTGAGTTCGAGTAATTTTTCTGACCTGTCTTGGGTCTACCGCGGCACAGAAAAGCCGGACTGACTCGGGCACCGCCCTTTCCGGGCCGCGGCTCCAAAAACGACAGGTCTGAAAAGTCGCTCAAATTCGTAAATCAAGATCCCTAACTATTGCATCGCCGCCGACGCTAGAGGTTTCCCTGAATGTCCATTAGAGCAATCACGTCTTGGTTCGTAATATTCTCGGCTTGGTTGGTAGGTTGCAGTGGTAGTGATTCGACCGGCGCGGTCGGCGGCAGCTCACAAACGCTCGGGGGAGCGCAAAGCGCGGGCGGGCAACAAGGCACCGCCGGCAGTGCAACGACGGGCGGGGGCGTCAACGGCGGGAGTTCGGCCGCGGCGGGCGCCGCCGCAGTCGGTGGCACCACGCAGCGCGCCAGCACTGCACCAACGGGCGGCTCCCAAGCCGCCGGTGGAATAAACGCAGTTGGAGGTGCGAATGGTACGGGCGGAGCCAACGGAAACGGCGGCACCGGCGGCAACTCTGGAACCCTCGGAACTCAAAGTACCGGTGGGTCCACTACCGCGGGTGGCTCACGCTCCACGGGTGGAACCGTAGCCAGCGGAGGTAACCCGTCATCGGGCGGCTCGAAGGCGGCGGGCGGCTCACCGAGCACCGGCGGCGCACTGAACACTGGAGGGACCACAAGCGCCGTGTGCGGCAACAACCCTGCCCCCGGCACCTGCGCCGTCACCACGGCACTTCAGGCGGTGCCGCAGCTGCCACGCAACGCGTGCAAGAACAATTCGCTACCCCAAGCGTGGGGCACCAACTTCCCGACACCCGAAGATCCCGCCGGCTGGGGCGATAACACGACGGCAATGGGTTGGGAGGGCAACTGGTGGCCACCCCAGGCGTATCTTAGCGGCGCGTTTTTCGCGCGCGGCGTCGGAACCGGTACGTACAAGATCACATTCGGTAAAACTGCGTACGTTGGAACCACCGTTTGCGGCACCATGTACTCATTCGGTGTTGCAACGGCGGGCGGCACGCCCGCAGCAGCTAGCGTCAAGTGGGCGATGGACAGCGGCTATTTGCCCGCATTTACGACGTCACTTTCGCGAAGTGGCGTTGACATTTCGATTAAGAACTTCGAGAACAAGGTCACAATTGGCGGCCATGACTTTGGGTTAGTTTATAGCCGGGTCACGCTCAAAAACAACAACACCACGTTCGACAACATTGGACCCTCAGCCATCGGCGGGCCTCGCGGCGCTCACGAGCAATTCGACCACCATTGGCGCCGGTCAGAGCGTCAACCACGACTTCGTCGTCGCGGTCGACGATTTTGGCACTGGGCAAACCCTTCCCACGGGCACCGCGCTCACTAGTGCGGCACCGAACTTCGACACCGCTTACTCGCAAATGGCGGCGTACTGGAACGCCCGGTTGACTGCGGTTCCGACATTCCAATTGCCCAACGTCACACTGCCCTCGACCAACCTCACTAACCCAGGCACCGAACTCAGCAACGCATTCAAAGCCAATTTCGTTTACTCGCGCATCGTGCAGGTTGGCAAGGCGCCGTTTAGCGGCGCGAACAACTACGCGTGGCTGCTCAACCACGATCTACCTCATATCCTCGCAAACCGGTTCGTCGTCGGCGATTTTCAGGACGCGCAGAATCTCATGTTGGCAGGGCGTGTCAGTGAAGATCCCAACTTCCCCTCGAATGGCGCCAATTGGTACTGGGACGGCCCGTGGAAGACACCTTGGGCGTGGGCCATCTACCTAATGAAGACGGGTGATACCGCCTTCGTGAATCAGTACCTGCACGACGATGCCACCACAACGAGCAGCTGGGGGCCCAGCCTTTACACGCAGATGCATCGGATCCCCGGCATGAGCAGCAAGGGCTATCTCGATTCGTCCAATGACAATGACTCGCAAGGCACCTGGCTTTTCGACGACTACTCAGCGATCATGGGGCTAGCCGCGTACAAGTATCTCGCGACGCAAATCGGCAACACAACGGAAGCCACCTGGGCCGATACCCAGATGACGACGCTCATCAACGGCACCAACGCAGGGCTCAAGACCAACGAGCAGAACAACAACTTTACTCACTTGCCCTGCGAGATCACGGTCCCACCCGTTGCCGGAAATCCGCCTACGGGCGATCGCTGCGGCAACGCGAGCGATGCCAACTGGGCTTCCGCCGCATACGATGGGCAAAATGCGTGGGATTCGTTCTTGATGGGTGCAAGCTTGACCGGAATCATTGGAGATCCGGCACAAACCGATGCCCTGTATGACTGGGGTTACGCCCGTCTCAATGGGCAGCTGCCGTATCCAACGATGGGAGGCTACGCCGCAACGGCCGCAACGAGCTACAGTACCGCCAACAACACGGGCTATGCGCAAGGCGGCCTCTTTGGAACCAAGTATCGCGATTTGCCGCTTACGAGTTTTGCCTGGCAAATTGCCACCAGTACGGCGGGCCCCTATACTTGGTGGGAAGCCAATAATGCGGGCCCGGTAGCAACGGATCCCTGGGTGGGCAGCCATCCGCCGCTTCACTTTGGCGCCTCTCCGTATGCGTGGACTATGTCGGGTCAAAGCCTGGCGCTCGTTGACTCGATTGCCGCCGAAGGGCTCGCCGTGACGGCAAACGGCTCGAGCTTTACATTTACGCGACCCCTTTACATTGGTCGAGGCATCCCAAACGCCTGGTTAGCAACCGGGCAGACGATTGCCGTAAGCAACCTCACGGGCTCGTTCAGCATGTCGAGCTGCGCTCGCGCCACCTACGGCGTCACCATCAGTGTGGGAGCAACAACACCACGCGTAATTACCGTGACCCTTTGCGGCACCTTGCCGAGTGGCATCATCTACATCCAATTGCCAATCTTCAACTCGGTCGGCGTAACGAGCGTGCAAGGCGGCACTTACGACAGTACCAACAAGTCCGTAACGGTTAACTCCGGAACCCTCGTTGTTACCATTCAGCTGAGCGGGTGATTCCGCAATCGGCGCACGCCGAACGCGTGAAAGAAGCTCCGGATGCCCTCGATCTCGAAGGAACTGATGAATGTGCTCGAAACCGTACGTCGCCACGAGCCAGCCGACGTCCTGCAAGCGACCAAATTCGAGAATGCGAGGCAGTATGAAGTCAGAATCGCGTTCGACTTCGAGAGTGTCGAATTGGACATCCCAGAACAGCATCTCGAGTTCTTTTGCCAGCCGCACGGACTGAGAATAGCACCGTTCGCAAAGGCTAACTTCCTATCAAGGGATCGGTTCCCTTGGCCGCTCCAAGGTGGATGACGAACGCCCAGCGAGGTCGTACCACTCACTCTGCAGCGATGAACCGTTGAGCCCGAATTACGGGCGCCGAAAAACACAGCGTCAGGCGGAAGATCTCACCATCAATGATCCGTTTTCGGCCGAGAAACCGTAGGGTGCTCCTTTGGGAACGGAGTCAGCTCGGGTTTGGCTAGCCACTAGCCAAACAGAATCAACTCAGTGGCTCAATTCGGCCAAAGACTAGCCGAATTCTAAGCCGCTAACTTGAGTGTTCGAAGCCAGATAGCCCAAATCATACAGCGAGGGTTGCTGGTTAGGCTACTGAGTAGCCCAAAACACACGATGTGGCAGTTATATTAGGCTATAGTATAGCCAAAATAAACTATTCGGCTGTTTCCTTTGGCTAGTCATTAGCCAAAATACACTCTCTAATCATTTCTTTTCGGCTATCCTCGAGCCATGCGTCGAAGGATACATCCCTCCCTAAGGCTGCCGAATCGTCTGAAATTGGGTGCGTCGATTCTCGAGGCACGGCGCGCTGTTGGGTTGACGCAAGAGCGTCTGGGGCAGCGTCTCGGGTTGAAGGGGCGCGCGATCTATCGCTGGGAGCGCAATGAAACAGCGCCGAGTGGTCGCCATCGCCGGGCGCTGATTCGGGAGATCCATCTGCTGAACCCTCAGGCGGCGCTCAACTTGCAGGCCGCGCTCACGGCAAAGACGGGTAAGTCGTACACGGTTATCGGGGAGCCATCGATCGAGAACGCGACCATGAATGCCGCGCGCAACGACAATTCCAAATCACCGGGTGGCCCCTTCACGACGCCAACACTCCAAGTGAGTGGGACAACTGAGCACACATCATCCGTGTCGCAGATTCTTGAAATCGCAGTGCTCAAAATGGCCGACGAACTCGACCTGTCCCCTCGTCGAATCCGCCGCGCGCTCTCGCATCTCCTCGAACGGCTGCGAGACGCCAATCTCACACTCGAGACAGTCCATGTTGAACTCAGCCAATTGTTAGCGCGAGAGTCAAGTGATCGGTAACCGCACTGACCCCACCACCCGTTGTGGTTGTCCGCTATCTCTTACATTGCCGGTGCAAGGGCTTTGCCTGGCGCAACCGAATCGGAACTTGCCGAAGACCGAACTTGCCGATTGGCGACCAGCCGAAGCGGTTCAGCAGATTGCCGAGGCCGAAAGCCGATGGGTCGATGCCGGTCACAGGTCGGCCGAATGCAGATAACTGCGCGAGCTCGCGGCTCGAGTAAACCCGTGGCCACGTGCTGTCACTTCAAATCCGGATTCATCGCGGATCGGAGGCGAGTGCTCTTCGATAGCGTTCGCGGCGCGCGGCGTCGCGCAGTACCTCGTAGGCTTCATCGAGAACTTCCAGGATGACATCGACGTCGTCGCGAAGTTCCGCGGTAGCGGCCGTCAGGAGTGCCTTTGGGTCGAATTCGCGCCGCAGGTCAAGGTAGGCGTGGCGAATTTGGTAACCCGTCGCCTCGCGATCGACACCGAGGAATGCGAAATAATCGCCCTCTTCGACGAGCGCGCGCCGCAGACCAATTCGCGAGCGAATGGCGGTATCATCGAAGGCATCCCTGGGTGGTGGGACCTTTTCGGCCGCAATCTCGCGAGCGGATGGTGCGAGGACCGACAGAATTCCGAGCGCAACCAATGCCTGTAGCGCCGCGGCAAAGTCGCTCGAGCCGGCGTCCGTCATGACTTGACTGACGCTCCTTCCCGCGCACTGCTCTACGAGATGCGATTCTTGAGTGGTCAAGGCGCATTCATTCAGGAGTGATCGATATTGGCCAATTGCCAGGCGTCCGCTCATTCCTCCGAGTGATTGCAGCGCCTGCTCGGGGGTGACCACGCGGCGCAATGTCTCAATCAGGACTTCGGCGCCAGTCGCCCCGCCAAATACGGCGGGCTCGGATTGCAGGCGAGCTGGTAATTCCGTTTCGAGGTCGCCCGAGCCGCGCTCGACAGTTAGCGTTTTGCCAAGGAGCCATTCTGCGTGGGCGCGCAGTACGGGCCAGAGTTCGTCTTGACGCAGGTGACCGTGGGCAATCAATGCCGCGCCCGCATGGCGACCGAATTGCGGCAGTTTACGCTCGAGCCGCGCAGCCTCAGTACCCAGGTCACCGCGCTGGATTAGAAATGCGACCAGCGACTCCCCTTCGATGCCCGAGGCCACCATGACGAAGTCGCCGTCACGCAGTACGACCCGACGAACCCCGAGTTCATCCTCGACCAGGAAGGCCCCTGAAAAGCGACTTCTGATCAATTCTGCGAGGGCACGGACTGCATCGCCGGGCCCAATCGCCGTTGGGATCGAAATCGCGGGACCCGGCTCGGGCTTGTTTAACTTCGGTGCCAAGGTGCGTTCGCGGCCCGGAGGCGAAGAAGTCACACGGGGTATCGGAGAGCGTCCGCGGGATAAACGAGCGGGAGGTCGAGTCGGGTCCTTGACGTCTAAATCAACTTCGACCGGCGGTCGTGAATGGTTGGCCATTGGCGGCGCGGTCGAGTTCTGATCTTTGTTATCTTCGATGAGGGGCATGGGAGTGCCAACATCGGCTGCAGCCTCGGCTTCGGTTCTATGCCGCTGCGAAGGTTGCAGTGGCGCATCCGTGTCTTCCTCTGCGGTGACTGAACGCCTTGGCGGCTGAAGCACCGTCGCAGGAGGCAGCGATTCGGGAGACGTCGCGTACTCGCTTACGCCGGTCGAATGATGCACTATGGAAGGCACGGGAACGAAGCTGCCCTTTGAAGTCGGAATTGGCGTCGTGCCCGCGAGTGTCGCTGGGTTTGCGGGGGCGAGGCTCCCAGTGCCGATCGCCGCAAACGTGCCGCCTGTTTTGCTGGCGCTTCTTCCGGTGCCGGTATCGCGTTCGAACATGGGCGCCGACGGGGGGATATTCGACCTGAACCGCGACCTTTCCCCAGGACGCGTACCGGGACTACTAGTCTCCTCGCCTTCGTCTAACTCGAGTGGTTCTTCCAAGGCTGCGAGTACATCGGGCGGCAAAATCGCGTCGAGCTCCGCCTCTGGTGTCATGTGTTCGGCGACTTGACCGGTAGGCTGAAGCGAATGAGACACCGGCCCGAGACGGTGCTCGGCGTTTTCGAGCAAATGCTCCAGCTCGCGGCTCACACGGGCAACGGGAAATTGCGGTGACGGCTGTACTGCAGCGGTTTCGTCAACGGGTAGGGGATGGCCCGAACCTGGGCGCCCGGGCACGACCGTTTCGGATTGGGCGAGCAGCGCACCGGAAGGCAGGCGAATACTCGGGGCAGGTCCCGATGAGCGGCGGCGCGGTATCGGGGTAGCGCCCTTCGGTTGCCCTGTGTCGCGAACGGACGTAGGCGCCGGATGTTGCAGCCGGGGCAGCGCCGCCATTGACACGCCTGCGAATGCAGGCCGATTGAGGGGGCTGCCGACGCACTCCTCGACTGTTTGCAAAATCGAGTAAACGTCGATGGGTCGAGCGAAGAGACGCGACTGCAATTCCGTTACGATTCCGGTCAATCCTTCCTGCAGTTCTGTCGGGTCGCCACCGAGGAGCAGCACTTGCACTTGTTTGCCCCAGGTGCCCTGTCGCATTCGTTTTAGGGCGTCGACCAATTTCGCTGACGCACCGTCACACACGACGAGATTCGGATGCTGGGACTCGACACGCCCCGCAAGGAGCATGAGCGGCACGTCCCTGACCCGGAATCCGCGCGCGCGCAGCGATGCGATCAAGCGCTCGGCTTCCGTTGTCGTGTCGCTGACGAGCACCAACGGATCGCCTAGCGATTCCAAGGGCTCAGCGACTGGTATCGAAGAAGGCACGATTCCTAGAGAAGTTTATGTGAGCCTGCTTGACAATGGCTACTTGTCCGTGTGGTTTGGCGAGTTTTCTTTTTTTCGCGACGCAATCTTTTCTGCAATGAAGGCGCCTAGTCTGGGCCAGTAGCCCGCCGACACAATCAAACAGGCGAGGAATACCACCACGAACAGTTCGCCGAACGTTAGTCCAAGCCAGGCCTGCACTCGAAAGGCCATAGCACGAGTTTGGCCCAATCCCGCGAGAAGCGCAGTGAAGCCGGTTATCTTGCAACTGGGCAAAACGGCTGGCGGAAGAATCGCTCGGCGGTATCACCCTGAGCGTGATTGGCGCTGGCAATCGATGCGTAATTGGCCTCGGCGCCAACCTGGGCGACAAGGTGGCGACATTCGAGTCGGCACTTTCGGCCATTGCTCAATTGGGAGGCCTGCAATCCGTATCACGCCTTTTCGAGACGGCCCCGGTTGGTGGTCCAGTGCAGCCAGATTATTACAATGCTGCGGCCTGTCTCTTCACCCGCCTGCCACCGCGCGCGCTGCTCCAGAGTTTGCTCGGGATTGAGCAGAAACATGGGAGAATTCGCGATGAACGCTGGGGACCGCGCCCGTTAGACCTCGACATATTATGGGTCGAGGGAATTGCATTGGCCGAACCCGGCTTGCAGGTCCCGCACACGCGCCTAAAGGAGCGCAACTTCGCCCTCATTCCGATGCTCGACGTCGTACCCGAGGCCCGGGATCCCGCCGACGGGAGTGAGTACCGCGACCATCCAAATGCCCGGAACACCACTGGAATTATTGTCCGCGGATTACCCGGCTTGTTGGCCACTTTCCTTGAGGATAAGCCGGCTACTTCGCCGCTCTGGGCACTGTGCGAATGAGGGCATCTAGACACGCTCGGCGCGCAATGGTACGAGCATCCCGCTGTTTTAGGCAGGGCTCACCCGATAGGCCCGGTAGCCAGCGCGCCGGTGTCGAGGAATCAAACACGTGACAGTGTTCAGTGCCACAAGCGGGCCACATCTGATGCCAACCCCCGGAATTCTGGCTGCAGGCGGGGTCGTGATGGATTTCGACCGCACGATGCTGGTCCAAATGGCCATCTTCGTGATCCTGATCGTGGTCCTATCACCCCTTCTGTTCAAACCTCTCCTCAAGCTCTTCGAGGAACGCGAGCGCCGCACCGAGGGCGCGCGATCGGATGCACGCCAGATGCAGGAAAAAGCCGAGAGTCTGCTCGTTCGCTACCAAGCCAAGTTGGAGGACGTCAAGCGCATCTCAAATCAGGAGCGCGACCGACTTCGCCTCGAGACCTTACAGCTCGAATCGAAAATCCTAGACGAGGCGCGTGCCGCCACGGCGAAATTCGTCGAAGAAGGCCGCCGCCAAATCGAGCATGAAGTGGCCAAAATTCGCCAAGATATGGGCATCGTAAGCCAATCGATTGCTCGCGAAATTGGGTCCAAGCTGCTCGGGCGGAGGATCACGTGAGGGCCTACCGAGTTGTTCTGATTGCCTTTTTGGTTTTGTTCGGCACGGTCAAGTCTGGGTTTGCCGCGGAACCCGCTCAACCCGGCGGCAATTCGGTCGCGGCGACAGTTGGGCCACCGAAGAGCGCGGAGGCAACTGGCGCCGAGCCAGCCGGCACCGAGCCAGCCAGCGCCGCGCACGAAGAAGAGGAAGGCACCAGTTTTTCGGACATCAACTGGTACTACGGGCTCATCGGCGAAAAGGACCACGTCGAACCCAGCCTGCTCTGGCGTCCGCCGGGAATGCCCGCGCCCTTCTTAGCCACCGGTTTGAACTGGCTGATACTGATGTCACTCATCGTAGTATTTGCCAAAAAGCAGCTGCCTGCGGCCCTAAAGAAGCGGAAGGCCTCCATCGTTTCTGGCATGGAGGAAGCCGGGAAAATCAAAGCCCAGGCCGAAGGTCGCCTGAACGAACTCGAAGAAAAACTAAGTCACGTGGATGAGGAAATCGAACTCATCAAAACCGAAATGCAACGCGCCAGCGAGCTCGAGAGGCAGCGAATTTTGCAAGAAGCCGAAGAGCGACGTGTTCGGATCGAGCGTGACGCCGCTAGGCTCATCGAGACGGAACTCGAAGGAGCCAAGGAGCAATTGCGACGTGACGTCGTGGCAAAAGCACTCGAGCAGGCCAGCCAAGAAGTGAAGCGTCAACTAACGGGGCAGGATCAGCAATCGTTGTTCGACGAAGCCCTCGGGAGCCTCAAAAACCTGCCGTCGAATAGTTTGGGGGGGCGACTATGACAACCTCGGTCGTTGCCAATCGTTATGCCCGAGCGCTGATGGACCTCGCCAGCGAGTCCGGCCAAATCTCGGTAGTCGCGCAGCACCTGCGAAGAGTGGCGGACGCCTACTTATCCAGTGAAGAATTGCGATCGACACTGGGCGATCCCACGCTCGAAGACGAAAAGCGTGCAGCGCTGATCACGGCCGTTAGCAATCGGCTGGGTCTGCATGCGCTGGTTCAAAATACGCTCAGTGTCCTACTGGCGCGCGGCCGCATGAGTAGCTTGCCGGATGTTGCGCAACGTTTGATCGAGCTTGCCGACGAACAGGCCGGCTTATTGCAAGCCAGTGTGGCATCAGCCACGCCACTGTCGGACGCGCAACTTCAGTCGCTCAAGGCTGAACTCGAGCGGTTGACGGGTTGCAAGATCGCTCTCGAACGCCGGCATGAGCCAAACTTGTTAGCCGGAGTCGTCGCGCGCGTCGGGGACCACGTAATCGACGCGAGCCTGCGAGGTCGTTTTCAGGAGCTCGAGCAAAAATTGCTCGACTCTCCTGCCTAATGCTTAGGCGCAATCAGCGCACCCAGTAACGGAGCGAATTTATGCAGATCAGCCTGGATGAGATCTCTCAGATAATCAAACAGCAGATTGGGTCCTTTGACCGCGCAGCTCAGGTAACTGAGGCGGGAACCGTACTGACGAGCGGCGACGGTATCGTTCGTGCACATGGCCTACAAGGAGTCATGGCCGGCGAGCTCGTCGAATTTTCCGGTTCCATTTTTGGTTTGGTTCTCAACCTGGAACAGGACAATGTGGGGATAGCCGTGCTGGGCGACGCCCAGAGCATCGGTGAGGGTGCGACCGTCAAACGCACGGGGCGTATCGCGGATGTACCCGTGGGTGACGCGGTGATTGGGCGCGTCGTGAATTGCCTGGGTCAACCGATCGATGGCAAGGGGCCGATATTGACCAAACAGCGCCGCAATATCGAGATCAAGGCGCCAGGTATCATCGGTCGCCAACCGGTCAAAGAAGCATTGCAAACGGGAATCAAGGCTATCGACGCCATGATTCCGATCGGTCGCGGTCAACGAGAGCTCATCATTGGCGACCGTCAAACCGGAAAGACTGCCATCGCCGTTGACACGATTATCAATCAAAAAGGCAAAGGGGTATTTTGCTTTTACGTAGCGATTGGACAAAAGGCGTCCACGGTGGCGCAGGTCGTCGATAAGCTCCAAGCGCACGGGGCCATGGATTTTACGACTGTCGTTGTCGCTACGGCGGTAGAAGCTGCACCGTTGCAATACCTCGCGCCCTACGCGGGTGTCACGATGGGAGAGTTTTTCCGCGATACCGGGCGCCACGCGCTTTGCATTTACGACGACTTGTCCAAACAAGCCGTCGCGTATCGCCAGATGTCGTTGCTTTTGCGCCGCCCCCCAGGGCGTGAAGCCTACCCCGGCGACGTATTCTACGTTCACTCGCGACTATTGGAGCGCGCGGCAAAAATGGCCGACCGCTGGTACGTGGTGAAACAGGGCACCGAAGTGCCTGCCGGTGATGCTCAATACCGCGGAGTGGACGGCAAATACTACCTAGGAAATATTGGCCACGAGGAAGCCATTGCGGCTGCCAAGTCGCTCGGCGAGGGTCACGTTACGGTAAAGGATCCTCATTCAGGCGGTTCGCTGACAGCACTGCCCATCATAGAAACCCAGGCAGGCGATGTGTCAGCGTACATTCCAACCAACGTCATTTCGATTACGGACGGGCAGATATTCCTAGAAGGCGACCTATTTTATTCAGGGATACGACCAGCAATCAATGCCGGCATTTCCGTGAGTCGCGTCGGAGGCAATGCCCAAGTCAAGGCGATGCGAAAGGTCGCCGGGAGCCTGCGCCTCGAATTGGCACAGTACCGTTCCACGGCAGCCTTCGCTCAGTTTGCCAGCGATCTCGACGCTGCCACGCGCGCGCAGCTGGAGCGCGGAGTGCGTCTTACCGAGCTACTAAAGCAAAATCAATTCGCACCGCTACCGGTGGAGAAGCAAGTCATTCTCATCTACGCCGGCACCCGCGGCTTTATCGATAAACTGCCGGTAGATTCACTGCGCGACTACGAGATAGAATTGTATCGAACGTTCGACGACAGCCAGGCGAACTTGATGCAGGCCATTCGTGAAAAGATGGAGATTACAGAAGACATCGAAGGCAAGCTGAAGGCCGCATTGACCGAATTCACGGATAAATTCCTAGCAGCCCGGAACTGAACCTTGGCCAATCTAAAAGCCATTCGCACCAGGATTACGAGCGTCAAATCGACGCAAAAGATCACGCGTGCCATGAAGATGGTCGCGGGCGCGCGGTTGAACAAGGCGCAGCAACGCATCGTGGCCTTGCGACCCTTCGCGCTAAAGGTGGGTCAGATGCTGGCGGAAGTGACCACGGCCACCGCAGAGCGCTGTCGCGGGGGTGGCGAGCCCGATCATCCATTGTTGGCTCGGCGCGAAGAAAAGTGCGTGTTGCTCCTCGTAATCACCAGCGATCGGGGGCTTTGTGGTGCGTTCAACGCCGGCATTAACCGTACAGCTGAGCGGCACTGGAAGGATCTCGTCGCGCAGGGCAAGGACGTTCGCATAGCGGTCATCGGCCGAAAGGGTCGCGACTACATGACGCGGCGCAAGGCGCCGGTGGTACATGTATTTTCGCAGATATGGGACAAGCTGGGTTCCGAACAGGCCGAGATTGTTGCTAGGACTTTGTTGATACCGTTCGTTCGCGAAGAAGTGGATTCGATTTATCTTGTGTACAACGAATTCAAGAGCGCAATTTCCCAGCGCGTGGTCGTAGAGCCGCTATTTCCCTTGCCAGTGGTCGAACAGCCCGAACCGCTGCACGACATGACCGAGGTTGGGCCGACGGAATTCATATTCGAGCCGAGCAAGGATGCGGTACTCGAGCAGCTCGTTCCCCGGTACATTCAACTGAGTATTCTCCGTGCACTCTATGAATCGATGGCTTCAGAACTGGGCGCGCGCATGACTGCCATGGACTCTGCCACCAAGAATGCATCCGAGATGATCGACCGCCTCACGCTTCAGTACAACCGCGCGCGTCAGGCCGCAATTACTACAGAGCTCATGGAAATCATCGGCGGAGCCAACGCTTTGAAGGAGTAAGGTGTGGCGCGAGCTTCCCGCAAAGATCGGAAAAACCTGAGGCTACGCGCAGCGAACGCCGTCGATCGGGGGCTTCCCACACCAGAAATTGACTCACGAGGCTCGTCGAGTGCGCGCCTCGCGAGCGGCCCAAACTCGACCGACTTCGAACCTACTACAGCCGATGTGGGCGGCGTGAATCTCGCGACCAAGAAGGGCTGGTTCTCGACTTGGCCCTTGTCAGTGAAAATATTGGGCTTTGCAATCTTAGCGATGCTGGGCTTTGGACTGTGGCGCACACTAACGGCGTCGCGCTAGTCTCGCGGTCCCCGAGGTCACTATGCCCCGCGCCGCCGTCGCCTTGTCATCGAACCGCTTGTGGGTAACGGCGGCCATTGCCTCCGTTGTGGGTGTCGGGCTAGCTGCCGAGCTCACGCTGGTGCATGTGCGGGTCCACACCAACCCCGCGACTCGAAGTTTCTGTACGTTCAGTGAACATGTGAGCTGTGACAGGACGGCGCAAAGCAGTTACTCGCTGCTGGCTGGTGTGCCCTTGAGCCTTTGGGGCGCCTTAGCCTACACGATATTGTTGCTAATGGCCCTCTGGGGGTTGCGCTCGCGGAGGTCCTTTGTCGTTGCGCCCTTCGCTTTGATAGCCAGCGGCTGCGCGGTATCGAGTTTGATTCTGGCCTATATATCCGGCGTAATGCTGCGCAATCTCTGTATTTTATGCGTCGCAACGTGGGTCGTCGATTGGGTACTATTCATAGTTGGCTGGAAGCTGGCCAAGCGAGTGGGCCTACCGGAGTTGGGCAGGCAGATTCGACAAGTCTGGCGCGGTAAGCGGCCCTTGGTCGTCGGGGCGTTGGCGTTGGTGGCCTGCGTCGCCGTGGGCATGCGCCTGGTTATTCCCGATGCCTGGGCTAAGGGTCGAGTTTCGCGCGTCATTCCGGGGACCAAGTTGGTTGCCAACGCCGGGCGCCTGTCGCCCAACGTGAGACTTCCGTCGGGCTTAACCGACGACGGTCACCCCTATATTGGCGCGGCGAATCCCCGAGTTTCAGTCACTGAGTTTGCTGACTACCAATGCCCGCATTGTGCCAACGCACATATCGAGATGCGCGAATTGGTCGCCAAGAATCCCACGACCATTCGCATCATTCATCGGCATTTTCCGCTGGACAATCAATGTAACTCTCTTGTCCAACATCCCTTTCATACTCGCGCATGCGGTTACGCAAGAATGGCTGCCTGCGCCTCGCTGATGGGCAAGTTTTGGGACGCCAATGACTACCTGTTCGACCACGGTCGTGATGAGGCGCCGATAACCGTCGATTCGCTTGCCAAGGTCCTGAATGTTGACGCATCGTCACTAAAAGATTGTATGCAGAAGGCTGGTGCGGAAATGGTCAAGCAGGATATCGAGGAAGGCCTGCAGCTGAAGATCGAAGGAACGCCAAGTTTTCTCGTTAACGGAAAGGTCTACAAAGGCCAATTGCCCGAGGATCTCTTGGCACCGTATGAGTGAATGAGAGCGCACGCGAGACCGTTAGGTGTGGGCCGGTGGCATCACTTTAGTCGCCGTCCAGAAGCTGTTAGACTCGGAGCATGAAGCTTCGCCGCCATGTCGTCGTCGTGGGTGGAGGCTTTGCGGGGCTGTCGGTAACCAAAGCGCTACGGCAGGCTCCAGTGCATGTCACACTCGTTGATCGCTCGAATCATTTTCTCTTTCAACCGCTGCTTTATCAAGTAGCCATGGCGGGGCTGGCTCCCGCCGAGATCGCCGCCCCGATTCGCAGCCTCCTGCGCCGTCGCCAAAACGTTCAGGTATTGCTTGCGGAAGTTACTGGAGTCGACTTCCAGAAGCAAAGCGTGTACACCGGCGAATGCGCACCAATCCAATATGACTATCTGGTGCTCGCGCCCGGCGCGCGGAATTACTATTTCGGCCATGACGAGTGGGCGAAGGTCGCGCCAGGGCTCAAAGACCTCGACGATGCAGTCGAAATCCGCAGACGGGTGCTGTTGGCTTTCGAAGCGGCAGAGCGAGAACCCGATCCGGCGATCCGAAGGCGGCATCTGAACTTTGTCGTGATCGGCGGCGGCCCGACGGGTGTCGAATTGGCTGGCTCCATCGCAGAACTTGCGACTTACGTATTGTCGCGGGATTTTCGCAGCATTCGTCCCGATGCTACCCACGTGTTGCTCCTCGAAGGGGGTCAGCGCATTCTCAGCAGCTTCGAACCCGTCCTCTCCGAGAAGGCCCGCGCGAGCCTGCAGGCAATGGGAGTCGAGGTGAGAACCGGTGCACACGTAACATCAATCGATTCGGGTGGCGTCTGCATCGGGCAAGAACGAATCGAGGCTACGACGGTCCTGTGGGCCGCGGGTGTTCGCGCGTCATCCCTGGGTCAAGAGCTCGGTTTGAAGACGGACCAGCAAGGCCGTGTGCTCGTCGATTCAGACTGTACGGTGCCGGGGCTGCCCAACGTGTTCGTGATTGGGGACGCCGCCAATTTCACCCCGACAGGCGAATCGGAGCCTTTGCCAGGGCTTAGTCCAGTTGCAATGCAGCAGGGTCGCTTTGTCGCACGCCAGATTGCGCTTGATATAGAGGGCGGACCGCACGAGCGTTTTCATTATCGCGATAAGGGCATCATGGCGACAATAGGAAGAAGCCGTGCCGTTGCTCGCATCGGGAATGTCCGTGTTTCAGGCTTTATTGCATGGTTAGCCTGGCTCGGACTTCACATTATGTATTTGATCGATTTTCGCAATCGCTTGCTGGTGCTGATCGATTGGGCTTGGTCTTACTTCACTTATCAGCGCGGATCGCGGCTTATCACTGGGCGAAGGCTCGAGGCGGGTGCGGTACGCGGTGATTCCTCATCGTCAGTGACTAAAGACGGTGCAAGCTCGGATAATGCTGCATGAGTCAACGCCCTCGCAGAGAAAGGTCAATCATCGACATTCAGTAATAAATGCCGAACGTTCCAAGCACGGCCAGCGGCGGCGCCTGCGTCAGATGCGTCGCGGGCGAAGCGAGGGCCGTGCCGGGTTTTACGCTCCAATTGGACACGTAGTATTCGGCGTCGTCCGCATACTTGAGGTTGAGTAAGTTGAATGCATCGATGCCAATCTCGAGATTGCCGCGTCGCAGCGCGGCGTTCGCATTCAGGACATTGTTAGTCGGCCCGACGATGGCGTCCGTCAAGTGGCGACCCGCGAGAAACGTGTAGCCAAAACCGATGCGCCCAATCAATGGCTGATCGGCTAGGCCCGCCAACGTTCTTCTGGCTGTAACATCGGCACGGAAAAGCAGCGGTGGAACATTGGGAACATAGTGCGAGACACCGGGAACGAGCGTCGTGAACGTCGCGGACGACACCGATACCGCGGTGGACGCGAGCAGCCAAGTAAATGGCCTTGCGATTGCGGAACCGACGACGCCGCGGCGAATGCTGGCTCCCTCGGTGGTAAAACCGCCCGACGTCGCCTCGAAGACGAGTTCGTTCGCCACGTGAGTTTCGAATAGGGACAGCGTCGCCGAATACCGATCGTGAGCCGTGTCAGCGCGTACGCCCGCTTCGATTGACCTAACTTTCGAGTACGGGCGTGCCCCCTCTTGAATGCTCGGACCAGACCCCGCAGTCCCGGCGGAGGTTGCGACGTTCGATGTGGCATTCAGAGACCGAAACCCTTCGCCATACGCAGCGACCGCCGTAATCCTGTGCGAAACGGCGTACTCGACTGTTACTCGCGGCCCAGCCGCAATGCCCTGCGTGACGCGGTTTGAGCGCGCAATCGCGCCCGGCGTTGCTTGTGCCGGCGGCACGTCATACCCGAGACGGTCGTCGAGCGACACCGTCAGCAGATCCGCGCGCAGGCCCCCCGAGATTCGGAGGCGCTTGAAAAAGCGCAGATCGACGTCGAGGTATGCCCCCGCGTCGAGCGTTTGCAGACCGGCGTCGAGACGTCGATCCCATACCGTCAGTGTTTGCGGGCTAAGCAGACTTTTCGTTTGGTCCGTATGCCCCGCGCGAACGTACACGCCGGGCTCGGTCGTGGCTTCGAGCCAGGAAGCCACGTGCAGCGGTGCCGCATGGAACCTCGAGGTGGCTCCGATTGCGGTTTCCGCGTTGGTAGTCTCCCAGAGATCGCCGAGGCCGCCAGCGAGCTCCGGGTCGATTTGAGAGCTGTAGATATTGCCGCTGAAGTTCTGTCGCGCGCGAAAGTTGGTCCACATGACCCAAGGCGCGAACTCGAAACGCGAGCCATCCGAAGCCGAGTCGTCGAAATCGGCGCCCAGGATGACGCGCGACGTTTGAACGCCCTGGTTTTGGCTAAAGTACGGGTAGCTATCGTACGCGCCGATAAGGCCGGCATTGACGTCGGCTTCACGCACGACACCGGGCAAAGTGGAGCGGACGCTATACGCGGTGGCGAGCAGGCGAACATGGTCGCGGGTCCCGATGTCGAAGCCGTACTGGGCGTTCAACGTGCCGGACTCTGATGCTCGATTTTGGCCGAATCCGTCGGTCTTGCGCACCGCAAACGCCACGAACGTTTCGTCGAGAGCCTGCTCTGGCGCCGCGATTCCGACGACGCGCGTCTGATTGAACGAGCCGTACGTCGCCTTCAGAACATTGCCGCGACTCGGCAGCCCGAGATCGAAGTACGCGCTCCCGACGATTGCGGCGTCTCCTTGTCGTGGATCGTAAGGTCCCTCGAGCACGCGAACGCTTCGAACCACTTCCGGGATGATGAAGTTCGCGTCGGCGTATCCCTGCCCCTGGACGTGCACTGGACTGTTGATCGGCACGTTGCCGACGCGCATTTCGATCCCGGAACCATGTTCGAGATCGAAGCCACGCAGGTACACGTCATTACCAAAACCTTCACCGTCTTCGTGATCGACGAAGAAGCCAGGCGCCGCCGCCAACATTTCGCTGGTTTGCTGTCGCGGCGATGCGTCAATCAACTCGCGCTTGATGCGCAGATCTCCGATGCCGCGGGGTGAAGGCCAGCCGACGCCGTGCACGGAAACGTTGATTTGCGAGTAGTCTTCGTCCTGCTCGTTGGTGGAGAGGGGCGCTCGAGTGGCGGAGATCTCGCGACGGGACGTAGCCGACGCGGCGACGGGTGTGGGCGCGCTAGGTTGCGGTGCGGCCAAGGGTTGGGCGGCTGGCACAGGTGCAACGCTACCGAAATCGGCCGGGGCTGGCGGTTCCGTCGTCGAGGTGGGCTCTGCGGTACTCGGTGCTTCCAGCGCGTGAAATACGACCACGTATTCGATGCGCGAGCGGATCGCACGTCCGTCACGGGTCGAAGCGTGAAACACGGCGCGCTTTGCGGCCTCGAGCGCCGCTGTGTCAAACGACGCGGGCGCGCTAGCGGGCGCGCGCGATGTGACAACCGCCGATTCGAGCTGGCCCGAGCTATCGATGACCAACTGCAGAACCACCTGTGCTTCGATGGCGGGCGCGCCTTGCGGGAACTGCGCCACAATTGGCGCTTCGGGTTCGGCTGCCACAATCTGCGCTTTCGCAATCGACGGCGTTAGCCCGAGGCCTACCATCAACAAAATCGAATTTCTCAATCGCGGCACAGCAGTCCCGGTCACATGAGGACGAATTCGCCAACTAGGCCACTGACAAGACCGTCCGCGCCCACCTGGGTGTCTCCCGGCACGTCAGAGATGAACTGATAGGCGCCCTCGACCCGAGGGGTCGTGAATGTCGTCGTGGCGCTCTGACCCGCTGACACTGTGGTTATGTTGGCTTCAGGAGGGAAGCACGACTGGGCGGGGCAACCTTCGGGAAGCCCGGATGGTATGCATTGAACCACGAAATCATGGGGTCTTGTACCCACGTTGGTCAGGGTCAGCGTCAGGTTGCTGGAGTTTTGAACCGAAATATTTCGCTCATCTGAGCCGCTGTCCACACCGCCCACAGCGAATGCGGCGTCGCTCACGTTCACTAGCACGATATTATTTCCGCCGATTACACCGTCCTCATCGCCCGGCGAGCACGAATTGCCACTCGTTTTGCCGCTGCCGCACCCGGCAAGGGCGATAACCATCGCGGAAGCTGCGGCAACGCGGGGCGGCCCGCAGCACCCCCTCCCAAGTGTGTTCTCGGCGCGCCTCATAATCTCGGACCATAAGGACCGGCCGTGCCGCGTCCATCCGGCAATTGCCGGATACTGTTTCGAGGTTTGACGCGTAGTAGTCGATGAAGATGCGGTGCTCGGCGTCCGGGAGCCGCATCGTGCTATGAATTTGGCGGATTTGTCGTGGCGTCGCGAAAAGAATGGCCGCTCTGGGTTTACTTGCTCGTTGGCTTGGTTGCCGGAGTAACTTACGTGGCATTCGACGTGCTCTCGGAAGCAAGGCTCCGGGCGGGTACGTTGACCGGCGCGCTGGCGAATGCGCATTCGGTCGTCGATCACTTGAGCCCGGTTTTGGCGGGTATGTTGATCGGACTATCCGTGTACCATTTGCGCTTGCGCGTACGATTATCGGCTGCCGACGAGGCTGCGAGTCGAGCGGAGGCGCTGCGTCTACGGCTACTCAAGGTCGAACGGGATCAGGCAGTCTGGGTGCTAGCGGCGGCCATACTTCACGAATTGAACAATCCGCTGCAAGCTCTTGGGCTCTTGCTCGATGAATACCAAGCCTGTGCGCCCGACGATGAAAAGCAGCGCGTCAACCTGGTGCAACGCGCCCACTCGCACATTCAGCGCGCGCTCTCCCACTTGGAGACCTTGCGGTCGATGCAAAGCAACGGCGAACCCGAAGAACAATCTGTCGAGCTCGATCGGCTGATCGCGACACTTGCCGCGGACGTCAATTCACTTGCCCAGGAGGAGAGTATCGTCGTGCGCGCCGATTGCAAAGAGCAGGTCACGGTCAACGCAGATCCCGGCTATCTGCGAACGATTCTGGAGAATCTACTGGACAACAGCCTGCATTCATTGCGCACTAGCGGCGGCGGGACCGTGACCATCCATTTGGCGACCGAGTGCGGGCGTGCTGTCGTGCGCGTGATGGACGATGGCCCACCGCTTCAGACCAGCATCCAAAGCGTTCTGTTCGACCCGCTTCGCACGACCAAGCGTCACGGGCTAGGCCTCGGTTTGCCGATTGCGCGCGCGCTGGCGCGAGCCATGGATGGGGAGCTTTCTCTCGGGGAGGGTCTCCAAAATCATTTCGTCTGGAACTACCCCTCGGACGCAGCGCATGATGCGGAACTTGGCCGAATCGCTTCGAGATAGCGAAGCGGCTAGTGGAATCACTAAGACTATCTTGCTGGTAGAGGACGAAAATGACACCCTCGAGATGCTCAGTCGTGCGCTAGAGCGAGCCGGTTACGCCTGCATCGCGACACGCGACGTGAATGAAGCAGTAGCTGCCGCCCGCGGCGGCGCCGCCATCGACGTCGTCGTGACGGACGTCGTATTGGGCGAGGACAACCACGGTGGCCTCAACGTTCTGACCGAGTTCCGGCGGCTCGGCGTGCGGGCGCCCGTGGTGGTGATTACCGCGTATGCCGATGTTGAGAAACTCAAAATCGCACTGAACGAGGGCGCCGCGTACTGCCTGGAAAAGCCGTTCCGAGCGCCAAAACTGTTAGAAGTCATCGAGCGGGTACTGTCCAACCGTCAACCAATGAGCCAGGTTGTCGAAGAAATCCTGACACGAGCACGACTCACTGAAAAAGAACGCGCGATCGCCCGCCTCCTGCTGGACGGTCTATCCAGCAATCAGATAGCGGAGCTCGAAGGCAATAGTCCGCGAACCATTCGCCAGCATGTAAGCCAGATTTACACCAAGTGCGGCGTCGCGAACCGAGCGCAGTTCTTCCGTTTGGCTTACGTCCGCTAGTGACAATTTCCTAACCGCTTATCGCCAAACAACTGGAGGCAGATACGGCTCGCGAAACCAGGGAGCGGTCTAAATCCCAAACCAAGGTGCCGGATCGATCGTATCCCCGGATCTTCGAATCTCGAAGTAAAGCCCGGTGTCAGCAACCGTGCCCAGAGTCGAGCCCGCCGTAACGTCTTCACCCACGCGAACACGAACAGAGTCCAATCCAGCGTTCACCGTGAAATAGTTGTTCCCGTGATCGACGATGACGGTGCGGCCGAAGTCCGCGTACTTTTCGGCGAAGGCAACACGACCGCCGTAAACCGCTTGGACGAGGGAGCCCGCGGGCACTCGCATTTCTAGACCGAGACCGCCGCCACCACGCCGTTTCGCACGCACGATTTCGGCGCGTCCCGCGACTGGGAAGGCGAGGTGCCCCTTGAGCGACTGAAAGTCACTGGCAATGCCGGGACCGCCAAACGGCATGTTGGTACCGTAAATTGCGGTATGCCCATCCTTATTTCCCGCAAAGGCCCGTTCGAAAGCCGAGGCGCGCTCTTGAGCGTCGGTGAGCGCCGCCTCGGAATCATGCGCGCTGGCACGCTTGAGTTCCAAGGGACCGCGCGCGCGGCTCAATGTCTCGAGTTTCTTACCGAGCGCGACAATCGACTTCTGAAGTTCGTGCTGGCGAGCCACGTCGCGTTCGAGCGCGTGATGCCAGCGTTCGATGCGTGTCGCGCGCGACAGAAATTGATCGAAGCCGCCACCGAGCGGCAACAGGCCCGCTCGAGTCATTCTGACATACGCGCGACCTCGGGCGATCATTCGGGCTGTCACATCGGCACTCTCCCGGCGAGCATCCTCGAAGGCTTCTTTTGCCTTGCGTTCGCCTGCGTCCAACTGCGCTGCGGCTTGATCGAGCTGGGCTGCAACCGAAGCATTGTCGTTGCTCCTGCGCGAGAAGGTGCCAACCGCGTCGCTGAGCGTTTGGGGCACGGCTGCACTCGAAGGAATTGTCGCCAGAGCGGCGACGAGCAACGGCCAGAGTGGTTGGAGCTGAGCCCACCTCATTACACGACCAACAGCCTTCGGAGGCTCAAGTAAGCTGCGCCCGCGCCGAGCGCCGCTCCACCTAGGAGCAGACCCACACTCAGCGTCCAAGGCAGAAAGCTAATATTTACGCCCAAGAGGGCGGTGAGATGGGCCTCGAAGGTTCCGCGTACAAATGAGTAAAGCGCACCGACGAGTGAGAGCGCAACAACGGCTCCGAGCGCTCCCTGCGCGGCGCCTTCGACGATAAACGGCCCGCGCACGTAACTATCCGTCGCGCCGACTAACTTGAGCACCTCGACTTCTACGTGACGCTTCTGCAAAGCCATCCGAATCGTTGACGATACGACACTCACGACGGCTCCGAGCACGATGAGTGCGAGCACGGCGGCAGCGGTAACGCCACCCGAAAACACGGTCGCCAACTTGGACGACCAATTGGCATACGTCTCGACGCTCTCGACTCCTGGCAAAATCTGGAGCTGCTTAGCCATTTGCTCGCGGGCTTCGAACGTGAGTGATTCTTGCGTGTCCACTTCGAGCGACGCGGGGAACGCCTGCTCGGGCAGCGCCGCGAGCGTGTCGTCGCCGTGATCGCTCATCAATTCGCGGCGCGCCTCTTCGCTTGGCACGTAGCGGACACTCGATACCCCGGGCGTTGCACGCAATGCAGTATCCAGGTCGTTGATGCGCTCGGTTGCCGTATTGGCATTCAGGTACACGCTGAGTTTGCCGATGTGCTGCCAGCGCTCTTGAACATGCTGCACGTTGACCACCACGAGCATCGCTGTCACCAAGCAAACGAAGGCCACGCCCACGGAAAAGATGCTCAGCAGATGCACCTCGAGATCACTGCGCATGGCTCGAAATGCTCGGTCGAAAGCGTTCATTGATTAGACCTCATGCGGCTCCAAGAGCAGCGCCCTCGAGCCCCTGCGGCACGTCGAAAGCGCGCCCTTCATCCAGAACGACAACGCGGCGCGGTCGAATATCGAGCAGCGACCGGTCGTGCGTCGCAAACATCACGGTCACACCCGTTGCGTGAATATCCTCGAATAGTCCGAGGATATCGACGGCCAGTTGCGGGTCGAGATTGCCCGTCGGTTCATCGGCGAGTAGCAGCGCCGGCTCGGAAACGATGGCGCGCGCAATGGCAACGCGTTGCTTCTCGCCGCCCGAGAGCACGCTGGCGCGCTCGTGACCGCGGCCACCGAGGCCGACTCGCTCGAGCACCTCTCCGACGCGCAGGTTCACGACACGCTCGGGCAGCCCGAGAACTTGCAGCGGTAGCCCAACGTTCTCGAGCACCGTGAAGTTCTCAATCAGCTTGAAGTCCTGAAACACGATTCCGATATTGCGGCGCAGGTACGGCACGGAATCCTGCGTCAGCCGCCCCACTTCGCGCCCCAGGAACAAAATTCGTCCCGCGTCCACCTGCTCGGCGGCGTACAAAAGCCGCAGCAGCGTGCTCTTGCCGGCGCCGCTCGGGCCGGTGACGAACATGAACTCGCCGCGCTGAATCGCCAACGAGAACCCGCGCAGGACCGGGCAATCGGGGCGGTATGCCTTGAATACGCCGTCAAAAACCAAAACAGGTCTGTCGGCCGCAGTCGGATCGAAGCGTTGCCCCCGACGCATTGCCGAAGGTCGAAACGCAGAATCCGACAGTCCGAGTACCATGGTCCCCGAGGTAGCAGCCTCAGCGAAAATCGAGCAACTTTTCGGCATTCCAATGCCCGGCCTTAAAATTGGCTTCTTCGGCTTACCCCTCGGTGCGCTGCTGCTGCTCAAGGACGGTCACGACGTTCGGTGGGCGGTCCTTTCGCCGATCGAAGCCGGCGGGCGGCGCCGTTTGCGCCGAGCACTGCCGCCCGAATGCCTGCTCGATTTCAGATGATGATGATTTGGGTTTTGAGCGGCACGTGGACACGATGCTCGACGAGTCACCGGTCGATCTCATCGTCAGTTGGTTCTTCACGCGTCGCATTCTGGAGCGCTGGCTCGACAGGCCGCCACTCGGCGGCCTCGGGGTGCATCCGTCACTGCTACCCCGGCATCGCGGTCCGAATCCCTTCTATTGGGCGATCGACTCTGGTGACCTCGAAACGGGGGTTACGGTTCATCGCCTGGAAGCTGAGTACGACGCGGGCGCCATTCTCGCGCAGCGACGCATAGCAGTCGGGGAGCGCAACGCGTGGCAACTGGCCCGCGCGCTTGACAGGCCGTCACTCGGGGCACTGCGCGAGGTCGTCGGGGATTTTGCCCGAGGGTGTCCAAGTGCCGGCATGACCCAAAATGCAGAAATCTTCACCTGGGCCCCAGAGCCCACGGGTGACCAGCTGCGGGTGGGCTGGGATTGGCCCACCGAGCGCGTCCTTCGACGAATTCGCGCTCTGTCACCGGTTCCAGGTCTAGCGCTCGAACTCAACGGGCGGCGGTTTTTCGTGACCGAGGCCCGGCGGGCGACGCAATTCCCATCGGCATTGCTGCCAGGCGAGGCTCAGCTGGGTGCACGCTTGTTATTGCGCACGGGCGACGGTGCCGTTGTCGTCGAACGCGCCCAAATGGCTCCAAATATGGCAGAAGCGAGTGCGGGAACCGAGTCGGACGAAGATTTTGACGGCCGCGAGCTCCGCGGGGGATCTTTGGTGAGCCATCTGGGTAGCGGAAAGCCTCAATAACCTTGAATAAGCCCAAGTTACGACCGAAGATGATATGCTCACCCGCCCCTGGAGGGATCGCATGACCGATCTGGTGACCACCGCCCGAACTGCAAGAGAACGATTATCCGTCGGCTTGAACGCACTCCAGGATCCCAGTGCCCCAGAGGCGCTGCAGGCCGCAGCAGAGCCGATAGCCCAGGCAATGAGCTCACTGCTCCAGATCGAGCGCACCGGCGCTTTGCCGATCAATCGGGGCGGCCCCAACGTTCTTGATTTGGTGCGTTCGGCACTTTCAAAATTGCAGGCCCTAAATATCGATCATCCCTCGCTATTTCAGGCCATGGAGGCTGTCGCAGGTTCACTCGGCTTGGTCTATGGGCTATCTCAACGGGTCAGCAGCGTTCCACCTGCCGCTTCCAACAACACTGCGAGTTCGCCTCAACGGTTGGTGGCGTCGCCAGCTGTAGCGGCCGCTCCCCGGGTTGCTCCCATGCAGCCGGTCCCAACATCACCACAGCGAGCCGTGGTCCCAGGACAGTCAGCAGCTGGCGCGCCGCGGCCCGCCACAGGTGGGTTGCCGGCAGCGAGCATTCCGCGACCCCAACGTTCGACGCCCGTGGAAGGCGCAAAAATTCTGGGCGCTAGTGCCCCGGGCACGCTTGTTTCGCGACAGGCCGCCAGTGCATCCGTATCGAGTGCCGTTGCAGCCGCCATGCAGAGGCCCGCTGGCGAAACGCCCATGGCCAGCGCCCAAACCATGGTTGCCAACGAGGCGCCAGTACGCAGGTCGTCACCCGGTGCGGCAACGCCTGTCGAGGTGCCTGCGGCGGGCAAGATGCCTTCGTCACCGCCACCCGCCGCGTACCCTGCAGCAAAGCTCGCCGCAGCGCCCGTTGCGACCCGAGCAGCCGCTCCGATTGCGCAAGCCTCGGAGGGTGGAGGACCGCTGCAGCGTGTCGCGGCCGAACTCGGGGCTCACAGCGCAACGAATTTTACAAGGGCCTCAGCGGCAACGATGTCGTCGATTCGGGCGGGATCTTCATTGCAACCTATCAAGTCCCACCGATTGGGCAAAACTTGCTCATTCGCGTGTCATTGCCGGGCGGCTACGAATTCGAAGCCAAGGGTATCGTGCGCTGGACACGCGAGGCGAGTCCAACGTCGGGCGGTGAGTCCGTTTCACCGGGTTTTGGGGCCCAGTTCACGGAAATATCCCTGGAGGCTCGTCAATTGGTTTACCGCTACGCACGTAATCGCGAACCGCTATTTCACGACGACTTCTGACAACGCAATGTGTCGGGGCCCGACGCCGAGGAGTGGTTGGAGAACCACCTACCCCAGCGGCTGCGTAAGCTCACGGTATGGTCTCAAAATGGTCGCGCGTCGGGCAATTCTGGCGCTGACCCTCTTGGTCGTCGGTCTATTACCATCGCAAGCCTCGGCCGGTGACGCTTCGCTAGAGTGGCATACACTTACGACACCCAATTTTAGAGTTCACTATCACGGAGGTTTGGAGCAACAAGCGCAGCGGACTGCGAGCGTGGCCGAACAGCTCGAGCGGCGCATAGTCCAATGGCTGGGGAAACCTCCAGGCGAGCGGACCGAAATCGTTCTGACCGACACTTCCGATTCGTCGAACGGTTTCGCCAGTGTTTTGCCCTATTCCGCGATTACTCTCTACGTCACCGCACCCGACGATCTCTCGATATTGAACGACTATGATGACTGGTTGCCAACGTTGGTTGCGCACGAGCAAACGCACATTGTGCATCTCAACAACGTATCGGGCTTGCCGGCACTGGTCAGTAGCATTCTTGGCAAGCAAACGGCCCCCAACCAGTTGCAACCGCATTGGCTTTTAGAAGGATTGGCGGTTTACGACGAAAGTCGGCTCTCGGGCGGCGGACGGCTTCGTTCGACCCTGTTCGATATGTACCTGCGAGCAGACGTCCTCGAGAACAATTTCGCCACTATCGACCAGATTACGCACGTACCGCGCAGGTGGCCTGGCGCCACGCTTTGGTACCTGTATGGCTCCAAGTTCGTCGAGTTCATCGCCAAAACGTACGGCGAGAGCGTGTTTGCCACGATGATGGCCGATACCGGCGACGATGTAGTCCCGTTTGCCGTCAATCGTCCGATATATCGCGCTACTGGCCGAACCTTTGTCGAACTTTACTCGGCTTTCAAAGCAGCCGAGGAGCGTCGCTTTCGCGAACAGGTAGCGGCCGTAGAAGCACGGGGACGTCTAGAAGGACGACGACTCACGTTTCACGGCAGATCCACGGGCGCGCCTCGCTTCGTGCCGGAGCGGTGCTGGGGTTCACTCGGAGTTTCAGGTCCCGCGGTCATTTATTTTCGCGATGACGGCCACGATGCAGCGGGCTTTGCATTGCTGCCATTGGCTGACCGAAGCGGGGCAAACGCGGACGACCTGGTGGCGCGTTCGAACGGCGGCAGCGCCTCATTCACACCGGCTTGCGATCTGTTACTGCAAAGCAACGCTCCCTCGCTACGCCAATACTACTTCAACGATCTATTCTTACAACGACGGGGCACGCGATCGCCTAGAGGTTGGGAGTCCGGGAGACTAAGGCTCACGACGGGGCGCCGTGCGCGCGATCCTGACGTGAGTCACGATGGCCGAAGCGTCGTCTACGTCACCGATCGAGCCGGCACGACGACACTTCGCATTGCCGACTTCATCGCGGAGGGAAAAATCGAAAACGAGCGCGCGTTGGTCCCAAGCAGGCGTGACGATGAGGTATTTACACCCAGGTTTTCTCCTGATGATCGCTACGTCGCGTATAGCGCCTGGACACGCGGCGGTTACCGCGATCTGCGCGTCTTTGACCGACAAACCAATTCGCTGAACGTGTTTTGGAAGGACCGCAGTATCGATCAGGAACCGAGCTGGTCTCCTGATGGTCGATGGCTGTACTTCAGCTCCGATCGCGGCGGGATCTCCAATATCTTCGCTCTGGAACTGGCGACAGGTCGTCTGAGTCAGGTTACCAACGTTGTCACCGGCGCTTTTTCGCCGGAGGTTGCCCCCGATGGGAAAAGGCTGGTTTATGTGGGTTATGGCTCGGGCGGCTTTGATTTGTACGCAATCGACATCAACCAGAGCACCTGGCTGCCACCTCCCGCATCGCTCGCTTCCCGCGACGACAGAGTTTTCCTAGATGATCGAGGCACTGTGACCCCAACGTCGTACAATCCCCTGCCTGCGTTGCGACCTCGGGCACTCCTGCTCGACTATACGACTGACAGCAGCGGTACGCGACTCATAGCCAGTCTCAACGGTGGAGACATCGTCGGACTGCACTCCTTGAGCGCGAGCGCCATTTTTGATTCCAACAACTCGCAACCTGATCTGTACGGCTCCTACTCGTACCTTGGGTTCAAGGAAGCCATCGTCGCCGGCATATCGCGCACGACCGATCCAAATACGCAATTTCAATACGGCCAAGGCATTCAGAATGTTCGGCGCGTTCGTACCAGTGCCAGCACCGGCGTGCAAATCCCGCTGTCGGGCGAGTTTTTCAGTCAATCGCTGTTCATTGGCTACGCAGCATCGCATCTGGATGCGCAGCTCCCGACTGGCACGACCGCCGACCCGTACGCGACGGTGCCTGTGGAACCATTTCGAGGATTTCTGAGTTCGGTGCGCCTGAGCTACCAGTTCTCGAACGCCGAACAATATCTGTACAGCGTTGGTGCCGAACGCGGCCTTTCAATTAATGTTTCGCTAGACAGAGCCGATCGAAACATAGGCAGTGAACTTGAGGGTTCGAGCGCCTGGGCCCAGGTATTTTCTTACCATCCGATGCCCTGGGCTAAACATCATGTTCTAGCATTGGGAGCCACCCTGGCGGCAAGCAGCGGCCCTGCGGAGGGCGGCTATGCGGTGGGCGGATACCAAGATTCACCACTGCTAACTAGTATTCTCAATGGTGTCCCGCAGAGCCGACTTACGTTGCGCGGCTACACTAGCGGACAATTCCAAGGCTCTCGACTACTGTTGATGCAGACCGAATACAGGCTACCAGTGCTTTGGGTTGATCGAGGCCTTTCCACGTTACCCGCGTTCTTGCACGGCTTGTCAGCTGCGTTTGGTGCGGACTATGGCGGCGCGTTCACGGACTTCGATAACCAGCATTTGTGGCGGACCCTTCGATTGGGGCTGGCTGCCGAGCTCTGGACCTATCTGACCTTTGGCTATGGAATTGACGTGCAATTGGCGCTCGGCTACGCGAGGGGTACCGGTGCCGGCGCAATTCCAGGCGGCACGTCGTACGTCGTGTTGAACTCGAGTTTATGAAAATTGTGGGTTGTTCAACTTCTTGCTAGCGCCGCGCTTGTTTACGCGTTTCAGTCCTAGCAAGCCTTGGTAATCCCCGCTTGCAGAAAAGCTCTTGTCTCAGTGCATCTCCGGGGGTGGCTTGTTCATGTTGGCTCGCAGGGCCCCTACCCCGCTCACTGTCTCTCGTTAGCCACATTCCAAGACCTTGAAGTCTTTCACCTGCAACCAGCATCCGGCGTCCGGCATCCAGCAATCAGCCGCTAGCAATCCCTGCTTCCCTTTGTTTCGGGGGGCTGCTATTCACTCGGCATGCGTCGTTACCTGGGTGCGTATTTGCTGCTGTCGGCGATAGCTACAGCGTGTTTCGCACCCGCTTCACCTGCGCAACGTGTCAGTGATGCGGCACGCGATCTCAACGTGGCAACTCGTTTCGGCAAAATGGATATGGTGGCCTCGCACGTTGACGCCAGTGTTCGAACGGATTTCTTGGCGCGACGCACTTTGTGGGGACGGGATATCCGCATTGTCGACCTCGATCTCGCTGGCGTGCAGGTACGCGACGAAACCCACGCGGATGTCACCTTAGACGTATCTTGGGTGCCCCTGCGCGACAATATATTGAGAGCTACCCGAATCTCGCAGCGCTGGGAAGATAGCGGTCAAGGCTGGAAGATGACCCGCGAAAAGCGCGTGGCCGGAGATCTTGGGCTATTCGGTGAGATCATTCCCCTTCAAGATGCACCTCACGCCGACGTGCATTTACCTTCCCGCACAATTGGTCAGGGGAACGATAAGGAATAACGGACTCGGCTACCGGGTGGTAAACCTTCAACTTGCCGAGCGCGAGCTTTTCTTCTTGGCGGGCTTCACCGACGCGCGCGCCTGGTGAACTACTTCACGCTTACGCTTGGCGCGTTCTTTCTTGGCCGCTTGCGCCTTACGCCTAGTCATTTTTCTTGAATGTCTTCGATCAAAACTTCCCATACTAATCTCTCGCTCTTTGTGAGGCGGGCGTGATGCCGGCAAGCCTTCAATTCACGACCGGCGCCGCAAGCTGTCACCCACTCGACGCGTCGTCAAGCATGTGCTCGCGATCCCTAACCTCGAGCCGATACCTACTATTTACCGTTTCGATGTAGAAAACATCCTTCGCGGCGAGCCGCAACACGCGACGTACCGGTGTTGTCACGTACTCGTGCATGCCATCGGAAAACTCGATCACGACTACGGATCCTTTGCGTGGTGCTCTCACCAAGCGCCCACTTACGGCTCTCGATCCACGTCCAAGTTTCCGAAGTACAACCTGCACAGTTATTATCCTAGCAGCCGGGCCTAGGGGCTGCACCTGACTCTCGATTATGCGTTCACTTACGTCCGATTTGCTACCCATTCCTAATACGGTTCAAGCGAGACTTTGGTTTATGCGGGATCGGCTCCTGCGCATATTTCGGGGTAATTGTTTGGTAAGTCTTGTAATTTCAGTTAGTTACGATTGGTAGGGCTCCGCCGGTTGGCGTAGGCTCGTTATAGCCGCTTGGAAGTGGGATTTCCGTCATGAATGCAATAATGGCCGGCTGCTGCATGTACGTCGAAGAACCTTCGGGACCCGTCAATTCTGACGAATCGCGACACTACGGCATCGTCACGCCTTTTCGACCAGCTTTGGCAAAATACGAGCGCAACAAGTTTCGCGCCATCAACGGGGCTTTGATTTGCCAGGTCGGATTGTTTACTACAAGAGCGGCAACAGCTATTTCCGGCTGATCAGCGGGAGCAAAGCCGACGAACCACGTGTAGTGTCGATTCGCCTCGTTATCGGAGAGTGTACCCGTCTTGCCCGCGACGCCGATACCAGGAAGGTATGAATCGCCTTTCGGGTCCCGGAACGCTGCGCGCGCCGAGCCGTTCTCCACGGTTTCGGTCATCATGTGAGTAAGTTCACTGGCCGTCTCGGGTTTTATTGCACGGCGCAGTACAGTTGGTTTTGCATCGAATTGCCAGACCACGTGACCCTTTTCCAGCACGCGGTCTACGATAATCGGCTCCAAAGACACGCCGTGAGACGCAACGGTTTGACCTAAGCAAACAGCTGCCAATGGCGACAAAGTCGTGTTCCAGAATCCGGCCGCCGTTCGTGCAAAATCAATCGAATTGTCAGGCACCTTAAGTCGAGGCGCGTCATTCTTGACGGCAAACGGGATAGGTGAACCAAATCCAAAGGCTCCCCCCATTCGCTCCAAATCCTCGGGTTTGAGGTGCTTTTGCGCGAGTCGCCCAAACACGACGTTGATGCTGCGGCCCATCGCCTGACCCAGCGTTGTGCACCACTTGTCGCGGCTGGGATTATCCTCCAGCTCTTCGGCGGAAATGCGGCTCTTACCACCGTGATAACACTGCTCGGTCGTTGACCTGAGCCCGGCAAGTTCGATGAGCGCCGCCCCGGTAATTACTTTGAAGACGCTCGCCGCAGGAGGCTCTGCTCGCGTATTGACGTCATAGGGTTCGTTACCCGAGACCCCGCTGGCGTAAACCAAAAGGCGGCCGGTCTTGACGTCCATCATGAGGAGGCCCGCCTCCGGCATCCGATATTTGCCAATTTGGTTCGTGGCGGCGCGCTGAAGTACGGGATCCAGCGTCAATTCCGCCTCCCGTCCCGGCGGCATGGGCGCAACTACGCGTTCAGAGCGTATTTCGATGTGAAGCAGGTCAAGGTTCGAGAGATTGGGAGCCGAGGCCTTCACCTCGACCCGAGGTCGAATCTTCGAAAGTGGCGCGGTTTGTGGAGCGACTCCCCAGTTTCCGCGGACAATCGGCACGAGAGCCGAGACAATGCCAACTGAGGCTCCAATGCCCATCCAACGTGTCCAACTTCGCATGGTGCGTCCCGACGACTACTGGTCCTCGGCCGCGGCGGCCAAGAATTCGGCAATAGAACTCTCCCGAATGCGCGGCTCGGCGGCCCTAAGGCTAAGGTGGCGTGGGTTCGGAGAGTCCGTACCCAGGCCTACTTAGCCCAGCGACAAGGAACGCGTTTGCAACCCAGTCAGTCACCTTTCAGGATGACCCTCGAGGTCGAGAACGTAAGTCTCATTCTTGCCTTGGCCGGCCCCGGTGGTCAGATGCTCGCCGAGATTGCCCGGGCGAGTGGCGCCGACATAAACCTAAGGGGTCACACTATTTTCGTATCCGGGGAGGAATCTCGAGTGCGAACAGCCCATCGACTATTGCACCAAGCCACCGAACTGGCGGGTCGTGGACACATGTTGGAGCAGAGTGACGTAGAGCGCGCCGTGCGGGAGATCGAGCAAGATCCAGAGGCTTCACTCGTTGAACGTCTCGATGAAGTCATCGTGACACAGAAGCGTCGCCAAATTGTGCCAAAGTCTCCAGCACAACGCGCGTACGTCAACGCCATCCGCAATTTCGACATGACGTTCGGCATTGGTCCGGCTGGCACGGGCAAGACCTATTTGGCAATGGCCGTCGCCACGAGCTACCTGTTGACCAAGCGGGTCAAGCGAATCATTTTGACTCGCCCGGCCGTCGAGGCCGGCGAGCGCTTAGGCTTTTTGCCCGGTGATTTGGCTGAAAAGGTCAACCCCTATCTAAGGCCACTCTACGATGCTCTCAACGACATGTTGGACTTCGAGAAAATCGAGCAGCTCAGGCAGCGGGGACAAATCGAGGTGGCACCGCTGGCATTCATGCGCGGTCGCACGCTCAATGACGCATTCGTAATCTTGGACGAAGCTCAAAATGCAACTTCCGAACAGATGCGAATGTTTCTCACACGCCTCGGTTTTGGGTCCAAGGCCGTGATTACCGGTGATGTGACTCAAACGGATTTGCCACCCGGTTCGCGCAGCGGGCTACGCGAAGCCCATGAACTCCTCCACGAAATCGAGGGAATAGCATTCCAGATTTTCACGCATGCCGACGTGGTCCGTCACCCATTGGTTCAAAAAATCGTCTTAGCCTATGATCGACGTGACGCTCGGTTGCACGAGCAACGGCAAGCAAGCGTTGCGAATCTGAACACTTCGGGGCAAAGCGCGGATTCAAAGCTCGATCGACCCCTGCAAGAGGCAGTGCCTCAGCAGGTTAACTCCAAAACGAAGAATGAGTGATGCCGATCGATACGAGCGAAACTGCAGAGCGCCTGCCGGCTGTTCGACACGGCGAGCAACCCCTGGCATCGGTCGTACTCGACGAACTCTCGGAATTATTCGGGCGGGTCAAGGCGCTGTGCACCGAGCACAAGGTTCATCGGCCTCACCGTGGGATCGTTTCGGTTCACGACGACAACTTCGTCGTGTTGCTCACTCCGGTGAGCCTTTGGATCGGGTCTCCGCAGTTGTTCGAACACTGGCGCGAGTCGGACAAGGTCGAAACCACCGGTGTCCTTTTGCTGGGCCCAATCGAGCAGCAAAAACTAGCCGAACCGCGCAATCAGGAATTGCTCGGACTGCTTTCGCGCGAGCCGAGTGATGCGGAATTGGTCCTGAATATTCAACGTGCTTTCGATTGGATGCGCCTGAAATCCGGGCAGCAATTTCGAGCCGAGTCGCTGACTCGCTCAGAGTACGAATTTGCGAAATTAGCTGAAATAGCACGGGCATTGACTACCGAACGGGATATCGAGCGGCTCCTTGGTTTAATCCTGGAAAAGAGTCGAATCGTAACTGAGTCGGACGCAGGAAGCCTGTACGTCGTCGAGGGGAGCGCTGGTGCGGAAGCTCGAAGACTTCACTTCAAGCTAAGTCAGAATGACTCCGTAAAGTTCGATTGGAGTGAATTCACCATGCCGGTGAATCGCAATAGCATGGCCGGGTGGGTCGCACTCGAACGGCAAACGATTCGAATCGATGACGTCTACGAGCTTTCGAAGAGTGCCACCTTCGGCTTTGATCGGTCCTTCGATGAGCGGACTGGTTACCGCACCAAGAGCATGATCTGCACACCGCTCACGAACAATCGGGGTGATGTTCTCGGGGTCCTGCAGCTCATCAACAAGAAACGTCGAGCTTCAGTGCGCCTGGCGAACGCCTCGGATGTCAACCAGCACGTGGTGCCCTTCGATGAAAGAAGCGAGCAGGTACTGACTACCGTGGCAGCACAGGCCGGCATAGCTCTTGAGAATGCTTTGCTTTACGATGAAATCAGAGGGCTCTTCGATGGGTTCGTCCGGGCATCGGTCGATGCGATCGAGTCTCGCGACCCAACGACGAGTGGGCATTCGAGGCGCGTTGCAACGCTCACATTAGAGCTGGCTAGTGCAGTGGAACGCTGCGAAACCGGCGCGTACGCCACGGTTCGCTGGCGGGGCGAAGACCTGCGTGAACTCGAGTATGCATCCCTGTTGCATGATTTTGGAAAGATCGGTGTAAAGGAGCGAGTTCTAACCAAAGCCAAGAAACTCTACGGCTACGAGTTGGAACGAATTCGCAGTCGATTCGACTTTATCGCCAAATCGCTGGAGGCCAATTCGTGGGCGCGTAAATATGAAGCCCTAAGGCGAGGGGCCGGCCCCGACGATGTTTCCCGAAATCGACGCGGAATACTTGGCGCAGCTGGCGGAACTCGAACAAACTTGGTCACTTGTAGAACTAGCTAATGAACCGACGGTGCTTTCTTCAGGCGAATTCAGCCGAATTCAAGCGATTGGCCAGAGCGGTTACCAGAGTCTCGACGGCAGGCCCCAAGCGTTGCTAACTGATGATGAAATTACGAGTCTCAGCGTCAAGCGCGGCTCGCTTACCTCCGGCGAATTCGACGAAATTCGCGGACACGTGTCGCACACATTTCGTTTTCTCTCACGAATTCCTTGGGGCAGAACCTTTGCAAACGTACCGGCAATCGCTGGCGCTCATCACGAAAGATTGAACGGTACCGGCTATCCCAATCGCCTAACATCCGAACAAATCCCGCTGCAGTCCAAGATGATGAGCGTTGCCGATATTTTCGACGCGCTGACGGCGAGCGATCGTCCTTATAAGCGCGCTGTTCCAACCGAGAAGGCAATCGACATCCTTGGCTTCGAAGTCAAGGACGGTCACCTTGACGCCGAACTCGTGCAACTATTCGTAGATTGCAAAGCCTGGGAAAGCCTCTCGGCATTTCGACCCGCCCGATGAAATTTTAAGAGTGCCAACTCGCTGCTGGTAGCGTTCCGCACCACCAACCTGAAGTGTCGGTGACTGCTCAGTTCTACCGGGGGTTGCGAGACCACACCGACAAAGTCATCGGCGATAACGGCATGAGTACAAGTCGATTCCTGGCGCCGCAAAGAGTCGAACACCGCGCGACCCGTGGACCTGAGTTACTGAGTCATATTGACAAATTTTCCAGTGCCAAAGCAGCCGGTGAACCGTTTAGTCGCTGACACCTTGTAGCTCGCTCTTCGTCAATGAATCTTCACAATTGCCCCCACAAAATCAAAGAAAAGCCCGGGGGTTTTCCCATGGATTTTCCGTAGTGTTTCGCCAATTTAGCGGTAAAAATTGCCCCTTGGGTTGCGCGGCTGTAAGCGGAGAGTCAATATTCCACACTTCTTTTGGAGTGGGCCGCGCGGGCCATGGCGAGGGTTCGGTCTCGGTGGGGCGCAGTCCAAGGGTGACTTTGAATGGTTGCAACTCGATCGTCGTTAGCCTTCTGTCGCGCGGGTCAATCGATCTTGCTAGTGGCCTGGGCCCTATTCGGCTGTTCATCGAGCCGGGATCTGCCGCCATTGGCCAACGGAAGCGTGACTCGAATCGATCCGACGACTAATGGGACGTCTAGCCCCCAAGGCTGCACCAAGGGTGCTGAGCAGTCTTGTTCGAAAACGCTATCGCAACAAGGGTCGGTTCTTTCTTGTTATTACGGCACGCAAACGTGCGTTAGCGGAACCTGGTCCGACTGCGGACAAGGCCACGTGGTCTTGCAATCAGCACCACCCAAGGGAGACCGTTTAGTTGCGTCGATCTCCACGCACCAGCCTTGCGGCGTAACCGAGAACCCTTGTGATCCCAGTTGCCAAAAGTACGTTGAACAACCCAATTCCGGGCTAATGGCACAATTCAACCCCAATGCGGGTTGGTTAGCGGGCGCGCTGAGCAGTCTCCCTGCCGCCATCCAGGCCCTGCTATCAAAGCCCAATTGTGAAACGGCCGCCGACTGCCAGCAGAATCAACACTGTGTAAACGTCGCGACGGACACAACATGCGGCACCGGTGACAAGTGCCAGACGGGCCCAGCGTTTACGAACGGCTGCAGTGATTCTTGCGTCGCGAGCATCTGTTCACAATACCCAAGTTGCTGCCAATCCAACGGTCAGTTGTCCTGCAAACCCGAAGAACTACCGAGTACGGACGGCACTAAGTGTTACTTCTACCAGTCGAACGAGATGTCCTGGAATAGTGCAAGGTCCAGCTGTCAAGCCCGCGGAAGCGGCTGGGACTTAGCTTGCATAACTACGCAGGCCGAGCAAACGCTTATCGACGACAGCGGCGACTATTATGCTGCTTGGTTGGGGTTGCAACGGATCACGCTGAACGTCACGTCATCGCCGTTTGCTTGTTCCAATGGCGAGCAACCACTCGGCAACGGTCAACCACCCGGGGAGCCTCCCTGGAATACCAGCCCGCCGGAGCCGAACAACTACGGGGGCAATGAAAATTGCGGAGAAATCTACGGTGGCTCGGGGGCGTGGAACGATCAAAGTTGCGCTGGCGAGAATCCGTCTTGGTGTGAAGGTCAACCTAGCACGGCCACCGGTTGGTCGCAAGAGTGCGTCGATTCGATTTCGACCACTTGTGGCGCCACTTGTAAGGCCAATGGCACCAACGCACCCGCTGCTTGTCAACCCTGGGCACCTGGTCAAATCAACGCGCAAGACGCCGGTTTCGATCTGTCTTTGGGAGTGCCGTGTCAGGGTCAAATCCCCGTGTGTAACCACGGGAGTGACACGGCACCTGCCGGCGCCGTCGTTTACGTACTTCCCACGAATCCGTCGCAACTGGGTAATCCGGCTCCAAACCTGTCGGGCCAGTTAGGCTCATGCGCCACCCCCACTGCAATAGGTCGAGGCGCCTGTATTATGGTCAGCGGCTGCGCTAGCTATTTGAATGGCAACGCGGAGTTGTGGGTAACAGCGCCGTCGGGTGGCGAAGCACGCATTGATGACAATTGGGGTTACAGTGTTCCCAACGTGGCTTGCAATGTTCCGCAATGTTCAGGAGCCGCCGGGGTAGGCCCGTGCTTAGCCAGCAAGACCCAAACTTATGACTATCAAGGGCTGTGCCCCTTGGATGGTCAGGTTCCGCAATGGAGCTTTTTGACGTTTGACTCGACTACGCCGGGCGATTCATCAATCAGTTTTTCCATCATTGCCGCCCCCTCCGTAGATCAGTTGGCCACCGAGCCCGCAGTGCCACTAGTGACCGTGACTCACGCCGCAGGCAACGAGCAGTGCCAACTCGCCGGAAACGTACCCAATTGTCCAGTTGACCTTTATACGGCACTGCTCCCAAGCGCGAATACGGATAGTGCCGTCATGCGGCTAATAATTACGGTCAATCCGTCCTCCGATGGCACGTTATCGCCGGTTCTCAATAACTGGCGAATTAGTTATTCTTGCCCTGCGGGCACCTAGCTCTCGCGCGTCGCGTCGCCTTCCCGAGCGGCGCCAATCGTGCCTTCATTGGCTCTCGCGAGCGATTGCCTAATGGGTTGACACGAATCTCCAAAGTCCGTCGTTCACAGAACCGCAACGCGCTCAGCGCCTTCAGGCAGCGCCCTCATCGCTTTGGTGTGCAGGACCTCCGCCCTGCACAAGCCGTTTTGTTGAATACTTACCGAGACTTCAAAGTCGTTGGCCCAATTTCGACCGAGCAAGACGCTGGCCGCCAATGCGAACGCGCTCGCCCGTTGAGGGGCATCTCGAACAGCGCAGGGTTTGCGCAATTTCCGATCCATTAATGCTGGCTCGCCGCGGGGCGCCGTTCGTGATATCCCGCGCGCCATGCCAGAGATAATTCAAGTCATTGGTCGAGAAATATTGGATTCCCGTGGTAACCCCACCGTCGAAGCCGAGGTCGAAACTGTAAGCGGCACCGGGCGTGCAGCAGTGCCGAGCGGCGCATCTACCGGTGTGCATGAAGCCGTCGAACTTCGCGACGGCGACAAGGCACGCTATTTGGGCAAAGGCGTTACAAAGGCCGTCGCCAACGTAAATGACAAGTTGGGGCCAGCCATTTGCGGACTTACCGCTTTTGACCAAGCACTTGTCGATGAACGACTTTTAGAACTCGACGGTACCCCAAACAAGGGGAAAATGGGCGCAAACGCCATCCTTGCAATTTCGATGGCAACTGCGCGTGCTGCTGCGGACACCGTCGGTTTACCGCTTTGGCGCTACCTGGGTGGCGTACAAGCGCGTGTCCTTCCAACACCCCTGATGAACATCCTGAACGGTGGCAAGCACGCGGATAACGGCCTGGAAATTCAAGAGTTCATGATTGTCCCCTGGGGCTTACCTAGTTTTTCAGAAGCCCTTCGCGCGGGCACCGAAGTATTCCATTCGCTAAAGAAGATATTGGCAGCCGAAAAGCTGACCACAGCGGTAGGCGATGAAGGTGGCTTCGCACCGCGACTGGAATCGAACGAGCAAGCACTGCAGAAGATTCTGCAAGCCATTGAGAAGGCCGGATACAAGCCGGGCGAGCAAATAGCGCTTGGTTTGGATTGCGCTTCGAGTGAGTTTTTCGAGGATGGCAAGTACACCTTCGACAAGCAGAAGCGGACCAAGGAAGAGCTGGTCGGAATCTATGAGAGCCTTTGCTCGAAATATCCGATTGTGACAATCGAGGATGGAATTGCAGAAGACGATTGGGATGGTTGGAAGCTATTGTCCGACAAACTCGGCTCCAAGATTCAATTGGTGGGAGACGACTTATTCGTCACGAACAAGGAGCGCTTGGCCACGGGCATCGAAAAAGGAATTGCCAATTCGATTCTCGTGAAGGTGAATCAAATCGGTTCTGTCACCGAAACGCTCGACACGATTCGCTTGGCCCAGCGCTCTTCGTATACATGCGTCATATCGCACCGGTCCGGCGAAACGGAGGACGCTTTCATCGCCGATTTGGCCGTTGCAACCAATGCGGGTCAAATCAAGACGGGCAGTCTTTCGCGAAGTGACAGAATTGCAAAATACAATCAACTGCTTCGAATCGCCGATGAATTGGGCAAAGCCCAAGAGTACGCTGGCAAGTCCGTATTCCGGCGCGCGTGAGTCTGCCAAGGAAACACTTCATTCAAAAGAGCCGGCCTTCCGCAATGGAGGCCGGCTTTTGCACTTGCACTTGCGCGCGCGCTTTCCCGCGGATTTGAAGGATTCGTCACCTATTTGAAGCAATTTCGAGATCGCAAGCAAATCCCCCTGGCTTGCACCGGCCAAAATTGACCGCTAGCTTGAAAAAACGAGGAGCCCGATGTCCAAGGCTAAGGTTGCTGTTCTAAAAGTCACGCCGCAAACCATTTTGAGTGATATCGAAAGGCTCTGTGAGCTTGCAGACATGTCGCAAGCGCTCGATAAGGGCGCAACGACAATTCTAAAGGACAATATCTCCTGGCACTATCCGTTTCCTGGCGCCAACACGACACCCTGGCAGATGGAGGGTACCATCGTTTCACTTAGAAATGCCGGGTACCAGAACATCACGTGTGTGCAGAACAAGACGGTCGTGACGAACGCATTCAAGGGAGAGGACCTCAATAATTACGTTCCGTTATTCAAGAAGTACGACATCCCCGTGCTGTACAATTTTCGCGAATCCGACATGAAGTGGATTGAATATCGACCCAAAGCAAAGATGCATGTGCTGCACAAGATCTTCCCCGAGGGAATAAGAATTCCCGATTACTTTGCTGGCAACAATATTGTGCATTTGCCCACTGTAAAGTGTCACATCTATACGACCACGACGGGCGCCATGAAGAATGCGTTCGGTGGGTTGCTAAATACCAAGCGACACTACACGCACACGTGGATTCATCGCACATTGGTCGATTTGCTGGCCATACAAAAGGAAATTCATTCTGGTATCTTTGCAATTATGGACGGCACAACGGCGGGCAATGGCCCGGGCCCGCGCACGATGTTTCCCGTAATTAAAGACTACATGCTCGCTAGCAGCGATCAGGTTGCAATCGATGCGGTAGCGGCAAAGATGATGGGGTTTGATCCGCTAAGTCTCGAGTTCATTCGCGTGGCACATGACGATGGGCTGGGCATCGGCGATCCGCGTGAGATAGAGATCGTTGGAGCGGATATTTCTGGCGAGAACTGGGGATTCCAGGTGGGTGACAATGGGGCCAGCGTAATTGGCGATCTAATGTGGTTCGGGCCCATGAAGCGATTTCAGAAGCTCTTCTTTCACACACCATTGGTGAATGCATTCATATTGGGAAGCGAATTTTACCACGACTTTTATCGGTGGCCCCGCAAAGACCGGCAGACCTTCGAAACTTGGAAGACGGAGACACACTGGGGCAGGTTGTTCGAGGCCTACGTTCAAGGCAACAGTCAATCAACGACCGGACCCGTGCAGAATGTGGCCGGTGTCTAAGGCGAAGTGCACCGTTTTAGCCTCGTAGTACCGACCGCCTTCCGCGTTGGCGGTCGTGACATTGCCAAACGGGCTCTGGAACTTGTCCGCTGTGGCGCTTTTGCCAAACAGGAACTAATATTCTCCCACGGTACTCGTGCTCGTGCGAAGGATGCACGGTTTTGCGATGCACTCGAGAAAGCAGGGGGTCGTGTCGTCCAAACTCCGCTGAGTCCCGAACGCGTTGCCCTAGGTGTGCTTCGTAATCGCGGGGCTCAGATTGCGACCGCTAAATACCTGTTGTTCTGGGATGTGGACTTGTTACCCTCTGAATGTCTACTGGAAGATCTGCGTCATTGGCTGGATTCGGGGCAAAGGCCATTTGCCATAGTCCCCTCCTTGTATGCAAGCGCGGCGGGCACGCAGCAATTCGTCAAAGATGGTCTGTTTGATAGAAATCAATCGCTGTCAGCATTTTACGACCATCGTCGCGATCTCATTTTGCACATCGCGCTCAATACATCCACGGTGGCCATAACGAAGGACTATTTCTCATCGCTCGGGGGATTTGACGAACGCTTCCTTGACCATGGTCTTGAAGATTTTGATTTCCTGCTTCGGCTCGCCTTGAAAGACGGCTCGTTGCCAATTCCGAGCGATCTGTTCACTGACACTCGCCACCAGTCACCGGCGTTCAGTAGCGGCTTTCGTTCAATTTTAAATCTGCTCAGCTTGCCGCTGTTTCTGGAGGAAATTGTTACGCTTCACCAGTGGCATGAACGTCCACGCAGGGGCAATTACTACGATAGACGGAATGAAAACTGGCGCATCCTCGAGGAAAACGTTCGGACGTCACTTGAGCAAGGCAAGCCCGAATCCGTGAGTCCCGATTGGCAATCCCTCATTCGAGATGACGGCACGCTGGACTCCGTTCTGGCGGTAATGAGTCTTGTTCGGCAGGCCCGCTGCCCCCCCTGCGATTTCAGCGCGCTGTTCGATGAAGTCCCGCAGCACTATTTTCACTCCAACCGATGGTGGCGGGGGGTCCGAAACAGTTTGGAGCGACTTTTCGCAACAATCAGGGGCAAGCTGTAAATATTGGAGATTTTTAGCAACTAGGCGAAATGCCCGGCCGATGTAAGACTTATTGGCAGTAGTTGATTTAAAGCTGCAGTAGACTGTGAGGTAACATGGCGATTGACGGTATTGGCAAACCCCCTATTTCTGGCACGCCCAATTCCGTCGGCTCACCCGACGTCACCGGCGCTAGCTCGAGAATCGAATTTTCAGTCAAACCGGCCGCTGGGTCAGAAAGCGCCTCGTCGACCGCTCCCGTCGATCACACCCTGGTCGATCGGCTGCAATCGGGCGAGTTGACCCGCGATCAGTATTTGGACATTCGAGCAGATCAGGCGGTACATCACCTTGTTGGACGGCTTTCGACGGACCAAATCGACACTATCCGAGCGACGCTTCGCGAGCAATTGAGCACTGATCCACTTTTACTCACACTGGTCAGGCGTGCCACATCGGCACTTGGCCAACGTTGACGATGGTTGACCATGCTCGCGAGCGGCGTTTCGTCGTATCAGGGGATTGTGTCGCGCTTACGAACATCGTCGATACGTTGGCTCCCGGCGACACACACGCACTGCAGGAGGGGCGCATCTTTGTAGACGGCAAGCGAGTCGAAGCGGAGGCGACTCAAGTTCATTCTGGGTCGCTTGTCATCTGGTATGCACCGCGCTCCAATTCCGTTGACGCGGACGATGTGGAATTCTGCGTACTGGATCGGCGGGACAATTTTGTAATTGTTGCCAAACCTGCCAATTGGCTGTCGGAACCTGATCGATCGGGGCACCGGGTATCTGTTCGAGAACGAGCCGCAAGTTACCTTCACGAGCGCAACCTGCATGTGGTTACCCGGTTGGACTTCGGAGTCAGCGGTCTAATCCTCATCGCGGTTGGCCCCGACGCACACAAAGAGGCTGCACGACTTCAGGATTTGCGCGTAATCAAGAAGGAGTATCTGGCCCTAGTGTTGGGCGAGGCTGAGCAGGAAGCTCACTGGGATCGTGCGGTGCACGGTCAGTTGGATGCACTCACCGCCAGTTTTCGGCTCGGAATATCTGAGCCGACACGGTTTTCCGCGCCGGACAAATCCAAGGCATCGCAATTGCTCATCAACCCCGTTACCGGTCGGTACCATCAAATTCGCGTTCATGCTTCCGCGTATGGACATCCCATATTAGGTGACCGGCGCTATGGTGGCCCTATTCGCTACGTGAAAACGGAGGGCGTAGTGTGCAATGTGCAGCGGCCAATGCTGCACGCGTGGCGCTTGACAATTCCGTGGCAGGGTGAGCCCTGGACTACGATCTGCCCGGTACCAATCGACATGCGGAGGCTTTGGGCCGATCTTGGTGGCAGCGAAACTTGGCCGAATCCTTAAAGAAGTGGTCGTCGGTTCCACCCAGGCGGAAAGCCAACGATTGTTTGGGCCGAGGCCCAAACAACCAACATGATCAAGACGTCGCAACGGACGAGCAGGTTGCCTATGAAAATCCAAGGTACAGGTCACCGACATCGCACATTGGTAAAGCAGGGTTAGAGTTATCGGCTGGGAGAGCCCAATTAGACCTTAGGCATCCGAGTTAATTCTATATACACTTCACGCCATGTGGAAGTCCGGCTCTAAAGGGCACGAAAGCGAGTCGTCCGACATTCCGCCGGAAGATGTTCGTTTTGATTTCGGCGCAGCGCGTTTCTCACGACGTGAAGAGCGCCTGCGAATGGTCAGCGATACTATCAGAGCACGAGGCGTTGATGATGCACGCGTGCTCGGTGCCCTGGCAAACGTGCCGCGCCATGCTTTTGTTCCTTCCCACTTGCAATCGCTATCGTACTCGGATCGACCCTTGCCGATAGGAGCGGGCCAAACCATCAGCCAACCCTATATCGTGGCCCTAATGACTTCCTTGGCCGATCCGAAGCTCGGGGAACGGTGCTTGGAAGTTGGAACTGGGTCGGGGTATCAGACCGCCATCCTGGCTGAAATGGGAGCCATTGTTTTCACGGTCGAGATTAGGCCAGACTTGGCTCGAAACGCGCAGGCGCGGCTGATAGCACTCGGTTATCAGCCCGCCCAAATTCAATTCAAGATAGCCGATGGTCAATTAGGTTGGCCGGAGGCTGCACCCTTCGATGCAATCGTCGTGACGGCGGCCCCCGATCGGTTGCCTTCGATACTTCTCGAACAATTGGCGGTTAACGGGCGATTAGTTGTTCCAGTCGGGCCTCCAGATGGAGTTCAGCGCCTTGAGCGATGGGTTCGGCGGGCTGCGCACAATGATCCATCCGCATTTGAATGCACCTATGTCCTCAGCGTTCAATTTGTACCCCTGCAAAGCTCCGTGTAATGCGCTAATGCCGATACGCTGAGAGGGTTGATGTCGTAATGCAAAACGGAATTGTCAGAAAGTGGCACGGGCCGCAGCTCTTGAATCTCAGTGCTGCGTGTTTGGTGCTGCCGGTCGCCCTAGGTTGCGCAACGGCGCACCTTGACCCGGAGCGCAACCAGGCTCTGACTTTTGATGCGGTTGATTCGCCGGACGCTGGCGCCCCGTCGCCGATCGCGCGAGGCAACCCCATCAAGTCGTCACCGAGTCAGCTTGGCTCAACCGACAACAAGGGCGCTACTCCAATCGCCGATGCAGGACCAATCGCTGAACCAATCACTTGCACGGTAGATCCACCCGATCCGAAACCTATTCACACTCGCGAATGGCTTGCTTACGAATTCTCGTTCAAGGAAGGTGTGGTTGATATTACTTCACTGCGGCGCGAACAAACCGCTAAGCCCCGTGACACATCACGACGGGTTGGTCGCTACGCGATTGAACTGTGGATTGGTTGCGAGCTCATCGATCGGGTTCGCTTCAGCTTTCCGTTGCAAGCCGCTGAGCAACCGCAGGTACGCGGCGCTCGTCATGGTTTAAATGAGCAGCCTTCGCTAACGGCAAATGCTCATTTGACCAGCGTGGCACTGGTACCGTTGGACTTGCGCGCAACTCGAGCCGAGCTGGTCGATCGCGGGACGGGCAAGCGTTCATCCCTCGCCTGGCCGCCCAATCTGCCCGCTGTTTCGTCCGTATCGACACAACAATCACCAACAGTTCCCGCACGAACGGCCCCGGCCAGCGGTTCGCAACAACATCGCTAGCCTCCTCCGGCCAAGGCACGCTCAGGAGTGCTCGAGGCGGTAGCGCTGCGCGCCTTAGTCGTGAAAGGATAGCTTTGTGATGAATTGTCAGACTTGCGGTCATGAAAACGTGGATGAGGCGCGCTTCTGTGCATCATGTGGGGCGGCGCTTCCGCATCATGTCGAATCGCAACACGACCCACTCATTGGACAGATAATTGGAAATCGTTACCGAATCACCGGCGTAATTGGCGAAGGAGGCATGGGCGTCGTCTATGTCGGTGAGCAACAAATGGGTTCCACGGTCCGCAAGGTTGCCGTCAAGACTTTACACCCACATTTGTCAAAGGACGCGAGCGTATTGAAACGCTTTCACCGTGAATGCGGCACGGTCGCTCAGCTTGAGCACCAGAATACAATTAAGGTGTATGATTTTGGATCAACCCCCGATGGCACGCTCTACATTGCCATGGAGTTCGTTGCCGGACGCGCATTGAGTGACGTGTTGGTCGGCGAAGGAAAGTTAGGCGCTGACCGCGTTATCCAGATTCTACGACAAATCTGCGGAGCCCTGGACGAGGCGCATCAGCTAGGGATTGTTCACCGCGATTTGAAGCCGGATAACATCATCTTGACGCCGCGTGCGGGTGAGCAAGACTTCGTAAAGGTTCTCGACTTTGGCATCGCGGCCAGGACCGAATCTGCGGACGCGGCGCACGAGCAAAAACTGACGCAGCAGGGAACCGTGCTCGGAACGCCTCCTTACATGAGCCCGGAGCAGTTTACGGGGAAGTCTCTCGATCGACGCAGTGATGTTTACTCATTGGGCGTGATGACTTACGAGATGCTTACGGGCAAGTTGCCGTTCGACGCCGAAACCCCTTGGCAGTGGGCAACGCAACACATGACTGCGCAGCCAAGGCCGTTCGAAGTGGTTGCTCCACAAATTAAGATCGCGGACGGAGTCCGCCAAGCTATTTTGCGAGCCCTTTCCAAGGAGGCCGATCAGAGGCAAGCTAGCGCCGGACAATTCTTTACGGAGCTATCAACTGGGCTGAAAACGGGCTCTGAGGCCACTCCGATTGCTGCTGCGGCGGCAGGGTCACCCTATCAGGCAACTGCAGCGATGCCCGAGATGCCGAGCTTTGGGGCTTCGCCCGCGATGCCGCCGGCCGCGTACTCGCCGGGCGCCAAACCTGTAGCATCGACGGTAGCCAATGCGGCAGTCTCACCGGCAGGGGGGATGTCTGCAATCGCGGTTCCCAGGCCACGTAGCGGGGGAAAGACTGGTTCTGGTACTCGGGCTATCGGGTGCTGGCGTTGCTATCGCGGCAGTCCTCGTGATTGTTTTGGTTCGTTCGAATAAGCCAACGGATGACCCGAGCGCGCTTGGGTCCGTTGCATCGACGTCACCAAGTGCCTCAACCGCGCCTGCCACGTTGAGTGCGGAGATACCACAGGATAACGCCGCTCAAATCCCAGTGCAGACGCCGCAACCGCCTGAACCAACTCTTTCCAATCCTCAACATAAGAACCCAAGTAAGACGACCACAGCACAAACAGTGGGCAGCGCCACCACCAAGGTTAATCCTCAAGCGTCGTCTGCGCCGGTACCTACGCCTCCTGTAAGCAAGCCACCCGTGCAACCCCAAAACAATGCGGCTTGTGATAGCTGTTCGGTCGCAGCCACTAACGGCGACTTCAGTGGGGCAGCCAGATATCTGGCTCAGTGCACGGATGGCACGGCTAAGCAACGTTGCGTGGATAGGGCGCGGTCGGGTGCCATGAGAGCTGCAAAGAATGCTGCGCTCAATCACGATTGCGCCCAAGCTAACGCTATAAGGACCGCTGCCGCTGCCATGGGCGCAGGGAGCCCCCAGACCGATGCTATCGCCGGTGGTTGTCACTAGCTCACTACCTTCACAGGCCGCACGGTGCGCCCGATAGGTCGCTGACGCTTACGAAGTTGCGCTTGCCTAGTGGGCGCACCGAGGTGAGTGCCCAGGTTGCGGATAGGTTTCACGCAGCGTCAACTGTTCCGTGTCCATGCATCGCTTGGAGCGAGCGCCGAAAATGCTTAGTGTCCACAAATTTGGCTGATTTCACAGGCCTGCCGTACGGGTTCTCCAAACCACACCAGCCGTCGCAACACGTAAGATTCATGACTTTGACCGAACAGATTACGATTTGCGAAGAAGGATCTTTCAAGTGTGAAAATGTCCGGTTGCTCGACCAAGCGAGGCAAGGTTGTTCACTTGACGAAACTGCAACAACGCGTCTAACTTGGGCCGCGCGATGACTCTCAAGTGTCACGTACCGACACGTACAGCAAGGAACGCTCACGAATGAATAGTCCGCTGTCCTGGCTCGAACTGTGTCGCTCAGCCAAGTTTGCCGGCATGTGGGTGGCACTGGATAACTGCCGCTTTGACCAGGAAACTCGACAGCCGTTGGAAGGAGACGTCGTGGATGCCGACGTTGACCTTGCCACGCTATGCGGCCGAATGAGGGAGACTGGTCGTTGCAACTGCGCGATTCTGTTTTGTGATGAAGAAGTGCAGGTTGAGGAACGAAGGCCGTCGCCGACTTCAAGCTTGCGGCCTGCAATGAGTCGTTAGTGGCCGCGCGTTCATTCGCTCCGGCTCTTACGGTTTGTTTGTGTCCCCGGAGCACAGGGTGACGGAAGTCTGACGAGATCGTCAACCGTTGTGTTTTAGGGTGTCTAACGAACGATCGGCTTTACTACTGCTTTACCGTCTTTGATTACGACCGCAAAATCAATTCGTTTGCCCGCATGCTTCTCGCTCAGTTGCTTCGCCGTAGCTTCGAGCTTGCGTGTAAGAGCATTCAGAGACACGGTACCAGCGTCGGCGGTCTTGGATTTTGCTTCGATTAAATCGTGATGGAGTTGACGCACTCTATCGGCACTAAGCCCAATGGAAGCGGGCTCGGGCACTTGAACCATCGCTGATGAGGGCGGTTTGGGAATGACCGGCAGAGGCTTGGTTTCGTTCTTTGGAGCGGACTTCACGGGCGGCGGCGGGAGCCGATTGCCTCCCACTGCCGACTGCGCCGGAAGTCGCAATTGCCCGGGTCGAGGAGCGTTCAACTTGGGGAGCCGCGGCGGGGGCGTCTTTTCGTCGAGATCCAGGGAATCACCGTTGACTCCCGAGTTCAGCTGCCCAAAATCCAAATCACCATCGAGGGCTGCGGCGAGATCCCGCTCGAGTGCTCGTGTGAATGCTTCAATCTTTTCGGGGGGCGGTAATGTAGAATGCCGCGGCGTCGCGGGAATGGAATGCCGCGGCGAACTCGGCAAAATGGATTTTCTGTTTCTGGAAGAAGTCGCGTTTTCGCTGTCTGGCGGGGCATCCGCGGGGGCAGGTTCTGACAGGGTCGATTTGGGCGGTCTGGATGTCTTTGCCACGCTCATGCTGCGTTCAGCTCGAAGAACGTGACGCTTGTACGTGCCGTTTTCGATCTCACGCATTATCCGCTGCCAATACTGTTGAAAGGTATTGTAGCGCTGAATCGTCGTCTGTAATTTGAATCGCTTGGCAGTATTGCGAATCTGCTCACGGCGAAGGGTGTAAATGCGCCGCTCGACGTCCTTGTGCACGACGGCTGGTGGAATTTTCTCGAACCCCATGAAGTACTGCTCGTAGAGTGCTCTCAGGCGCTCGACTCGCGTTTCGAGCTCCTCGATCGCTAGGTCGAGTTCGAGAGGTTCCACGTTAATCAACCTTAAGGCAAAAAACTCATCAATCTTGAATCAACTTTTCAGGCTGCTTTTGGGCCGAGGCCCAAACCACGAACATAATTAAAACATCGCGACGAACGTACAGGTAGCTCATGAAAATCTAAGGTACAGGTCACCAACTTTGCAGGTTACCATGGCAAACATAGTTTCACAGGGTGGGAGGAGTCCCATTAATCAGGCAATGGGACGATATTCAGATCGTCGAAGCAGGCACGCACTTCCCAGTTATTGAACCCCAAGTATTCGTGCCCAGGACCCATGAGCGGCATTGGATCGCTCAACTTTGCCATTTCGGCGCCATCAACTGTCCAGCGAACCGTACGACCGTCGGTTCTCTCGATGCCAAAGTGATATTTCGACTCCGGGCAACACCGGGCGATCTCGCGGATCGGCGGCCGCTTCTGACACTCGACGTTCGAGTCGGTCGGGAGCATGCTCGTCGATGCGCGCGAGGACATGAAAGTGATTCTTCCAGCCACCAAGAATGAATAGGTAACTCGTCGCGTTCGTGTACGAGACGGACTTGGCTTCGCTTTGGCCGTCACCCCATATCTCGACCTTAAGATCTCCTTCGACGGAGTCACTTTCGGCAGTGAAGCTAATGCGAGCGTTCTTTGGAATTCTACGTTGCAGCCAAATAGGATGGTTATGGGCCCCACGTCCGCACAAGCGGCCATTTTCGATGTGCCAGACAGTGGAGGTGGGCCGCCAATCTGAACTCAGTGTGGCTCCATCAAAATGATCGAAGAACGGTTGGGTCAAGAGTGTCCGATCGGGTCGCAACCCCGGTGGGTGTAGATGTAGGCTAGAGGCGGAAGCTGTCCCAGTGTCAGCGCTCGCTTTGGAGGGAGCATAAGGCCGCCTGAAGGACAAATCAGTCGGGCGAAACGCGAGATCGTTGTCTTTTGACTTGTCGCCTTTTGGCGCAGGTTTGCTGGGTAGGCAACTTGTGAAAGCCGCAAAAGCCAATGACAACAAGCAGTAACGGGCGATCGGCACGGGGCGTAATGCTATCACAAGCCGCGCCGCGCCCGCGACTCGGACATTTCTAGCCCGCTTTGCTGCCTGACATTCCATGCACCCGGTTTTGCTCCAAATCACGTTACCTGGCATCTTGCCACGCATTGCCCTGTTGTCGGGGTTGGCAGTAGCTTTGACGGTGGTTGGCCTTGCCTCGCTCATTGGTGCAAGGCGCAACGCCGTGGTGGGCGTCTTGATTGCGTGCGGCGCCACGGTTCTGCTTTTTGTCAATCGCGGCAATCGACCCTCGCCTGTCCACCTGGTCATCACTTCGTTTGGCTTCTTTCTATCCGCCAGTATCATCCTCGGGTGCTGGCTCGTTACCCGTACGGCTGCTCGGAATGGTCTTGGGCTTTCCGAAGCTATTCATTGGTTGAGCTATTGTCTGTTGGGAGGCTTTCTCGGCGCACGCTTGGGTTTCGTGCTCGCCAATTGCGGGAGCGGTACCACTTGGCGCGACTTATTTAATTTTGAATTGGGTGGCTTGTTCGGCTACGGAGCCTATATCGGAGGGCTCTTGTTTGCAGGGCTCGTAACTCGCAAGCGCACTCAACCATTCCGAATCTGGCTCGACTCTGCCACCCCTGCCGTCCTGCTCTGCGTCGGGCTGACTCGCCTGGGCTGCTATTTACAGGGTTGTGACTTCGGGAGGCCACTTGGGTCAAAAGCACCGGTATTCATTAGGTTTTTAGGAACGTTCCCACGCTTCGAAGCCGGACCTGACGGCGCCTTCTTGGGCTCACCGGCATGGCTTCACCACGTAGCCAACTTCGGGCTATCGACGGATGCCGCCGTTTCGTTGCCGACACACCCGACTCAACTTTACGAGGCGGCTTTTGCTTGGTGTGCGGCCCTACTCGCCTACTTCATTCGTAGGTCACCCCAATTTCCTGGGAGGACGTTCCTACTAATGGCGGCAATATTTGGCTTGGGTCGGTTTTCGCTTGAGTTTTTGCGGGGCGATCCCGAGCGGGGATTATTGCCGATTGCCCACAATGCCCACCTCGGATCAATTGGGTCCTGGTCCCAGTTGATTGCCCTCGGCTCCGTCTTTGCTTCGCTCGTTGCCTGGCGACATTGGGAGCGTGGCGAGAGAACTTGGGTAGGAGTCATCCGACTTTTCCGTGCCGGACAAAAATAAAATTTTCAGGAAAGCTCCAGCCCATTCGACCGGGTCCAGCGGAATCGGTCAACGAGCCGCAAACCCAGTTGCACTGAACATGTACCGATACGGTTGGCAGCACTTGTCCGTCGTTGACGCGCTTTCGGGGCTAGGGTTACTTTTCTACCAGCCTGAGCCGCCCCAGGTGCACAACTTCAATTTGTATAGGGAGTTACCTCATGCATCGTTTCGTCGATATTTTTACTGGCCTAAGCTTGTTGACCGTCCTATGCGTGGCGGGTTGCGGGGGAAATAAAGAAGATACTCAGAGTGCGTACAATCAACAGCAACCTTATCCTCCACAGCAGCAAGGTTACCCGCAGCAGCAAGGCTACCCACAGCAGCAACAAGGCTATCCGCAACAACAAGGGTACCCGCAACAGCAGGGCTATCCGCAGCAGCAAGGGTACCCACAGCAACAGCAGGGCTATCCGCAGCAGCAGGGGTACCCGCCGCAAACTACGAATCCACAAACGGGCTATCCACAGCAAGGCGCTCCGCAAACGGGCGCGCCACAGACAGGCGCACCCGCTGCTGGCGGCTCCGCGCAACCGGTTGATGCATCAATGGCCGCCGCTGTGCAGCCCGCTGTGCAGCAACTGGGCAGGACTCAGGCACCACCCGGTGCAAAACCTTTTGGCAATCTAATCGTGGCAAACTTTGGCCAAGGTCAAACGTTTGAACAAAGCATTCAGTTGCAAGCGAACAAATGTTACACGGTTGTCGCGGCAGGCTTGCCAGGGGTTGGCGAGGTGAACATCAAATTGATGCCGCCCATTATTCCAACCACGCTTGCGCAGGACAATTCAACTGGGCCGCAAGCAACACTCGGCGCAACGCCCAATTGCTGGAAAAATGGCCCGATTCCGGCTCCAATGCGCATCATACTGGAAGTGCCGTCCGGGCAAGGCATTGTGGCGGCTCAGATCTACGAGAAGTAAGAGACATTCGAAGCTCTCATGTTCAGTGCCGGGACGGTCGAGGCGCCAAACGTGCGTGATAATCTGTTCCGACAGTCATCCAAGCAACTTCGGAGAATTCGACGATGGCCCGCAGCGGCATTGATGATGCTGCTGTTGGCCATTAGCGCGTGCCACAAGAAACCAAGCACCGACAAAAGCGGTACGCGCGCACATAAGCATTCGCCGCGCTTGACCGCATTGGCGTCGGCCGAGGTCGTACGTGATGCCCACGCCATTACGATCGACGACCTAATGAGTCGCGATGTTGAAGTGCGCCGGCGCGCAATGCAGGCACTCGCGCGCATAGCGGATGCGACGGCAAGGGCGGCTTTGGAGCGTGGCCTTTCTGACGAAGATGGGCAGGTGGTTGCGTGGGCTGCGTTTGGTCTTGGGCGAGCTTGTGAAAAGGACTCGGAACAGGCAGTCGCACAGCTAGCGTTACGCGCTGCTACCTGGTCCGCATCCGAGCATGCACCCGAACGAGAAGACCGCCTCGCGATTGATCCGATTTCCGCGATTACAGATGCTCTGGGTCGCTGCGGTACATCCTCGGCTGAAGCGACATTACGCAGCTGGCTGCACCTCGACGCGCGCCTGGCAGAGCGGGCGGCCCTCGCACTTGGGACGATCGCAGCCAAACAACATCGATTGGAGAACACGACGCTGGTCGCGCTTTTAGACCTCGCAGATGCGAAGGGCAAACCGATTGCAACGGCCCTATTTCCCTTGACGCGACTCTCGTCGGTCGAGACCAACGTGCAAAAGAGGCTGTTGTCAGTCGCAACCAAGTCGTTGCTCGTCAAGACTGACGCTCAACGCTATGCAATTCGAGCACTGCCATTGGCTGGGGAGAACGCCGCACCCATCCTAGAGCGCGTATTGTGTGACAAGGCAAGTTACGCACCTGAACCGCGAGCAGACGCCGCGCGTGGCCTCACGCGCCTAGGCGACGCGGGCCAACAATCGCTCGGTCGAGCGCTGACGCGTTTACTGCCGCGGGCATCAGACGTCACTTCCGGATGGCTAACATCAGCGGAGTTCCTGACAGTTGCTGAGATGCTCGAGGATCTGAATAGTTTTGAAAATGAGGTCCGCCCGATTCTAGAAAGCCTCGCTAAGCTTACGATACCCGAGGCCGCCACGATGCCAATGAAGCGTCGTCTCTTGGTCTTGCGTTGCCAATCCGCCTCGATCTTAGCTGGTAATAATGTAACGTCACCATTGCTTCGAGCGTGCGATCCTGACCCCGAAGGGCGAGAGGGGGCGCTCGCGGTGTCGCGGGTCCTCGGACGCGCGTCAATCCGGGGACACCGCGCGCAATTGTTCGATAAGCTGACCCACTCGACGGATCTAGTGGTGCGTGAAAACGCGCTACGCTGGCTTCGATCGCATCCCGAAGTTCGCGACTCCCCACGTATCCTGGCAGATGCATTGGCTTCGGGGTTTGCTGGTGTTGTCGCAACAGCCGCCGGCATTTTGGCCGAGCATCCCGAACGAGCGCAAAACCAACTCCAGAGCTCCGCTGTACTTTCATCAACACTGGTTAGTGCCCACGACTTCGAAAGAGCCAATCGATCGCCGCATCCTACGCCCGAGCTACTTCTCGCCCTTGGCAAAGCTACGCATCATCCGTGGGAAAGCGATGCCATTGACGTGCGCTCGCAATTGCTCGACGCCGTGGCTGAGCTCGGCGCGCTAAGTGAAAAGGTTTACCTCGAAGAGCAATGTCGCTCTGCCAGCGCCGTCTTGCGCAAACACGCAGAGATGGCACTGCATCGTTTCGGTGACACCAAACGACACTGCCCGGCTCCAAAATCGAATCCGCCCACCACTGTGCCACGCGTTGATAGTGCCCCAGTTCACTTGCGATTTCACACTGACATGGGTCCGCTCGATCTTTGGCTGGAGCCCACACTTTGCCCGATGGCAGCAACTCGACTCTTGGAACTGGCCAAAGCCGGTTTTTATAACAACATGCCCGTGCATCGCGTGGTTGCCGGCTTTGTGGTTCAATTGGGCGATCGCGCGGGGGATGGCTTTGGAAGCGCTGGTAGCGAACCCCTGAGAGACGAACTATCTCCCTTGGAATTCCGCACGAACAACGTGGGTCTGGCACTCTCGGGCCCGGATACCGCTTCGAGTCAATTCTTCGTAGTATTGGGTCCACATCCCCACTTAGACGGTGAATATACGAGGGTAGGTCGCGCCGACGACGGCTGGAACCGGTTGGCAGTGGGCGACATAATTCAGAGTGTCGAACAGATTTTCTAGGACAAACTCGACGTCCACCCGTTAGCTGATTCAAAACTAGTCGCCCGCTGCGTTTGCCGGGAGTAGGCTTTTACGCGAAATGCTGCTCGCGGTAGACATTGGGAATACCAACATAACCTTTGGCGTCTGGGACAGGACAAGATTGCTTCACACCTTTCGCGCATCCAGTGTCGGCGCGCGGACTTCGGATGAATATGCTGTTTTGATCCAACAAATGCTCGTCGCCCGGGGCGTGGTCGGCGAACGCATCACAGGAGCAATCATAGCCAGCGTGGTGCCTTCACTTACCGAAAACCTCGTTTCCGCGATTCGAATGGCTTACGCGCGTGAACCACTAATTGTGGGCCCCGGCCTTAAAACTGGCATGCCCATCTTGTACGAAAATCCTCGGGAAATAGGGGCAGATCGCATCGTTAATGCCGTAGCTGCGTTTGAGCGCCTGCACCAAGCGGTAATCGTCGTAGACTTTGGCACTGCCACGACATTTCGACTGCATATCCGGCGCTGGCGAGTATCTTGGGGGCGTAATCGTGCCAGGTGTGTTGGTGAGTTTGGATGGGCTGTTTGCGCGTGCCGCCAAGCTCTCTCACGTTGATCTGGTGGAGCCGCCGCGCGTTCTTGGGCGTAACACGGCGCATGCTCTGCAGTCCGGTGTTGTCTTTGGCTATGCGTCATTGGTGGATGGCCTGGTTCGGCGACTCCGGACCGAAATGGGCAGTGAATGTCGTGCGCTTGCAACTGGTGGCCTGGCGCCTTTGGTTACGCGACACGCAGAGACGATTGAAAGCGTTGATTTGGACCTCACGCTTCAAGGGTTGCAGCTGCTTTACGACCGCAACTGTCAAGTCTCGCATGAGCCGAGCCAATGATTTGTTCATCGCTCTTGGTTCTGGGCGCCGGCATACCTCGACGCAGGTTGCTGTGGGCCGTGGGTCTGCTGGCGCTGGTGGCAGTTACATTTTGCGCCATCGGCTGGCGCCACACAGTTCGCCCGGTCACGGGCAAGGCCAACCGTTTCGTTAGCCTCTCACCGGCCATCACGGAGACGTTGGTGGCCCTGGGTGTTGATTCACAATTGGTGGGCGTTAGCGACTATTGTTACTATCCGGCGCGGATTCAGGCTAAAGAGCATGTGGGCACCGGATATACGCCGCGCTACGAAGCCATCATTGGGCTGGCACCGACATTGGTATTCGTCGAAAGCGTCAACGCGGCAACGGCAGAACCGTTATCGCGCATCGTGCGTGTGGAACCAATGCCTTGGCTTACACTAGAAGACGTCATCCAATCGACGCGTCGGCTGGGTAAGTTGACAGGTCTCGAGTCCGCTTCAGAACGATTGGCAAACGCATACGCGCAACAGTTGCAACCGCGGGTAACGGCGGCATCACCTCGCGTGTTGCTAGTCATGTCGCATTCACCGGGCGAATTCCACGAAGTTGTGTTTATTCGGAAGAATTCAATCCACGGACGCGTTCTAGAGGCCGCCGGTGCGCGAAACGCAATTGATGAGGACGTTCACGGTGCGCCGCGCTTAAGTTTGGAGCAAATCATTCAGTGCAGCCCTGACGCTATTATAATACTGCAGTCAGCGCCCGAGCCTAACATGCACCTGCTCGACGACTGGCGTAAGCTTACCGTGCTGCGTGCGATTCAAACCAATCAAATTGGAATAGTCGCGGCACCCGAGGTCGCCATTCCGGGCCCGCGCTTGCTCGAACTCGTCAAACGACTCACTTCGGTTATCGCGGTGTGGAGAAAATCCGCGTGACGCTATTGGAAATTCAGGAGCTCGTGGTTTCACGCGGAGCGCGCCGGGTGCTCGACGAGATAACCCTGAGCGTCGCAAGCCGGGAGCGGGTAGCAGTAATTGGCCCCAACGGTGCAGGCAAGACGACGCTCATGCGCGCAATATTGGGGCTGCTATCAGTCGAGAGCGGCAACATATTGCTTGATGGCTTACCCACTCGAAAACTGACTGCGCTCGAGCGCGCCGCAAAAGTCGCCTGGCTTCCGCAGCAAGCGCTGGCAGACGAGCCCATTTCTGCAATCGAGTTCATTCGGGCCGCGCGCTTTAGATTTGGGGAGGGGGATCGCGCTGCGTGCGACGCCGCACTGAGCGCATTGAAAAGAGTGGGCGCCGATGCATGGGCTCAAAGGCTCGTTACTCAGCTGTCGGGCGGAGAACAGCAGCGGGTCGCTCTGGCTGCCTTATTTGCGCAAGAAGCTAAGTTACTGCTCGCGGACGAACCAGCTAATCATTTGGATCCCGCTCAGCAGGCGAGCGCTTGGAGGCTTCTCACGCAGGCCGCTGCAACGAGCGCAATCGTCGTTATTACTCATGACATCAACTTGGTGCCACTGCTGGGCGATCCATCACAAACTCGAATTGTTGCACTAAACCGTGGTCGAATTGCCTTCGACGTCCGAGCCAACGATCCCAGTCTACCCAGGCGTCTGCACGAATTGTACGGGATAGAAATGCAGGAATATGGGGAAGGTGCAGGGCGAGTGATCTTGCCGAAGATTTCGACGGAGTGCCCAGCATGAAAGCCGAGAGCGCCAAGTCGCGTTGGCTGGTGCGTGTCGTTCTTTTCGCTGTGTGGCTGGGTCCGCTTTTCGGTTTGCTCGGTGCTCACCGGTCAACGAATGTCGAGGCTTTTGTTTATTGGCAGCTTCGTGTTCCACGCGTCACGGCCGGCATCGTGGTGGGTGCAAGCCTTGCTTTGGCGGGAGCGGTCACGCAGGCACTATTTCGCAACCCATTGGCGACGCCAAGTACTACGGGTACCCTTGCGGGCGCGACCTTGGGGGCACTGCTGGCATTGGTATGGGGGACAGGTGCCGCCTCGATAGGCATGCCGGCAATTGCGCTGTGCGCATTTGCCGGGGCCCTCGTTACTAGCGCCGTTGTGCTGGCGGCTTCTGCGAGCGGCCGCCTGCGCACTCAAGATATCTTACTGATTGGGATTGCCGTCACGCTGGCCGCAACTTCGGCGGCAACGGTGCTCGAAGACATCGCCGATACCCCCGCACTTGTCGCTGCCAGTCGCTGGTCATTGGGGCATCTGAGTCAGGTTGGATACGGTCAGTTGCGAATTACAGCTCCAATTCTCGCAGCGTGCTGGCTCATACTTCTGTCGCAAGCACGCGCACTGCAAATTTTGGTGTTGGGGGAGGATGTCGCACATGCTCGCGGGCTCAACGTACGAAGGGCTCGAATGATTAGCTTGAGCGTCTGCTCGCTGGCAGTCGCTGTGGCGGTCGCGTGGTGTGGTCCGATAGCCTTCATCGGATTGATCGTGCCGGCCTTGGTTCGTCTGGCATTTGGCGCCAATCAGCGAATCGTGTTACCAGGCTCGCTGATCACGGGTGCAGCACTCTTGACACTGTGCGACACTCTTGGACAACTCATATCCACGAAACATGAAGTACCGGTAGGCGTCGTTACCGCTGCTCTTGGAGCTCCAGCCCTAGTCGCGTTAATAGTCTTACGCGACAACCGCTAATCGCTCTCGAGTCCGGGTCAGCGACGTCTCCGGTGGGCACGGGGAGCATGTCAACCGGGCTGGAAGGGGGTCCGCCTAAATTATTTGAGCACGCAAGGAAAGGTTTCGCACTTCAGCCACCAATTCTGCGCGCGTCCAGGGCTTGCGCAAAGAACCGTCAGCGTCTTCGGGAACCTCAGAACGACCCTCCGCGATCACTAGCACTCGACAATCATCGAAGACGCTGCGAATCTTGGAAACCAATTCAGCCCCCTGCGCTTCGGGGAGCCGCGCATCGGTAATGACAATTCTAGGCTGAGGGCCGTGCAACTTCACGGCTTCGGCGACATTTGCAGAACCGGACACGGTAAAGCCTTCGGAGCGCAGGGCACTGGTCAGCGCCCGTTGAACGAGCGCGTCGGGGTCGATAACCAGAACGCGTATTGCCTGCGTATTTAGTAACGGAAGAACGAGCTCAGCGCGTGTTCCGCCGGCTGCGCAAGGAATCAGCCTAACATCCCCGCCGTGGTCTTGCATGATGCGGCGCGTAATTGCAAGACCGAGACCGGTACCCTCGCCGGGGGGTTTGGTCGTGGCAAATGGTTCGAAAAGACGTTCTGCGATAGCGGGATCGATGCCTTGACCGGTGTCATCGACTTGAATAATCACGTTGTCGGTACCAGTAATTTGTCGGAGTGTCACCCGGGCGCCGTGACCGCTGGACGCATCGATTGCATTTGACAGAAGATTCAACAACCCCTGCGCGATACGCGGCGGATCATGCGGAACCGGGCTCGACGTAATCGGTTCGACCTCGATGGTCACAGCCCGACTCTTCGCTCGAGGTCTGACCAAGCGAAGGGCAATTTCGATGGCATTGTCCAACGCGACGTCCGACAGGACGAGCTGTTCACGTCGAGCAAAACCACATACATGTTGCACGAAGGTGCTAATTCGGTCAGCTGCCAATTCGATGTCTGAAGCGCAAGCACTGAGCTCCGTGTCGCCCAGTCGATCCGCCACGTCGCGTACATAGCTCGCGGATGACTGCACCACGGCCAAGGGATTGTTGATCTCGTGGGCCATGCTGGCCGCAATTCGCCCGAGGGCCGCCAGTCGTTCAGCATGTTCGAGTTCCCGTTCAAGACCTTGTTGTTGCTTGACTAGTTCACCGGTTCGCGCCTCGAGTGTGTGCCGGCGACGATCAATATCGGCGGCTTCAACCTCGCGCCCAATGAGTTGCGCCACTTCCGCCACATCGAATGGTTTTGGAAGTACAGGTAAACCCGAGCGAAATACCGGCGCGCGGGAATCTTCAATTAGATAAGCTCGCACCCAGGGTGCTCTTGCCCGAACGTCCTGAATTAGATCGACGGCCTTGTCGAGGATTGTATCTATAACGAGCACCGCGGGCGTACCGATTTGGCACTCGGCGGCTGCCTCGACGGCATTTGAAACCCACTTTACCGCGCGATTCGCGCGCTCGAGCGCCGCACTCAACAATTCGCCCGCGTCCTCGTCTGGCGTAACCAACAATACTGTCACGTAAGAACTCCGAGCACCGTCAACGTGTCGCTGGCCCAACGGTCCAAGGTCCCATCTGGGTACCAAGACTTCAGCGCGCTCACGGCAACCGTGAGTTGTTGGATTTCAGCCGACTGAAACCCAGTGCCATTGTGCAAGCGGGCTTCGACCAGAATGTCGATAGCGCGACGAACTGTCGGGGCATTATCGCATCGTGTGGGCAATTGTTGATACGCTTCCACGAGCGCCACGACCAAGTCTAGGGTGGCATGCGCAGTAGTGCTTGACTCTTCATACGCTGGATCAAAGGCGTTATTGACCTCGGAGGAGGGTGGCCGCGACGACCCCACTTCCAGTCGGGGCTGGGTATCGTGTCGTTCGCCGACTCCCCCCTGGTGCGTGTGTCGGCTGGATTGACCTTCGGTCAGAATGACTTCGATTCCGTCCGAACCCACTCGAATGATATCCCCGGGTTGCAATGTTCTCTCATCGCGAAGCCTTTCGCCGTTTACGCTGGTACCATTGCGGCTCCCCAGGTTGACGATCGTTAAGCCCGAAGCGCTAAGTCGCACGGCGCAATGCTGGCGCGACGCCAAAGCGTTGCTCACAACGATGCTGCAGTAAGGACTCCGGCCGAGTATGTACTCGCCGCGTCGTACAGGAAAGCGCGTCCCCCGATAGCGAAGCCAGTAGGTTTGCAACTTGAATGCTAAGTGTCTCAGTGAATCGAGTCGAATAGCTAGCCGTTTTTTCCCAGAAGCAAATCCCGCCGCTGACCTATTGCCGCTGGTGCGCGCGCGCGGGGCCTGCTAAGCGAATGTTCTATTCACCTAAGCAGCGGATTAGTTGCTTTTTTCCTATGGGTTGGTCCTCCCCCCCTAAATCCGGTCAAGTGACCGATTCACCTGAGACTTGCGCTGGCCGCGAATCTGAGACAGCTGATATTGCACCCTTGGTGGTACAAAGGCCTCAAAAGAATCGGCGTCGCCGCCCCAGGCGTGACGAACTGTACGACGAAGGCACGGGCGCGGAGTTCGCCACGGGCCTTGAGCCGCCCCGATTTGAGATCCGAGAGATGCCTCGAGGCGCCGACCTCAAGCCTGGTTCGGACGAGCCTTCCGACCGAGCCAATGCAGCCGAAGGGTTCGTAATTGAACCGGTGCGTCACCCGGTGGATTTAGAAGATTCTGCGGCTCGACGACGATGCGGCCAAAGTGGTGCGTCGCCTCACACGCCACGGTTATGAGGCCTACCTGGTCGGCGGGTGCGTTCGCGACCTTCTACTCGGTCGCAGGCCAAAAGATTTCGACGTGGCAACGAATGCGCTGCCCGATGACGTACGCCGGCTATTCAAGAACTCGCGCATCATTGGTCGGCGCTTTCGACTAGCTCACGTGCTGTTTGGTGGCGGAAAAGTGATTGAAACAGCCACCTTTCGGCGAGCACCGCGGCAAGGTGAGGACAATGACGGCATCGACCTCTTGATTCGAAGTGACAACGAGTTCGGGCAAGCTCACGAGGATGCCGTCAGGCGTGACTTTACGATAAACGGCTTGTTCTATGACCTGCACCGACGCGAGGTCTTGGATTGGGTTGACGGCATGCCGGACATCGTCTGCCGTACTATCAACACGATTGGGTCGCCCGTTGTGCGATTTACTGGAGGATCCGGTCAGGATCTTACGCGCCATCAAATTCGCCGCGCGCCTCGACTTCGGTGTGTCGGCGGAAGTCTACGACGCAATCGTTCAGACTCGAGGTTCCTTGGCGATGGCAGCCCGACCTCGCCTGTTCGAAGAGTTGCTCCGTCTGCTGAGGGCGGGCGCGGCCCACCGGGCGTTTTGGCTGGCGTGGGAATCTGGAGTGCTGGACGTCCTTTTGCCGGAACTTGCATCCTTTCTTGCTGACGAGCCGGAGACCGGTGGCCTCACATGGCGCATGTTGTCCGTTGTCGATCAATGGGTGCTCGAGCACAACGAACCCTTGTCGGATGTCGTGCTCTGTTCAATTCTCTTGATTGAGCCGTTGTTAGAGGCCTGTGAAGGTGCCCGCGATCGGATGGCGGCTGCAGGGCGATTCTTGGAACCGATTATCGATCGGCTCAACGTGCCCAGGCGTGTGGCGGATTCGATGCGACGAGTCGCTACCGTGTTACCGCGTTTGGAGTCGGGTCGTGCGGGAAGGTTCAGCCGTGCGTCGATTTGGGAGGAGATTCGGCAGATCTTAGAAATTCGCGGGTTGGCGCGGGGCATGCCAGTCACATTGCCGGCAAGCCGAGCGGCAACGCTTGGCGAAAAATCGGCACCTCCACGCCCGCGCAAACGACGCCCACGTGTGACCGCGAGCGCCATCGACCGTTAAAGATACTGGTTCTCACCATTGCTAGTGAGAACCAGTGGGTGTCTATTTGCGCGACTCCTTCAAGCAGATCACTTGCGCGTACCTTGGCTTTAGCACGCTGCTATTGGGGGGACCTATCGGAGTGTATCTGTGGGATATTGCTAACAGGAGTCCAAGTGCCGCAAAAGACATCGTGGGAGGGATCGGTCTCGTCTGGTTTGTCGGCAGCCTCCTTCTCGCTGCTCTGCCAGTCCAACGCAGTCGCCGCGGAGACTATTCCCGAAAGGAATTTCTGATTGGCCTTTATGGCAAACGACAAGGCCGGTTGGGCCCGGCCCAGACCACGGCATTGCGAGAAACCTGACGTAAGACCAACTGGTTTAGTTTCGCCCCTTACTCGCTAACTTTGGCCTGGAGTTGCTGAGGGATTCGCGTGTTGTCGGCTGCGTAATAGCTCGATCACGGCGGGCAATAGGGAGATGCCCACGATCGCAATGATCACCAAATGAAAGTTGCGCTTTACTACTTCACTTTCACCGAAATAAAAGCCAGCTAGGATGAACGCCGCGATCCAAGCAGTGCCTCCGGTAATGCTGTAGCCGATGAAACGGCGAAAGCGCATCTGCGCAATGCCGGCCACAAAGGGTGCAAACGTCCTCAGGATCGGCGCGAAGCGGGCAATGATTATTGCCTTGCCGCCGTGCCTTTCGTAGAATGATTGTGTTCGTAGTAGGTGCTTCTTGTTCAGTAGTCGGCTTGTTTCACTTACGAACACTCGAGGACCTATAAAACGGCCAATCGTGTAGTTGGTCAGATCTCCGGTAATCGCTGCAATCAGGAGCAGCGGTATTATAATCCGGACGTCGAGGGCGGCGGTATTGGTCGCAGGATCGATCATGCTGCACACGGCACCAACGGCGAAGAGCAGCGAATCGCCAGGCAGAAATGGCGTAACGACAAGGCCGGTCTCGCAAAAAATAACGATGAACAGGACCACATAGAGCGCCGGCCCCATGGTGTGGGCCCATTGAGGTAAGTATTTGTTGAGATGGAGAACAATTTCCACGAATTGGGAAAGCAAGCTCACGGGCGCCTCACATTCGGATTGTCGGAGTTATTTGGCTGGTTGGCCAAAGTGGCCAACGCCCAGTCCATAGTCGATGCTCCGGGCGTTGGCGAGCCGCGTCGGGCATACTTAGACTCCGAAAGGAAATTGTTCGTCGATGGGAAGCTTTAGCCTGTTTCATTGGCTCATATTGTTGATCGTCGTAATGCTCCTATTTGGGCCTTCCCGGCTGCCATCCCTTGGCAAGAACATTGGCGAAGCAATTCGCGGCCTGAAGAACGGCCTTGCTGGCGTGGATGACGAGCACGCCAAGTTGCCACCGACGCCGCCCGGGGAGACCAAGCCGAACGATCCGCCGCGTCCAACCTAGTCGCGGCCATCCAAAACCGTTTCAGCGGGAGGATCGAGGCTCGTTGACTACCCCGTCGTACGATGTGAAATAAGCGGGGCTCCGGGATAGCTGCATTCGATGCCTTCGATATTGGGCCTCGGCGAGGTTCCTGATGGGGTCACAGCGGCACGGAATCCCTGTTAGCAAAATTCCTAGGAGAATAATTGTGGCGCGATCAAACTGGCTCTCGGTAGTGGGCATATTGTGGTTTGCTTGCATGTGGGGTTGTGGACCGGACGCACCGGTGAAGCGAACCCACTCACCGGAGGGCGAATCCGCGCAGCGGCGCCACAACTATTCGGCAGCCTGGATCTACACGATCGGGGAAGTCAACTCCTTGGGAACGACGGAATGCTCCAAGGCCGCAAACCTGCTGGAGGGTGAAATCAACTGCAACGCACGCACCTGCCGCTACGCGCGCGAACTAGGGCGTGACTATCTGGCAAGTTGTCTGACGGGAGGCGGGTCCGACCAAATTTCTCGCGTCAAAGAATTGCTGTCGAAGTTCGAGGTGCGCAGCCAAGAGCCTGCGGTGGATTGCACAGAGAAAGCGATTGGGTGGATCACGCACGGCTGCGGCGCCAACGGTGCCTGCGAAGAAGCCATCCGGAGTTGGGCCACCCGATGCGCCAACGTAGTGAAAAGTCCCCTCACCGTTCAAATCTTGGAGCGCGTCGTCGAGAACTCATTAGCAGAGCCGCGACGTGTGAAAATTGACGTACACGGTTGCGAGGATTTCACCAAAGATCTTCGCGCTGGCGAATCTTGCGCCAGGCTTGTCGAGTGTGAGAATGCGCTGCCAAAAGCAGAGCAGTACATGCAGCGCTGCGCGGAGGGCCAGCGCCACCAAGTGCCGTTGCGAGATGCATTTAGCATCGCGCATGTGCAGCTGGGAGCGGACCGGGAATTCAAGCCGATACCCCTGGCCAATCAGAAAGTGCTCATCGACACGGTGCCTGGGCTTCTGATCTTGTCGGACAACTCGGGTTTTGTGTACAAAGTCTGCGGTGACTTGGTCGCCGATCTCGACTCTTACCTCGAACTCCGAGCGAAGTGTGCCAAGGGCGACGTCGTATTGCTACGTGCCCTGCCCAGTAAAGAGGGGCCTTTACTGCAAATGGTCAATGTTGACCACGAATCCGACGAAATGTACGCCGTGGCTTACCCAAGCCTATTCGTGAAAGGCGAAGCCTCGCAGCGCGAGACACGCGCACTCGAGCGCCTTGAACAGACTCTGAAGAGTGACTCAACATCGAACTTGTCGAGTTGGCTCACCGCGCTCAATCAGGCATATGCTGCGCTGCCCATCTCGCTACGTCGGTCCGAAAAGGTAAGCCAACTATTCAACCAGAATGATGCCTCGCTCGTGGCCCCGCTGCGAGAGTTGGCTGAAGTGAAGTTGCGCATGGTCCGAAAGCGCAAGTCGGAATTGGAGATGGCCGCATTCATTCGACGCGCACTGAGACTTCCGTTTTCGGACGTGACGCTGGCTGGTGCAGTCGAGTGGGGAGGCACGAGTGACCTCAGCGAATTGGCACTTGGCGATGAACTGAAATTGGCCTACCCCGCTTACTCGGAAAAACTCGTCAGCTTCCAGCAAAAGACGATAAAGACTAAGTTTAGAGGCACCGAAGGTTTCGCGGAACTCTTGTCCTCTTCAAATCAGCAGGGCAAGGTTTGTGCAAGCGCCGGGCTACAAATATCAGAGGCCTTGACGGCTTTCGACAACTGCGCAGGCAGTGAAAAGTCGTGCACGGCGGATGAGCGAAAGGAGCTGTGGAGTCGCCTTTCCATCGCGCGTAGCCAGTGGCGCACCGCCAGAGCAAAGGAAATGGTCCTTAGGGTGTCGGCCGGGAGTGATGATCGGCCGTCCGCGGCCTGTTCGCACTTGTGAGTCGCGTGCCGCCTCGATCCCGGTTCACTCTCCTCTACCCAGTTTCTGTTGCGAGCATCGCGAGGTATTCGCTCAGGCCCAATCGAAAGTCCCTTGGTACTCGTCCAAGGGCTCGTTCCACCTTATTCGTATCGAGTACAGAAAAGGCCGGGCGTGGTGCGGGCCGTCGTATCTCATCGCTCGTAATCGGGATTATTCGAGTAGCCTTCAGGGGCAACCCTTGTGCTCGTGCGACGTCGGCAATCGCAATCGTGAATTCATGCCAACTTACGACACCCGTATTGGCGAAGTGATAACAACCTGGAGCCGCCGATGTGTGCTCCCCGAGTCCTGTCAGAGAGATGACCGCATCGGCCAAATCATCCGTATAGGTGGGCCGCCCTCTTTGGTCGTGAACCACTTTAACCTCGGGCTGCGACAGCAACGCCTTGAGAATGGTTCGAACGAAGTTGGGTCCGCCGGCCCGAAATAGCCAAGAAGTCCGCAACAAGTAGGCACTTCTCGCGGGCGCCTTGTCGATTAACCGTCTCACCCATACCTCGCCGGCCAACTTCGTTTTTCCATAAACGGAGCGGGGCCCCGGTTCGGCATCTTCCAAGTAGGGCATTGACGAGACACCTGGAAATACGTAATCGGTTGAAAAGTGAATCAGAGTGGCTGGCTGTCGCTCTGCTTGTTCGCAAAGGTAACGCACGGCCGTCTCGTTGACGGCGGTAGCACTCTCCGAGTTGGTTTCTGCGTCGTCTACACGCGTGTAGGCCGCAGTATTTACGATATGCGTAAACCGGTGCGACCGGGAATAATCCTCGACGGCGCTCTTTGAGGTCAGATCTAGCTCAATGTCCGTCCCCACGTACTCGATTTTCGATTTCTGGAATTCACGAATAAGCGCCTGCGCGAGCATTCCCTTGCAACCGGTCAGCCAAACCGTCATTGAGTTCGCCTTCGATAGTCTGCGAAGCTCTCCGTTTTTCTATCTCGATCCGATACGAGCGGATCGGTAATTGGCCATTCAATCGCAAACTCGGGGTCGTCAAATCGAATCCCGCATTCGGTCGCTGCGTTATACGGTGAGCTCACCTTGTAGCAAACGTCCGCTACTTCGGACAAAACACAAAAGCCATGCGCCATACCGATTGGCACGAACAGCTGTTGATTCTGCTCATCGTCGAGCAAACAGCCGCAGTGCCTACCGAACGTCGGTGAATCGGGCCGAATATCGACAAGTACGTCGTAGATTTGCCCGCGCACGACCCGTACTAGTTTAGCTTGGCCGGGACTAGATTGGTAATGCAGTCCTCGCAGCGTACCTCGCGTGCTGCGCGAGTGATTGTCTTGCACGAACTCCAGTTCAATACCCAACTCGGCATACCGATGGCGTTGGTAGGTTTCAATGAAGAACCCGCGCGCGTCCTTAAAAACGCTGGGGCTAATTAGCTTTGCGCCTGCGAGTTCGAGCTCAGATATTTTCATGCCAGAGGGTACTCATTCACAAGCGAGGTTAAATACGACCCGTATTGCGAATTGCCCAGTGCATGTGCAAGCGCGGACAATTGATGCTGATCGATAAATCCCATTCGCCATGCCACTTCCTCTGGACATGCAACATATTGCCCCTGGCGGCGTTGTAACGTAGCGACAAAATGCGTTGCTTCCAACAAGGCGTCGGGGGTCCCCATGTCGAGCCATGTCATGCCACGACCCAATTGAACGATTTGGGCACGTCCCTGGCGCGCGTAGCTTCGATTCAGGTCGGTAATTTCCAGTTCTCCTCGTGCGGACGGTTTCAACGAGCGGGCAATTTCGACGGCGTCATTGCTATAGAAATACAAACCCGTGACTGCCAAGTTGGATCTCGGCTGGGTCGGTTTCTCTTCGATATCAAGCAATCGACCGTCCGAACCCAATTCCGCGATGCCGTACCGTTGAGGATCGTTTACCCTATGTCCGAATAGCACGGCACCTTGGATTGAGGATATTGCGGACTGCATTTGTGCCGCAAGGCCCGCTCCGTAAAACAAGTTGTCACCCAGCACCAGCCCAATCGAATCATTACCGACGAATTGCGCGCCAATGATGAGTGCTTCCGCAATTCCGTTTGGACTTGTTTGCGTCGCATAACTAATCTGCATCCCGAGCCAACTTCCGTCGCCCAATAGGTCTTGCAACGGAGGGATATCCCGAGGCGTCGATATGATTAGCAATTCCCTAATGCCAGCCAACATGAGTAATGTCAGCGGATGGTAGACCATCGGTTTATCGTATACCGGTAACAACTGCTTGGAGGTGGCGCGAGTTAACGGCCCGAGCCGAGTGCCGCTGCCGCCAGCAAGAACTATCCCCTTCATGGTCGCCTCATCAGGCCCTATATATTCGTTGCAACGGGGGACCTCAACTCCAACCTGTTCGGGATATTGACGGACAGACCCTTCCGGGAGCGGCGCGCAAAGGTCCACCCACCGCAAGATTCAACAAATCGCGGGATTCAATAACATTTGCGATAGACCGACCGGTGGCCCCGACGACCGGGGGTAGCGCCGGCCGCGAAGTAGCGCGGATCTCTTCAACTCCGCCCAAGCCGAGTTACGGAATAAGTCCGACGTCCTTCAGCCATTGTTTCACGATGAGGCGCGGAAAGAGCGCGGCATCGGCCGCGTAACGAGGTGCCAGCCGCTTCGGCTCTTCGAGAGTTCTGTACAACCATTCGAACCCGTACTTTTGGCACCACTGTGGGGCACGGGCCCTTTCCCCGGCGAGAAAATCAATGGTGGCCCCCGCACACAGAATTACCGTGGACTTGAGTCTCGTTCGTTCTTGGTGGGCCCAGATCTCTTGTTTGGGAGCGCCAAGACCAACCACCAATATTTCCGGTTCCTTTTCTGCGACATCAAGCACAACCGATTCATTTTGTTCAGGATTCTTTTCAAAGCCAAATGGGGGACTACTGACCCCAACAATTCTGACTTTGGGAAATGCCCGTTCAATTTGCTCAGCGGCGCGCGCAGCAACTCCCGGACCCGCGCCCAACAGGAAAACACTCGTGTCCCGCCGCAACTTGCGGAAAACCTCCGGAACAAGGTCGCTGCCAGCTACTCGTCCAACCAGTGCTCGGCCGAACCAACGCGAGGCCCAAACGATTGGTTGGCCGTCAGCCAAAACCAATGAAGCACCCGCGTAGACCGGATGGAGCTCTGGGCGACGATGAAGTATAAGCGCATGATCCAAGTTGGGTGTTACAACATATTGTCCCGAGTTACCGCTCGCTGAGAGTTCAATAACCCGCTCCGCGGCCTGCGCAGGTGTCACGTTGTCGAAACTGAACCCAAACAGATGCACTTTTGCTGGTGTTGATTCGGAGAATTCTGTTTTTGTCACGGCACCAGATAGAATTGTGGAAGTGAGAATTGGAGCTGATTACGGAACGGGGCGGCAATACATGATTCAATCGATATACTGGCCAAGCCTTGTCGTAAAGGAGAGGCGGTCGTGCCGCAGGCCGGAATAGTTAGAGACTATGCACCAGGTTGGTCCTTTGTGCAGCGCATTTTGGATATTACGACAATCGTCGCCGTCCAATACGCCGCGGCGATGTTCTATAAGCAATTATGGACAGATAGCTACTCCCTTGCCTGTGCCGCAACCATAGCCCTATTTGGTCTAGTCGCTGAGGTCAGTAGCCTTTACCGTCCGCGCCACGGTGAGCATTTAGGGCGGGAGCTTACGCAACTCATGATTGTGTGGCTGGTTGTAATCGCGATGCTCCTGATGCTGGCCTTCGCGACCAAGACCTCCGCGCGTTTTTCGCGTGTGGCAAGCACGCTATGGATGGTCGCAACGCCGACCTTTTTGGCGAGTACACGGGTAATTCTGAGGTTAGTCCTGCGCAGGCTCAGAAAGCGAGGTTATAACCTGAGAAGAGCGGCTATCGTGGGTTGTACTCCGTTGGCCGAGCGCTTGATAAGCGTTATATCCAGTGATCCGACTTTGGGACTCAATGTCGTCGGCGTCTATGATGATCGAGTGCAACCGCGGCAGGGTCGTCAACCAGACATTTCGGCACAGGTCCTAGGGAACGTCGAACAACTAGTTACCGATGCTCGAGCTGGCAAGATTGATCATGTGTATTTGGCCCTTCCGCTGCGCGCAGAAGCCCGAGTAACCGATATACTGCATCGACTGGCTGACACTACTGCGACCGTCTATTTCGTCCCAGATTTCTTCGTTTTTGACCTACTTCACGCGCGCATGACCACCGTTGGTGACGTACCGGTCATTAGCGTCTTTGACAGCCCATTTCACGGAGTCGATGGTTGGGTCAAGCGTGCCGAAGATATTGCGCTTGGCATTGTCGCCTTGATCATAGCTTGCCTTCCGATGATAGCCGTCGCAATTGCCGTCAAACTGAACTCTTCCGGCCCCATCCTGTTCCGTCAACGGCGCTACGGACTGAGCGGGCGCGAAATTTACATCTACAAGTTTCGTACGATGACCGTGACAGAGGATGGGGCGAAAATTCGCCAGGCTACCAAGGGAGATCAACGCATTACTGCCGTCGGCGCGTTCTTGCGACGAACATCATTGGACGAACTCCCGCAATTGTTCAACGTAATTGACGGCAGCATGTCCTTGGTGGGGCCGAGGCCACACGCCGTAGCTCACAATGAACAATACAGAAGTCTAGTCCATAACTATATGCTCAGGCACAAGGTCAAGCCGGGCATAACCGGGTGGGCCCAAGTGAACGGCTGGCGTGGGGAGACGGATACTACGGAAAAGATGCAAAAGCGGGTCGAACACGACTTATACTACATTCAAAACTGGCATCTGGGTTTGGATGTGAAAATCTTGTGGATGACAGTATTCGGTCGTCGCGTGCGAGAAAATGCATTTTAGGACAAGTCGCCGACCTATTGGTTGAGAGTGACCGTAGCCGCCACTTGATGCGGCAAGTCCCGTCAGCCCGGTTGCGCCTTCGATGCGGGCCTGGTCGATCGGCAATTGTTCGGCTCGGGGACGTTTGTCGCCAGCACAGATTTATGCTTGAATTTCACGCTCACTAAACTGGTTGCGCCTGAATCGCGCAAAATAGGCTGGCGATTTCGAAAAATCCCCAAATAAGTGTGCTGAACACTTGCAACAGGACCTCGCTTGGGTCCACGCTTCGCCCCGATGTCCGACCCCCGATCAAAGGGCCCCGCACTGGTAGCACTTATTGGATCACTGCTGGGGTTGGTGTTCTCCTACAGCTCCACCGTCGACTATGCGGCGCACTTAGATCGACGCCTACACGATGTCCATTGCAGTTTTATTCCCGGCGCACCGCCAACATCCGAGGCCGAAGCCTGCCGAGCCGCAATGTACAGTCCGTATTCCGCAATAATGCGCGATACGCTCTGGGGCGGAATCCCCATATCCCTTTTCGCGCTGGGCGCATTCGCGTTCTTTGCGGGTTTCTCAATCTATCTTCTCTTGGCAAGAGAGAAGGCCTCCCGCGCGAATGTGATGATGTTTGCCGCAGTCAGCGTGACTCCGCTTTTGGTATCCATCGTCATGTTCACGATTTCCGTTACCAAGCTCGGCACGCTCTGCAAGACGTGCGTTGGCACTTATATTTCGTCGGCATTGCTAGCAGCAGGTGGCTTGATGAGCCTGCGCTCGCTCAATGCGTCTAGCGACGGCACGCAGCGTCCTGGCGGTCAACCTTTGGTGGCTGTGTTTTGGTTAGTAACGCTGGCAGTGCTGACGCTGCTACCAACGCTTGTTTATGCTTCGTCAGCTCCCGATCAGCGTCCATACTTGGGCAAGTGCGGTGAACTGAAGAAACCTGAAGAGCCATCTGGGGCTCTGGTTAAATTCCGTGGGGCGCGTGCCGTCCAGCCAGCTTTGCTTTTCGAGGATCCATTGTGTCCAACCTGTAAAGCTCTGCATGAGCGCCTCATCGCCGAAGGCGTGCTCGACCGACTGGATGTTACGCTCTCGCTCTTCCCTCTGGACAATACCTGCAATTGGATGTTGTCTGACCAGAGTCTGCACCCGGGTGCTTGCGTCGTGGCTCGTGCCGTAATCTGCGCAAAGGGGCAGGAATTGCAGATGCTAGAATGGGCATTCGCTGAGCAAACATCCCTTACCGCAGCTGGCAAGATCAGTGAGGCGGCGATCAAGGCGCGTATTCAGCAGCGTTGGGGGAAAGCATTGGTGGACTGTACCGATAGCCGTGACGCCAAGGCAACGCTCAACAAACACTTGCATTTTGCGGCGGAAAACAACGTGCCCGTGTCGACCCCTCAGGTATTTTTGGGCAAGCGGCGGCTGTGTGACGAAGATACGGACCTTGGATTGCGCTTTACACTCAAACAATTGGCCCCGGAGGTGCTCCAATGACGGACAAACGACTGCCCACGTTCGGGCCAGTGGCAGTTGCATTGGCTACGGGTGCATTGCTCACTCTTGGAATCCTGGTTCGCGTTCACGGGGCCGTGGCCGACGCTAAAGAACGCCTCATGACGCCGGAAACCAACAAGCCCGCAATTGCAATCGCCGACCAATCGGAAGTCGCTTATTGTACGCCGCGGTTCAAGGAAGTTTTGGAACGGGTTCTGCATTCCTGTGGACTCGTGTCGGGTGAGGGTGGACGTCGCGGGTGTCAACCCGCTGACGTGAAGACGTTCGCGTCAATCAGCGACTCGGACTTCAATGAGTTGTTTACTCCCCTCAAAGACCGGGGCGCCGTCGTGATGTACGACGAGGGCAAAGACGACCTGGATGATAAGGCCAAGAAACTTCTCGAAGATATGTGGTTTGAGCGCAAGGGGGCTCGATACTTTTTCGTGGTTGCGCGCGCTTCCAAGACCGGAACCGTAGACAAAAATCGGGCTCTTTCTCATCGACGTGCCAACTCCGTCATGTTTCATCTCAAGGACGTTTCCAAGGATCCCGAGATTGAAAAGACTGTTGGACTACTTTGGCTTGGCAATGAATTTGCTCAGCTTTCGAAGGAATATTGCGGCTGGAACAATTCGCGGCAGGATGCCAAGTGCAACGACGAAGCCATCAACAGGAGTGCATTCGTATCATGGGTCGATTGTCGACTTTGATTGAATTAGTTTGCGTTGTAGCCGCCGTTGCGATTGGCTGCGACGACACCAAGCCGAAAGTCACCGTAACGAACGAGCGCAGCCAAGCGATACTCGGTTCTCCAAGTGCACCAAGCCCGACCGCCACCACCTCATCTCCCGCAGCGGCGCCAACGGCGGCACCCAAAAAGCCACGCCAGTTGTGCGGGGGCCATCTGAATAAATCCGGGCCAGAACTGCCCTCGGAAGCGCCTGCGCGGCGTGGCGCGGCGGGCGAGCGTGACTTGCCCGAGCAGATTCAAACTCGCGGACACTACACTTGGATCAATTTTTGGGCGGCGTGGTGTGCCCCATGCAAAGAGGAAATTCCGAGGTTGCTGGCTTGGGAAAAAAAGCTTAGCGACGGTGGGGTCGCGTTCAAGGTCGTGTTCTTGTCGTTGGATGACGATGAACGACAGCTGACGAGCTTCCTCGACAAACAGCCGCCGGCTGGGTTACGGCGCACCTATTGGCTGGCAGACGGCGTGAAACGCACCGATTGGCTCAAAAGCGTCGGCGTAAAGCCCGATAGTGAATTGCCCGTTCAACTGCTGCTCGATCCCGCTGGGCATGTCCGCTGTACCATTGGAGGCGCCATCGACGATTCCGACTACGATCAATTGCGCGGACTTCTCAATGGCGCGGATTGAGCCGAGCCTGCTGAAGTTACCGGGTTTTCTCGAATCAGAATTGGCTGCTGGCCATCCCTGGGTGTATCGCAATCATATCCCCGCTCGATTTGAAGCGGCTACCGGAAGTTGGGTCAGTGCCGAGGCCGGGCAAACCAAGATCTGGGCGCTGTGGGACAGCGAATCTCAAATTGCTCTGCGCGTATTCTCACGAAATGGTCCGCCGTCACCGGAGTTCGTTTTCGAGCGCGTGCAGCAGGCGCTCGAATTACGGCAATCTCTCAAGCCAACACCAACGACAGCCTATCGACTGATCAACGGAGAGGGAGATGGCCTCCCCGGAATTGTCGTGGACATTTACGGCGAATATGCCGTAGTGGCCACATATTGTGCGGCCTCAAAGGTATTGCTACCCGATCTCGTAAAAGCACTCACGCGCTGCGTGACTCCTCGCGGCATCACTCACAAGCAAGCGGCTACCGACCCCGATCAACCCGCGCAATTCGAACTTTTGCACGGGCAACTTCCTCCCGATGACCTAGTGGTATTGGACGGGAAGATTCGCTATTTTGCGGATTTGGCGCATGGCCACAAGACCGGATTGTACCTAGACCAACGCTACAATCGCCAAACGTTCGCGGCATTTGCCAGTGTTGGGTCAGTCCTGAATCTCTTCGCATATACAGGCGGGTTTTCGATTGCCGCAGGCCTCGCCGGAGCCGCACGCACGACGAATATCGATACTTCGAAGCAGGCTTTGGCGCGTGCCCGAGACAATTTCGAGCTCAATGAGCTTGATCCGAAGGCGCATCAATTTACCACCGCAGATTGCTACGACTATCTGAAGGCTGCAGTTCGCTCGCGGGAGGTTTTCGATTCGATTGTTTGCGACCCGCCAAGTCTGGCGAGGAATCGGGCACAGCTGGACCATGCGCTGAAGGCTTACCTGCACATAAACGCATTGGGCCTTCAATTGGTGCGTGCTGGGGGTTACTACGCTGCCGCCAGTTGTACGGCACAGGTTTCACCCGAACAATTTCGGCAGGTTCTCTCTGATGCGGCGCAGCGAGCGGGGCGCACTGCTCAAATTGTACATGAGGCAGGTCACGCCATTGATCACCCGGTAGGCATTGGCCACCCCGAGGGGCGATATTTGAAGTTCATCGTACTTCGCGTGCTAGACGAACCACGGTAGTGTGTCTTCACTCGGAGCCAATCGGCACTCTAGAAATAGGGTCGAGCTCTAGTGAAGTGGAGGGCTACCCCGCATCGCGGGGATCGACACAACGACTCCAAGTGCCTGTATCGCAGTACTGAACACCAACGAAACAGCTTTCCTGGTTGTTGACGATTCCGATGACCACTCGGCAACTGATTGAGTCGCCGATTGTACAAGTTCCAGAGATTGTTACCGAACCGCCAGCATCACCCAATATGCTGCTATTTCCGCCAACGCTGCTCTGGCCGCCTTCGTTGCCACTTCCGCCATTGCCGACGGGGGCGGCCAAGGCTGGTGCTGCGTTGCCCCCGGAACATGCAAAACCGCCCCATCCAACGAACAGCCCGAGCAGGGCCAAGAGTATTGCCGATGGCATCATGCGCTTCAGTTGGGCTAGGCGTTGAAGGTTAGCAGACCGCATGATCACCGAAATTAGCAGAACCTTTACTAATTTACGAGTCTTGAACAACGTTCGCCCGTGAATTGGCGCATTTTACAATCGCCACGCCGGGCTTTGCGCTCGGACTTTGCGTGAGAAATTGACTCTAACTCGGGGCACAGTGTGCACCAAGCTATGACTTTAGCGTACCTCGAGACTGAGCTAATACCGCGATTGCAGTGATGAGGCCTTGGGACCCGGATACTACGCGGTCAATCGCGGCCCCTTCGCTTGTTGCTTCGAAGCTAACCGCCAGCGCGTGCTGAAGTAGTTGGGTTGTCACCGTTGTTTCCGTGCCGCCAAGCCAGAAAAGTCGCTTACCGAGGAGTTGCCAGTGACTTGGTTTAGGCGGATGTTATCTCGTCAATGCTCTTCAATTCCTCATCAGTGAGGTCGAGGTTTTTCAAGGCAAGTATGCAGTCAGCAACTTGGCTCAGCTGGCTAGCACCTATCAAGGCTGAAGTTACGGTAGATTGCCGCAAAACCCAAGTGAGCGCGAGTTGCGCCAAGCTCTGACCACGCAACTTAGCCAGTGAATCGAGCGCGCGAATTTGGGCCAACCGGGCCTCTGTGATATCGCCGGGGTTCAAGAATGTGCCCGGTCTGGCAGCGCGAGAATCGGCGGGAATATCGCTCAGGTAGCGACCAGTCAAAAGCCCCTGCGCCAAGGGCGAAAACACTACGCAACCTAGGCCTGCCCGGGCAAGGGTCGAGAGCAGAGAAGGCTCCACCCAGCGGTTGAAGATGTTGTAACAAGGCTGATGAACGAGACACCGTATTCCCATGTCTTTCAGTACGGCAATCGCTTCTTGCGTTTGCTGCGCATCGTAATTCGACAGACCGACATACAACGCCTTACCCGACCGCACGGCATGTTCCAGGGCGCCCATAGACTCTTGAATTGGAGTCTGTGGATCGGGCCGATGGTGATAGAAAATGTCCACGTACTCAACACCGAGACGTCTAAGGCTTTGATCGAGACTTGCAATCAGGTACTTGCGGGACCCGAAGTTGCCGTACGGACCCTTCCACATGTCGTAGCCCGCTTTAGTGGAAATGATCAGTTCATCACGATAAGGCCTAAGATCGGAACTGAGTATGCGGCCAAAAGTTTCCTCTGCCGATCCAGGCGGAGGGCCATAGTTGTTGGCTAAATCAAAATGATTGATGCCGAGGTCAAATGCGCCACACAACGTCCGGCGAGCATTTTCGAAGTCATCATGCGCACCGAAATTGTGCCAAAGCCCGAGGGCAATGCGTGGGAGCAGTAGCCCGCTTTGTCCGCAACGTCCGTATTGCATCGTTTCGTAGCGCGATTCGTTTGCTTGGTGGTGCATCGGTACAATGTTTAACCCAAGATTGACACACGAAACAAGCGGTTTGAACGCCAATCAGTAAAGGACCTACCGCGGCGATTGTCGCTGCTTGCGGTTCTGCTAATCTCCGGCCTCTGAGACCACGCAATACGCTTAGTCTCCCAGTTGCGCGCGGCCGAGTTGCATTTTGAGGCTTCCGAAATGATTTCCCCGCCGCTTCGCAAGAATGGGTTCACTCAACTAGCTCCAGTCTTGGCATTTATTGCAGTATCGTTACCGGCAAGGGAGGCTCGCTCCGAGTTACAGCACTTATCCGACTCGGTAAATACTTTGCGCGGCAGCAATTCCAGCCCCGACTTTTCGCGTGGCAATACGTTTCCTGCGGTTGCACTCCCGTTTGGATTCAACTTTTGGACGCCAGTTACGGAAGGCAATTCGGCACGTTGGCTCTATCGATACAATTCGCGGACCATCCAGGGATTCAGCGTGAGCCACGAACCCTCGCCGTGGATCGGCGATCACGGCTCGCTGCAAGTGATGCCGATGACTGGAAAGTTGCGCGTCGCACCACAATCGAGGGCCTCGCTGTTCCACCATTCTGAGGAAATTGCTAAACCTCACTATTACAAGGTAACACTCGATACCTACGGGATCACGACAGAGATTGCTCCGACTGACCATGCAAGTGCCTGGCGTTTTACCTTTTCCAGTACGAATAAGGCCTACCTGCTGTTCGATTCGATTGACTCCGTCCCGGGGAATATTGCGATTGATCGAGCGAAACGAAGCATTCAAGGGTACGTCAATCAAAATGGGCCTAGGCTCTATTTCTTTGCCCGGGTGGACAGGGACATCCTGTCCGATGGTTCCACTCCACGTAGCGGTGCCAATGGGTGGGTCCAGTTGCAAGTCCACAAGGGTGATGTGGTCAACATGTCGATGGCCACGTCATTTATCAGTGCGGAACAAGCCCGTTCAAATTTGGACGACGAGGTAGGAACAAAGACGTTTGACCAAGTCAAACAAGAGGCTCAGCTAGTTTGGGACAAAACATTGGGCAAGCTAGAGATATTTGGAGCGACGCCTGATCAAAGGACCACATTTTACTCGAACCTATATCGCGTGTTTCTTTACCCCAATTCAATGTGGGAAAAGGTTGACAATCAGCCCAAGTACTTTAGCCCCTTCACGTTCAAGGAACGAGAAGGGAGGTTGTATGTCAACAATGGGTTCTGGGACACCTATCGTGCCGTTTGGCCCTTATTGAGCTTGTTGGCGCCGTCCAAAACCGCCGAAATGCTCGATGGATTCGTCACCGCGTACAAGGACGGTGGCTGGGTGCCACGTTGGTCGGGTCCTGGTTATATTAATTGTATGGTGGGCTCGCACTCGGATATTGTGTTTGCTGATTCCTATTTGCGCGGCGTAACCAATTTCGACATCCGCGGTGCGTATGAGTCGATGTTGAAGAACGCCCTATCTTACTCGGGCGATCCCGCAAAGGGTCGCAAGGGTAATTCAAAGTCGATATTTCTGGGGTACGTGCCAAGTGACCTACTAGGCGAATCCGCATCATGGACATTAGAGGATGCGATCAACGATTTTGGCATTGCAGAAGTTGCGCGATTGCTAGGCGACAGCGTTTACGCCGAGTACTTCCTCAATCGTTCCCTGCGATACTCAACCCTATTTTCGCCTTCTGTTGGTTTTTTTCGTGGGAGGCGCACCGATGGGGCCTGGCGGACACCTGACTCGAGGTTCTACGCCAATGAGTGGGGTTACGAATTCGCAGAGGGTCCGCCCTGGAACTATAGCGTCGCCGCGACCGCCGACCCTCAGGGTCTAGCCAATTTGCTCGGAGGTCGTGCGGCGCTCTCGGACAAGATAGACTCGATATTCCGTGCGCCGCGAATGTTTCGTTTCGGAAGTTACGGACATGTAATTCATGAAATGCGCGAGGCTTTCGCTACCAACATGGGCCAATATGCCCATTCGAACGAGCCCGTTCATTCGATGTTGTACATGTACGATTACGCGGGCGTACCCTCCAAAACTCAATTCCGAACCCGTGAAGTGTTGGACCGGCTCTACAGTTCGGGGATAGGTTCGGGTGATGGATACCCAGGAGACGAAGACAATGGTCAGATGTCTGCATGGTACATTTTCAGCGCGCTGGGGTTCTACCCGGCGTCGCCCGGACATCCCGAGTATGCGATTGGTTCACCTCTATTTGAAAGAGTGGTGGTCAATTTGGAGAATGGCAAGCAATTCATTGTTGCTGCACACAATAACAATCACGCCAATAGGTATATTCAGAGCGCGAGATTAAATGGCACTGCGTACTCGAAAAGCTACCTGAGACATGCCGATATCGCGGCAGGTGGACTGCTAGAGTTCGAAATGGGTGCTTCGCCGTCAACCTGGGGTTCAGCTCTGAGCGATTTGCCGACGTCGATTACTTCCATCTCGAGCACGAGGGTTCCGGTACCCCGTCGAGACAGGGCCAACGGAGGCATTATCCAGGTTAGTTCTGAGAATTCCACGGAACATGCCGACCGCTCCCAGGCGTTTGACGACAATTCTCTCACCAAGTGGCAGGCGCTCAAGGCCAGGGCAAGCGTTCAATATCAATTTCCAAATGGCAGGCGCTACTCCGTGGGGCTTTACACAGTGACTTCGGCGGGAGATTCCCCAGACCGCGACCCCAAGGATTGGACATTGAAGGCCTCTAACGATTGCGCGAACTGGGTAACACTTGACAAGCGCACCAACGAGGACTTTTCGCTGCGCCGCCAAACAAAGGTCTATCGGGCAGAGAATACCACTGCGTACCCATGCTACCGGCTGGACATCGACGCGAACCATGGCGCCAACGTTACTCAATTAGCGGAACTGGAACTGATTGGCGACGCACCCATTGCATCAGCCTTGGCGCGCACTGCTTTGGGCTGCAAACCCAATGCGGCATCGGAAAGAGCTACGGATGGAAGCCTCTATACAAAATGGTGTTCAGCCGGGCCCGCTCGAATGCTCGAGATTGACCTCGGGGGTCAATTTCTCGTCAACCAGTTTTCGATCTATCACGCCGAGGCCGGTGGTGAACGTGCTGCGTTGAATACCAGCGATTTCAATATAGACGTCACCTCAGATGGGCAGGGTTGGACGCGCGCCGTAACCGTGACTGACAATCATGAAGGTGTGACTCAGCACAATATCAAGCCAACCGCGCTGCGGGCGGCCAGATTGAGTATCGTGAAGCCCAATCGAGATGTCAACCAAACCGCCCGTATTTACGAGGTGGAGGTTTACGGAGTACCGGTGGCTTCTAAATAATTTACCCCAGTTCAAACCCCCAACATATCAACGCTGCACTTGGCAAAGGTGCGCGGCTATTCCCGATAGCAGACGTTTGGAGCCTCGCCAAACAATCAGGTTAGCCTTCGTTCAATGATTCCGCGTGGCTCAGTTCGGCTTCCAATTCGCCGAGAGCTTTGTGGTCGCCCTTGGCTTTCGCGAGAGTGATTCCGGCGGTTAGCCAGTCGCGCGCTTGTGCCAAACGTGCCGCTGCAACATAAATCTGCCCCGCCATGAGATACATCGGCAAGTAATCCGGATCGCGTTCTCGAAGTGAGCAGAAGGTGCTGATGGCCTCCTCAACGCGATTCTCTTTTCGATACTCGAGCGCCAATGCGTACCAGGCAAAGGAATCGCCGGTACCGGAGTTGACCATTTTCTCGAGAACCTCGAGCCTCTTATTCATATGCTCTCGGACTGTCCCACACCCATGGTTGCATCGCGACTAATCGTCCATGAAATCGCGGCGCGTCGCCAAGCTGAGTAACGGCAGGTTCTCGGCTTCGATGGTGGCCCGACCCCCTTCAAGTCGATCAACGAGGGCTACAATCCCCACAACGTTCACTCCCGCCTGCTGGAGCGCATTTACTGCCCGTAGGCTCGAACCACCCGTCGTGATTACGTCTTCCAGCAACACAATCGGCATGCCGGGATGAATCGACTTGTCACCCTCAACGAGTTTTGCAGTGCCGTGATCCTTTTGAGCCTTTCGCACGTAAAGCGCGGGTAGCGGGCGACCACGCTGAAAGCTCACGAGGGAGACCGCACTCGCTAAGGGACAACCCCCGAGTTCGACCCCGCCTACGGCTTCGCAGGCTGGCAATTGCGCCAATGCCTCGAACATGAGCTCGCCTACCAATGCGTGCCCCTCAGCGGTGAGGATCGTTTGTTTGCAATCGATGAAGAAGTCACTTTCCTTGCCGGACGCAAGGATCACGCGGCGTCGCTCGAAGCTGCGTACTCGAAGCAGTTCAATCAGGCGGCTTAACTCAGCGGCCACGAAACTTCTTCTTCGCTTTGACGCTTCCCTTGATCGACGGCACAACCAGCGGCGGCGGGCCGTCGGCTGAACGTTCCTGCTTCGGTGCCTCATGCCTGACAGGCGCGGGATTCATCGGTTCCGACGCGGGACTGCTGTCTGGCGGTGGCTCGTGTAAAGCGGGCCTTTCCTGTGCCGCAGCGGACAAATTAACCTTAGGCGGAGTGGGACGCGGCGCAACAGCAGACGCGGGTCGCGCTGCGGGGGCCGGAAAGGCTGCCCGAGGAGCGATTGCCGGTTTAGCTGCGGGCGCAGCGAGCCGGGCCCCAGACGCGGCCGCGGGCTTTGCCAATGGCGGCTCTCCTTCAGTCCGAACGAGCCCGCGAACTAGAGCGCCCTCGGCGATGCCGATGCGCACGCCTGCGAGATCACCGACTACACGCGCCCCAGGATTGAGCATCAGAATATCCGACGCGGTGAGGTTACCTGCGATACTGCCGGTAACTTGAATTTCCGTCGCGCTAACGTTGCCTCGCACAGCGGCATCAGCGGCGACAACTACCTGCCCAGTCATGGTCACGTTGCCCTCCACGCGCCCGAGGATCTCGAGTGAGCCGTCCCCGCCAATATTGCCGCGTACGACCGTTGTTGCCGAAATCGTTGATGGTGACCTCATGGTGGCTCCGTCACACGTCCATATCGACGTTGCCCTTGAACGACGCGCCGTCAGCGATTGTCAGACGCGCTGAGCGCACGTCCCCAATCAAGCGGCCGCCAGCTTGCAGGTCCACTCGATCAGTGGCCGTTACATTGCCCGTAACGGCGCCGGCCACGCTCAGACTTGCCGCCGTGACGTCCGCTTCAACGACCGCCCCCGACAGGATTTGAATGGTATCCGTGCTGCTGAGCGAGCCGCGCACGGTCCCTTGGATCACCACTTCTTCATCGCTGGTGATTTCGCCTTCAATCGTGAGCTCTTCGCCTATCACCGTGCCTGCCATCTTGCCTCGTTGTGCTTGAATCAGTTCGGGTCAAATCAGATGTTCAATTCGAAAGGTGTGTCGAGACGAATCGATACCCGTGCTCCGGGTTCGATAGCCACTTCCGCGCCTTTGACTTCGCCATGTAGCAATGATCCCGACCGAATCACTACAGCACCCGTTGTCGTAACGTTGCCCACCAAATGGCCCCCTAGATCGAGGGACTCGGCGTTCACGTCGCCTTCAACGCTGGCACCTTCCGCCACTTCTGCAGGGCCGGTGACACCAACATTGCCGACAAGCTTGCCTTCGATTCGGACGCCACCCTTGCCGCTTACGCGGCCAGTGATGCGGCTCGAGGGGCCCAGTATGCTCAGTTCGTTACTTCGGGACATCGCTAATGCGGCCCGGACGGTAGTACATGGCTGGCGTTCTGTCACCCAGGCAGGGCTCTTGGCCTGCGAATTACCCGCGCGAATTCAAATCCAGCTTGTTTTCCGCGGTGCCCGCACCCGAAGCGCTCGCGCCCGGCCTGGCCGGACGCCTCGTTGTGCATTGGGTCTTGCTCAATCCGCCCGCCAAAACTCGTTTGGCCGGAGGCCGCGCGCACTCGTTCCCCTTGGGCGGGGGACGCGACGTTGGCCCTCAGGCGCAGTTCCCCAGAAAATGCGAAGCTGGAGAACTACTCGCAAGAAACTCGCTGGAGCAAACGGCCGCCAGCACCGATCTTCCGAACAGTGGGATGCAAGTATGGCAGCCTTGCACGCCCAACTTCAGGCTTTTTTTTAGTGAGCGTCACGGGACCGGTGAGTCGTCTCAGGGCCAACGCTGACTTCTCGGTTCGAGCAGCGAGAAGATCATTGAGATTCTTAGACCGCTCTGCAATCCAGGCACGCGGGGGTGGAGTGAAGGCGTGTTCCGAAGCCATTGCCATACTCGCTACATCAGCTGCAAAGTAATCATTAGAACATCACGGAAACAGGAATTGCGCTGGTGTCTTCAGGTCGAAGCCCTATCGGGTCGCCTTTTCGCGTGACTGTGAAACGCTTCCTATTCGCCCTTGTTGTGGTTTGCTGCAGTCTAGGGGCGTGGGCTCGAGTGGCGGAAGCGGCAGTCGCTGTCGCTGTATCGGATGTCAGCATGGGACAGCCAAATAGGCGAAACGAGCCTTGTCTCAGAGGCGATTGCGCAGTACTACACTTAGTGATATAGTTCAGTCGTGTTACGGGTATTCAAAACCAGACACTTTAGCCGCTGGATGCGGAAGACCGAGTTGACAAATCAGTCACTCTGCCTAGCCGTTGCCGAAATGGCCGCCGGACTGATCGACGCGGATCTGGGCGGCGGTGTCGTGAAGAAGCGTATTGCGCTGCCCGGCCGTGGCAAAAGCGGGAGTACTCGCAGGTTGGTGGCTACCAACAAAGGAACGCGCTGGTTCTTTCTCTACGGCTTTGAGAAGAATGACCGGGCCAACGTAAGCGATAAAGAACTCAATGCTTTGCAGGCCATCGCGCACGATCTGCTTAGACTCTCTCCGAGCCAACTCGATGATTGCCTCAAGAGCAACGCTCTACAGGAGATTTGCCATGACGACGAGTAAGAGAAGGGCAAATAGCCCAATTTTGGAAGCCATTCATGAAACTGCGAAAGATCTTCATTTGGCAGGTTTCATCGACAAGCGCCGAATGCGTGAATACGACGCTCTTTGTCTCAAGCCGATTCCAGCTTATTCAAGTCGGAAGATTCGCGCATTGCGGTCGCGTTTCAAACTCAGCCAAGCGGTCTTTGCATCGGTTCTCAACACGAGCTTGTCCACAGTCCGCCAGTGGGAAATTGGCGAGAAGCACCCAAGTGGCCCTTCGCTCAAGTTGCTCAACTTGTTGGATCGCAAGGGGTTGGAGACGCTCATTTGACTTTCGACCCGCAAAGTCAGTTCGGTCCCGGCGGAGCGAGATCGGGCCATCCAGGAATCTCGCGCTTGATCGCGTCAACGAGCATCCATAGCGGTGTTCGTAGGCCTACTGGGAGCGGCCTTCGCAAATACGCCTCAAGTCAACTTTGCACGGTGTCTGGAGCGTTCGATGATACATCCAGCGCTGAAGCTTCATCCGTGACAAGAAATGCCTGAGTGTCCGGATCTGGTTCGATGACATTGATGAGCAGTCAAGTGATCGGTAAATGGGCGCCAAGGTGAAGAGGTGCCAGGGATTCCAAAACGGCTCGTCATTGCTGCGCCCACCGGAGACGCGCCGCCGTTTACGTAATCACTTATTATGCGCACAAGTGGCAAATACGCGATTGCTTATACTGCTTTTACCAAGGGAGGGCCGGGCGTCGCGCTTGTCCTAACGGAGGACTTTCGACACTTCGAGCGCTGCGGATTGGTGATGCAACCCGATGATAAGGATGCAGCTCTCTTGCCGCGCAAAGTCGATGGCGAGTTTGCCTTGATCCATCGACCGGTGAGTGACACGGGGGCTCATGTGTGGCTGTCGTTTTCTCCCGATCTGCGCAATTGGGGCAGCCATCGGCTCATTTTGCAGGCTCGCAAGGGGGCCTGGTGGGATGCCAACAAGGTTGGGATATCTCCACCTCTGATTGAAACCTCAGCGGGCTGGTTGATGTTGTATCATGGTGTTCGCCAAACTGCGGGAGGTTGCCTATATCGAATTGGGGCGGCACTTTTCGCACTGGATGGGCCCGACCGCTGCCTGGCTCGCGGCGCCTCTTGGATATTTGGACCCGAGACGTCTTACGAAACTATTGGCGACGTGCCCAACGTGACGTTTCCCTGTGGCTACACCGTTGGCGACGACGGCGACACACTTCACATCTACTACGGTGCGGCAGACACTTGCATTGGACTAGCGACAGGGAGCATCCGCGACATATTGGGTTGGTTGGAAGAAAATGACAGCATGACTTCCTATTCGATACCCCCTCCCCACCCGTGAGATTCAAGACAGATATCGTCTCGGTCCGCTTTCACCCAACTGTCCCGAGACGCTGTGACATCAAGAAACGGTTCGAGTGATTTGCCATGATTTTCGATCGCCGAGCAGGATGGCAACCGCCAACACTGCGAATCCGATTGTATGCATGATGAGCGGGGTCACGTTGCCGGGCAGCGGCCGGTGGGAGTTGTTTAAGTGGGCCCCCATATGCGCGAGTATTGCAAGCACGAGGCCCGCTGGGGTTTTTGTTGTAGATCCACGTAAATACCACGCTGCCAGCCGTGAAAAAAGGGATCATGAGCAGCAACGTGGTCAGGCTACTAATGCCCGCGAGTAAGAGCACGGGAACATGCCAGATTGCCCAGAGAACCCCGAGTATCAGGCTGGCGTTGAGCGGACCGTAGCGATTTTGCAGACGTGGCAGCGCAAAGCCTCGCCAGCCAATTTCTTCGCCCAGTGATACGACAATCATCCCGATGATGGCTTGCGCGGTCGATGGTGGATAGAGCCAAGGGCCAACGTTGCGACCACTCACGAGTTGGAGCGTAGCCATAGAAAGCAACAAGATTACTCCCGGCAGACACAGCGCAGTCGCGTACCAAGCTGGATTTGCGCGCCAATTGCGCAGTGGACGAAATACCGATCGCCATCCCGCGCCGTCAGGTTCGAATCGAGAAATGACGAGCGCTGCAAGCATCGGGCCGATTGCCCCGATGGCGACGAACGGCATTAGGCGTTCAGCGGGCGTAACTATTGTGCCTCGCATTGCGAGTAAGGCCGGAAGCTGCGTCAACCCAGTAATAGCAAATACGACCGCAAAGAAGGGCCATGTCCCAAGGTTCGAATTACGTTCACTTGCGGACTCGGTCACCGTGGTATCGAGCATAACCCACCCGACCCCCTACACTCCCGGGCGGCCTCCGAATATGACGGGCGCAAAACCTTCCAACGGTCGTCCAAATAGGTACCCCTGCATCAGGTTAGCTCCCAACGACTCGAGCGTGTCGCGTTCGGCTTCGGTTTCTACGCCCGCGCAGACAACAAAGATACCGAGCTCTCGGGAGCATAAGCCGATGAGCGACCGCACTAGACTTTGCTTGCGTTTAGAGGCTTCGATATTGCGAACCAAAGCCATATCGATCTTTGCGAAATCTGGGTCAAGACTGCTAAAACTTCCGAGGCCCGCGTAACCAGCGCCTAGATTGTCGACTGCTACCCGATAGCCAATCGTCCGCAGTTGCTCTGCTCTTTCGCCGACATTCTGGCAGTGATCGAGGGAGCGACGCTCGGTCAGCTCGAGAACTACCCGAGGTGCGTGTTGGGATAGGGCTGCCTCGGGTTGCAGGAGTTCCGCGTCGTCGAGGTCGGCTGGGTGGAGATTGACGAAAATCATAGCATTCGCAGGGGCCCGTGGAATGCTGTCAGCAACCAATTGGCGGATCTTCCGGCTAAGTTCTGGAACGCGCCCGAGGCGCTCGGCCGCATCGAAAAGCAGCTCTGGATTACTGAGCCTACTATCCGCCGACCGCACGAGTGCCTCGTACGCCAATAACTCACGATTGTGCCAGCCGACAACGGGCTGGAACGCGATCCACAGTTTGTCGAGGGCCATTTGGAAGTAAACATCAAGGCTTGCTCGGTCACCCAGCTGCTCGCGGTGGTATGAAAGTAAAAGGAGGGCTTCACGCTTGAGCCGCGCCAGCCGATGAAGTTTGATCGCTTCGCGCACGTTCCTGACCAGATCAGGGGGCGGCACTGGCTTTACAAGATAGCGAAAGCCGCCAAATTGCACGGTCAACATGGCCGTGAAAAGACTGGGATTGCCCGTAACGAGTATGACGGGCACATCAAGGTTGTATCTGCGGATCTCACGCAGCATTGCGATGCCGTCCGTGCCGGGCATGACGATGTCGGACACGATGACATCGAACAAATCGCCGTTACGTAGGAGCTCCAAAGCCAGTTTAGCATTGGGCACGGCGACCGTTCCAATGCCTGCTTTTGCGAGCAGCCGGCGGTAACCTTCCCTCAGTTGCTCGTCATCGTCAACAACCAGCACCGAAGCCGGTGAATACTCGGAATTGTATTGATGCTCGTCGTCAGACGGTGGCACCGTGATTTTCAATTTCGGATCGGGAGAATTGTCTTGAGACATAGTTGTGCCTTCAGAAAGCTCCTCATGCGAGGTCCAGCACTTCCCGGACCTTGCGTGCCAGAGCTGCTGCAGTAAACGGCTTGCCGATGAAATGCGTCCCCTCGGGTAGCGCACCGTGCTGGTCAATGATATTGTCGGTGTAACCCGACATGTAGAGCACCTTGAGTGTTGGCCGAGCATTTGAAAGCTCCTCGGCGAGCGCCTTGCCACTCATTTGCGGCATGACCACATCCGTTAGGAGCAGATGGAGATCGCCCTTGTGCCGCGCGCAGGCCATGAGCGCATCCCCAGCGTTTGCGGCGGTCAGCACTTTATAGCCAGCCGCATCAAGTGTCCGCTTGGCGGCCTTGAGCAGTGCCTCGTCATCCTCGACTACTAAAATGGTCTCGGCTCCCGCGCCCCGCCTGGAGGTCGGCGGGGGTATCGTGGATGTGGCTATGCTGGCCGAAGGCGCCCGCGGCAAATAAATCTTGAACGTGGTGCCGGCGCCCGGCTCGCTTTTGACCCAGATGTTGCCACCGCTTTGGCTGACGATGCCATACACCGTAGAAAGACCGAGGCCGGTGCCACTATTCTTGGTCGTGAAGAAAGGCTCGAAGATCCTTTCCCGTGTTTGCTCGTCCATGCCGAGGCCCGTGTCCGCAACCACGAGCTGGACGTAGGATCCCGGCCTTACAGGCAGAAGGCACGCTGCGTGCTGTTCGCCAATCTCGATGTTGGACGTTTCGATGGTGAGCGTGCCGCCTTCAGGCATGGCGTCACGGGCATTGATTACCAGGTTCATGAGCACTTGCTCGATCTGACTCGGGTCGGCCATAGTCAGTCCCACGTTTGACTCAAGCTGCTGAGCAAGATCGATGTCTTCGCCGATGATCCGCCGGAGCATGGCCTGAACCCCCGCCACGACCTTGCTCAAGTTCAGCGGGACGGGTTGCAGGACTTGCTTGCGACCGAACGCGAGGAGTTGCTTGACCAGCGCCACCCCGCGATCGGCGGCCTTCTGCACCTCAACGAGATCGTGCTTGACGGAGTCAGTCGCTCCTTCCATCGCAAAGCCATTGTAGATCTGAATCACGGACAGCAGGTTGTTGAAGTCGTGCGCGACGCCTCCGGCGAGTCTGCCAATGGCCTCGAGCTTCTGCGATGCCCTGAGCTGCTCCTCGAGCCTCTCGCGTTCTGCCTCCGCCCGCAGGGCGGGCGCACCATCTGACATCGACCGAAGTGTAGGTTTGTTCACACTTTGTGAGATCTATTTGGATGCCGCCCACAAGATAGAGCTTTCCATTGGCTGCAGGGTGATATCTCGTCGCGCCTATGAGTGACGAGGAAGAAAGCCATCTTGGGATTTTCAAATTCTTTGAAGGGGTGCAAGACCCGCGCGTGGAGCGCACCCGGTATCACTTGCTCATGGATATTCTTATCATTGCCCTGTTGACGATGATTTGCGTGGGCGAAGGATGGGAGGATATGGAGGAATTCGGAATTGCTAAGCAGGATTGGCTCAGGACGTTCCTGCGTCTGCCCAAGGGAATTCCGTGCGCGGACACGTTTAGACGGGTGCTGAGCGCAATTGACCCAGTGGCTTTCAATGCAGGCTTCATTGCGTGGGTGCAAGCTCTGTCGGGAGGAACTAACGGCAAACTCGTTGCAATTGACGGCAAGACCGTACGCCACTCGTTCGATCGCGCGACAGGCAAGAAGGCATTGCATGTAGTGAGCGCCTGGATCGCGGACAACAAGTTGACGCTCGGTCAGATCGCGACTGAAGAGAAATCCAACGAGATTACGGCCATTCCGAAGCTTCTTGAACTCTTGGATATCAGAGGAGCCACCGTTACGGTCAACGCCATGGGATGCCAGAGGGACATCGCGAAGACGATTATTGATCAGGACGGCAACTACATTATGGGCCTCAAAGGCAATCAAGGAACGGCTCGAAAGGAAGTCGAAGATTTCTTCACCGATGCGCGAGCTGCAAACTTTCGAGAAGTCGAACACACCTTTCACGAGACGGTCGATGGGAGTGAACACGGCCGACTCGAAGTGCGACGCGTCTGGGCCTCGCAACAACTTAGCTGGTTTGAGGACCTGCCGAAGTGGAAGGGCTTGCGCAGTGTCATTCTGATCGAGAGCGAGCGGACCGTCGGCGATCAGAAAACGTCCATTGAGTGCCGTTACTACTGGAGTAGCCAGGCTCTGGACGCCCAGTCATTCGCGTCAATGATTCGCGGCCACTGGACCATCGAGAACCAACTGCATTGGTGTCTTGACGTTGCCTTCAATGAGGATCAATCGCGAATCCGAACCGACCACGGGCCTGAAAACATCGCCCACTCCGCAAGATTGCGATGAATCTTGCGAAAAACGAGCGCTCCCATAAACACGGCATTCAAGCCAAACGAAAACTTGCGGCCTGGAGTGACGCCTACCTTCTCAAGCTGCTTCAGGCAGGATTGCCAGAAATTCAAGGGAAATGAGATGCGCCCGCCCTGCCTCCGCCCGCTTGCGGTCTGTGATGTCCCGCGAAAAAACCACAAACTGCCCACCTTCGATTGGCCGGTACTGGACACTAATTTCAGCGTCAAACGTGCTTCCATCTTTGCGACGGTGACGGGATTCGAAACGGTCGCTGCCGCTCGCCATGATCCTCTGAATGTGGGCGGCCGTGACATGGACCGTTTCGACAGCTTCGAGGTCAGGAAATGCGCATGGCTAACAATTCCGCCACGCTAAATCCACTCATCCGGCAATAGGCATCATTGACTTCCAGCAGGCACCCCTGCGCGTCCACTAGCCAGAAGCCGTCAATGGCCGTCTGCAGAATGGTTCGATGCCATTCTTCGCTCTTCTTCAGCGCCTCCTCCGTCCGCTTGCGCTCGGTAATGTCATGACCGTAGACATTGACGTAGCCCGCCGTCTGCAGTGGGCATAGGGTAACTAGGTAACTCCGGCCGCCGCAATTTACTTCGGACTCGTGCCGCTTGCCGGTTGCTATTGCTTCGGCTACACGCTTTGCCCATTCCGCGGGTAAGCTTTGGCCCGGCTCGCATCCCCAGTGCTGCAACAGTGCAAGGGCGCTCGTATTGGCGTATTGCAGGATGCCGTCAGGCATAACCCGTAGAATTGGAGACGGGTTTTCACCCGGGAAACGCGCCAGCATTTCCGATTGCTTTTCCGCCTGCTTGCGGTCGGTGATGTCCCTGAAGTACCACACCCGACCGAAGCGATTCCTGTTTGCATCGAGCATTGGCGCCGAGTAACGATCGAACGTCCTGCCATCCTTGAGAGCAATCTCGTCCCGGCTCTTCTCGTCAGTCAGGTAAAGGCAATTCACCTGGGCGATGAACTCTTGCGGATCCTCAAGCCTGTCCAACACCGATTGAAGCGCAAGCTCATCGGATTTTGATTCTATCACGTGGCCAGGAATGCCCCACATATCCGCAAAACGCCGATTGGACGATACAATCTTGCCCTTGGAATCCACCACGAGAATTCCGTCGATGGACGTTTCCTGTTGCGTCAAGTGAACGAGATTATTGAACCGCAGCTCATCCTCCGCCTGCTTTTGTGACGTGACGTCACGGATAAGAGTGGACACGCCGATAATTTCCCCGGCGTCGGTACGAACAGGATTGTGGTTAACCTCGAAGTAACGAAGGCAATGACCTTCGTTACCCGAAGTAACCGACTCGAACACGGTTTCGCCCTGCAGGGCGCGTTCAAGACTCTTTCTGGAGGGCTGAAAAGTCTCCGACACCGATGGGAATTCGGCAAGCCTCGCACCCACCTGGATGTCAACGTCGCAGGTCGCCTTTACCAGGTTGGCGTAGGCTCGATTAAAGCCGATGTAGCACAATGTGCGATCGGTAAAACAATTGAAAAAATCCACGCTTTCCAGGACGGCGGCCATGAGGGCGTTCTTCTCCAGTACTTGTCGCTCCGCATGCTTGCGTTCGGTAATGTCAACAATGGTGGTAACGAAGTGGCGCGGGGCTCCGGCCTGATCGCGAAGCAACGTAACGCTGACATCCGCGAATACGATATGGCCATCGCGGTGCTTGTAGCGCTTTTCCGTTCCGGAGGTGGTGCGCTCATTGGCCAGGAGACATCGAAACAATTCTTGGGTTTTGTTGATATCATCAGGATGCGTGATGCCGGCAACGTTAGCCTGTTGCAGCTCCCGAATTGACAGGCCCAACATGTCCGCAAATGATTGGTTGACTTTGAGTAGTTTTCCGTCGGGTCCGGTCAGTGATTGGCCGACGGCAGAGCGTTCGAACGCGTCCCGTAAACGCGCCTCGCTCTCGGTCAGCTCCGCAGCTCTCGCATTGAGACGTGCGATCTCTTGCTCAAAGGCTTCGCGCGTTCGGTCCTTTGCGTTCACAACGCTGCCCCCCCGACGCGTCATGGCGCCATAGCAAAAGCTTGATTCGATAGCTGGTTTGCCAGCTCACTATAATACAGTTAGCATAAATCCGCGTGAATCACAACAAGAACTCCAGGGCGGGCGCATCTTATTTCCCTTGAATTTCTGGCAATCCTGCCTGAAGCAGCTTGAGAAGGTAGGCGTCACTCCAGGCCGCAAGTTTTCGTTTGGCTTGAATGCCGTGTTTATGGGAGCGCTCGTTTTTCGCAAGATTCATCGCAATCTTGCGGAGCTGGGCGATGTTTTCAGGCCCGTGGTCGGTTCGGATTCGCGATTGATCCTCATTGAAGGCAACGTCAAGACACCAATGCAGTTGGTTCTCGATGGTCCAGTGGCCGCGAATCATTGACGCGAATGACTGGGCGTCCAGAGCCTGGCTACTCCAGTAGTAACGGCACTCAATGGACGTTTTCTGATCGCCGACGGTCCGCTCGCTCTCGATCAGAATGACACTGCGCAAGCCCTTCCACTTCGGCAGGTCCTCAAACCAGCTAAGTTGTTGCGAGGCCCAGACGCGTCGCACTTCGAGTCGGCCGTGTTCACTCCCATCGACCGTCTCGTGAAAGGTGTGTTCGACTTCTCGAAAGTTTGCAGCTCGCGCATCGGTGAAGAAATCTTCGACTTCCTTTCGAGCCGTTCCTTGATTGCCTTTGAGGCCCATAATGTAGTTGCCGTCCTGATCAATAATCGTCTTCGCGATGTCCCTCTGGCATCCCATGGCGTCAACCGTAACGGTGGCTCCTCTGATATCCAAGAGTTCAAGAAGCTTCGGAATGGCCGTAATCTCGTTGGATTTCTCTTCAGTCGCGATCTGACCGAGCGTCAACTTGTTGTCCGCGATCCAGGCGCTCACTACATGCAATGCCTTCTTGCCTGTCGCGCGATCGAACGAGTGGCGTACGGTCTTGCCGTCAATTGCAACGAGTTTGCCGTTAGTTCCTCCCGACAGAGCTTGCACCCACGCAATGAAGCCTGCATTGAAAGCCACTGGGTCAATTGCGCTCAGCACCCGTCTAAACGTGTCCGCGCACGGAATTCCCTTGGGCAGACGCAGGAACGTCCTGAGCCAATCCTGCTTAGCAATTCCGAATTCCTCCATATCCTCCCATCCTTCGCCCACGCAAATCATCGTCAACAGGGCAATGATAAGAATATCCATGAGCAAGTGATACCGGGTGCGCTCCACGCGCGGGTCTTGCACCCCTTCAAAGAATTTGAAAATCCCAAGATGGCTTTCTTCCTCGTCACTCATAGGCGCGACGAGATATCACCCTGCAGCCAATGGAAAGCTCTATCTTGTGGGCGGCCTCCAAATAGATCTCACAAAGTGTGAACAAACCTACACTTCGGTCGATGTCAGATGGTGCGCCCGCCCTGACAAGAACTCAATCCCGTGTCGCGCTGCAACTCCACGCGTGAGACGCGCGCGGGCGTCGGGAGAGTCATTCGTTCGAAGACATTCGCAGAGCTCGGGAACGAAGGCTTCGAGGACTCCACCGGGTGCGCTGGTGGTGAGCAGGCGCCCGGTGCTTCCGATGCCAGTTCAGGATTTCGCCAAGTTCAAGTCTTGAACCTCCGGCTGGCTTGGGTCAAATCGAACTCGTCTTGGCCAGAATGATTCAACAGGCGGCTTGGCCTGAATCACTCGGCACCAACCGATTCCCTCGCTTTTTTGCTCCGGGGTCATACGAAAATGAGCATTGAGCCGACGGTCCCACCAAGATTTGCAGGTGCGCCATTGTTTACTCGACTAGAGCGCCACATACTCGCATAAGCACCCTGCCAAAGACTATCTCATGACGCGCTCCTTCCGCACGAGCCTTTGCCTCCTGCTCCCACTTACCCTCATCGCTTTTGCAACATCATGCGTTAAAACCGGTGCCCCCGATGCTTCCCTCTCAACAGGCGGCACCGGAAGTCAAATCAGTACGAGCACTGGCTCCTCGGGAAGCACTGTCACCGACGCAAGTTTGACTGGCGACGCGGTCACCATGGCCCAAGCGATGGGCATTGGAGTCAACATCGGTAACACGCTCGAGAACACCGTCGCGTGGGAAACCGGGTGGGGAGAACCCCTGATTGGATACGTACGCGGTGAACGGAGTCATCCCAGCTGACAAGATGGCCCGAGTCCACCAAGTAGTGCAGTGGATTATCGATGCTGACATGTACGCCATCGTTGACATTCATTGGGATGGCGGTTGGATCGACAATCAGGGTAAGACGGATAGTCAAGGCAACTCACTTCGATATCAACTCACGGACGATGTGCGGGGCAAGTTCGCGTCCTATTGGACGCAAATCTCCGCCGCCTTTGCTGACGTTGGCGATCATCTCGTGTTGGAAGCCATGAACGAAGAGGGCGTTTTCTACATTGGAGGCACCGCCTCGACCACTCCCAACTACGCCCCGCTCAACGAGCTGAACCAAACCTTCGTCAATATCGTCAGAGACGGTGGAGGTGCCAACGAAACCCGTGCCCTGCTCATCGCCGGGTTCGCTACGGACATCGGCAAGACCTGCGTTGACGCATTTGCTATCCCGAACGACCCTGTGGGAACGGGTAAACTGTTCCTTTCGATTCACTACTATACACCCTCGACCTTCACTATGTTGGCCGCCCCCGCGAGCTATGGCAACCCAGCAACCACTTGGGGCACGCCCACCGAACAGGCGACACTAAAATCGCTGTTCAACAGACTGACCACATTCTCGCTTGCGCGTAACATCCCCGTCATCATTGGCGAATTCGGAGTAACGCGCGGGTCGGGTCAGTACGTTCGCCAATCGGGTGCCAGGGATTCCAAAACGGCTCGTCATTGCTGCGCCCACCGGAGACGCGCCGCAGTTTACGTAATCACTCATTATGCGACAAGTGCGTGCATCTAAAGAGGAATTTGGAGCAGCCGTGGATGCGTGATTCTGGTCTGGTTCCGACCCGATGCGTTGCAGCGCTCCATCATCGACACGTCGTTGCTCACTGTTGGCTCTCGCTTCATGGCGTCTGGGTGGGTGGCGCTGCTTTGTGAATTTGCTGGGTCTTTCCGTATCGTTGCGCTCCGGCGCGTGTGCTCTGGCCCTCCGGGCTTGCTTTTGCGTGGTCCATCTCCACGCACCATCGGGATGCCTGGGCAGCGCGCGATGCCAACGCGTTCTCGGTTTACTGTTAGGTTTCGCTTCGTGGCTTTTCGAAGCGTTGTTGCGAATCCGCTGGGCTTGTCCGTGCCGTCATGACCCGCTTCGTGGCATCCGGGTGGGTCGCGCTGCCGCGAACTTGTTGCGACATTGTGTGCTGATGCGGGCTTCGCTTTGATGTTATCGCCCCGCTGCCGTGAGCGGCGTCGTGGCGGCCGGGCATAACAAGCGTTTGCAGAAGTCGGCCCTTGTGTGTTGGTGGGTTTTGCCTGCCCGCAGTCGTGGCTCCGCTTCCATTTTACGCCTGCGGGCTGTTGTGGCATCATGATGCGTGTTTCTTGGGTTGGCTGGGCCGCTTCTGAAACGCAAGCCGTTAGACCGATCACATTGCCCACGTCATCATCCCAATCAAAGCTCGTTCCTGTCGCCGCAGCGTTCATTGAACTTCCCGGGGCGATCGTGCTTTGTGTGTACGCGTCCAACGAACTGCTTATGGGTCTATCGCCGGATGTCCCTTTACACTGGGCAATCTTCTACTTCCCAGTTCGCATCGCAATTGTCCCGTTCGTGGGCATTATCGAACTGTCGCGGCTTCTATTGCTGATCTTCCGGCATCCGACTCGCCAGAACGGAATACGAGGTCTCGTTGGCCTACTCGTTACTGGCGGAATAGTTTGGGCCAACTGGCGATTCCCGGGCATCCCGATTTTTGACTTGCTCGGACGGCGCAGACACTGACGGTTGCGCCCTAATTCATACCGTGGTAGGAATTTCCCATGCCTCAATCGGCCGCCAAACTTTCGGTCAGCGTGCCTCTCCATCTCGCCACCGCTGTGAGGCGCCGCGTTGGGGCCAGGGGCCTCTCAGGTTTCGTTGCCAGGGCAATGGCCCATGAGCTCGAACGGGATCAGCTGAGTGCTTTCCTGACTGAACTGGACGAATTGCATGGTCCAGTGCCCACTACCGAACTTGCCAAGGTCCGCCGCTCATGGCCGAAGCGCTGATCCTGGATTCCGAGGCTGTGAATGCGCTCTCACGGGCAACGGAGCGGGGCGCTCTCGCACAACGGGCACGTGCGATCCTAACAGTCGCTTTCGATCGTCGTGCCTTGGTGCGCGTTCCTGCGGCCGTGCTTGCCGAGGTTTGTCGAGGGCCGCGATTTGATGCCGCCGTAAATCACCTCCTACGCGGTCACGGCATTGTTGTTTGCGATATGGGAAGAGACATCGCGCAACGGGCAGGTGAAATTCTGTACCGGCGCAAACTATCCTCGCAGCATGCAGTTGATGCATTTGTTGTTGCAACAGCGCTGTCCTTCGAATCCGCCGTCATTGCCACAGGTGATCCCAAAGACATGCAAAGCTTAGCCGCACCGTATCGTCAAGTACGAGTGCTCCCACTTTGACTTCGCACGACCGTAAAGCGGTCTAACGACAAAGCGTTTTCGCGGCGGCGGAGCGCGGTAATCCGCGCGGAGACCGGCGCTAAAGCGCGTGTTGAACAAACCCGCATGCGACGACGTTGACTGGGTTTTTCAGTGTGAGGTGGCAGTCCTAGCGCGGTCAGCTGGTGTCGGCTCGGTGGTGTTGCACGCTGTCGATCTAGGCTGTTGCCATGGGCTGGGGTGAATGTGTGCGCAGTTGTTGATACTGTCGTAGAGGCGCAACGGACTCGGCGGGCATAGCTCCGCTGTACGCTTGTAGCGTGTTCGCGTTACCAGGAGGTTCATGGCGACACTCCAATGACCGGTGGGGCTCGGGCCGAGTGGCTTGGCATGCCATTGCATCGCCACTGGAGGGCTAGGCACTGCTCGGGGCTGAGCCGACGCAGTAGCTGCAATGTCTCGCTTCGGCAGTGGGGGCAGCAGGGTTTGGCTTTTCGGCGTCGTGGCTCCTTTGCGAGTGTCTGGCGTGTGCCGAGCAACAGCTGCAAGCGGTGCAAGGTGTGCCGTTGGCTCGAATGCAACAACCCATAGGCTCGCACCCGATGCATCCCCTTGGGCGCGACATGCTGCAGAAAACGCCGCAAGAATTCGTGCGCCGGTAGCTTCATCGTCTTGCGCGTGTGGTCTCGGTTGTCACGGTAATCGAAACTCACGTGTTGGTCGGTGCACGCAACAATCGCCTTGTCGCCTAGTGCCGTGCGATGGACGTAACGACCCAGATATTCCAAAACTTTCTCCGGGTGTTGCACCACCGGTTTGGCATAGACCACCGAGCGCTTGCCCGATGGAATCTCGGGCAATGTTCCCTGCGGCAGGGCCCGCCGGGCGAGCGCCAGGAACCGCCCTCGAAAGCGTTTCGCCAACGCACGCTCGGGCACCAGGTAGAGCTTGCGATAGACGGGCGGTCGCACCCAGGTGCGACCATCCGGGGCCAATACACCGCCGGGCACCAGCAGGTGCACGTGCGGGTGCCATTCGATGGTACGAGTCCAGGTGTGCAACACCGCCAATGCGCCAATGCTGCCCCCAAGCCAGCGCGAGTCCCGGCACAGCGCCGACAGCGACTCGAACGCGGCCTGACACAGTGCCGAAAGCAACAACCGTTGGTGTGAGCGCACCACCTGTCGCAATTCCGATGGCAACGTGAATACCACGTGAAAGTACGGCACGGGCAACAGTGACTCGCGTTGATGCTCAAGCCAGCGCTCGGTCGCGTCGTGACCACATTGCGGACACGCACGATTGCGGCACGAGTGGTACAGCAAGTGCTCATGGCCGCACTGCGTGCAGCGGGCAGCGTGTCCGCCCAGCGCGGGTGTACGGCATAAGGCAATGGCCCTCAGAGCGCGCACGTGGCTCGGCAAAACGGCATCGCCGAAGCGTGCCTGATACCCAGCCGCGTGTCGCCGCACGACGTCGGCAAGACGCAGCATCGCGGTGACCGTCTGTCTACAGGTCAGCCATCAACTGGTCGAGTACCGCTTGCAATCGCTCGGTCCCGGGCACCGTTACGTGCATGTAGACTTCGGTCGTGTGAAGGCTCTTGTGACCCAGCACGTCCTGAATCGTGCGCAGCGAGATGCCGTGCTCGACCAAGTGAGTGGCGTAGCTATGCCGAAGCGTGTGGATCGTGGCACGGCGCGCCAGATTCAACTCCTCCTGTGCCGCCGCGAACGTCTTCTGTAGGGTGGTTTCGTGAATCGGCTTGCCTTCGGATAAAACGAATAGCAACGGCAGAGTCGAAGCCGGGCGATCATTCTTCCAATACTGACGCAGCTTGTGCAGAAGTGGCCTCGGCAACGGCACCCGCCTATCTTTGGCTCCTTTGCCACTGCGCACCCACACCATTTGCCGACCGCTATCGATGTGACTCGATTGCAGATGCAGACCTTCCCCTAGTCGCAGCCCGAGCCCATAGATGGTCGTCAACGCCATTCGTCGCACTGGGTGTTCGACGGCTCCGAGCAACCGCTTAACCTCCGCACGACTGAGCACCACGGGCAGCGTCCGGGGTCGGTTGACGCGCAAGAGCGCAAAGACCTCATAGTCGCGTTGTAGCGTAAAGTTGAAGAAGAACCTCAACGCGCAGATGGCGATGTTGATACTCGACGGAGCCTGTCGCTTGTCATCTCTGAGGTGCAGAATGTACCCGCGGATATCGCCTTCCGTCAGTGTCTCGGGAGGCTTGCCCACTCGCTCCAGGAACAGTCGGATAGCCAACAAGTAAGCCTCCTGCGTACGTGGGCGCAAGTCGCGCAACCGTGTGTCTTCGCTCATCCGCTCACGCCAATTCGACATCGTGCTCATCGCCTTTTCTCCTTTGAAACACGCGGGCGCACCTCGCCCCCGCGCCAACAACATTGGAGACCGCTTGTGCAGCGATGCCGAGCTGAATAAACTGGCGCCTTGTTGTCCACGAACCCAGACAGTCTTGCCGCGCTGAGCTACCGCGCGTTAGGCGCGGTTTCGTTCAACTCGCGCATGAACTTGACAGCCAAATGTTCTGACAGATTCAGCTCGCCGCGCTGCGTGGCGAGCTTCGCTCGCATCAATTCTACTCCGCGCGGCTGTCTTCCAACCCGATACGTTTTGGTGATACTGTTTGGGCTGCAAGTTATGCGTTAGCCGTTAGACCGACCCTGCTAGACCCCATGGACTTGGCCTCAAGATGACAAAACTAACTGTCACTGATTTCGAGTTTGACGAGTGCTTCTGGAAGACAACGCAACTCTTACCGTCATGGAGTGGTTTTCAGAGCCGCCGTGGGGCGTACGCGTCTTTGGATGCGTTGGAACCTGCTTCTGGTGTGGTAGACATTGCGTTCGCCCCGGAAGGGCGTGACGATTCGGAACTGTGGTGCCAGGGATTCCAAAACGGCTCGTCATTGCTGCGCCGCCGTGATCGAATCCAAAGCACATCATCGCCCTCGCTCGGCCGGTTCGGTGACCATTGGCTAGCTTGCGATCGACTGTTGCCTAGTCCCAGTCAGCAGCGAACGATTCTTGGTACAAGTCGGGTGACCTCGCCTCGGCGATGGGCGGCAGGTCGGTCGAAAGTCCCATGCTCTGCAGGATTTCCACTGCCGTGGTCGGCTCGGTGATGACATTTACGAACTTCAGTCTTCCGCAGCAAGGGCAGGCCAGGGCGTCAACGGAATGAACCCTCTTTAATAGTGTGGCCCAATCAATCCTCCAAATCGCACATGCGCGAGGTTCCGCATCAGAGCCACGAGTCTTCGGCTTTGGCCCGTTTGCCGTGGGCGCCAGTATGGTCAATTCGACGGCTGGATCTATCGGGGTCTTTGGCGAAGTGACTGACGTCGAATTACTGGCCCCTGGTTTCGATATTGGAGCCACCGACGGCTTGCCGTGGTCATGCGGTTGCTCAGCAACCGGTGCAACCTGGGGCACGACAGCTTTTCGCCACGATGCGTGAGGCCCGAATACTCCGAAGTACCGCAATAGCGGATGATATGGCGGCGGTATCAAAGCAACTAGCCGTGACATGAACTGCATCGGGGTCATGACCCGCTGCGTCTCGATTCCGTGCCGAGTTGCTTTGACTTGGTACATCACGTTGCCATCGGGTCCAATAGACAAGCGCTCAAGGCTGAGTGGCGCACGCAGGCAGTAACGCAGCAGGCGCTCGCGGGCGTCTTTGTCGTCTGCGTCAATCGCGTTGCCGGCGTACAGGCTGTAACCATGGCTCACGCCGACGCGTCCATTGACCGCTCGTTGCTCGAATCCACCCTCGTCGGCACCCTGGTTGCCGCTTCGTGGCCTGCTGCGCTTCTTCACCAAATTGCCCAGCCCCAGCGATCCCTGGGCACAGGCCTCAAGGGTCGAAAGCTCGGGGGCCTCGCTCGAGAATTCATTGGTTACCTCGTTCTTGAGCAAACCGTGGCGCCGGAGCCAGCGCATGAAACGCTGATGCACGTTGAAGGCGATCTCTTCCAGATCGTCTGGCGCGGGCTGGCGAAGCTCATGAAGCTCGACTATGTCAGAGGCAAGTCGTGAGAATACACCGTCCGGAAATACTGCGTGCAGGTGCGTGTTCAGATTCAAGGAAGATCCAAAGCGATGTTGCATCACGAGCGCTCCGTAACGAACCTTGGTCAATCTGTCTTCTCGTGCTCGCTCGCGCTGCCAGCGAAATACCTCACTGACGAACAGACTGGTGATGGCACCAAAGGCATCCGCGCGACAAGCCAGCAATAGTCTCAATTCGAAAGGCACGCTTAGTACCCACTGGCGAACAGGTACGCTGGGGACAACGTGATCCACGAGATGTGCTGCGCCATTGCACATGCGCCTTGCCGAGCACGCGCCGCGTTTTTTGCAGGAGAACGCGACCAAAATAGTACGGCCACATTCTTTGCAAACTGCCTTGGCGAATCCATATTGTAGCAAGCCGCACCTTAGGTAATCACGCAATTCCTTCTCGACGTATTTCGGCAGCGGCTTGTCATAGTGGTCGCGAAATCACGGACCTCGCACGAACGGCGAGTCTCGTGCCAAGCCAACTGCGTCAGCTTTATCGGCAAATGTGCTGGCAGTAGGGTGGCGATGGCGCCACTTGGCCATGGCGATCGCCAGTTGCTGCTTGCCAAGTTTGAGTTAGACTTTGGGACGACTTCGACTTTGCTTTGGAGGGCGGGGAGGGCTATGCAATAGTGGAACGGCGAAATATAGTGTACCTGCAAGCCGAGTTTGATTTCCGTATTCGGTTCACAGCAAACGCATCTCGGCTGCCGCGTCAAGTGTTCCCTGGCAACCTCGTCCCAATGCGAGCTGCGATGAATTCCGAACACGGCTGCGACCTGCGCGCCGCGGTCGGCGTGACCGCGAGCCAAGGGCTGGCACCTGACGAGCCGTTCAGTGCCCCCCCGAGGTCGACTTTAAAGTCCTGTCCGTGGCTCACGTGAGCCTCCCACATATTGTCACGTGTTATCACGGAGGCTCGCGTGAGCCTCCGATCGAACTCGAAAGTCTCATCGGAGGCTCACGCCAGACGGCACTGCGAGAATTTCGTTCGCGCCGACGCTGATTTGGTGGTCACGATGAAATCACAAAGTCCTTCCGAGGCTCACGCAAGCTTCCAGGTCGACTTTAAAGTCTTGTCCGGGGTTCACTCGAGCCCCCCGGTTGACTTCCAAGTCTTGTGCCGGGCTCGCGCGAGCCTCCAGGTTGACTTTGAAGTGTTGTCCGGGGCTCACGCGAGCCTCCGATCGACTTCAAAGTTCGATCTGGGCTCAGCTGAGCCTCAAACGGACTTTGACCGTGCAATTGAAAAGCAGAAACATAGGCAAATTGACGCAAGAATTCAACCAAACTAGATACTCGCGACTCGCACTCGGTTAGTTTCCCGCTCTCCACCGGCACATGTTACATCGCGAAGCCAAGCCGCTCAGGCCCCTCGTTATCGCGGGGCATTCACACGGCTTCTCCAGACCATTCGATCGCTCTCATCGGCGCGCCCGTCAATCTTGATGTGATGTCTTCGATTCGGACGACCGAAGGCGTCCTGCCGAAGATTGCCAACATGAAGCCGTTGATCGCACGGCTACTGCCACAATTCCCAATGGAGCTCTTCGATCAGTTGGAGGATCGGGCGCTCGCACTGGGGCACGCTCAAACCGTGTACGAGAGTGCACAGCAGCCACCCGCGATTCTGCAAACCCTGTCCGACGAAGCCACGGCCGCGCACTCAAGGCCTAGCGCCGTTGAAAGCGCAGCTGCCCGTGTTTGGTGCCAATCCCGGAGCTCGGGAGCGGCATTTCTGTTGCGTTCAGCAGTGCAAGGATGACCTGCGCGCGCTTACCGCGAGGAACTTTCCGGTGGCCCTGGTGCTTATGTGGATAGCAGAGTAAGCATCCCGCCCGGCTCGACTTTGGCTTACCTCGCTTGTGATGCATAACTGCCTGCCTTTCGTGCATTATGGCACGTGTGCGTCGTGCGAACTGAGTAAGTTATTGGCCAACGAGGCGGCGACGGTGCCTTCCGCAGCTGGTGAAACGTTACACCTTTGATGGACCGCGCCGGCCTCGGAATCGCGTTCAATTGGGCGAGCGCCAATCACGCCGTTTTGAGCAACGGTGAGACCCTGGTGATTCGTCAGTGGACGACCCCAAGGTACTTCTCGGCGCATCCGTGACAGATCGAATCATGCATGTGCTCGGGTTCCATTGCAGTCCGGCACATCGGGCACCAGCGGTAGCTCGAAAGTCTGTGACCGTGCCCTTGGCAATGAGTTCCGCGACTCGTGTTGCGCGCGCAGGCAGCGCCACCTTGGCGAATGGATTCCCTTTTGTCTCGGGGCGGCTGGGGTCGCTCCAATCGATACCGGCCTCCATGATCAGCTGAGCGCGCCGTTACGGCAATATCTTCAGCCTACCCCTGTGTCCCAGCAAGCCGGGCACTTTGAACGGCAGTCTCATCGATCAGGTAGCCAGCCTGATCGACAAGTGAACAGCGCCATTGCGATTCACCCCGGACGACCCGGGCGAGTTGCGCCCTTGACCAGGGATCACTCCAACCAGGCGCGTGGGCGTAGCGATGGTGCTGCTTCTTGGCCGCAGTGTAAGCGAAAGAATTAGCGTTACGCTTCACCCGCTGCCACACCCAGCCACTGTCGCAGCGCCGCATGTTGTTTCGACACGCAGAAGGCAAGCAGCCCCCTGGCGCGCTCCGCGGCAGATTGGCCGCCGGGCGATGCACCCGCGATGGCCAGAACGTTGGCGGCAACGGTGAGGTTGCCCGATGCTAACAGGCCAGCGCGACCCGCCGTCTCCTCGACAGAGCGCAGCCAAGCAAATACGTCCAGAGCGTCGCCCCCACCCATCAATCGTTCGACGACCGAACCTAAGGACTCGCGAACCTCCGGCGACATACGTCCTTCCAGTTGATGCGCGAATTCTCGGGAGCGCGAGCCTATTTCGGCAAGTCCCGGCACGTCGGGACGGGCTACGGACATGCCGGCCATAATCAGCGAGCGAACTTCGTCACGCGAGCCCAAAAGGGCAATAATCCGCCAACCCGGACGCGCATAAGTAAGGTGATGGGCGGCTAGAAACGCCAGATCTCCCATTCCCCAGCCGGATAGCACCGGGTGCCCGAGCTCGATGCTCAGCTTGCGCTTGGGTAAAATCCGCATTCCAATTCGTGTTTGGGCCGGTTGCAAGTAAATGTCCGGCTCCGGCAAACCTAAAAGTTGCGCGGCCCAGGTAAAGCATCGCGCCGCGCTGACCGTGGTCTTTTGCGGATTTACCTTCTCCCCGATCGGCGGCATCGACGTTCGCGGCTCGTTGTCGTACCAAGCGTCAAAGGCTACTTTTTCGATCGCAACGGCGAGCCGATCCAGAATACTTGGGTGTGCTTCAGGCAATAACTGTAGCCATGTCTCGTCGTTGAGAGTGGCCCTGGCAATTGGTAGCGTTTCGGGCCTATGTTGGGCGAATATTAGTTGTTCATCAAGATCCGCCTCACCCATGGCCACCAGTGCCGAGCATGCGCAATAACTTCGGTCTACTTCGCCGGCCTGGGTAAACAATTTCAGCAACGAACGGAATACATCGACTCGCGAAGGGTCTAGTGCGACAACGGTCTCGAGCAACTGTGCGGCCTTTACCGGATTCTCCGCAGCTTCTTGCAACGCGGCCAGTTCAAGCAGCGCCGGCACATCCTTGGGCTGCAGGACCAGCAATTTCTCCAAGGTCGCAATGGCAGAAGCCCGATCGGACAGCGCCTGGTATTGTACCCGCGCGAGCCGTCTTAGTATTTCAGGCTGCTCGGTGACGTCGCCGGTCGCCGCCAAGCGACCGACTTGTCGCGAGTATGCGGCCGCTAGCCCCTCGGCGTCTGACGCCTTCACTAGCTCCGATTCAATCGCGTCGAATGCACCTGCCACGTGCGGGTCATCCTCTATGGCCGCCTCGTAAAGGGCTACCGCGCGCTGCGCCTGCCGGGCTCGCTCACTGCACAACCGTGCCGCATCAACCAGCAACTTTGCGCGCTGCTCGGGCTCGATGGTGCACTCGGCAATTTGGACCAGCGTCGATACCGCGTCGTCCCACATCCCAGCCGCCTCGTTTACGGCCCTGAGCCGTTCGAGCAAATCGACAGCGTCGGGCATCAGTGCGCTTGCCTGCCCGATGGCGCTGCGAGCCGCCTTCAGCGATTCGTCGGCAATAGTCCTTAGAACTTCGACTTTCTTTGCGGAAGTCTCGAGCCTGGACACTAGTCGCTCGAGGAGCGCCGCCGCCAACGACGGCTCTGCATTCTCCTGTGCGAAGGAAATTCTTGCCTCGAGAGCGCCCCGCTGAGTCGGTGCCATAGCAAGCGCCCGATCCAACCACCCAATTGCGGCCTCCGTATTGCCCTGAGCCCGTTCGATTTCCGCGAGTGACAAAAGAACCAGTACATGGCGCGGCCCCAGGTCGCCGCGCAGCAAGAGCTCGGCGCGTTCGAAGGCGCCCCGCGCCTGTTCCAATTGCCCCTCGTTGTACAGATCGGTAGCGTAAGTATATGAGGAAGCTATGGCTTGATGAGCGAGGCGATCCGCCTCCTCGACGGCGTCATCCAATTGCGCGGCAGCTTCGCCGTGCCGAACTTGGTACTCACTCACGTGCAAAACTAACGTCGCCGGGTCATCCTCCTCGGGAATATCGAGAGCGGCTGACAGGGCCGTAGCCGTTGCAAGGGTCGCCGACAGGGCCACCTCGCTTTCCTTTAACGAAACATCCGTACCTGTGGGTTCAAGTCTGAGGACCACACGCATTGCCCGCAAACGCTACCACGGTGGATGCAATCCGGTAAAAGTTATGGGTATCTTGGTAGCTTTTCGATGCTTGGCGTCAGCTGGGGTGCAATTTTCGCCGAATTTCGATCGGGCCCCGCCCGCCGCAGAACCTCGAACACACGGGTAGGGCTTGTGACACGAGCGTCACTTTTCTGCGGACTTGGTTTCCAGGGACAGCTCCGCCACCCCATCCTGAAAACGAATGCGCGCCACCATTAGCTGTTCTTGCAGTCCTACGACCGTCACTGTCGCCTTGGACAGCTTGTCACTGATATCCCCCAACTTCTTTTCGAGATTCGTAAGCAGACTGCCACTGGTCATCTTGACTGCACGCAGTGTCACAATCTGAGCATGCAGTTCATCCATGCGGGTGCGATATTCGGCCATCTGATCGCGGGTACCACCGATTCGCTGTTCGATATTCGCCATGTCGGTGTTGAGGCGCAACAGGTCGTCCACCTGCTTCTTCAACGGGCCATCAACGGCAGCCGCCGATAGATATGCGCGAATAAGGCCCATCCCTTCCGGAGCTCTTATGTCGGTCGTAGCAAATACTGGGGTTGACTCTTCAATGTTCAACTCGGACTTTGAGTTTGGCTCAAGCGTAATTCGAAACAGGTAAGCTTCTCCCAGTTTCTCATTGGGCGTCGCCAATTTCGCAAGGGAATATCCCGCTGGTACCGTGTGCTTTACGTATACAGTGGCCTTTTCGGTCAAACGGTTGTGCAATGTGAGAGTCGTACGTCTGGTGTGTTGCAGCTCGGTGTGAAATACTCCTCGTTGCACCGTTAGAACGCGTCGAATCGAATCCTTCTCATCATCCTTGCGTTCGATCACGATTTGCCGATCGAGCGCGAACGGAACGAACGCCTGAGCGTGCGCCGGAATCGGTTCCGATAAGCCTTCGCCAATGAAACGTCCATCGCCGAACACCGTGACGGGACCGCTTTCTAGAGCCGAGTCCGTAGGATTCTTCAGCCGCACCGAACGGAACGGAAACTGGGTGTTGCCGCGGGGGCTCTCCGGATCGTAAAGGTATACGACTTCACCTTCTGCATCGCTGCTCATAATCGACACCATCGCCGAGGTCCCCTTGGGTACGGTCATCGGCGAATCGGATTCGAAGTGAGAGGTGCCAATCGGCTCGCTCGCACTGCCAGTATCGGGCTTCGCATCGCGGTCACTCTTTTGACTTTCGGCCTTGGGAGCGTTTGGCACTTCCACCACGCGAACGCCGCCATTTTTGCCCGGTTGCTCGCCACGCCCGAGTGCCAACACGCGTTCGGGCGCAATGCCGTTTCGAATCATGGCTTCACGCGCTCGATTGGCCCTATCGAGCGAAGCTGCCATCTTGTTGACGTCATCCTTATTCGCATAACCTTCGACTACGATTTGACCGCGCGCCTGATTCAATGACTGCGACAGTTCATCAATGCCTTGTTGGTTTTGACGGCGCGCCGAAGGTGCGGCAAATGTCGCGCTTGGTTGCTGTGGGTAATATTTCTTGGGCGCCGAATGGCCCGGCGCGCCTGCGGCTGTCGTAGCCGCATCATTCATGGCAACCCTGGCCGGTCGCTCCCCGGCCTTCGGCTTCTCCTTCATATCTTCGGTGGCAAGCGATGAGTCATCGAGCTCGGCGAGCACGTTCTTCATCACTGGGCCCTGTTGTGAACCATAGGAGGCTCCCCCAAGTGGTGGAGCCTGGGCGAAGAGATCGTCCGCGCGTAAAGTTTCTCGCTCCACAACACGAATGTGTCGCAGATCGAATCGGAACGACATCGCGGAGCTAGCCCCAACTCCAAGCTTGACTGCCTGCCAATCTTCGCCCGATGTGTTGTTGACGATTGCCCAGGCCTGTACTTGAATTTTAGCATTCTTCGCCAAAGTAAAGCGATAACTGGGCTTCCAGGAGGGAGACTCAGTTACGTAGGTCAGCTTAAGCTTGTGCGCCTTCTTCCCGCCCAGCTGAATTTTCATCTCGATCAGCCCCGTGCCAGAATTGGGCACGTCCGTCGGGTACACGATGGGTTCCGGCTTATTGGTAACCGCATCGGAGACGGTGAGCGACTTGAGGAAATCATCGACTTTGTCCGCCGGAACCTGCAAATGCAGTGCATCGCCCTCGACATCCGCGTATCGCTCGAAATATGCGACACCGTTTCGGTAAACGACGACTCGGCCAAGCGTTGTTTCGGGCGCTTTCACGAAGGTTGTCCGAGCACTGCAACCCAGCGCCAAGAGGAATAACGGTAGAAAAGTGGCAATATTTCTCATCGTAACTTCCTAAACGTTTGGAGCCTCAAAAAACTTACAGATCGAGAGATTACTCCCGGCGGGTAACGCCAGGTTCTATCGAGCCAATCTGAACGTCGGTTACGTCTGCCTTAGATTTCGTGTGTAACCTGTACGTCCGTTCGGTGTGTTATTGTGTGGGTGTTCAGGGTTCACCCTTTAGCGGAATATTTGGCGACGACCAACGTGAGGTCATCCTGCTGCGACGACATCCACGAGCGAACGGAATCTATTAGGTGCGAGCAGATCTGCGCCACGGGGAGAGTGCCGCAATGCTCGATTTCGGAAACTAGTCGGTCCAGCGAATAGAAATGCCCGCGGATATCGCGCGACTCAACGAGCCCGTCCGTATAGAGCACCAAAAGGTCACCCTCAGTCAGCCAGAGCTCTTGGTTCTTGGTGACTGCGGTCATATCGGGCACGATGCCCGACCAGATACCCTCGGTTAAGACGCGTTCACAGCGGCCAGTCTTGGCCCTGTAAACCAACAACTCTTCGTGGGCGCCTGCAAATTGTACTCGCCCATCGTGGGTAAAACGAAGCAGACACAACGTCATGTGTTCGTCGTGCTCGAGCCGAGTTCTGAATATTTTCATAGAGCACGGCGTTGGCCGTGCAGATAACGTCCTTCGCCGTCGCAGAGGGGTTGCTCTTAACCAAACCCGACACGGCGCTTTGAAGCATCAGCATGATAAGGCCGCTCCGGAGCCCATGCCCAACGACGTCCCCAATGCCTAACCAGCACCCGTCAGAAGTCGGATGAATGTCGTAATAGTCGCCGCCAACATTAACGGCGGGTACCATCGTTGCGGCAACGTCGAGATTTCCAATCGAATACTTCTGCGGAAGAATCATCGTCTGAATATTCGCCGCAATCCGCATCTCATTGTCAGCCTGCTCCTTTTCGAGTTCCTGTCGGCGCTTTGCTTCCTCAACGACTTGAGAGACCAACCAGGCTCCGCGAATGGCTCCGCTGACCTGGTCACGGAATGCTTCGTAAACCACACCGTCTTCGGGTCCCATGGTTAGATTTAGGATTCCAAGCTGTTCGTGCTCGAAGAAGAGGGGCTCCAGGATGACAGTTTCACGAACGTCGGAAAATAACATGCGCGGCGGGGCCAAATGCTTGGTTTCGAAAACTTCGCCAACTCTACTTGACACTTCGGGCTGCAGTTCGTGGTAAGCCAATTCAAGCCGTGCGGCGTTGTGCGGCGCAGTCCGGTCGGCGTACAGTGACATTGTGCACGCGGGAATGTGCAGCCGAGGCAAATGTTCGAGTAGCGCGTCCTTAAGACCGCCCAGACTGACCGTGCCGGTCAAGGCTTTGGCAGCCTCACTCATGTCAAGAGTTAGCCGTTGCAGCCGTACTCGCTGTTGGCCCTGGGACAATTCCGCAATATCGCCCACGTACGCGCGCAGTTGCCTTCGTATGCCGTCGGAACGTGTACGTCGCTCGACGTCCGAGCTCGTCCAGCCATGGAGCGTGCGAAATATTACCGTGATGACGCGATGCCAGGGGGCAAGACCGTCGGTCGCCGTGGTCCGCATCACGTCTGCGAGCATCCCAGCGAATCTTCCCGTGCACTTGCCGTCTAGCTCGTCGAAGACTGCGTCGAACATTGCCAGCGCAGATTCTTTGCTTACCACAATGCCCTCATCGGCAAGTGTAGCGAAGCCTGCAAGAAAGCGTTTCTCGATTTCGGGCCGTTTTGCTTCCGGGGAAACCGAACCGGAAATCAACTCCGTTTCATCCCACGCGTTGGCACGACAGCCGCAGGACCTCCGTATGACAACTTGTGACGCTACTGGAGTCACGTCCGCTACTGTTTCACCGCGAATTTGTGCCAGGGCTACGCGCACCGCTTCGCGTCCCAGAATGTGAAACGGTTGCCGAACGGTCGTCAATTGTGGAATAGCCAGGCGTGCCTCGTCAACGTTGTCGAACCCGGCGAGGGCAATATCATCTGGAACACGGAAGCCGTTGGCTCGAAGGACTTCGAGAGCCCCGAGCGCCATTAAGTCGTTGGCCGCGACTAGCGCGTCCATCTTGACGCCTCTCTCTAGGAGGGTCCGCATACAAGAAACACCTGTCCAGCGATTGAAGTCACCCTGCGCTACCAATTCCTCATCGAAGACTATGCCGCGACTCCGGAGAACTTCCCGATAGACCTCGTACCGTTGCTCCGCCTCTTGATTGACTGCCGGACCCCGGATAAACCCTATCCGCCGGTAACCATGCGCGTCCACTAGGTGCTCGAGCACCTCGCGCAGACCGATTTGATTGTTGACGAGCACACTGGGGGTGCCATCGAGTTCGTAGGCGATGCAAACGGCCGTCAGCGGACGATATCGTTGCAAATACTGCTGCAACCGCACCGGGCCGATAAACGTGCCGATGTTCCCCCCCATGACGATGAGCCCATCGACGTTGTGCTGGCCAATGAATTCATAGAGGATGTTGCGTTGCGACCAGAACAAGTCGTTCGGATCGAGGTTGCCGCCAGTCGCACATAGGAGATTAACGTCGTACTCGACGCAAGCCCGCGCTATCGCTGTGAACACCGCATTTTGGTACGGATCTTTGCACCAATCAATGAGCAGGCCGAGCGTAACTCTGCGTCCATTTGCGTGGGGAGGCCCATCCATCAAAGCAGTATCGGCTCAATTCGAATCTCGATAAAGTGCGTTGAGTGACAATAACCGATCGTGACAAGATTCGGCCGACTGGCGGCCATCCCGGTTCAGACCAAAGGCGAGCGGCCGTTAAGATTCCTAAACAGCGCTGGCGAACGCGAGCGGCGTAAGACTGCGTTCTGCCTCGGACAACACACCATAAATGGAAGCCGCATCGGGAGCCAAAAGCAGAGCCCTAACGCGCGCACGATCGATTAAAATTTGAGATAGTTTCTGGAGCCAGGGTAAGTGCAATTCAGTGTATTTCAGGCCCAATACAAAGAACAGATGCGTGGGTTCACCGTCGAGAGAGTCAAAATCAACGCCCACTGACGAGCGACCAAGAACCATGAACGGTCGCACTACTTGCTCCGGATTTCGGTGGAGCGTGTGCAGAAATGCAATGCCGTTTCCAATCGCACTCGGCATTACATTTTCCCTCTCGATAAGTGCGCCCATGAACCAAGTTTTGTCGCGGACTAGCCCTAGGTCATGAGCCTTGTAGGCTAGCTCTTGAATGATTCCCGTCTTTGACGTGGCCGCAAGTTCGGCAATGATGTGTTCTTGTTGAAAGCAATGTGCCAATTCCAACATGTGCCGCGGCGGGCCTTCGACTTTTGGTGATTCAACGTAGCGGGGTGTCACGCCAATCATTTGATCGTCGAGCCATGTGTCGATCATGGCTTTGCGAAAGCGCCATTGATTGCCAACCTTGACACCAGGCAGGGCGCCCTCCGCTACCAACTTGAGTACGGTGCGCTCGTTGACGCTCAGGTAGCTCGCCAGTTGCTTGACCGTAAGAAGGGGATCGCTAAGCGGTTCCAAGGCTATTGACTCCAAGTTTGAGCATGCGTCACCCAGCCCACACCTTTGAGGGCCACACGGGTCGGCTTTTTCGATACGGTGCCGGCATAGATTTCATTCGCTTGACAACTTCGGGCTAGTTACGTAGATGTGCGCCCGCCGTCAATTGATTACGTCCGTTTACGTGGAAATGCTTAATTGTACGTCAAAAGAACCGTAGCCATTTTAGCATACATGGGCAGTTACAGTATAATTGCAATTCGTGATGGCTCGCTATCGTGGCTCGGAACGGTGTTCGTTGGCCCGTGGTCGGCAGTCAATAAGTCGAAGTTGTTTAACCAAATGGTTTTGGGCGGGAAGGAACGCCGGTAGATGGAACTGTCCCTGCGCGACGTGGCTCGTCTGCTCAACGTGCCGGATCAAACGGTCTCGCGCTGGGTTCGGCAAAGCGAACTACCTGCACTTAAGGTTCGCGGGCAATACCGCGTGAACAAGGTGGAATTGCAGGAATGGGCATTGGCACGTAACCTGCGTATTTCGACCGAATTGTTCGCGCCCGGCGGTCAAATTGAGCAATTGCCAAGTCTGTCTGGTGCGCTTGCTCGCGGTGGGGTTCATTTTGAAGTGCCTGGACACCAGCGCGACGAAGTGCTGAGCGCCGTTACCCAACTCGAGGGGATTCCAGAAGCACTGAATCGTTCCTTCTTGTTTCAGCTGCTTTTGGGAAGAGAATCCCTCGCATCCACGGGAATCGGTGGCGGTATCGCGATTCCTCATCCTCGAGACCCACTCGTGGTCCAAATTGACGAGCCCGTTGTACTCCTGGCCTTTTTGAAAAACCTTGTAGACTTCGAGTCGATCGATCGTCAGCCGGTGAGCGTCTTATTTGTCTTACTCTCACCGAACGTCCGAGCCCATTTGCAGATGTTGTCGCGCCTCATGTTTGCCCTGCATGATGATCTGCTCCGCGACCTGTTACGCGGAAAAATGCCGGCAGATGCAATTCTCATGCGCCTGCTCGAGCTAGAGGCCAATCAAACGCTCTCGGGCTCCCAACCCGGGAGCGCTTCGCCCAACAATCCATGAATCCACTGGTAATTGTTGTTGCTTGTGCGGCGCTGCTTGGCTTGAGTGCCCTATCTTCGCTCTTGGCAGGGCGGCGCAATCAAGTGGCAATAGGCATCGCTACCGCCGGGTGCGTGTTGAGTTGTGCGATCGGCTTTTGCACGAGCATTTACGCGATTGTGAACGCCTGGACTGGGTCATATCGCAGGGCCTGGACTCTACCGCTTGGTGAATTCCATGTGGCCATCGACAGTCTGTCGTCTTTCTTTTTGTTCTGCTTATTTTTGTTGTCGGGCATGACCAGTCTTTATGCCGCTGGCTATTTCAAAGGTCATCCCGGCAACAGGCCCGTCCACGCCAACACATCGTTTTACAACTTGTTGGTAGCTTCGATGGTGCTGCTTCTCGTTGCACGCGACGCCGTACTCTTCATTATGGCTTGGGAGGCAATGTCAATTGCGTCGTTCTTTTTGGTTACTACCGACCATGAAAAGGAAGAGGTGCGGCGCGCAGGTTATTTGTACCTAGTCGCCTCCCAACTGGGAACAGTATTCCTGTTGCTACTCTTCGCGATGCTATCGCATAGAACTGCGAGTTTCGATTTTGACTTCTGGGCTGCGTCACCGCACGCAACCGCACCGATTCGAAATATCTGCTTCGTGTTGGCTGTTGTAGGATTTGGAGTAAAGGCGGGGTTTTGGCCGTTACACATTTGGCTTCCCTTTGCTCACCCCGCCGCGCCTAGCCCAGTATCTGCATTGATGTCGGGTGTCATGATCAAGATGGGCGTCTACGGCATGCTTCGCACACTACAGTACCTGGGGCCGCCACCCGCCTGGTGGGGTCAACTCCTCATCGCAATTGGAATTGTGTCCGGCGTACTGGGTGTTTTGATGGCCCTCGCCCAAAGCGACCTAAAACGGATGCTTGCATATTCAAGTGTGGAGAATGTCGGAATTGTCGCAATTGGGCTTGGCGTCGGTGTTCTAGGCCAGAGCCAAATGCAGCCAGCAATTGCGCTGCTTGGATTTGCCGGAGCGCTCTTGCACATTCTCAACCACGCATTGTTCAAGAGCCTCCTATTTCAAGCGGCTGGCAACATCGTGCATTGTACTGGCGAGCGAAGCATGCAAGCCCTGGGCGGACTTTCGCGCCAAATGCCAACAACCAGCATTCTCTTCCTGATTGGCTCAGTCGCAATTTCGGGGCTGCCACCTCTCAACGGATTCGTCGGTGAGTGGCTCATCTACCTTGGGGCATTTCGGGGCAGCGGTGGCCTCTCCACTCCTTTTGCAGCAAGTTCAGCGTGCGCGCTGATTGCTTTAGCGCTGATTGGAGGACTGGCACTGGCCTGTTTTGGGAGGGCATTTGGGGTCACCTTTTTGGGCGAGCCGCGTTCTTCGCTGGCTCTTGAGGCTCATGAAGCGCGGCCAAGCATGTTGGTACCAATGGTCGTGCTGGCCGCGCTCTGCGCGACAATCGGAATCTGGCCCGCGGCTGCGATGCGGATAGTTCAGCCGGCAGCCAGCCAAATGGCGGGCACTTCATGGGTGCCTGGTGATTCCATAAAGATGCTCGGTTCGCTGAGTCGGGTGGCTATCGTGCTGATTTCACTAGTGTTGATCTTGACGCTAGTTCGCAAGCGCTTGCTGCGTACACGTACGGTTTCCGCGGGCAACACGTGGGGATGCGGTTACCCAGCGCCTACCGCAAGAATGCAATACTCGGCAGGTTCATTTGCCTCACCTGTATTGTTTATGTTTCGCCCCCTAATCGGGGCAAAAGTGCAGGGCAAAGTAGCCACTGAATATTTTCCGACGGATACCAGGTACGAGGAGCAATTTGCGGACATCGCAGCCGATCGAGTCATCGTTCCCGCGGCTGAAGGTATCCTTCGCGTTGCAGCACGGCTTCGAGTACTGCAACACGGACGGGTGCAACTTTACCTTGTGTACATTTTTGCCGCGTTGATCGTATTGCTAGTGTGGCAACTTGCCTTTAAGGGCGGCTGATCAATGCTTCAAATAATCGTACATCTAGCGTTGCTTCTGCTATTGCCGCCATTGCTGCTCGGTATCATCAACAAGACCAAGGCCTGCGCAGCCGGGCGAGTTGGACCACCACTTCTTCAGACTTACTTTGACATCTGGAAATTGCTCCAAAAGGGAGCCGTCTACAGCAGGACCACGAGTTGGCTCTTCCGCGCTGGCCCCATAGTTCACCTATCGACTGCCATTACGGCGGGGCTAATTATCCCACTCGCGTGGTCGAATTCGCCGTTTGGTTTCGCGGGCGACATGGTCGTTTTTGCCTATGTGCTCGCGCTCGGTCGCTTCTTCACCATCGCGGCCGCATTGGACACTGGGTCGAGCTTTGAGGGTATGGGCGCTAGTCGTGAGGCTACAATATCCGCACTTGCCGAGCCGGCACTTTTTCTAGCGCTTGCGATTCTGTGCGTGCCCGCGAAGAGTACTTCATTCGAATCGGCCCTCGCAGCATTGCCCTGGAAGAACTGGGGAGCCGTGCAGCCTCCGCTCTTGGCCGTCGCGATTGCACTATTTATCGTGACGCTTGCGGAAAACTCAAGAATCCCCGTGGACGATCCGAATACGCACCTCGAATTGACGATGGTCCACGAGGTCATGGTTCTCGATCATGGCGGACCCGATTTGGCGTTCATACTTTACGGAAGCGCGGTGAAGCTCTCCGTATTTGTCAACCTCGTCGCGCATGTCCTGCTGCCAGCAGCGCTACTCTCGAAGTGGGTAGCGTTGCTATTGTTCGTGGCAGGTCAAATGGGGCTATCCATTCTCATAGGCGTGGTGGAGTCAACGACGGCTCGCCTGAGACTAATCCGACTACCTCAATTCTTGATGACAGCATCAGTAATTGCCGCTCTGGGACTAGCGGCAGTGATGTTTCGGGGGGCGCCGTGAACGCAATGGCTAACCTCATTTTATTTTTCGTAATGATCTTGGACTTGTCGATCTTGGTGACAAGCAGAATTGGTCATTGTGTGAGAACAATCGCCATTCAAGGCGTTCTCCTGGCCTTGTTACCTTTGGCACTGGGGTCGGACGGCGGCACGACGCTTCACGTAATCCTTATGAGCGTGGGCTCACTAACAATAAAGGCCATCCTGATACCGTGGCTGCTTTTCAGAGCGATTCGCGCTGCGGATGTGTACCGAGAGGTAGAGCCATTCGTAAGCATGCACCTATCATTGCTGCTCGGGGCAGCCCTGGTGCTTGCTTCGTTCTGGATTGCAACGGTACTCGTGCTCCCGCATGCGGCACCAGCTCGGTTCTTGGTTCCGGCCGCCTTCTCGACGCTACTAATTGGCTTTCTAGTCCTGGTTACGCGCAAGAAGGCCGTCACCCAGGTCGTCGGATATGTAATGCTCGAAAATGGCGTCTTCATCTTTGGTCAGGCTCTGGCTCAAGCGCTGCCCCTTGTCGTCGAGCTGGGTATTTTGCTCGACGTCTTAGGGGGCATCTTCGTCATGGGCATTGCAATTTACAACATCAGTCGTGAATTCGACCATATCGACACTGAGCGGCTCGCGAATTTGAAAGGCTAAATGGTGTTCCTCACGCTACTCGTCGCCTTGCCCGCACTCATGGGGGTACTCACGCTCATGATTAACGACGTGAGAATCGACCTCGGGTTGTTGGTCACCGCGGCTGCTGCTCATTTCGGTATGGTAGCTATCATGCTGGCCCAAGGCCAAAGCAGCGCTGCTGGCTCGCCTTTCGTGTTGGACCAGACGGCACTGTTGTTCTTGGCAATTACCAGTGCGCTCTTCTTGGTTGTGTCGCTCTACACGGTTCAATACATTTTACATGGTACGCATGCCGAGCAGTCGGCACCGCAATATTTCGTGCCGTGTTTACTGTGGTTTTTGGCGGCAATGACGCTCGTTTGTATTGCGCAGAATCTGGCAGTTCAATGGGCAGCCATCGAAGCTACGACACTGGCTAGCGCCCCCCTTGTGTATTTCTACAAGCGCAAAGAGGCGCTCGAAGCCGCCTGGAAATACCTGCTAATATGCTCCGTTGGCATCGCCTTGGCGTTGCTAGGCTTGTTCTTTTTGGGGATCGCGGCTTCTACCGTGCAGTCACAGACGTCCAGCCTGAGTTTGGGTGCGCTGGTTCGAAGCGCACCCACCATGTCACGCCACTGGTTGCGCGCTGCGTTCGTGCTGGCACTAGTTGGCTACGGTACGAAAATGGGATTAGCGCCAATGCACACGTGGTTGCCGGATACTCATAGTCAAGCGCCTTCGCCAGTATCGGCCTTGCTTTCCGGATGCGTGCTCAATTGTGCGCTGCTTGCAATCCTGCGATTTTTTCAGGTTTGTCTGGCAGGCGGCGACGTTCAGTTCGCGCGAACGATGCTTTTGGGCTTGGGGTTTCTATCAATGGCCGTATCTTGCGCGTTCATGATGGGACAACGGGACTACAAGCGATTGTTTGCCTATTCTAGCATCGAGAACATGGGGATCATTGCGATCGGATTTGGCCTTGGCGGGTCAGCAACGCACGGCGCCATAATCCACGTCGTCAATCATTCGATCTGCAAGGCCGGGCTCTTCATGGTGGCGGGCAATGTCCTGCGGGAATTCGGCACGACCGACGCCGGGCAGGTTAAAGGCGTGCTGCGGCGACTTCCGGTGTCAGGCTTTTTGATGATGGCCCTTTTGTTTGCGATTGGTGGCGCGCCTCCGTTCGGTCCCTTCGTGAGCGAATGGATGATCTTTCAATCCGCAGTAAACCAGTCACACCCCGTCGCAGCCACCGCATTCGTGGGGCTCGTGGCCCTTTGCTTCCTTGGGATGGCGAGCGTTGTACTGCCGATGCTGCAAGGTGACTCCACCGCGGGACCGTTCCGTGTGGAAAGGCGGCTGTCCATTTTTGCACCCCTTGCTATGCTGGCAGCTTCCTTTGCGCTTGGAGTCTACCTGCCACCATTTCTATCACGCCTAACCCATTTTGCGGCTGGGACTTTTGGTGGCTAACGTGAATAGGCAAGCCGACACGCCGAGCGCGAATGCGCCAAAGACCGTATGCGCGCCGCTATGGACAAAAAACAATCAGCCCGTCTCACTCGACAAGGTTCCTCAGTTTGAGCTTCAGGAATGGCACGACTATTGTGTTCAATCGTACGAGGCCGGCTCTCGAATTGTGGCTCTGTTCGTACTTCCTAATGAGTTCGAGCGGAACTCGTACAGACTATTTACGGCAATTGCAAACGATGGCCGCGGTCAAATCGGCCTGCTGAGCTCCGCTGTAGCTGCGGGGGCTTCGTATCCTTCACTTACCGAACAGCTTCCGCAGGCCCAAGCCTTCGAACGTGACTTGTGCGAGCGGAGCGGCATTGTTCCGGGTGGTCACCCATGGCTCAAAGCCCTGCGCGGGCACGTTGAATTCGACACGCGCAATCGAGCGGATAGCCCGGTGCTCAGGCACGAATTTCACTGCGTATCGGGTGAGGACATTCACGAAGTGGCTGTGGGGCCCGTTCATGCTGGGATTATCGAACCGGGGCATTTTCGCTTTCAATGCCACGGAGAGACGGTGTTGTCGCTGGAGATTCAGCTTGGCTATCAGCAACGTGGGGCCGAAGAACTTCTCCTGCGTTCGCGCGAGGCGCGCCGATTGGTAATTGCCGAGTCGATTGCTGGAGACACTGCAGTGGGTCACGCTATGGCGTACTGCTCTGCGATTGAGGCTCTTACCGGTTGTGATGTTTCGCTGGAAGCACAGCGCATCCGCGGCATTGCACTCGAGCTTGAGCGGCTCGCCAATCATGTGGGGGATTTGGGCGCGCTGTGTAGTGACGTGGGTTACCTTCCCGGCGCGTCTTTTCTCGGTCGATTGCGCGGTGAATTTCTAAACATGTTGTGCACGTTGTCGGGCAATCGGTTTGGCCGAGGTCTGATTTGTCCCGGCGGGGTTCGCTTCGGAATCACCGTCGAGCAGTGTGGCAAACTCAAGCAATGGCTTAGTAAGTCGGAGAAGCAGGTCAATCAAGTAGCCGAGCTCGTGTTTGACGCGGGTTCGGTGTGCAGTCGCTTCGAGCAAACGGGGGTAGTTTCCTTGGCCACTGCAGAGGCATTGGGGTTAGTGGGGCCAGTTGCGCGGGCAAGTGGTTGTAGCCGCGATGTGCGCTGCGACCATGCATTTGGAGTTTATCGGTTCGCGCATATTCCCGTGTCGGTTGCGGAATCCGGGGATGTGATGGGGCGCGCCTACTTGCGCTGGCTCGAGTCTCAACGTTCCGCAAAATTCATCATGGAGGAACTCGAACAATTGCAGCACGGCCAGCATGGCGCCCCGTGTAACGACATGAAACCCAGCTCAGTCGTGGTTTCGATGGTCGAAACGTGGCGCGGCGAGGCCGTACACGTTGCAGTAACGGGAGGCACCGGTAGCCTCGTCAACTACAGAATCATCGACCCATCGTTTCACAATTGGCTGGGGCTCGCCATGGCAATGCGCGGGCAGCAAATATCGGATTTTCCCCTGTGCAACAAGAGCTTCAACCTTTCGTACGCGGGGCACGATTTGTGACGTGGCAATCGCGCTCTAGTTGATCGAGGACACATGTTCAAGCTTCTGCAAAATAGGCTTATTCAGGGCCACCAGACGTCTCGATATCCCGATGTCGATCCGGTGCTTCCCGGTCGGTATCGCGGTCGTCCGTCGCTGGGTAGTTGCGAACACCCCATCGATTGCGATCGCTGCCGTGAAGTTTGCCCAACCGATGCGATTCAGCTGTCGCCTTTACGAATTGACATGGGTGCTTGCCTATTCTGTGGAGTTTGCGAGCAAAGTTGCCCCAAGGGCTCGATCCGCTTCAGCGGCAAGCACCAGCTCGCCTCTCGCGTTCGGAACGACCTCGTTATTGCCAGCGAACAGGAGACAAAATACGCTTCCGCCTTGGGGTCCGAAATGCTGAGACTCTTCGGGCGCTCACTCAAGTTGCGGCAGGTCTCAGCGGGTGGCTGCAATGGTTGTGAGAGTGATCTTAATGTGCTCTCGACCGTTAGCTTTGACCTCGGGCGCTTCGGCATTCAATTCGTGGCATCTCCGCGGCACGCCGACGGAATCGTGATTACCGGCCCAGTTAGCCGCAATATGGAGTACGCCCTGCGCGAGACGTACGCTGCGGTGCCACCCCCCAAGTTAGTAATTGCCGTAGGTGCTTGCGCGATATCGGGTGGCCCCTATGCGGGCGCAAACCATGTATTGGGCGGAGTACCTGAAGATATCCCGGTAGACTTGTACTTGCCTGGTTGTCCTCCGCACCCCTATACGATCCTCGATGGGCTGCTGCGTTTGTTAGGTCGACTGCCCAAGATCGATCCCTCAAAGCCTCAGACAGCAGAAGCCAAGCCAACCTCGATGATGTAATTAGTATTAGGAATCTGCAAAAAAGTATTATGTCTAGCGTATTGGCGAGCCGCGTGAGATTCATTCTCTGGCTCGGTTTTTTCGGGCTTTTCGGTTAGTGGCCGCTCGAAAGTTCGCAACCGGGCCGGATTCTGCTGTGGCAAGCTCGGCGCCCGTCTAGCAGAGCGTCCTAGCGAAACTCAGTCCGAGGTATCAAATTTTAGTCCCTGGCTGGGTTGCAGAGCTTCTATTGGCGATTGCTGTCGTTACGACCTTGTCATTTCGAATTAACCAAAGAGGGTGCCGTGAGACTAACTTCCGTAAAATGTTGCGTACTTGGATCGCTAGCAGCACTCTCACTCCTCGCCTGCGGCGGCAGTAGCGTGCTGGATACCGGTTATGAAAGCGGTGGCGCGAACACCAACGAAAGTACGGGCGGCACTTATGTGGTGGCCTCGACGGTGGGTTATGCTGGAACAGGAGGCGCCAAAGCCACGGGAGGCAACAAGGCCTACTCCGCCACGGGTGGAGCGACCTACTTCATCAACTATACGGGTGGCGCTTACGTCATAACCACTGGTGGTTACCCAGGCACCGGTGGTATCAGATCCTCGGGAGGTTCGGTCGGCATTGGCGGCTCCAAGGTTATTGGCGGGTTCACCGCGGCGGGTGGCGTCACGTCCATCGCGGGATCGAAGGCCACCGGTGGATTCGGCGGACTGGGCGGAACGAAGGCGACCGGCGGAGCGACGAGCGGCGGCGGGACCATTGCTGCAGGCGGCGTGAGTAACACCGGTGGTTCCAGCAACTTTGGAGGTTCGCCGCCCGTAGGAGGCACAACAGCATTCGGTGGGAGCACCAACGCCGGTGGTTCTACGGCCACCGGTGGTTTGCTTAGCACCGGAGGTCTCGTTTCAATTGGAGGCAATCTCGCCACCGGCGGAATCAGTAGCTCGGGAGGCACATCGAGCACTGCTAGTACAGTAACCGTGGACGGCGGGCCCCCAGTTAATGCATGTGTGAACCTAGGTACTTCCACCTCTTGTGCAGGCGCAACGCCCAATATTTATGCCTGCGTAACCCCGTATCAAAAACCCATCGGCTGCGCGGCATTCTCGAGCGGCAACGTGACCGACCTCTACTGTTGTCCCTAGGAGTCGCAGACATCACTCGCGATGAATTGGTACGCTGCCGCTGCAGCCGTATCCCGCGCAAGGAATTAGGACCAATACGACGAGTTTGGATTTGATTGAGCTATTCGCCATGACGTGCAACCGAATGTAATTCTGCGATCTCAAATGAGACGCTTCACATTCGCCGCTGTCAAGTCGCCACAGGCCCTCAACCCGCGCGACCCGGTTTTCAGCTGTTACGGCTCAGGTACTTTTCCGGATCTTTGTCGAATCTGGACTTACACCCGGGACAACAAAAATACACGTACTTGCCCTTAAATTCCGAATGAAGTGTGGCTGCGGCAATGGTGAACTCCTCACCGGAAATAGGGCAGGACGCCTTAGTACCAACCTTCTGTGCCGCGTTGAATACACTCGGGGCCTGCTTGCTATCGGCCTCGTGACTGCCGTCCACGCCGCAAAGGGGCTGCGCGACATTTGCTGAACCGACGGAGGAAGCTGAGATGATCAGAGCAGCCAGTGCGTATTTCATGTCGGGGATTCTAGCTTATGAATTCAACTGAGGCTCGTCTTGAGTTCTTTTGGGCAGCTTTGATCGGTGTTCTGCGAGCCAATTGGAAGCAACCGGTTTGAAGGGGTTCTTTCGGTCCGGCTCGTTGTGGTCAAGGGTCCTGGGGGCATGACGAAACCACCGCGTGCCGGCGCACGTGGCGAATCGAGGGGCGGCCAAGGCCGAGTATGTCATTTGTGTTTAGGGCGTCAGCCCAACAGGTGGGTCAGTTCGTGTCAATTGGCGAGAGCGGAGTCTGATGTTCGAGGCCGTAGGCCGTCGAGAACCGAGGCCGTTGCAAGCAGGACCGCATCGCGGATGCGCTGCAGTAGGCAGTGCCAAGGTTCTTGCCGTCGGTCATCGGAGCGCTGGGTGATGCTTCGAAAAACGGTCAGAAGCGTGTAGCCGATACGCCGCAGAATCATCACAACGAGCGTCAAACGAGGATTTTCCAGAACCCACGGACGGTCATCTTCCTCAAATGCACCATCGAGAATCTGGTGGACCGTTTCGACAGCCCAGTGCCTACGAATTACAGTGAGCCACTGCTCAGTTGACAGCCGATCCATGGCGAGACTGGAGATGTAATAGAAGGTTTCAGTGTTCGGTTGACCGAGCCGATCGAATGTCTCGGTATCGATACGCACGAGCGTTCGGAGGTGGTCCCAGCCGTCTGGAGCCGCAGGACAGGCGGCAAGAAAGATGCGTCGGGTCACTTGCCCGCGCCCCGCACCTTCTATGTTGACGGCGTCCGCTTGCTGAAGCGAGCGTTGTCCGAGCCATAGTTGAGCCCAGTACGATAGCTCGGGTTGTGAGCCTTTGAGACTCAACAAATAGTGCAGCCCGCGGACTCTGATGTGTTGCGCATTGGCTTTGGAGCAGGCGCCAGCGTCGTAAGTCACCAGGCGAAACAGGTCGAGTGGGCCATAAGCGGCAAGCAGCGCATCCAGGGCTCGCTCGAAAACGCCCATCTCATTGGTCACCGCCGGGATAGGGTACACATCAATGCAGGGCCGAGCCTGGGAACTCGAGAGAACCGCTGTCATCGTGCCGATACGACCACTCAAACGTCCTTGGTCAATATCTTGCGTTATGAGCTGCGAATATCGGTCGTCCACCGCGGGCACCGTGACGTACTTGCCGTCCATCGAAACAACCCCGAAGGGTAATTCGAAATCGACACCCAGTGACTTACTCCGATGAGCTGAGCGCGTTGCCGAGTGCAAGATGGGACGCAGGTCCTGCGGCTCGACTGTCGAGAGGGCATCGCGCAACGTTGTATCGGGAACTTGACGACGAATGCCTAGCAGATGGCGTGTCGCCACCGACAGACTGGCTGTCAATTGCTCCACGTCTGCAAAACTCTTCTGACCCGTCATGACACCGAGCAGCGTGGAAAACAGCAGGGTGTCGAGTTTCCATCGCCGACCGCGGCGGTCACGATGGTCAGGCACCCGATCGAAGTGAAGACGTGATTGACGAACCGATAAAAACCCACAGATTCTGCGAACTTCTCTGGAATCCGGCATAGTGACCTCGCTTTGTGACTTGCCCACGAGGTGCCCGATTTGGCAGAGTGTCGATTGCCTCGTGGGGTTGTGTTGTTGGCAAACGCAGTCGATCACGACTGCCGCAACGAAGCGAGGCGTTATTGTCGAAGGGCAGAAAATGGCGTCGCGTTGGCGGAGAAACACCCCCGGGTGCACCGCAACTCCCCTGATCGGTCATCCGACTTAACGAGACAACCGCTTCGAACCCCGATTGCGAATTTATGCCTCAGCCCGGCACCGACTGACGCCCCTAAGCACTCCGCCTTTTCCGTGCCGAACCGACATCAAACAAACCATCACCCGGCCCGACCTTCGATTGGAGCTGTTCTTTTGGGGTCGTTACGGCACGGAAACGTCTTCAATCGAAGCAAGACGCATGGGGCTGATTCGCCCCAAAGTGACTGGTTTCAAACGCGCCGGGTAACTCCACAAATGTCCATTGGATGTCGTGTGAAACGCCTTATGGATAGCGGACGTAGTAATCAAGAGGGTGTGACGAGCATTGACTGCAAAGGCACTGTATTCAAGTTACGACGAGTCGAGCACCACTGTGCATTCGAATGCTGAGGTCCGCCCCCGTATCACTGTGCAAGCGGCTCAGACTCTTGACGGGAAGATCGCCTTGCCGCAAACGCGGACCTTGCTGAGCTCCCCGGAAGGGCTCGAAATGGCTCACCGGACCCGCTCCACACACGACGCTGTATTGGTGGGAAGTTCGACCGTTAGGATCGACGATCCAGAGTTATCCGTGCGTTACTGTTCGGGATCTCAGCCCAAACGAATCGTGTTGGCCACTTCCCTCAACATACCGACTAACGCCCGCGTACTAGCGCCTGGACCGGGTGTATTGATTATTGGAGCCGAAGGGCACGCGCCCCACACTAAAGTGGCTCAATTGCAACGCGCAGGAGCTGAGGTGCACCTTGTTGGCGCCACTGACGATGGTTTGCTTTCAATAAGAGCTGCCCTGGCCGCGATCCATCAATGGGGCGTACGCCGACTGCTAGTCGAAGGAGGTGCCCGCGTCCTAACGACGCTATTTCGCGAGCAACTCGTGGACCATCTGGTACTTGAAATTGCTCCTTTGTTACTCGGTAATTCTGGCGTACCTGCGGTCTCGAATATTGGCGTCGTCGCGCTGAGTCAAGCTCCTCGGTTAGTCGATGCGCAGGTGAAGCTCGTGGGGTCGAGTATATTCGTTGAGGGACACTTAGAATACCTCAAGGAGTCCGACTAGTGCCGCAACTAATCGGTAAATTGGTTTCCAGAACGTGCGAGATGCGCAGCAGAAAGTGCCGCCCTAATGCAAACACGTGAGCTCTGGTTCACCGCTCCGGGCGAAGTCGAATTGAGAATTGGCGACTTACCCCAGTTGAGGCCGGGAATGGTCTTAGTGCGGTCAATTGCATCTGGAGTTAGTCAAGGTACCGAGTTGCTCTTGTTTAGAGGTGAAGGCGCGGAACCCTTTGATCCTTCGCTCGGGCACGAGAAACAATTCACCTATCCTTGTAGGTACGGCTATTCCTGCGTGGGCGAAGTTATTGGCTGCGCCAACGATGTGTCCTGCGTAACCGCTGGTGGTCGCGTATTCGCGCTGGCCCCACATGGCGATATTCATTTGCTCCCCTCGAATCAAGTTCGTGCACTAAATCAAGCTGTACCGGCAACGCGGGCGGTATTGGCAGCAAATATGGAAACGGCCGTCAACTGTGTCTGGGACAGCGGCATGTCCATCGGCGACCGCGTGGCGGTTCTGGGTGCGGGGACGGTGGGGCTCTTGATTGCGTGGCTTTCCAGCAAAATTGGTGCACACGTGCAAGTCATTGAACCTTCCGAGCGGCGACGCGCCATGGCTGCCCAACTCGGAGTGACGAGTGCCCCTTGGCATGCGGATAGCACGCTCACAGGGGCCGCGGATATAGTCATTGAAGCGAGCGGAAATCCTGCCGCCCTGGATTCGGCAATTGCACTTGCTGCGCGTGAGGCACTAATCGTTGTCGTGTCCAATTATGGGAAGCGCAATTCCTCGGTGGAATTGGGCAATCATTTCCATCGGCGACGGCTGACCATAAAGTCGAGCCAAGTATCGGCTATCCCGGTCGATCGAGCACCGCGCTGGTCCCTCGATAGGCGCTTCGAATTGGTGAAGCGTCTGCTTGAAGAGCAGCAATTGGACAGCCTGCTCGATAACGTCATCGACTTCAGTCGTGCGCCAGAAACCTACGCGAGATTGCAGCATCGACCGGGAGATTGGGTTCAAACGGTATTTACCTATTAGTCAGGAATTCGTAGCCCCCACCATCCAAACATCGAGAGCAAGCAAGCATGTTCACACTAGGAGTTTCCGACCACGTCATGATCGCGCACAGCATTGCGGATCCCGTCTTCGGGCCGGCGCAACGTCTGCATGGAGCAACCTATAGTATCGATTTGCAAATTCGAGTGCCTGGGCTCAATAGGCACAACGTTGTAATGGATATTGGGTTACTTCGAGTAACTTTTCGCTCAATTCTCGATCAATTCGACTTCTTCAACCTCGACGAGCATCCCGCGTTTGCCGGCAAGATAACAACTACGGAACGCGTCGCGGAGCACGTCGCAGATCAGGTCGTCGATCGCATTGGGCAATTGGAAGTCGATCAGCAACCCGTTTCGGGGGGCATCGTAAATGTCATTGTTAGAGAATCGCCCGTTGCCTACGCCGGCTATGAACGCGCTCTATAGAAATCAGACCGCCACCGGTTGGGCGAGCCCGCGATCCGATGTCGCCAATGATGAATCCCCGAATCCACAGAGCGCGTCGAGTGGTAAGGCGTCAAGTGCCCTCCCAATAGACCGGCGCCTTGAGAATTGGAGTCGTGTTCACGCAGTCGCAATGCTGGTGGCAATCGGGATTGGGAAAGTGGTTGGTAATTCCAAACCTATCGCACTATCAGCGCTGGTTTCGTTTGTAGGTCTAATCTGGCTCAGTCGGTCACAATGGACGCCCAACTCCAACTTCGGTTGGGCCAACGGGATAACCGCGTTTAGACTCCTGATAGTGCTCTGCTGTGCGTATGGTTTGCATGAAACGCCTGGCCTTCTTTACGCAAGTTTGATTATCGGGATCTTGCTACTGGATGGCTTCGATGGCTGGTTAGCTCGGCGCCTGGGATGCGCGTCGGCATTTGGCGCTCACTTTGATATGGAGACTGATGCTCTCCTGATTCTAGTAATTTCTCAAGAGCTTTGGCACAGGGGCACTCTAGGGATCTGGATCTTAACTTCGGGATTGCTGCGCTACATTTACGTGTTGGTCGCGATGCTCGCACCGCCGGGCACAAGCCAGCCACGTTCGGGGTTTGGACGCGTCGCATTTTCCTTTCTCGCAATAGGGCTAGCATTTGCGGTTTGTTTTCCGAATCGCTTCGGAGCCCTATCGGCAACCCTTGGCACAATTTTGGTGAGCATTTCCTTTGCCCGCTCATTCTATTGGACTTGGACCCGCATCGACCTTTCGAGGCGTGGGATCTGAGTAACGTAGTCATTCGCGGCTTCGCTCCAAGCTCGCTGCGGCGTTTTGAACTGACTGGCGGCTTTCAATCGCTTTATCAGCGCCCATCGATTTCTACACAAATCCAAGAAGCTACGCGCAAGGTGCCTGTGACTCTCAACGAGTTCGCCCCCTGCCTTATTTTCGACATGCGCGCTGACATTTCCTCCTGCGTGAGCCAAGATGGGCACCCCAATCGTTCTGGCCTCGGAAAGCGCCATTCCAAATGTCTCCATTACCGAGGCGGACACCAACAGATTGCTCTTGGAGATTTCTTCCCCCACCGCCAAAGGAGAACGGGCTCCGCAGAAGACGACGCATCGTGACAGCTGAGGGTGCGCATGGGCAACTCGTTCGCATGCAAGCGCATAGGGTTTGTCCAGGTCCGAACTACCAACAATCTTCAATAGAAAATTATCACTCGGGCGCAGCTGATCGGCCAATTCGCACAGAAATGGCTCGATGCCTTTACCAGGCGTTAGATTCGCAATCAGAATTGCCGACAACGCGGCGCCCCCTGGCACTCGGAAACCGCGCCTTGGAGCGACGCATCCCGGTTCTACAACGAGCATGGGTCGTTTTGTGTTTGATAGCTTAGAAAGCGTATCTCGCATGAACCGGCTCGTCACAAGAAATACATCTGCAACATCTAGGGCTCGTTGCTCCTCGGGGCTCAGATCCTCACGCTGCACAGCAGCGCCCTTTAGCACCAAAGACGGCAAATAGTGGGCGAGAAGGCCAATCGTGTGATTGCTTCTGCAATCGCTGCGGATCGCGGGCAATTCATCTAAATACAGAGAATCGACCCAGAGATGACAAGGACTTCGGTCAAGTAGCGCATCACGGACGCGGTCCGCGTCGAGCCGACAAGCATTCAACCCCAACTCTAACAGAGCCTTCAAGAGTTGGCCGTTGTAGACGGTGCCGCCAGTAATTGGGCCCGCAAGATCGGGCGCAATGAATTTATGCGCGACAGTGCGACCGTCATTCGCTTCTCGCCTGGCGATGCTCATGCTTAGCTCAATGATCGTAAGGCGATCAGCATTTTATCGCACGGGTACGCACCCGACTATCGTGCAATTGGGGGTTTGGGTTCCCGATTCGGCATCAGGCCCGGTGAATCCTGCAGCGAATTTAGACATAGCAGGCCAATCTGGCTATTGCGGCACGGAATCATCGTGGGGCCGATGAACAACACGGCCCAGCCGGGACGGAGTGCGCCCGTACGAAGGGGTGCGCCCGAGCTATGTTGCTCAAGGAACTTTAGCGGTTAGCCCAACCTTCGTTGAACGTTCCTTGCGACACTTTACATTGGGTTGAAAGTAAATGCCGACTTGCATCGCGCCGAAAAAGCGGTCGTCGTTGAGGGGCTTTTCGGCTTGCCCCAATGCGAATAGGCCAAAGTCACAGAGGGGCTGCACATCGAGTTGCCCGAAAGTGCCCGCGACGCCCGATTTGTGACCGGTCCGCACTTGGTCGAGGTCCAGCTCCTGAACCCCAAAGCTGACGCCAAATCCGAGTGCAACGCTATGGAACGGGAATCGCGGCCCGAACCGCAACGCGAATTGGTCCCAAGTAACGCTGGCCTTGTCGGGCAGTGCGTAATGCGTATTGAACGTTTCTCGACGAAATGAGCCCTTGCCGTAGGCGGCGTTCACGTACGCACCAAACCATCGACTCAACAGGCCAGCCTCGAATGCAGTCCCGATGACTTGAGAAACACTACCGCTGTAAGTCTCGGGTACCTTGTTTTGGACGGTACCGCCGGGCATCCACAGGCCTAGCGCCAATCGAAACCAACCCGGGCTACCGAGTGGCCCTCGGACGAGCACGAACCTGTCGGATTCGAGCGCACCGTCAATCCGCGCGCCCGCTCGGGCATCCACATTCAAATTGACGTCGATGGGTCGACAATCCGTGATCACCACTCGCACCCGATGCACACCCGGTGATATCGCGTACTCTACTTCCTGAACGACATTCCTCTTCTGGTCTTCGTTCCATTGCCGCTTAACCAAGCTTGGCGCAAGCACATCTGGGCCGTCGAGGTATAGAATGAGCCCTTCTTCCGGTGCCTTGGGCTCAGTGTCGGAGCAGCCAACCGCGACGCGCAGCTTGGGCTTTTCGGCAGGGGCCAACGGCTCGAGCGCGACTTCGAGTGAGCGCGTTTCTTTGTCCTTGATGACCACTTCCGTTTGAAATGTGTGCATCCCCGGGGCCGTGACTCGAATTTGATGACCGCCGCTGAGCAGTGTAAGCTCGAGTTTTTGCGCACCAGTCTGCTTGTCATCGACGAATATCGTGGCATTTGACGGCGCGTTGATAATAAGCCTGCCCTCGTGAACCTCTTTTTCCAGAGTAACGTCAACGTTGACTTCGTTGTTACCGCCCACCGGGAGGGCCTTTTCAAAACTTCGAAAACCGTCCTTCACGACTCGAATCCGTCGCTCCCCAATGTCAAGGAGTGCCGGTGCCGGGAGCGGCGATGTCCCAAGCAACTCGTCGTCAACCGTGATGGCAGCCCCTGCCTCGTTGACCCGAAAGGTTGCCCGAGTCGTGAATGGTTCAATCAGAGCCATCAAATCCTGGGCTTCCTTCTTGTCGTTCGCGGTCAGAACAGTGCCGCCCTCGTCCAAATACCGCTTCAATGTGACAAGAACCTTGGCATAGTGGCGTAGGTTCTTGTGACAGAACGCCACATTCCACAAAAGGCGCGGATCCTTAGAATTGTCGTAGGCACTTTGAAACTTAATTAGAGCGGATGCGAAGTCCCCATCGTTCGCGAGCAGTTTGGCAGCGTCAAAGTCGGCCTTGGCAGGCCCCGTGAGGGATTGTGCTAGGGACTTCTTAGCCGTCACGCGTGCTTCCTTGCCAGCCTGTGCGTAAGCCGGCCTCGATACCGCAATTGCGGGGGCTACCCCGAGCATAGCTATAGCCAACGAAAGCCACCGACCGCGCGAAAAGACGGGCATACGCATCATCGATCTCATTCCTTCATCCCCATGCTCAAACCGCGACTAGGGGGCGCAGGTGCTAGCGGAGCCGTGGGCTTGGTCGACTTCGAATTGGATGCTGACAATGCTTTCACAGGGGTCTTTTTGGGCGGCAATGCCGAAGCATTCACGGGAGATTCCGAACTCGCTGCCAATGCCACCGGTGAATCTGCCTTGGCGCTGGCCAATGCTAGGGGCGCATCGGCAGATGCACCTGCAAGTCCAGCTGCGGACTGTGTCGTGCTGGAGGGTGTGGCAGCGACGGATGCTACCGGCATGCTGGCAGAAGCGCTCGCGTTAGAACTGGCGCCGTGGCGCCATGCCAATATCGAGATTGCCATGAGAAGCACTACGCCGATTCCAATCAGGAGCGGCAGGCTGCGATTGGCCCGTGAATCGCTCCGTGAATTCGCCCAGGCTGCCGCAGTTGCCTGGGCAATTGGTAAATTCGCGGAGCCACCAATCGCGTTTGCTTGCGCAGAACCCTCGGGTCGAGCTGACGTCGCGGTACCCAAGATACGCGAGATTTTCTCGAGCGCGACGTCGCTTCTCGGCGGGCCGAAGGGCACGAGTGCCTTGGCCAGTTCAACAATATCCGCGTACCGTTGTTGCGGCTCTCTCTTGAGACAACGAGCAATGATATCGTCGAGCCCCACGGGAACATCCGGACGCAGCTCGCGAATCGGCGGCACATTGCCCTGAGTGACCAGGACAACGATCTCCGTGATGGTATCACCCTGAAATGGCGGCACGCCGGTCAAGAGCTCGTATAGAATGATGCCAAGCGCCCATATATCCGAACGCGTGTCCGCGTCACGCGCTGAACGCATTTGCTCCGGAGACATGTAATACGGTGACCCCATGATTGCCGAGGTCTTCGTAAGTCCGAGCGACTCGGAGTCCGCCGATTTCGAGATACCGAAATCCAAAACCTTGATAGTTGGTTCGCGACGGCTCCGTTGAACGAGGAACAAATTGGCCGGCTTCAGATCGCGGTGGACTATTCCAAGCGCGTGAGCCTCGGCAACTGCTTCGCAGGCTTGCAGGACGTAGCCCACGGTTTGGGCAACTGGCAAGGGCCCATTCTTCGATAGAACATCCGCTAGATCCTGACCCTCGAGGTACTCCATGACCATGTACGGAGCACCGCTCGAAAGCGTGCCAACATCACTCACCCGTGCCACGTGTTCGCTTTGTATCCGCACCGCCGCGCGCGCTTCGCGCACGAAGCGTTCGACGATTTGCGGACTGCTTAGAACCTCCGGCAATAGAAACTTCAACGCGACCTGAGTCTGCAATTGCACGTGGGTCGCCGCCACGACTACCCCCATGCCACCTACCCCGATGACACGGTCAACGCGATACTTGCCGTCGAGAATCTCACCTTCCGATACCGGGGCATTTTCGAGCGTGGGCATGGCTATTTGCTAACCCTAAGAATCGCGTTTACGCCCGGCGAGACGTCAGCGATGTACACGTTCTTGGCATCGACGGTGATCGATAACTTGGAACTGTCGTTCGGAATGTAGCAAGACCCGTCACACTGAAAGGGGGTGGCTCCGTCAGCCAAATTGCCTGCGATCCTTTTGGCAACTCCACCGGCAATTGGCACCTTCCATACGGTCGTGTCAGTTGACAGGTATACGAAACTCGCGTCGAGGGTCATGGCATTGACCACGCCCGTGAACTGGGCCAGGTGGGTGCCGCCGCTACCGTCCAGCGCAAACCTGTCGATTCTGCCAGTTGGCAGTATGCCACCATTGTTGCTTTGATTGTTGTTACAAGGACAGCCACTGGATGACAGAAATAGGTAGTTGTCGTTGGCAGCAAAAATGCTTATACCATATGATTGACCATTAATTTCCGTCGATATTATGGTTGGACTAGGCGTTGGGTTTGACAGGTTCACACCGTCTAGCTCCGCCGGACCATTTTGTGAACTGACGAAAAGAGCTTCCGAGCGCGTAACGACCAACGTGTTTCCGACAGAACCTCCTCCGAATATCGTCGATAGAGTAGAAACCACTCCGCCCGTCCGCGTGGCACTCATGAGCATCGTATTGCTGCCTTGGCTTCCCAACCAGTAGACGCGTGAACCATCAATCGCCATCGCGGACGGGCAACCGACGTTAGCTATCTGTGCACCAGAAGCCACCGATGAGACAGTGCCACCCGGTATTGTCGAATCGGCAAGCCCGGAAGTGCCGCAACCGCCGCTCGTACAAGGCAAACTATTCGACCAATAGTAGAGATTGTTATCGTCAAGGCCAAATGGGATACCCGAGTTGCCGCAGCTCGTTACACCAGTCGCTGCAGGTTGGAGTGCTCCGCCGGTGAGCGTAACCGTCGTGATCTGGTCGTCACCGGATGAAGCCCAGTACACGCCAGTGCTATTCACGGCGATGCTCGGCACCGAACCGTTTTGAAGGCTTGCCAGCTTCACCGCGCCCCCGGAGCAGACAGAATCCAGGCACACGGCACCCACGTCGCAAGCATTGCCGCAAACTCCGCAGTGGGCGGCATCGGCGGTAATGTCCGTTTCGCACTGATTATCCCCGGGGTTTACGCAACTCGCGTAGCCGGTCTCGCATGGGTAAGGGCCCGAGAACTCGCCTTTGCAAGTGCACAGCGCCAAAGCAAAGGCGGCGGCGATTGCTATGCGCGCGTAGATGCTTTGCCGAAGTATCGAACAACGATTCGAGGCATCTGCGAGTACTTTCCAATGCAACCGAGACCTAGGCACAGTGATTTTGAGTCTATCGATAGGGCAATACCCCTGTCAACCGGCTGTAAGAACCGCGCCAACAATCCACAATTACCCACGTTATGCGTCATCGTGGGCTCAAGTTCGAAAGTACATCCCGCACTCGCACCACAGTTCGAACCAAACCGCGCGCATAGATTTCACGCTGGCGCGATTCAGGGAGATCACCCTTGCGCTTGGCCATGGCGGCATGCAGCAAAATAGCGGTGGAGACGCTCATGTTGAGACTTTCTACGAAGCCACGCATGGGAATTTTGACCCGATGGGCTGAGGCGCGAAGAAACGCTTCGCTGACACCATCGCGTTCGTTGCCCATTATCAGCGCAAAACGTTCGAATTGGGCCAAGTCATCGGGAACGAGTTCGCCGTCCGCGCAGGCCGTCACGATTGAATAGCCGCCACTTTGAAGCTGGGCGATTGCCGATTCCTGAGTTGTATGTCGATTGACTTCGACCCAGCGCTCGGTTCCGAGGGACACCTTGCGTACGAAAAGAAACGGCTCGAGCCGCTCGACCACATGGACTTGTTGAATCCCGAAGGCGTCGCAGGTGCGAAGGACCGCAGCTCCGTTATGCGGGTCGTGGGGCGCATCCATCGCTACAGTGACATTGTCCGTACGTTCCCGAATGACCGCCAAAATTCGCAAGCGACGTTGCTCGAGCACCAATGGCTCAAGGACTGAAATCAAGCCTTCGGTGCTCCAACCTTTAGTCCAGGGCTTGTCGTCCCGGTGGGCGGCCGAAATATCACTAACGCCGTCGCTTTCCCTGCGCACTCGGCCGACGTAGCACGGCTGCACGCAAAATGGGGGGTTGCTCGATTGTTAAGCCGCGTTATGTTGCGCTAATCACGATTCGCCCGACGGGTGCGTTGCTGGACTCAGAAACGAGGCAATTGACATGGCTTCCGCCAAAGTACGCGTGTTCAATGACGACAATTTCGACCAGGAGGTTCTCAAGTCGGACGTACCGGTGATTGTGGACTTCACGGCAACCTGGTGTGGTCCGTGCAAGGCGCTTGCACCCATCATCGAGCAATTGGCAAATGAGCTCGACGGTAAGGCTCGCGTGGGCAAGCTCGACGTCGATGACGCGCCAGCCACCGCCGGCAAATACGGTGTTCGTGGTGTGCCGACAATCATGGTGTTCAAGCAAGGGCAACGTTCCGCTCAGCATGTGGGGCTGACGACGAAACAAAAGCTCGTCGAATTGATCGGGCAATAGGCTTCGTAGCAGGCCAAGGTGCGGTGGCCGCAACGAAAACCAATCAGCCATCCCAGCGGAGCTCTTCGAACATGGGGAGTTACCGTGGTCGGTGGTGGGTGCCGACTTTATTTTGTTTTTGCGTCACGGGTACACAGTGCAGCCCAAGACAAACACCGACGTCGCTGCCGACGCAACCCGATATCCCCAGGCAAACGAAGTCAGAACTTGCCCCACCCTCCTGGACGGCGCGCTTCGCGAATCCAACACAGCTCGAGACTTGCGTAGCGCTCAGCGGCTCGTCGCGGCTATGCGTCGGCGCAATAGGTGAACGCTGGCTCGACGACCCCGGCGGCGCAATAGCCTCACCGTACCTAGCACCTGAGACACTGGTGAGCGCGGTCCCAGCTGATGCTAACCATTGGGTTTTCGTTGGAGTCCACGGCGACCGGTTTTCGGCTGAAACACCGCTCGGACCGTTTACGTCCGCGCGACGTCCACCCCAAAAATATGTACAATATGCGGTCGCCGCCGGGCAATGGTACGGCATTACGAGTGACGGCGAGTTCTGGAGCGGAGCCTGGAATGACCTCAGCGGCGCGCGGCTGTCACTTTCGGCTCCGGTTTTTGATTTCGCAATTAGCCCATCTGGAAAGGGTTTGGCGCTGAGCTTGCCCGAACGCGTCTGGAGTACGCACAATCGGGGGCTCAGTTGGGATGCGCTTGAAGTCAATCCCGTCGGGGCCACGCACGTGACGTTGAGTGGTGCCGACACCTTTGACATTACGGCGCTGCTTCCACAGGTCACGCGCCCTATTGAAGGGTTATCGATTCGGGACGCAAAGGAAGCGCGTGGGCAGGTAATCCGACTGAATTACAAGCCTGCTCTCTTCTTAGAGGCACAGGCTCTCGTCGAAGGACGCGCCGCGGAGCTGGCATCGCAGGTGATTGAGCTCAGAAAGTTCGACGACGGATGGCGAGTGGGTGTCGGTGCTATCGATAAGCCGCTCACGTTCGCCAAAACGAGTGGACTTGACGGGTGTGCGGCAATTCGTCTGGCCATGTCGGGCCAGTTTTGCTTGGCAGTCTGTCGCCTTGACAATCCGAAAGACGATGGCAGCGGGTTGACGTTCTTACGATCGGACGACAAGGCACTAAACTTCGTCGAGTTGCCCGGAAGCGTCCTGGGTCGTTTCAACGATATTCACTTGGCTGCAATCAGTGGCCGTCATTTTGTTGCGACCGGGCTTTGCGCGCCCTCGGATTCTCAACGTGGGGTCGAACCAGGATTGGCTCGCACTTTAGTCAATACCAAAGTGGTTCGGGATTGCATCCCCAAGTCCGCCATTGACATCAAATTGTCGGAGCCGCTTCCCAATGGGAGGCTAGCCCTCAGAATGGAGCCAGTCGCAGCTCCGGGTGCACACGTTACGGCGCGACCGATAGCTACATCCAGAGACGGCCAGCTCGTCGCCTTCATCAGCCGAGCCGACATAACGAAGCCTTGGTTACTTTATTTGTCGAACGATGCAGGAAGTACATTTAGCGCCCATTCGATAGACGCTTTGCCTATCACGAACGGCGCAATTCCGTCGGGTCCTCGTGCGAAGCCGGAGTTGGTGCGACGGGAAACGCGCGCGGTGTTGTCCGCGAAGTTTAGTGAGGATCGCAGCCTTTCGTTGGTGCTTCGAGACGGCGATGCACCCATCGTTGCCAATTTCGATGATCGTGGCCACCTCGTCGCAACTACGTTGGCGCCACCCGGAGTCTCGCGCGTGGACGCCATGGGTGCACGCATCTTGGCTGTCTCATTGAGTGAGCGCGCTGTTTACGAAAGTCTGAATCGTGGCGCTTCCTTCGAACTCGTCGGACACCTGCCAGCGGCCGCTTGCTTGACGGATCTCAGTTGCCCGGTGACTTGCACTTCGGGTGGATGTCTTATTGGCGAACGATTTACGCGAGTTGGCTGGGGCGGTCGCGGCAACGCTACCCTCGACATTGCTGGCAATTCTGAAGCACTCGATCCGAGTTTCGAGCCAGAGACCGAACGCGTGATGTTTCGGACCCCGCTCGTGTGTCAGGCCGATGCCCGAACTGCACACGGTAGTCTGACTTTGACGCACGAACCAGTGCCGGAACAAGTGAGCCTGGCTGAGCTACTTTGGTACAGTCCCTGGCTTGATTGGTCGAAAGGAAGTGCGGGCGTGTACCGAGCAATCCGCGGACGTTCCGTCGTTGAGCAATTGTCGGCATTTGGCCCGGCTAATCACGCCGAGCGCGCCGGGATCGCGATAAACTTCAACGATGCCGGGCTCGCCTTCTTGCGCTCAACGGAGCTACCGAGAGTCGGTGAACCCCTCGGTGATTTGCAACTGGCTTGGATCAGATTCAAGCAAAGCAATTGGGCACACGCACGGTTCCGTGACGCTGTGCCCATGAATGAAGCCGATACTTACGTTTACAGCGGGCAGCGCGCACGTCGCCTGCTGCCAGCACAGCTTACCGTGTCCGGTGAAGGAGTATTCGTCAACGCCCACGCGGACGACTTGAATCGTTTGGAGAACTCTTACGTTACAGTCAACGGAACAACCACAATCGCGCCACTTTCGTGGCCAGTGGAGCGAGTCCGTGCTCAAAAACTGACGAAGGATTCGGACGCTTGGAATGCTTTTGCGTTCGACGAGACGGGCTCGGTGTTGCTCCAAGCGCGGAAATCACTGGCTGCCAAGAGTGACCCGTGGAAGTTTGTCGCTCGAACTGTCGCCAATCCGCACGGAACTCTGGCGAATCCGAGATCAGGCAAACATTTACTGGGGTGGCAATAGTCCCGTTTTGGTTTTGGGCACGGCGGCACGCGGTCATCAATTGCAATCCCTGAGCGCGCTCAGTTTGCCAGGCAATTTGGGCCCACTCGGAGCAGGTTTCCCACTGCCACTTCCGGCATCGTTCAGCGAGCCGCCAGCGGCGTGCAATTCACGTGATCGGCGCGAGCTGTCACGCTTCGTCGTGCCATTGTTGCCCGCCGCTGCGCGCGCGATTGGAGTGCGAGAATCGGACAATCAAGTGCGTTGGCTCGTAACCAATTACGCAATCATGTACGCCTCGCCCACCCGGGCATGCCTGGACGCACTATGGGCCGCAACTCTTCCAGGTACGACGCCCGTGCACGCAATCGTACAGCTCGGTGATCTTGGCCACGCTTGGAGTTTTTTCACACGACGAACCAAGGGTGAAGAAAAGGTCGATGCGCAGGCCATAAGCTGCAAATTCGACGCTACGGCTAAGCCACCCCCTGAACTAGAGACGCGGACGCAAGCACGCTTCAATCTCGAGCAGCTGCCTCTGAGTGAATAGGAGGGCGCTAAGCGACCAAGCCCTCGCCCCGCGCATCTTTGATTTGGCCTCGATTGGCCCGAAATCCGTGCTCGAGGTCCTCGGGATGGCTCACGACCAGAGAATGGGTCCCGCAAGGGGACCGGTAACTTGGGCGGGCGCGCGAATTCAATTCGTTTTGGTAGACGTCTGGGGCAACTCGAGCTATTTACGCTCACTGTGAATAACTTGAATCGCTGGGCTTGCCCAGCTATAGTCTGCCATAAAATTGCTGTGTGGGGAACCCTGCTTCAGCTGCCTGACCGGCAATTGGGAAACACTAGCGATTGGCCCTGTCATTCCAAGAGAAACGCACTACTCGCCAATGACTAGGTAGGGGAGCAATTAGAACCATGACCAACTCAACTGAAACTGAAGCAAATCAACGCGACGGCAAGGACAGTGCATCGGAAGGCCGCCAGAACGCATTCTTGAGATTGAAGCACTTCTTTTGGATGGACAAGCAAATGGCCGCGGCAATTCGCGACGGCTATGGACCAGGTAAGGTCGGTTGGGAAGAATACTTGCTTGCGCGAGCGGCAGCCAATGACGCAAGAACCTTGGGAGAATCGGGGGAGGGTCTCGGGTCGGCGCTGTTATTGGTTCGTGCAACGGTCGTGTTACTGACCCGGATTTATCTTGCGAAGTTAGGTATTGAAGTGAGCCAGACTGCCTCGGGCGTCGAGTGTTGGCAGCAATACGTCGAGCATCCGGCGGCCGCGGCTCTCGTGTCGGAGTTATCTATTAATCAACGTGAACTCTTCGTCTCGATCCTCGGCCCACAAGGAGAAACATTGCTCGCCCAGCAATCGGAGGAAAAGCGAAAAGATACTCTGACTACAATGACTGACCTGGCAAAGAGTTTGTCGGCACAATTTGAAGTGGATGCAAATCGCGTTCAAAATGTGCTGTTCAAGCGTTGGTCAAAGATTTCGGGGGTTGCAATAGTCGTGGTACTTGGCATCGGCGGCCTATGGCAAATGTACAGCGACCGCCCGCGTCCGAATCTCGCTTTGCACCAGAAGGTCACGGTTTCTTCGATGCATGCCACCTGGGGCAAAGATCCGAGCCAGCTTGTCGATGGCAATCGGGCCGAGTTGGGCATACACACCCAGGAGGGCGCTAACCAGAATGCAACGATCGATCTGGGTGAAGCGCACAGCATCTCGAAGGTTGTTGTCTACAATCGTACCGACTGCTGTCAAGATCGGGCCGCGCCCCTCAAAATCGAGGTCAGCGTAGACGGAAATCAGTATAAGAAAGTCGCTGAAAGGAACGAGCCGTTTGATCCAGAATGGACGGCGACCTTCTTCCCTACGAAGGCCCGCTACGTGCGATTGACCAACATGTCAGCGAACTTTCTGCATTTGAACGAAGTCGAAGTTTATTGAGCTGCTAGGTCAACAGCCCAATACTCTGACCCAATAATGCGAAACGTTCCCGGTCATTTTGTTCGGCATACGAGCCCCTGGCGCCAGATTGCACCCCTGGTGTGGGGCAGTCCTCGTGACCCGAGCATCTATGGAATCATTGACGTAGACGTATCGGAAGCGTTACCGTTCTTGAAGCGTCGTGAACTTGAGTCCGGCGTGAAATTGACGCTGACACACTTAGTTACGCGTGCGGTTGCGCTGACACTGAGGCGGCACCCAGAGTGCAACGCATATGTAAGGTTGGGACGCACCTACCAGCGACGCGACGTGGACGTGTTCGTCTTAGTAGCAACACAACGGGAAGACTCCGACCGAAATCACAACCGCGCAGCCGATCTCAGTGGCATCAAAATCGCGCAGGCAGACACTCTGAAAGTGCACGAAATTGCGTTGGCGCTACGGGAAAAATTGGCGCCCTTGAAGAATGGTAGGGACGACGCAATGGGACCACTAAAGGCTGCCATGCGAGCGTTTCCAGGTCTTGTCGCTCGAGTTGGCTTATCCGCCGTGACGCTGCTGCAATATGGTTTCAACTTAGACTTGTCGAAATTGGGCGTCCCGCGAGATACATTCGGCGGAGCAATTGTCTCGAGCATGGGCATGTTCGGGATACGGTATGGCTTTGCGCCGTTGGTACCATGCATGCGGCTGAGTTGCCTCATCGGCATCGGTCGCGCCGAGCAGCGCGCTGTCGTAGTCAACGGCAATGTGGTCGTTCGTACTATTTTGCCACTAACTGCTACACTCGATCACCGCATTATCGATGGTTACCAAGCAGGGCGCCTTGCATCGACGCTCACTGCGTTACTGAGTGATCCTGAATGTGCCGGTTTGTGAGTCGCCTTTAACGGGACTATTTACGTTGCTTGTCAAAATCTGACCAGAAGACGCCATCAGCCGCTAAACGTTGCTGCGTGCGTTTGCTATTGCCGCGCGCGGTCAGACGGAAGGTCGATGGTTATGTGGACTTTGCGCAAGACGGAATTGGGCTCCAAGATGAGTTTGGAAGCTGCTCGAATGATACAACGTTCGGTTGACGCGTCATCGGGATCCGTCGTTGCGGTTGCACCGAGTAGTTCACCTGCCTTCACTGCCACACAAAGGTGAACACGAATCGGGTGCGCTGCTCGGCAGGGTTTGGTCCAAACTCGATTGTCCAGCAACGCACCAAAGGGCGAACGTGAGAGATCGACGGGGAGAGGGTCACCGTATTCAGCGGCACTCGGTTCCACATTAGCGACCGCCTCACAAGAGGGCAGGTTGTCCGGGTCGATTGATGTTGGCTGAATCGCGTGAGCGGGAGACCTTACCGTCGCGGACGCAACAGTGGGTTCCACGGCTTGCACGGGAATAACTGGCGGGGCTGAATCATCTGGCAAAGCAATTGGAGAATTTGGCGTAGCGCTCGTGCTTGGCGAGGCAGCACGAGTGAATAAGGGTAACCACCCATAGAGAATCCCGTGTCCAGCAACCACTACTAGCAACCAAACCACCAGCGCGTAAGGCAGCCAACTACGTGAGTGTACAGCTTTAGGCTCGGGTAGATCGCCAGAGGGCAGTCGCAACCGGCGCTTGGGCTCGAAAGTGACTGCCATTGAGTTCAGCCTACCAGTCTCCCTAATCGGTGCAAATTGTCCCAACCGTGCGGAGCTCATTTGAACTGGAACATTTGCCAATCTCCGAGGGCGTTCTGCCCCCGAATTGTCGCGGCAATGAGCATATTGACGAAGTAAGCCGAACCATGCAAGGACTCAGTTTGTGAAGCAAGCTGCAAGATTGTTCCTGTGGGTCGCCGTCACTGCGGTGGGCGCACTAGCCTATGTGGTCGTGGCGGTACATCGAGGTGAACCGCTCAGCGCCGCGTGGATTCTTACGGCCGCACTGTGTACATTTGCGTGCAGCTATAGGTTTTACTCCAAATGGATAGCTGCACGGGTTTTGACGCTCGACGATCGACGCGCTACTCCCTGCGAGATACACGAAGACGGCCGAGATTTCGTCCGGACCAATAAGTGGATAGTATTTGGTCATCACTTTGCGGCTATCAGCGGACCGGGGCCTTTAGTGGGTCCGGTGCTTGCCGCGCAATTCGGCTATCTGCCGTCGGTTCTTTGGTTGCTGATCGGTGTCGTTCTGGCGGGCGCAGTTCAAGATTTCATGATTCTCGTCGCCTCAATGCGACGCGATGGCAAGTCCCTGGGCGAGATGGTCAATGACGAGATTGGGTCATTCGCGGGCATCTTATCTCTGATAGCCATTGTGAGTATCCTGATTATCCTGATTGCCGTACTCGGGCTGGTCATCGTCAAGGCACTCGCACACAGCCCCTGGGGAACATTCACTATTGCTGCAACACTTCCAATCGCAGTCTTCATGGGCATCTATTTGCGATTCATTCGTCCGGGACGGGTGCTTGAAATCTCTGCGATAGGCGTTGGATTATTATTGCTGAGTGTGTGGTATGGGCGGTATTTTCACGAAAATCCAACGCTGTCGAGCTGGCTGACCTTTGACGCTACGACACTGGCGTGGGCCATAATCCTGTACGGCTTATGTGCCTCGATCTTGCCTGTCTGGCTGCTGCTTGCGCCCCGTGACTACCTTTCTACTTTCATGAAACTCGGGACGATTGCGGCGCTGATACTCGGAATATTGATCGTAGTGCCGCCGCTGAAGATGCCCGCGCTAACGCGGTTTGTCAACGGTACCGGACCGGTATTTTCCGGCAACATATTTCCTTTTTGCTTCGTGACGATCGCTTGTGGGGCGATCAGTGGTTTTCACTCTCTGATTGCGTCAGGCACTACTCCCAAGTTGATTTCGCGTGAAACCCACGCTCGCGCAATTGGCTACGGAAGCATGCTGCTCGAATCTACCGTTGCCATTATGGCTTTGGTTGCCGCTTGCACGCTCGACCCCGGCGTTTATTTTGCCATGAACAGCCCAGCTGCGTTGGTAACGAGCGATGCCGCCAAGGCCGCCGATATCATATCGGGTTGGGGCTTTCCTGTTACCTCGTCGAACCTCATCAACATGGCGCGTGACCTCGGGGAGTCTACTCTCCTCGGTCGAGCCGGAGGGGCTCCGACTTTAGCGGTCGGGATGGCCAACGTGTTTTCATCGGTGATCGGCGGGCGTCATTTGATGGCAATTTGGTACCATTTTGCGATTATGTTCGAGGCCTTATTCATACTCACAACCGTGGATGCAGGTACCCGTGTCGGTCGATTTTTGGTTCAAGCAGCGCTCAAACAGGTTCACCCGTCGCTAGGTGACACGCGTTCGTGGAGCGCCAATCTCGTGTCGAGCATTCTATTGGTTGGAGGTTGGGGCTACTTCCTTTATCAAGGGGTCATCGATCCCTTGGGCGGAATCAATAGTTTGTGGCCGCTATTTGGGATTGCCAATCAGCTGCTGGCCGTTATTGCATTGTGTCTAGCAACCACGGTGCTGCTAAAAATGGGGAAACTTCGCAGCTGCATTGCCACCGTATTGCCCTTGGCCTGGGTGACCACTGTCACGTTCGTCGCCGCGGTGCAAAAGATATTTAGTCCAAATCCAAAGATTGGCTTTCTATCGGCAGCCAGAAGCCTGGAGTCACAGCTGAGCCCCGGTCTCACTTCGTCTCACTCGGTCGTTGTCCTGCGCACACAATTCAATTTGCGTATCGACGCCATTGTTGCTGCGCTTTTCTTGATTCTCGTTGCGGCAATCGTAATAATATCGATTGGGCACTGGCTCGCTATTTTGTCAGGCAAAAACCCCGGTTTGCTCAAGGAGTCGCCTATCGTCAGATTGTCAGGCGAGCAGTTGCTTCAGGATCCAAGCCACTACGTTAGTCGATCGATTCACGGGGCTGGTTTGTTCATCTTGGCGCTTGCTCGCCAAGTAGTCGGTGAATCAGTCAAGTCAGCTGCCGGCGAGAATGTCAGCAACCGAAACTGCAGCGCCAAGACCACGCAGGCTCAGCAAGGCCGCGCCTGGGCGGAACATGTCAAGCAAAGAAGTGAACAGCCTCGCTGTTGCTGACGAATATCGCCGCACCTCGCTTGCCACGGTGTGGCGTTCCTTTTGGCATTCGATTCTCGCGGCGCTTTAGGGGCAACAATAAACTGCACAACGCTGGGCGCCGGGCCGATGCGCTATTTTCGTCTAATATTCTCACGCTCCGCGCCGTTCACTATTTGCTGTCGGTCTGACATGACTCATCCTGTTGATTTCGAGTATTCTCACTCCTTCGTTTATGCGTAGTTTGGTAACGCCCGTATCCGTTCCGATTCAGGCTAGTTTCGCCGCAACGGCTGTGGCGTTCGGACGAACCGCAGTGCCAGTTTGAGGAGATCGTTTCGCCATGCAGCTTGATTTCACGGCGCGTGAACTGACGATAAAACTGGTTTACTACGGACCAGCACTAAGCGGCAAGACGACCAATTTGCAGGCACTGCACGCAGCTAGTTCTCCAGAAGCCACGGGCAGGCTAATGACGCTTGAGACCCGCGACGACAGGACGCTATTCTTCGATCTGTTGCCGCTTACGTTCCGCTCCGAAAAGGGGCTAAGTGTCCGGCTCAAGGTTTTTACGGTACCCGGACAAGTCATTCATGCATCGACACGCCGGTTGGTATTGCAGGGAGCCGACGGTGTAGTTTTCGTCGCTGATTCACGCGAGGCCGAGACTGAGCATAATGCAGAGTCATTTCGCGATTTCGAGAGAGAATCTCAAGCAAAATGGTTTGAGCACCAAGCAGCTGCCCTTAGTTCTTCAATTCAACAAGCGCGACTTGCCAAACGTACGCACGGAAGCCGAACTAACCGAGATGGCGACGCAGGGCAAAGAACCCGTGTACTTGGCCGTCGCCACCAAAGGACAAGGCGTAGTCGATACTTTCGTGGGATTGTTGCATCTCACTTGGCAGACCTTGGATTTTAGACACGCGTTTACCGAGAAATTCGGGCTCGAGACATCAGTTTTCTTTGCAGACGTTCTGGGCAAACTCAATGATCGAAGGACTCTGGCGGACGTTTTGAATAGCCGAGTCGGCGGACGCAGTATACGCAGGGAGGTGTCGCTATGAAAAGCGATCGACCTCCACGAAGCCTTGACGAATTGACGTTGGACACCAAGTTCAGCATCCAAGAACTGATCAGTCGGGAATCCTTCGACGTCCTGCTGCACAGTTTGAACGAGCTATTTGCCAGTACCGCTGCGGGTTTTCGCCACGGACGGCGCACTGTTTTCGGAGGCCGGTCCCGCGTCACCACTGCAAGCCTATCTGGGTACGTTGCCCGGCGCTCGTCGCGTGGTACGCGAGACCGTGGAGCAGGTAAAATCGGCTGCTCCCGCGGGCGACGGCGACTTGCGGTTGCTGGTTGAGACCGGTGAGCGTTATGCGGTAATTGCACTCACCTACGACGGTTAACCCCTGGGACGCGCCGTTGTAGGGCCTTACTTGCTGCCGTGGGAGGCAACACCCCCTGAAGCTTTGGGCAAGTGTGATCCATTGGTGGCCACCGAGCGTTTAGGGCAACTTTGGGCTGAGCTCTCGCGCAGCGACGATGCGGGCATTACCCGGCTAGTGCTACACCTGCGTTCAATGCTTGGGCTAATTCTATTTAGCGGTCACCGCGCTCTCTTGGCCAGCAACATGCACATTGCCAGTGTGCAAGAAAGCTTTAGGGAATTGAGCGAAAAGTCAGCTACGCTCCAGACAGCTTACGAGCGGCTCAAGGAGCTCGACCGGCTCAAGAGCAACTTCTTAGCAACGGTGTCACATGAATTGCGAACACCCCTGACATCAATCATTGGCTACAGTGAAATGTTGGTAGCCGGTATCGCAGGCGATATCAACGATGAACAGCGCGACTTCATTGGCACCATTCATGACAAGGGTGAACAGTTACTCGAACTCATAAAGGGGCTACTCGATTTAACCAAGCTCGAGAGCGGCACCCTCAATCTGCACAAGCTCGACACTCCAATCTTACCGATCTTGAAGGATATCGTTCACACCCTGACACCGACCGCTCGTAATAAGGGGGTAATCCTTTCGGCGACGGGCGATGCCGGCATGCCGACGCTTTGGGGTGACGCGGCGCGGCTGCGTCAAGTCTTTTTGAATTTGACGGAAAACGCGATCAAGTTTACGCCCTCGGGAGGCCATGTGACGCTTTCAGCGCAGGTCGCCCATGTAGAACTGCCGACGGATGAAGAGGGCCCGGCCATAGTACTGCGCGGAGTGAAGCGCCCTATGATCGAGGTTCGCGTCGCGGATACGGGGATTGGCATTCCAGAAGGCGAGCGAGCCCGCGTGTTCGATGCGTTTTACCAGGTTGATTCCAGCTCGACTCGAGAGCAAGGAGGCACGGGGCTGGGCCTATCGATCGTCAAACGGCTGGTAGATGCACACGACGGGACTGTCGATATTGGAGAGAATGTTCCTCGCGGTGCGGTGTTCGTCGTAAGAATACCCTGTAAGCGCCTGAGTTTTTTTGGATAGTTGGCAACCAGTGACTGGCTAAGTGCTGGCCTATCGCGTTAAGCTTGCCCGGTGTGCCGTCGAAAACTGCTAATCTCTAAAGAGCTACCGGGCGAAGAATTCCTACGCATCGCATGGCTCGCGCAGCTTTTTTCGGATGCCAAAGGGGCCAAAGGCGTATCGCTCGGTATCGGAGACGACGCCGCAGTGCTGCGAGCGACTAACAACCAATGGGTGTGGACCGTAGACGCTTGTGTGCAAGATGTTCACTTCAATTGGGATTGGTTACGCCCAGAAGATGTTGGCTGGCGGAGCCTTCAGGCTGCCGTCAGTGATGTTGCCGCAATGGGGGCTCGGCCTGTTGCCGCACTATCCTCGATGGCTCTGCCCGGTGACACCGGTACTGCGTTGTGGCGCGGCCTAGCGCGTGGACAAGCCCGCGCGGGCAAAGCGCTAGGCTGTCCGGTGATCGGCGGCAATCTATCGCGTGCTACCGAGGTATCCATCCATACAACCGTACTCGGACACGTCCGAAAGCCAATATTGCGTCGCGGAGCTCGTCCCGGCGACGAAGTGTGGCTGGTGGGCGATATTGGGGCAGCCGCGGCAGGCCTCTCCATCTTGCGCCGGGTTCCCGAAGCTAGCCAAACATCAGCGATGCGGTCTTGTGTGAAAGCATGGCGGCGTCCGGTCGCTTTGATTACGGAGGGCGCCAGACTAAACGGACTCGCCCACTCGGCAATCGATGTGTCAGACGGACTAGCTGGCGATTCGCTTCACATCGCCGAGGCCAGTAAGGTCGCAATTGAGTTGGAGTCGGGGGCGCTAGAGCAAGCAGCCGCGCCACGCGTCAGGCAAGTTGCGATTGCCCTGGGGCATTCGGTTCTGGACTGGGTTTTATTCGGCGGCGAAGATTACGCGCTGCTCGCCACTGGACCAGCAAAAAGCCGCCCTGTGTTCGCCAAGTGCATAGGCCGTGTGAAACGTGGCCACGGTGTGTGGCTCAATGCAATCGATGGAAAGCGCCAACGCGTTGGCCTAGGATTCGATCATTTTTCAGTCTAACGGAAGGTTGGTCGTGGTCTAACGTTTTTCGGAATGCTGTAAGCGCAGGTGCTTGACTACGTTGGTTGTCGGCGCCCCCGGCCCCTAAGGCATTGCAAATGTAGCATCGCCATGATCGGCAAGTGCCGCACCGTAGTCCTCGAAACTCATGGCAAAGTACCCCTTTTGGCCCCATTTAATTCCCCAAGAATTGGCGAACCAGACGAGTTTCTTGTCCGCGTCCAGCCCGACCAATTCGATTTCATGTCCGCCTCGTATGTACCCAGTGTAGCGCACTACACCCTGTGCATCAGGCGTGTCACAGCCAGTGCGCCAATGCATTCCGGTGATCCCGGGTCGGAGAACGAGTGCTCGAAGCGCATTGGTTAAACCAAATGCGTGAGAGTAACTGCTGATCCAACCCTTGGCCTTCATTGCTTTCATCGCAGCCAGGCCAGAGCTACCCGTATCGTTAGGCGGGTAAGAACCCGGAATAGTATCGAGTTTCGTTGCCGCCTTGTATATTTCGACGGCGTCGGCCTCCTTGCACTTGCGCTTGAATGGGGCCGTACTCACGCAGCCCGCTGCGGCATTCCCAGTGCAACTTCCGAGCGTTCCTTGATTGAATATGGGAACGAGCCGTTTGTGGCGGACCGACACGATTTCCTGCGCCATTGGGGCGGGGAAATTCCATGAGCGCGGATCGTGAGCCACATGACGGCCCAATCGCTTGTTTGGTATTTCATACTCTTGAATCTGGAATGTCTTGACGATGAGTGGTGACATGGTTCCTCGTTTTGACAGTGGAGGGCACTTTTTCCCGAATGTCCGAACTTCGCGCGAGGGCAGACGAGCCCCCGCCCCAATCTAGAATGTTTCTATGATAGACCGATTTGGGCGTGGCACTCAAGCACCACTTTATGGAGGGCGGGCTGCGACGGCCCTCATACGAAGGCCGTACAACGCCCCCACACGCGCCTCGGCCAGCGGCTCCAGCGGAGCGGGTCACGCCTTTCGCCACAGGGTGTTGCCCCGCGATCCCACACTCGCTAACAGTGCTCGGCAGACACGCGCACCCAACCCAAGCAACTGTGCGCCTTAACCGCGTGCACCGTAATTTTTTTCAATCCACGCTAGGTAGTCGCCACTTCGCACATTGGCGATCCAATCCTTGTTATTGACGTACCACCGGACGGTTTGTTCTAGGCCCGCATCCAATTGATGTGCGGGTGTCCAACCCAGTTCGCGTTTGATTTTAGTGGCATCAATTGCGTAGCGGCGATCGTGCCCCGGGCGATCTTCGACGTACTTGATGAGACCTCTAAGTTTGAGAGCCGAAACGCCGGTAACCGATCCAACAATTTCAATCAACTGGTGTAGCAAATCTAGATTCGTCCGCTCCGTATTGCCCCCGACGTTGTAGAAAGAGCCGGTTTCCCCTTTACGGATTATTTCCCACACCGCATCTACATGATCGTCTACATAAAGCCAGTCACGAATATTTTGTCCGTCTCCGTAGACAGGCAGAGATTTACCTTCAAACATGTTCAAAATCATCAGGGGAACTAGTTTTTCCGGAAACTGAAACGGGCCATAGTTGTTGCTGCAATTGGAGAGCGTGGTGCTTATGCCATAGGTATGCGCCCAAGCGCTCACCAGGTGATCCGACGCGGCCTTGGACGCAGCATAGGGGGATCGCGGTTGATACGGACTCTGCTCCGTAAATAAACCCGTCGGCCCGAGCGAGCCGTAGACCTCGTCGGTCGAGATGTGGTGAAAGTGCACGTGCGGCCGTGAGCGAACGACCTCGAGTAATTTCATTGTCCCGATCACATTCGTTTCAATGAATGTCTGGGGCCCGAGAATACTTCGATCGACATGACTTTCGGCCGCGAAGTGGACAATCGTGTCCACTTGATGTTTGTCAACGAGTTCGAGGACCAATGCGCTGTTAGCAATGTCGCCCCGCACCAAAGTGTGTCTAGCCTCACTGACAAGACCGACGACGCTGTTGGGGTTGCCCGCATAAGTTAACAAATCCAAATTGACAATATTTCCAGCAAAGTCGGGTCGATTCAAGATTCGGCGAACGAATGCAGAACCAATAAAACCGCAGCCCCCGGTTACCAGTAGGTTCGTTGGTGTTCTCATAGTTGTCCCTGGTATCAAGGACTCGACCATGTCCCGGCTGGCGCTCGATTGCAACTGGCAATTGGTGGAATTTGCCGATATTCCGAAACCGGCGACAAGTAGAATATGCGTCCTGCGCTGAGGCGTCGCGATATTTGGCCGGAACGGCAAGAAATGCAACCGGTCACTTTGGGGCCGTGGCGGCATTTGGACGCGATTCACTGTGAGTGAGGCCGCATGATGGAAAAGTACCAGTATCAACCCCGCAAGGAACATTCAACGGCAACACATTGATGGACTACGTGCTTCTAAACCTATGCCGTTCGAGCAAACAGTTCAGGGTGATGCTTAAGTAATGGTTTTTTCGTCGGTAGTCTAACGTTTCCTGAGGGCCTGCGATAATATCGTATTGGCATATTGAATTTACTAATGTAACTTTCGGGCGTGCGTATACTCGCTTTGTCACGTTTTGAGCAATTGGGGGGTGCGGAGTCGAGATGGCTCGTGGCGCTCGAGTGGACTCTGGTGGTCGCCGCCGCTGCCTTTCAATTGTTCATCGCACCGCATGAGATCTGGGGTGATGGGGCCATTCGTTACGACACTCTCGTCCAATTGATAGATAAGGGCAAAGTATCACCGGCAAAATATTCTATCTTGCATTCGTTCTTGGCCGCGCCCCTTTACGAGTTGGGGAAGCTGTCCGGTCATGGAAGGGAGTACGCTTCCTATTTCAATGTAGTAGTGCTTCACGTGACTTTGATTTTGTTCTTCAAACTGCTACGGCGGCATTTGGCGGCGCCTGTTTTGCGCCGGACAATTCTGATCCTGCTTGCGGCTTCAATGTTCGGCAATCACGTTCAAGCATTTTACGGCGAAGTATTGACGGCCTGTGCTGCAATTTTGGGCTTTTCTGCGCTGGCGATTAATCGGCCCGCGATTGCAGGTCTAGCCATGTGCATAGCCGTGGTCAATACGCCAAGCGCAATGTTGGCGCTTCTCTTCTGCAATGGATTATGGGTGTTGAGAACACGCCGCTGGATCCACGCGGCCTGGCCAGTGATCCTAAGTGGGATGCTCATCGCATTAGAGTGCTGGTGGAGGCGGGGGTCACCTACTCGAAGTGGCTACGAAGGAGATGCCCTGGGTTTTACCACTATCTTACCGTACTCGGGTCGTCCAGGATTTAGTTATCCGCTGCCATTAGGAGTTTTGTCCCTTCTGTTTTCATTTGGCAAAGGGATATTGTTCTTCGCACCCGGGCTATTGCTTTGCTACGTGTCAACACCCGACAAGCGGGCACCGGTCGTTGCAATGCTCGGCAAACTGAGCATTGCCTTTTCCTGGGGCATGTTGCTGGTATACGCGTCGTGGTGGGCCTGGAGTGGCTCGGTGTTTTGGGGGCCGCGCTTTTTACTCGTCGCGTGCATGCCGGCGAGTTTGGCACTGGCGCGACATATCACCAATTGCGAGCGACGGCACGTGGGCATCATACTTCTGACTGTTTCGGCGATCATCTGGAGTGTTTGGGTTGGCGTCAACGGCAGTGTCATTCATGAAGGGTACCCGGAGGTCTGCACGGCCCATAATGTCGCCTACGAGTCAGTGTGTTGGTATGTCCCGGAATTCTCGACACTTATTCACCCGCTTATTGTTCCCAGGACTCTAGCTGCATGGGACAGGGTCTACTTTCTATTTGGAATATGTGTGGCTTTGGTATTGATTGTGCCATTCTTGGCGCGTCAAGTTCGCGACTTTGCGATACGTGCCCTGTCGCGTAATCGGGTAAAATATGAATAGCAGAGTCAGCCATTTAACCTATTTCGAGTCACCCCTAACGGGACTCGCAATGGGTGCGGTCTTCTTCTTGACTGTTTTCGGTTATAGAATTGTTAATCCAACCAACATTGACTGGTTAACCAATGGTGACCTGGCTCAGCACTTTTCGGGCTGGAATTTCTTCCGTTTCGAGGCGTGGCATTTCCCGATTGGAAAGATCGAAGGCTTTGGAACCCCTGATGGAAGTTCCATAGTTTTCACCGATTCCATCCCAATGATGTCAATCTTATTCAAGTTGTTTCGGTTCGCGCTGCCGCAGCCTTTTCAATTCATAGGCTTGTGGCTATTGACATGTTACGTGTTGCAAGGCGTCTTTGGTTGGCTCTTGGCCTCGCTTGTAACAATTAAAATCTATCCTCGCATTCTAATAACATGCTTTTTTCTTCTTAGTCCGCCCATGCTTTTCCGCGCCAACGGCCATGACGCGCTCACGGCTCACTGGCTAATTCTGGCGGCTCTCTATCTGAGCGTTCAATCCGCTCTATCTTTTGAGCTCCGACACCCACGCCTATCTTGGTTGAAATGCTGGACGGCTCTTGTCCTGCTTAGTGGACTCGTTCACCTATACCTCTGTTTTATGGTCGTCCTGCTATATCTGGGCGCCTGCGCGTCACGTATCTTCAGCATGACGCACTGGAATGTGCGTACGTTTCTAGCATTACTGGCGCCGCTGCTCCTCTTACCTCCGGTACTTTACGTGGAGGGTGCGTTTGTAGTGTCAACCGCAAACTGGGCGGGAGGCTCCGGGGACTTCAATTACTTTTCAATGAACTTGCTAGCCCCCTTTGCCCCCGGTTATACGGGCGGTCCGCAGCAATCAGCCTACGATTCACTGTTTGTATCGCCGGTCGCCCTGGCCGCGGGTGGACAGTATGAAGGCAACAACTACTTGGGGTTCGGGATTCTATTACTTTTATCTCTAACGCTTGTCGGCCGCTTGATTTCGGTATTTACTGGCCCGAATAGGGGCGGTCTATCAAATGTATTCGATAGACGTCTAGTTCAAGTCTGGCTGCCGCTATCGATGGTCGTCCTAGTCCTCACTATGATTGCAGTGTCCAATCATGTTTCGTTCGGGAAAATGGTATTGTTTACAATTCCGCTATCTTCGTCGATGCTGCGCTATTGTGAGATATTTCGTTCTTCCGGTCGCTTCTTTTGGCCGACCTATTATCTAATCCTCTGGATGACAATTCGCAGTTGCCGAACGCTTTTCAGGCGGAATGTTGCTATCTTTTCCGGAATTGTGCACGCCGCGCTAACATTTTCAGGCTGGTAGATTTGTCTCAATATCTGCAGCACTACGCGACCATTTTCCACACTGTCTCTGCGTACAAGTCGCCGTTGCAGTCCGCGCTTTGGAGAAAGGCCCTCACTCACTATCACAATATCTTGTACTTTCCGCCGGAGGATACGTTGTACTACATACCACTAGGGCTCGAAGCGGCTCCGCTGCGGGTCGGAATTAACGTTGCCTACAAGGCCCGAAGCGATCCGAAGGTAATTGCCAGGGAACATCAGCAAATAGACGACGAACTCAATCGCGGTGACCTGCGCAACGGAGCGCTGTACGTGTTCAAGGACAAGGATCACTTTGATCGTCTCAAGGCTTCAATGGCTGGGAAGACATGCCTCTTACAAGAAGTGGATGGGTTTTATGTGGCGGGGTTGGTCCCTGTCCAGTTCTGATCATAACCGGCAAAATTCTTATCGAGTCATGGGCCCCATGGCCGATGCAAGTGTTGTATATCTCATGCGATGGTTTTGCTACTTTAGCCTTCATTACTTCGCGCTTGTGCAAACGCAGTACTTCACTCAAGCTGCTCGGGCGAAATGGCACTCAACTGCAAAACGGCAATCGTGGTGCCATGCTATAATGAAGCGAAGCGACTCAACTGCCAGGCCTTCGAACATGCCCTGGAGAACGAACCAAATCTCGAATTCGTGTTCGTCAACGATGGCAGCTCGGACGACACGGAAGACATCTTGAATGGTGTTCAACAGCGCGCGGGCCAGCGCGCGCATGTCGTCCACTTGCTGCGCAACTGCGGTAAGGCGGAAGCCGTACGGCAGGGTGTGATGAAAGCCTATGAATTGGGTGCCGAGTTAGTAGGCTACTGGGATGCCGATTTGGCGACACCTCTCGACTGCATCGAATTGTTTGCTCGTGAACTAGATGCACGCGGCGTTTCACTAGTTCTGGGTTCCCGAGTCCGCCTTATGGGTCGCAATATTGAGCGCCACGCGTTCCGCCATTACATTGGGCGCGGTTTCGCGACGTTGGCTGCTTTCTCCCTCGGGTTTCCAGTCTATGACACACAATGCGGAGCAAAGCTCTTTCGTGCAACTCCTGTCTTCCTTACGGCATTTCTTCGCCCATTCGAGCTCAATTGGGCCTTCGACGTGGAACTACTCAAGCGGTTGCATGATGCACGGGACTCGGAACATCATTTTGACCTTGAGCGGGAATGTGTCGAATTTCCGTTGCCCCAGTGGGTTGATGCTGCCGGATCAAAATTGAACCTCGTTCAATACCCCAAGGTACTAGGTGAATTGGCCAAACTCGCCATTCAGCGAGTGTTTTCCCGCCGCGTGTAAACGAGATCGCCAGCAAACTTGGCTATGTGTGAACTTGGTCAGTACGATTTACCTATCACTCTCGTCCATCGCGTAGCGGTCAGACGCCGCAGCGAGCAAGGTGTAGTTCTCGACGGCCGATAAAGCTAAAGCCCCGAAACGGATTGACAGCTTTTTCAAGAGTATCTGCTATCCGCTCGCTCAACTAAATGAATTCTCTAAATCTCGAGCTCTGGATACACTCTGAAACGCGCGATACGCCGCCCAACCTATGCCTATCAACATCAACGACATTCGAAAGAGCTTTGGCCCTGGGCTCGCGGTAATCGTTGAAGTAAAATAGAATTCGTGTAGTGGTAATTCAGGCGCCAGCACGTCTTTGCACCCAAATACTAGTATGTATAGTAGCAGCGACGGAATCAGCGTTACCACGTACAATTGCCTTACCCAGCTTGGAATTCGTGAGTAGGTGAGCGCAATTAGGAGCGCACTTACGGGTAAGACGGAAGCCAAGTAACGAGGTCCGCAGGTGAGTCCACCGTGCCAGCCGTTAAAGCAGGCATTCATCCAAACCATGATCGATAGGCTTAGAATCCCAAACATTGCTACCCAGCGTAGCGTTACGCGCTCCCAGAAATTGCTATTCCTAAGACAGACTACAATGAGAGTCGTGACAATCGCCACGAGCACCCAGAGTTGTGTATAGGCAATGCCCCGTTCGGGCGATATCAACAGCTTCTTCAATATGCTTGCTTTGGGCAATATCCTTAGAACACCCCAAACTGCCGGCACATTCGTCGGGACATCGATGAACTCTGGGTTCACGTATTTGGTGGAAAGTGTAAACGGACTGCCAAAACAAATCTTATGATAGGCGCCAAAGACAAGCCCGGGGCCCGCCCCGCCGGCAAAAAAAGCCAGTAACTTTTTCCGGCTCAACAAACCCTTGAAGCCAAGCGCAATTGCCAGCGGAAGAATCAGCAAAATGTCCGCGTAGTCGCACATAACCGCGAGCCCAAAGAATAGGCCGGTTCGAAAGGCCCAGCGCCGATGCAGGGACAGTACCGCACACAGGACAAACATCGCCGCCATGGAATGACCAAAATAGGTATTCATGAACAGGCTTGCCGTGTTTCCAAAGAATAGGGCAACCGCAGCGATGTGAAGCCCCGCCAAGGGCGCGCCCAGCTTTTGAAGCTCTCTTATCAGGAGCAAGGTGACGAGAGTGAATGGGATTACCTGAGTGAAAACGGAGAGGGTATGCATGTTTTTATCCCGCACCGCGACCCTCATATAATCACGTGATTCCCGTGTTGGAATCTCGCTGGTGTCCGCCCTATCCAGAAGCCAAAAAAGTGGGTAGCCTATCAACGAAGGGCCCGGGGCCTTGTTAGAGTAGTAGTGGCCGTCCGGCGTTCGCGACCAGTCACACGTGTGAAAATAGTACTTATCGACGCGAAGCGAGTGATCCTCCGCCATCGCCGCCATCATCGTCCAACGAGCTGCCGGGTTGGCGCCAGGAGAAAAGGTGAAAAGGATATTGATGGCGACGAAGAGCCAAGCCCAATCACGGACTGGACTTCGAACGAACAAACAAGCAAGCGATTTCACCAACTCACCTCTCACGCAAGACCCACCGGACCTGTAAGCTTCGGTCTCGTCGGAACTCATAGCAAAAATATACGGGGATTTGAAACCGAAGACTCCATGCCGGTCTAAGTGGGCCGCGAAAGTTTCGAGGTCGACTGGCCCCCGCCGGCCGGGTGTTTCGTGATAACCTCCCCCCAATCTTATGCAAAAAGTCGTTCCTCGGGCATTGGCGGCGCTCGCATTGTTCATCATGGCTGATGATTCGAGTCGCGCATCTTCTTTGAATTTACTGCACGCTGACCCGAAAACGTACGCTCCACTCATCATCAAAGCGCTGTATCGAGACAACGTGGCTGGGACATCCCTGTCGGCATTATCGGAAACAGAAAAGCCGATCAATGGGGATAGCTGGTTCTGGACGGACGACAATGCCAAGGCCCTCGAGGCGCTGACTCTGCCGGCTATTTTTCCGTACTACGCGGCGCAAGTTGGGCAACTCGTCAGTTTCATTCGCGCCAATTCACCGCCACCGTTCGTGTTCAGGCGTCGCGCCGACGACCGCCTGATGCTCGAATCCGACAAGCCAGAAGATATTCATTTGGCGACCGGACTCATGAATTTCCATGGAAATCTACGGCAAGGTGAACTTCGCCAGGGTTACCGATTTCACGACAACCGTGTACAAGACGCGGCCAAGTTCACCGGCGACTTCGTGAAATTCTACTGGCACGGCAAGGCTTACTCCACTGATATCAAACAGACCCTAGTTGCAACGGATGTGCACCGCGAAGACCTTGCCATCACACTAAAGCACACCTCTGAACTTCGCGCAGAGGCGGCTGTCGTTGGAACCGTTTCGTACTCATACAAGATTGAAATAAACAAGCCTTACGTAGCCTTGTCGCTGACACTTAAAGCGAAGCCGGGAATCACGTTGTCGGACGTTGAAGCCACGACGTCTCTTGCCGAGCTGGATAGGTACTCGAAGTTCTATGCATTTCGCGGCAATGCACCCAGTCAAGCGCTGGAAGCAGGTGATTCCGCCCAGCCTCGCATCCTCAGCGAGGGGCCCACCCGATGGTGGTCGGTAATTCAAAATGGTAACCTCGGAGATTCATACGCAATCAGCACATTCCTTGATTCACCATCCCTGCTCCGAAGCATTGTTTCAACCGAGGAACACGGAAAGACATTTCGTCACGTATATGCCCTGTATGCGGTCGGCGATGTTTCGGAGGATCACCCCGTGACCTTGTCCGAAAAGAAAGTGCTGTTGGCCGGCGGCCTTTACAACAGCATGAGCGCCTATGATGGCGTGTTCTCTCGGTTGGACAGTTTCCCAGGTCTAGACTTGAGTATTTCTTACGACATCGGGGCGGAACTCAACGGGGTCGCAGCAGCTTACCTGGCCGACAAGTTGCGGCTTCTTGCTCACCCCGGGGTCAAGCCCGTCGCTTATTTTCCCGAAACTCGAGCGTGGGTTGACGCCATTGTTGACGGCTATCAAAGTAACTTCCTAGTTAAGGTTGGCAGGTCGTATCCTTACATATTCACACGCGGGCTCGCATTCGTGATACTCGCGCTGGACACCATGTACGTGGCTACGGCTGATCGGCACTATGTCGAAATCCTGGAGCGACTGACAGACGTCCTCATGCATTTTCAGGTTCGTGGTGGGCTGGCTGCAAACAACTTCATTTGCAATGGCAATGACACGTTCCTCGATTGCCATGCGGCGGATATGGTGGCAATGGCCCGAGCGGCCGTTGCCACGCACAATCGACGCTACGCCGAATCGGCTCGGCGCGCACTGCGCGCGTATCATGTCAATCCCGAAGCTGACACGGGTCGTGATGTATACGTCCTACAAAATGAGCGCGTACGCAATCAGGATGCCTTCTACTGGATCTTTAAAGCTGGACTGCTGTTGCGTTCAATGGAAGGCCTCGAAGTTTTGTCAGAGCACGGCCTTGTGAGGCTAAGTCGCAATGATTGGAGAATCATTCAAGACCTGCAGCGGCGTGCTCTTGCTTACATCTCGCGCACGGTTCACGTGCGTGACAATCTTGCTGAACTATTTACCTGTCACAAGGCGACCGAGACGAATTCCGAAACGCAGGCCTGGGCCCTTCTAGGAATGTATCCGATCGAACATGAGCGCACCGAGGGGCGATGACGGGGGCAACCCCTACTCCTTTGCATCAGAAGTATCATCGACGCGCAGCAAGTCATTCGCGGGCAAGCTCGACACGAATTGGTCGACCGCCGTTCGAAGGATCTGTGTATTGGTACCCTCGAACGTGATTTTCGTTTGAGCGTCGGTCGGCGGCCAAAGTGGGTATGAGCCAATCTCCACGTCCGGATTCGCGTGTACCGTTTGGTCAATCAGGTACTTGAGTGTCAGTTCGTCGGAACGACACATAACGGCGCAAGAGTAAAAGTGCACGGGACCCTGGAGATATTGCCGCACCGCGGCAAGCTTTGCCCGAAATATCGCGGGAACGCCGGGCAATATCCAGACGTTTTGCATGACGATAGTGGGCCAACTGGACTCGGGAACCTTTGCCATGCTGGAACCCCTCGGAACCAGCGCTAACCGCTCGTGGCCTTCACTGAGCGGTTCACCATAATGATTTACCAGCGCTACGCGCAATTCTTCGCTCGTGATCGTATCCACGTTAAAGGCCCGCGCCGCAGCGGCAATCGTCACGTCGTCGTGGGTTGGTCCGACACCCCCGCTGGTGAATACCACGTCAAATTGACGACTGGCCTCGCGAATCTCCTCGGCCAAGGTCGCAACGTTGTCGGGCAACACGAGGGCACGCTTAAGACGAACCCCGATTGAACGCAGCGTGCGCGCTAGTACAACTAAGTTGCAGTCTGTAATCGAACCATTGAGCAGTTCATTGCCAATGAGCAGTGCACACGCGGTGGCAACCTGTCGTTCCATCCCGTTACTCTGGATCTATTGGAGTTACGAGCGGGCGGCCATTTTCGTCGTAGCCCAGAAGTTGCTCGACGCGCTTCTCGGCTGCGTTCAGACGCGCCTCGGCCTCGCGAGACAGCAAAATGCCCTGCTCGAAGAGCGCGATTGAGTCCTCGAGAGGCAACACGCCGGCCTCGAGCCGTTCTACGATTTCGCCGAGGCGGCGGACGGACTCCTCGAAGCTCAAAGCCGATTCGTTCGCTGGAGATTCGGGAGCTTCGGATTCGGACGCAGTCGCGGTTTTCTTGGTCGCCACGGGTTCTTGGCTCAATAACAGAAGTTACGGCAAAAGGCAGGCCATATTTTGCTTGTCGCTCACCCGGCAACCCCAATGCGATTCTGCCAGTTGTTCGGTATTTGCCCCCGGGTTAGTGACTGCTCAGCGCGTCACGGCGATTGTCTTCGTCTGGGCAGCCATCGTCGTCTTCAAAGCCGTTGAAGTCTTCCGCCAATTCCGGACAATCGTCCTTATCGTCGGGGATGCCGTCGCCATCCGAATCCTGAAATCGCGGCGCCCAACTGATGCCAAATACGACGCGGAGGCTAGGTACACCAACCGCTGAATCGAGTGGCAATTGAATGCCGGTCAACATGGAAAAATCCTGCGCAAACGCGTAACGGCTCGCCAGGCCAAACACGAGCGGCGAGCCACGCTTCGACGCAAACGTCGGCGTTACGGCTACGGCTCCGCTTGACTCGAGAAACCATTGCCAGCGCCCTTGACTGTCGATTCCAAGTGCACGTGGCCTTATTGCAAGCCCAAACGCCCACGGCAATTCCTGCCCGTACGTATCACCGAGCAGCATTTGTTGCTCGCTACGAACCATGACCCCCGCGGACGCGCGCACGGCAGCAATGATCCAATCGATCTCGCCGAGCAGCCGCAATTCACCGGTTACCCCTCGAGTGCTTACGGTGGAATTCGGGTCCCCCGTGGGTGCAGTCATGCGCGCGAGCGCCGCGACACCAATGCCGCCGAGCGAACCGCGTGGCAAAAGTGTAGCCTTCGCGTCGAACGCAACGTCACCCAATGCCGAGCGCGGCACGCGCCAGCCCGTTGTCGGAAAGGCATCTCCAGTCTGATCCAAAATCGCGGGCAGCCGGAGTCCCAAAGCCAGCCGATCGCCAATTCCAACATTGAACATTGCATCAAAAGAAAGCTGCTCGCCCACGGGGACCGCAGCTTCTCGACCGGTCTCGTCCCTTAGCACGAGCATCCGATGCGCGTAGGATTCTACGAACCCCGCTGTCCACGCGCCGTGTCCGGCAGTCGCCGAGGGTTCGAGCACGAGCGAACCTTGCGGATCGGTCGGCGGCGAAAAGCGCCGAATGTCAAACGTTGAAACTTGAGCCCAAGCGGAGTTGCACGTGCCGAATAAAAATAAAAGAAAGGCCGTTGCAACGAGTGCGCGGTTTTTGGCCGCAGTCATCAGCATTTTTTGGGGGCATTGACGGCACGTGGACGCGGGTCGAATCGGGTTTGGAAATGTACGGCCACCGCCGTTGCGGCCAGAGTGATAACGGTGCGCGCTGGTCAAAACTGAAGCCATGCGCGGTAAGACTAGCCGGTTGGTGAACAAAACTGGATCGAAAACGGCATTTTGCGGCAGATGTCCCACCTTGCGCGAGGCCAAAAGACAGCGTAACTGGGCGACAACCAGCATGGATGCCATCAGGATTCGCGGCAATCGGAAACTCTCGGGGACAATCCGCGTCGGAGGGGCCAAAAATGCGGCCCTTCCCATCCTGTGTGCCACTTTGCTTTCGGAGGGCAGGAGCCGGCTGCGCAATGTTCCCGGGCTGCGCGACATCAACACGACGGCAGCGCTGCTCAGCCATCTGGGTCGTCCGACTTCAGTCGACATCCCCGAAGTAATCGTCGAGCCGAGTCCCAACGGCGTGATACCCGAAGCGCCGTACGATCTCGTGCGCCAAATGCGCGCGAGCATCCTCGTGCTAGGTCCACTCGTTGCGCGATATGGTCGCGCGAAAGTGTCGCTGCCGGGCGGCTGCGCGATTGGTGCGAGACCCGTCAACCAGCATCTCAAGGGACTCGAGAGCATGGGGGCCACGATCGAAGTGGACCACGGATACGTAAAGGCCGAAGCTTCGCGCTTGCACGGGGCCGAAATTGTCTTCGACATTCCGACCGTGACCGGCACTGAAAACATAATGATGGCAGCCGCGCTCGCCAAAGGCCGCTCGACACTCGTCAATTGCGCGCGCGAACCGGAAGTCGAAGAACTGGGACGCGTCCTGAACAAGATGGGCGCCCACGTCGATGGAGCGGGCACCTCGATCATACATATTCTGGGCGCCGACGAGCTGATCCCCTTCGATCACGCAATAATCCCTGATCGCATCGAGGCGGGTACATTCATGGCAGCCGTTGGAGCGGCAGGCGGCAACGTGCTGCTCGAGCATGCGCCGTTTGACGATCTCGAGCCGGTCATCGTCAAACTGCGAAAAGCCGGTTTAGAAATCGACCGCGAGGGCGAACACGTCCGCGTAGTTCGCGAAGGTGCCATACGGCCAGTGAACGTCACCACTGCACCTCACCCCGGATTTCCAACTGATATGCAAGCCCAGCTCATGGCATTGATGTGCGTCGCGTCCGGTCAAAGCGTATTGACGGAGACGATATTCGAAAATCGCTTCATGCACGTTCCGGAGCTGCAACGCATGGGCGCGAATATCGAAATCCGCAACAATACTGCCATCGTCAATTGCAGCCAATTGGAGGGAGCCAGTGTGATGGCCACGGATCTAAGAGCCAGCGCGTCGCTCGTAATTGCGGGACTCATCGCAGAGGGCGAAACCATCGTGCGGCGCGTGTATCACTTGGATCGAGGGTACGAGCGGATTGAGAAGAAGTTGGCAGGCGTGGGGGCGGATGTTGAGCGGATCCCGCAGGAGGGTGGAACGCCGTAACTTAGCTTTTTGAAATCTCGCATTGAATTCGTCGCAGCACCGCTCGAGTTTCAAATACTCGTACTCCAGGGTCCCCGATAGCTGACAGCTGATAGCTAAGTCTTCTTCGCGCCGTCAGGTGTCGCGGCTGCGCATGCACCCGCAGGCGCATCGACTAAAATTTTCGGCGCCAACTTCTGCAATGTCTTGGCCCCGATTCCGCGAACGCGTCGGAGCTCCTGTATCCGGTGAAACTTCTTGAGCTTTTCTCGTAAAGTTAGGATTGCCTGTGCGCGCTTTTGGCCAATATTCGGCAATGTCCGTAGATCCGCCAGCGTTGCGAGATTGAGAATCACTTTGCCATCGGGCGTGCGACCCGCCGTGCACCCGTCTTGCGCCGCGGCGGGTGTCGTTATCGGCGAACTCGATACGGCATTTTCTCCGTAGAAGGTGCCAACTGGGCGGTAAAGCGGAGCCCGCCGCGGAGGCCACGGCGGGACCGATTGAACTCGAGTGCAGCGCGCTGGGGGAAGGCGGGTTGGCGCGCGCGCCGTCGAGCCCGGCGAGCATCGACGCGGCGCCAACCCCAGCGAGTCCGAGTAAGGCAAGGCCACCTAGGACAACGCGAATGATTACGGGTCTCCACACCGTTGCCGGCTTTGTCGCCGCTGCTGGGGCAGTCATCGTGGAAGTTGAAGCCGAGCATTGTTCGGCTTCGCCCCGGTCACCGTCATCTATAACGTTGTTCAAGAGCGGCTGGCTCATGGCTCACTGATCCGCCGCTGCTGCTGCCGTTCGGGTGTTACCGTTGCCTGGGTTCGGGCCACGCCAGGCCCCGCACTTTCTTCGCGTGGCACGTAGTCGCGAATGTGAAGTTCGCCGTTGATCGGCATAGCCTCGAGCTTGACATTGAGCGAGCCGTCGCTGTTGACGAAGGCAATGCCTACTCGGTTGAAGTAGCTCTTGCCACCGCGCTCGTTGATTACGTATGCCATCTTAATTTTGCTTGCATCCATGATTGGTTTCCTATCGATTCGTTCGAAGCACGCTTCGAACTCGTTTGCTGTTTACTCAGCCTTCGGTTTGAACCTTCAAACTCGACGGCTGCGATGGGACGTATGAGCGAGGGCCGTGCCAGGGGCGCTTTTCGCGGCAAGTCGCCGATAAAGCGCGTCATGCGGGGTGGCGATAACTGGCGAACGGCGTGTATTCGCCATGCTATGCGTCAGGTCGTGCACCCCTCCGCCGGGGCAGGCGCAGGCTGGCCCCCGGGGGGACGCGCCGTCAGAATAGCCGGTCTACTTGGTTTCTAGGTGGGCTCCTTCCCACCAATCGTCTCGATGTTTCTCCGGCAACTTGCTAGGTCGGCAACCTGTGTCTTAGATTTTCCGCGGCTACGTGTTCGTCCCGTCCGAAAACCATTGAACCTCGCCCACCTTTGAGACATTGGAGGCCGTATGAAGTCCACATTGAATCGCCGTGAGTTTGTGTCGTCAACCACGGCATTGGCAGGCCTCGGCATGCTAACCGCGTTTCCGGGTGTCGCATGGGCGGAGGCGACGCCGGAGTCATTGGTGGCACGTCCGCCAGCAGGCTTTGCCCCGTTGTCATTGCCCGGTAGGGTCGCCAAGGTAACCGCGAAGGGCGACTTTGCATCGATCATGCAGAGAAACCAAATGTGGCCCAAACCCGACGTCGCGAGGCGCATGCTCGAGCAGGTTCTCATGGAACTCACCGGCGCGCCGAGCATGGTCGAAGCGATGAAAAAGTTCGTTCACAAGGATGACATCGTTGCCATTAAGCCGAACGGCATCGCCGGCTCGGGGATGTCCACTTCGTTCGAGTTGATCCTGCCGCTCGTCGAAGCCTGCATCGCGGCTGGAGTGCCTGCCAACCACATCACGGTTTACGAGCAATTCACCAGCTATTTGCTCTCGACACGCGTCGGCGCGCCCAAATACGATCTCCCGAAGGGCGTTGCGATTGCCGTTCACAACAACAAAGATTTTCCGATGCCAGGCGTCAAAATCTATGAGGGGATCACAACCAAGTTTTGCCGCCCGATGGTTGCTGCCACAGCCGTCATCGACGTCGGTCTAATCAAAGATCACAGCATTTGTGGTTACACCGGCGCGCTCAAAAACATGACGCACGGCACCATCAACAACCCCGAGGCGCATCACGCCCACTACGCCAACCCGCAAATCGCGATGCTCTACGCGCACCCGATCATGACCAGTCGCGTGCGCCTGCACATCGCGGACGGCTTCAAACTCATGTACGACCGTGGACCGCTCCTCAAGGATCCGAATACCGTCGTGCCGCACGGCGCAGTTTACGCCTCGACAGATCCGGTCGCACTCGACACTCTCGGCTCGGAAATGGTCGATAAAGAGCGCAAGAACCGCAAAGTACGCACCCTTGCAGAGGTCGGCCGCGCCTCGAAGTACATTCAAACCGCAGGTGAGCTTGGGCTCGGCGTCGCCGATCTCAACAAGATCAAACTGAAGACGGTTGAGATCTGAGCATTTGATTCAAGTCAAAATGCCAGTCGCGCGGCATCGCTCGAAGCGAGCCGCGCGACATCTAAGGTACTTTTGCCTGGCTAGACTCGGCCAACTACACTAGGCACTACTTTGTGCGTTAGTAGCCCTCGCAGTCGTTCGCGACTTGGAGCGCGTCGTCACACTGGGTAGGCTGCGGCTCGATATCGGGAATACAGAGCCAATTGGCGGGATCTGAAGACTGCTTCGCAGTGCACTGCATGTACGCGCCCCACTCGGTTTCGCAATCTGGGTAAAAGAGGAAGTTCACGGCGCAGTCGCTCATACAATCTTGGAAGCCCGTGTAGTAGGCCGGCGTGCACGGCGCGTTCAAGACGGCTCGGCATTGGCTCGCGCATTGGTAACCTTGGTCGCTATCCGTGCAGCGAGGCGAGTTCTGATCCACCTTGAGTAACGTCGGCGCGCCATGCGGTGGTTTGAGTTCGTAAAGGAGCTTCTGCCCAGCCTTGAAGTCGGCGCCAAATGCCCAATCGTGCTCACCGGGGTTGAAGGCGGTCGGACGCTGTGCGCCTGCTTTCGGCGGCAAGAACGCATTATCCCAGCCAAACGGGATGTTTACGGTGATCCCGTTGTCATTTTGATAGCCGAAATAGGCAGTAAGCGAACCGTCTTGATTGGCGCCCACGCACTTAACGTTGGGTGTGATGGGGCGGTCCCCGGCATCGCGAATGGCATCAATCAAAAACTTCATGAACGGATCGATGCGGGAATAGATCGAGTAATCCTCGCACGACAGGCCCGTCCAGAAGCCAACTCCTGCCAAGAAATTCTGGCCAAACTTGCGAATGATGAGCGGACCGCCCGAATCGCCAGCGCAGGGGTTAGCGGCCGGAGCATGGCCATCGGTCTTTAGCAAATCCTTGTCGATGTTAGGATCGAGAATGCCAGGATTCGGATCATCGGCGTGGTAATCAGCGGCCGTGGGCGAACCCATGATCGGCGCATGTCCGCTGCGTTTTACGCCGACGCCCACCACATTCGTCAACTCGGGATCGAGCGACTCGCTCGCACCCCAACCGGCAATTGTAGCCTGTTCGCCGACGTAATTCTTACCGACGTGTTCGGTAAAGAGCGGCATTGGCCTGAACGGCAGCTCGCGATCGAGAAACAGCACAGCCAGGTCAGGGTGGTTCAATGTCGCGTTGTAATCCGGATGAATCATCCAGGTCTCGACCTGCGCCCAGGGTGACGCGTGTCCGGGCGCGGGAATGTTGGGCAACATCGACACATCGGTAGCGTAGTCATCACCGTAATAGACGAACACGCGGTTCTTGATCGTATTCGACTTGATGCAGTGAGCCGCCGTCAAAATCACGCGCGGGGCAATGTAAGTACCAGAACAACGAGTCGTACCAGTCGTTCGCTGAGCTTGAATCAAGACAACCTGGTCGAGGCCAGCTTCGTCCTGTCCGCGAACAATGGGCGTTTGCGCAGTATCAGTCTGCTCATCCGGGGCGGCTGCCGAGCACGCATTAAGGATTAGCGGAAGAATGGCAATACACGTGGCACGTAGTCGCATGTTGATACCTCCAAACCGAGAATTATAGTCGGTCACACAACGATGATGAAACCCAAATGAATGGTAAGCGTTTGCCTTCCAACTTGCACCAATTGCGCAATTGTCGTGCACAACTTGTGCATTCACACAGGTGTTTCATCGGTAATCTCGTGTGTTTGCAATGAGTGGGCCACAAACGGAATACACTGCATATTGCGCAAAAACACCGCAAATCAGCCTATTTGAGCCTTACAGATAGAGTTCAATTGTGCACTTAGGGCATCTAGGTTGCACAACTTGGGCATTATTCGTGGGGTGCACAAGGCATCAAAATCGCTTGTATTCTGTGTAAACTTATGTGCTACGCTCGTTCGCTTAACACGCGCCAAGTATTTTTCCGATTTGCATTTGGCACTGCGGCACGTGGACACGGTCACCGCTATCTGCGTTTGGCCAGCGTGCGCTTCACGATTTTGTCCCACTCCGAAACGTAGTCGTCTTGTTCGAGAACCTGTGAGAATTCGGCGATGACGTTGCGAACCCGCGCCAGATTGAGGTCCTCTTGGACCGCAAGTATGGCTTCAATGTCCGCGATATCGCGAGGTCGCAACGCGAGACACTTCATGATCAAGATGTCGTCGGGGCATGCGACGGGAATTGACACACCTGCGAAATTCATCAGTCTCGCCGACTCGATCATTTCGATTTCGAATGCGATACCAGCGATTGACAGATCAATCTCAACGGTCGTGGGACGATGTTCCATCAAAATGACACGAGTAGTACGAGCAAAATCCAGCGCGTCCGCCTGACGCGGCCAAATGTCATATTCGGATCCACGTCTGACGAGTTCAGCCCAGTTCATGCCCTCGGCTATCGCGACGATGTCAACATCGCGAGTGGCCCTCGGGCGCCCGTAAATACTCGCGGCAATACCTCCAACTACCGCGCCGCGCACCCCGCAACCTTCGAGCCAGTCGATTGCTGCCTTGAGGGCTTCAAGCAACGGAGCCAGCGGGTGACTCTCGATCATCGACGTCCCAACCGTTCACGCAAGCGCTGCCAAGTCTTGTAAACCGGCAAATCATCGGCAAGGCTTTCGCGCCATCCCATTACATCGACGGATGCCATCAGTGCCGCCACTTGCCGCAATTTGTGCTCCGGGGTGGCTGCTCGCAACTCTTCGATTTCCCGCGCTTCGACCAAGCGCCAACGTTGTTTGAAGGCGAGGAGTTCGTCGCGAGTCATGCGTTTGTGTACCACGGCCCGCCACTGCTTTGACCACCTATTTGAGATAATGGCCTTGAGAAACTCGCCTCTCGAATCAATGGGCGTTGTACCGCGGAGAAACTCGAGAAACTCGGGCGACCAATTTGAATTGTCGCTGAGAGCCTTCTCGAGAGTCTCGACAATAAGTCGATTGCGGGTCAAATTGAGTGCCTTGGCGTGTGCGTCAACCTTGCCCAGGATTTCCGGTGGGATATGCACCGTGGTGGTCATGCCCTGATTATATTCTGAATATATTCGTCGTAAAGCTGGCAGCTATCACCCCGGACAAGCTCGCCAATTTCTTCGACAATTGGAACGTTATCGGCATCGCGAATTGCGCGCAGGGTTCCTGATTGCCGCTCGCAGCCGGCAAACGCGGGGCGAATCATTCCATATCTTGCCGTGACGGCACGCGGCCAGCGTGGCGGAAGCCTGGATAGCCTGCGATTCACTGGCTTGTTTCACTCGACAAGGCATCGGTCGTTGCATTTAGCGTGCAACCTTCACGATAAAGTCTTTCTCGTCTCGAATTTGTCTAGGAGTGCTCAGACTGCCGCCCTGTTCGACGAATTCCAACAATGCTAGCAGCGCCAGCTGAACGGGACGCTTGAACGTCTCGCTATTGTTTTCCCAACGGGAAACCGTTTCTACCGCAACACCCAATTGTTCAGCCAGCTCGGGCTGTCTCAGGCCAAGAGCTTTGCGAGCAAACTTCAGCTCAGCACCAGACACCAATTCCATCTCTCGGAGCACGGCTATGGCTGCTCGGCGTTCTAACGATGCAATTTGCTCCGGCGATAGAATTCGACTGCCGTCCGATGACCGCTTGTAACGGGAGGTGGTCCCGCCGTCCCTCACGGTAAACCGTCCAACTTTGGTCGTATGCACGTAATTCATCACTAGACCCGCCAGGCATTAGATTTGATTTTAGCGTCAATTAGAACGCCGTAACCACGATGATGAGATTTCCTTCAAATTTCACAACTACGGTAAGCTCCGCGCTGTCGTCGTCGCGCCCGCCCTCGATTCGCCAACGATCAGTTTCCGGTTGGTAGACCGCACGAGTTGCCGTAGCGAATGCGCACTTGATGTCAAAAAAGGTCGCGTTGTGGCTATCAAAGGCATGCTCCGATACGTAAAATTGGTTGAGTCTCGCCGCGCGGGTAACGGCTGAAAGGACCTGCTTCGAGGTCACGTCGTTAGTATATTCGGACTTGAGGAAAACGCAAGTTTCAGTTTGTGCCCCTTGCGTATCCACCAGTGTCTGCCGCCAGATGCATCCAGAAATCCATCCAGCAGCGCCCGAGGGCACCCGGGCGCTCAATGAGAACGGGGCGATCGCATTCTGGGCCGCCTGGGCGCCGTTAGTGATCCTCTTAACGCTTGTTAAAGGGTCACAAACACCATTGCGACTCGGCATTGCCTACCATTCGAGGCAGCCAGGTGCAGCTGCGCGGTGCCGCCCTCGTGCTTTGAAGTCAGCGTGGCGAATTCGCGTGGCGCATTCGCGCGGCGACTGCCGGGTCGTCTAGAGGCAGCTGGGCGCTTCAAACTAACCCACCGTCCGCTGGTGATGGCAGCTGGGCGCCTTTTTGCGTCGGGTGGGGCCAATAGCTCAGCCGTGCCTGGATAGCAATCTACGTCGCCTCAACCCAAGCACGGTCGCGATTGCCAGAAGTGCACCCAGCCCGCCGCGACGATGCCCCACCGTTCGACAAGCGCAACTCCCGCCACTCGGCGGCGCTTGGTCGTAAACGGCGGGACCCGACGTGTCGCCTCCGGTTCCGATCGGTGCGCCGCCAGCTGAGGTATCCGCGCTCGTGGAGCCACCGCTTGCACTCGTAGCAGGAGCTCCACCGGAAGCGTTGCTGCCACCAATTGAAGAGTCGCCACCCGTATTTCCCGTGCCGCCCGTACCATAAAGACCCGGTTCAGAATTGCCTTCGAGCCAGGGCTCGTAGCCCGCGGCAGCGAAGGCGGGCAACACGATGTCGGCCGTAAATGGCGCAATTTCCGTGAACAGATCTCGTGCGTTGGTTGCCGCGCAGTCCCCCACGACTTGAGAATAAACACCGATGATGGCGTCACGGTCATTGAAGGCTGGCCCGCCGCTGTCCCCGATACACAGGGCTGGGCCGTCCGTTTCGAACATTCGCGGAGGAATTGCGTCCCCGGCTGGGCGAAACTGACTGCTGCCGACTTGGGTTATGATGAGCCCCGAGCGCGAGTAACGCACACCAAAGCCTGCGTCCGCGTCCAAGCCATAACCAACGACATGAATGACATCGCCGGGTTGCGTACCTGTGTAGAGCCGAATCGGCATGATCGGCAGGTCGTTTATGGCTTGGTTCAACACCACGAGTGCGATGTCGTTTTGGCACATGGTCGATGTGGCTGCGGCGAATATCTGGGTACCGGTTGCCAACTTCACGGGTTTCTGAAATGTCCCTTTGCGTATCGAGATGGCGCTCGCCGCCAGTAATGTGCCCATCTGCCCGCCAGGCCCCGAAACGAGATTACCGCTCGAATCACACGTGAATTTCAGGTCAACGTAGTTGGAAACACAGTGGCGCGCCGTGATGACTAAATTGGGCGCCACCAATGTTCCCGTGCAGTTTTGCAGACTAGTACCGGTGTTAGACTGCACCATAAGGACTGCATCGTCTTCGGGACCCGAGAGTTGCCCGTACAAGACCTCCTCACGAACCCGACTAAGATTGGCCGACTCCGTTCGGCCGCAAGCCGAAAGGACGCAGAGCGCCAAGCCGCCAACAATCAATAGCTTTGAGGACACGTGGTTACCCCAGCGTCGCCAGAACCCGGACAATAACTTTGAAGACAAGCAGGGACCCCACTGGAATTTGGTGAGAATGTCCTGCTCACCGAGTCATAAACGAGGCCGTCTGCTTGGTAAGCCCATACTGCGGGCGAAACGTTCTTTTGTATACACCACGCGGAGGTGGGGCTGAAGCGCGTACCCGTGTTGCGATTGAAGTTAGGAGGACCCATCGTTCCCCACAATGACATGTCGTAAGTTTGCTGATTAAACAGCTGACCAATGGTTCCGGAAATGGCCGTCGGTTGCACGTAAACCGTCGGCGCTGCCGGTGTATCCGTATTGTTGATAACTCGGCCCAAGAGAGCGTCACTGATGTCAGTACCGTCTGGATTTTTTCCGTTGGCAGCTGCCGCCGCGATTGAATAAAGGAGGTAATACGCGCCGTCGTAGTAGTTTTCGGTACCGGGCAGCTGGGTATAGAGCCCACTCGTGCTTCCGTACGATGCCTGAAGATGGCTCACGTACGAGCTATAGAGGCCCTTAGAGATTGTGTCCTGGGCTTCAGCGTAATTGACACCCACTAAACGGGCATTGAGCGGCGGCGTAACCGACGAGGCCGCCGCGATGTTGAGCAGGTTTGAGCTTGAGCTGTTATATGTCAAATGCGACATTATGTAGTACGGTCGAATGACACCTGGCGCGTTGGTGGGCCAGTTTTGTTCAACGATTGGAATCACGCTCTTTGGAAATTCAGCGGTGGTCATCGCTATTACAATGTGCGGTGGGTAGTCCCTTAGGCTGTTTATGGCATTACTCACGTCAGGCGTCGCAACTACACTGGCGGAATCGATCTGGACTTGATGCCAATTGGCGCTGTTGCTTGGGTCAAGCGCCCAGGCACCGTTGATATTGATTATATTTTCCGGGTGATTCGTCGGGTCAAAGGCGGTCAACACACTTGCCGCATCGATCATAGTCGGCTGATTTGAAGAGACGAGCGTGACTCGAAGCGGAACTGAGGGGTTCTCATTGCTGTTGTTGGCGTTATAGTTCGCCTGCCGCTGCGCATTGACGTACGGAATGATCTGGTTTAGCAGCGAGACAACCGTTCCGGCTAGCACATGCGGATCACCGAGCATGTGCCACATGCGCTTTTGCGTGGGCGTGTGTTCCGTGATCTGGAGCGTTGCGCTGCCGGTATTCATAAAGAACACGGGCTTGCCTGTGTAGGGGGGTCCGGCATCGGGTGTTGCGGGAGGCTGGGTGTCGTTCCAGGCATCCAGCAAGAAATCCGAAGATAATGTCGAAAGTATGGCAGTCACGCCAACTTCCTCAGTTAAGTGCTGCATGTTCGCGGCCACTTGCGCCGCTGATGTTTGATAGCCGTTACAGATGAGGCCCAAGAACGGCTGTATATGTTCTCCGCTCGCCGAAGTCCCGGGCAAGCCTTGCGCGGTGTTATTGTAGAACTCGGTGAACGCCAGATCCCAATTGACAACAGCCAGCGTGTCATATGGAATTTGGTTGTTAGTCATGCTAGCAAAGCCGCCGATAATGATAGGCGACTTGGTGGTATCAGTGAGTATTTCGTTGTACTTTGTCTGAGGAATAAGCACCGGGCAATTAACGGGGTCAGTGAGCGCAACGCAACTGCCGCCTCTGCAAATGTAGGGTGCATTGTGCTTAATGACGCAATCATTATTCGTCGCGCATTCCGCTTGTGAGGTGGCACCACCGGTTGGCGCGCCTCCGACTGTGCTGCCCCCAATGGCTTGCCCACCAACAGACGAAGTGCCGCCTGCTGCCGTTACGCCGCCGCTCGACGTCGAGTTCTGCCCGCCAGTACTAGTCGAACGGACTCCCGCCCGTTGCGGCAATTTTCTGGACGCAAACATGGTTCTCGCAGATGGCGTACGCGAATTGCGAACCCTTGTCGGCGCATGAGACCCCATCTTTATCGCATTGAGTAGTGCTAAAGTTATACAGCACCGAACAACCGCTCGAGATCAGGAATGCTCCCGCCGCGGTGAGCCAAAGCGTATTGCGTGACCGGAGTTTGCTTGAGTTCATAAGGCGTTCTGCTGCGCTTCCCAATCTAGAACATTATCATGGTGTCGGCTCACTTGGGAGCTAGCTCACGTCATGAGCGAAATTTTCTACAGATTCAGCGAATTTTCATCGATTCGCGAGGCTCGATTCCGAAAGGCCCGCGGCATCTTTGTGCTTTTTGTCGTTACGGCACGCGCCAGAGCATTTTCAGTGCAGCGAATGCGCCCCATGTCGGACACCAGGTGCACTCTATCCTACAGTGGGGCCCACCCGGCGAGATCATAAGCCAAAGCCGCCGACCGAATCGAGATACTCAGACCCTATATAGAGGTGTGAGCTCCATTGGAGTGTCGACGACGCGAAACGGAAACGATGTCGGCACCCGGAATCGGCACCAGCCTCTCGGACGTCCCACTTGGCGCACCGAGGTCAGCACCTTTTGAGTGCTGACCTCGTCGAAGGTCACGTCGGAGCTAAGTTAGGCTCCTCACGCGGTGTTAGTTGGCGACGCAGAAGAGGTTTCCGCACGTATCGGACATCAAGGCGCACTTGGACGTCATCGTGCCTAACGCACCCTTGGTCGTAATGCAGGCCGTGCCGAGCAGGGCATTGTCGAAGCAGTACGTCATGTTTTTTGGATATACCGGCGCCGAAATGGACGTGCCACCGTCGGGTGTGTACGTTCCAGGTGTGCTGGTCGTTTGGTCGCATGTCGCGCAGTAGAGGTTGCCGCAGGTGCTTGGGTACGCCGAGCATTTGGATACCATTATGCCAGGTTGGCCTGCGGTGTTAATGCAGGCCGTATCAAGTAACGTGTTGTCTGGGCAATACGCTGTGTTTTTTTGATATACGGGGGCCGTGACTGCCGTGCCGCCATCGGGTGCATAGGTTCCAGCCGAGCTTGTCGTGTCGCAACCGGTAGTACTCGTTGCGCTGGTGCCGCCGCTGCTCGTTGAGCCACCCGCGTTGGTGACGCCGCCTGAAGCCGCTGTTGTGGTGCCGCCAGTACTTGCCTTGCCACCGGTTGGAGGTGCGCCCCCGCCTGTACTCGAACCTCCAATTGCGGCCGTGCCGCCCGTGTTCTTGGCGCCGCCGGTTGGAGCCATTCCACCGGTAGGCGTCATTCCGCCGGCAGCCGTAACTCCACCGGTGCTAGGCGCCGTTGTCGTCCCGAATGCACCTCCTGTTATAGGGGCACCTCCAGCGTTCGAGACGCCGCCACTCGTTGAGGCAATCGTTCCACCTGAATTGGCGCCTCCTAGCGTACCGCCTGTGTTACCCCCGGCACCGCCAATTGCCATGGCGCCGGCGTTCGAACCGGCACTGCCACCAGCTGACGGCAGGCCGCCAGAATTGCTGCCCCTCCCGCCGGCACCACCCGACGATGACGAGCCACCGGCGTTCGATGCACCACCGTTACCGACTCCTGCGTCGGTAATATTGACAACTGTGGTTGCGGAATATGAAGCGCAGCCTGTGAATGCTGTCGTAAGTAGTGCCAATGCGAGTCTGCGCGAAGTGTGTCGTGGTTCCAAGAGTTCCTGCCTTTCAATGAGGTTACCAAGCCCGATGTTCGGTTACAAGCGAAGGGACTGGGCCGGTAATCCACCAAAGAAGCCCATCCAATCGATGATGTGGGAGTAATCGGGCTGGGCTCGGAGGCAGTTGCTTAGAATTTTGGGACCTCGGCAGATATTTGCGGATGCCACTTTCTCTTTGGCGATAAGGGCTGGAATTTCCGATATTTTTGGCGATGAGTCGGTGGTCACCGCCACCGGCTCCAGAACCCGCGCGCCGATACGCGGCCCGGGGGGCACTTCAAACCGTAGCGCGATGATTGAGACCAGAACGAACCGAGGCCAGCACCGAAAATCGGTACTGGCCTCAAAGAAGGTCCCGACTTAAACGTACCGAGGTCAGCACCTTTTGAGTGCTGACCTCGTCGAAGGTCACGTCGGAGCTAAGCGAGGCTCCTTACGCGGATCGTGTTAGTTAGCTATGCAGTACAGGTAGTTGCAAGTGCTGGGCATGGCGGCGCACTTAGATGTCATCGTGCCGAGCAGGCCGCCGGTGGTGATGCAAGCCGTTCCTAGCAGATCTAGTGCGGGGTCATACACGCTGTTCCTCGGGTACGTCGGCGCGCTGCCGGCGGTCGTTGTCGAGGTTGAACCGTTGTCGCCGTCCGTCGGGTCGATACCGACGCAGGTCGCGCCGCTCGGGCAACCGGGAAGGCTGCTATTCGAGATGAAGCCGAGGTACGGATTGCCGCCGCCGCAGCCAGCTCCACCGTAGAAGCACATTGTGTTGTTGAGGTTAGCAGCGTCGGTGTCGCTGAGTTTGTTGGTCGTGCCCGAATACGTAACCTTGAAGACGTAGTACGGACCGCAGTTGTTGGTGGCGAAGTTCGAGCCCAGGTTCGTGGGGCCACCGACAAGCGACAGTGAGTAGTTGCTGATCGGCACTGCGCTCTTGTTATTGTTCATCAGGTTGCTGATCAGATCCTTTTGCCTTTGGAGCGAAGCACCCAGTGTGCAGCCGAAGTTCGTGGCGTTGAAGACATTCTGATCGGAGGTGTAGTCCTGTTGACCCAAGATGGCCTTGGTGTTCTTGCAGCCGTTGACGAGGCACACAGCCGAAGAACTCAGCGAGACTCGGCAAGAACCGGAGCCGGTGAGATCTTGGTCAGGCTCCCAGCGCCCGAGTTCCGTCGCCATCGCGACAGCGAGCGAGGCAAGGGCAGGGTTCACGCCGTTGTTGGACTGACATTGCGTGAAAGTGCTCGTTTCCATGTTGTAGGCCTTGATTGCAGGCCGCACTCCTCCAGTAACGGAGGTGCCGCAGAAACCAAACGACGTTGTGCCGTTGGCGGGAATCGAGGCGTTGTAGGTCTGCGGATGCGCGTTCACTATCGTGCCGTTCGCGGCCTGAAACAGGGTATTCCACGGCGCGGCCGGTATTGCCAGACCCTTGAAGTCGATGAGGACCTGCCAACGCGTGGTTGCCACGTTTAGTGCATTCTGCAGAACAACATTGACGCAATATCCGGTGCCCCAATCCGATGTAAAAGTCATAGTTGCCGAGCCCGAGGGGGTCAATGCATTCGACGTAGAGGCAATGTCTTCCTCGGTACCCGTGGCGGCGCAACCGGATAGTGCAACCAGCCCTGCTCCAATCAACAATGTAGAAATTCTTTTCATATCGAGCTCCTTTAGGTGAGTGACCTTCGGTTGTGCCTATTGCAGGGGGCGTGCCGTCATTGCCGTGACGGCTGGAGCTAGTTGGAATGGCAGCAAATCAGCTTGCTTTGTGGCATGGCGATTGTCGCCGACACTCTGCGCAGCTGTGTGTTTTCACGCTTTGGCATCCTGTGTTGTGCAATTGCTCAAGTCCATTTGCACAACTCGGATGCGCTAGTTGTGCAAATGGGAATCCGGCCCCACGGATCGCGGCAGCGTTAGTTAAGATAAAAAACGTGTTTGGGCAGAAATCCCGGTTGGGTTTAAAGCCACCATGAGAGGTGCTTGAAGGCCCCGCCTGAGCCGATTCCCGCCAGCTTGGAAATACCGTTTGAATTGGTTCCGCTGAGGAAAAGAGCCCCTTGCGACCAACCCGCGCCTCGAGTAGCCTCGCAGTTCTAGCGAGGGATTGCATGTTAAGAAACAAGGTTGGTTCATTGGTTCTATTACTCGGTGCCGCATCTTGCGTTTGGGCTTGCGGCAGCGATAACAACCCGGAGGCGGGCGTCGGCGGGTCCACATCGGTCGCCGGTAGCACGTCAACTGCCGGAAAGTCTTCGACTGGCGGCAGCAAGGCAGGCGGAGGAGCGTCGGCAACCGGCGGAAGCAAAGCCGCCGCTGGCGCTACTTCAACAGGTGGCTCGGCAGCCGCGGGCGGAACAACGGGAGTAGGCGGAGCCTCTGCAACGGGCGGAAGCAAGCCCGCTGGCGGCGCTACCGCTACGGGTGGCACTACCGCTGCTGCGACCGGGGGCGCAACTACTGCCGGTGGCGCAACGGCAACCGGTGGTAGCAAAACAACTGGCGGAGCGACTGCAGTCGGTGGAACAACAACGGCAGGCGGCACCAGCGCAAATGGTGGCAGCACGGCAGTTGGCGGAACAACAACGGCAGGTGGCACTGCAGCAACCGGCGGCAGCAAGGCAGTCGGTGGAACCACTGCCACAGCTGGAACTAGCTCTACGGGCGGTTCCTCGGCAACAGCTGGAACTAGCGCAACCGCCGGCACTTCGGCAACCGGTGGCAGCCAAGCAACTGGCGGAACTAGTGCTGCAACCGGTGGGACTAGCGCCGCAACTGGTGGGACCGCGGCAACGGGTGGCTCCTCGGCCGCCGCCACGGGTGGCGTTGCAGCCACAGGCGGCTCTTCGAGTACCGGTACCCCAACGCTGGCTCAGGCCATCGTCACGGTCTGCAACTTAATGAGTGGCCTAAGTTGCTCGGAGGGCGCTAATTGCGTAGCTGACTGGACAGGACTGGGGTCATCGGGAACATCCGTTCCGGCTGATTATTCTGCAATGATGATCTGTGAGGCGCAATCAATGACGGCGGCGAATTTCCAATGTTCCGATATGCCCATTTTTGTTGCCGGAACTCCAACGGGAAGCGGCCCCGCTCCGATTGTGAACGCGAGCGGAGCTAGTCCGTGCAAGGCCGAAATCTGCACATACACGTGCAATGAACCAATTTTTAATGACGGGAAATTTGTTTACGGTTTGCGGTTGCTAGTAGTCACTCACGCATCCAGGATGCCCAGTACGAATGGGCAGTATTTCTGCGGCAGTAAGATTGCTGTCGAGGCGGTTCCATCAAAAGATGGCCAGGGACCCAAATTTATGTAGTTTGAAATTTGGGGTCCCTGGCTAGCACATGCGGTTATCTATCAATATTGTGCAACACAGGGTTCCACGTTGACAACCTTTGCGATCTGGAGTGATAACGGGAACGGCCTGGCGATGGCAGCCTCGGCGGAGAGGGCTTGGTTGTGAGTCCGAGTAGCGCTTGCGATATGTTCTACCCCGGTGATAGTCCAGGATTGTACCTGGGTGTACGCCTCGGACCGAATGCTTCGCAGCTCAAGCCATCCGGCGTTGGCCGTGAACGCCTGGGGTGGCGCGTATTTCGGCATGACGCTCCTGCTGACTTCACTTTGCGATGCAACCAACCGCAACCGTACTTGGACCTACGTCAACGGGAGAATCGTTAGCGACATGGATCCGAGTCTGTCAACTAATGCATGGGGCGGAGCCGGTGATGGCGTCGCTTTGCAATTACACAACGGCTGCGATTCGACAAATAAAGACTGCACCTGGAACCTTCAGTAGTCGCAACGTGGAATGGGCAATTCCTAATTGCATTGCTCGCCGATAAGCAGCTCAGGAGCTGAGCTTCCCGAGTTGCTGCGGACAAACAGGATCGGAAGGCTTTCCTGGTTGCTCAAGTGATCGGCGCGCCCGAGTGTCAACGCTAAGTAGAAATGTCGGGATTCTGGCAACATAGAAATGTCGGGTTAGGGGCTAAGCGACTGCCTTGGCTCGTTGCAGACGTAGCCGCTTTTCGCGTTGGGTTCGTAGCTTGTCGAATCTGTCGGAGTCCCACTTGGCCGGCTAGAAGGCAATTCCGAGCCTGGCCTTTATGTAATTGCGGCGCGTCGGGCACGGGTGGCGTCACGGCCACGGCGGCAGTCTGCCTGCGAGACAATTTCGGGCATCTGTGTGTGGGCTAGGGACCTTCGCTCAAACCCTGGACAATACCTTTGTTCGTTCAGAGTGCCCAGATAGGGACAGATTGCGCAATCGGACGTATGCTCTACTTGTGCTTGGCGCTTTGGAGTTTGAACGCAGCTTGATTATCGGGGGGCTGCTGACAGGATTAAATGCGTGTGGCACGCCACCCACTCCACACTGCCACCCAGTAAATACCTCACTTGATCCCGGTGCACCCGCAACAGCCGCACCACCTGTTAGTGGCGAACTGAGCGGCATCATCATGCCCTCGCCTGAAAGCGTCGAGCTCGAGGAACCTGGCGGCGATGCGCCTGATCCTCATGCGGCGTCGCTTGCTCGCATGCTCACATTGCCTTTCGGGTGGGCCGGCGACAAAGATGATCAAGTCAGGATCATGCTGCCCGACGCCGGTCACTGGAAGCGCGTCCGCTATCACGGCTTCGAGCAACTCACTGGGTTCCGCTATGGAATGGATCATCACGCGATTTCCGTGGTGCTGGTGGAGGATACTCGCCAAGGTCGCGCGCCCACGGCTGAAACTTGTATGCGGCACGCCGAAACCCTGGCTCGACCGAAGGCTCGCGAGTTGTCGGTCGAGACGCAGGCCATCATTGAAACCAAAGTGCCTTGGCGGGGCAAGACTTTGATCATGCATTCAACCGACGGCGAGTTTCCGTTTGGGCTGCGGCGAATCTCGTTTTCGGCGGCGTGGATCGCTTACCCGGCGTACGAGAGCGCGTGCCTCTATCAAGTATTTGGAGTCAAGTACGACGGCCACCCCGAGCTAGCTCGCAAACTGCGCGATCGCTGGATGGCCGAAGCCGCGTCACAAATCGACATTCGCACCACGACGAAACCGTATCGGCATGAGTAAAGGGGCGGGCATTTGGCGTGGGAGATACAACCGTGCGGCGATACCTGGATCATTTAGCGGGAGCTTTTATGGTGCGTTCCTTGGCACCGTGGCACGAGAATCTAGGCAAGCGGCAAGTAAAAGCTCAAGTCGAGGCAATCGGCCTGGCCGAGCTGCTGCAACGTAAGACATTCGACTAAATAGACCAAAAACGATCCGGCCTTGGCCTAACAATTCGCGATTCGCGGGTATTTCGCAGGATTGCGCGTTCAGGCCGCCTGTTCTATGCTGATTGCCGTTTTGCGAACTGCAACTCTCTTCATTTTAGCTTCAGTGTTTGGGCTTGGCCTGGCAGCGCCACTTGCTCTGCGCAATGCACAAGGCGAGGTTCCGAAAAACCGGCGCGACATTTTTCCACTGTCGCAAGTGAAGGCCGGTATGAAGGGCTATGGCCTCACGGTATTCGAGGGAACCAAGCCCGAGAAATTCGAGGTCGAGGTTATCGGAATTCAAAAGGGCTTCTTGCCTCGCCAAGATCTGATTTTGATCAAGACGCGCCACCCGCGGCTGGATGTCGCGCGGGTGGTGGCGGGTATGAGCGGCAGTCCGATCTTCCTCGAAGGAAAAATGGCCGGCGCCTATGCTTACGGCTGGACGTTCCCGAGGGAAGCCGTCGCTGGCGTTACTCCAATCGAGAACATGCTCTCGGATCTGGACCGACCGATCCCGAGTGAAATCTTCGGCTGGCCGCTGCGCATGGCGGGCGTGAAGGCTATGCCCAGGCCTGCCGTTGCCGCATCGCGTGAGACATCAACCCAATTTTACGGCGCTCCCGGTCATTATCGTCTCACCGAACATGCCGAGCAGCTGGCTAAGCGCATGCCCACGCTCGGTCAAGTGGGCGATGTTCGACCCGTTGAAACGCCTTTGCTGCTCGGCGGCACGACGGCCTTCGGTCTCAAAATTGCCGAAACGCTATTTCGTCCCTTGGGTTTGGAGCCTTTGCAAGCGGGCGGCGCGGGCGCCAATGAAGCGGACGCTCCGGATCGGTTCGTTGACGGCGGCTCGCTCGGTGTTCAGCTAGTCAGTGGCGACATCAGCGCGATGCCGCTCGGGACCGTGACGCGAGTCGAAGGGGATCGAGTGCTAGGGTTCGGTCACCCATTGATGAGCGCCGGGGTGACCGCACTACCGACGGCAATCGCCAAAGTGCTTTGGTTTTGGGCTAGCGACTATCGAAGTTTCAAAGTGGGGTTTCCCATTCGTACCGTTGGAGCCCTCCTCGGGGACAGGCAGTCGTCAATTGTCGTGTCGCAGTCCGCGAAAGCGCCGGTCATTCCGGTAACGCTCGACGTGGTCGGAGTCGAAGGCGTTCCCAAGAATGTCTGGCATTTCGATGTGGCGCATGAAAAATTCATGGCGCCCAGCTTTCTCGCGACGGCAATCGGCAGCGCGATTCAGGCCGTCGTTTCGGAGCGTCGCGATGTCAGCTGGTCGCTCGACAGCAAGGTCACGCTCGACAATGAACGCGTGCTAACGCTCGAAGATTTTGGCGTATCCTCGGGCGGGACGATTGGTGCGGAAGAAATTCTTTCGTCCAATCTCGTCAGTTCGACGGGAGCGCTGCTCAACAATCCGTGGCAGTCGATATTCGTCAAAGGCATCCATGCAACGCTAACGCTGCACTACGTTAGGGACATTCTGCGGCTGCGCGGAGTGCAGCTGCTCAATCCAGAGGTGGACGCGGGCCAACCGGCGCGCCTGCGCGTCACGCTGCAGCCCTGGGAGGGGCCGCCGCAATATCAGGTGCTCAGCGTGCCAATTCCCACGCAATTCGCGGGTGAAACGGTGAATATTGACATCGTGCCGGGCTATACGGAAACGCCCGAGATGGCGCCACCGGAAACTCTGGGTGAGCTCATCAGCAACCTGGACGTTCCGGTGTATGCGCCCAAATCGCTGGTCGTAAAATACAATTCTTCCGGCAGCACGCTTGCGTATCGCGGCCGGGTTGCAGCGCATCTGCCGCCGGGCGCCGTCGATTCACTGATGCCTACGACCAGCAGCATCGCGCCGACAGCGCAGTCAAGTCCAACTCGACTCGTGTTTCCCATGACTAACTATGTCGTTGGCAAAGACCGAGTGTCGGTTCGTGTCAAGGCGGTGCTGAGATGACTTTTGTCACAGCGGCACGTGTCCTTCCCCTGCCCCTGGGATTTTTTTCTCCCCTCCCTAAATCCCTCCCCGCTGGGGAGGGACTTCAACCCCCCAAATCCCCCCATCCTTGGGGGGATATCTAGGTGCGTAACTGCGAGTCACAAATTTGAGACCGCTCGAGAAGATTTTGCGGCAACTGCAGTCGTTCCGTTCGGTGACATAGCGAATCGAGCTTCGCTTGCCAAACCTAAATCCAGATATCTCAAACCAGAATAGTTCGAGATCCCACCGCTCAGAAGATAAGTGAATTTATCGTGTCGGAATTAGGAACTAAAATGCGAGTCGCGAAACGTTGGCTTTGGATTGGCTTGGGCGTTCTTGCACTCTGCACCTTGAACACCCCTGCCAGTGCTGTTGGTACTCGTCATTTTTTGCTGGAGCGAGGCGAGGATTTCAAGGGGGGAGATCTGAAGGGCGTCGCCATTGATTCCAGTGGTAAAGTGCGCGCTGGCTTTGACTTGAGTCGAATCCCGGTTGAGGGCGAGCCCGTCATCTGGTCGGCGCTTGCACGCGCGGACGGCTCCATTCTCCTCGGCACGGGTAACGAGGGGCACTTGCTCGAGCTGCGTGGCGGGCGAATCAATAAACTCGCTGACTCGGGCGCGCTGGTGATTACCTCGCTCGTCGAAGGATGGGGCTCCGCGGTTTTTGCAGGGACTCTCCCGCAGGGCAAGGTGTTCAAGTGGGACAACAACAAATGGAGCCTATTCGCGACCCTCCCCGGTGTGGAACATATCTGGCAATTGGCGTTTGATCCGAAGCGGGCCACGCTCTATGCCGCGACTGGACCCAAGGGAAAGCTGTTTCGAATAGGGCGCGACGGGCGCGCCGACGTTGAGTTCGATGCACCCGAAGAGCACCTGATGTGTGTGGCGGTAATGCCCGACGGCAGTCTCGTTACCGGCTCTAGCGACAAGGCAAAGCTCTATCACATTACGGGTCCCGGTCGTTCGACGGTAATGTATGACTTTGGTCGAACCGAAGTGCGAGCGATTGCAGTTTCCGCTAGGGGCGATGTGTACGCCATCGCGAACGATATTAGGACTTCGTCAACGTCGATTTCGCACGCCAAGGCTACGGACAGCCCGGCTACGCCCGTAACGTCTACGTCAAAGATCAAGGGCAAGGGGATCCTCGTAAGGATCGATCCAAATGGCGTGCCCGAGATATTGTTGAATGAGGACGATGAACAGCTGATTAGTTTAGCTTTGGGGCGCGACGGGCAACCGTACACGGGCACCGGCGTCGAGGGGCGCATTTACACGGTGAACGAAGCCCATCGATCCGTGTTGGTCGCCGACACCGAAGAGCGACAGATCTCCGCTCTGCAATTACTGGGCCCGACACCGTTCGTCATATCGAGCGATCCCGCCGTTGTTCACTTGATTCGCGGCATGGGCGGCATTGATGCCGCCTGGACTAGCAAGGTGTTGGACGCGGGCCTGCGCGCGAGCTTTGGTCGGATCGAGTGGCTGGGCAGCGGGGACATTCAGATTCTTACGCGCAGCGGCAATACTCGCGAACCCGATGATTCTTGGAGCGCGTGGAGCGCGCCGTTGCTGCGGCCCGGTAGAATTGCGAGCCCACCTGGCCGATACTTTCAAGTCAAGGCGCGCTTTGGTGCAAAGGGTCAGCCCGACCTGTCGCGAGTCGAGATTTTCTTCATTACCGACAACCAGCGCGCCGTGCTGACGCGCGTGGACGCTAGCGTTAGTGGTTCGGATCGCGGGTTGAATGACGGCATGATTGCTTCGGGAGGGCCTATTACGGGGCGCGCCAATCCGGAGATTAATCTCGAGTGGCAGGTAGACAATCCCGATAAAGACTCGCTTCGATATCGCATGAAGTATCAGATGCTCGGTACTGCGACTTGGTACAATCTCGTGCAGCCAAGCGAGGTCTTTACGAAAACCAGTTACAAGTGGGATACGAGCCCATTGCCAGAGGGTCGCTATCGAGTATCAGTCGAAGCGAGCGACGAATTGTCGAACCCGCCCACACGAGTAACGCGTCACACCCTCGAAAGTGGGGTTATCATCGTCGATGCGACTCCTCCCACGATGCAAGATTTGTCCCTCGTTGGACGGAGACTGAAATTGCGCGCAGTCGATGGGATTAGCCCGATTCAGCGAGTGGAAGTGGCACTCGTTGGAACCGATGCATGGTTTCCAGTCGATTCGATTGACGGCGTCCTCGACGAAACGATTGAGTCGATCGACACTGACATTAGCGCCATTGTCCCACCGGGAAAGTACCTCCTAGCGGTGCGCGTCTACGATTCTGCCGGCAACTTTAGCGTCCGCAGTGTTGCGGCTCAGTAACAACGAGTGGTCGCAGATTGACCGCGGGGTCATCGACCCCTCGATTTATCGTAACCGGATGCATGAAGCCCAGGGCCTGCTAAGCTAGTCGGGTAGGTAGCTTACTCACTTTGTCCGTGGTCAATGGAAACTCGGCTAACAGCAATAGTTGTAATTCTCACGCTGGGCGGGCTTGGTTGCAGTATGTCCGCAAACGGCGGCGACGGGGCGACGGCACCAGGCGGTTTCCAATGCGCCAGTTGTGGTAATTCGGGAGGCGCTGGAAATGGTGGCGCCACTAGCCCCAACGGTTCGACGTCCATAGTCAAGGCGTCCGATGTGGATGCGGGCAGCCCGTGGTCTCCCTTGTGTGGGCCGCAGGGCAGCGGTTGCCTGCCCGATGTCGATGCCGGAGGCTGTAACGACGTTCAAGCTGACTATTACGGCGCGGACGCAAGCACAGACGGCAGCGTGCCAAGCGACGGCGGCGTGAAAGTGGACCAGAGTCTGAAGCTCACCTGCCGAATCCGCACCGTGGCCGATACCTACGGCATCGAGCGCGCCTGCGAGGGAGCGGGGAAAGGGAATTCCGGCGATCCTTGCTTGTCACCGACCGATTGCGGCATTGGGTTGACGTGCGTCGCCGAGGATCTCGCGGTGCTGTGTCGTCCTTATTGCTGTGACGACCCGGAGAGTTGCCCGAGCAATAGCTATTGCACGACGCGCACGACTCAAATCAATCGCGATCCATTCGTAACCGGCGCCAATGTTCCGGTCTGTTCGGTCGCCGACAATTGCCCACTTTCCGATCCCTATCCTTGCCCGCAAGGCCAGAATTGTAGTTGCCCTTCCGGCAAGGCGTGCATGGTGGTGCGTAGGCAAGGGCTGACGACGTGCACCAAACCCGGTAGCGGCCAACAAGGTGATTATTGCCCCTGCGCCGCAGGCTATGTTTGCTCGAATACTACGTTTACGTGTCTGCAGTTGTGTCAACCTGGTAATTCGAGCACCCCAACTGCAGCCACTTCGCGGAGCACTACTTGCATGACCGGGACTCTATGTCAGGCAAGCGACGATGTGCCCACTGGTTGGGGCGTGTGCAGCGACGCTCCGATGCTGATTAATTGACTATGTGTGGTGGATCGAAGCGACTAGGCCTTGATCCTCAAGGGTGTCGCTGGCTTTCACTTTGCGATTTTCCGAGCCTGTTGAGACCGCCCCTTGAATTGAGCCATGCGTCTCCGTGCCATTCTGTGTTTTCTTGTCTTGTTTGGCTCGCGGGGCCCCGACCCCGCTCGGCTTTTTAGGTCAAGTCGGCAACCAGCAACCAGCCTCGATCGCGCTTGCTTATTTAGGCAAAGTCAGCGAGCTGCAGCCCGATCCCGCTTGCCTTCAACGGCCTTTGCGTGGTCTTGGGACTTGGAATTCGTCTAGGCGGTTGATTAGTGTTCGGCGTGAGATGCCCAGGGATTGAGCGGCGCGTGTTTGGTTGCCGCCACAAGCGTTGAGCGCTTCTACGATTCGCTGCTGCTCCGCGACGAAGTCGGTGTTATCGGAGAGCGTCGGACGCGAGTCGAATGCGGGTATGGCGGTCGTCGTTTCCTGACCTCGACCTGGCAACGTACGACCTTCGGGCAAAAACCTTCCCGAATATCGAGCTGAACTTATGCCAGGCCTTGGAATGTCGGAAGGAATAATGGCGTTATGAACACCGGTGGGTTCAGGTTCAAATGGCTCATCGGAAAGGTCCTCGATGGCTGGCAAGTGTTGAACCAGTATCGACCCGTCTTTACAAAGAAACGATGCCCGTTCCATCGCGTTCTTGAGCTCTCTCACGTTACCCCACCAGCTATAGGCCAGCAGATGCGCCCGCGACTCTGCTGTGAACTGCGGCATCGGACGGCCTAGCCGTTCGCAGGCCTGCTGCAAAAAGAAACGCGCCAAGGGCTCAATCTCCTCCAGGCGTTGGCGCAACGGGGGGATCTGTAGTGTTACTCCATTTATTCGAAAATAGAGGTCTTTGCGAAATCGCTCCCGTGACACTTCTCGCCGTAAGTCGCGATTTGTCGCCGTGACGAACCGCACGTCGATGGGTCGCGCTCGCGTTGAGCCCACACGCCAAACGGCTCGTTCCTCGAGCACGCGGAGCAACTTCACCTGGAGAGTCGACGTGAGTTCGCCAATCTCATCGAGAAAGACCGTCCCGCCGTCAGCCGCTTCCAGTAGTCCCGCTTTGGTTTGGTGCGCACCCGTGTACGCTCCCTTTTCATGGCCGAAGAGTTCACTCTCTAACAGCGATTCGCTCAACGCAGCACAGTTGAGGCGCAGGAAAGTCTGGTTTGCCCGGTTAGAACGCCGGTGCAAAAATTCTGCCAGAACCTCCTTGCCTACCCCAGTCTCGCCCAAGATTAGGGCGCAGATATCGGAGGACGCAGCCAGCGCAGCTAGCTCGTACAAATGCATCATCGCCGGTGCTTGAAGTACGGCGGGCCGCCAGCCCACATCAAGGACGGTCTCGGCCGTCATGGCCGCGGGACGCATTGTAATGTTCGTGGCGCCTGCCGGTCGGCGCTCGAGCGTCACGAGCGCATTACCAATGCGCAGGGCGCCCGTGAGTGGAAATGGCGTGCGCACGCCCGCCTCGAGAATGCGACCCTTTGCCGTATACGTCGCATCATCTCGATTCTCGAGGCCACGATCCTCGAGGAGCATTGTACCATTGGCGCTTCCAAGATCTTCCACGGTCAACGTCGTGTTGACATGGATGCATACGTGTTGGCGCGAGACGGATACTTCATCGATTCGAACATCGCAATTAGTAGCCCGACCGATAACGACGGTACCCCGCTGAGGCAGCGGATAAGTGCGCGGTGCATCCCCCGAGTGCACGACGATTTCGAGCACTGACTGAAGCTGTGGCAAGGGGGAACTCTGAGGAGTCATAACTCAACTACGGTATTGCCGTTCAACTATACCCGAACCTTAGGGCGCAAACAGTTCAAAGCTACTTTACATCGCGGTTACATCAAGCGGGGCCGAAAACCCCGGCGTTTATAGCATGTTTAGCTGGAAGCCGGACGACCCGAAATCGCATCGGTTAGCCAGATTGTACCTAATTCCAGGTCAGGATTTGTGTGTCAATGGCTGCACTCAAAACGTGCCATTGAGCTGTACGGCGCCCGGGCCCAAGCCAAGGTTTAGGTTGGTCACCGCAGCGTGGGTTGGTGCTTGCTCGCGGCTAGGGCGCTTGAGTGTAAAATACAAAGTAGTGCCCCCAGTAACAAACGCAGCTGCGCCTACAATATCGCTGGCAAGTAACCAACCTCGCGCTTTGACTTTGAGAGATTGTAGCTCCCCAGAAGTCGAAGGTTGGTTGAGTTGATTATGCAAATCACCGGCGGCCTTGACACCGATATAGCCAGTAACAGCCCAGCCTGCGACCAGTAGGCCCGTGGCACCCCAACCTACATAGATTAATTCGCTCTTGCGAGGCGCCGGCGCAACGAGTGGCAGGGGGACCTGTCTCTGCCCATCGGGCGGAGAGGTGAACTGCTGGCCTTGACTTATCTGCTGGGCTTTGATCTCCTCCACGAGATCAATTTGAAGTGTGGACTCGTCGCGACCCGCCAACACTAAGGGTTCGGTGCGCGTAACGTAGCCAGGTTTTTGCACCGAAACTCGGTGTTCTCCAGCGTCCACGAGAAGCGGTTCGCTAATCGGAGTTTTGCCGAGAATTGCTTCATCCAGCAGAATTTCGGCGCCATCCACATTGGACTTCACCAGTAAATGAGCGGTGCGTCCTTCAAGCATCTTCAAATCATTGTGAACGGATGTAACCCGCGCCACCGGTATCTTTGCCCCGCCATTCTTCAGGTATTGTTCCAGTGCTTGTGATGCTCGCGCGTAACGGGCAAGTTGGATGCTTACCTGGCCAATATTGTAAAGTACGCGAAAGTCCGGGACAAAAGAATATGCACGCTCGAACTCAATCAGGGCGAGCGCATAGTCGCCATCTTCGTACAACCGAAGGCCCGTTTCGAAATGCTCCTTGGCCTTCTTCTTGGCTTCCTTCGGGTTGATGGCGGGTTCGACGGGAGCCTCGCTCGGAGAACCTGTCGCTGCCGCAGGGGTGTCGGACGGATTATTCGCCGGTTCGTCGGAATTGGGCGCCGCCGACGCAGGTGCGGACAGCCACAGCGGCAAGAGTACTAGAATTCTCGGTGAGATTCGCGCCTGATTCAGGAGTTTTTGCATCGTCATGGATCATCCGTGAAGGGATTGGAGGAATCTAGAGATCGTTTGGGCCGCTTGGTCTTGATGTTACGAATGTCAACCGGATCCGAATTGACAGCGTGCTGAACAGTTACGGACGGTTTGGCGCTGCTCGTAACTGGCGGGGCCACTGGTGCTGTCAACTTGAGCCCCAGCACTATCTCCTGGTTGTGGTCGAATGCGACCTGCCGGTTCTGAGTCTCGTAACCGTCTAGGCTAGCTATGACCACATGTAGCCTTGCGTTGGCGGCCGTGGTTATGACTTGAGGACTGGTCAGCTTGGGCCCGTCGTCGATTCGCAACTCCGCTTCGGGCGGGTCTGCGCGCAGGGTAATCGTCACCAATTGTGGTACTGGTGCTTCCGATGCTGCCGGATGGGCCGCGGGCTTTGGTGGCGCGGTGGTTTGCGCCGAACTCTTGGACCAAACAACTGCACCAACGATGGCGACCACCGCCACTGCAGCGCCTACGACGAGTCTGAACTTGCCTGCGCCCGCGCCGCTAGGAGGATCAGTATTCCAAACGCGCGGTGTCTTGCCGGAGCCCGGGTGGGAGGACTCTTCGGGCGCCGCAACGACTTGCGGAGCTTCCGGCTCATCCTTCTTTTCAAGGATGGCGCGGGTTGCGTCTGCGAGGGCCTTGGTGCGGGCATCCAGAACGGGCTGCAACGTCGCACGCACGAGTTGCGCAACATCGCGATCGGTGACCAATCTGCCGTTTCTTGCAAGAAAGCCCTCGAGTGCCGAGCGAAACTCTTCCGCCGTCTGGTATCGCTGCTCGGCTTCTTTTTCTAGCGACTTTAGAACAATCTCTTCTAAGTCTTTAGGAAAGTCTTCGAGGATACTCGATGGCCGAACGCACTCGGTCTCGAGGAGCTTGTACATGGTCTCAAGTGCATCAGCGCCATGAAAAGGTCGCTGGCCCGTGGTTGCCTCATACAGGCAGCAGCCTAGAGCAAACGTGTCAGCCCGCCTGTCAAATACCTTCGAGGTGAGCTGTTCAGGGGCCATGTAGGACAGCTTTCCCTTGAGCTCCCCGGTTTCCGTCGGCTTATGCAGCTGCCCGCGAGCACGCGCAACCCCAAAATCTGCGACCTTTACGTGTCCTTTTGATGAAAGCAGTACGTTTTGCGGCGATACGTCTCGATGCACGACATGGAGCAAGATTTCCATCAGAACCGGTCAATTCGTGAGCTGCGTGGAGGCCCGCAGCGACGTCGGCAATGATTCGGACTGCCACATGGTATTCGATTCGCCGGTCGGGACATGCCGCAATGATTTCAAGTAGGGTCCCGGCATCCACCCAATCCATGACAAGATACGGAATGCCCCGTTCGGCCCCGAGTTCCCGTATGGCACACACATTGGGGTGGACGATACTTGACGCAATTCGCGCTTCATCGAGCAATATTCGCTCGAATTCCCGATCACCGACCATCTCTTCGATGGCGGTCTTCAGCGCGACCAGGCTCTTACTAGGTGCGCCTACCCGGCGTGCCGCCCATACCCGACCCATACCACCCGCACCCACAGGCATGAGCAGTTGGTATCCCCCGAGGATGTCTCCGGGACGTAGTTGGGCAATGTTCTCTAGTCGAGTCACGGCTACCAGGCTAACATGAGAACGTACCATGAATGAGCGCGGACCGCATCCATTGATCACAGAGGGTGCATCTGACGAAAAATCCAAGGCGCCTCCACAGGACGCCGCGACGCAAGCCGGTAGTGATTCTCGCACTGGGCGCAAGGAAATGCCCAGCACAAATATTACATTTGAGCCAGGTACCAAGGTAGGTAGGTACCGGCTACTTGCCCCCATCGCCAGCGGGGGCATGGCCCAGGTTTGGGCGGCACGCCCCGAGGGCTTCGGATTTGCTCGAACAATAGCATTGAAATTGATTCGTCATGAATACGCCGCCGACGAGGAATACGTCCGCATGTTCATCGACGAAGCAACGGTAGCTGCGGCGATCCAACACCCGAACGTTTGTGAAACATTCGAACTGGGCCGCGAAGATGGCGTGCTCTTCATGGCGCTCGAGTGGGTCGCCGGTGATTCCTTGGCGGGCGTCCTGCACCGACCCGAAGGGATGGAGCCGCTGACCTATCGAATGGCAGCACGTGTCATTGCGGATTCCTGCGCGGGCCTGCACGCGGCTCATGAGGCGACGGATTCAGACGGCAATCTGCTCGGCGTCGTGCATCGCGACGTATCACCCCCCAATATTTTACTGAGTCTTCATGGGCAAGTCAAAGTCAGCGACTTTGGAATTGCCAAGGCGCGCTACCAGCTCCATTCGAAGACGAAAACGGGAGAAATAAAGGGTAAATTCTCGTACATCGCGCCCGAGCAAATTGGCGGCAAGGTCGTTGATCGCAGGGCGGATATCTTTGCCCTGGGATGTGTTTTGTATGTTGCGACACTTGGACTCCGCCCCTTCGGTAGTGGGCCGCGGGCGATGGGTAAAATTCTCACGGGCGACTACAAGCGGCCTAGCTCACTCGTAGAGAATTATCCGCGTGAACTCGAACTAGTCATCGACAAGTGCCTACAGCGTTTCCCGAATGACCGCTACGCAAATGCGGATGACATGCGACTCGACCTCGAGCGCTGGCTCCTGACGTCGGGTGATTCGATAGGCGCAAAGGACATCGCTCAGCTGGTGCGCACGCGTATCGATCCCGATAAGCGGCGGATTACGGAAGCCTTGCTGCGAAGCAATCAAGTGCTCGCCGACGCAGTCGCCGTGCAGCTGATGCGTAACGAAGAAACGCAAACTCCGACGGCAACCAGTTCCGTCATGTTTGGCCCCGCCGCCAGCGAAACTCGCGCCCCAGTTCCAGTGCCTGGCCGAAAAACTGCGGGCAAGCCCGCCGTGCGCTTTTCTCCGTTTGCCAGCATGCCGACGAAAGAAGAAGCGGAAGACACGGATGTCGAAAACGTAAGCCCGACGACACCGGGTGCGCCGCCCAATGACGCCTCGGCCCGGCCACCGGAAAGCAGGCCGGATGGTTCGACTTACCGGGACGAACGGCCGCCACGAGGCTCACACAGCGATCGCGCTCAAGCGCAGGCAGCGGTAACGATTCCAGCTGGGGGCACGAATCCCCGTGCAGGTCGCAGTGCGGGGATCGCGTCGTCCATCCCCCCCGATTTCCGCGCAAAGTTACCGTTTACGTGGCTCACGCTGGGCATTTTCATTGCGGCCGCTCTCGCGATAACGCTGAGTTGGTCGACATGCCAGCAGCCTCCCCCTGATCCCGCAAGCCTGCACTAGTCGGTCCTAAACCGCAAAGTCTGGACAACGCCAGAGTCTCGACCAATTTTTGGCACGAGATTTCTGAGGGTTATCATGGCAATCAGCCCCTTCTCCCATGATGCATCAGCGTTTGTTTGTAGTTTCGACGCGTGGACAAGGGTTAACCAACATCACGACACAAGTGGCCCGCGTACTTGAGGAAAGTCGCATTACGTCTGGGCTTTGCACGGTATTTGTACGACACACCTCAGCGAGCTTGGTCATACAAGAGAATGCGGACGCCAGCGTGCAGCGGGATCTGAGTCGTTGGTTCAATGACTTGGCGCCCGAGACTCGCGCCTGGGAGCACGACGATGAAGGCTCTGATGATATGCCGGCACATGCCCGCTCCGCGATAACGCGGACGAGTGAGGTCATTCCCATCGTTGAAGGCCACCTCGGTCTTGGCGCCTGGCAAGGCCTCTACCTCTGGGAACACCGCCACGTTCCGCACGAGCGACAAATTATCGTGCACGTGCAGGGCGAGCTCTGACTTCACTTCAGCCGAGCTCGGCTAGCCTCCCCGCACGCACCGTACGTAAGCATCGGGGAATGTGTTCCAGGTAGCGGAAGCTGCGTTCCAACCCGTGAAACCGTCACAATAATTGATACCCCATGCGGTACCGCCCACCGCTGACGCTTCTCGCGCCCAAAACCACGCGGTCGAGCCGCAGTAGGGTGTGCCCGGAAACACAGTTCGATTGATGGCCGGACCTACGAGCGCTTCGTTCACGGTGGAGGTCAGTTCATTGAGTGTGGGGACGCGCCAATCACTCTGGCCGCCCGTCGTTTGAGAAGTGCAGTAGGCGGGCGCCGCAGACCAGGCCATCCGCGACGCTGAGAACGTCTGCTGCCAGCTCAACTTGGTGTAGTTGTCGGTAACCACCGCATCGGCCCCAGTTCCCGTCACCGTATAGTGATTGGGTGGCTCGACGGCGAACGCGTTGGCTGCCTCTCCAGAGCCATTGCCTCGTACGCAGCGCGCAACCATGCCGCTGGCCATTGCAACCGCGTTGCTGCTAAAGCCATTCGTGCCATAGCCAAACTCGTAGCCTGCGGTGCTTTGCCCGGTAATGGTTTCGTACCAATACGAAGAAGTGGCGTAATACCCACTTGTAACCGTAAAGATGGGCGAAAAGCCGTCGGAACCGTGCATATCCGTAATTGAAGCCATCTCGACGCGTGACGGTAATCGCCAATCGTTGAATCCAGCAAAATTGCTGGTTGCCAAAGCGGCGCAGCGATCCGAGCTCACTTGCCAACTCCCCGATGTCGATGGGTTGGCCTTCTCCCAAACCAAACAGGTTACGTTATCGCGAACCGCTCCGGTGCCGCCAGCACCGAGGTCTGTGTAGCTTTGGTGATTGGGCACGGAACTCGGGCTGCTCGCCGGATTCGGTACCTTCCAACACGGCCACTTGTGCGAGCCGCATGTCGATTCAACACAGCTGCCGGTTGAAGTGCTGCCGCCTCCTGTCGCAGCCCCACCCTCAGGTGAGATTGCGGTGGTACCAGCCTGCGCCGAGTTTCCCCCAACTGTGTTCGCGCCGGCGATGTTTGAACGGCCTCCACTCGACGACGGGCTTCCCCCGTTACCGGCCGCTTCTCCGGCGTCGCTGCTCGAACAACCCAAAAGTTGCAAAACCGCTATGATCGAAAACAGCAATCCAGACTGCAATTTTGCCACGACCACTCCAACACTGTTGCAGTTAGTTCCTTGGAAATCGGTTCCTGCTGAAGAATTTCTCCGCAGCGGTAGCCAACGCAATAGTTCCAACGTGCAGTTAATGCAGTAGCGTGCAGAATCGATTTCGAATGCACGGCTGTTATTGGGTGTAGCGACCAAGTCAAATCGAACCCACCTTTGAAGCCCGGCCGTTTAAGTTGGACGAACGCCAGCCGAATTGGGCCATCAAACGGGACTCAATGACCCCCGAGTGGTCGCGCGTCTGTGTCTACTGGAAGTAGACGTGTCACCTCTCAGTAGACAACTCGGGCACCGACACGATGGCCTCACGGCGTGATATCTTGGGCTCGACAACAGCGAGTGTCGCGGAAACTCGCCCATTAACGGTCTGTGAGGGGCAACAAGCCGATTGCCCGTATTTCCTATCTGGCCGCCTCAGTCGCTGGCACAGGCGGTGCAGTATGCACTGTACAGAGGCTACATGTTCAGCATAACGGTCGATGTAATTCGTGAAGTGATGGAAATAAGTCTACGCGGCAACCCGACTGAACTGCAAATTGCCGATATGACCGAACAGCTGGAATCAGCGCTATCAACGCTTCCATTATCGCGAGCCGGGGAATATCGCGTACGTATCAAGTCGCGACCGAACAATCCTAAACTCACGCAGTTAGCTGCATCCATTTGCGGCGTTTCCGACCACCGCTTGGCTATAGATCAAGGCTAAATAGGTAAGCCGTGTAGCGCGTTTGACGCGTCGGGCGACCCAGAGTTGCGCGAGCCGGCCCCCGTACAATCGAATAAAATCTGCTCGTTGGGGCGCTTGCGATCGTCTGCGCGCGGCACGATGTTTGGTCGGTCATGACTGTACCCATGGTCGAGCAAACGGACGCTAAAATTTACACGATCCCCGTGCTGACAATTGACGGGCACGCGACGACACTTGGTCAATACGCGGGGCAAATACTGATCATCGTAAATGTGGCCAGCGAATGCGGCTTCACGAAGCAGTACGCGGGACTCGAGGCACTCTATCGACGTTTCAAGGACCAAGGGGTGACGGTACTTGGATTCCCCTGTAATCAATTCGGGCAGCAGGAACCAGGAACCGAGGCGCAGATTAGGCAATTCTGCTCCACGCAGTTCGATGTCACATTTCCGCTTTTCGCCAAGATCGATGTCAATGGGCCCAATACCCACCCCCTTTTTGCGTGGCTCAAAGCACAGGTCAAAGGAATTCTGGGAACCGAATCGATTAAGTGGAACTTCACCAAATTCCTAATCGATCGCCCCGGGAACGTAGTCAACCGTTTCGGCTCCAATGTGACCCCGGCGGAACTCGAGCAAGAAGTTACCAGGCTTTTAGGTGACACGCAGGCTCGGCAACGGTCTTCAGCATAACGACTAGCAACGACTTGTCAACGATCTCTTTGAGCGTCTCGAATTCCCTTAGGCGAAGCAATACGGGTTTGTCCACTTGCCAGCGCGAGGCACGAGCTCCAAGGACACGGCTCGTATGCAATCGCTTCGTGCTTCGGTCATTGCTGCTCGCTCGGCACTTCGCGGCAGTTTCGAATTCACACCGCGCACACTGGGGTTAGTCTTTCGATCATCGCGATCGGGTACACTCTTAGTGGGCGGACTGAGTCTCGTCGCTTCCCTGTTACCGTTGGCGGTCGCCTACGTGGGCAAGCGGATTATCGATGCTGTCGTGGCCCGCAGCGCTGCTCAGGCCTTGCGCTGGGTGATCGCGGAGCTGGGTTGTGTGGCGGCAATGAGCCTTGCGTCTCAAGGGCTCGCGCTGGTTCGCCAAATCGTCGGTGCGCGCCTTGGGCTCGACATCAACCTGCTCATCTTGAAGACGGCTACCGGTCTCGAGCTTCGTCACTTCGAAGATTCGGAGTTCTACGATCGTCTCACGCGGGCACGACGCGAGGCCTCGCAGCGTCCGCTGTCCGTCGTCACGCGTTGCTTTCAGCTACTTCAGAACTCGCTGTCCTTGATCGGCTTTGCCGCCTTGCTTTTGCACTTCAGCAGTTGGGCGGTGCTCGCACTGCTATTGTCGGCGGTACCGGCTACCCTCTCCGAGGTGCGGTTTTCGAACAAGGCCTTTCGTCTGAGGAACTGGCGCTCCGCAGAGTCACGCAAGTTGTTGTATCTCGAGCATGTGTTGGCCAACAACGAGCACGCCAAGGAAGTGAAACTGCTTTCGCTAGGCCCGGTATTGCTCGATCGCTACCGGGATTTGGGCGAGACCTTCTATGAGGAGGATCGAGAGCTGAACATTCGTCGTGGGCGCTGGGCGTACTTGCTCTCGCTTTGCGCTACGGCGACATTCTATGCCTGTTACGTCGCTGTCGCGCTTGCCGCAGTGGGGGGTCATGTGACACTCGGCGACATGACGCTTTACATGGTGGCCTTTCGGCAGGGTCAGCAATCCTTTCAATCGTTGCTCGCAGCACTGAGCGGAATGTACGAAGACAACCTTTACATGTCGAACTTGTTTGCATATCTCGAAGTCGGAACTGCAGCCAAGACCCTATCAACGACGCTTCTGCCCGAAGCCACGCAAGAACGGGGGATACGCTTTCAGGACGTTGGCTTTCGCTACCCAGGCCGCGACGATTGGGCCCTACGGCACTTATCGGTATTTATTCCCGAAGGGCAAAGTCTTGCCCTTGTCGGTCGAAAATGGCGCTGGCAAGACTACCTTCATCAAGTTGCTCACACGGCTCTACGATCCCGTAGAAGGTGAAATCCTGCTCGATGGTCGTCCGCTAGCCAATTGGGATACCCAGCAACTTAACCAACGGATTAGTGTCGTGTTTCAGGATTTTGCACGCTATCAACTGACTGCGCGGGAAAACGTAGGGTTTGGCGAGGTGCAGCATCTGCAAAATGACTCACAGATCATGCGCGCCGTGGAGCGAGGTGGCGCGCAGAGCGTGATTACAGCGCTCAACGCAGGAATTGATACTCAAATTGGGCGCTGGTTCAAAGACGGGGTCGAGCTATCGGGTGGTCAATGGCAAAAGGTTGCCTTGGCCCGTGCTTTTATGCGCGAATCGGCTGACATCTTGGTGCTAGACGAGCCGACTGCCGCTCTCGACGCGGAGGCGGAACACGCAGTCTTCCAACGCTTTCGCGAGCTCACACGCGGCAAGACGAGCATCTTGATTTCCCACCGCTTTCCGACAGTACGCATGGCTGATCGGATTTTGGTGATCGACCACGGACAAGTCGTCGAGAAGGGCACGCACCAGACCCTGGTCACATCTAACGGACGCTACGCTCACCTATTTGCACTGCAAGCTCAAGGCTACGAATGAACTTTAAGGGACTTCCCGTGCCGACGTTCCAAAAAGATCGGTGGTTCAGCGACCTGCCTTGGATACGCGGTGCCGAATGACCAGGCGTTCGAATTCCGCGAGAAATAACTTGGAGCTCGGAGTTTTCTTGATGATACCGAGCGCTCCGGTATTGCGGGCAAGTACGCTCAGTGGTTCGAATTCCATCACTGAGTGGAGAATAACCGCCGATTTGGCAGTTGATTGATTGCGACGGATGAGCTGCGTGAGCTCACCGCCCGAGAGCGCCGGCATTTTTACATCCAGCAATACGAAGTCAGGCTGCTGGCTAGCTACAACCTGAGCCGTGCCCAGTGCTTGATCGCGAACAGCCACCTCGTATCCGGCTCCCTCAAGCCACTCGCGAACGAGCGCGAGAACAACGGGGTCATCGTCAACGACCAGGACCTTGGCGCGCCCATCAGGTGGACATGACATCTCCATGTTTCAACTATGCGGCCCAGGCTCTGTTCTCTTAAGCTGCGCGCGAACAAGTCGTTTGCCGGTTCGTGTCCGCCAACTGGAAAGTCCGAGCCGTTACAGTAGGGCTGGTCTTGCCGTCGATTGTGCACGCGCAATTGCCGGAACTCGACGCAGGTGTAGCTCCGGTATCGAATCAGAATACTTCAAAGGATGAGGTGCTGCCCGCCTCGACAGCTGAGACGGCAGGTAATTCCGTTCAAACAAAGCCCATAGCCGCGTCTCCCTCGAGTGAACCATCGGTGGGCACCACTGCTTCAAGTAAACCGGCCGGCGGAGCTGCACACAATGGCGAGGTGGCTCAATTGCGCAGCGAGCTCGAGAAGTTGCGCGACGAATTCGAAGAGTCGAGGTCATCCTCAGCCACTGCCGACACATACGAGCACAAGGTCGATCTGTACGGGTTTATGGACATGGGCTTCCAGCAACTGTGGGCACGTTCAGACGCTCCTTCCCTAGGTACCGGCGCCAGCCGGGCCGGGACGTTCGTATTGGGCAACATCAATCTGTATTTCGACGCCAACCCAACGCAGAACTGGCGAGCCTTGACCGAATTGCGGTTGACCAATTACCCGAATGGCTCCCTCAGTACACCCGGTGTGCCAGCATTGGGGCAAGCCGAGCAACGCACCAGCACATTGGTCAACGATGTAAACTCGCCCGATCCGGGCTGGAACCAGGTCAACTGGGGCTCGATTGTGCTCGAACAGGCTTGGGTGCAAGGAACAATCACTGATTGGTTTGGTGTGCGGGTCGGCTATTGGCTCACACCGTTTGGTATCTGGAATATCGACCACGGGACTCCGACATTGATTGGGTTGACGCCGCCACTATTTACGGGAGGCCGCTTTTACCCACAACATCAACTGGGCGCTCAAATCACGGGGCAGGTAACGAGCCAAGCGTGGGTTTTCAACTATACCGCCTACATTTCTAACGGGAAAACCTCGGGGAACCTCGACCCGACCAATGATAAAGCTTTCGGCCTACGCCTGAGCGCGCACACGATGCGCCCATTCCCCATGACGTTTGGCCTCGCTGGCTACACGGGGCGCTACAGTCAACAGGTTACTAACTCGAGTACCCAAGTGCCACTTGGAGTCGAGGACAAGGAGATTATTGCCTATCGGCAGTGGGACGTCGGTGCCGATATATCCCTCGACATCGATGCCCTTCGCATTCGAACCGAAGCGGCCATCGAACGTATTGACTATGAAGCAGGAAAACTAGAGCCGGCATGGAGCCTTCCCAACAATTATTGGCCCAATCGACTGATATGGGGATGGTACTCGATTGCCGCGTATCAGCTCCCGTGGTTGGGCCTCGAGCCGTACCTATCCTGCGAACTTTACCGCTATCCTACGCCACTCTCCGAAGCCGTTGTTGTGCCGGGCGTTGGACTCAATATTCACATTAACACGGAAGTGCAAATAAAGTCTCAATTCACTCGCGCACACTTCTTCGACTTCAAAGGCGGCGCTGACCGCAGTTACTCGGATGTGTCGATGTTTGCGACACGCCTGGTGATTGCTTATTAGGACGGTATATGCCGATTGCGCGCCGTGAATTTCTGATCCTTGTGGGTGTCGTTGGACTGACAGCGGCACGAGCGCGCGCGCGTTCAGAAGGCCTTGTGGTGGTCACTAACCCGTCCGCTGACGTAACGCGGCTCAATGACGTGGAGCTCGAGGCGATATTCTTGACCGAGCGACGCTACTGGTCTGGGACCAAGCCGATCATTCCTTTCAATCTCCCGCCTCATTCGAACGAACGCGTCGATTTCGACCAAACGGTGTTGCGAATGGATCCAGATGCCATCGCTCGCTTCTGGCGCGATCGTCGCGTGCGAACGGGTGCCCCACCGCCTCGGCAGGCTCCGGATCCGATGACCGTTGTGCGCCTTGTGGCCAGGCTCGAGGGGGCCATCGGCTACGCGCCCGAGTCTATGCTTGCACCAGACGTGCGGTTGGTTGCCCGAATCCAGAACGGAAAGGTTCTTTTGCCATGATTTTCTTGCAGGCGACACTGTGGATTCGGAATCGCTGTCTCGAAGTCATTCCGCTCGGGGCAACCTTGTGGTTGCTGACCGCGTGCCAGGAAAGTTGCCCTAGTGGTTACACCATCAAGGACTACCTTTGCGTACTGTCGGTTGACAGCGGCGTGATCGATGGCACCAACGCCGAGGACTCGGGGCGGCACGTTGACACCGACGCTGCGTTGACCGAATGTGCCGACGCTACGTTTGGATCTGTATGTCTTACCGATGCAGATTGCGGGTGCGACACCGGTTTTTGCGCGGCGATGCCCGGGCAGAAGGGGTTTTGCACCCATTCTGGATGTCTGCAAGACTCAGCCGTTTGCCCAAGCGGTTGGACGTGCACGGACCTGTCGAGCTACGGGCAGCAGGGCCTATCGATCTGCACGCCACCCTAATTCGCCTGGGAGCTTCGTGATGGACACGGCACGCGAACCTGTTGCGCCAACCGGGGCGGACCCGAACGAGCTGCCTCGTGTTGCATCCGGCTTTCGATTGACACTCGCCTTTACCATCTTCGTCGCTGCCTTGCTGGCATCGCTGTTGGCATTGGTGTTCGTGCTCGTCTCGCACATTTTCGATAAGCTCACGCCAACGATTCGTTCTGACCTCGAGTGGAAGACGCGGCGGGGAGCAGCCGAACTGGCGCAAAGCGCGGAATACGGAATCGCACTTCGCGATCCCGAAATCATTGGTCGCTCTTTACGCCCTTACGAGTCGGACAGTGACGTCCAGTCGGTTGTCATCGTCGATCCTGCAGGCAAGCTCATCGTGTTACGAGGCAGACCGCCGGTGCCCATTTCAGCAATGTTTGCGGGAGCACCGCTAGATTTGCGTTTTTCCAACGAGTGCTACCTATCCTGGGCAGAATCCGTGATTGAAGGCGGCGTCATCGGTCGCGTGTCAGTCGCCGTGTCAGCTCAGCGCATCCACGCGGGCACCCAACTCAAGCGCCAGATCCTGGTTGCATTCGGCATTGGAACCCTGTTAGCACTCATCGTTACCTTCGCATTCGTGGCCCTCTACGTGGGCCCTCTAATACGCGTTACCCGTCAGGCATTTGGGCAATTGGAGGAAACTACCCGGGCGGCGCTGCAGGCAACCCGACTGAAAACGGAATTCATTGCCAATGTCAGCCATGAAATCAGAACGCCCATGAATGGTGTTCTCGGCATGATTGAGCTCCTGCGAAGAACCGACCTGACGGTGGTGCAAAGCAAATACGCGGCCACCCTGCAGTCGTCGGCAAGCGCCCTAATGGCCGTACTCAACGATGTCCTGGATTTCTCCAAAATCGAAGCCGGTAAGCTCGAGCTGCGCGCGGTAAACTTTCGACCGAGTGCGCTTCTAACCGAGGTGATTGAACTATTTCAAATACCCGCGGAACTGAAGGGCCTGCAATTAACGAGTCACACTGCCAATGACGTTCCGGCCGTCATGCGCGGCGACCGTGAACGGCTCAGGCAAGTTCTGTCCAATTTCGTTGGCAACGCGATAAAATTCACCGAATCTGGGCAAGTTACCCTCTACGTTTTCGCGGTCGCTCGGACCAACAGTCATTGTAAACTTCGCTTCGAGGTCGTCGATACTGGGGTCGGCATTTCACAGCTGGCAATTCCGCAATTGTTCGAAGCATTTTCCGCAAGTAGACGGGTCGCTAACACGCAGGCAGGGTGGCACGGGCCTTGGCCTTGCCATCTGCCGCACACTGTCGCAAGCAATGTCCGGCAACGTCGGGGTCAAAAGCCAAGTGGGCGAAGGCAGCCGGTTTTGGCTTCAGGTGCCGCTCGAATTGGTTGACGATGACGCACAATCATCGGCGCAGGTCGTCGCCGCTCTGCCGGCTATTTCTCTCGGTGAAATCAAGTACGGCTATGACGTGTTGGTTGTCGATGATAATCCGGTAAATAGTGAAATCATCGGCGAGATGTTGGTTGCGTTCGGGTGCAGATTCGACGCTGTCAGCGACGGGTATCAGGCGCTCGAAGCAATAAAGCAACGCGAATACACGATAGTCCTGATGGATTGCCAAATGCCCGGGCTCGATGGCTACGAAACGACCCGGCGGATCCGTGCTTCTGGTACTGGCAAACGTCGCTTACCCATACTGGCGGTGACGGCCCACGCCTTTGCCAGCGAGCGTGAGCGAGCGCTGGCAGCAGGCATGGACGACTACCTGACCAAGCCGTTTACTCTCGCCGAACTCTCCGCGGCTCTCACTCGTTGCGTCCCGGCATTGGATTGCGAAGGGAAACGGCCCACGAGTCCGATCACAAAGTCCACTGGCACATTAGCGGAGCCGCAAGAGATAACGCACAGCACTAGCGTAATCGAAGTGTTCTTGACGCATGTTCCCGGTCAACTCGAACACATCGGCCAAGCCATTCAGCTAAAGGATCTCGAGGAATTGTCCGCAGCGGTTCACAAACTCAAGGGGAGCTGCACGATGTTCGGCGCAATGAAAATGGCCGAGCTCTGCTTCGATATCGAAAAGACCAACGGCAATCTCGATGCGTTATATTCGGCCTTGAAACATGAGTTCAAAAATGTTGCGACGGAACTTAGACCTCCACAGCCGGGTCACAACAATTTGGCAACACGCGGGTAAAAGCAGCGTTACGCTGCAGCAGCCATCACTGGTTCAGCCGAATGACGACTTTGCCCAGATGCCCTTGACTTGCGAGGTATTGGTAGGCTTGCTTTGCCTCATCAAATTCGAATACGCGATCGATAATGGGCTCGATTGCGTGTTGCTGGATGAACGAGACTAGCTCGACGAACATGGCGCGGCTTCCCACGTAAACTCCGTGGATATTCATGCAATCAAGGGCTGCTGGCATCAACGCGGGATTGTTTTCGGTTCTGGCTAAGACGCCAATCAGTGAAATCGTGCCGCCCACTTTGGTGCTCGCGATTGACTGGGCCAGCGTTCCGGCGCCCCCGACCTCCAGTACGTGGTCAACGCCAAGGTTATCGGTGAGCTTTCGCACCACTTTGGACCAATCGGGATTCGTCCGATAGTTAATGACTTCATCGGCACCGAAGTGCTTGACCCTTTCGAGCTTGGCATCGCTGCTGCTCGTAACAATACATCGATAGCCGAGGGCCTTGCCCACTTGAAGGCCAAACATGCTTACTCCTCCAGTTCCAAGCAGCAACAACGTCTGACCCGCTACCGGCATTGCACGCCTGAAGGCATGCCAAACCGTTACCCCCGCGCAAGGCAATGTCGCTGCTTGTTCAAAGCTCATATTCGTCGGAACGTGGAGCAGGCAATGCTCAGGAACTGCCGCAGACTCCCGCAAAAATCCGTCGATCCCACCGCCAAACCCGCTGCGCAGAACGCTGTCCGTTGGAGCACCTTCCTTCCAGTCCCGAACAAAACTTGCCGACACTCGATCGCCTACTTTGAACGATTGCACGCCGCTTCCGATAGCGTCAACAACTCCCGCCATGTCGGAGAGCGGTATGACCGGCGACTTGTCATTTCGATAATAGCCACCGTGCAGTACGCCGAGGTCCCGATAATTCAGCGAGCAGGCTCGGATCCGAACCAACACTTCACCGGAGCCTGCTTGCGGTTCTGGCAATTGGCTGAGTGACAGTCCCTCAGTCCCGACGGGCTTAGTAATTTGGTAGCCTTTCATGGATTGTCCCTTCATTACTAGCCGAATCCCATCAAACGCGCAGGGTGGGCACGGGTTGCTGCTTCAACCCCCCAGAACCTCTCGAGTTCGAGCTCGACCATTTCCTTAGTAGCTGCCCCTAGGTACCGGTAGGTAAATGGTACACAGAGGGCAGCATTGCTCCGAGCGTGTCCGATGTCCGATGTAGCCCAAGCGGAATTGCGAGTGAATAGCCTCCCCTGAGTGCTCCCTTCTCCGCGACCGTTGAGCTACAATTTCCGAGTGCTCGAAAAGCATTGCCGCAACACCGGCCGCGTCAAGCTCGCCTGTCAGCTGCTCGAAGCGGCATTCGAGGGCAAACCTGCCCCGAGGGTAAAAATGATTGAGCGGCGCCACCGTATCATCGAGCTGTACACAAGCGGCCCGACGACAACTGCGCAAGCTCGCATGAGATCCCTACGCTCATGGCCGGTCGCAGCAACCGGCATCGGGACACCGAGTGTCCACGCGACATCACTACATAATCCGTACGATTGAGAGACAACGTCGCCGAAGCGATTCGTTCAGTCACAAGTGGGCGACCCTGAGTCGCTCGATTCAGGACCGCCGTCGCCGCACGATAGGCAGCAAAAGAACCCGCCTGGATTACGATTCGGATTGCAATCTGCTTCGCCGTGTTTGGTGCATTGGACGTCACCCAAGACACATTGACCACCGGCCTCGGCACAGAGTTCGGGCCCCGTTTTGGTTTTTGAACTCGCGCAAGACAAGAGTGCCGTCACGCAAGCGAGCAAAAGAATCGATTTCATTTCTATCGGAGCCGCCTTATTCGGTGCCAGAGTGGATACGATTGTGGTTTAACCGGAGCCTGGAGCACGGTTGACTCATGAGGAAGGTAGTTAGATTGTGAAATCAGGTAGCCGTCTGGAGCAGATTCTCGAACGCGGTCAGTTTGCCGTGACCGCCGAATCTGGTCCGCCGAAGGGAAACTTTCCCGATGTCATGCGAAGCAAGGGCCAGCTTCTCAAGTCGGCCTGCGATGCGCTCAATGTTACCGACAACCAGGCTGCGGTGGTGCGCATGTCGAGCCTCGCCGGTTGTGTGCTTCTCAAGGAAGTGGGCGCCGAACCGGTTCTGCAAGTGGTGGTACGCGACAGAAATCGCCTAGCCCTGCAAAGCGATATCCTGGGTGCTGCGGCACTTGGGATTCGCAATGTCTTGTGTCTTGCCGGTGATCACCAGCAGCGGGGCAATCATCCAGCCGCGGCGGGAGTCTACGATCTTGACCCAATACAACTGATCGTGATGCTAAAGCAGTTGCGCGACGAGCATAAAGTCCTAAGCGGTGAACCCATCAAGGGCGATGTCCCGCTCTACATCGGGGCCGTCGCCAACCCATTCGCCGAACCAGTGGAATTGCATTTGCTCACGTTGGCTAAAAAGATCAGAGCGGGCGCTGACTTCATTCAAACGCAAGCAATCTTCGATCTGCCTCGATTCGTCGAATGGATGCAGAAGGTCAGGGAGCAGGGCCTGCACGAAAAAGCACATATTCTCGCTGGCGTACTGCCGATTAAGTCAATCGAGATGGCCAGGCGAATGCTCACCGCGGTTCCGGGTATCCAGTTTCCTGACGGTCTGCTTCAGCAATTCGAGCAGGCCGCTGATCCGAAGGCGTTAGGCATGCGTTTGTGCGTCGAGATGATCGAGCAGCTCAAGCGCGTGCCGGGGGTTCACGGCGTACACATCATGGCCGTCGCCTGGGAAGACGTCGTACCCGAGATCGTGAAAGCATCCGGTCTGTTGCCGCGACCGGAGTGAGATAACCATGACCAAGAAGCCAATCGCCACCATCGATAGCTCAACTGGGGCATTGACGCACAGCCCGTTTGCAAGTCTTGCAGCCAGTCCTGCCAACGCAGGGCTCGTCGCCAAGAAGCCAGCCAACGCGCCTGTCAAACGAGCAGTGCCGGTAGCACCGTGGAAGCCCGATAAGGTTCGCTTGCGTCTCGAGAGCGCAGGGCGCAGCGGCAAGGTGGTCACGCGAATCAGCGGTCTTCCGCCCGAGAATCTGGAGCCCATCGCAGCGCGACTTCGAAAGGCCCTAGGTTGCGGAGCAAATGTGCAGGAAAATGACGTGCTTCTGCTCGGAAATCTCACTGAACGTGCCTCACAATGGTTGGATCACGCGGGCGATTTGCGTACAATACCGTCCGAGAAAGTGCCCGAACCGACTAAGCCACCGAGTGCTGCGGTTCGTGATCCCGATGTACGAGCGCCGCGCTCAGGCTCGAGCACGAATCGAAGCGACGTTCGGCGCGGCCAGCGAGTGGCGATCGTCATGAAGGCCGACCAGAGCAGTGGAAGACTGACCGAGGGCATCGTTCGCGACTTGCTCACTAACTCCGAAACGCACCCTCGCGGAATCAAGGTGCGGCTCGAGTCAGGCGAAATCGGGCGCGTGAAGATTGTTCTGGGGTGAACGTGCCGTTCTGAACGACCAACCCTGGGTTCACTGCACGCCGTTTTCAATCAAGAGCTCGGAATACTTCTTGTCACTTTTTTGAATGTGCCGGATGAGCCAATCTCTCAGAAAGCTCATCATCTCGACTGGGGTCGAGAGGGCTCCGTCCTCGATATCATTGCGGAATTCGCCCAATCTCTCGATGAAACGTTGGTGTCTCGCGATCTGATCGGCAAGCTCTGGGTACCGGTACACCTTCAGCAGCGTCTCCTCTGCAGTGAAGTGGACCACGGCATAGTCACTAAGCTCGATCAGCGTGCTTGCAAGTGCACTTCTGCCTCTCCGCAAGCTCAAGGCCTCGTGCAGTCGATTGATAATGGTCACGAGGCGTTGATGTTGGGTGTCGAGTGACGCTACACCCACGCTCAGTGATTCGTCCCATTCGATGAGGGCCACGCGAGCCATACGGCACAACCGAAGCAGCACTAAAGGGGGCAGGAGGCCGCTGGTTACGCCTGCGCGATTACTCGAACGGAATGGGGCGTGCCGATAGGCGTAACCGGCTACTTCGCGAGGCGCAGAACCTGGGTCGCAGGGCGTAACAGGACCATACCAGCCGATCGAGGCCAGAAGAAATATATCGCCGTGGCTACTGTGGAGGGCTATTCTGAAAACCGTGAACTGGTGGCTAAACCTTCCGAGTCAGTCCAGGAAAACTCTATCGATCTTGATTGTGATTTCCGTTCTAATGTTCGTCTTCAAGACGATAGTTCCACTGCTTTCCAAGTGAAGGTCTCACTTCCCACTGCCGACTGCTTCGGTCGCCGTTGCTGCAACCGGCAGCGGGTTGCCTCATGTCCACGTGTCGGCATTGCCAAATGAATCTTTCGCAGACCTGCAGGGCTTGTCGAAACATAGGGCAAAGCACGCTTGCGCTGCTAGTGTGGGGTTGCCATGGTGCACCCCGTCTCATTCGAAACGTCTTGCGGAATTTGTGAAAAGGTTCGCGGCGCGGGCGGCGGGGCTCCGCTCTTCGAGAACGAGTTGTGGCACGTGCGCGCCATCGACCCGCCTTGCGGCGTGCCGGGATGGACGATGCTCATTACGCGCCGGCACGTCGCCGGCCCAGCCCAATTCGATGCACGGGAAGCCGCAAGTTTTGGGCCGACGCTATGCCACCTGCAGCGAGTGCTGCTCGAGGTGACGGGCGCTTTGCGCATCTACAATGCCGCAATGGGAGAGAGCTTCCCGCACTTTCATTCGCACATGGTCCCGCGCTACGCGAAAATGCCGAAAGACGCCAAAGCCTGGGCCGTGTTCGACTTGCAGCGAGCGGCTGCGGCCCGGGAGATCGAGGTCGATGAGCGCGAAGTTTCGCGCGTTGCGGACGCCTACGCCCGTGCTCTGCAAGCGGCGCCACCGCCAGCTCCCTAGCCTTTGGAGCGGCGATCGAAGTGGCGGCGGCGAACGCAATTGCAGTCGCTGCTGCAGTATCAGTAGAAAGCGCGGGGCTGCACGGCGGTAGCTGCGCAACTCATTGCCACGAGCCACCCGCCGGGCGGCCCGGGCGGGCATGCCCGCCGGTATTTCGCTGCACACTCTTGGGTTTTAGTTCAGACTGAATTATCTGCCCGCGGGTGCGGGCACCGAACCGAAACCATGAGGCCAATCGCAGCACCGAATGGCGAAGAACAACGCAGGCATCCTCGCGTCATTCCGATGTCTCACGAGCCAGTCGAAGTGCAACTGATGGGCGGCTCATTTCTGGAAGTGGTAACGGCCCTGGACATTAGCATCGGTGGAGTGTGTATCGATGTGGCACATGGCTTTTCACAACCAGAAATGAGTGAACAGGTGCAGTTGATCTTGACCCTACCGGGCAAGAAGTCATTCAAGGCCAAGGGCGCGATTCGTCATTTGACCGTCGCAGACGGCAGCGGTCGATTTGGTGTCGAATTCATCGATTTGGATCCGGTTCATCGCAAAGTGATTGAGGATTACGTTGAGCAGATGTTGCATTTCGGCCGTCGTTCGTAATTGCAGAGGGGTAAACCGCCAACGTCCTTAGTGGCACTGAGGGCTTAACTTTGTCGGCGAACAAGGACGCGGAAAGCTAAATCGCAATTCACAATCGCGACATCCACGTCCTGAGACTTTTTTGTTGTAGCGGCGGCACGGAAACGCAGGTGGGCCGGACAACAGCTTGGCAGCCCGGAGCCGCGACCTTATAGTCACGGCGCATGCGCTTCAGTGATTCCAACCTCATTCTCGCGGCAACCGATCTCAGCGGTTTCGCGGCATGCGAGCACAAAACGTTGCTCGATTTGGCCGTTGCCGAGGGCGCGCTCGGGCGGCCCGGGCAAAACGAACTCGAGCGCCGGTTGCTCGAGCAGCGCGGCGTCGAGCATGAGAAGCGTGTCCTCGAGCATTATCGGGCCAGCGGACAGCGAGTCGTGACGATCTCCCAGCGTCCGCGCTCGAGCGAAAGTGAATTGGCCGATGCGGCGCGCGAAACCGAGGCCGAAATGCAAGCTGGGGCGGACGTCATCTATCAGGGCCATCTGTTCGATGGGATCTGGTTGGGTCGCCCTGATTTTCTCGTAAAGCGGGCGGGCAGGAGCCGCTTCGGCGAGCATTTTTACGAGGTGGTCGATGCCAAGCTTTCGCGTCACGCCAAGGCGTCCGCCGTACTGCAGCTCTGCTCGTACACCGATCTCTTGTCGCAACTTCAAGAGCGCGAGCCGGAACACTTCTGGCTCGTGCCTGGCCGTGATGATGCGACTCCCGTCCCGCTACGAGCGGCGGATTACATGGCCTTCTATCGGCAGCTCAAGCGGAGCCTCGAGGAGTACACGCGCAATGAAGAGCGGGTCGATCCTTGTCCCGACCCGGTCGAGCATTGCGACGTGTGCCTCTGGTGGCAGCGATGCGAGCAACGCCGGCGCGCCGAGGATCATCTGTCTCTCGTCGCCGGGATCTCGAGGCGACAACGCGATCGGCTCGCGCTCGTCAACGTGAAGCGGGTCACGGAGCTCGGCGCGTTGTCGCCAGGCACCCGCGTCGAAGGGATCTCTGCGGAGAGTCTCAAACGGGTCCGAGAACAGGCAGCCCTGCAGGTTCAGGGGCGTGAAAGGCAGGAGCCACTTTACCGCTTGCTCGTGGACTTCGAACCGGGCATGGGCCTCGAGAGCCTGCCGCTGCCAAAGCCTGGTGATCTTTTTTTGGATCTCGAGGGGGATCCATTCGTTCGCGGCGATGGCCTCGAATATCTCTTCGGGCTGCTGGAACTTGGTGAACCCTCGCGTGACTTCGACCTGCGAGAGGTTGCTGGCAAGCCGCGCTATCGAGCGCACTGGGCGACCAATCCCGCTGAGGAGAAACGCGCGTTCGAGATAGTGATCGATCGCATCACCGAAGGCTTGGGCGAGTTCCGAGATCTGCATGTCTACCACTATGGCCATCGTGAAAGCGATGCCATCAAGAAGCTCTCGTGCCGTCACCACACCCGCGAGGAACAAGTGGACGAGTTGCTGCGCCGGCACGTCCTCATCGATCTGCATCGAGTGGTAAGGCAGGCACTGCGTGCCTCCGTCGAGGCGTACACGCTCAAGGAGCTCGAGGCGCTGTACCACTTCGAACGCAGCATCGGTTTGCGCGTGGCAGCGCAGGCGATGCAGCTCTATGGTTGGTGGCTCGAGACGGGGGAAAGCGCGGATACCGAGAGCGATATCCGATCGACCATCGAGCGCTACAATGAGGACGACTGCCGTTCGACCTGGCGGCTCCGCGATTGGCTCGAAATGCGGCGTCCCGAGCTCGAGCAACAACTCGGTCGACGCCTCTCGCGTCCGGTGTCGACCGACGCGGGTGTGAAGGAAACCAAAGAGCAATCGAACGAGGAAACGGCCAGGGTCGTCGCTCGATTGACCGAGCATCTTCCCGATGATCCGGCTAGCGATGACGAATCACAACGGACGCTACGCTTGCTCGCAAGTCTGCTCGACTGGCATTGGCGTGAAGCGAAATCGGGTTGGTGGGAGTACTTTCGGTCCCTGGAGCTGCCGCGCGACGAGCGGCTCGAAGATCGCACCGTGCTCAGTGACCTGCGTTTCGTCGTGGACCGAGGCACCGTCAAGAAGTCACGCTTACTTCGCTACGAGTTCCCAGCGCAAGAACACCGAATCCGAGTCGGTGACACGGTACGGGACCCAGACATAGGAAAAGACGTTGGCGTGGTCGTAGAAATGGGTGAAACGCACATCGACCTCAAACGAAGCGCGACTGCAGCGGACCCGACGGCGCTGATCATGGGTGGTCCACCGAAGACCGAACACCAACGGGCTCAGCTCCTCGAACTGGGAACTTCGGTGGCTGAGCACGGACTCGAGCACTTCTCACAATTCGCGGCCGCCCGGAGGCTCTTGCTTCGGCAACCGCCAGCGTGTGGTCAGGTTCCGGGCACACCTTTGCTCTCGGGACAGTCGGATACGGTGACAGCACTTTGCGAACTTTCATTGCGTCTCGCAGGGACCGTGCTCGCCGTGCAAGGTCCGCCCGGCTCGGGTAAGACGTATCACGCCGCGCACATTATTGTTCATCTCGTAAGAGCAGGAAAGCGGGTGGGCGTTTCCGCGAACAGTCACAAAGTCATCACGTCGCTCATCAAGCGAGCGGTCGAAGTGGCAAAGGCATCGAGCGTCACACTGCGCGCGGTTCACAATCCGGGCAGCAGCGATAACGACGAGCTAAGCTCGCCCCTCTACCAACTCGAGACCAAGCACGCGCTAAATCACTCGCGGCTCCGCGCGGGCGAAATCGATGTCCTTGGCGGTACCGCGTGGGCCTGGTCGAGGCCCGAATTCAGAGGCTCGGTTGACGTGCTAGTCGTCGATGAAGCAGGTCAGGTTTCCCTTGCCAATGCACTCGCGGTGTCGCTGGCGGCCGAAAACCTGATGCTTTTTGGCGATCCGGCCCAGCTCGATCAACCCCAAAAGGGAGTGCACCCCGAGGGCGCAGAAGTTTCTGCACTCGAGTACTTGTTAGGCGATCACCTCACGCTGCCCGACCACGTCGGCGTATTTTTAGCGGAAACTAGGCGTTTGCATCCCGCGATCTGCCGTTTCACCTCCGAGGTCTTCTACGATGGCCGCCTCAAGCCGATCGGGGGGCTCGATCGGCAAACCATCGTCGGACCGGGCGTTTTCAACGGCAGTGGCCTCCGATTCGTTCCAGTCAAGCATCGTGGCAATTCCAACAAATCCGATGAGGAAGTGGACGCAACCGAGACACTCCTCGTCGAGCTCTTCCGCTCCGATCCTCGTTTCGTTGACAAGGACGGCACGCAACGGAGCCTCACTCGAAAGGACGTGCTCGTAGTGGCGCCGTATAACGCACAGGTAGCGGCACTCAAGCGACGTCTCCCTGAATTCGAGGAAAATGTAGGAACGGTCAACAAGTTCCAAGGCCAGGAGGCACCCATCGTCATCTACTCGATGACAGCCTCGAGCGCCGACGATGCACCGCGCGGCATGGAGTTCCTCTATAGCTTGAACCGGCTCAACGTAGCTACGTCGCGCGCTCAGGCGCTCGTCGTGCTTTTGGCAAGCCCGGAGCTCACGCGAGTTTACTGCAAAACACCGCGGCAGATGCGGCTCGCAAATGGGCTTTGCGCGTATCTCGAACACGCGCGTCAATGAATGAGAAAGTTCTGCGACCTGTCAACGCGCTATCGTTACACGACTTGGGCTTACGAACGGCAAGCGTGAGCCAGTGCAAGCCGCGACGAGGCCCGCAAGGGACAACACCTGGACGGTGGAAAAATACATCTTCATTGGAGTTCTCAGGGCCAACCACCCTTTGGCAAACCCGCAAGGCTCGCTGTCTCCAATGCTCACCAATGGCGCGAACGGATCACGCATCGCACTGGATGGCCAAAAGAGCGTCATCTTCTGCAACCGCGGACGTCACCACATGCCGATTATGATGGGGGTCATTACGGCACGGAAACGGCGGAGCAACCCCGACCAACAATGCGTCAGTGCGGGCACCGATGAACTTGCATGCACGATTGACCCATACCTGGCGGCATGAACGGGCCATCGGATCATGGGAGAGAAACCGGCACGCTCATTGCACATTACGTGCTCATTACGCGTGGAATTCGCGGTCCACAACCCAAGGAGAAAGCAATGAGCAACCAAAGCAAACGAATCGAAGGCGCCGCTGAGGAACTAGGCGGAAAGATCAGGAGCAGCGTGGGTAAGCTCATCGGAAACAAAGGCATGCAGACTAGAGGAAAAGTGCACGAGCTCGAAGGCAAGGCAAAACAGAAATTGGCAAAGGCGGGGCAAGACATCAAGCGCAATTCGGAGAAAGCGATCCGCTCGGCTAAGTGAGCGTTACCATCGAAGAACATGACCAAGATTAGGCAGAAGTACTCACGGCGTTCAGACTCGTCCTATCCCGAAGGAACCCTGGAAAGGGCTGCACGAAGAGTGACGGGCTGGACGGGGAGCACCGGCGCTTTCGCGCTATCTGTCATTATTGTAGTGATTTGGCTGGTTAGTGGCCCGTTTTTTCATTACTCCGACACCTGGCAGCTGGTTATCAACACTGGTACGACAATCGTGACGTTTCTTATGGTGTTCCTGATTCAGCGCACTCAAAATAAAGACTCCTTGGCAATTCACATGAAGCTCAACGAAATGGTTGCGGCGTTGCAGGGAGCAAGTAACCGGCTAATCGACGTCGAATCTCTGAGCGAAAGTGAGCTTCGGACGCTTCACCTGCACTATGCGACTTTGGCGAAGATGGCAGCACGCGATCTGGATCTTCGGTGCTCACATTCGGTAGAAGAGGCCGAGAAACGCCACAGCCGCAAAGTGGACCGAATGACGGACACGACGAGGCGAGCAATACCGGAATAGCTGAGCTGGTGGTGACACATTTGTACTGCCGTGACGCTCGATCGTGGCAACCTTGCTTCGCCCGAAATCTCTTGGGGTCCACAGTGCACAAATGCGGTGCGCGGGCGCGGCAAGCGCTAATGCGCCTCAATCGTTACATCCAAGAGCCACGGGCCGGCCCACCGCTGGCCGCGAACACCCGATAAGGTAGGAGTCACCGAATCCAGATTACGGCTGAAGCGCCAAGGGTATCGATCTCGAATGTGACCCGACCATCGCTAAAGGCAAACGGGATGTCTACATCGGCAGAATTGTCTGGTGACACGAGCGTAACAGACGCAGGTGCTTGGGTTTGCGGGACGCTTACTGCGAGTTGAGCCTGCGCAATCACGCCCGATGAATAGTTGTGATTGATCAAGTGCAAAGCAGTCTGACCATTTGGCAGCGAATTGAGTTGAGTCGTTACATTGGATGCAGAAACGGTGGGATTACCCGCGAGTGGTTGGGCTCCCTCATAAAGCGCGCGGTGCTCCGAATAGAACGCGCGTAGCCGTGTAAAGAAGTCGAACATGCCGAGTGCAGTGGCCGAACTCGTGTCAGTTGTGGTTGTCAAAGGCAACGCAAATATCATCCCGAGAGAATACGCTTCAGCCGTAAAGATTCGCACGTAGTCCTGTCGCTCGGATGTGGGCATTGCATAATAGCGATTGATGCTGTCCGTAGGCCAATCGAGGAATAACAATAGCGGTACTTCGCGGCCACCGGCAGACTCAACTATTCGCTTCGAAGTTGACTTGAGATTCGATAAGACTGCTAGGAACGACACGGTCCCGTCATAGTGGCTCCCGACGACGGGAACGTAATCGAACCCACGAAGCGCTGTACTGTCCTTATTCCAATCGTAAAGGCCAACGGTTTGAAAATCGACAAATGGAAATATTCCGTTTGCCGTAATGAATATCTCCTTGTTGTAGACTTGGCGAGCATAGTTTCGGACCTGTGTCACGATGTCTTGCCAATAGACTAGCGGGGCCGCCGTTTCGACGAACGTGCCGTTTGCGGGGTCGGGTCGATTCTGAATCGTGGTTCCCCACTCGGGGGCGAGCGGGTTGAGCGACCCTAGAGGGGCGGTCTGCGCGTTATGCCGAGACAGATAGCCGCGGTAGTCGAAGGTTGCACCGGGGTCGGCGTCGTCGCAGTTCAACGAATCGACGGGTGCCAGGTCAAAACTTGTGAGCTTGTCCGGATTGTTTGCGAACTTCGTGCATAGAAAGCGCCCGAAATCCATCACCTGGTGGTCGTCGAAGCCCTCGTTGCCATTGTAGTTTGCTCCGATGTAACTGCTATTGACCTCATCGAAGAAGAGTCCATCAACGCCGCCGTCAATTTGTATCTTGGCTATGTCGATCAATCGCTGACGAAACCCCGGACTCGCCAGTGTGCTGCGGTAAGCCCCTGTGACAATCTCCGAATGCGCAACCGGGTTGTTCGCCGCGTCGCGACCCACCTCGTCCGCGAAGTCATCCGCGTTCATCTCGTCCTGAAATATGACCGAGGCCGTCAAGCCACCAACGAAAGTGATACCCTTTGACTGGCAGTTGCTCGTATAGCTGAAGTTGTAGTCGCTGGGCTTAGTGCCGTCGGTATCCCACTTCGACCAGGCTCGCGGAACAATGTCCGGCGCCAGATCCAATACTTGTGAATCCGAACTCCAATCTCCCACTTGGCTGAAAGCAGCAAATAGCAACTTGGAAGTGTCTTTGTTCCCGATAGCCTCCGGATTGAGAGTAACTGGAAACACCCTCGAGACACTGGAATCGCTTGAGCTCGCGTCACTCGCATCAGGTGGGCCAGAATCCAAGGACGCGTCGGGCCCTGTATTCTTTTGAGCTTCGAGTAAGTGAGTCTCAGAGCCGCAACCCACGGTAAACAGGCATGCAACTGCGGCAGCGGCGGGAGCGAGGAGTTTCATCGTTACTAGAGTGAAGTTTGACATGAATTGATTCGAATTGCAGCACACCCCACAAGCAAATGCGTAAGGGTAACCGCCGAGGCGGCAAACTCGGCACTTGCCGCAGCTTACCCTAGCCGGCCACTCTCTTTGCTCAATATTGCGGGAGGCCCGGCGATTCACGGCTCAATGCACTCGCAATCCTTGAACGCGATCAGCTGAGGGCAGGCCGCTAACTCTGGGGCGGCGCGAACTCGAACCCCAGCTCTCGTTCGAGGAGCTTCAGTTTCGACCGATCACTATCACTGACGAACACCACGGAGGCTCCCGAAAGGCCCGCGCGACCGGTACGCCCGGCACGATGCACGTAAGCTTGTGCGGAGTTCGGCAGCTCGTAGTGGAGCACCCAATCGACGGCGGCAACATCGAGGCCGACAGCGAGCTGATCCGTAGTCAAGAGTACTTTGGCCTTCGACTGGCTGAAGTCGGCGATGGCCTGCTTACATTGCTGCTTAGTCCGATCGTGGCTGACGGTAACCGCATGCAGACTTTGCTCGCTCAAATAGCGGTACAGGTGCCGCAGGAGGTTAGGCTGGTTTACGAAGACGATAGCGCGCTCGCAACGCTTCTCGCGGAGGAAGCGAGCCAATATGAAGTCCTTTTCCCCTTCGTGCCGAACCCGAACGCAACTGTGCTCGATGCGACTGGTAAGGGGGTTGTCGGCAACGTGCGTCCGAACGGCATCCTCTCCCATGAGGTTCCTAATCCACAGCTCGGATTTGGCTCCAAAGGTTGCCCCAACGAATACGAGTTGCAGCTTGGGTTCCGGACGCGACAATATTTCGCGAAGGTAATCGGCATTGCGACCAGCCAAGATCGGCTCCGGCTCATCGAGAACGACGAAGTTGACACCTTTGAGTTTGCGCTCGCTATACATTTCGAGCACACGTTCGGGCGTACCCACAATGAAGCGAGTGCTCTTTTGCAACCGAGCGCGAGCACGCCGTTGGACACCCTGCGTTACCAATGCCACGGTGTTTAGATCGGGATCCTTGTATCGTTCAAGGACCCGCGAAATTTGAATGGCAAGTTCAGTAGCCGGTGCCAAGCATACGGCTCGAGCTTCCGGAGATTTCCGAAGCTTTTGCAGGAGGGGCAACAGATAAGCGAGCGTCTTACCCGTGCCCGTCCCCGATTCGACGATCACGTGACGCCCCTCGAGAATCGGGCCGATCGCGGCCAACTGAACTCCGTTTGGCCTGACAATGCCGTCCTTTGCGAGCCCGGCCCGCACTCCGTCCGTAACCTCGAACCCGGAAATGCTCTCGAATCCGAAATGGGACGTACTAGCTTCCACACGCAACTCTAGCAGGCTTCATTGGCAGCGCCTGCATCAACGTTGCCTGGGCAGGGTGCTCCTTTCCAACATTTCGTGCCTTCAAGTCCATGGACGGTGGTAAGCGCCAAGAGGGCCTGCTCCTCAGGTTCTGACGCGTGACTCGGTCCGCGTGACTTCCACGGTTGCCGGCAATGTGGCATTGCTTCGCGAGTGCCACAATTCTCGCCAGCGTGCGGTCGTTGGGTTCTGCTAGCTGCCGTTCTCGGCTCGAGCCTGGTGTTCATCGACGGCACGGTCGTTAACGTCGTGCTGCCCGTGCTGCAGACATCTATGGGCGCGACAGTCGTCGGGGTGCAGTGGGTCGTCGAAGCGTACGCTCTGCTTTTGTCATCGCTTCTCCTCGTGGGCGGTGCGCTAGGGGACACTTTTGGACGGCGCAGGGTATTTGGGCTCGGTATGTTGATATTCGCAGGGGCCTCGGTTTGGTGCGGACTGTCGCCGGGAATCGAGTCATTGGTTGCCGCGCGTGCCCTTCAAGGAATCGGTGGCGCACTGTTGACGCCCGGAAGCCTCGCGCTGATCAGCGCCACCTTTGCACCTGATGAACGGGGCCGCGCGATCGGTACTTGGTCCGGATTCAGCGGAGTTGCTGCTGCTTTGGGACCCATCGTCGGCGGTTGGCTCATCGACAGCTTCTCTTGGCGCTGGGCATTCTTCGTCAATCTTCCACTATCGGGAATTGCGCTGGCCGTTCTTTATCTTCACGTACCAGAGAGCCGCGATGAGCAAACAACGGGCCGCATCGATGGGCTCGGAGCGGCGCTGATTACGCTCGGCCTTTTTGGAATAGTCTACGGACTCATTGAATCCTCTCGACTTGGATTCAGTGCACCCGCCGTGGTTGCTTCGCTCACCGGAGGCGTGGTTGCGATAGGCGCATTCCTATTCGTCGAAGCTCGTTGTGCGGCGCCGATGATGCCACTCGAGCTGTTTCGTTCGATACCATTCTCCTGCGCCAATCTGCTGACGTTTCTACTGTACGGAGCGCTCGGCGGCTTGCTCTTCTATTTGCCGCTAAACCTGATTCAAGTCCATGGATACTCGGCAACGGGCGCGGGAGCGGTATTCTTGCCGTTCATATCCATCGTGTTCTTGCTCTCGCGTTGGGCGGGAAGTCTAGTCGAACGCTATGGTTCGCGGGTTCCCTTGACCATTGGCCCCGCCGTTGCCGCGGCAGGCTTTGCTTTGCTCGCAGTGCCAGGTACCGGTGGGTCGTACTTCGTCACTTTCTTTCCGGCCATCGTCGTGCTTGGGCTGGGGATGGCCATCACGATTGCCCCCCTGACGACGACCGTGATGAATGCCGTCGATGTTAGGCATGCGGGCATCGCTTCGGGCGTCAACAATGCGGTTTCCCGTACGGCAGGGCTAGTCGCGGTTGCCGTTCTGGGTATCGTTCTTTACCGGCAATTCAACGCGTCGCTCGACCATGCGCTCGCGTCGATGAATCTATCGAATGACGTGCGAAACTCACTCGATCGGCAACGCATCCGGCTCGCTGCCATCGAACTTCCGACGGGCATCCCGACTCGGCTTCGCGGCGCTCTCGACACCACCATCAAGCGTGCTTTTCTGCAAGGCTTTCGGAGCATCGTAGCCATTGGTACTGGTCTCGCGTTGGCCAGTGCAATAGTCGCTGCCGTTGGGCTCGGGCCGAAACCGCGACCGCAACAGGGCGCTCGCGCAACGCCTGATGACGACGCCTTGACCTAACGCGTACACAGGCAAGCTTTGCTGCGGCAATGACGTTACGGCACGGAATCGTTGCGTGAGCCCATGGGACGCTTGCGTGCCGTCAATACAAACAAGGAAATACATCCAGATATCCAACCGCAAGCGCTGCTTAGCGCCTCGCGTTAGCCGTTCGTTAGACAGATGATGTTGCCGTCGGGATCCTTGAACCACGCGGCCTTCATGCTGCCAGCGACTTGCAGAACGAACGGGCAGCATGACGGACAGTTCTGTCCCGGTGCGCGCAGGCTCGATCAGCACGGCGACCTCCGTCTCGGCATGCGGTGTCCACACTTGTGCGCTGCTCGCCGGGGGCACCGTCCAGTGCTGGGGCTCGAACCAGTACGGCGAAGTTGGCAACGGCACGACGCCCGCCTGGGTACTATCGCCGAGTACCGTGGTGGGGTTCTAGCCTAACTCCAATTCTTCGAATCATGCATTAGCGGCACGGAACCGGACTATTGGCTCTCGACGTCGGCGACGACTGGATACCAAGCGGTGCTGAAAAGTGCAGCGTCCACCGTTGGGCGGCCAGGATAACGTCCTGGCACGAGCCAAGCGAGCCGGCTCGGTCCAGTTCCGATTCCCCGCAACGCGCGTCGAGCGTCCTTCCCGTCTTCCAGCAGTGGCGTTGCGAGAAGACTTCGGAGGTGTAGGATTCCCCCTTCGAGGCGACTCTAAGAACCGCCTGCCAGTACGCAACTGAAACAACTCACCGCGGCGCCCCGTAATAGTAGGCCCCGCAAGTCGTTGACAACGTACACGCGACGCCCAAGGCCACGATCAACGCCACGCCTGCGATGACCGCCACCACTTTGTAAGCCGCGTCAATCTCCTGCTTAGCCGGCAAGCGTCTGGCCGTGATGCAGGCACTCTCGGGTGGCAGCTCATACGGCGCGCAGGCGACTCCCTTGGTGACTTCGAAGCCCGGACATTTGGAGAGACATTCGAGATAAGCATCGGGTTGCGTGAGTTCCTGGCAGGCGGCGTAGCAGCGAAACGCCTCTCCCGAATCAATGGGATTTTCGCGGAGCAGCAAGCGATAGCGCGCAACGTTCAGGTCATACTTCGGCGACTTCGAAGTGCCCTTTCGCGCACCCCCACACGAGAGCGAAAGCGTCAACATCAGCAACAGCGAAAGCGCACGCGCGCCGGCACGCCGGTGCATCACTTCGACCAGTCCGCTTTTGTCGGACGTCATGGCGAGCATGGTACGTATAGTCGTCGCTCGGCGCAAGTGTCAAAGTCCGTAGGGCATGGACGCGCAATCGATGCATGGCGCATGAACCGTTAGCACAATCGTTGTGCTGAACGTTCCATCTTGGGGGTAGTGACGGCACGGGAAACTCTGGTTTAGTCTATCCCCGGCTTGTCGAGCCACTGTCGGTCGTAGCGGGCGTTTCCGTGCCGCTGCGGCCCCAGCACAAGCCGGGTGGCAGTCGTTGATGGCGGCGCGCCGCGCGTGACTCGCGCGGGCGACTGCGTGGATGTTATTTTTGTGGCGCACGGCCGGCAAACGCCGCAAAATACTCTCCGGGCGGACCACGAACCTTACTGACCCCAAACGGGCATGCTGGCGAGGCCGCCCGAGTTTACTTTTATCATGGCAAGAGACGACATTCTCGATCCCGATCGCGCTCGCTTCTACCTTTGGGGAGCAGTGGGCGCCGCCGACAACCAAGAGTCTGCGGCTGAGGCCGACCGCGGAGCAACGCAGAAGGATGGGCTTCACCCGCGTGAGTTCGCAGCCCTAGTGCAACGTGTTTGGGCGATGTCCGACCGCGGTCTGCAAGCGCGCGCCACGGTCGGGCTGGCCGAGCACGCCGATGAACTCAGTCTGCAGTTGGCGGCAGTGCCCTCGGACGAAGCAGTCCAGCTACTTCGCCTCATCGTTCGACATCGGCTGTTCCTCGAACCGGACCTGTATGAAAGGCTGCCGAGCGCGCTGATGTGGTTGTCGTTCGAAGCGCCCGAACTCGTGGACCTGTTGGTCGAGGTGGCGGAAACCGGCGACTCCAGGCTTGCGTTTCTCATGAGTTTCGGAATGGTCCGCAACCCCTCTGCACTGCCAGGGCTGGGCCTGCGGCTATTGCCCATTCTTCGAGCGCAGGAGCACTTCCGAGAGCGTGAATTCGCTGCCCAGTTCGCCGATCGGGCGGAAGATTGGCCGGAATTGGTGCCGGAACTTCGTCGCGCGCTCAGGGAACCCTGCCTGCAGCTTCGCGTCGCCGCTCTGCTGGGTCTGCTCGCGAAAGGCGGATTGCAGGAAGAGGACGTGCAGGCGCTGCTCGACGATGCCGTCGTACACCCTCCGCCGGATCGCGGCGCTGCCCTGAGCGAAGCTTGTTACAACTACGGGCGCGCCTTGCACCAAGCGGTTGTCAAGCTCAAGCCTCCGCAAGGGTACCGTCCCTTGCTGGCCATCGTGCACCATGACTGTGTGTTCGTGCACGGCTGGCGCGCGCTCGACGATTCGTTTGCGCTCGTTGCGCTGGCAGCTGCCTACCCAGAATATGCCCTTGCGGAAATCGACCGCAAACTCGAGAGCACGTCAACGTGGGAGCGCCATCACGCCGTAACGGCTGCGGCCGAGCTCGTCGACGAGCTGGCGCGGCCCCGACTCTTCCGAGGTGCCAGCGACCCGGATGCGCGAGTACATGAGTATGCGCGTGAAATCTGGTTCAAGCGATTCGGTCAAGAGCCCTGCGCAGAGCCGGAACTGCTTCTCCAACTCGAGTCGGGAGCCCAGAGCCAAAGCGTCGGCCCGCGCCTGTCCGTGCTGCGCGGAAACGACCCAGCGGCGCGACTAGCCCTGGTGAAAGCCTTGCTGGCCGCGGCACCCGAGCGTGAAGCGCTAGCTTTACTGCTTTACGCGCTGCGCGATCACAGCCTGTGGATTGGCGTCCGTGAATTGGGCTTACCGCAGTCCTGCGACGCTTGGGCGAAGGAACTGTGCACGTGCTTTGGGGAACAAGCGGTTGATGGCCTCATGGTCCTCGCCGAACGGCAAGCGATGGCAGGCGTAGAGAATGGGTGGCTAAGCGCGCTATCCACATTGCCGCAGCATGGGTTGCTCGGCGAGCGTCAACTCGATTCGCTCCGCTCCCTAGCAGAGCGCGTGCTTATGGGCGGAAAGCCAGGCAGCTGCTGCCTCGGCGCCATCATCGCGCTCCGAGCAGTCGGCGCGCCAGATTCATGTTTCGATCGTTTGTGGACCATCGCTCTCAAATCGGCGAGGACGACCGAGGGCAGTGATGGATGGTGCAACTGGCATTATGCCGCTTACGTGGCGACCGAGGCGCTCGGCCATGCCGGGCCCAGTCCCGAACTCGATGCTCGGATCGCAGGTGAGTTGTCAGCGGCACTCGATCAGCTCGACTTCGAGTACGCAGAAAGCTTGATTCGGATCGGCCTCTTGCGAATGGGTGCGGTCGAGCTTGTAGCGCTCACCGAGCGCGCGCTCGCGCTGTGTGCCGGCGAGCTCGCACTACGCTCGAACGCCGCCGCTTCGAACCTTGCGACTCGTTGCGTGGAATTCATACAGGCGCGCGATGCGCTGGCACCGGGGCGCCTGCTCGGTTGGCTCGAACACCCCGAGGACCCACTGTTCACGGCCGCGCTCAATCAAGTGAAAGTGGGGTGTGATTGGGCGGTGCCCGCCTTGGTCGCAGCGCTCGAGTCAACAGCTTGCTCTGGGGCAGTGGCGGCACGCGCCGCCGAGCGGCTCTTATGCCTCGAAGCCATCGACGCGCAAGATGCAAGGCTCGATGCCTTGCTCGATCACGCGCCGCTCAGTGATGGAGTAGAACTGGCTGCAACGATGCTCTATTTTGGTGCCGATATCGGGAGAGTATCGCGCAACATACTAGAGGCTCTCTGTTCGTGTGACGAGCACCTAGCCGAAGCAGGAGTTCGCGCGCTCTCGGGCATTCGCCAACACCAGGATATCTGGAGCGAAGCGCTGCGACGCGGAGTGCACGCGAGCATCAAGGAATACGCGCTCAAGCAGGCGGGTATGCCGAGCGAAGTGGAGCAGTACTGGCTAGACGAGAACATTGAGGACGACAGTCGTCAAGACGAGGGCGCGCAGGCTGACCCGTGAAGGCCCCGCACCGGTTACGCCGATTTCTGCGGTGCTCAGGAGATACCCGGAACACCCCCTAGTTACTCGCAGCGTTTGCGGCGCGATTGAGCCTGAGATGCTCGGCGCGCGATACCGCGGGCGTCGGCGAGAATTTTTGCCGTGTTTTCTGTTCGTGTGCACCTAACGGCGCTCAAAGTGATAAAGTAGCTATCTTTTGCAAGCTTGTAAGGAGACAGGCAAGTGGAAAATATCATTTCGAGGTCGCTCAAAGGAGGAGCCCTGCTGTCTCTGCTCGCGAGCAGCTGCGGCGGCAACTCGGATCGCCGCTTGGCTGAAGTGGGCGGCGGCAACGTGGGCGTGGGCGGGCAGACGTCGTTCGCAGGCAGGTGGTCCCTCGGTGGCACGACCGCCGGTGGCACCGGTGGCGGAAGTTCGTCGGGTCAAGGCGGCGTAAGTGCCGCTGGCGGCGCAGCAGCAAGTGGCGGCGCCACATTCGCGGGTGGCGCGCTGGCAACCGGCGGCACTTCGCCAACGGGAGCGAGCGCAGCAACCGGCGGCACTTCGTGGCTGGGCGGCAGCTCCATGACCGGCGGGAGCAGAGCAACCGGTGGCACTTCGACCACAAATCAAGCTACGGGCGGTTCATCCGTGTCGGCTGGAACCGCAGCCACAGGTGGGCTTGCCATAACGGGCGCAAGTTCGGCAATCGGTGGCGCCACCGCCAGCGGCGGAACCCTGTTAACCGGCGGCAGTTCCGCAACCGAACGGACCCTCTCCGCGATCAGCGCGGGCCTTTATCACACGTGCGCCCTGGTCAACGACGGGATGCAATGTTGGGGCTCTAATCTCAACGGAGACCTCGGCAACAATTCGCTGACGAATAGCGACGTTCCCGTGCAAGTCGTGGGGTTGACATCGGGCGTCACCGCGCTTGGCGCCGGCGAATATCACGCTTGCGCATTGGTGAACGGGAGCGTTTGGTGCTGGGGCTACAACGTAGATGGGGAGCTCGGTAACAAATCCTCCTCGCGCAGCCTCGTCCCGGTTCAAGTGCAGGGTTTGCCTGCGGGCATTACCTCGATTTCCGCCGGGGGCTACCATACTTGCGCGTTGGCGAACGGTAGCGTCTACTGCTGGGGCGCCAACTGGTACGGTCAACTCGGGGATGCTTCCACGACGCAAAGTGCCGTTGCGGTGCCGGTGCAGGGGCTCACCGCGAGCATTACCGCCATCTCGTCCGGCGGCGCGCATACCTGCGCACTGGCGAGCGGCATTGCATTTTGCTGGGGCGCCAACAGTTACGGTCAGTTGGGGAACGCCACCACGACCGAATATCACGTTCCCGTGCAAGTCCAGGGGCTGACATCGATCGCGTCGATCACCAGCGGCAGCTCTCACACTTGCGCAGTGGTCAACCACAACGCCTATTGCTGGGGCTATAACGCCAACGGCCAACTCGGCAATAACTCCACTGCCGGCAGCACCGTACCCATTCAGGTTCTATTTCCCTAGATGATGCCTCGGGCACATTGGCTTACGGGGGTTCGATTGGTTACTCCGCGAGGGGCGCGCTAACCTGTTGAGTGAAGCGGTGAAGCAAGTGCAGCGTGCCATACCGGTTGGCTCGGCGGTTTCAGGGGAGTGTGGGGTCTGCGGGCCCATGGCGAATATCAGTCTAGATCCGCTACATTTGCGGCATGTTCAAGAGTGCTCCCGTGCGGGTCGACCCGACCCTACCGTGACACCTCGACCAGTGTGGTGGGTTCGGTCCTCCCGCTCGTTACGGACTCCAAATCCCGGTTGTGGCATCAATCTTCCAACTCGTAGCGCAGGTCATCGATGCCGTGGTGCCGTTGACCGTCAGCGGTTCCCAGATGTAGCGCGAATCCGTCAGATTCGTTGAGTTCCAGCGATCGCCGAGAAATACGTAGGTTGTCGTACTGGTGCCAGTCACCGGGAGAATGAACGTGACTTGTGAGTTGCAGGTATTGGTCCCAGCCGGAGCAAAACTCTTCCACGCCGCCCACGGCCCGGCCATTGATGATGCCGTTGTGTATTGATTGTCGTTGGTGGCCCAGCCCGTGAGATGCGAACCAAAGATAAAGTAAGTGCTGCCGATCTTGGCCACGGCCGGCGATTCATATTGCGGGAGCGTTGCAATGAGCGACGAGACGGTGAGATAGTCGCTCGAGAGCTGGTAGATTTGCAGCTTGGTATTCGTTCGGTCCTCGCTGAGGAAATACCCTGTGGTCCCGTCTTGAAATAGGGTGTCGTCCAGGCTGTCGTGCCCGAGCGGCTTGACGCTGCCCTGATAGGAGTAGGAACCGCAAACGCTGCTGCATGTGGCTACTCCCGCTTTGCGATCCGTGTAGCTCGAGTTGTCAACATGCATATACATGACGTATTGAGACGTGCCGCTATTGTAGATGACGTGCGGTCGCTCGATGATGCGATTCGGGCCCAAGTCGCCGCTTGCCTGTAGGGTCAGAACGTTGTTCACGAACGCCCAATTCTTCAGGTCGGTTGACGAATAGCACTTCACATTCTGAAAGGACGCGCCATTGGTCTTGTCCTCGCCCAACCAATAGTAAGTGCCGCCCACCTTGATCATGCCCTCTCCGTGCGCCTGAATGACTTTCCCCTGGGTGTCATTCCACACGGCACCCGGGAGAATAGTCACGTTGCCGGACGTGGTGCCGCCGTTGCCGCCGCTCCCCGCGGTCATGCCGCCACTTCCGCCAGTGCCAACTTTGGTGCCGCCGGTCGCCGCGGTCATGCCGCCAGTGCTAACTTTCGTTCCGCCGGTTCCTGCAGTCATATTGCCGCTGGTGCCACCTGCTGCGGGAAAGCCGCCCGTTGCAGCCGTAGCCCCACCGCTCACGGCTAGCGTTCCGCCTGTGCTCGACCCGCGCCCGCCTGTATTTGCCCCGCCGGAGGTCATTCCGCCCCCGAGCGCACCCCCCAAAGCAATTGTGGCGCCAGTGCCCGCCGTGTTGCCCGTGCCTCCCTCACCGATCATCGCGCCGCCCGAACCAATAATAGCGCCTGCGCCTGCAGTGTTGGCCGTGCCGCCTCCACCGGGCGCACCCCCAGAGGCGATCATGGCGCTTGTACCCGCCGTGGCGCCGATGCCGCCAGCGTTTGCCGAGCCGCCACTGACCGTGCTGCCTGCGCTGACGGAGCCTCCTTGCACGGACTGACCACTGCTTCCCATCGAGCCAGATGATCCACCTCCTCCTGAGCAAGCAAGCCCGGTGAGGCCAAGTGCGCATAGAAGCTCGAACCCATTTTTCGTCGCCAAGTTCATCACCAATCCCCAGGTTGCCGCAGCACGGAGTCCAAGGCCCGTTGAGGGAGATCGAGGTGAATATCGTGAACGGCACGACTTCACTGACGACGAAGCAATACGCAGCTCGTCACCCGTGCCTTGGTTGGAAAGCACGTAGATGGCACCTCCGTCGGTCATGATCTGAATCGTCGTGGGTGCCCGAGATGAAATCGAGGCCCTTTCCACCCATCTGCGTAAACAAGTTTCTTTCGAAGTGCAGGTGGTTGGCGTTCATGACACTCACGCCAGCGGTCATTCTACCGACGATCTGGTTGTTGTTGGCATCTGCCGTCCCGTACTGGCTCGGACGCATGAACGTCGAATGCGCGAAGGTGAGACCTTGGAACCACAGGCAGCTCGCTTGGCTCGAGGTACTCGTGCCGTTCACGCTCATGATGGTCTCCACCATCGGCGCGATAACCGTGGCCGTCGTCATGTCCTCGCCGGTCCGTGGCTTATAGTAGAGGGTGCTCGTCGTCTCGTCGAGGTACCACTCACCGGGCTGATCGAGGAATTCCTTGGCGTTCTCGAAGTAGTAGGCTCGTCCCGATCCCCAACCAACCTGCGCCATGTTGGGGTTGGGCCGTATGATAGCGGTGCGGTTCTCATTGGTTCTTAACTTTCTGCCCAGCAGACCTAGATGTTCGCCGCCGTACCGATCGGAGGACTAGCGCACCTAGCGCACCCCAAATTGCGAATGTCGTCGGTTGCGAGCGGTTGCCAACGACACGGCACCCGCAACTGCCGTTGTTTCCACTGCTCGTCTCGGCAGTTCCCGTCGTCGAGCCACCGACCGCAACCGTTTCGGTCGAATTGGGAGCTGTTCCGCCGAATGTCGCAAGCGTTCCGCCGACCGCAAAAGCACCGCCCGTGCCGTTCATCGCATTTCCACCGTTGCCTGCCACAGCGCTTCCAATCGTGACCGAGCCACCGGTGGTATTCGCCGCTCCGCCCGTACCTATTGCACCACCCGTGCTCGGAACGACACTTGCCGCACCTCCGGTAGCGGCCTTTGTGCCACCAGTTGACACAATACCACCCGTGGCTTTGGCTCCGCCATTGGATGCACTAGAGCCGCCCGTCGTCGCAATGGAGCCGCCCGTCGATTTGGTTCCGCCCGCTGCAGAACCACCCACTGCGGTAGTTCCGCCGGTCGAGGACTTGCCACCCACAGACGACGCGCCGCCCGTGCTCGAAGCGCCGGCCGTACCGCTACCCCCCGAGCCACCAACGCCGCTAGTCGAGCAGGTCCAAGCGTAATGCATACGGTCTACACCTGATTGGTTGGGAACGGAAAGGTCTATGCTGGAACCACTTCCGCTTTTCGTAGTCATGCTGTACCAGTCGTTGTCTTTGAGACCAGCCCAGAAGAAACTTCCCATGCTCCAAGTACACATTTGGCTGCTGACGCCTCTCACATAAGCCACGAAGTATGAACCGGGAGGACTGTCATAGTCCTGAAGGCCATAGCTGACCCCGCTCTTACTGCCAGGGCTCATGGGTGCACCCCATTCCGTGCAAACCGTGCGGTCCGCGTAGCTTCCCACCTCATTCTTGAAATGGGTTATCCATTCGGCTTCAGTAGTGTAGAGGGTACTGCTGAACATCGTATATTCGTGCACAGCCAAAAGACAACCGTCGAACCTACTATCCCCGCCAATGTCAGGGATGTTCTGAGCCATCCCGGTTCCATCAAGGATGACTCTTCCTTTTGGAACAATTGTGAACTGTGATAGAAAACTGGCATACAGGGTACCCAGGTCTGCTTTGCTATAAGCATTGGGTTCGTTGTAGACTTCGAAATAGACGTTGTTGTTGCCGCTGTATTTATCCGTGACGGTCTGCCACATGTTCCAGAAGGCAGTCATGTCTGCGGGTTTGCTGCCATGGGCGTTCGACCAATAGCAGAGTATGACGCTGCCCTTGGTGAGAATGGTATCGATAACACCCGTATAGGTACTCCAATACTGCGAGACCGTTGCTTCATTGATAGGCAACCGGACGCTATTGGCGCCGAACTTCGACACGAACTGCCCCATGACTCTGTCAGCAATGGTTGAAGCCGAACTATAGGTGTCCGAGGAAGAGAGGCCCGACACGTGTATGACGCCAGACTGGAAGTTGTCACCTGGATCGGCCCAGTTAACGCCTCTGAATTGATTGGTAGCGGCCGATGCATTGGATGTACCCAAACACGCGATGCTCGCAGCAAGGATCGTGGATGCTGCTTTGCTTTTCATCATACTTCGTGGCTCCCTAGTCGGCCCTTGCCTTCGCGTTAAGGTGCAGCCGTCGTGATGTTCACCGAGCCGCCCGTGAGCGAGCCCGAGGTTGCGTTCAACGTGATTGTGCCGGCGGTTGTCGTGGACCGAACAATGGCCATCAGCTTGCCGCTGAAAGCGGCATGCGACGTGCCCTTGTACGAATCGTGGTTTATCGAGTTTCCGGCGTCGAGTCCCACGAGGGTGCCAGGACCGCTAATCGTAAAGGCGACCGTGTTGCTGGCTTGGGGAACGACAACTCCCTGGGCGTCAACAATGTCCACCTCGACGTAGGCCAAGTCGCTGCCATCCGCCGTGATCGACGCGCGATCAGCCTTGAGCGCCAAGCTTCGCCGCTGCTCCGGCGGTCTGCACTGTGTCGGTCGCGACCACCGTGCCACCCTTGGTGGCCTTCGCCTGGAGCGTGCCCGTTGCGAATGGGACCGACCACTGAAGGTGCGCGGTCGTGGTTGAGTTCATGGTCTTCGAGCCCTGTGAAGTGCCGTTGAGGAACAGCTCGACACTGTCCGCGTTGGTGTAGGCCCAAACAGTCACGGCTTGCCCTGCAGTCCAACTCGTCCAGTCCATGGGCACGATGTGCACCATCGTGGGGCCGGCGGCGTTCCACTTGCTCTGATAGAAGTAGAAGATGTCCTTCGGGAAGCCCGCGGTATCAATCGCGCCGAAGTACGAGCTCTTGGATGGCCACGCCGTAGGGCGTTGGCTCGCCAATGTAGTCAAAGCCGGTCCAGAAGAACTCGCCGGCAATGTAGCTTGCCCCGTTGACGCTCGACCACGAGCCTTCCGCACTAGTTCCCCAAGAGACGACGCTGTTGTCGTAGGACGAGCACTGGTTGTCGCTTGATGAAAGGATGTTCGTGGTGACCGGCGTCTTGTAGACGTTACGACTCCTGACGGCGGAGGACGATCTCGCTCGCAAACAATTTCCACGTCGGATTGCTCGAGTGCGTCCCGGCATACGAGTACGGAGCGTAGTTGAGGCCGACCACATCTTCCAGGGCAGCTGTCGCGGCGCCGGTGGCACCGGAGGCAAAGGCTTGACCGATCACGCGCGTCGTGTCCTTCGCCTTGACCGCCGTGATGAGCGATTGTGCGACGGTGGCGTTGTTGTCATCGGGGATCTCGTTTCCGATGCTCCAAATGATGATGCTCGGATGGTTGCGGTCGCGCATGACCATGTCGCCGATATCGGTCGCGGACCACTGGTTGAAGAATCGTCCGTAGTCGTACGTGTTCTTGCCCTGGTCCCAACAATCAAACGCCTCATCCATCACGAGGAAACCCATGCGATCGGCCATATCCAGGAATTCTGGTGCCGGCGGGTTGTGAGACGTGCGAAGCCCGTTGACACCCATGTCCTTGAGTTGCTGTAGACGTTTCTCGATGGCTCGATTGTTCACGGCTGCGCCTAGCGCGCCAAGATCGTGATGATTGCACGTGCCGTTAATCTTCACCGCAGTGCCGTTGAGCGTGAAGCTGCTGTTCGCGTTGAACGCGAACGTGCGAATGCCGAACGGGGTCGTGTAGGTATCGACGACAGCACCGCCCGCGGATACGGTCGTCACTACCGAATACATGGTTGGCGACGCGATCGACCAGAGCTTGGGATTGGCCACGGTCACGCTCTGCGCGACGACGGCGGTCTTCGCGGCGGTCACTGTCGTCGCAGCCGAGGTGGCCTTGCCCACTTCCGTACCCGTGCCGTCACGAACAGAGCTCGTAACCGTTACCGATTGGTCCGTTGTCGCGTCATTTTGGACCGTCACGGAAATATTGACGGTGGCGCTCGAAGTCGAGACAGTTGGCGTTGTCACCTGTGCGCCCGTGTATGCGACGCGGACCGGGTTCACGGTCTTGAGCCAAGTGTGGCGATAGATACCGCTTCCCGAGTACCAGCGACTGCTCGGCTGTTGGTTGACGACCTTGACTGCGAGCACGTTGGACCCGCCAAATTTCGGGGAGCCGGACGTGAAGTCACATTCGAAGGACGAAAATCCGTAGGGACGGGCGCCAATTTGCGTGCCATTGAGGTACACGGTGCTGTTCATGTAGATACCGTCGAATTGAACGAGGACCTTCTGTCCCGAGCTTGCAGCAGGCAACGTGAAGGTCTTTCGGTACCACCCGGTGCCGCCATCGAGGTACCCGCCGCCAGCGCCGGATGCCGAGCTTTGGTTGAACGCGAGCGAGATGCTCCAATCGTGCGGAACATCGAGAGACGTCCACGCCGAATCGTCGAAAGTCGTGGCTTGCGCGCCGCTCACGTCGCCGAGATGGAACTTCCAGGTGGAGTCAAAGCTCACCGTGGTCGTGCGCTCGCCGTCGTAGGTGTTGATGAGCCCAGCGGGTGCGACGCTCGAATCCACCGCCGGTACCGGCACCCGCGCTCGATCCGCCCGCTGCGGATAACCCACCGGTGGCGGACTTTCCGCCCGCCGCAGAGGCGCCACCCGTTACAGCGCCACCCACCGCTGCGGACTTTCCGCCCGTCGCAGAAACGCCACCCACTGCGGCGCCCCCGCCGGTCGCAATTGGGCCTGTCAACGTCAATCCACCGGTCGTGTTAGCGCCCCCCGTTGGGTGACTGCCCCCAACACCCGGGTTCTGGCCCCCAGTGCTCGGGCTCGTCGCGCCACCACTACTTCCGCCGCTTGCCGTTGTTCCGCCGCTTGCCGTTGTTCCGCCGCTCGCCGTTGTTCCGCCTGGGGATACGCTGGCGCCACCCGAACCTAAAGTGCCCCCCGCCGTGGCTGCGCCGCCAGCACTGGAAGACGAAGTGGTATTGTCAGTTCCACTGCACCCCACAGGACCGGCGAGGATCGCCAGAGTCAGCGAGCAAGGAAACCCGAGACGGCGGGCAAGATTAATGTTTCGTGAGAATTTTTTCGTTACGATCATTGCGGCCAGCAGTGATACGACAGCGAAAGTTCCGTCGGTAAATCGACACCCGAAATCGCGACCACCGCGAACTCGCCGAGTGCGCATCGGCTCTAATCAATTAGACGCGATTTTGAATTACTTGGACTCCCGAGTTCGCATTTTTTGTGAAATCTCGACCAGCCTTGGGCCAAGACTGGTCGAGTTCACCGCTGCACGGCAAATTCAAACACGCGTCATTTTCGCAACCGATCTCACTTTCAGGCCTTCTCGCCGCCGGAGGCCGGGATCGCGTCACGCAAGCCGAGGAATCTTGCGCGGCCCCGCTCGATTCGCCGTGCATTTCTTTTTTCTGGCATGCCGGCCCACATAGCCACGTGCCGATGTGCCAGAAAATCCAAGCACGACTTTGGTCGGGCGCCTTCTCGATTCTGCGACGGAATACAGGCCGACCTTGCACTGCATCGTTGATGATGCTGACCCAATACTCTTTTCGACGATGTCTGGTTGCGGATTCGTTCAAACGCAATTCTTTATTGATTCTCGCGAGTTTCGTTGGTCCGCTCGCGTGTAGCGGCAGTGACAACGCGCCTGCTACGACCAGTACGGGCGGCGCAATCTCCGTGGGCGGCGCGCTAGCTTCGGGTGGCGCCAGCGCGAGCAGCGGAGGCGCGTCTACGAGCAACGGCACCGGCGGCCCAGCCACGGGTGGGTTGCCGAGCACCGGCGGTCGGAGCGCAAGTAGCGGCGGAAGTCCCCCGACGGGTGGTGCAAATGCCGCCGGTGGGCTCAGTTCATCGACTGGCGGAAATAGAACCGGTGGAGCCCCGGCAACCGGCGGCACATCAGCGTCGGGTGGAGCCGCAACCGGAGGGCTCTCCGCAACGGGCGGAAAGTCCGCAACAACGGGTGGAGTCGCAACCGGAGGGCTCCCCGCAGCGGGCGGAAAGTCCGCAACGGGTGGAACTGCAACGGGAGGGCTCCCCGCAACGGGCGGAAGGTCGGCAACTGGCGGAAGTCCCGCGACCGGTGGAAGCAGCGCGGCAACTGGCGGTTCGAGCGGGATTGTAGGTGCAACCCCGCCCATGGGTTGGAACTCCTGGAACAACTTCGGGTGCAGCCCAACCGAAACGCTGCTCAAGGGGGTTGCCGACTCGATGGTTTCGAGCGGCATGGCGGCTGTTGGATATCAGTACGTCAACATTGATGACTGTTGGATGAGCGGTCGTGACTCGAGCGGCAACCTTGTGGCAGACGCGAGCAAGTTTCCAAGCGGCATCAAGTCGCTGGCTGACTACATGCACGGCAAGGGGCTCAAACTCGGGCTCTACGAAGCACCTGCGCCCACCACATGCGCGGGCAAGACCGGAGACCTAGGATACGAGACCCAAGACGCCAACACCTTTGCCTCCTGGGGCGTTGACTACTTGAAGTACGACCACTGCAATGGGGGGCAAATGGCCAGTTTCCAGAAGATGCACGACGCTCTCATCGCCACCGGCCGCCCCATCTTCTACAGCATCAACCCAGTCTACGGCTCGGGCTCATGCGTACCGCCCACGTGTTCCGTCGATGAGGTGAAGCTCACGAACATGTGGCGCATCGGATTCGATATCACCAACACTTGGGCATCGTTTACGGGGCTAATCGATACCGACAAGCCCCTGTCTCAGTACGCTGGACCGGGTCACTGGAACGATCCCGACATGCTCGAGGTCGGCAGGGGCATGTCGGCCGACGAGGATCGCTCACACTTTAGCATGTGGGCGATGTTGGCAGCCCCGCTCATCGCCGGCAACGACATCCGCTCGATGAGCGCGACCACAAAGGCCATTTTGACCAATCCGGACGTTGTCGCCGTAAACCAAGATCCACTCGGGAAGCAGGCTACGGTGGTAGCCACACCGGGAACGAGCCTTGAAATCTGGTCCAAGCAGCTTTCAGGAACGAATACGCGTGCGGTTGCGTTGTTTAATCGTTCTGGGGCGGCGGCATCGATGACCGTTCAGTGGACAGCGATTGGACTTGCCGCTGGCGCAGCCACCGTCCGCGATTTATGGAACCAGACGGATCTTGGCTCGTTCACCAATTCTTACACCGCAACCAGCGTGCCGATGCACGGCATCGTAATGCTCAAGATAACCCAATAAGTATTGCGCCGCTGTCTGCGTGCGCACCCTCGCTGTCTGCGTGCGCACCCTCGCTGTCTGCGTGCGCACCCTCGCTGTCTGCGTGCGCACCCTCATGCGCTTATACTCTATGCGACACGGCCGGCCATTGCTCGCGATACGGCAGCCGCAACCGCCGCTGTACCCATTTGCTTCAAGAACGCACCAAATGCCGTCATGATATCCTTCTGCCGCTGCGGGAAGGTGCCGTCCGGCATTGGCGAGACGTTCAAAATCATGTTGCCGCCCTTGCTAACGCGGTCGACGAACGAGCCGATGAACTGAGCGTCGGCGCGCGCGCTCCGGGACCGTTATGTATGGCTTAGCAAGCGCGAACGCGAAGTTATGGCAACGATGCCGTCCTCCCCCTCCGGGGGGAGAATAACTGTTTCAACTCCGTCGTATGGCTCTTGGACCAAAGTATCAGAGTCTAGGAGCGCAAAAGGGGGCGGGGGCATTCCCCTGCCCTAGTGGCCGCGATTCCGGATGTGGACTAGAAATAGCGAACGACAAAACCGGAGCAGCCTTGCATGAAAGACGCCCCCATCGACTTTTCTAACGCATGCGAGCACGTAACTAGTGAAACTCCAAGGACACTCCATCGACCGCCCGCGGGCTGCGAAGATTGCCTGAAGATCGGCGCGCGCTGGGTCCACTTGCGAGTGTGCTTGAACTGCGGCCACGTTGGCTGCTGCGATAGCTCGCCCAATCGACACGCAACGGCTCATTTTAGGCAGACGCATCACCCGCTCATCGCTTCGGGAGAAGTGGGCGAGAATTGGGCTTACTGTTACGCAGACGATCAGTTTCTGTCGGAGGGTTAGCCGAAGTGCAGCTCGATATCGTTCACACTCCGGAATCGTTACAGACGCGGCGCGGGCAGATGTTTCCCGTACTCAGCGACGCCCAGGTCGCCCGCGTCGCTCGTGTTGCGGCGCAGGCCGACTTTGCTCCGGGCAGTCTCGTTTTTGGCGAAGGTGACACAGAGACTCCCTTTTTCGTCGTGCTCGAGGGTGAGATTGAAGTACTAACGCCCCAAGGCTCGAGGGAAGCCGTCGTCACCGTGCATCGGCGGCACGAATTCACGGGTGAGGTGACCCTGCTCACCGGGCGGCGCACTCTGGTGCGAGGCCGGGCCACAGTCCAAACACGCGTGTTGCGCCTCGACCCCGCTCAGTTTCGCAGCATGGTACAAACCGATTCCGAGCTGAGCGAAATCATCATGCGCGCATTCATCCTGCGTCGCGTAGGGCTATTTCTGGAAAACGTAAGTGACGTGGTTGTGCTCGGGTCGCGCCATTCGGCAAGCACCCTGCGGTTGCAGGAGTTCTTGACTCGCAATGGCTACCCACACCGTTACGTGGACGTTGACTCCGATCCGGAGGTGCAGGCGCTGCTCGATGGCCTTCGACTCCGTGTCTCAGATGTCCCAGTGCTCATTTGTGGCGAGCGTGTCTTGCGCGACCCGTCGAACGCCGAAGTGGCGGAGTCCTTGGGTCTCAATGCGCCGATTGTTTCCGGCGCGCTGCTGGACGTTGTGATCGTGGGAGCGGGTCCGGCAGGCCTCGCTGCGGCCGTGTACGCGGCTTCGGAAGGTCTCGAGGTGCTCGTCGTTGAGGCAACTGCGCCGGGTGGACAGGCGGGAACGAGCTCGAAAATCGAGAATTACCTCGGCTTTCCGACGGGTATCTCGGGGCAGGCGTTGGCGCAGCGCGCATTGATTCAAGCCGAAAAATTCGGAGCCAGACTTTCCATCGCGAAAAGCGCAATACAACTGCTCTGCGGCCAGCTGCCGTATCGGGTTGAACTCGAGGGAGGCGAAACCGTGTCTGCTCGCGCGATCGTGATTGCTACCGGAGCAGAATATCGGAGGCTCGAGATTCCGGAGCTCGAGCGATACGAGGGAGTGGGCGTATATTACGGCGCAAGCTACCTAGAGGCACAACTCTGCACCGGTGAAGAAGTCATCGTTGTGGGTGGTGGAAATTCGGCTGGGCAAGCCGCAACGTTCTTGTCCCAAACTTCGCGGCACGTTCATGTGTTGATCCGCGGGCCCAGCCTGTCAGCGAGTATGTCGAGGTACTTGATTCGTCGTATCGAGGACACACCGAACATCACGCTCCACCCAAACACGCAAATTACCGCATTTATCGGCGATGACAGCCTTGAGGAGGTAACCTGGGAGACCGCTGGCGTTCGGACCGTAGCGCCCATTCGTTACGTCTTTTCGATGACGGGCGCCAAACCGAACACGGATTGGCTCCGTGGGTGTCTGCGGCTCGACGAGAAAGGCTTCGTCATCACGGGCGTCGACCTCGGTGTTGGCAATTGGGTCCAAGGCGCCGCACGGCCGAGCTATCAGTTCGAGACGAGCCTGCGCAACGTGTTTGCGGTCGGCGACGTACGTGCGGGAAGCGTCAAACGAGTGGCCTCCAGTGTTGGGGAAGGCTCGGCCTGCGTGCAAGTGATTCACCACGCAATCGCCGAATAGTCCTACGGTTCACGGCCCCGGGGTACTGCGGCGAATTTCCGGTTTTTTTTGGGGTCGCAGCGGCGCGGAAGGGCGCGTTGGCCGACCGTGAGGAAGTCCCACTACATTCACCGAACCGGCCCAGCGCTGCTGGTTGCGACATCGCATCGAGGTCGCCACACTCTGGTGACGATGAGCTGGCACAAGTGGAAGGACGTTCTCGGATGAAAACCGCAACATTGGGCAGAACTCGAATCACGGTGCCCCAGCTTGCGTTCGGCGCGTTGCCTGTGCAACGCGTGGCCCCGAGCGAGGCCGTCAAGCTGATTCGGCGCGCGTTCGAGGCTGGGATTCGGTTGTTCGACACGGCACGCGCCTACTCGGACAGCGAAGAGAAGCTCGGAGCTGCTTTGAAGGACGTGCGTCACCACGTCATCATCGCTAGCAAAACCCTAGCGACGGATGCCGCTGGCGCGCGTCGAGACCTCGAGACGAGCCTCTCGAAGCTGCAGACGTTGTACGTCGATATCCTGCAGCTTCACAATCCCGAAGCCGTGCCAGATCCCTCGGATCCGAATTCGGCATACGCCGCTCTCGCACAGGCGCGGCGCGAAGGTTTGATTCGTTTCATCGGTATCACCAATCATCGAAGGCAAGTGGCGCACGATGCCGTGGCCTCGGGGCTGTTCGATACCCTGCAGTTTCCTTTGAGCCATATTTCGACGGCGGAAGATCTCGCTCTCGTCGAACACTGCCAGAAGCACGAGGTCGGCTTCATCGCCATGAAGGCTCTGTGCGGTGGGCTTCTCACCAATGTGCCGGCTGCGTTTGCCTTCTTTCGCGCCCGCCCGAGCGTCGTGCCCATTTGGGGAATCCAGCGCCAGGCCGAACTCGACCAGTTTCTCGCACTCGAGCAGTCGCCCCCGGTTCTTTCCGCCGAACTCGAGCGAGCCATCGAGCGCGATCGAAAGGAGCTTGCAGCGAGTTTCTGCCGCGGATGCGGGTACTGTCTCCCGTGCCAGGCCGATATCCCGATTCCCATGGCCGCGCGAATGTCATTCCTCTTGCGGCGGGCACCCTATCAGCAATTCTTGACAGAAGCCTGGCGCGAGAACATGCGGCGGATCGCCAATTGTTTGGACTGTGGGGACTGCGTCTCGCGTTGCCCGTATGACCTCGACACGCCGTCACTCTTGAAGTCCATGCTCGCCGATTACGAGCAGTTTGCACGGGAACACGTCAGCCGCGCGTAACCGCAGGGAACTCGGTGAGGAATGCCTCGGAACGCCGCGTCGCTTCCGGAATCTGTTGCTCGAAATAGGACTCGACGGAAATGGGATGGTGTGTGTCGTGCACCTCGGCCACACAGTCCGCAATCGTGAGCTTTGGATGATTTCTCGAGCTTAAGACGCGCAATCCGATGACGCATGCAACGGATAGTGGGTTACAACCTACACGGACGCATTCGACTTTAAGCCGAAAATTGCAACTTCCAGAGCGTTCCATTTGCTCGCCAGCTGCATCTGGCACAGTCGCAAGTGGCACAATGAGCCCAGAAATGCGCCGAAAGTGGGTGCTCCTCGGTTGGTGCCAATATTGCATTACCAATGAGCCGCTTTGGAACAATATGACCTACCTTAGCCCCACCCGTCCCCTGACTCAGACCGTTTGCTTGTTTCTCGCCCTCGGCTGTTCGTCGCGTGTCAACGTGACAGTGACGGACGCGGGAGGCGCAACGAATGCCGGCGTCTCCACAGGAGGCAACTCGTTGAATGGTGGAGGGCCTGGGGGCAGTGGCGCGAGCGCGGGTACTGGCGCCAACGGCGGCAGCGGCACAGGCGGTGCTAGTGGTGGTGCGGACGTGCTCGATGCCGCCATTGTTGGTTCGGGCTGCCCAACTACGACATGGCCGGTAAGTCTGGACAGCCCTGTCCTCGACGTCCCGACTGGTCCAAAAGTGACCGCGATCATCGGTGCCGGATCAGCTCCGACGCCCAACGGCGGCGGCGTCACGCCCGGCTCGTACTGGTTGGTCGCTGAAACCATCTACGGCTATGTTCCACCTTCGAATTACAATTACTCTAGCGGGGTTCCTGGCCAGACCCTATGCTCGGAAATCGCGGTGACCGGTGATAGTTATGCCCAGGCATTTCAACAATCGGATGGGCCGGGGGGTTCGTTGGCGACGAACGTACCGCTGGACCCGCAGGCTTATGCTGCAACCAGTTCGACGTTGAGTCTGATAACGGTGAGCATGTACGGGAATTCAGGAACCACACTCGGCACATACACCGTCGTCGATGATTATGTGCTCATTTCCAACGGGGCGGCGATCGGCACTGCGCCCCAGCGGTTGACCGGTAATGCCTCGACAGTAGCCTCGCAGGCGCGTGACCCACGCTGTCCGACTACTGTTCCCGATGCAAGTACAGCCTGTGACCCGAGTGCGGGGCCGCTCGAGTGCGAGTATGGAGGCGATACACTCGGCCGCTGCACTCAGAGCACCGCCTGTGCGCTGCAAACGGACGGATCCTATCGTTTCCAATCTTACCCGAGCATGGGCTGCGATCCGAATCCAGCCAATTGCCCAGCATCATTCAGCGCCGCAGACGCGACGTCGGAGATCATTACCGACGCAGGCTACTGCGAGCCGCGCGACGAGTTCTTGTGCAACTACCCCGAAGGCCTATGCAACTGCGGCTCGGTGTCGTCCACGCTTGCATGCAGGTGCATCGCTCCGGGGTATGCGCCGGCGTATCGTTCCCAACAGGCACCCGATGGTGGCGATCCGTGTCCTGCGCAGCGACCTCTTTCCGGCGACGGCTGCACAACCGAAGGCCTTTGGTGCCTCTACGACGGGCCATGCTCGCGTGGGCTCTCGCTTGGTGCGTCGATGGCATGCATGCGTGGTTATTGGGAGCGGCTGGATGCATGGAGTACGTGTGTCGCCATCACCCAGTGTCCCTGAGCTCGCACCTAAACTGCCGCCCGACGCCGCGCTTGTCGGCAGGTCCTCACCGGCAACCGGTATATCAGGAGTGGGGTAACCGAGAAATGACTATCGGCGATCCATTCGGGAACCGTGTAACGTTTTGGCAGCCGTTACCGAAGGCGGACGAGAGGTAGGCACAATCCGAAAAGCGGGATTAGGATGCAACTGACGTCGTCGTAACGACGGCAATTGCGACTACCACGTCCCAAACGCGGTCCGACGGAGCGTCGACGACCACTCGAAGTCCGTTCAACTCACGCGCGCGTAGCGTCTTGGATCACTGGGAGTGCTCCAATTCGCCACCCTCTTGTACGATTTTGAACGCCGAGCGATTTTTCGCGCGGAAGCCCTGCTATAAAAATATCAGCGAGCTCCGAAAATCGCCGAGGTCCCGCGAAACTCGAACGATCAACCCCGAAAAATTCCGCCGCCGTCGCGTTTTCGAGCACTCGAAGTTATCCCGCGCGCGGAGCGGTCGCGTTTTTGAGCGCTCGCAACTTTCCGGCGCGCAGAGCGGTCGCGTTTTCGAGCGCTCGCAACTTTCCAGCGAGCAGAGCGGTCGCGTTTTCGAGCACTGGCAACTTTGCAGCGCACAGAGCGGTCGCGTTTTCGAGCACTGGCAACTTTGCAGCGCACGCAGGCGTCGCGCACTCGACCACTCCGAATGCTCCAGCGCACAGGAGGTACGTGACGCTGAGCACTCGCGGTGGTTTTCGGGCCACAGGGGCTTGGCTCAATGCAAATCGCGCGATTCTTTTCCCTCAAATCCGACGATGATTTGCGTTTAGTCAGGGTGCAAACTGGGCTCGGGTGGCCTGGGGTATACCTAGGGCGAACCTAGAGTGGACCTATAGTAGGACCAGCCCACGCACCAGGGATTGGTCAGCGGTGTAGACACAACCGAAAACAACAGGTGCTTCACCGGCCATTGCGCCGTGCGACCGACGATGCCTTCGGTTGCCCCAGATACTCTCTTCGCTGCGGTTCGAGTATCCTCACCTCAATTGACGACCGCTTCACCGTCAGAGCGCCGTCACTTCGAGTGCACTCGGCATTGAGGTTGCTCGCATTCACACAGTCCCAGCAAAGCTGCCGGGCCCCGCCGACCGCGCACGCTCCGCGCCAGACTCCAGCACCTCATTTGCGGATGCTTCGGAAACGTACCGCCAAGCCACGGCGACCCGAACACCCGCCTGCGCTTCATTGAGTGACCCACACGCCGTTTCAAACCGCGCACGAGTCTCAGTTCCGATTCGACTGGTGGTTGCCGCGCCCGGTGCGCGTGGCGGGAAGGAGGTGGTTGCGTCGGGATTGCTCGCGCTCCGTTCGAGTGAGATCGAACTTGAGATTCGCGATTTGACGATGATCCACGCCGACCACGATCGCCGTGGACTTATCGTCGATGGCTTCGGAGCCCGTTACGTCCTAGACTTTCAGCTGACCGGTCCCAAGGGGTCGGCTACTGTTCGAAGTGCCTGGATTGTGAGGATCGGCGAGGACTTCCCGAGGTTTACTAGTTGTTACGTCCTGTGAGGTTAGAATGGCGGCGACATCAATTTCAAATCTTGACGTGGTGGCTCTACTCGCAGACGTCCCCGATAATGACCTGGTGCGCGGACAAGTTGGCACTGTCGTCGAGCGCCTGACTGACGACATGTTCGAAGTCGAGTTCGTGGACGACGACGGTCAAACATATGCCGAGCTTGCGCTGCCTGCGGACAAATTGCTTGTGCTGCATCATCGACGCATACGGGCGGCGTAGTTGGGGCTTCAAAATTGGCTGCAGGTTTCCATTTTTCCTGGTTTGTTCGATCATGGTGCCAGGACCCATGGAAGTGCCGCCAACAATGGCGTCACAATCACACCGTCGGCGGGCAGGTGCTTGGGTTGGTTCAGCCATCGGCACATCTCCCCCGTGGCCGTTTTCGCGTCTGCCTCGGACACTTCGCTGTCAACGGCTTCCTAGTCCGGCTTGAGCCCGCAAATTGGGCTTGTTTTGCCCTAGTTCCAGCGCTAGCGGCTGCTTTGCTGGCCATTTTCGAGGTCAGTGAACGCGCCTTGGGTGGAATTCAACCGTTCCACTTCGCCTTGAGCGTGCGATTGAGTTCTCGCGCAGCTGTTCGCACACAGTCTAGTTCGGTTTCGAACTCTCGAAAGGAAAACACCTGATCGTCCGAAGGTCCACCTTACCCAGAGAGCTTAGGTTTGCCGCCGCGCAGCGGATTGCGTTAGTCTTGGGACCGATGTATTTCCGGGGAGCAACACTATGGTCAAGAGAAGTGTAGTCGCGGACGAGAACTTGAAGAACCCTGATGACCGATTATTCGATCTTTTGTGGGTTGTGTCGGTGCGCGCCGAAACGTGGGGTCGTGTTGGACGTACGTGGGCCTCATTTCTCCTGGCGAGCGCGCTGATCACAAGTGCCACAGCAAGCGGATCAGGTATTGCCGCAATTCTGAAGCGAATCGGTTTTTGGGGCGTCTTGACAGGCCTGGCTGCCACAGTTTCTTGGCTGACGACAGCGATCAGCGCGCTTCAGCGAGAAAAGGGCGCGACCGAAGCGCACGTGGGCTACCTCAACCTGCGTACTCGATTAGAGGTACTGCGAGAAGTGTTCAGGCAGCATGACGACAAGCCGAAGACCATGTTGGATTCGCTGAAAGAAATGCATAACGAATTCGGTACATTAGAAATGCGCCATAGAGTTAACATGTCTTACGGGTGGCTAGAAGAAGTTGCCAGCCTACACGCAGAAGAGTATCTTGTGGGACGTGGCTACGCGACCAAAACCGAAGCCGATTGATCCGAAGCAGCCCATTAAGTACTAGGCCTACCGCTATCCTTTCGGGCGAAAGCAACTCGTGCTCGATGGCGCTCGCCGTAAAGCTCCCACTGCAACGGGTTAGCAATCCCTTGAAAATGGCGTTTTGGCGGGGCTTTTCACGCACTGATCAAGCTGGTGGGCCACTGATGCGGGACGCAGAGTAACTATATCAGATCAGCGTGCAGGATTGGGCTGGCCTGGCAAATCCTTGGCGGCAGGTGACGGGCTCCGGTTCGCCTCGCCGGAATCTTTTTGCGGCGCCTTCGCCTGCGCGCATTGTGGTGTTTCTTTGCTTTCGGCGCAGAACACTGAAATGCAGAATGCAGCGGCCGCAATGGCCGAAACTGAGACGATACCAATCGAGTAAAAGTACCCGCGACCGGCCTTGTTTCGATTCTGATCTTTATCTTTTTCGGCCAGGCCCGCTGGAAGCCATGACCCATCCAATCCCGCGGCTTGGGTCCACAGTTTGGCAACCTTAATCTGCTCATCTCGTGCGCTGCTATAGATGAAGTGTTCACGTATTATCTTAATGACGACAACCAGCCCGAGAAGCACACTGCCCGCGGCTCCCACTATAGCTGGTTGTTCCCACAAGGAAATACCTGCTTTGTGAGACACGCCAACCGCAGCGACGCCCCACGCCAGTGCCCCCACCGCACCAATCGTGGCAGCTGTGTACAGATGCTCTGCATCGCGACGAGTTCGAACTTCATTTCCCATCTCGGATAGCAATAGCCCTAGGTTACTGGTTTGGTTGGAAGAGGGATTTTGGGGTTCATTGTTGAGAGGACTTTCGGATTCGCACATCTTTCGCTCCAAGCTGAGGGACAGTTCGCCCTGGGGTTATTTTCTCGCTCGACCATCGATCATGGCACGAATTGCTATCGGTTTGGCCAGGACCCCGCTTTCAAACTGGCGTCCTTGAAATTGCCCCGACCCCTCGCACCGTCAGGGCTGGCACTTGAACTGCACCTATTTGTAGGCCCCCAGCGGCCCAGTCGCGGTTCTATTCGGCCCGAATGAGGGCAAGGCCTAATCAATGAACTCGCAACCATCTAACTAGCGAAAACTCGTGCCCCATGTGCACATTGGATCAAGCTTTCGCGCATCTTCGAGTAGCCCATTCTGGAGCAAATGACCAATTGTTCCGATATAGATGGATGCATTGTCTATGCTAGAAAAGTGCATCATTTTCAGGGGCCGGTATTCCAAAACGCTTCGCTATTTCGGTTATCGCAAAAGCCCTGGGAGCAAAACGCGCGAGCACAAGCGCCTTTGTCCTATTTTGGAATTCAGTTTCTGCCATATGCATGCGGGCAGCGGCCTCGCGCTGCTCAGATGAAATCATTTGATTTAGTTCATCCATTGGTCTGGTTGGCGGGTGTGCTTCAATCCTACCAACCATAAATGCGGCAAAATCTTCATAGAACTTACAGCATTCATTGGCGAACTCTTCCAAATTTAGCGTCTTCATGCCGCGAATTGACCACGCGACGCGCAGCTTAATCCAAAATGAAAGAACCAGATTGGCTAACAGCAACGCCCCCAATATAGCAATCCACCAGGGCAAATGTTGAACAAACCTCATGATTGCCGCCCACGTGGCGACAACTGCCGCAAAGGCGATTCCAGAGATCCAGCCGCTGATGCCAAGAGCTTTCGAGATCCTCCAGAGGCGCTCGGCCCATGAAGCCAGCGCATTGGTTTCGCTGGCGATAGCGGTAATAGATTTTGGTGGCCCCATATAGCAATCATACTAAACGATCGGCTATCGTGTCCAAGTAACCCAGGTCCGGTCCGGATGGTGTTGCGAGTCACGAGCTGTCACCATTGGGCGCACGGCCGAGCGAAATTAGAGAAGTCCTGACTTCACGCTTACATTTGCGCTTTGCGCATCGCTTAACTATTCTTCGGAGTGCAAAAATAGGCATGACAAGACTCCCCAAACTGGAGATGATGAGCATCACGGTGAAGTAGTTGAAGAATTCGTCCTCGTCGAAGACGGTGGCACGCATGGATAAAGCAGCGCTTGAGGGGTATTTAGGGAGGCTTGACGTTTGGCTGCTAATATTCGGTGTACTTGCCGCGATCGCAGCGGCGGGACTTGCTGTCGCTGGATACATGCGATGGCGCGCAGGAAACCGATTAAATACGATACAATCAGCCGAGAACCTTTCCCAGCAGCATGCAATCGAAGCGGCTAGACTAGAAGCAGCTAAGGCCGCGGAACGGGCCGCACAAGCTACGGAGCGAGCCGCTGAAGCGAACAGACTTGCTGAATCCGAGCGACTAGAGCGCGTCAAAATAGAAAAACGCTTGGCAGACAGAACTCTATCTGCCGAACAGATTTCGACAATGTCTGAGAAACTCCGAGTATTCGGCGGACAGCGAGTGCTTGTGATTGCTGTGCCTGGACCAGAACCCCAGGCGTTCGCCAAGAAGCTGGAGTTCCTGATGCGGCAATCTAACTGGGAAATGCCAATATCAGCCAGCGGAGGATTCACATTAGGTAGCGAATCTCGTGGCGTAGATATCCATCTACAGCCAAGTCTATCCGACGAACAGACAATGCCCGCCGCTGTGATGCTTGCCGAACTCCTTCGCTCAGAAGGATTTGAAACTTCCGAGCCAGCCTCCGGTAACCTAGGCATGATTTTCGGGGGAGTTTCAATAATCGTAAACGTTTGGAAAAAGTAAAAAAGCACTATCCAGCCAGTAGATTTTCTGAAAGTGACCAAGTGCCGAAATCTCCAAGGGGTTTTGATCGGGCCTCGGGCGGGTAGTGACCGCGCCGGGGCCGTTCTATTTGGTGGGTTTGAATAAGTCAGTTTGTCTGGGGTCGAACGCGGTCGGCTCCGTTGCACGCTTCGCAGGTCGCTTGCCCTTGCGCGCACTCGCTAACGTCACGACGGGCGCCACGCCAGCCGCGTTCGAGCGTGCCCGCCTACGTGCTTCCAGCTCGCTGGCTAGTCGCTCGACGGTCGTCCAGGCGCCTGCAACGCTGGCCCTTTGCAATGCATCGGCTAGAGCAAGTTCAACGGGGTCGGCTGGCGGAACACGTGCCGTTTCGGCATCCAAATCTTGGCCCACCCTAGGCCCAGCCCCGGGCCAAGCCGTGCTATTCTGTGCGTCTTGAATGTCCTTAGAGTCGATTTTCTGCACGAATTCGCGCGTAGAAAATCGTTGGGAGCCCTCAAAATCCGTTGTTTGCAAGAACTTGTGGTTCGATTCCCACCTTCGGCAAACCGAGTCGCGATCAGACGCTGTGACTCACGCTCGAAGCGCTTCCCATGGGTAACGCACGTCAGCGAATCGCGTGCCCAATAGGACAATATGCAAGTCCCGCCAAATCGGGCGTTCCAGCGCCGGTCACACCCGCCTCTGTCGCCACCCGCACGTCAACTACCGCTTCACCAACCCAAACACCCTGCCACGTAGGAGGTGCATCGACTCAAGCGTTTCATCAACGGAAGCCTTTGGAATGTGGCGCCAAGCGACAGCAACCCAAATGCCCGCTTGCGCTTGTGGCCACAACAGAGCCGCGACGCTAGCGGCGTGTTCAAGAAATGAATCGTTTTGGTCCGCTGCCGAGTTTGCCTATCGATTGGCGCGATCTTTCCAATACCCAGGGCGTCGCCGAGCATGCGCAATCGCCAGCACCCTAATCTCGTCGGCCATGAGCATATACACGAGGAAATAGGGAAAACTGCGAAGTAACCGACGGCGGACACCTAGCTCTGAAGCAATATGGGGCGCCAGAGGCCACGTCTCTGGATTGTCGAGAACCGAGTCGATTGCCTCCTGAACGGCTCCGACAAACCGCAATGCAACAAACCCATTTCGCGACGCATACCACTCAACTGCTGCGTCAAATTCGTCCTGAGCTTCCGGGTCGAAGCCGACAATCCTCACTGTCTACCAATTTTCTCCAAAGCGCGAGCTCGAACGATCTCCCATGATACTGCATCTGTGTCCCCGGCAATTGCCCGCCGCGCGCGACGCTCGATCTCCTCCCCCCATGCCGCGTCAACGTTCGGTTCGCTATCCCCGTCGAGACTAGCCAGCAGCTCCTCCGCCAATTCCACTCGCTCATCAGGCGGAAGTGCCAAAGCATTGTGCAAGAGGTGTTTGGCAGTGGCATTCATAACATACACCTTAGCACAGTTCATACGTCTTGAACAGTGTGCACGACGGCGTCGCCTACCTTCTCACCAACCCAAACACCCGCCCTCCGAGGCAATTCATAGACTCAACCACCGCCTCCGCAGCCGCCTGCGAAATATACCCCCAAGCAATTGCGAGTTGAATACCAGCTTTCGCCTCATACAACGACCCAAGCGCGGATTCAAACCTGACGCGAGAGTTGCCGCCGGCGTTGCCTTGAGCCTCCGCCGCATTGAGCGCGATCGAACTGATGGCGCGGCGAACCTGCGAAGCAAGATCCCGATCTTTGCGCTGGATGGCATCAACGAGCGGACGAGACATTGCTGCGATGCTGATTGAGTGTTCTACAATTGAGGAGCTTAGTGTCTTGTGCATGCCACCCCTCGCGCAGCTTTCATGCCAATTGCAAGCCGCGATCTCAACGTGACCCGATTCAATTGGCAGGAAAGGTGCGCGGCCCGGCATGCACAAGACACTAAGCGGCAATTGTGGATACCATAGCGATGTCACCGCGACTGCCGTCGTGTGAAGTTCTGATTCTGATCCTGATCCGGACTCTGATTGCTGATTCGGACTCTGACTCTGATACTGATGACTGATTCCGATCCTGAATTCTGATTCTGATCGCAGGATCAGACATCAGATTCAGATTCCGGATCAGAAATCAGGATCAGAAATCAGATTCAGTGTCAGGATCAGTAATCAGAATCAGGCTCCGATTCCGAATCAGTAACCGGCATCGGGTCACCCCATGTCCACGTGCAGTCACCACAAGTCAGCGGAGAGGGAGGGATTCGAACCCTCGGTAGCCTTTTGAGCTACGCCCGCTTAGCAAGCGGGTACCTTCGGCCTCTCGGTCACCTCTCCAGGCCGGATGAGGGCGGAACCCTACCCGCGGGCTTGCCGGCGTCAAGGGCAAGTTCGCCGCTGCATTGCCGCTAGCCCCGGGAAAGGCGGGCTGCAAAGCGGTGCGGGCGCTGCGGATCGCGGTACGATCCGCTCGCATGACGAGCCCAATCGAATTTGCACCCGCGGCTGCGCGCGAGCGGGCAAAAGGGTTGCTTTCCCAGCGCCTGGGCTCATCAAGGCTGCTGACCGAGGCTGCCGACTGCGAATCATACCGACGCGACGAGTCCGAGGAACAAGGTTCGCTTCCGGACGCTGTCGTGCTGGCGCAAACTGAGTCTGACATTGAAGTTACGCTTCGCGTTGCAGGCGAAGCGGGAGTCCCTGTGACGCCGCGAGCCGCAGGCACGGGAAAAGTCGGCGGTTGCATTCCGATGCACAACGGTATCGTACTCGACGTGGCGTCGATGACTAAGATCAAGGACATTGACGCCGTCGAGGGCATCGCGGTTGTCGAACCCGGTGTAAAGCTTGCCGATCTGCACGCCGCTGTCGAGGCCGCCGGTTGGTTTTATCCACCGGACCCGAGCAGCCTTTTGGATTGCACTCTTGGGGGGAACATCGGCACGAATGCCGCGGGGCCACGCGCATTCAAGTACGGCGCGACACGCGATTACGTGATTGGCCTCGATGCGTACTTGATAGGCGGTCAACATTTGAAAGTGGGTCGCCGCACTCGCAAAGGAGTGACGGGATATGACGTTACGTCGCTCATGGTCGGCAGCGAAGGCACCCTGGGCGTGGTGTCGGAAATTGCCCTTAAATTGCTACCTAAGCCGCGTGAAACGCTGGCTCTCTTGGCGCTGTTTGCAGACGTCAACGCCGCAGCCAGGGCCGTTGGCAAAGTTACTGCGAGTGGGGTGCTACCGCGCTGCATCGAGCTATTCGACGCGACGACACTTGGAGCGATGCGTCAGGCTGGCAATTCCTTGAATGACCGCGCCTCGTCGATGCTGCTGATCGAAGTGGACGGCGAGTCCGAGTCATGCCTGTCGCAGGCAGAGCGCATCGAGGAGGCGTGCAGTCGAGCGGGTTCGATTGAAGTCGTGGTTGCTCAGAACGCCTCGCAGCGCGATCGCGTGTGGGCAGCCCGACGCACGATGAGCCCCGCCGTTCGAAAGCTGTCCAATTACAAGCTTAGCGAGGACATCGTCGTCGGCTCCCAGAGCATTCCAGAACTATTCCAAAGAGTCGAGCGTTACGCGGCCAAACAGAAGCTGCGGTGGCTAGTCTACGGCCATGCCGGTGACGGCAATTTGCACGTCAATTATTTGTGGGATGACCCCGATGACAAGCCTAAGATTGATGCAGCCGTGGCCCAGCTGTTCCGGGATACGATTGAACTGCGTGGGACGCTCAGTGGTGAGCACGGCATAGGCATCGCGAAAGCACCGTTTTTGGAATTGGAACAAAGTTCGGCGCTTATCGAGCTGCAGCAACGGCTCAAGCGAGTGTTTGACCCGCAGGGGCTACTCAACCCGGGAAAGATCTTTCCGCGCCTAGGTCACGGTAGCTGCTGAAGAAACCGGCTTCGATAGAATTGCAGTTCCGCAATCGACTGTCGAATGTCGAAGAGCGCGTCGTGTGCGCCGGCCTCGGGCTTTTTGAACTCGGCTTTGGCCCCGTACCAGAGTTGCATCAATACCTTGAACGACGAAACGTCCACCATTCGATAGTGCAAATACCCGGCAAGCGCGGGCATGTAACGTTCGATGAAACGACGATCTTGCCCAATTGTATTGCCGCAGAGGATTGCCGGAAATGCGCACCAGCTGCTAACGCGTTCGAGCAGGCCGCGTTCTGCGTCGCGACATTCGACTCGCGATTGGCGCGACCGCTGTAGCAGGCCGTTCTTTTCGTGCATATCACGCACGAATAGGGACATTGACGTAAGGCTTTGCTCGGGTTGCCAAATATCGAATGAAACCTCTTCCAGATTTTCCAAACTCGAATTGGTAATGACGAGCGCCGCTTGAAGTATTACGTCTTTGTCCGGATTCAGACCCGTCATTTCAAGGTCGATCCAAGCCAAATGAGTTGATTGTTGTTGGCGCTGCATGGGGGGATTCATTTCCGTACCATCTTACGCCTCGGTTGGCCCGCCCGTGGGCTAGCGCCCGGTTTCTTTGGTTGACCTGGCTTTATGCTTGCCAGTTTCTTCTTCGAAGCCTTGGCAGCCTTGAGTTTCTCGTCGTCCAAACCGGGAATCAAGATACTCGGCTTTTCAGGACGGCGACGGTAAAGCAGCAGCACACCGCCCAAGGTCTGGATATGTTCGGAGGGTGTGAGTGATACGAGCTTGTCACCCGCCTCTTCACGCGGGATTGGGCATTCACCGAGCAAGCGAACTTTGATGAGTTCGTGAGTTGTCAGAGCGCGATCCAGCTCCTCTTTGACACCCACGCTGAGACCGGTTTTTCCGATCTGGATGACGGGCGCAAGGCCGTGCCCAAGAGCACGTAGGTAACGTCGGATTTTTCCGGTAACTGCGACAGCCCGGGCGGCGACAGGCTTGGGTTTAGAAGGCGATTTGCGGTTTGACACAGGATGGGTCATAGCAGGTATCTAGCAATGCTAGTACTTGGTATAGATCCTGGAACGCGTTATCTCGGTTGGGGACTTGTGCGCCGTGAAGGGACGCGAATGACCCACGTGGGGCACGGCGTAATTACACTGGCTGCCACGGATTTGCTCGCACACAGGCTTGTCTCGATGGAGCGGGCGCTAAACGAAATCTTGGAGAAATTCCGGCCCGAGGCGGCGGCCGTAGAATCGCTCTTCTTTCATAAGGACGCGCAGGCCGCATCAAAATTAGGACACGCACGGGGAGTAGTATTGCTCGTGCTCGCACGCGCCGCGGTGACGATTGGCGAATACTCGCCGGCTTTGGTAAAGCGTACCGTTGCGGGCCGCGGTGCCGCTGACAAACGGCAGGTGGCGCTCATGATGAAGGCAATGCTCGGGCTCGATCAGCTGCCGCGCTCGGACGCAACTGATGCGTTGGCCTTGGCGGTCACACACCTGCGAGTCGCGCACTTGCCGGTGCTCGTGGCCACGAGCCGTAAAGGCCAAAAAAAACTGACCCCACAGTTGCTAGCAAGGTTGAGAAAAAGGTAGGCTCCGGCGGGCCTTTTAGCCGGCTAACAACCGGCCGCGTCGCGTGAACTTTGACCTGAAATGCGATGGGAACCGCAGCAGACCGCTTGAGGTTTGTTCAGCCGTTCTGGAAACAAGCATTCCCTGGGGGTCCGCATTTTCCATGGGGGAATTGATAGTGAGCTGACGAAGTTATGTCGAAGTTGGGAATATTGCCGGGCATGACTGCGTATTTTTGTGGGATTAATCAGACTCTGAACGGTGTTTGTGAAGGCGCGTTGCTTCTGACGCGAATTGCTGCAAGAACACAAATGCTTGGATCTGACCCGCGGGAACTGAAACTATGACAAGTGGCAATATTGGATTCGGTCGCTATTTCGCATTGATTGGGCCGCTTGTTGTCAGCCTCGCAATTACGCTGTCGCCCACTCGATTGTCGGCTGCACCGCGCAGTGCCGGCACCGAGCTAACGGCGCAAGACATCGCGCAGCGTGTCCAAGCCTTCTACGATAATACTAAGACTTTTCGCGCTACCTTCAAACAGACGTACGTCATTCGCTCGACCGGAATCGAGAAAAAGAGTTTCGGTGACGTTCTGTTTGCTAAACCCGGGAAGATGAGCTGGCGCTACAAAAACAACGGCAATCGCGTGATTGCCGACGGCAGGCTCATCCGTGTTTATGAAGAAGAAAATAAGCAGATGTTCGAGAGCGATATGGGCAAAAGTGCCTATCCGGCTGCGCTGTCGTTTTTGGTGGGTGAGGGCAAACTCCAGCAGTCGTTCGCCCTGAAGAAGCTAGACGCGCGTCAGATGAAGTTCGAGGGGGGGTTCGTAATCGAAGCGAAACCAAAAGAAGCTACCCCGGCATACAAGGCCATGATTTTGTACGTGGACGCCGCGACAGCTCAAGTTCGCCGTGTTTTGTTGGTCGATGCGCAGGGGAACCGAAACCGATTCGACTTCTCGAGCCCAACGGTTAACACAAAAGTGGAGCCATCCGAGTTTACCTTTTCTCCACCATCTGGTACTCAGATTATACGTCAGTGACGCGGCGCTGGTTGGCCGGTTGTGAGCCGCAGCGTCTGGCTGCCGACACGGGAAAACCGTGGCTAACGTGGCCCGTCTTGACATAAATCCAATGAGCCCCGGACAACCCACGTCAGGAAACTCCTCTGGAGGTGGGAAGCGATCAAAATCAGGTGAATTTGCGTCGGTGTCCGACATGGAAACCGCGGTTGGCTCCGAGGCCAGCAAACCCACCTCACTGAGTCCGCATGCACCCGACATAGATTCTGGTTGGGACGAATCGGATAAGCCCCGCCACTCGAGCGCAACGGCATCGGCGCAAGCTCTGGCTCCGAAACGAGTGATATCAATTGGCCCGCCCGTGATGGCGCCGTCCACGGGCGAACTCGTGCGTGACAATTCTCCCAAGGTAAGCGAACCGGTGCGTAGCGCGTCGCCCAAGGAGAAACGTCGTCAGATCGAATCAGTCGCGGGTAACGCTCCGCGAAAAGTGTCAGCCGTGCCGGCTGAGTCGAAGTCCGATATAGAGCTATTGAACCGAAGATCTAGAGCGAGTGAATCGAAGGCGAAAGCCAAGACGCAATCAACACCAAAACCCAGCAGTTTATCTAAAGGTGTTGATCCCTCGACTCTGAAGAAGTTGTTAACTGAAGGTCCAGAAAGCGACTTCGATCCTACCGACATAGCTCGTTTAGTTACTGACGTGATGGGAAGTCAGCCACCGCCGGCACCTGCCGACGTATCGGAAAAACCGGTTTTCCCACCTGTTTCGACTGTATCCATTGATTCGACTGCGTCCGTGCCCGTTGATTCGACTGCTCCCGCTGTCTCTGTGCCGATAGTGTCGACGCGTCAAAGCGCGCCGCCAAGCTCCGCTGCTGCGTCTACTAGCGTCGCAACGGGCAGCGTTGCCCCTGCTCCTCAATCAGAGAACGCCTCTGAGAACCTCATGGAACCAGACGGCTGGGACGTGCCAATTGACGCTCCACCGACAGAAACACTGGCACCAGTGGTAGCCGCTCAGCCCGCGCAGATTCCAGTCAAAGCCGAGTCGAACCTCAAGGATTCGGACAAACCAGCAGCCAAGCCCGCTCCGGTATCGGAAAAGCCGCATTCGAAACCGGACAGTAAAAAAAAGTCGCCTGTTTCGGCGACAACTAAACCTCAGCTTACTCCCGAGGGGCCCGAATCAGAATTGTCGGGTGAGTTCTTCGCGATCGGCGCCCCCACGAGCGGACACGTAGAAGAATTTCACGAGCCCGATGAAATGATCGATGAAAGGCATATGCGTTCGATTAGCCCGGAAGTTCGGGCGCGGCGCGCGCGCTATCGCCGCATCGTCCTCGTTCTCGTAGTGGGGATGACGTTACTGCTAGCGGCCGCAATCGCGCTCAAGATGCTACACAAGCACTAGTCGTTGGAGTCTTTGAATAGATCCTTCACAGTTGCAGCACTCAGGGTCGGGCCCCTGTTACGCGGCGAACTCTCGGGTTGAGTTGGTGGCGGCTTCGCGTGGGACTAGCACGTCGAGCTTTTGCGATTCGCCGCGTTCGTTTGCGTTTACGCGATACAGGGATACCCCCGACTCGAGCAACAAATAGGTTCTGCCGTTGCGTCCGCCAAAGGCAAATGAACCATTGTTGACATACCCGGGAATGGTTTCTTCCACATGCGTGTGACCAAACACTACCGCTCGGGCGTCCGCAAGCTTTCGAACAGTCAGCGCAGCGTTGCGCAGTCGGGACGTCAGGCTGCCGCTATATCGATTTTTGCCGCGCGCCAGCGAGGCACCCAGAAACGCAAGACTAACACCCGTCATTCCCCAGAACGCCGGAATTGACGTCACCGCACCGAGCACGGAGCTTGACCACCAAATGGCCGTGGCAATTGAACGGTCCAAATAGAGACGGTAAAAGACGTCTTTCCTGCGGTGGTGCCTTGGAGTTGCTCTGGTAGCTAAGAGTTGCTGCAGTAGATCCATCTCTAAGTTGCTGGTCAATGCGCAATCTTGCAAGCGGCTCGCGCCCAGTGTCTCCTCCTCGGAAAATGAGGTGGACCTTGCCCGCGTGAATACCTTCAAGGCTTCAATGTAGTAACGCGCGACCAAGCGAGGAGCAGCCGGCCCTAGTTTGATGATTGCCTGGGTCAAACCTCGGAGTGGCGTCAGCTCGTGTGCATGGGCAAAGAACAGAGCGTTGGTCGGCGCAAGGACATTTCTCATCATCGCAATGCCCAGCGGTTCAGTGTCAAAGTGGGGCGCTACCAGGGGATGCGTTTGCGCGTTGTCTGGATCGTACATGTGGCCGTGCTCGAGGTGCAAGCCTTCCCAGTGCAAGCACCAAGTACCACAAGCTAGTGGAGCTCTGTCATTGACTCCGAGACAATCAAGAATTTTGCTCCGAACCTGGGGAGCGGCGAGTTGCGCGTCGTGATTGCCCGCGAATAGCGTGACGGGGGTGCCTTGAACGAGTCTTTCCCGCAGCGCTTCCTTGAATTCGGGATTGGCCACCAAGTGGCGGGATACGCTCAAAGCCGGGTCGAGTTTGGGTAGATCAAGTGAGAGGTCAAACGTGTCACCTAGGAGCATGGTCTCATGTCCCGGATGCCGCCTCATTACTCGGGCTGCTGCGGCGGCCGTGTCGGGCGGACAGGTCGGCCCGAGGTGAAGATCGCTCAAGATAATTGCCGAACGGTTGAGCACTAGCTAAAGCCTAGTACGCTCTTCGCGAACGACGAGGCATTTTGACCATAATCCGAGGGGTGAGCCCCCGTCACAATTCGAATCTCCAGGCGATTTAATGAATTCAACACTCCTTTGCCCCAGACACCCGATTGCCTTCGATAAGGTTGCGCCGGACGACATTGTACCCGCTATATCCACACTGATCTCGAGTGCCAATTCCGCGATTGATGCCCTGGTCAGCGAAACCGCGCGTGCCAGTTGGGACAACACCTTGGGAAGCCTCGAGCGTCTCACTGAGCCGGTCGAGATCAGCACTTCAATTGTGGAGCATCTCGAGTCAATTGCGACAACACCGGAATTGCGCGCCTCGTACAACGCCACACTTCCCATAACCACCGCTTTCTACACAGGGCTCTTGTTGAATGGTCCGCTTTACAAGCGTCTTGCCGCTTATGCGGAAACCGACGATGCAAAGGGGCTCGACCCGATCAAAAAGCGCCTTCTGGTTAAGACTCTCGAGGAGTTCCAACGGCATGGTGCGGGGCTCGGCGAGAGCGCCAAGTCGAAGCTGCGAGATCTGGATGAACGGCTCAGCCAGCTGACGGCGAAGTTCTCGCAAAATGTGCTCGATGCAACGCAAGCCTTCGAACTCGTCCTGACCGACGTAGCCGAACTCGCAGGTCTACCGGAATCCGCGTTGGCTATGGCTAGGGCAAGCGCCGCCGAGAAAGGGCAGAGCGGTTATAGGCTAACCCTGCAAGCGCCCTCGGTCGTAGCAGTATTGACCTATGCAGATGATTCAAGGCTGCGCGAACGCATCTGGCGAGCCAACGACGCACGCTGCAGTGTCGGCACCTTTGCGAATCGGGAACTCTTACAAGATATTCTGCGCCTGCGTCACGAGAAGGCGCGCCTACTAGGCTTCGATAATTTCGCGGATTTGGCAATGGCTGATCGCATGGCAAAGCGGGGCGCTGTTGCGCATGAATTCCTCGAGGATCTAAAGCTTGCTACACTGCCTGCTTACGAGCGCGAACGGCGGGAGTTGGTCGAGTTTCGTAACCAGCTCACCGGGAGTACCGAAAGCGATATCCCGATCTGGGACGTTGGGTACTACGCTGAAAAGATGCGCAAGTCTCAACTCGACTTTGACGAGGAGGAATTGCGCGGCTACTTCCCGGTTGAATCGATGCTCGAAGCCGTCTTCACGGTGTCTTGCGAATTGTTCGGCATCAAGATCGAGACTCTCGATGCAATTCCTACCTGGGATAAAGCGGTGAGGGTCTACGCTATTTGTGATGCTAGTGGTGAGCAATTGGGTGTTTTCTATGTGGACTTGTACCCACGGGAAAATAAACAGGGCGGCGCATGGATGCACGGGTTGATATCCGGTGTGCCCAACATTGCAGTAGTATCCGCCAATGCAAATCCCCCAACCGCGGATACGCCAAGCCTGCTTAGCCACCGCGACGCTGAGACGCTGTGGCACGAGTTTGGACACCTGCTTCACCATTGCCTGTCACGCGTACCGATTCGATCACTCGCGGGGACGCGCGTAGCTCATGATTTCGTCGAATTGCCTTCGCAGATAATGGAAAACTGGTGTTGGGAGCCTAAGGTTTTGAACCGATTTGCCCGCCATTGGCAAACACACGAGCCAATTCCCACGCGGCTGCTAGAAAAACTACAGGCGGTGCGCCGATTTCGCGCCGCAACTGCACAAATGCGCCAACTCGGTTTTGCCGCTCTCGATCTGGCATTACACATGGACTACGCGGCAAATCCTCGCGGCGACGTATTGGACTTCGCTCGCAACGTTCAACAGCAATATGCGCCGGCTCCGCTGCCGCAAGACTACGGCATGGTGGCCACATTTTCGCACCTCTTTGCGCGACCCGTAGGGTACGCCGCCGGTTACTACGCCTATAAGTGGGCCGAGGTCTTGGAAGCAGATGCATTCCAGCGCTTTGCTAAAGAAGGAATTGACAATCCTGAATTGGGCAAAAGCTGGAGAACGACCGTACTTGCCGCAGGTGATTCGCGCGATCCGATGGAGCTGTTCGTCGCCTTCCGTGGCCGAAAGCCCGACAAGAGCGCGTTACTCGAGCGCCTGGGGCTGCTGGTTTGACCCTTGCCAACTGGGTCGGCTGGGCCAGCAGATTGACTGTGGCCTGGGTGACCCAGAGTCCCGGGTTCACCGTGCCCCTTGGCCGTCCTTCGATCCGCTAAGCCCAGTCTCAACCGCGAAAAACTACGGCGAGCTCTAACTTGCACTCCGGTTCCGGGTCGGGTTTTCAGTCGTTCAATCAATGTCGCACAACTCGAAATCGAGTGTATGCTCGACTCAATGGTGTCGCTATTCGATAGAGCCTTGGGCCGCGCAGAAGTAGTCGCAAGTTCATTCGCGAATACACTTTGGCCACGGTGCCTAGAGTGGGCCAGTAGGGGTTCCAAAGCCAAACCGCAACCCAAATGGGCTCCGGCTCCCCTACAAAAAGCGCGGACTAAGCCACCCCTAGGTTGGCCGCGACGTACGGATTCCCTGTGTCCCGAATGTGTCAAAGAGGTGCGCGCATCCATCGTCGAAGGCAAGACCGATTGGCGCATCCTGATTGAAGGGCATCCCGGTGAGATCCCGGCGGACATTGTCGAGCGGGACGGGCGCGTGTTGATGATAAAGCAATGTCCGACGCACGGTACGTTCGAAGATACACTCAGCATCGATTCGGGCTTCATGCAGCGAATCGAAAGTCAATTTCCGGGTCGCGACTTTTTGGCCCCGAAAACGCCGCTGCGCAATCACGGCACATCGACGATTAAGTACGGCAGGGGCTCGGTCCTAACCGTTGACCTAACGAACCGTTGCAACATGATGTGCGAGCCGTGCTTCATGGATGCAAACCAGGTGGGCTATGTTCATGAGCTCGGCATCGAGGACATAAAGAAGATCCTAGACGATGCGGTAACGATTCAACCGCGACGCCAATTGAGCGTGCAGTTCTCCGGAGGCGAGCCAACCATGCATCCATGCTTCTTGGATGCCGTCGCCTACGCCCGGAAAGTTGGGTACTTTTGCGTTCAATGCGCCACGAATGGCATCGAATTTGCGCAAGACATCGAATTTTGCCATGCCGCCAAGCGGGCGGGGCTGCGCCTGGCGTACCTCCAATTCGATGGAACGAGCAACGAGGCGCATCGGCATAGAAAAGTCGGCAACCTTTTCGACGTAAAGCAGCGCGCGATCAACAACTTGTACCAAGCGGGCATTGATGTCGTACTAGTGGTGACTGTCGTCCGTGGCATCAATGACAGCGAAGTGGGTAAGGTGGTCAAGTTCGCGATTGATAACGCGGAAAAGGTCACTGTAGTTTCATTCCAGCCGATTAGCTTTACTGGCCGTGATGAAAACGTTAGCGACGAGGAACGCATCGCCAAGAGGTATACGCTGAGCCATTTAGCGCATGACTTGAAAGCGCAACTCGGGATCACCGAGCCGATGCGTGATTGGGTGCCGCTCAGCGCAATGAACCCGTTTAGTGACTTTGTGGATTTGCTCCAAGGTCCGGACACCGCGTTTGGTTCACTCAATTGCGGGTGCCACCCCAATTGTGGTGTTGGTACGATTTTGCTCGTGAACAAGCATACCAAGCAAATGGTGCCGCTCGCGGAGTTCTTGAATATCGATCAATTGCTCAAAGATGTTCAGCAGATATCTGACCAGGCCTTGAGCAAGCCCTGGGCTTTTGCTGCATTGGCACTGAGCGTGCTCCGGAACTTTCGATCCGAGGCCGCGCCACAGGGCTACCATGTACCTGAAATCATTCGACAAATGATAAGCCAGATCGGTGTGCGCGGTGGGGCCGTGGGTGCGAGTGAGGGGGACGCAAGTGAGTTTCCGTGGAGATTTCTCTTCGTAGCGGGCATGTGGTTTCAGGATCTGTGGACCTACGACTTTCGCCGTACGGAGATGTGCATTATCCCGTACGGTACGCAAATGGGGGAGATATCGTTTTGCGCGTACAATACCGGCGTTGGCTGGCGACAGATCGTTGAAAAGATGTTTAGGACTGCGACGACCGCCGAGTGGTACAAGACGCAAGGCAGGCACCCAATTTACGCCAAGGGGCGAAACGTTCCGCTCGATGAGCCACCAGCCCCCGTGCTGGAGTTGGGCGACAAAAAACGTCGCTTGAAGCTAGTTGGCTAGACGCTCCGCTGGGATTTTTTCTCCCCCCAATTCCCTCGCTGGGGGGGACTTCTACTTGGGATACTTCGCGTTACATTCTCGATCGAGAAGATTTGCGAGGTCCTTCGCGTTATATTCTTGAGCTCGATCGAGAAGATTTCGCGTGGGCAAGTTGTCTAGATAATTTCGCCATCAAGATTTCGCAGATCGACGGGGCCGTCGAGTCTCGGGCGTTGCACTTGGCCGAGTTTTGCGATTCGCGCGTTGGGGAAGGCCGCACGGAGGCGGCTGACGGTACTTGCCTGCATCGAGCTAACACCGATCGCTGTTAGGTGTGCCGCGTGAGGTCGGGCATCAGCGATAGCGTCACTTGTGGCTCGAATATGTAATACGCGACCGACCGGGGGCAAAATCCAAGGCAAACTCTGCGTCCCTAGGCTTACCAATCCCGTACCCGCATTCGTTACTTCACCGGCCAAACAAAGTGTATCGCGATAGCGGGCGATCGCTGCGCGCTCCCCTGGGCTGATCTCACCGGTAGGTATCGTGGTTTCACGTTTCTTCATTTCGAAGGGCGACCGATTGCCAGAGCTGGCTCGCAACTTCTAAGTTTCCTTGCACCAACACAACGCGTGGACTCAGGCAACCCCGCTGGTCAAAGGGAACTACGTCTTCGACCACAGCCCGAGCAATCTCCCGGATCGATGGCTCACCGCCAAGTTCGGTGTCGGAGATGACGACGATTGCGTAGCCGTTGCCATGCGCGTGAAACACTACATTACGGGTCAGTGACTGTCGGACCTGACGTAGGCTTTCGTCACTTCCATATGCCCAATAGTGATCGCCGGCGTTCGCTTGCAGTTGCTCTACCACGTCAAATTGCCCAGGCGCCGCCTGAGCCAGCAGTTCAACCATCAAGGGCTCGCGACGCGAGGGTCGCACGCAGACGCGGGGTGCGGCAGCGAGTGCGATTGCTATTGCCCGAAGGGATGCCACAAATACGTTGGTCGAGAGCAACACGTGAGCCTGACCGCACTCGGGCGTACGACTGCACAATAGCTCCAAATCCCAGGTCAAAGACTGGACTTCCAAGGCATTGTCGAGCGCCCATGCGACATTTTCAGGCGACAAACCGGTGACGCCGGGCAATTGGGCGCGAGCCTTGCGAGATAGCGGATGTTCAGGTCGACAAAAAACCTGGGCCGCCTCGAGGAAGCGTTGAACGCGCGCCAGGCGCTTGTCAGTCACCTGCGTTCGCCCCCCGCGTTACGACTCGGCATGGGTCAGAAGCCAATCTTCCGTGCTCAGCGAGCAACCGCGTGCAGCGGCACCTTGCAGGCGACCGAGCAACTCGACGCCGTTACCCCGACGACGAATGACGTCTTCGGTTACCACGCACACCGCGGAATCCACATTCGCAAGGTTGACAAACCGTGCAACGCCCGAATCCCCGGGTAAAACGGGTCGCATTGTCTCTGGATTGACGGGGCAGACTTGAAGCCAGGGAGGCGGGACGTAAATGCCGGGCTCTGTTGCGAGATTGCCTGAAGGTAGGCAGCCCTCATAGAGCTGACTCGACAGTTCCGTCATGCCGTATTCACCGACAATTTGACGCGGGTCGACGCCCAGTGCAGCGGAGACTCGAGACCGCAGCTCAATTGGAGATATTTCTCGAGTTTTTCCCTTAAATCCACCGGTTGGCATCACAACGGTGTGTGGCCATACATCTAAACGCCGCGCTCCGAGCTCGTCGAGAAATCTAACTAACGCGAATGAGGTCGCGACGATTATGAGTGGCAGCTTGGAGTCGCGTGCACGCTCGAGGTGCGCCGCGAGTCCCAGCAGATCGATACCTTGCTCGGTCAGCAGCCAGCGGCTTGCCAAGGGAGCGCTCGAGTGGCTTTCGTTGACGGTTGGCTCGAGTGCTTCCATGAACATTTGCGCCATCGCAGCCAGCGATGACGTGCCAATATCTTCGCCAGGCAACAGCGCGACGACTGCGGCCTCGGCTGCGCCACTCGGGAGCAAAGCGTGCCTGCCCCAGCTAACTGCCGATGTTCGGTACGTGTCCGTACGCCGCATTGCGTGGGTACCTCGCAGCTCCGACGTCGTTCCGCTCGTCACATAGCGCACTACATCGTCCGGCATAGGATGCGCAGCAATCCGGGTCAAACGAAACGCCTCGACCGGAACTGCCGGCAATGTATCAAGACTGTCGAGTCGCGAATTGTGCGCTTGCACGAGGCGTGCGTAGCCGGGGATGTATTTGGCTTGAAAGTTAGCTATCTCCAGGGCCAATTGCTCGAATTCTTCAGGGCTATGGCTACTGGCTCGAATGTACTCTTGTACACGTGAGTGTAAGCCATTAGAAGACGTGAGCCAGGTCGAGTCGGCCGCAGTCATTGTTGACCAAGCTCCGATAGTGACCGGTGTAGGGCATCTGTTGCAGAATTAAGCAATCGATCTGAAATGTTCAGTGGCGGAGTCAGAACTAGCACCTCGCGCATCCCCCCACCCGTTAACGTTATCCAGCCGCTTCTGAGCAAGGAGTTGGCGGCCTCTGCGGCAATGCCTGGCTTAGGACCGAGATCGATTGCGACCATGAAACCGCGGCCACGAATGTCTCTCACGATCGGCAATGAACTCAGTCGCTGACGCAGCGCCTTGATCCACGTCTCTCCGCGGGCAAGAGTCTGCTCGACGAGGCCGTCACGTTCCAGGATTCGCAGCAATAGGGTGGATGCGGCGGCCGCTAGCGCAGCGCCCGCAAAGGTCAACGTGTGGACCACCTCATCGTCCCTTTGCCAAGCGCTCATGACACTAGCGTGCCCGATGCAAGCACTCAATGGTAGGCCGCCGCCGAGTCCCTTTCCGAGGCAAATGATGTCGGGAACGACGCCGATAGCATGACTGTACAAGAGCGAGCCCGAGCGTCCGAGGCCGGTCCAGATTTCGTCGAAGATGCTGATTGCTCGGTGGCTGCGGGCAAGCTCGCTCAGACTCGCGAGAAAGCCTGTTGGCGGAATGACGCAGCCGCCGCGCCCCAAAATCGGCTCGATGACGACGGCTCCGATAGTGCCCGTCGCGAGCAGGCGAGTAACTTCGGACAGGGATTGTCGCGCCTCCTCGGAGCTACTCGGATAATGCACACCATGCACGTGCGGATTCAATTGATCGACGAACGGAGCATTGTAACTCGTGCGCAACCCGCACAAGGACAACGGCGCATAGCTGAGCCCATGATAGGCTCCAGTGAAGGCGATAACACCCGGCAAACCCGTCGCCAACAGAGCAGTCTTGAGGGCGGCCGTGATGGCGTCGGCACCCGATTGCCCCAAGATGACTCGATACGGCTCGGGTCCCATCATTTGCGCCAATTTTTCCTGCAGTGCTATCTTTTCGGTCAACGGGAATACATCGCCTAACGCTTGCGTCAGGCTTGCACTTTGATCAGCGATGCACGCTGTGAGCTCGGGGTGACAATGTCCAAGCAGGATTGCGCCAAAGCCAGCCGCCAAGTCAACATAACGGTTGTCATCGACGTCAAACACGTTGGAACCAAATGCTCGTGCATACACGAGCGCTGGCGCCAAGAGGCCGCGACCGGGCCCCATCGGTGCGTTGACCTGGACGGCACGCTCCGCCCAATGCCTCGACGATGGGTTCGGTGTTTTCAGAGAGAGGCTAGGCTCTTGATTGCCCAAAGGCGACGACGGATCGAATGAAACTGACATTGGACTGACAGAGGTCAGAACCTACTAGCTTTGAGCTCACGCGCAAACGCGGTTACGTCCGCCATGCTTGGCTTCGTACAATTTGTCGTCCGCGCGCTGGATCAGATCGAGAGCATTCTTGTCCGAGGTTTCCAGCTGAGCACAGCCGAGGCTAATCGTGAGCGGAATACTCTCGGACTGAAAAACGAAGTCGTTGGTTTCGGCCCGCGTGCGGAGGTCTTCGGCCAGGCTGAGCGCGCCGTCGAGCGCGGTTTCGGGCAGCACCACCGTGAATTCTTCACCGCCGTAGCGTGCGAATGTCTCGTCGCGACGAATTCGCTCCTGACAAATTCTTGCGAGCTCACGCAGCGTGTGGTCACCTGCCAGATGACCGAACTTGTCGTTGATCCGCTTGAAGTGATCGATGTCGAACATGATGACGCTTAGTGCGCGTTCGTGTCGGCGTGCGCGAACACATTCGCGCTCGAGGACCTCGAACAGGTAGCGCTTGTTGTGGATTTGCGTCAGGCCGTCCACAATGGTCATCCTGTAAATTTCTTCGTGGTACTTCGCTTCAGCATCCGCGCCACTTAGAAACTTCAAGATCGCCGGCCCAATTTTGACCCGGTCGCCGTTGTTCAGAACCTGTTCACCAATGATGAGTTGTTCGTTGAGATACGTCCCATTGGTGGAATTCAAATCGACCACGTACCAGCGGTTGCCACGTTTCTCGAAACGCGCGTGCCGACGAGAAACCGAATCACCATCGAGCACGACCGTGTTGTCCGCGCCGCGGCCCACGCGCAAAACTGCGCGATCGAGGACGAACCGCTTCCCGAGTAACCCGGGTTCTGGCGCGTAGATAACTACCAAGCAATCATTGCCGGCGCCTTCCTCTCCGGCCGGCTTTTGGACGACTTGCGTGACTCTGGTTTTTTCGTCGAATTCACTCACAGGCTTGGACCGATGCGCCGATAGTGGCCCGCCACTCGAAACTGCGTCTTCATGAACGTCCTCTCGGTGGTACTTATTCACCGTACCGTTACACGTATTTTTGCGTCAAGTCGCACGAGGTGCGACTCTTTGGCCGGTTGCCGATTGTGCCTAACGCTTCGCGGACTTCGAAACGCGAATCACGACGGTGGCACCCACGGCTGGGCCCTCTGGAGTCCCGACCGGGCGCCGATCGACTATGGCTGCGATGCACCGAGCCGCGGCATCGCCCATGCCTGCCCTCTTTTCGACGCTAGCTCCTTCTGCACGCCCACGTTCACGCACCAAGAACCGAACGGTCACTTCGCCCGCGTCAGTTGTCAGCCCCCCATTGTCCACCACGCAGCGAGCATATTGTTCGCGTGGGATTCTCAACTTCTTGCGCGCGATCGCCAAAGCACCTTCGTCGGCGGTCACGCTTACGACGTCTGCGTCCAGAGACTCTGAAGATTTCTTCGGTGGCACCGGCGTTTCTGCTGCAGCTGCATTTGTAGTTGGAGCAGGAACTACAGGAGTATTGGCCCGGGCACTGGTCAAGCCGGCGGCCTCAGCTTCCGTAAGACAACGAACCACCATTCCTTTGCCGTTGGCAAGCCGTCCCCAGGGGCAACTCGGGTCAAACGGGTAGCGATTTGGGGATTTATCCTGCGCCAGTGCGGAGGTACCAATCAGCAGAGCGAGCAGACCGCTAGCAGAAACTGAAACGCGAGACTTTCGCATGTCGCTTGCAGTACCGCCGGCTGGGCGCGCCGTCCACATTTCGGCGAATGTCCGGTGCTGCCGTAACCCGAAGCCACGTGCCGATGTGACAGAAATTTCTGAATTTGGTCACATCGGCACGAAAAAGTGCCGCCGTCGTTTCACCACGTGTTGAAAGCGTCGTAGGTGTGACCACCCGCCGGTCCGTAGACGCAGTAGCCACCGTTGACGCGGGCCGGCACGGTCCACCCGCCGCAATTCATCACGATTCCGTTGACGGACAAGGTGCGCGGGGCCACGAAATTGGAACAACCGCCACCGTTAACGGCGCCCATCGTTTCATAGCAGAAGGCTGCCACTCCGAGATTTTGTTGGCTGTAAGTGCCGCCGGGGAATTGTGTCGGGTTGCTGCAGACTCCCGTGCACGGCTTTTGGCATACGCCGTTGAGGCAGGAAGTCGTGCATACGCTGCCGCAGCCGCCGCAATTGTTCAGGTCGGTATTGGTGTTGATTTCGCAACCGTTGGCCGCGCTGCCATCACAATTGGCGAAGCCCGCGGAGCAGGCGATGCTGCAGGCACCGGCCGAGCAAGGGGTTGCTGTCGCAACTAGAGAAGCCGTAACTACACGCGGGCACGCAAGCTCCTGCTGTGCAGGCAGTCGTTCCATTGGCATTCGTGCAGGCGTTGTTGCAAGTGCCACATGGGTGCAAGCGGTCAAGCAGCTGCCGCAATTGTAGCCCTCAATTTGATGGATATTGAATGAGATTCCTCGGTCCGATCCAGTTGCCCCGAAATTTCCCGATTGTCGCGCTAAACTGGATAGGCTAAATGTGGTCAGTAAGGTTCGACCAGCAAGGTTGTATCTAACTATGCGAACAATAGCGTCAGTTGGCGGTGCGTTGATGTTGCTTGGGTTGCAGGGCTGTTCAAGCTCCTCGACGACCGTAGTCAGCGGTGCCGGAGGTTCCGGCGGTGGAAGCGCGGGCTCTAGCACTGGGGGTTCAGAACCGATGGGAGGCTCCAGGTCCGTCGGCGGCGCCGTCAATGGCGGCGCGTCAGCAACTGGTGGACGATCGTCAACAGCGGGGACCGAGTCGAGCGGTGGTGCCGGCATGGTTGGCGGATCCAATGCGACGGCAGGCGGAAGCACGAGTGCTGCCACCGGCGGGGCGGGCGGTGGAATCGCCGTGAGCGTCGGGGGCACTGTTCAAAGTGGCGGAGCTTCGGCGACTACCGGTGGGACAGCGGCTGCCGCCGGAAGCACGGCTACTGGCTACGGTGGCACCACTCCAACCGGTGGCGCCGCGACGGGCGGCGCAGGTGGCACCAATACAAATAGTGCGGGCGGTGCAGCAACGGGCGGCACGGCAACGGGCGGCACGGCAACCGGCGGTGCAGCAACGGGCGGCACGGCAACCGGTGGGGCTGCGACGGGCGGCATGGCAACCGGTGGCGCCGCAACAGGCGGGGCAGCAACCGGTGGCGCTCCAGCATTGTCGAACGGACAACCTTGTTCCAACGATGTGCAGTGTGCGAGCTCGAATTGTCGCCTTGCCCCCAACAGTAGCCGCTTCTGTGTGGCTGTTGGCAACGCTTGTGCAACTCCCGCGGGCGTCGGTGTCGCTGCGAGCAGCAATTTCTGCTCAAGCAACTCGAGCTACGCGTGTACGTCAACCGACGTACTCGCAGCGCCAGTGGCATGCACTAGTGCATCGATGTGCCAGAGCGCAACTTGTGACTCAACCACAGGAAGCTGCGCATTGACGCCGGCGAACCAGGGCGCTCTTTGCCCACTTTCGAGTTCGCAAGGCGCTTGTGACAACGGAGTCTGCACGGCGCTGCGCTTCGTTCCTCCGTCAGGATCGACTTGGACGAATTCCGAAAGTGGTCCTGTCACGAACGCGCCTTCGGGTTGCGGCACGTCAACCACCGCCGACTGCGCAATCGGTGACTTCAAGTTCCCGTGGCCGCCAGATACCCGTCAAGCCAAGTGCTATAACGATACGGTCGAGATCCCGTGCCCAGGCACGCCGGGTGCGTCCGATTGTTCAACGACGCCGTGGTGCGGACAAGATGCTCAATATGGCGTTGACGTCACTCGACCGACTTGGGCCACCGGTCGTTTCGTCCAGTCAGGCACAGCCGGAAACGACATCGTCACGGATGGTATCACCGGCCTCGTGTGGACGGTGAGTTCGTCGTCGGCTGTGCAAATGCCTTTGAGCACAGCACAACAGTTCTGCAATGACAAGGCCGGAGCCGGATACGGCGGACGAACCGACTGGAATCTGCCGACGATTCAACAGTGGTTCAGTTTGTTTGCTTTTACCTCGACGAGCGAATCCACTCCATCCAGCGATTTCCCCGGAATCTCATTGAACGACGCCTGGTCTCGCTCGACAACTGCCTCTGACCTGAGCTCTGCATGGTTTGCTTATTTTGCTGTGCCTTACATCGCGGTGACCACCCGAGATGGAACGAGCATGTCGTTAACAAATGTTGCCAGGTGTAGCGCGGTGGGCAATGTTACGGCCGTCGCGAACCCGCGATACTACGTTACGGGCTCGGCGAGCGAAGGAGTCATTTTCGACGCGCGCACGAACCTACTCTGGCAGCAGACTTGTGATGCCACGGGAAGGACTTGGAGTGGAGCGCTCGCTTATTGCGAAGCGCTCACATACGGCGGGCGTTCGGATTGGCGCCTGCCGAACGCCATCGAACTCGCGAGCATCGTTGACTATTCGCGTGTCAGCCCCGCCATCGATCCTGTCGCATTCCCCAACACCGATACCGCCTTTTACTGGTCTTCCACGACGATGGGAACCAACGCGGCAAACGCTTGGCCAATTCGATTCCTCGACGGAACACTCGCGGCGTGGACTGCTGGAAAGACCGGCACGACCAACGTCGTTCGTTGTGTGAGCGGTGGTCCGACGTAGCTGTCGGCGAGCGCACACCTCTTCTGGCTATCCCGTCCGTCGCGTCACGCGGCAAGGTCGTAGTCACGGCGGCTGAGCTGACAATATGTCACGGGGTCGCATATTCGTCGCGCAATCTGCACACAACGGATCACCATCCCCTTGCCGTTAGCGAGCCTTCCCCAGGGGCAACTGGGGTCAAATGGGTAGCGACTAGGGGATTTATCCTGCGCCAGCGCAGAGGCACCGGTGAGCAGAGCAAGGAGTCCGACGGCAGTAACTGAAACGCGAGACTTTCGGATGGCGCTTGCAGTACCGCCGCCTGCGCGTCACGTCCTCATTTCGACGAGGCTATGAGCTTTCCCGTAACCCGTGGCATGCGTGCCGATGTTCCAAATTCACGATTTTTGGTCACATCGGCACGGGAAAGAGCCGCCGTTCTCTTACCACGTGTTGAAAGCGTCATAGGTGTGACCACCCGCCGGTCCGTAGACGCAGTAACCGCCGTTGCGACGCGCCGGCACCGTCCAGCCGACACAATTCATCACGGTTCCGTTGACGGACAAAGTGCGCGGAGCCACGAAGTTGCTACAACCGCCACCATTGATCGCACCCGTTGTTTCATAACAGAATGCTGCCACTCCCAGATTGGTTTGACTGTAAGTTCCCCCGGGAAATTGCGTCGGGCTGCTGCAGAGGCCAGTACACGGTGTGTTGCAAGCGCCGTTGGTGCAACCGTAAGGGCACACGTGTCCGCAGGTGCCACAATTGTTTGCGTCGGTCAGCGAGTTGGCTTCGCAACCAGTCGGGTTCAGGCCGTCGCAATCGAGGTACCCGGCGTTGCAGCTGATACTGCAAGCGCCAGCGGAGCAGGACGCGGTGCCATTGGCCGTGCCGCACGCGTTGTTGCAGGCGCCACAGTTACTCGTATCCGCAGCTAAGGGTCGCTCGCAGCCGTCAGCCGGATTGTTGTTGCAATTGCCGTAGAGGTACGAGCAAGCACCCATCGAGCAGGTGCTGCTCGAGCACACGGGTGTTGCGTTGGCGTACGAGCAAGCCGTCGTACACGAACCGCAATGGAGCACGTCCGTTGCTATGTTCTGCTCGCAACCGTTGGGCAGGTTGTTGTCGCAACTGGCGTAGCCCGTACTGCAGGTGGGCACGCAGTTAGACGACGTGCAGGTTGTCGTTCCGTGGGCATTTGTACAGGCATTGCCACAGCTGCCGCAGTTACTGGTCGTCGTTAGTGGCGTCTCGCAGCCGTCGCTGCTGCCGTTTATGCAGTTACCGTAGCCCGTGTTGCACGTCCCCATCGAGCACACGGAACCGCTGCACACACCCGAGGCATTGGCGTAGGTGCAGGCATTCGCGCAGCTACCGCAATTGGCGCTATCCGTGGACAGCGTAGCTTCGCAGCCGTTGGCGGTGATCCCGTCGCAGTTACCGTAGCCGCTCGCGCAGGCGATGCTACACACACCACCAGAACACGAAGGTGTCCCGTGTGCAGTTCCACAGACGCTGTTGGTGCCGTTGCAACTACCGCAGTAATTGACGTTGGTGTTCGTATTGACTTCGCAACCATCGCCGGGAAGGCCATTGCAGTTGCCATAACCGGCGTTGCACGTGATGCCACAGGTACCTCCGGAGCACGTGGCGGTGCCGTTCGTGCTGTTGCACACGGTGTTGCAAGCGCCGCAGTTCGAAGTACTGGTGTTCTTGTTGATCTCACAGCCGTCGGCGGCGTTCAAGTTGCAATCGGCATAACCTGGACTACAAGCAATCTGGCAAGTGCCGTTGTTGCACGTGGCGGTGCCGTTCGTAGCGTTGCACTTGGCGGAGGGCTGGGTGTTGCTGCAGGCATTGCAGTTGTTTGCATCTGTCTTGAGGTTTACCTCGCACCCGTTCGCCGGGTTGCCGTCGCAATCGGCGTAGCCCGCGTTGCAGGCCCCCATCGTACACGCGCCGTTGACGCAACTGGCCGCGGCGTTGGCGAAGGTGCACCTGGTGTTGCAGGCGTTGCAATTGAGAGCGTCCGTCTTGAGGTTCGACTCGCAACCGTTGGCCGGAGCGCCGTCGCAGTTGCCGAAACCAGCTGTGCAGGCACCCATTGAGCACGTGCTGCTAGCGCAGCTCGCGGCAGCGTTGGCGTAGGTGCACTTCGTACCACACCCACCGCAATTGTTGACGTCATTCGTGGTGTTCGTGGCACAGGTAGCGCCGGGGGGACATGTCGCGAGCCCTGCCCCGCAAGTGCTGTAACCGCACACCCCACTCGTGCACGATGCAGTGCCCCCAGTTGTCGGGCACTTGAATGCGGCACCACAGCCGCCGCAGTTATTGACGTCCGATTGCAAGTTGACTTCGCAACCATTGGCAGCCACTCCATCGCAGTTTGCGAAGTTCGCGTTGCAGGCACCGATGGCGCAAGTTCCATTGCTGCAGGTGGCGGCCGCGTTCGCGTACGCGCATACAGTGTTGCAAGTTCCACAGTGCGTTGCGTCCGTCGTCAAGCTGACCTCACAGCCATTGCCGGGCAGACCATCGCAATCGGCGTAGCCTGCACTGCACGTTCCGAGCGTGCAAGCGCCGCTGTTACAACCAGCGGCGGCGTGGCTGAAACTGCACACGTGTGCGCAGGTATTGCAATTCTGTGGATCCGAGGTAAGGTTCGCTTCGCAGCCGTCACCGATCACCGCGTTGCAGTTGGCAAATCCGGTGTTGCACGACGAAATCGAGCAGGCGCCCGAAGCACAGGCCCCAACGGCATTGGCAGGCGCGCAGACCTGGTTGCACACACCGCAGTTCTGCAGGCTCGTACCGAGGTTCGTTTCACAGCCGTTCGCCACGAGATTGTCGCAGTTGCCAAAGCCGCTCGTGCAGGTAATACCGCACTGGCCGCTGGTACACGTGGCCGTTCCGCTCGTGGAGTTGCAGACGTTGGTGCACGCTCCGCAATTGGACAAGTCCGTACTTAGATTGGCTTCGCACCCATTGGAGTACTTGCCATCGCAGTTTTGGAACCCCGCGTTGCAGGAGCTCACCGTGCAGACGGAATTTAGGCAGGCCGCGGTCCCGTTCTGGGCCACGCAAGTCGTACCGCACGCGCCGCAATTGCCGGCGTCATTGGTAGTGGTTGCTTCGCAGCCGTTATTGACATTGCCATCGCAATTGCCAAAGCCCGCGGCACACGTGATGCTGCAGACGCCGCCGGAACAGCTCGGTGTTCCGTGGTTGCTGTTACACGCCGCTGCACATTGTCCGCAATTGCTTACACTGCTCGAGGTGTCAGCCTCACAGCCGTTCGACGCAATCTTATCGCAGTCTTGGAAGTTGCCTTTGCACAACGTGACAGTGCAGGTGCCCGCGACACAGGCACCCACCGCATTCGCCGGCGCACAAACCGACCCGCAGGCGTGACAATTGCCGACATCGGTCATCAGGTTGACTTCGCAGCCGTTGGCTGGGTTGCCATCACAATCTGCCCAGCCCGCGTCGCAGGTACTGATCCCGCAGACGCCGATCGTGCATTTTGGAGTCGCGTGCGGAACCACGCACCTGTTACCGCACCCGCCGCAGTTGGTCGGGTCAACGTCTTCGTTGGCTTCGCAGCCATTGGCGGGAAGGCCGTCGCAATCACCGAACGGCGCCGTACAGTTGGAAACCCCGCAAACGCCGGACTTGCAAATCGCTGTGCCGTTGGGTTGATCAGCGCACATGGTGGAGCAAGTTCCGCAATGGTCAACGCTCTTAGTCAAGTCAACTTCACAGCCGTTCGTCATATTGCCGTCGCAATTGTCGAAGCCTGTGGCGCACGTAATGCCGCACGTGCCTGCGCTACAAGTTGCGGTTCCATTGGTGCTGTTGCAAGCGGTCGTACAAGCGCCACAATGCGCTGCCGTGGTTTGTAGATTGGTTTCACACCCATCGGAAGCAATGCCATTGCAGTCGGCTGTATTCGGCTGACAAGTTGCAATCGTGCAGCTGCTATTGGTGCAGGCTGCCGTTGCGTTGGGCAGACTGCAAGCAGCACAGCTCCCGCAATGAGTCGGATCGTTAGTGAGATTCGCCTCGCAGCCGTTGGTTGGGTCGCCATCGCAGTTGTCATAGCCAGATAGGCAACTAGGAACGCACTTGCCCGCTGAACAGCTCGCTCCGCCGTGGTCGTTAGCGCAAGCTTGGGTACAACTTCCGCAATGTGCCGCGGTGGCGTTCAAGTCAACTTCGCAGCCGTCGACCACATTGGCGTTGCAGTCAGCGAACCCAGACGTACAACTGATGACGCATTTGCCCGCATCGCAAGATGGCGTGTCATTGTTCTTGCTGCAAACGTTGCCGCAGCCGCCGCAGTTGGCCGCGTCGGCGTTGGTATTAGTGAGGCAGGCTCCCGTAGGGTCGTTGTTGCAGTTTTTGAAACCCGGCGTAGCGCAGGACGCTGAACCGCAAACACCGTTGATGCACGCTTGCTGTGATGCAGTCGGGCAGATTGTCCCGCATACGCCGCAGTTGTTGTTATCCGAGAGTTTGTCGACTTCGCAACCGGTACTCCATTGCTTGTCGCAGTCGAGATAACCGTCGTTACATTTGCTGATTTTGCATGTGCCATTATCGCACTGAACAACAGCTTGCGTTTGGGCGCAGCTCGTGGCGCAGAGTGCACAATGGTTCGCATCCGACTGAAGATTCGCACAGAGACCACCGCAACACGACCAGTTCGCGGAGCAATTCTTGTCGCTACCACAACCCGGCACGCAAGACCCAGATACGGGGTCACATTCTGTGCCAAGTTTGCAGTCGAGGTCCGACTCACAACCCGTGCACTGATGTGTAGTTAGGTTGCAAGTCAGAGGTGTCCCAGGAGAGGCGTCGCCAGTGGTCGTGCCGCAAGCCGTGCTACTTGAGCAGCCAACGTGACATTTCAGATCAGTTGTGTCGCAATATAGGCCGGTTCCGCAACTGCTATCATCTAGACACTCGACGCATTGCTTAGTGGCTGTATTACATTTCTTCGTAGCCGAAAAGCCGGAACAATTGGCGTCACTGGTGCAATTGTTTTCGAGTTGCGGAGCTTGACCTCCCGTTGCGTTGCCGCCGCCCGTCCCGTTGCTTGTGCTGCCGCCCGCAGAACTGCTCGTGCTACCGCCGGTACTCACCGAGGTGCCGCTCTTGCCACCGGTTCCGGCCGGTGGAATCCCTCCAGCGTCCGGCGTAGTCGGAACGTTGTAGTCGGGCACACCGCACGCGACGAAAATTGTCGTCACGATGAATGCCAATGCACCGGCAACGCGAAGCTTCGGTAGACACAAAGAGGTCATGATAAAAGCATAACATTACTTGGCTAGTGTTCGACCCAGATTCTTCCGGGTCCAGGCGGGTTTTTCGGGAGCGCGACGAGGTTTTGTTTATGTTGACACTACCGTGTGCGTGTCAGAGCGAGACAAATTCTTAGAACTTCTGAGTTTTTCCGTTAAAATTGACTCCCGGGGCTTCATCCGGTGGCAAGGCTTTTGCGGCATTCGCGGTAGCAACTCCCCTGCGCAGAGCAAACCAACGTCGCACCTTCAACGATGCTTGGAGTGCCCTGGCTCCAAAGTAGTTTTCTGGTGAATTCTCACTCAAATGAGAGAAAACCGCGCCCCTGGGGAAACCTAAAGTCCGGCTTAGCCCCCTACCGCGCGCAGCGTCAGCTTGGCTTTATCGGTCGAGCATGGCAGTGTGAACTTGAATTGTATGCGGCTCGTTCCTTGCGTTGGAATCATTCTGGGAGTCTTGTTTACCCTGAATTTGGTGGGTTGCAGGTCGAGAGACAAACGACCTGCGCCGGCAAAAACGTCCGCTTCAGTTGTAACGACCGCTGTAACTGATGCGGGAACGGTGAGTCCCAATGTTTCGCATTTTCAAACCGCTCCCGTAGATATCGGGGAATATTCGGCACTCCGAACGCGCGTCTCAGCGGCTATTCAGTTAGCTTCTAACAATAAGACATCACCCAATGACGCTTTGACAGTGCTGGTTCAGGCATTGACGGATGCGCCCGGCAGCGGGGTGTTGGCCATCGAACTGGCAAAGGCAGCGGCCCGGGCTCACGACCAACGTCGGTTTCAGCGGTACGTTCAGATTGCCCAGTTTTTGACAGTAACAGAGCCCAACTTGTCGAAACTACTACGTTCAATCGCGAAGGACAAAGACTCGGCGGCCATCTTGAAGTTACGATCCGATGCTGAAGCAGCCGCAATGGGGGCAAGCAAGGCACGGAAGATCGACGGCGTCACGACCGACGCCGCATGCGCCTGGGTCAAAAAGTCGTTTGCCGAGGGACGACCACCCGTCAACGACGTAGGTCTGCAGGGGACCGAATCGGTTGATTGCCAGCTGCTGACCTCATATTCACTGACACCCGACATTCAGGCGGTACCGGTCGTGGCTGTGGCGCGCGGTCAGGGGGAACGCGTGTTTGCTTGGGTCGCAGCAAAATACAACGGTGCAGTATGGCTCAGCAGAAGCTTGGTAGAAACATCTGTTCCGAAGTTTCACCCATACGGCAATGGTTTCTCGATTGAGCTCCAGCGCGCAGCAGCCTATCGCGGCGGCATTCCAGAATTGACAGCATACATCTCTGAACGGCGCACCGTAATTGACGTGGCACTCAATGAACAAGAGGTTTTGGAACAACATCGAATTTGCGTCATGACATTCGACTTGGACCCACCTCAGACTTCTGCCCCGATAATACTGCATTCGAGAACCGAACGATCGCTTGTCGACCCTAGTGACAAGGCGCTTCCCAAGGGCTACAGCCATTCACCAGATGTCGGCAAACTCACCGAGCAAACCTTTCGGCTCGAATGGGGCGATAACCGGGTAACACTTACGCCCACGGCACCCGCTGGCGCGAAGGGTGTAGAGCAGGTATTGTTCGCTGAGTAGCGGTCCTCCATTGCCATTCCGGCTTTTTTTGGCATTCGGAGCCGACTTATTTCCTAAAAATTGCACAACTAACAAATGGGTTCGCGTTCCGCTCTTTGCCCATGTCTGGTGAGGGCCGTCCTGGCTTTTGTTGGTACGGCATTCGAGGCCCCATCCCCGAATGCGGCGTACCGCTACGTTGATCTGGAATTTATGTGTTCGGGTAAAGCAATTTTGGCACCGAAAACCTGCGAGTTGCAACCTGCAACTCTAGGAAGGACATAACTCTCGTTGTCTCGCGCAATTCGTGCTAGGGGCTGCGCGCTTTGAGCGACTCAACGGTTCCTCCATCGGTCCTGCCCGCTACGGCTGAAGCCGTCTTGACGTTTCTTGATAGCGTGGGGCGTCGCTCGGAGGCGGAACTATACCTGCGGTTGTTTCGCGAGCTGCCGCCTGAAAGCTTCGCGGTTATTGCAGTCGAATCAGTGCCGATCTCGGCACAAGGCGCGTCCATTGCCGAACAGTTGCGGTTCCTGGCCGACCTTCGACTGTTCGCACCTATTGTGATTGGACTATTCGACCCCGCGCGTTCGCGTGCGCTGGCCGATCGCTTCACTCGGCGCCTTGGGTCCGTCAAGCTCGAGGCCAACATCTACCCGATGAGCGCGCGCGGTGTCGCCGAACTCGTACGCACCGATCTGCGTTCGGGCATCATTCCAATTCTCGTTTTCGATGAAGATGCCGAGCAGGCCATCGACAGGTATCACGCGGTCGGCAACCTGGCTGCCGCATTGGCGTCGCGAAAAATCGTTGTAGTCCGTCAGCATGGCGCGCTCGGCGCTAACATGGATCGCGATACAGAACTTGCCCCGCAGTACCCATTGCTGATGGGAAGCAACGGGATTTCCGTCGTCAATTTGCTTGCCGAATTGGAACTACTTCAGCAAAGTACATTGCTCAACATCGAAGACTTAGCGCTGCTCTCGAGCATCCAGGCAGTCTTTGAACGCGTGCAAATTCAGTCTTTGGTCTTCAATGTGACAGGGCCCTTCGACTTGTTGAAGGAACTATTCACGGTCAAGGGTGCCGGAACGGTCGTTCGCCGCGGTACGTCGATTACCAGGGCACAAAGTTACGCTGAGCTTGACCAAGCCCGTTTGCGAAAGTTGATTGAATCGAGTTTCGGTCGTAAGCTTAGACCCGATCTATTTTCCGCCCCCTACTGGCAGCTTACATCGCACCTGAATACCACGGTGCCGCCGTCATTGAACCCAGTCCAATTGCTGCAATCCTCAGTAAATTCGTCGTTGACCCGGTGGCGCAGGGCGAAGGAATGGGTCGCGATATTTGGCAAGCGATGGTCCGCGATCAACCCGCGGTCATCTGGCGAGCACGCTCCAAGAATCCCATTTGCGGTTGGTATGCCTGGCAGTGCGACGGCATGGTACGGCGGGGAGTTTGGACAGTCTACTGGCGCGGTGTCGAGCCCGACCAAGTCCCCGACGTGGTCGAGTTGATGCTATCGCGTCCGGATGACCTGGTGCGGTAAGTTGCGGTTCTGTGCGGCCTAGCCGCCAAAGGCGAACAACGCGTTCAGAACGAGCTCACGGTGGGCCTCGGATTGTGAGAGTGCACATAATTCATCGGGGGCCCCAATCAGATTGAGAACATGCCGAAGTGCTTCGGGCAATGCCGATTGAACGGCGCTGCTCAGTTGGGTCCCAAATTCATCGACGGATTGAACTTCTACTCCCACAAGGTGTACGTCCCAGTGCCAACCTGGAGGGGCCAATTCGGTCGCGATGAGCACGAGGTCGGACAGGCCGATGCCGTGGCAACAATAGGGTTGCCTCGAAAATCGGGTGACTTCCTCAAGCTTGAAGGTAGATACAGTTCCGGGTGCAGCACCGATTCGGGTGGCGTCACACAGAATGAATCGTTTGGCGGCGAGGAGATCGTCGATTAGGTCCAAATCAACTTGGGGGTAAAATCGCACGTGGGCACTGTCGGGCAGCGGAAGAGTTTGCAGTATTCGACCCATTCGCATCCCAACGCCGTCGTCTCCGGCGAGCTCATTGCCAACACATGCGATGCATACGTCAATTGCCATAGCAAACGTCAATCTTCCTGAATCCTGCTACCCCACCGCAATGTTGGATTCTTCACCCGTACTAGGACCATTCTCGGACCAGCCGATGGATTCCAGCACCGTCTTGAGTGTGACTTTGAGTGCCTGCTCACTGGGCTGCCCCGAACCCAACGTGGTCATGGCCATGTCGTCTTCGGCCATCTTGAACAGTTTGCAAGTCACCGTCATGCCATGTTCGTCCACCCACTGAACCGTAGAAATCGGACCCATCGGCAACAATTCACGAACATTCGCAGCAATTTGCGCAGCGAGTCCGGATACCGCGGCAAGACTCTCCGCTGACACGTGACCGGTAGCTGCAACAGGAAGGCCCAAGTGATCGGATAGTACTGCCGTATCGAGTGGAACTGCAGCCAATTCCCGAGAGTCCGACTCAATGGGCGTGACTGCATCGCGCACGCGAAATGTTCCGGAATTGGCGTTGTGAAGTGCAAAGTTCTCTGCGCGCAGGTCGCGTATCTGGCTGCGAAAGCTTTCCAAGACCGCCAGTTCCGCCTTGTGTTCTTGTAGTTCGGAATGGACTCCGGATAGACTTTCAATCTTTCCGAGCTGAGCCACAAGTCTTTCATTGGCCAGTTGAAGTTCGAGCTTCAAGCGTCTGTGTTCCATCTGTAGCGTCGTCAGTTCTCGCGCGGCGCCCTGATCTCTGGCCAATTCCTCACGAATTTTGGCATTTTGGTCACGGAGGTATTCTTGAGTCCCCCATGTTGGACTCGAGAACCTGCAATCTTAATCTAGCTTGCCGCAATTCCTTCTCGACGGCGGCCACCTCAACGGGCGGTGCATACTCGACGGCGGCGGCCTCAACGAGTGGCGCCCGATTGGGCTTGAACGTTCGCATCGACTCGAGATCGGGCGGCGCCTGACTGGACATGGGTGCGAGCTGCAGCACGGCCTCGTGTATGTCTCCCTCAGTTACGGCAGCCCATTGCGTATTGATCTCCTCGACGACTACGGGGGCTTGACCGCTACTCAGGGCGGCGGTGTCACCTAATGACATTTGTGTAGCGCGACCAGTCAATTGGTCAACAATTCGCTTAAGATCGATATTCTGAATTTCGAGCTGCTCGCGCCCCAAAGTCATTGCCTTTAGCTCACGCCGCAGCAAAATCTCTACCGAGGACACATCCTGCAGCATGCGCTCCAGAGTTGCGTAAGCGGTTTGCTTTCCCTCCAGCTGTTGCAACACTGCTTCATATAGACCGGTCGATTCCTGAAGGGCAACTTCCTTCGCGCCAATCGTATCTTGCGCTTCGCGAAGTAGCTGCTCGAGCGCGGCGTTCGTGTCTCTTTGAGCTCTCAGTTGCGTTAATGTCTCTTGCAGTTGAATTTGCGGGCGACTCACCAAACCTTGGAGCTCCGCTACCTGGCCCTCGGACGCTTGCAATCGTCTAACTAGATCTGATAGTTCGCGCTGTTTTTCCGCGAGCAAAATGTGCGTTTCTTCCAAATTGCGAGCGGTGTCGTCAATCTGCATTAGGAGTTCAGAAAACTTCCTTTCCCGATCCTGATTGCTCAGCTTCAGCTTTCTTAAACTCTGTTCACTCACCTCTCGGCTGCGGCGCGCCTGTGTTAGGTTTTCCTCAAGTTGGAGGATTTTCGCTTCCGATTGGTTTTCGGCAGCGTCGGGCAATATTGCTTGGGGCAACCTCGGCAACGGTTGCCGCAATTCGGGTACAAGGGGCGGCCGTTTGGCTGCAGCCAGTTGGAATTGCAAGTCGGCGACATGCTCGGTTTTAAGATCAAGGTCCCGCCGCAATTCGGATACGTTCGCTGAGTATTCGACGTTGCGCTGGTCGAGTAGTGTTTGTAACTTAGCAACTTCGTTCCGTTGAGTTTGCTGGCGACTGCGCAACTCTTGCAGTCGATGCCTGGCGCTAGTCAATCCCCGAATGGCGAGTACCCAGCTCAAAGTGAGGACCCCGACGCCTACCCAAAGCAGGAGTTCAAGCGGTAAATGAAATGCGGTAGGCATTGGGCCTTCTGACTGCAATATTGACTTTGGAAGGTCTACCCTAAATTATCTTCGCAAGTTCCGCGCATCTACGGCGAAGTTCGATGAATATCAAGCCCAATTTGGCCTCCTTGGACGTGAGCAACACCAGGACCGCGTCAGGGCCAATAGCGTTCAGTACGACGTACCCCTTCTCACTGCGAACATAGGTCTGTTCCATTACCGAACCCATGAGTTCGCTGCTGATGCGTTCGCCTACACCTAACATGGCCGCTGCCATGCCCGACACGAGTTCTTCATCGATTTCCGATGGCAAAACGGAAGCGATGACGAACCCCTCGATGCTTACCACAGACGCGCCAATAATATCTGGCGAAGCAGTGCGAAAACCTCGAAGCACTTCCTGAATGCGTTCTGTTCTTGTACATAATTTGACTCCGGTAATCTGGCGATTTAGCTGTAATAGAGAAACTGCAAGGGTTATCCGAGTGATCAGATTCCACGAGGAATTTTCGTTTGCAAAACTCGCCAATGAGACCTGCCCAATATTCGTGGAAGAGCACACACAGTGCATCTGTGCCCAGCGCAGTTTCACCCGCATCCACAATCGTCCTTATTGCGCAATTCGAAAAGGCAAACCTAACACTCCCATCAGCCTTAACCTCGAACTGGAAGGGGAATGAGCCACTGAAACGGGCTTGCAGCCGCTCGAGTACTGTCTCAAGTGCGGTCTCTTCGTAGAGGTCGGGCAGGTGCGCGGCCGCCAACGTCCCAGCGGTACGTCCCACGACTTTGATTCCGCGACCCATCGTTTCAGTTACTGAATCACCGAGAGCCCGGAGGCGTGTTCTAACGTCTCGTAACGCCCAATCGACGTCCGTTGCCGTGACCAGACTCTGCGCAGGTTGCCGCTGTAGAAACCGCGACACCAGCTCACTGGTGCTATCCAAGTGATAAAACGGCAACTGTCTGTCGGTATCCGTCACGCTTAGGCATCGTGACGGGCAGATGTACTCGCAACTGCAGCAGCCGATACAGTCTGCGGGACGGCTCGCCTGAGCCACCTGTGAACTGGGTTCCAGATCTAATACCTTGGTGGGGCACAGGTTGACGCACAGTGTACAAGCCCTGCAACCCTTCGCTTCAATTTCCAGCGTCGGCATGTTTACCTCCTCACCTGGTGAACGACTTCGCCCCTGCGAATGAAATTGACGATCATTGGCATTTCCCCCAGTTGGTGCGTCGAGCACGAAAGACACGGGTCGTAGCAGCGAATGGCAAACTCGACTCCGTTGACAAACTCCGCTTCGGGCCGCTTCCAAAATAGCTCGGCGGCTTGCCTGAGTGATGCGTCGATGCTTGACATATTGTGCTGCGTGGCAACTATGAAGTTGGCCTTGCGCACGAGACCTTGGTCATCGACATCGTAGTCGTGAATCAGGACTCCACGGGGAGCTTCCACATGGGCAATTGCAGAGCGTGGCCGGTGTTGCGGTTGCGCTAGAACATCCGCCGATAGCAGGTCCGGATCACCCGTGAGTTCGAGCGCCAATTCGGCGCAGGCCAATGTCTCAATCAGGCGAGCATAGTGACCGAGCACCACCTGGTGATTCGGGCGCCCGAATTTGGTGCGGTATTCTTCGAGTTCCGCCTGGGCCTCGGGGGTCGGCAGCCGCTCGCAAATGTTGAGCCTCGCCAGCGGACCCACCCGATACGACACTTCTGCTGCACCGAGTTTGAACAGGATGCTCTTTGAGTATGAATGTCGAACCGCTTCTTCAACCATGACATCGCGGTAGTTCGCTGAATCGAATTCCTGGGCGACTTTGCCCTTGGGATCGCAGAGGCGAAGCTTGCCTTCGTAGAGGTCCCACGTGCCCTCTTTGACTGTACCCAGGTCATGTGTCTTGAGCGGCAGCAATTCAATCAGCTCCGACTTGCCCTGGAGAATCCCTTTTCCGGCCTTCAACGCAAAGCGACTCAGTTCGAGTGCCTCGGTCGCCATGCTCCGCAGTTGAGTCAACTTCTCTTGATCGAGCGCCATCGTCATACCGCCAGCGACGGCCGTGACGGGATGGGTTCCGCGTCCGCCAACGATTTCGGCGATTTTTCCGCCCCAATGAGCGCAGGCGAAGCGCCCTTTTTGCGAGGTCGGGCTGGGCGCGCAAGAGCGCGATGATATTGCGGTCCTCTTTGGGTGCACCAATTCCCATCAGCAAGTCGGGTGCAGCCAGGGCAAAGAAGTGGATTGCGTGCGAGTGAATGATGCTCCCGGCATTCTAGCAGCTGACGTTGCAAGACGGCAGCGCGTGGTGGCAGGGCGCCGAATACGGAGTTGACGCACTTCGCTGCGACAAGATGATGTGCATGCGGGCAAGTTCCACAAATTCGCGTAGTAAGAGTCGGCATCAGTTCTACCTGCATGCCTTCCACGAACTTTTCGAACCCCCGAAACTCCAGGACATGCAGCCTGGCGGCGACCACTTGGTCATTGTCATCGATTTCGATATCGACTTTGGCGTGGCCTTCAATCCGCGTTACCGGATTCACGACGAGTGTGCGTCCCATGCTTTATGGCTCCCCTTGTTCGATCCAACGGCGCAACAAAAATGTGGGCTTTTTCCTGAAGACCGGCGATGCCATGGCGTAGGCATAATAGGTCTTGGAACGCTTCTCGATTTCGCGAATGATGTCGGCGCGCTTGATCCGCGTCATGCGCGACATTCGGTCGGCTATCTCGGTCCGAATGTCACGTTGGGGCTCCAAAATGACGTGTTCCGATGGACCGGCGCAGCCCGTACAGGCCGTTCCATGTTGCGGACACGGTGCGAGGCACCGGTCCAGGGTGACGCTGCCCATACACAAAATTCCCTGCGACATAAGGCAAGTATCGCCGGCCACCGGCCCGTCGTGAGAACGCCGCAGGGCAACAACCTCGCTGTGTTGCATGCTGCGGTGACATCGAAAACACACGTTGTGCGCGCCGAATTCCGGAACCTTGCCGCTTACAACTGACTTTAACGCCTGAGCAACGTAGTAGGGGTGAGGCGGGCAACCGGGCAAGTACAGGTTCGACCTCGATTTCACTGTCAATTGGGCGCACGCCCTCGGGAAGAATCCTCGGGACTCCTTGATCGGGAATGAAGTTCGTACGCGTCGTCGGGTTTTTTTCAAATACTGCCGCTTCGAGTTCGCCTTGCCGGTGAGCGTACGCCGAACCCTGTGGACCTCCGTAAACTGCGCATACTCCAAATGCCAGAATCTTATCGCAGCTCTTTCTCATTTCGTGCGCCGCGTGAACATCATGGTCGGTGCGCAACGCTCCGGTTACGATGCCCAGGGTAGCCTTCGGATAGTCCTTCTCATCCATGAGTATCGGGATGCGGACCAGTTCAATCTCATCGAGCACATCGAGCAGTCGATCATGCAAGTCGACCGTACTCATCTCGCAACCAGAACAGCCTGAAAGCCATTCGAAGGATACAGGGACCTTGCTCATGCTCCCCCCTCAATTACGGTTAGTTCCTTCAAACAGGCGCATTCACCTGCATGCAGGATCTGAAGGTTGACTCGCTTGCCCAGAATGTTCTGCAAGTAGCCGCAAAACAGACCATGGTTCATCATGCAAAGCGACAGTTGCTGTTCGTGGCTGTATCGAAATAGCGAACAACGGACCATGCAATTGCGAAACACCAATTTGATAGCCAGGTTTCCGTCCTTTTCGTAGAAGGTTGACTCGGCATCTTGCGGTTTCCAAATCTCGAATGGCCAGCGAATCCCCTTGAGTTCGAGCTCCTGCTGGAGAATATCGAGCGCCTTCGCCAGATCCTCACTGCGTTGCCCGACCTCGGATTTTAGGCCGATCTTACGACCCGCGCGAAAGGTCACCGTTGCTGCGCCGCGCCCCAATACTTGCTCGAGTCCGTGGGATAGGGACGCCATGATGACCATCAGGCCGTCTAATTCGCCGCGTTCGACTTGCCCTTGCATCGGGTTCTCCTTTGACATTGTGTTTGCCTATCTCCTTCGCCCCGCTAGGTCGCTGTTGACATTAAGCTGCTCGAGTCTTCGCAAATTAGCGCTCACCAGTCGATTGTCTGGTTCCAGCTGCGCGGCACGCCTGAGCGCCTCAATCGCGCTTTCAATGTCATGTCTGCGTAGTAGCTCAAGACTTCGTTCGAACAGCTCAAGCGCTTCCTGTTTGGAATCAGCATGAATTGAAAACGTGCCACTGCTATAGGTTTCGTCGGGCAATACCGGAGTTGGCTCGTCCTTCGACGCATCGTCGTCCTTGCGCACTCTCAGCAACGCGGCATCCCAGTCGTGGACCTTTTCCTGTGGTGGCGCCGAGTCAGCAAAGATGGGCGGTTTGCTACTCGGCAGTTCGTTCTTGAGGCGCGAAGCGGTCGAATACCGGGCTTCAGGTATCGAGGGTTCGCTCAGCGGATGGCACCCACTGTCGAGCTTTTGTGCCACTTCATGGGGCGATTGCAATCGCATACTAGGTGGCGGGCTTGAATCTGAAGTTGAGTCCAAGTAGCCACAAACCTGTGCTGAGAGATGTCGCGAAGTCGGACATAGGCCCGCGTCCTTCATGTAGTCGCGCAAGGCCTCACGCATGGTGCGCGCAGATTGAAATCGATCCGCCGGATCTTTCGCAATGCCCTTGAGGACCAAGCGATCCAAGGTTTCCGGAATCCAAGCCGCAAGGTGACTCGGCGGCTCGGCGACACGGT
>CAWFUX010000027.1:0-53871 GCA_963819085.1 uncultured delta proteobacterium
TCAAGCCCTTGGTCTGAGGCCCAGACGGGCCTGAATGTCCTGGAGGATTTGTCCTTTGACGGCTTCGAAGGTGGGCGTTTGTTGCTGATGAGAATTGAGTAAGATACAGCGTGTCTCGCAGTATGGGACAACAGGTGGGAAGTAGTAATCGGATTCCCGGATTGGGAGCAGATGACCTTGGCCTTAAGCGCTCGCGAGAATGTTACCGGGTGTGCTCGTCAGAATGTTACCGGGCATGATAATGGCTTGGCAGAAATGATCCAGTGGGATTCGCGGGATAGCAGAGGCTGTTTGGTCAGTCACCCGCCTTGCATGGCAGTGCCGGGGAATGCCCCGACGGAGACGAAAGCGCTGTGCTTGTTGTAGCGAGTCGTTTTGGCCAGGTCCGCGAGTAGGTCGGCGGCAGTTGGTTTGTGGCAAGCCTGAGAGGGTGTTCCACAGGCCTACCGGGCCTCCAACCGCTCGCCGCGTGGAGCGGTCAGGCGGCGTAGCATCAGCGACGTCATAGCGTGCAACACGTCGGCGCGACTAGACTCGATTGTGCGTTCGTATTCTTTGCTCAAGATTCGATACTTGCCCAACCATCCATTGGTCCGTTCGACGACCCACCTTTTCGGAACGACGACGAAACCCTTCACGTCATCGGTCCGTTTGGTCATCTCGATGTCGAGTCCAGTGTCCTGACGAAGACGCTCGATGACCTGTCCGTTGTACGCTCCATCGACCCACACTTTCTTCAAAGTCGGGTACTCACGGTGTGCCTGCCGAAGGACGGGATCGGCCCCGTCACGATCTTGCACTGACGCGGGCGTGACTACGACCGTGAGGATCAAGCCCAGCACGTCTACCAGAAGATGTCGCTTTCGACCCTTGACCTTTTTTTCCCGCGTCAAACCCACGTTCGCCACCCACATCGGTCAACTTGACGCTCTGACTGTCGAGACTGGCAGCGGTGGGTTCTTCGTCACGGCCTTCTGCAACTCGAACGCAACGCCGAAGTTCGTCGTGTATGGACTCCAGTACACCGCTTGCCGTCCACTTCTGGTAGGTCTTGAAGACGGTTAACCAGGGGGGAAGGTCATGTGGTAGCGAACGCCACGCGACTCCCGTTCGAGTACGGTATCGAATAGCGTCGAGCATTTGCCGGGCAGTGTGCAGCGGCTCTTGAAGATTGGGGATCCACAGCGGCACCGGGACTAGGGGCGCAAGCAGATCCCACTCTGCGTCCGTCAGGTCCGAAGGATATCGCCGTCTCTGCTCTGTCGAACTTCTGCGCATGTGACGCACCTGCGCAGAACGCCGTCATCTGGGCCAAGTTCTCTGTGGAACACCCTCTGACAAATAATAGCAAGAGTAGAACAGATGAGTTCACGAAACGTGACCGGGGATCCGAGCCCGTTTCTCGCAGAACCGAGCAACGGCGCGGCCAGTGCAATTGGATCACAGATGCAGCGTACAGCCGAGGTTCATTGGTAGGCTTCATCTGGCGTGTTGACTCACTATATGTGGCTGCCCACCGCCCTTATGCAAGGCAACATGCTTTGCAGTTTCGTTTACCTGAGCCCCCATGGCGCGGTCCCGAACTAGCCGGCGACCTGTCCCTCATTTGGAGTGAGCCAGTTCGAAATGCGCTCATGGTCCCGAAGATAATCAGGCGGCCACAACTGTTGCTCTGTTAGCTTGAAGATGGCCTCGGCTATCGGGAATTTGGCGGGTATGTCCCCGAAATGGTCCATGTCTTCCAGCCAAAGTGAGGCCACATAGTTAGTAAACCGAGTCCTCGCATTTCACTGGGTCGCACAGCTTGAGCAGCCTTTCCATCAATTCAATATCCTCGTGTATGCAAACTGACGCCTCAAACTCGCCCAACCACCACACCGCGTAGTCGTTTGATCCGCAACGCCTACAATCGCGGTCTTTGGTCCGGAGTCCATCGCGAAGCACTTCATCCTGGGAAATCTTGCTCAAGCAAGCATCGCACATGACACGAAAGACAAGGGTGCACTTGGAATGTTGCTCGCGATATATCATTGGGCGCGTGCAGCCAGTGCAATCGTGGACACAGGGATAGGTGGGGTCTAGTGATCGATTGTAGTTGGACATGTAAGTTGTCATTATGGCTTTCCTTTTCAGCTAAATACCTTGTGGTTTCTCGGATCGATACGGAACTTCGGTGTATGTTCTGCTCGTTGTTGTCAAACACCATTTATCCCAACGCCGGGGCGCACTGCAGCCCGCGCTGGCTCTGGTCAACGTGCTGTAATTGTAAGCTGCTCGATGTCGCGGCGACTAGGAGTCGTTGGCCGCGATGTTGCTCGAGGTTAGCCCAATCTCTGTATATGACTCGGTCGCGAACTACACAGCAACCTGCGCTTCATCTGGTGTGACCCAGTTAGAAATGCGCTTGTGATCCCGAAGCCACTCAGGCGGCCACAATTGTTGCTCGGCCAATTTGAAAACAGCCTCGGCTATTGGAAAATCGGCTGGGATATCCCCATCCACCATATATTCCAACCAAAGCAGAGCCACAAAGTCAACAAATCGCGTCTTGGCATTTGCTGGGTCGCAAAGTTCAAACAACCGTTCCTTCAGTTCAATTTCCGCGTGTAGGCAGACTGGAACATCGAAAGCGCCCAGCCACCACACGGCGAAGCTTGAGCCGCAGCGCTCGCAACCTTCGTGGTCTTTCGCCAAGAGCCAGGCGGCAAGCATGTCATCCCGGAGAATCTTGATCAAACAGACGTCGCAGAAGAAGCGAGAATCATGGGCGTCCTCAGAATGATGCACCCGATGAATCATTGGGTGACCGCAACCGGTACAATTGGCTTCTCGATAATTGAAATTATGGGATGTCATAACGACTCGTCCTTCCATTGTTGAAGTAATTCTGGGCCGACATTGCTGTAACTGATTTTTGATCACCGGTTGTCAGCCAAATGTGGCGTGTCTCGAAGAAGACTTAGCTTCCATTATCGCGAACACAAAGGACAATTTGCATGAAAAATAGGACGATCGCTTACAATCATCATGCGGCCTCATGAGAAATCAGGACTCGTCAACACACGAGTGTTGGATAGGATGGATGCGAAAAGCGGACCAAGTGCGTTCCGAAGTTTTGCTTGTCGCTCAGGTTGTTCGACTTTCAAATTGCAGCTTTGACGTCGCGAATCTCTACGCATGGCGAGGGCTAACCCACCACTCACTCAATTGGCAAAGGTCCGAGTGGAGCAGGTCGCCAAAAATGCTTCGCAGGAAGGTATTCGCTTGCGGCGACACCAATGACGACGTTGAGATGAAGTGCGGTTGCGCTAAGCGGCGATGGCGAACCAACGTGGTTTATCCGCGTTCAGCCAGGTGCTCCCGCAACATGTTGATGAACAGTAGGCCTTGCTCACGCGCGTCGTCCAATGCCACGTGGGTATGAGGAGCCGACGGAAACCACCGTTTCGGCATATTGCGCTTGGTGCTATCCCCGTATGGCGTCTTGAGTAGAGCCATCGCGTAGGTCCTAATGTCGAGGGCAGAATGGCCAAATGGGCTCTCGCTCGCAAATCGGATCATGTACCAATACATGAATAGGAAATCGAAACCCGCAGGATAGGCGACAAAGACGGGCTTTCCGGGCAGGCCCTTTACCCATGCGACGTAGTCGCGCATTGCCGATTCGGGTTCAACTAGGTTCGTTCTACATTCCCTCCACGCGGCTTGGTTTTCAGCCCACCAGGCCATGGTACTTGGATGTCCGTTGGCGCCGGGTAGCGTCTCAAGGTTGCGCGCAAGTGAACCCAGCTCAACACCTGCAACGTCGAATGCCACAGCGCCGAAGGACAACATCGAATGAGGACCTGGAATTGGACCATCCGTCTCGACGTCAGTGCTGATGTAGATCTCAGGAGCGGCCATGTCGCCTGGTATTCTATGCCAATCTGTGTTCACCACGTCATTTGAAACTCTGGGGTCGGATAGGACGAGACTTATTGCGCGTCGTCACGCGTTCGCAATGGGAGCCGTAGGTCGAACATCGGTGTGAACAAGCATTGCCGCTCCGGCCGCAATTGCGATAACTCTGACGCAGCCAGGCGCTACCGGTCTGACTAATCCACTGGTAACGCTTGGATGGCTTTCGCTGAAGATAGCTCTAGCCGCTTCAAGTGGAATGGCGATGATGGCGGTTGGGATTTCACCGCGTTCCTGAACACGGCCTGCCTCGTCTTGGACGTTGAGTCCAGCCTTCGTTGCAGCTGCGTCGGCTAACTCAAGGCCGACCGGGTCTGAAGTATCGGCCACTACGACAACGGCATCGCTAACAGCAAGACCACCGCTGACTGCGCGGCATAGCATGACATAAATTGCAGCTCTGTTGGCCTTGACGAGATGCAATCGCACTTCCGTGCCTGGATTCGGCGGGCTCATGTCTCGAACTTCAACCAACTTGGTTCTACGGAACGGCCGATCCTAGCAAATTCTTCTTAGCTTTATCCACAAATGCTGCTGGCGATGTCCGCGCTCGACCCATTACAATCCAACAATTCCTGCAAAGTGGCCCCCAATGAACGTTTCCGAAGCCGTTGATTCACGCATGAGTTGCCGCGCCTTTCTGAGCACTCCAGTGGCCCCCAAGGTTGTGCGCGGCATTCTGGAGGCCGCAAAGCGAGCGCCCTCGGGTGGCAACCTTCAACCTTGGCACGTCTACGTGCTAACCGGTGAACCTCTACAAGAACTGCTCGCGGATGTTCGTACCAAGTTGCTGGCGAATCCCACTGGCGAAGGTGCCGAGTATGACGTGTATCCACCGAAACTCACTGAACCCTATCGTTCGCGGCGTTTCAAGTGCGGTGAAGATTTGTACGCGACAATCAATATCGCGCGCGAAAATAGGCCAGAGCGTTTGCAGCAGTTTGCACGGAACTATGAATTGTTCGGCGCGCCAGTCGCGCTGTTCTTTGCCGTTGATCGGCAAATGGGCATTGGTCAATGGGTAGATCTCGGCATGTTCATGCAAACCATCATGCTGTTGGCACGCGAATACGGACTTCATACCTGCCCGCAAGAGTCGTGGGCTGTTTGGCATAGGACCGTCGAAGCTCACTTGCAAATACCGCCCCAACTCATGTTTTTCTGCGGCATGGCGCTCGGTTATCGGGATGAGACGGCACCAATCAACCGCCTACGCACTGACCGTGCTTCACTGGAAGAATTTGCCGTCTTTCGGGGCATCTAGTCATTAATCGAGTGGCAACATAAGTGCCAAGTCAGTATTAGTACGCATTTCGAGGTCACCAAAGACGACCGAGGCCCTACATGCTTTCGGCTGCGCTCTGGCCAAACTAGAAGATGAGAGCATTCAGGTTTGAGAGGGCGGAGGGCACAATGGATCGGTCAGCCGCATGCGATACAGCTCAAAGTTGTCAGTAAGATTGGCCAATCTCGAACAGAGCGGATTCGACTTCCACAACGGCCTACCTTCTGGATATATTAGTGATAGCGCGAATTATTTGCGCACTACGAGTGACTGTGCGCGCCAGTTGTGCACAGCGCGATTCCTTTCCCCGTCTAATCGACTTCACACCAGGTGTGCCACTATGACTCTTGACGCTCAGCAACCGGCCCAGTTCTGCTGCACCTACGATCTCATTCGCGCCCGTGGCCATTTGGACTCCCGACAACCCCAGAGCCACCAACATCGAGCCCTTCAGCGTTTGTACGATTGGTATGCTCAAGATTTGCCGCCAAAGGCGGGCGGAATACTTGTTCTGCCCACAGGCGGTGGCAAGACATTCACCGCCCAGCGCTTCTTGGCCAGGAAACCGCTGTCCGATGGTTACAAGGTTCTTTGGCTGGCGCACACGCACCACCTTCTTGAACAGGCTTACGAGTCGTTTAGGTCGAGTGTTGCCCATATTGCGGAGCCTCGAAATGAAATTTCGGTGCGTGTGGTCTCGGGCACACCGGGGCACCTGCCTTCGCACACCATAAAGCCTTCGGACGACGTCATAATTGGCACCCTTCAGACACTTGCTCAAGCAGACCAAGATCCTCATCACAATGCCTGGCACGCCTTTCTGGAGTCCTGCAACGGAAAGCTATTCGTTGTTTTTGACGAAGCGCACCATTCGCCAGCACCCACTTATCGCCGCTTCATTCAATCATTGCGCCAAAAATGCGGGCAAATGCGCCTTCTGGGCCTAACGGCCACGCCTTACTACAGCGATGAAACGAAAGCGGGATGGCTACGGGAGTTATTTCCGCAGGACATACTCTACCAAGACACGCCAGCTAGACTCGTTCCCGGCGAAAAATACGAATTCAGCTTGAAAGAGGCTGGATATTATCTGAACGACAATGGAAATAATCAGGTCGGGGTGTCTGTTTTCTCGGTGAAATCGCTAAACCCACTGAAAAAGCAGAACCCCGATGCGCGAAAAGATAGCTCAACAAGCCCCCCTGATGCCAGCCCCGATCAACCACAAGCACGCCCGAGAGCTGCAACGGATGAGTGAGGTGCTTGACCAACTCCCTGGGGTGACCGAACTGGTTCACGCCGACTTGGTGCGGCGGGCACGCAAATCCAACAAGGGCCGCAAAGGCCTGCCCGCCGAGCAGGTTCTGCGCGCTCTGCTCGTCAAGCAAATGAATGGTTGGAGTTATGTGCAGTTGGCGTTTCACCTGGCGGATTCCAATTGCTATCGCTGGTTCTGCCGCTTGGGAATTGGCGATGTCGCGCCGGACCATTCGACACTTCAGAAAGCCATCAAGCACGTCAGCGCCGAAACCTGGGAGACCATCAATCGCAAGATCGTCACCTTCGCCATCGAGCAGCGCATCGAGCTGGGACATAAGATACGCACCGATTGCACTGTCGTCGAGTCGAACATTCATCATCCCACAGACTCGTCATTGTTGTTCGATTGCGTCCGCGTCATGGCTCGCTTGATGAGCGTTGCGCAAGATAGTTTTGCAATCCACTTTGCTGACCACACTCGCCGCGCCAAGCGACGGGCGCTGGGGATTCTCAACGCCAAGACTCACTCAGTTAGAGTGCGTCTTTATCGGGACCTTCTGAAGGTAACCGCCAAGACCGTTGTCCAAGCTGAGCGCGTTGCTGAGCAACTTGACCAGGTCGTGGTCGGCGACATGACGACGCTGGCAAAGGTCCAATCACTGGCATCCGAACTGCGGCGCTACGCAGAATTGACGGGTCGCGTAGTTTCGCAAACCGAGCGCCGCGTATTGCGAGACGAATCAGTACCAGCAACCGAAAAGATAGTCTCCATCTTCGAGCCCCACACCGACATTATCGTCAAAGATCGACGCGAGGTGCTGTATGGGCATAAGATCTGTTTGACCGCGGGCGCGTCGGGCATTGTTACCGACGTGGTGGTTGAGCAAGGCAACCCTGCCGATTCGACCCTTGCCGTCAAAATGATCGAGCAGCATTGTGAACTCTTCGGCAAGCCTCCGCGACAAGCGAGTTTCGATGGTGGCTTTGCTTCGCGAAGCAACCTTGAAGACATCAAAAAGTTGGGCGTGCAGGATGTGGCCTTTGCCAAGAAGTGCCACTTGCAGATATCGGACATGGTCAAGTCGTCGTGGGTTTACCAACGTTTGCGTAACTTTCGCGCGGGCATTGAAGGCGTCATCTCCTTTCTCAAGCGGGGCTTTGACCTGACGCGCTGTTGCTGGAGTGGATGGGCTTCATTCAAAGCTTACGTTTCAGCCTCAGTGCTTGCGTGTAACCTGGTCGTTGTTGCGCGACATCTACTCGCCCGCGACGCCTGAGTTGTCCGGCGCTTTCAGCGCCCAATGCGCACGACGCTGATATCGCGTCGAGAGGCGGAGCTATGCAGTCCACCGTCCAAAACGGCGACTTCCAGTGACTTCGACGCACCCACCAACCGCAGATTCAACCATTTCGTGTGTCCTCGCTCGCCCTCATCCCCGAACTTTTCCCAAATTTTTTCATTTTTCGCCGGGAACTAGACTCATCGCAGCAAACGTGTTGGCGCGACCGGTTATTGAAGAACCCCGCACCCACATAGAAGCGACTTTTGATGACCGAGAGTACGAGAAGTGGGTAGGTACCAATCGCGACCTACCAGAAGGACTCATCAGCGAACTGGCCAAGAATCAATCCCGCAATGAATTTATCGTTAGGACCTACGTTGACAACAAGGCAAAGTACGGCAAAACGATTGTTTTTGCGGACCGATGGTACCAGTGTGAATTCCTCCGTGAAAGGCTGCTGAAACACGGGGTGCGCGCCGATGCAGTGTATTCGCATGTGGAACCAAACGGGGGTACTGTTGAGGCTCGCAATCGGCGTGACGCGAACGAAAACAAACGTGTGCTTGAAGCGTTTCGGACTGGTGCCCTGGACGTTTTGCTCAATGTAAAGATGCTCACCGAGGGGACGGATGTTCCCGACATACAATCAGTCTTTTTAACACGTCAGACCACCAGCAAGGCCTTGATGACCCAAATGGTGGGAAGAGCCCTGCGCGGACCGCAATTTGGCGGCACCAGCGAAGCCTATATCGTTTCGTTCATCGACAATTGGCGCCAATTGATTCATTGGGCGGCCTACGATGAATTGGCAGAGGGTGGCATGGATGACAGCGCCCACGAGTCGCCCAAACGACCTCCACTTCAATTGATATCAATTGAGTTGGTTCGCAATCTCGCTCGAATGATGGACAGCGGGCAGGGGATCGAGACAGTGCCGTTTCTCAAGCACCTGCCGATAGGCTGGTGCCAAATCAACTACTTGGCGCGCGTCAAGGACTCCGATGATATGGAAGATGTGCGTCGACTGGTGATGGTATTCGAAGAGGACGCGACCGCCGTTAGGACTTTCATAGAAGCACTGCACTCCATTGACCTAGCGCCTTTGGCGGACGAAGGGCTCTTCTTGGATGATTATCGAGGGTGGCTAGCGCAGTGTAGGAAGCAATACTGGATCAACGAAGACATAGAGCGCTCGGCTTGCAGCGACGACGATCTATTCGGGATTGTTCGACATGTCGCCCAAAATCGGACAAGCCCTAGATTCTTCGCATTTGAAGAGCGCGACTTGCATAATCTCGATCAGCTCGTGATGGGCGTACTCGAAAAGTCGCTGGGGCCGAGGCAAATCGATGATGTGCTGAAACTGGAATACAACCGAAGCGACAGGTTCTGGGGTACGCTCTATTGGCCCTATCGGTTGTTCAAATCTCAATTTGACGCGTGCATGAATCGAGCTCTGGAGGCGCATAATCAAGAGCAGCCCCCTGAAACATACGTGGCGTCGGCCGTAAGCCACCCCGAATTGCTGCCCGAACGCGAGCCGTCCGATGACGTCAAGCGCCAAGTCAAAGAAAGGGACCAGAAACGCTGTGTTTGCTGCGGCGAGACAAATCCCAGATTGCTGACTGTCAACCACATAAGCTCTTGGTATCATGGCGGTAGCAATTTCCTCGACAATTTACAGACACTTTGTTGGACGTGTAACCAAATTAAGGGAACGGACAATTTGAACTTTCGTGATCCACAGACCGACTTACGAGAGCCCCTTACCAAACTTCGTGACGTCCCCTTGCCAAGTACGGCAGAGGCGACCGATTCTGAAGTTTGGGAACGCTACGTTCGCCGGGTCGTGAACTTCTACTACCGGTGCAACGCAGTACATAATGTCCAGATTGCGGCTCGGGGCAAATCAGCATGCCGATGGCAAGTCGAGCTACTTACCAAGAATCCGGTGAATTGGATGGAGCCGCACTTGCCTCACATTTTGGAACGCATACGACAGCGCAAACGTGAGGCCAATCTGGTACCGGTGGATGCCATTGTAATTGTAGCACCCGACCAGGATGCCGTGAGTTTTGTAGTACCCGGCAACGATTTATTTGAAGATGGAGGTGAGGAATCGAAAATGAGTGCGCCCAAGCTTGCGTTTACGAAACGTCAAATGCTCGACGCACTCAGCGTCGCCACTTTACGTGACGTGGCAAGTAACATGGACTTGGCTCTCGACGGGGCACGGAGAAAGGACGAATTGATTGATGTTGTAGCGCGCTCAAGGCGGGCATCGATTGAAGCAATCCTGCCGTGTTTGAGCATGGATGATCTCCGGCAGCTCTGTAGTCACGTCGGACTGAGCCGCCCGGGGCGATCAAAGGAAGCGGCCATTGCCGCACTGCTGGGCTACCGTGCAGACAACCATGAGTGACGCCCATGTGATTCAGCTATTTCCATGTCCATCCCTCGGCCGAGTCTGCGAAATGCCCTCCGGCTGGACATAGATTATCAGCACCGTGACGCGCAGCGAGCACCAGAGGGTTCAAACCCGTGTCCAATTAGGGTACCTTCTCGGGCACAGTGCCCAGCACACCCGCTTCTCAACAGCCCAATCTGAAGTCGCTGCTCGATTCACTTCCAAGTAAGGCGAGGCTATTTGACGTGGCGCGCCATTTCGGAGTGTCAGTTCCGCCGAAAGGAACCAAGCCTGAACTTGCCAGCCTTCTGGCCAGCTCAGCCCAACTTGGATTGCGTGGCCTGATCGAATGGATGGCGCGTGACGAGCTCCGGTTGGCTTGTCAGCGCCACGGATTGAATGCTGATAGTCGTGCCCGGATCCAACTCGCTGGGCGACTTCTGGAGGCCAGTGGGGCACCGGAAAGTGCACCGCCCCCCGCGTTGTTCGGGGCCCGTGTGCTTCATCGAATGACGCCACGGGCAGGTGACATCGCGTTTGTCCGTCATCGGCAGTATCTGGTGGAAGCTGTTCAAGCACCTGCCGGGGCGAATGAAGCCACTAGGGTCGATCTGGTTTGCCTCGATGACGACGCGCAGGGCCGTCCTCTGTCGGTGCTCTGGGAACTAGAGCTTGGTGCCAAGGTGATGCAACCCGAGGCCGAAGGTTTGGGTGCGGTGACCGCGCTCGATCCTCCGCGGCGGTTTGCCGCATATTTTCATGCTCTCAAATGGAGCCAAGTGACGGCTACCCGTGCCGATCTGTTCCAGGCCCCGTTCCGCGCCGGTATCAAGCTTTTCGACCACCAGTTGGCTCCGTTGAAAAAGGCCCTTGAGCTACCGAGGGCGAATCTCTTCATCGCCGACGACGTCGGGCTGGGCAAGACCATCGAAGCGGGCCTGGTGATGCAAGAGCTCGAACTGCGGCAAAGGGTCGAGTTCGTGCTCGTGGTCTGTCCCGCCGCATTGTGCCTGCAGTGGCGTAGTGAGATGGAGAAGCGTTTCGGCCAGCACTTCGAGATCGTTGGGCGCGAGCTCATTGCGCGACGACGCCGTGAACGCGGCTTTGGGGTCAACACCTGGGCAACCCACAACCGCTTCATTGTTAGCTACCAAACGCTACGACGGCCGGAATACAGGGAGCCGTTGCTCGTCCATCTGGGGGCGCGCATGCGAAAAAGCCTGCTGGTGCTCGACGAGGCCCACACGGCAGCCCCCGCGTCGGCTAGCCAATACGCTGTGGATTCCCAGCTCACGGTGATGATCCGCGAGGAATTGGCGGACAAGTTCGATAACCGGCTCTTCTTGTCAGCGACCCCGCACAATGGGCACAGCAACAGCTTCTCGGCCCTGATGGCCATGCTGGATCCGCAACGCTTCACTCGCGGGGTGCCGATTCAAGCGGGCTCCAAAGCACTTTCGACCGTGATGGTTCGCCGCCTCAAGCGGGATCTCGTTGCCCTAGGAAAGAGCGACTTCCCGGAGCGTAAGGTCGTCCGCGTCGTTCTAGAGGGGGCCGAGCATCCAGAGGTCGTTCTATCGCGTCAGCTTGCTGAATACGCCCAGCTGATGAAACCAGAGCGTGGCCGAGGGCGATTGGTCTTCGTGAATCTGCAGAAGCGATTGCTGTCGAGCATCGATGCTTTCTGCCGAACCCTTGAAGCTCACGCGGGCCACATTGAAGGGACGAGTGCAGCCATTGAGCAAGTTGGCAGGCACCTTACCCACGGCTCGCGCGAGGACGACGACGCGTACGGCGTTGATGAGGAGCAGCTGGACCTCGATGAGGCTGAGGAAGTCGCCTTGGTCAGTAAATCGCTGAAGACACCCGAAGCCAGAGCCCGGGAGCTCCTCGACGAGATGCTGGCCCTGGCTCGCAGGAGCCGCGGTCGAACGGACGCGAAGGTGTCGGCCCTGCTCGACTGGATCAGGAAGAATCTTCTTGAGGGCAAACGCTGGAATGATCGGCGAGTCATCGTCTTTACCGAATATGGCGACAGCATGCGTTACTTGCAGCGCCAGTTGAATCAGGCGTTCGAGGAGACGCACCTCGGGGACGAGCGGATCGCCATCTACCACGGCGGGATGGGTGACGAGTCGCGCGATGAACTTCAAGCTGCGTTCAACGGCGATCCGAAGGAGAATGCCGTTCGGATCTTGGTCGCGACGGATGCGGCTCGTGAAGGCTTGAACCTGCAAAATTATTGTGCTGACCTGTTCCACTTCGATGTTCCCTGGAATCCGGCGCGCATGGAACAGCGCAATGGACGTATCGACCGCACGTTGCAGCCATCGCCCGAGGTGCGTTGCCACTACTTCGTCTATCCGGAGCGCGCGGAAGATTTGGTTCTGGAGCGATTGGTGACTAAGGTCGAGACGATCCAGCAGGAGCTCGGCTCTCTCGGTGAAGTGGTGATGGTGCGGATCGAGAAGGCACTTGGGCAGGGGATCGGTTCACAGACGCTATCGGCCCTGGACGAGGCCGAGCAGCTGCCGACCGAGGCCGTCACCACTAAGGAGGAACTCGAAAGCCAGCGCAGCGATCTGAAGCTACTGCGTCGCGACATCGACGATGCTCGGAAGATTCTCGAGAATTCCCGCAAGCTGATTGACTTTCGTGAGGAGTTGTTGCAGGACGCGATTGACGTCGGGCTTGAGCTGGCTGGCGTTGCCCCCATGAAGCGCCTCGAGCAGACCGTCGAGGGGATTGAGGCGTTCGAGCTGCCGCCGCTGCCACCGAGCTGGGAGCGCACCTTGGACAGCCTGCGCCGCCCGCGGCATCGTGACGAACCTGAGTGGGAATGGCGTAAGACCCCTCCACAGCCTGTTGTTTTTCACCCACTGGACCGTATGGGTGAGTCGCGGGTGCATTTGCATCTTCAGCATCCCTTCGTGCAACGGATCCTCGGTCGCTTTCTGGCCCAAGGCTTTGGCGCGCAGGATCTCTCCCGGGTAACGTTGATTCCGGACAACCGCTCGGGGGAACCGAAGGTGATCGCGTTCGGTCGGCTTTCGCTCTTCGGCCCAGGCGCAGCGCGACTCCATGACGAAATCATCACCGTTGGCGCGCCTTGGCGCGAATCCGGCGACGGCGACCACCTCAAGCCTTGGGGCGACGACGAGGATCGACACGCACTCAGCCACTTGGAAGAGCTCCTAGCTCATGCCCATCAGTTGCCCAGGCCCCCGAAGGCGCTTGAAAAGCGCTTGGCCGAGACCGCCGGAAGCGACTTTTCCACGTTGTGGCGATTCATCAGTGAGGAAGCCGACAGTCATGCTCACAGCGCCGGCCAGTTGCTTACGGCCCGTGGGGAGAAGGAAGCCAAGGATTCTGCGTGACATTCTGTTGGCTCAAAGGGTCGAAATCGAAAAGCGCCTCGCCCAACAGCTCGAGCTATTCCCCCAATTCGATGCCGACAACCGAAAGCCGCAGCGGGACCAGCTTCAAGGGGAGCGTGACGAGATGAAAAAGCGCCTTGAGCGCAGTGCCCAGGAACTCATCACCGAGCCCGAAGATCTTCGGGGACTTTATCGGGTGACCTTGAAACGCCTAGTGCCACTCGGGCTCGTCTATTTGTGGCCTACGACGAGCCTGTGAGGAAACCATGACCGACGCCGACAGAAGATTTCACGAAGAATGGTACGGCATGGTTCAGCCCTCCGAAGGGCTGGTCGTTTCGATCCCGGTTCTGGTCGATGCCCAATGCCTGGAGCGCCAACCGCGCGAGCTGCACACGCGCTTTCGAAACCTCCTGCTCGAAGAAAACGACAAGCTACGCCTCGAAAGCCTGGCCCCGCTGTTTGCGGAGATTTTGGAACTGGACGCTTCTCGGTTCGACGAAGAAGCTGACTTGCCAAAGGAGCTCTCCCTCTACGTCCCCGAAGGCAAACAGTTGCTGCGCCCCACTCGCGCGCTGAAGCGGCTCAAGGCAACCGAATCACCCTTCGCCGCCGATGCCACGCCCGCGGCCGTGGCAGCTCGCCCCTACGCGATGCTGATATGGGAAGTCCCCTCCGAGATCAAGCATCTAGACAAATCCGAGACGGTGACGGGAGCCTGGGACTACCCGGTGCAGGCGAAATTCGAGCGCCTGCTTCGCGAGTGCCGCGTTCCTCTAGGGCTGCTCAGCAACGGCTGGGAGATCCGCCTGGTGTACGTCCCTCACGGCGAGTCCAGCGGTTGGCTTCCATTCCGTATCGCTGACATGGCCGGCACCGACGGCCACACCATTTTCGATGCCTTCGTGATGCTGCTCTCGCGCAAACGCTGGTTTGGCGTGGCCATCGAACATCAACTACCGGCGATGCTCGCCAAGAGCCGCAAGCGCAACGCGGATGTCACCAACGCGCTCTCGCGGCAAGTCTTCGAGGCCCTCGAAGTTCTCCTGGCGGGCTTTGCCGCCGCCGATGACCGCGATCGAAGGGGGTTAGTCCGCGAAGCACTGGAGCGCGAAGACGACCATCTCTACGCGGGCCTGCTGACGGTTCTCCTGCGTCTAGTCTTCCTGCTCTACTGCGAGGATCGCGCGCTGCTTCCGGTGGAATCGCCACTTTTCGAGTCGCACTACAGCCTCCTTGGCCTCTTCCACCAACTTCAAGCCGATCAAGGCCGTTACCCCGACACGATGCACCGTCGCTTCGGCGGTTACGCGCGCCTGGTAAGCCTCTTTCGCACGGTGTATCTCGGCGTCAAATGCAGTGAACTACGAGATCCCTGCCCGTCGCGGTGACTTGTTCGATCCGAACCAATACCCCTTCCTCGAAGGCTGGGGCCCCGAAGGCAGCTCGCCCATCACGGAACCCGAAGAACGTGCCGCCGTTCAAGTTCCGAGCGTCAACGACCAGACCATCTTCATCGTGCTGCAGAAGCTCCTCTACCTCGACGGCCAACGCCTCAGTTACAAGGCCCTCGACGTCGAGCAGATCGGCAGCGTCTATGAAGCCCTCATGGGCTTCGCTGTGCAGCGACTCGTGAGTCCAGCGGTTCGCATCAAACTCGGGAGCAAGAAAGGCTCGGCCCGCGTCTGGGTGGAAGCCGAGGCCTTGCTTTCCCAGCCGAAACCGCAGCGCCAGAGCTACCTCGAGGATGAGCTCGGCTTCGACAAGGCAGCTGCCGGAAAAATCGTTGCTGCGTTGGCCAAGACCAAGACTACCGAAGAAGTACTCACAGCCCTGGAACCCCTGAGCGGGCGTAACCCAGAACGGGCAGCCTTTGCCACCCTCGTCATCCAACCCGGCCCTGAACGCCGCCGCACTAGTAGCCACTATACCCCGCGCGAGCTGACCGAGCCTATCGTCGAGCGCACCTTAGAGCCTCTCATCAAGGCCATGGGCGAAACGCCCGCATCGGACAAGCTGCTCACCCTCGTCATTTGCGACCCAGCCATGGGCTCCGGAGCGTTCTTAGTAGCCGCCTGCCGTTACCTAGCCGATCACGTGGTTGCCGCATGGACGCGCGAAGGCCGCCTAGAAGTCATCGCCGACGCCCATGACAACGTTGTCAACCACGCCCGCCGCCTCGTCGCGCAACGCTGCCTCTACGGCGTCGACAAGAACAAGTACGCCGTGCAGCTGGCGCGGTTGTCGCTCTGGTTGGTGACCATGGCGCGTGAGGAGCCGTTCACGTTCGTGGACCATGCGTTGCGGCACGGCGACAGCCTGGTGGGGCTGAATTTCGACCAGCTGCGAGCGTTCCATTGGAAACCCGACAAACAGGTGGAAACCAGTGCCAACCTCCTCAATGAAGCGTTGGGCGAAGCCATCGGGATCCGCCAGCAGATCCTCGAACTCGCCTCCGAGGGAACGTGGACCGCTCAGCGCGAGAAAGAGCGGTTGTTGCTAGACGCCGAGGATGCCCTCGACCGAGTGCGCCTGATTGGCGACCTCGTTATCGGTGCGTTCTTCTCGCAAGCCAAAGACAAAGATCGCGAAAAGGAACGCAATCGCCGGCTCGATCTAGTCGAGCAATGGTTGGGTTCGGAGCGTCGCGGTGACGCCGCCAACGCGGACGAGATTTTGTCGGAACTGCGGGGGCTGCAGGCGGAACTCAAACGAACTCAAGTACCCTTTCACTGGATGGTCGAATTCCCGGAGGTGTTTTACGCGGAGCGGCCCGACCCTTTAGATGGAGGGCGCCGGAATGGCGCGGCTTACGTTGAGGCGTTTATTGGGAATCCGCCGTTTATGGGTGGGAGCAACATTTCCTCAAACTTTGGCGACAGCTACCTCGATTGGCTGCTTAGCTTGCATGCGTCGGCACACGGTAATGCTGATCTTTCGGCTCACTTCTTTCGCCGGGCTTTCAAACTAATTGGTATGCATGGGACAATTGGGCTGATTGCGACTAACACCATAGGGCAAGGCGACACTCGAGCGACGGGACTTCATTTCCTAACCCAGCAAGGCTGTACAATCATCTCTGCGGAAGCCAATCTGCCTTGGCCCGGTGACGCAGTGGTAACAGTATCGGTTGTCCATTTGGCAGTCGGTCAGACTGTTTCAAGAGCGTGCCCGCGGCTCAATGGGCACAGCGTTGCCGTCATAAATTCTCGTTTGGAACCGAAGCAAGAGAGACCAGAACCGTCATTGCTGGCACCGAACGATATTGATGTCTCCTTGGGGCCAAGAATCGATGGCGAGGGATTTATTCTAACGCCTGAAGAACGTGCCTTTTTCATTCGGAGCGCGTCACGTAACGCGGAACGCATTAAGCCCTACCTGGGAGGCCAAGAACTGAACTCAAGCGCCAAACAGGAGGCGGAGAGATTCGTAATCACGTTTGGGAGAATGTCGCTTGACCAAGCGCGACAGTGGCCGGAACTACTTCAGCGAGTTGAAACTATGGTTCGTCCCGCGCGTGAGCGTGTTCGGACAAATACCGGAATGGGTGGGCATGGCAAGAAGTACTGGTGGCAATTCACTGCCCGTAGAGACGCGCTATACGAGGCAATCGGGAAGCTCGAACGCTGCTTGGTTAATTCACAGGTGAGCAAGCATCTCATATTCGCGTTTCAATCGCCGGACCGCATCTTCGCGCACACGCTCAACGTGTTTCCGCTTGCCCGCTATAGTTCCTTTGCTGTTTTGCAATCACGTGTTCATGAAGGGTGGGCTCGACTGCTGTCGTCCTCAATGAAGACGGATCTGCGATATACACCCTCCGATTGCTTCGAGACATTTCCCTTTCCAAAGTCAGACCCCAGAACGTCAATCCCAACGCTTGAACCAATTGGAAAGCGTCTGTATGAAGCACGCGATGGTTTCATGGCTGACACCAATCAAGGCCTCACCAAGACGTGCAATGCCCTCAAGAGTGCAAGCAACGACGATGCGCGAATCCTAGCGCTCCGCTCGCTTCACGAAGACATGGACCGCGCCGTGCTGGACGCCTACGGCTGGTCCGACATCGAGGTGCCGCCCTATTGCCCGAAGAACGACGCTGAGCGCGCTGCCGTCAAGGCATTCGAGGATGAGGTCATTGATCGTCTGTTCGTGCTGAACGCCGAACGGGCCGCGCAAGAATGGGCGGCGAGTGGTGGTCAGGCTGGGGCTGCGGCGTCGGGGAAGGCGAAGAGGGCGGTGAACGCGACTAAAGCTGGGGCGAAGGGTGGGAAGAAGAGTTCCGTAAAGGATGAATCGGGGGGGCAGGGGTCGTTGTTTTGACGGATAGTCTGCAATGCAGGGGCGAGGCATTGGCATCGCAAGATGTCATCGTTGAACGATTCGTCCGACCAGGCGGCACCGCGCCCAGCGTTCACGACCACGGATTCTTACCAGACATCGATACCTTATACGGCAAAATTGCCTCTCCACACACCGTGAGGCTTGAGGATATCCTGGAGTCGCGTTGCACAGTGCTGCTAGGGGAGCCGGGCATTGGCAAAAGCACGGTAATGGCACTTCGACGTCATGCTATCGGCGAAGAGGCGGTCGCGTTCGATCTTCGGTGTGATTCAGCTAGGGCGGTGCTTGAGTGTTCGGAGGTGCTCGCATGGCAACACGGGCAGCGCGAGTTGCACTTGATCATCGATAGCATCGATGAAGCTGACAATTCGGATTTTGCACGACTGTTCTGGGGTGTGCTCCGCAAGGGACCCGCAGCGCAGTTGCGGCTCGAGATGGCATGCCGCGCGGCAGAGTGGCCCAAAGTTCTCAAGGCAGAGTTGCCCCAGATATTCTCTAGCGATGAAGTGAAGTATTTCCACGTAGAACCACTTCGGCGCCAAGATGTCGCCGCGATCGCGGGCTCGCGTGGCGTAGACGGAAATGAATTCCTTGATGCTGTTCACCGCGGGGGCCTAGGAGCCCTCGCTGCCGTCCCGATGACTCTGCGTTTGTTGCTGACTCTTTACAAGAAAAATGTGAATCTGCCGAGTTCGCCGGCTGAAATTTACGAAAAGGCGTGTCTAGAACTCTGCCAAGAACACAGTGACACGAAGCCGATTAAACCCCACCGACTTGACGCGACAGTCATGCTGGATCGGGCGGCCGAGATTGCTGCAATCTGCATTTTGTGTCGCCGTGGTCATCTAGTGGATGCCTCCATTGCCTCGCTGGACTCAGAACTACCTATTCTCGAGTTGGTGCACATCTTGCCCAGCCTCAGCGAGGGTGTCGTGCGCGAAACTCTCCGGACGGGTCTGTTTTCCGGAAGGAGCCAAGGATCGTGGGGTTGGTTTCACCAATCCTTTCCAGAATTCTTGACGGCTAGGTGGATCAGTCGTTCTGCGATTTCTGAAGTACAGCTTCGGCAGCTCTTATTTCATCCGTCCAATAGCAGCGCATTGGTGCCACAGTTGGCAGGTGTGGCCACTTGGCTCGGTGCCATGGACCCCCGCGTGGCTAACCTGCTTTCCCGATATGCTCCAGAAACGTTTGTGGCGATCCGATCCGACATGGCAACCAATGGTCAGCGTGCCGTAGCTACAGAGACTCTTCTTAGACGGTTTGCCTCTTTAGAATCGACTGATTGGCTGAGTCGAGATGAAGCCAGAAGGCTTTCCCATCCCCAATTGTCGCTTCAGCTCAGTCCCTACATTTCCGACAGCAACACCAATCTCGCCGCGCTAAAAAGGGCGATATCCATCGCCGCCAGTAACGAACTCGCTGACCTCGCGCCAGCCGTCTGCGCCCTCGCGGTAAATAAGACGATGAGTGCGAGTATTCGCGCTGAATCAATCGATGCAGCGTTTCTCATGGCGCCCGACGCGAGCCAAGTTGCAATTTTGATGCGCAGTCTGCTTGAATCGGACGCCGCTGAGAAAGTGCCTGACGATGTGAGAGGTGCCATCCTAAAGAACCTCTGGCCGCGCTGGATCAGTTCGAAAGAGCTTTTCCAATTTCTTACTACTCCTATCAAGTCGTTCTATACTGGCGGATATGATCACTTTCTGTGGAACCTGCGGCACTCGTTGCAGTCGGCCAATCTTCTAGATGCGCTGGCGTGGGTTGATCAGTTGGGTCGCCAAGGGCATCTTTATGACTGGCTGTCCACCGAAAAACTGTCCTCCTCCATTTGCCGGACCGCACTCGATCAGGCCGAAAATGAGCAGGTCAGAACTGCACTGGCAGCGCTCGTATTGCACCTACTCCAGAAGGCTCAACCAATATTTCGCAACAACGAACGCGATCCTGAGATTGACATGGCTGTCGTTGACCCAGGTCGGCTCAAAGCTAGACTTCTGCTGGGCGAGCTTTCGAAAATTACCAACGACCCGTCCCACGACGCCTTCTTGACGGTCAGTCCATTCGGGGAGGCCCCGTTCGCAACGGACGAAGACGTACCGTGGCTACTGGAGCAGTGGAGAAACACGAAGGGCAGTGCGCAGGAATATTTCTGTCATGTAATATACCGTCTTGTCGGGCAAACATCGACTCGGTCGTCGCTTGCCTTGGTTTTGAACGAAATTGGGGACGAGCGCGAGTCACCGTTGCTACCAATTCCACGTTGGGTGGAGCTTGACTCAGAAGAAGCAGCGACTCAGAAAGCCGTGCACCAAAGTGAGATTAGACACTTTGAATTTCTCAAACGGCAACAGGAAGAGAAATCAGCCGCCAAACAGAAACGAGAGTTGCTCTTCACTAACGCCACGGCGGGAGATGAAGATAGTTGGTTGCAGTACGTAACAAACGCAAACGGCGAAGCAAAATCCGGCCAACTGGGATATCTCGAGTCTATATTTCATTTGACGGAGCGAACCAATGAGGAAACTTCGAGGCTTGTAGCATGCGCGGAACAATACTTGATACGCCAGCACGATTCTCCGATTGTGCCGAGTCGCAAAACTCAACACGAAAAGAGCGCGGGTCCTTGGGTTGCCTACCTTTCGTTGCGGTTGCTCCATTTGAAAACCCCAGACTCAGAGCGACTAGCGCGATATTCGGGCATTTGCATCAACGCTGTCGTTGCTTTGTCCGTGTACTATCTGGAACACGAAACTGATCGGGCCGCGCATCGTATTCTGATGATGCTTGGCTTTACTGCCAACCAGAGTAAGTTTCTTGAGTCACTGCGTTGGGTCCTTGAGCGCGACGTGCGTCAGAACTCCTCGCCAGCAATTTGGAACTACTTGCCAAAGGAGGGCACAGTTTGCGACGCGATTGTTGAACTAGCCGAAGAGCTCGGTAACAGGAAAGGCGTCGGTATGTTGCTTGAGGGCTTGCTAATTGTGGACCGCGAGCGAGCAGTGAAGTGGGCCGCCGCGCACGTTAGAAGTGAGTCAAAGGATCCTCGGAAGCAGCGCTGGTCGCGACTTATCCGGCGCAAGCGAAATGGAGATCGCAACAAAGGCAATGAAAGACACTGGTGGAGATCTAATGCAATGCTCGTGTCGATTGCCAGGTGCCGCGAGCAGATTGCGCCAATATTGGCAAGAGACGGTAGGTCCGACTCATGGGAGCTAGCATGGCAAATATGCCTACTAGAACCCCATTTGGCCTGGCAAATCTTTCCTAACCTTCATGACAAGCTACACGATGAGGATTGGGGCGCGACTCTTGCGGACACTCAACTATCAAGTTTGTTCGAGTGGCTCGAGCAGCATGTGCCAATCATCAAAGACGAAGACGACGATTTCAGTTTCGAAAGCCGGTTTCGTCAAGGCCTTGTAACTCGACTTGCCAATCGTGGAACCGCCGAAGCCGTGCAACAGCTACAGCGACTGCAACTCTTATTTCCCGAGAGCACATTGCTGAAATATGCTTACTCGCGGGCTACTCAACAGATGCTCGAGAATTCCTGGAGCCCCCTAAGCTCAGCGGACTTTACCCGATTCTTTGCAAACGGAGGCTCTCGTTTGGTCAGTAGCGATGAGCAGCTGCTGGCTGTGGTATTTGAGGCACTCGAGGCTTACCAGCTTGAAATTCAGGGCGAGACTCCAGCCGTTGGCGACCTCTGGAGTAACTCATTTGTTGACAGGCACAAATTATACCGGCCGAAAGACGAAAATGACTTTTCGGATCACCTGGCGCGATTCCTTCGGCGCCAACTCAGTGGTACCGTAGTCAATCGAGAGGTTGAAATTCGCCCCCACGATGCGGACAGAGCGGGCGAACATATCGACTTGCTAATTCAAGCGACATATGTCGAGAAGCATCAGACATTCCAGGTTGTAGTCGAGGCCAAAGGTTCGTGGAATCCCAGTCTTGAGACAGACGTAGAGAACCAACTTCGGAATCGCTACCTTGCGCACGGTAACATTCACTGCGGTATCTATCTTGTTGGGTGGTTCGCGTGTGCCAATTGGGACAGCAAGGACTGGCGCCAGCGTGCGACACGAAAACGCAATAGGGCAGACATTGCAACTCTACTTGAGGCCAAGGCGCTCGAATTGAGCACTGATGGACGACAAATTCGAGTGCTAGTGCTGGACTTGACCATGGGCAATTCCACTGCAGGCATCATACAAGACGAGGATGCAACTGGATGACTGACGGCAATGGAACCATCTTTATCCTGGCGGGCCCCAACGGCGCCGGCAAGACCACATTTGCTCGTGAATACCTACCCACTGAAGCCCAATGCCTTACGTTCATCAACGCTGACCTCATTGCCGCCGGCATTTCGCCTTTCCAACCTGAGCAGGCTGCGATCAGGGCGGGCCGATTGATGCTCGAACTTATTGACCAGCACGTGGCTCGTGGCGAGAGTTTTGCGTTTGAGACTACGCTGGCTGGCAAAAGCTTCGCCCGCTCGATTCCTCGATGGCGGGCACAAAGTTATTCAGTAACGATTTATTTCTTGGCGCTGACTTCAGTCGAGCATGCCATTGAACGGGTAGCGCAACGGGTTCGACAAGGTGGGCATTCGGTATCGGACCAAGTAATCCGGCGGAGGTTCATCTCAGGGAGGGAAAACTTCGAGCGAATCTACAAGAATTTGGCGGATGAATGGGTCCTGCTGGACAATTCCGGGCCGGAGCCCATCATTATCGAATCCGGAGGCCATTCGTGAACGCTCCCACAAATGCCAACACTGGCCAGCAAAAGCGCATTGACGGCGTACTTGCAGCGCTGCGTCGCGCCAAGCGTCGCGCCGAGGACTTGGCAATTGCCACCGGTACCGAGTTGGTTGAGTCGGATGGGGAGAATGTGGTTCTGGTGACGCCAGCGGAGATCATTACCCGACGGGGCAATGCGGGCGTCTCTAGGCCATGACAGAAGCATATCCGGATCCGAAATCCGTCTTTGTAATACACGGCCGCAACGAACTGGCTTGGACGGCGATGGGTGTGTTTCTCCGGGCGTGTGGGCTCAAGCCAATAAATTTCGGCGAGCTTCGCTCAGAGATGGGTGGTACGCCGACGATTGCTGATATCGTCGAAGAAGGCATGCGAAGGGCGCAAGGAATTGTTGCGCTATTCACGCCGGATGAGTATTCGTCGTTGCGACCGGATCTCCGCAAGGACACTGATGAACATGAAGCTCTCGCTCGATGGCAAGCTCGCCCTAACGTGATTTTTGAGGCTGGCATGGCATTCGGAAGAGATCGCCAACGCGTCGTATTTGTGGTGCTCGGGGATACAAAGCTATTTACTGACGTTGCCGGGATTCATGTTTTGCGACCAACGAACGATGCAACCGGCGACCGAGGTTTGCTGCACGACACACTTAAGAAGGGTCTACGGTGCGATGCCGAGGACTCGCGAGATTGGATGACTGCTGGGGATTTCGAGGGATGCGTTAGTAATGTTGTGAGAGTCGGGCCCAAGGATCCATTTGCTTTGCCGCCAGAAGCCAATGAAGGACCTGATGAAACAGACAATTCCGGTGCTTCCCCAGAGTCGGAATCGGCCAATAATCACGTCGCCGCACGCGTTATTCGAAGACCACAGGAGTTTGGCCATCCATACTACATATCAAGTTTGACACTGCACGAAACAGATCCCAGAACGGCGGGGCAAATTCGTCACGTAGAGCATTTCTGTAAGATTAGACTTGTGTCCTCCGTATTGCAGCGGTCTTCCTTCCTGACAATCGACGAACGAAGCTTCATGGATCTAGTTCGAACTGCATTTCCAAATGAACATGATGCTGAGCTGGAGGATCCCGATCCTCGACGAGCAATCGTCTTCAACACGGACCCCGATTATCGATACTATCGTTGTTGGAGTTGGATGACAGATGGAATACTCGGGATGGGTACGTCTCTCCCAATGGTCGTTGCCCCTGACCGCTACAGCGTTGCCGATACTATCGATGACATGGTCCGTTGTTTTTGGCTCGCCTCAGAATTTGTCTCGAAGTCAGACTCCATGATATGGTTTGAGTTGGTAGCGACCGGCTTGAGTTACCAACTAGAGCGCGCAGAAATGTTTCAGTCGAGTCGCTTAGGTACGCCGCGTGTCTACAAACCTGGAATCGGCTCCGATCATGTTGTCGAGAAATACTTTCGACCTGGAACGCTTTGTAAGGACAATATTGTATCAAATGTATCTGAAATCATGCAGTTAGCCCTTGCCAAGGTTCACAGGGAACGGCTCGAACCGGATGTGTTAGTGAGCATTGCACAGCGACAACTCGTCGATTCGAATTTGTCGTGAGTTCGTAGCTCAAATAGGTGGGAATCGAGAATTTATCTCATCACGGTTGACAGAGCCAATCCCCCCGAGCGATTCTGATAGCTCGCCATTGTGCTAACTGAAACCCATGGCATCCAAGCCTTCGGTGGCAATATGCCGTTCCTCGGCGGACGCCGCATAGCCAGCGTCTACGGTGAACGCTACACGGATTGGCTGACTGAGGTCTACGGGGGCACGGGCGATACGGACTACGTCGGCTATTTCTTCCATCGCGCGGCAGAGCTAATGACGCCAAGTGGAACGATGGGGTTGATTGCGACGGATTCAATCGCCGAGGGAGATAACAGACGAACGATTCTGGCGCGCATGGTCGCCGAACAATCGCCCTTTGAAATCTACGCAGCTACGACGGGTGTTCCTTGGCCGGGCCCTGCCCAGGTTTTGGTGTCCACCCTGCATATGGCGCGTGGTCTTCCCAATGTGTCCGATAGCGACAAGTGGCTAGATGGCAGGGTAGTCAAGGCCATCAACTCGCGACTGCGAGAGGGCAATGAATGGCCGGAGCCATCGGCATTGCCCGAGAATGCCGGGCTCGCGCTGGTCGGCTGCTTCCTTCGCGGCGAGGGCTTCGTGATGTCGCCAGGGGAAGCTCAGGCATTTCTGGCGGCGCATCCCGAAGAAGAGGCTGTCGTTAGGCCATTTCTCGTTGGCGATGATTTGAACAATTCCGTTGACCAGCAGGCCCAGCGCTATGTCGTTGACTTCAGGGACTCGTCCTTGGAAGAAGCTCGACGCTTTCCCAATGCTTTGGCGATCCTTGAAGAGCATGTGCGGCCCCAGCGCGAGCGCCTTAAGTCCACGGGCGCCGATGCCGAACATCGACGCTATTGGTGGCGCTTCGCGAATGTCCGGCGTGAGCTTCGCCAACACGCAGATCGCATCCCGCGCTTTCTCGCCACAGGCAGGGTCAGCAAGCATTCCAGTTTTGCATTTGTACCTTCGAACTGGACCCCTTCTGAGCAGGTGGTGGTGTTCCCTCTGCCAAGTGCGAGCGCATTTGCGGTGCTGCAGTCGCGGATTCACCGGGTATGGGTGGAACTGCAAGCGACACACATGGGCGAAGGCTTGCGGTACTCGGCCGGGGACTGCTTTGCGCCGTTCCCTTTCCCAGATCGAGATCCTCGAGAGGTGGTTCCAAGTCTCGAGGCAGCTGGCGAGGATCTCTATTCGAGGCGCGCGCATTTCATGCGTGAGCGCAGGCTCGGGATGACCCAGACTTACAATTTACTCGCGGACCCCGATAGCGGCGACGCGGATATCGAGTTCCTGCGGCGTTGTCACGAGGAACTGGATCGGGTGGTCCTCGAGGCTTACGGCTGGGTTGACGTCGCAGTGCCGGCCTATCAGAGCTCGGCTACCGTCGAGTTCGCGGACGCAGTGGCTGGGCGCCTATTTGCTCTGAACGCCCAGAGAGCCTCCTCAAGCGTTCAGAAGGAGGGGCCTGGATTGCGGCGGGCACGGGAGGCAAAGGGGCCGGGGATGAGGAAGGCGAGTCCAAGTGCTGACACTTCCACGAAGCGCAGGGCAGCCAAAGCCAAAGGTTAACCGACGGTCACCGGTAATTTGTTCTCCCACTGTTCGGTTTCCGGTACGGTTCGATGGCCAGGAAATCTTATGCCGACCGACACAGCACCCCGCGACCACTTGGTTCGAGCCCTCTACGCCGATTCTCATCGGCCCCTACCAGCTCGATGAAGATGCCATCGTGGAACAGGAGCTGCTCGAGCTGCCACCTTCACGGCATTACTTGACTGGCTTTCTGTCTCCGGAGGCAGAGCGTGCTCCAGAAGAGGTCGCGGAGGACGATCCACTGGCCATCGGTGACGACGAGAACGAGGAAGAGACTCACGGCTCTGCTCAGGAGGAACCCAAAGGACGCAATCTCTGGCCGGCGTCCGTTGGCATCAGCGTCCTATTGCCCGCGGCGGCCAAGTCGGTTCAGGTCTTCGTGCGGTTCGCCGAGTACTTCGTTGAGCAGGTTCGCGTGTCGGACAAGAAGCGCCCGCAGCCACGTTGGCGACGCAAGCCCAAGCAGACGATTGAGTTACTGATTCCGCTTGACCGGCAACAACTCGAGAGCGGTATCCATCTCAAAGACACTACGGGTCTTGTCCTTGAGGGCCGTTTGCAGCCTGTTGACAAATCGCGTGGGGTTGCCGCCGGTACTCAGGCATTGGCGCTATTTCTCGTCAATCGAAGAAGTGCTGGTGAGCAAGGACAACGTGATGTCGAGTTCATCTTTCAGGTGGAAATGGAGCTCACCTGCGAGGAGGGAATCGTCGCGCGCCCCGATTATACTGGTGAGGGCAGCGAGGATTGGGACTCGAGCATTGCCGATCTCCAGTTCAGAAATAATTGCGAGTACGCCGTAGGGCACAACATCGCCGTCGAAGTTCAGCCTGGACAACAGCCGGTTCGACGGGTGAAAACCACCTGGATCCCAAGCTACGAGGTCCCCCCCGTCATTCCTCATGAAGAGGGCGACGTCTGCGTCAACATGGAGGAGCTGGCGGCCATCAAGAGCGGTGAGGAGGTTCGGGAGCGGCTATCTCGGCTTCCAGACGCCTATGGTGATTGGATCGCAAGACAAAGGGAGGCCGATGTCGGTGATGGCGCGCGTTCGAAGACTCGGAAGGAGTTGATGGATCGGGCGGAAGTGGTCCGGGCCCGGATCGTTGCGGGGATTGAGCTCTTGGCAGAGAAAGATCAATATCGCCGCGCCTTCTGTCTCGCTAACCAAGCGATGGCCACCGCGGCACGCAGACGCAGCCCGGAGCGCTATCCCGAGGGCCAGGCGCCGAGGTGGCGTCTTTTCCAGTTGGCTTTCGTGCTTCTGAATTTACAGGGCATAGCGGATGGTCAACATCCCGATCGAAAACAGGTCGAACTCATATTCTTCCCGACTGGCGGCGGAAAGACGGAAGCTTATCTTGGCGTCATTGCGTTCACGCTCGTGCTTCGACGGCTACGACGGGCAAAGTCACCCGATGGTGGTCTCGGAGTTGCAGTGCTTCTGCGCTACACGCTGCGGCTATTGACGCTGGACCAGTTGAGTCGTGCCGCCACGCTCATTTGTGCCCTCGAATCCGAGCGTCGGCGCATTCCTGCAGAGCTAGGCGACTGCCGATTTTCCGTCGGTCTCTGGGTGGGGCGCACCGCGACCGCCAACACGATCGACGAAGTCAGCAAGCAAGTAACAAACTACAGGAATGGAGTTGGTGAGAGCCCTTGCCCCCTACCAAACTGCCCCTGGTGTGGGAAACAATTGGCTTCGTCGAGTCTGAGCCTGCTGCCTGGCAAAACTTCGCCAGACGAGGTTCGGGTCGGATGTCTCGACGAAAGCTGTGAATTTTCCTGCGCTAACCACCCAGAGGGGATCCCGGTGGTTTTCGTCGACGAACAGGTTTACCGGGAGCTGCCGAATTTCCTTATCGCCACTGTAGACAAGTTCGCGATGCTCCCTTGGCGAGGGGAGTCCGGGATGCTCTTCGGGAAGGTGACGGCCAGGGACGGCAGGCGATTCTTCGGCCCAATGGACACGTCTCCCAAGACTGGCAAGAGCCTTCCTGGCGGGCTGTTGCCGCCGGAACTGATCGTTCAGGACGAGCTTCACCTCATCTCAGGGCCGCTCGGAACAATGGTCGGCCTCTATGAAACGGCCATTGACCATCTCTGCACCAGGATCACCCCTGACGGCCCAATCCGACCAAAGCTCGTGGCTGCAACGGCAACTGTAAGACGCGCGGAGCCCCAGATCCGAGCGTTGTACGGAAGGAGTGCCAACGAACTAACTGTCTTTCCACCTCCCGGGATCGACGATTCGGAGACGTTCTTCGCAAAGGTAGACCACGAGAACCGCGGCCGCCGTTACATTGGAGTGGCAGCTCAAGGGCGCAGCATGAAAGCGCTGCTCCTGCGAGTTTACCGCGGGCTGCTGGCCGCCGCGATGAAGAATTACGATCCATCGCTTCCCCCCGATCAAACGGCAGATTGCTACATGACGCTCGTCGGGTACTTCAATAGCTTGAGAGAGCTCGGTGGGATGCGCCGCTTGGTTGAGGATGAGGTCCTGTGGCGCATCAAGCGAGCGGAAGACACTCTCCCAGTGAACGCCAAGGGGTCGCATCACTGGCTCGAGAATCGCATTCGGGACTTCGAACCTGTGGAGCTGACTAGTCGCGAAAGCACGGACAAAATCAAGCGGAGCAAGGACCGGCTTAAACAAGCACTACGCCGAAGAACAATCGGTGGACGTATTGCTGGCCAGCAACATGATATCCGTCGGTATCGACATTGATCGTCTTGGTCTGATGGTGGTTGCTGGACAACCGAAGACGACGGCCGAATACATCCAGGCCTCGAGCCGCGTAGGCCGTCAAGCAAAATGGCCGGGACTTGTCGTGACGGCGTTCAACATCCACAAGCCACGGGATCGCTCCCATTACGAGCATTTCGAGGCATATCATCGGAGTTTCTACCGGTTCGTCGAAGCGACCAGCGTTACGCCCTTCTCGGGGCCAGCCCTGGAGCGCGGCTATGTCGGAGCACTCACGGCTATGATCCGGTTCGCAAACTCCACACTCACCCCAGGCAAGGGGGCGATGCTGTTGCCGAAATATCGAGAGTTGGCAAACGAGTTGATTGAGGTAATCGCAAAGCGCGGAGCCGGGCAACCGGGTGTCAGTCAGGCGGCAAGCGAGCGAGCGCTCGATGATCTTAGGAAAGTTGGGGGCAATCTCCTCGATGCTTGGACCGAGCTCGTTACTTCTACCGCCGAGGTACCAAAGCAGCGCAGATACTCCAGGTACGACCGGGACAAGACAGGTGGCAAGCCATTATTATGCACGGTGCTCGATGAAGAGCGCGCCCCGCCCGGTACTCTGGATGAACGTTTTACAGCACCTACATCGATGCGCGATGTAGAAAACGCCGCCCACTTCTGGGTCGTTGGGCGTAGGCTCGGGAAGGGAGCGGGCTGATGGCCGCAAAGAAGTCGGCGAAGTCCGGTCACCAGCCACCCGATGGTCGCATTCGGCTCAGTCAAGTCATCACGACCTTTGGCCCCGGTTCCATGGTGGATCTTTTGGAGCACGCGGTCCTCGTGGGTGGCCTCGACTATTGGCGTTACGACAAGTTCAAGGACGGTGGTTTTATCGATGAGCCTCGCCTGCGGGACGCAGTAGCACCGCGGATGGAGTCGATGGGGATTACTCTCAGCCTCGATAAGGCCTTTCGGTTGCCGCCTGCAGGCGACGAAGACTCGGCCGGGCGTCACAATGGCATCGCTGTCGCGGAGTTTCCTTCTTGGGTGGTCTGTCAACATTGCCGTGCACTCACGCCAATGCAGAACCTTGAAATGCAAAAGCAGACCAAGCGCTATATGCACCGCTGCAGGAGCACGGTCGAGTCGCCCTGCGTGCCGGTTCGTTTCGTGGTGACCTGCAAGAAGGGCCATCTCGCGGAGTTTCCTTGGAACTGGTTCGTACACGTCAATGCGGAGACTCGATGCGAACCGAGCGCTCAAGACCTCATTCTGGATGAGGATCCTTCAGGTGACTTCTCGCGGATCTTGGTGAAGTGTCGGACCTGCGGGGCCGAGCGAAAACTCTCTGAGGGTCGCGAGCCTAAGATCATGCCTATTTGCCGCGGCGAGCGGCCATGGCTCGGTCCCGAAGGCAAGGACGAGAAGGAATGCGGTGAAAAGCTGCAGCTTCTGGTGCGTACCGCGAGCAGCGCCTATTTCTCTCAGCCGGTGAGCGCTCTATCGATTCCGGACAAGACAATGGAGATCCTTGACATGGTAAGTCAGGCTGATATCTGGCCCATGCTGCAAGTAGCAAACACTGCCAATCTCCCGACCTTTCGTCAGGTGCCTGTCGTTGCTGCCGCACTGAAGGGTATCGATGATGCCGATGTTCTGGCGGCCGTGGCGACGGTCAAGTCCGGCAAATCGCCGACGAGGGACGCGCTACGGACGGCGGAATTCAAAGTCTTTCTCGAGGCCAAGGAGGAAATTCCAGGGCAGCTGCCGCCACGGGACGAGAACTTCTTCGCCTGTCAACTCGCCACAGTGCCATTGTCGCCACAGAGTGCGATTGAGCGAGTGGTGCTCGTCAAGAAGCTGCGCCAGGTCAAGACGCAGATCGGTCTGACCCGGCTCTCTGCAACGCCCCCTAACCTGCAAGGGGACTACGACGACGCATCGCAGATGCAACCAATTGGACTCACCACGAACTGGCTTCCAGCCAGCGAGATCTTTGGCGAGGGTATCCTCCTCTGTCTCGACGAGAACAAGGTCCAGGATTGGGAACGTCGTCAACCTGAGGTGATTGCGCGTGAGAACGAGCTCAAGGCCGGGTTCGAGAAGGAATTTTCGAGCGTGAAACGCCAGGCCTTTCCAGGGGCCAGATTCTACCTGCTGCATTCGCTATCGCATTTGCTCATGTCGAGCATTTCCCTCGAATGCGGCTATTCCGCGGCTGCACTGAGTGAGCGGATCTACTGCGCACCAGCAACCGAACCACTGCCTATGGCAGCTGTCCTCATCATGACCGGCACGAGTGGTACTGAAGGGACGTTGGGGGGACTAGTCGAGCAGGGCCGGCACCTGCAGAAGCATTTGCAGCGCGCTTGGGATATGGCCACTCTTTGCTCCAACGATCCCGTCTGCGCCCATCACGAGCCAGGCGATCCGTCGGGGCGCTACCTGGAGGGAGCGGCTTGCCATGGGTGCCTATTCGTCGCTGAGCCGGCCTGTGAGCGCTTTAACCGGTACCTCGACCGTGCGCTTGTCGTGCCCACGCTGGGCAAGCCTGAGAACATGGCTTTCTTCCGGGAGCGTCCATGAGTATCGGTCTGAGTCGCGTCTCCGACGGAGATCTCATGGCGCTGCTACAGATGCTTGAAAGCCGCGAGTTCGATGCCGCATTCGTTTCCGCGGCACTGTCCGCCAGAGGACTAGGCGCACTAGGTTCCACTCTGCAGCCTTATGCAGAACTCGACTCCAAAGCCCTTCGTGCCGTGATTGAGGCGGTCCTGTGCGAACGACAGAACAGGCAGAGCCCCAAGTTGACCTTGGTATGGACCGGGGACGATCCGAGACTGAGCCACTCGCGACACACCAAGATCTATTTGCCACAGCTGTTCGCGCGAGCCAGAAAGCACATTCTCATAGCGGGCTACAGCTTCGACCAGAGCGCCCAGCTCTTTGAGTCCCTTCATGGTGTCATGGCCGAGCACGGCGTGTCGGTACAACTATTCGTCGATGTCGGGCAACTCCTAGAGCGGTTGAAGCAGGTGGCTCGTCAGCAGGGACGCGACTTCGCAATGTTGTCGATGCCCCTGCAGTACTGCAGCGATCCGTTGTCGAAAGGCAACGCCACGGTGTCCCTGTTCTTCGAGCTTCTCTGGCCTTTTGCCGGAGCTAGGCCCCGGGTTTTCTTCGATCCGCGCACGGCAAGTCAAGGAAGCCTAGTGAGTCTGCATGCCAAATGCGTTGTGGTGGACCATCAGCTCTCACTTATTACGTCTGCCAATTTCACCGAGCGCGGGCAGACGCGCAATTTCGAAGCTGGTGTGGAAATCGAAGACGAAGCCTTTGCCCTGAGCCTGGCGCGGCAGTGGCAAAACCTGGTGGATGAAGGGGTTGTGGTTGAGGCGACGGGGTAGCGGGCGTATGTGCCACAGCCAGACGACGTCATCTCCGACTAGGAATCCTATTCCAAAGTGCCAGTTCTACTTTGCGATTTTCCTTATCCCGCGCGGCTCGTTCCAGGCTTGTGAGTGGAGGCAGTGGACCGGCGCGTACGACCTGGCTTTTCGACAACGTTCGCTGATAACAACTTTGCTACGAGCCGGTTCTGCTCATTGGCAGCAAAAAGTAATTCATACGTTGTGGTCTCAACGGCACGACTTAGAGCTGTAGTTGGTTTGCCATCAATGCTAATAGTTCCGTGCCGCTCGCCAGCAACGCCAAACTTGTCCGTAATGTGTCGCCAGGCAGACATGTAGATTGCAGCGATGTGACGGTGAAGCTCGGCGTCAACCAAAACATCACGCACCTTGGTCACCGGTATCACCTCGTGGAGTTGGCGAATTTACCTTAGCCTGTTTAGGAATAGGCTTGGCACTCGGTTGCGCCTTCAACCATTTACCATTGGATAAGTCGCGGAGAATTTCATCGCATGGGCGCGCCTTGGTGTCACCAGGTGTCGCGTGATAAACGTTCCGAGGGACTTCGCCGTTCGCATAGAATCTTCTTAGTTCAGCCAAAATCGCATCGTAGCCAGGGTCCACTGCGGCCCACGCGAGCTCCGTGACCTCATCGGTAATCGGCAGCCGCTGTTCGTCGGGCAACTCAAAATACCCAGGCTCGCTTCCGATCTCGCCATATTGCATTCGCAGCATCTCCATGCGCGCGTAATCCAATACAGCCAAGATCTTTCGGAGCAATTCGCGACGCATACAATCTTCGGCGGACAGTGCGAGAGGCTGAGTTACGACAACATCCGGTTGTTGTTCTCGGCGTTTAGTATCCTTTGGGTTGACTTCACCGAGTGTTGCGCCTCGGCGTGACCGACCACTTTGTTTGCTCATTGTTGTTGGCTCCTTTGATCACAATTCGCCCGATGTGTAGGCCGCACAGGCCCTGAACGAATCTGCTTCGCCCAAGCTACTAGGCACTCAACATCTGCTAGATCTGGATCAATAACTGTGACTTCCACAGGCAAGCTGAAATCGTCTAACCGTCAACGAGCAGGCACTTTGAGCTCAAGAACTCCGGGGCGTTGTGCGTCCGCGGCATCTTCAATTGCCCAGTGTCCTCGGCCAAGTTTCAAGCGACGGCCTTGACCCGAAAGCACGGAACGCTCAGCGGCGCGAAGCAGCACGGAAATATACGAAGTCTCGACATGGCGGAGTCTTCGCCAGACGGTCTTATTGGCGACACGCCGGACTTGGCTTGCTTGTCGGCGAAGTTCACGAAGCAAGGCCCAGTTCATTTCGAGTTCCTCGCGCGCGCGCGTGAGGAACGGGCGTTCTCCATTACCGAACTTCTGGTTCTTTGCGTTGAAGGATTTCACAGGAACAAGACTTGGTGGCTACCTGGTGTTGGCTGCCAAATCCTATGAGATTGTATATCGTCCACTAGCGAATGGAAACGGTGAATAGAGGCGTCCCGGAATATCGTTGGAGCTCAAAAGGGCGCCACGCGCTCAATTGTGGGTCAGTGATGCTAGTTGAGTGCTGCCGAGGTGCCGTGAGTTGGGTGAACACGAAGGCCCAGGCCAGTCAACCGAACAGCCCCGAGATGCGCTAAGTGCTATTTGTAAATTGCCCTAGCCTCATCAACCACTTGGGCCCCAACCAAAGGCGGCAGCGCCCATGGCAGAGACAGTCATAGCAGGCAGTGGACTCGATGAGTTGGATCAGGAATCGGAGCAGGTTTCAAATGTCGAAGGTGTAGGAGCACGGGCAACAATCGAGGACGACGAATCGAAGCAAAGCGCGGACCCGGATTCCTCCCTGATCGACAGGGGGGAACCTGCCTCAGACACTTGCAGCCCGGATACTGATTCCAATGCGGGGAGCAGCGAGAAGCCGCTGCTAGCTGCGTTGGTCGTACTGCAGAAACAACTTGGCCGTTACTTTGAGAGCTATGGGACGTTGCTGGTGCAATGTGGAGGGATGAAGGAACTATTTGTGAAGGCAATGTCCGATGTCGGGAGCCCAGAGTCACAAGCTCCGAGTGATGTGAATCCATCGCAACATATCGGCGACTTAATTGCCAATGCTGAAAAAGCCAGCCTTTGGCTGGAAAAGGCGAATCGGCTCCTGATCGAATGCACAAGGACGGTGAAGCAAGCGCGTGACGTGATGGTGTTAGGGGCCCCTGCTGGCGAAAGCGACGTTGAAGAGCGTGCTCGAAATTACGAAGATCTTGAATGGCTACATAACGAATCCAAATGGCTCGAAGATCAAACCAATGCGCCAATTGCTTTCAAGTTAGCTCGAGAAATTCTGTTCATTGGAGCGGATACCTTTATCGCCTCGATTGTAACCACCGCTGCAGAGCGAGCGATGGCCGCCGATAACAGGCGCTTTCTTGAGAAAACAGCCACCACGCTTGAAGAATTGAAACGAACGCATACCAGTGCACACCAAATCGAGTGGGTAATTACGGCCTTAGACGCGGCAAAGGAAAATGTCGCGCAAGGTACTGACCCAGAAGAAGTGTGTTCAAGAATAGTGTCGAACGCACGGTCGCATCCGCGCTATCCCATCAATGCGTCAGTTGACGATTGGAAATGGGGAGTGAACCACTGGCGTGGATACGGAGCCCGCCGCAATGGGGACAAGCTGTCGTGGGCACAAGTCGTATATTGTGTGCTGAATCCAAGCGCGAGACCCAAGCCCAATAGCAAGGCAGTAAGGGATGCAGCTAAAATTCTGGCAGATGGGCATAAAAGAGCCCTAAAGGTGTCCGGAGTGACAAAGACGGACTCGAAGAAGAACTCGAAATCGAAGAAGAAATCGAGCGGAAAGAACAGCAAGAAGCGCCATTGATCAAATGCAGCACACCGTTGCTGCATTTGAATGATATGCATTCGACTGCCGCGTGCCCCAAACGCGCGAAAATGGGTCATATTCGGTCTGCCTATGCAAACACCCACCCATTTGCTGCCACGCGGCCCAGTACTGATTGCATTGCAAGACCGAACCGTAGCTAGTGTTGATACCCTGCGCCGAGTCTTTCGGGGACAAGGGTCAGAGAACATGCGCGAGCGCGTCCGTCGGGCCTGCTTGGATCTGGGCTTGCCGCCTCCGCCACCGCCTCAACCGAAGGTGGCAAGCAAATGACTGCAAAATGTCAAGGGACTTCGGTTTGGTCATGCACCAGTGCCCGGACAGAAAGTGATCCGGTTTTGGGCGACAAGGTGGCTCGGATTGTCTGACGGATGTATTGATTGCTAAGAACCGAGGTCCACCTAGTAAGGTGTAATCACACCAATCGTCCACGCCTCTAGGACCATCAACATAGACCGTTAGCGTTGCCTTCGAGCAGCGCATGAACATTCACGGCCATTCAACGGATGCCGAGCGGCAAGACTATGCCCTAAACACAGGATTCACAATTATTCACTATGTACCCATATCAGCGGCAATTGTGCCGTCGAGCGGCGTTTTGTCAGAAAGGTAAACAACAAATGACCGATAACGATTCAATTCTCAACCTGGAACGTAAACGATGCGCAGAATTTTACTACGAGAACGACTGCCCCGAACGGGCAATAGTCGAAGAACACATGGCAAAATTCGCACCATTTGTGAATGAAAATAGCCACAACATCGCGTTTCTGGCCGTCGAATTCATCAAGGCACTGGGGCAACACGATTACGAGATGACGAATGCGAGTGACTTGGCGGGATTCGTTTTGGCAGATTTGGGAAGAGTAAACGCTGCGGCACAGGGCGTGTTAGAAAGCCCGTTAGACATCGCTCGAGCGCTAACGCTGGTGGATTTGATTTTAGGCGATTCACTTGTGAGTCCCAAGACTCAAACGTCCCGAGTTGCGGCTATATGGACGATAACTCGGGAAAATGCCGAGTTCAGAGGCATATTGCCCAAAGCACAGGCAAAGGTGCCGGGCGAAGCTGAAACGTATGCAGCCGTTAACAAATGAGGCGGACGTTCAGTTTATCGAGTCGTTTGTGCAGAACATAAGTACATAAGCAAAGGCTGGATCGCGCGAGTATCACGCTCGCAGTGTGTCGCAGCAGTTGTGAACGAAGGTGGTCGCACGGACGTGCGCTTTCTGAAAGGCGGGCGTGCGCCCCGTGACTGGAATTAAAAAATGAAAAGGCAAATATATGGAAAATGAGCTAGCTCGCTCCGCTTCTAATGCGGATACTGAGACGCAAAGCGACGAATCAGACGCACAGGCAGTGTCAGCTGAGAAGAAATGGCTCACGCGCGAGCAAACGGCCGCCTACTTGCAGATTTCGCTTTCAACTTTGGACCGTGTAAAGCCGCCCAGATATTTAGTTGGCTCAAGTCCCAGATTTGCGATGGACGAGTTGGACCAGTGGCTGATGGCGAGAAAGGTTTAGCCATGAACGACTACTGTGAACCACCCAACCAAGCCGATGGTAAAGACGAAGAAGGCTTGCCTCAAGACGCAACCGGTTCTGGTTCAAACGAGTCTTCGGAGGATGATCAACCGTCAATTGGCGACCCATGGCAAAAGCTCAAACACATTCAAGGGGTGGTCTCGGCGGCATCATTTTATGCAGCGTTGGGATTACATCCCATTCGCGTTTGGGGTCTCAATCAAGATCTGAATTGCGAATGTGGGAAATGCCCATCCGATGGTCGTAGCCGGGGAAAACACCCGGTCGCAGGGAATTGGAATACGCTGCCTCTCGAGATCGAAGAGCTGGAGTTCGTGTTGCGAGCAAATCCGGATTCGAACCTCGGACTGCGCACGGGAATCCAGCCAGATGGGCGCCAGTTGGTTGTCATCGATTTCGATGGCGGTCCCGAACTAATCGCCGCATTCGAGGCGAAATACGGCATGTTGCCACGCACGTTGACCGCCAAAACCGGAAGCGGTGGACGTCACAAGTACTTCTGGGTGCCCCTAGGATACGAAATACGAAATTCCCAAAGCAAGATCTTCCCAAAGGTCGACATTCGCGGAATTGGCGGACAAGCTATCGCCCCGCCGTCACGTCATCTGAGCGGCAATCATTATGAATTGATCGATGTCTGCGAACCCGCCATGTTGCCGCAGTCGTTGGCAAAAGCAATAGAGGACCAATCCAATCAACCAGCGAAAGCAGCGGCAACGAAGAAGAAGTCCGTGCCGCAGAAACGCAAGAAGAAGGCCAGGCCGAAAGATATTCCGCAAAAGCCAGCTGCGAATAACGAAGTATTCGAGGATGCGCGTGATTGGATGCTCAAACAACCGCCGGCGATATCTGGCCAAGGTGGTCACGATGCAACATGGCGTGTAGCGCGCAAGTTGGCTCAGGACTTTGACCTGGGCTACGCGCAGACAATTGACTTGCTTTTGGAATTCAACGAACGGTGCCAACCCCCATGGGCCGATGAAGAACTTCGGCACAAGGCGGACGACGCTCACACAAAGGCTCGTTTCTCTAACCCTGTTCGACCTTCTATCGAAATCACAACTGCACTCTACGAAGTCGTGGAACTAGCAGCCGGAATTTTGGGCCAGGACGCGGATATTTTCCAGCGCAATGGTCGCTTAGTTCAGGTCGTGCGCGTAGCCAAAAATGAAGCTGATGCGTCGCAGCTTGAGGGCACGCCCATCATCCGTTTAGTGTCCCGTGCCACATTGACCGAGCGATTAGCTAACCTGGGAGACTGGAAAAAGTTTGATGCGCGTGCAAGGTCATTGGTTCCGGCGATTCCAACACCTTTGATCGTCGAGGCATTGTTAGATCGTGGTCAGTGGAGAGGAGTACGGCCCCTAGTTGGCATTTCGGAGACTCCGACTTTCCGTCAAAACGGCCTAGTCATGCAGACGCCAGGCTACGACAGCGGGACGGGCTATCTGTATCTACCTAGTTGCGAGTTTCCAGAAGTTCCCGATGCGCCAACGCAAGCAGACGCACAAGCTGCTGCGTCCGAGCTGCGTGAGGTGTGGGCCGAGTTCGAATGGCGTTCAGAATCCGACCTGGCCGTCATGCCGGGCCTGGTGCTTACGATACTTGCTAAGCCCGGTTTGGGTGATGTACCAGCATTTGCCACGGACTCACCAACACCGGGTGGAGGGAAGGGATTGTCCAACGATGCGGCAATGGTGATTGGTACGGGGCGCCCTGCATCCAAGCAGACTTACGCTGCCGATCCCATCGAGTTGGAAAAAATTCTTGGCAGTTATGCGCTTGCGGGCGCGAGCTTCGTAAACTTTGATGACGTTAGTACGTCAATTGGGGGTTCTCCCTTGTGCAAGGTCATTACAAGCCATGGATACGAATCCTTTCGAGTCCTGGGCAAGAGCGAGCGTGCTGATTTGCCCTGGAATGCGATAATTACGTTCACCGGCAACAATCTTCAGTTCGTTGGTGACATCACCCGTCGCATGTGCGTGGCCCGCATGGTGCCGTCCGTTGAAAGGCCCGAACTGCGAACTGGTTTTGCTCATCATCCACTTCTTGACTGGGTTCTAGAGAATCGTGCCAGGTTTGTTGTCGCAGCTCTTACTATACTTCGAGCCTGGCATCTCGCTGGTCGTCCAACGTACAACTGCACTCTCGGCTCGTTCGAGACATGGGCCACGGTGGTACCACCAGCGTGTATTTTTGCGGGTCTTGCCAATCCGCTAGAGTGCTGCCTGTCCCTACAAAATGGAACCAACGTTTCCGGTGAGGACATGGCCATGCGGACTGTGGTCAAAAGGTGGAATGGCGTCGCTGGTTCCCAAGGCGCTACAATTAGCCAGGTTCTAGTTAAATTGTGGTCGCAAGTGTTGATAGGTCCGCAAGATCACTTAGATGGTTTGCGCTCGGCGCTGCGGACGCTTGCGCCGCCAAAACAAAACGGTAATCCACCGGATGCGCTGCAGCTGTCGCACGCGTTCACACGAAGGCGTGAGCGTGTCTATGGCCCAGGGCGGCTAGTCTCCAAGGCAAACAGGGATGGCGTGCAGGTGTGGCGCGTTGAAATGACTGAGGACAGCAGCCAATCGATTGGTCCATTGGCCGCGGGGGTTGAGGGGGTATGCGGGGGTTCTTCAAAGCAAGGCCAAGAATCTGTCATTGGTAATGATAAAACGTATGATGACACAACAACTGACATTTCCATGGCTATGGCTGGGAAGTCCCCCGCAAACCCCAGCAACCCCCGCGGACCGGTAGCCGACTCGCATCAGACAACGACAACACACGACCATCTTCATTTTGGCGAGGAGTCGGAACCGTTGTTATCGACTGATGACGGACCCAATTCCTCGATTCGGTCCGAAGCAGAGCGCGAACGATTGCGGCAGGAGCACTTACAAAGAGTGAAGGCTGCAGAAACGATTGGCCTGAGCGCGCAAATCGCATTGGAGGAGCTGAAGAACATGCCTGGACCCTTGAAGAATCGTGAGGTTGACGGTGCCGAGAAAATACGTGGAGAAAATGCATTGGCTAGCAAAATAGGGTCGGATAACCCGACGTTCGTGTGCTCCGCTCCCGCAGTTAGGAATTCGAAATCTGGCGGTACAAAGTCAACCACTACCACCAAGAGTTCACATTCAAGCCCTAATCAGGTGCCAATGGCGGTGCCAGTGAAGGCTGGCAAGCCACGCACCGAGCCTGCGGGTGAAATCATTTGCGATCACGTATTCACCCCTAAAGACCTGGATGAAGTAGGACAAATGCCATTAGAGGCCGACGAGCTACCTGGTAGTGTGGACGAATCCGACATCTACGCTGGCGACGAAGATGATCCTGATGAAGTCTACGAAGAGCCACTAGAACTGTCCAATGCAGAGAGGCGCAAGCTTGTACACAGGACGGCTCGTGCCATGCGTGTACCGTCAACTCCAATGCACAATATAGAGCTCACCAGGAATTCAATGGCACAAGGCGTTGCTACCGGATCAACTGTGAGCGATTCAACAATCGAAGCAGTTGACCATAGGCCAAACGGCATCGAAAACCCAAAGGGGCGGCAGGCGCACACTGGCAAAGGCGACACCCAATCCCTGCGCTTTGCCACTGAGGATGAAATTCGAACTAACGCCGACATTGATGACGACATCAATCTTGATGAGGAAATGGCGCCGTTGACTTCTAATGATGTCGAGCCAACTAAGTCAATTCATCCGGAATCCGAACAAAAGCCGCACGATCGACAAGCCAAGATTAATCATGACGAAGTCAATTCAGACCAGCCGGATGCATCACTGGAACTGACCCCGGACGAACGTGAATGTCTAGAAAACGTAAAGAAGCACTTGCGTGGGACACGACCATGGGCGCTTTTGGATGATGTTGTTGACCTGCAAGCCGGAATCCATACAGCGGAGCTTGCTGGTTCAGACTTGGTTCGTACGGAGAGTTTTCTTCCGATCACAATCCCGCACGCAAAGGAACGTATCCGTCTATACCGAGCAGAGATTCAACGGCAAAGAGACTCTGAAAACGAACCATGTGACGTGATGTCGATCCAACCGAACCCCGAATCCTTGGTGCCCAACAAATGGTGGGGAACCGAGCGCAGTCCAGGTGAGATCAAGCAAATCAGAATAGACCTACGACCATCCAAACTCAAGAGTTACCTCACAGTCGAAGACTACAAAGATATGTTGCAGTATTGGTTAAACGAGCAGCCTCGGCTCGAATCCTTTGCAGACAAGGCGCTAGCACGCGCAGTCAAGGCTCGAATCAAAAAATTGCAGGCGATCATCGTCGAGAAAATAAATCAGCGCAAATCCAAGGTAGCTGAGCCGCAAGAGCAAGTCCCAGAAAGGACCGAGAGCGAGGAAGCACAAGCACCGGCAGCGGGCACTCATACGAAGACCGACGACGAAATTCGAAGTGACTTGGTGTTGACCGAGGAACAAAAGGAAGAAATTTTGTGCGCGCGCAGAGTGAGGCCACTTGTGGAAGCGCGATTTGCAGCTGAGCAACAACGAGCAGCGGAGCGCGTAGCCCAATCGCGTAAGCACCTAATGGCCTTGCTCGAGTTCGTCCTCAGTCGTGCGCCATTTGACTCGAACGTCGAATTGACCGCCGAGGAAACAGACCGAGCACTTTCCGGATTGGCATCGTCACTCAGAGAGGACTATCGACGCCTCTGTCTACACCTGCCGATCCAAGAGCGCCTTGCAACTCACAAGGAATTGATGTGGGCGATCCGCGTGATCGACGGAGCTGAATCCAGACTCAATACACCGGGCAAGACGAGGTTCGAGTAAGCAATACGGCAAAAGGACCGTTGATGGAACAACCGACAAGAATACTCAACATGACGAATGCGAAGCAAGCCAATCGAGGCATTCGCTCGAGTTGCAATTGTTACAGTCACACTATCCATCATCCATTCGGTCAACCGATTACATGAGTAACTGCTGTAAACCGGTTCAGACAGTTTAACCACATGGACGCACATGAATTGCGTGTAAACGCTGCTCGTTTCAAGCATTGACTGTTTCGGAAGTTATGGAATATCAGTAATCACGAACATAGCGAACTGGCTAATGCCAGATGCTCGGATGCGCTCAGAAATACGCATTACGTCTCAATGCGGTAAAAGGACCCTCAAACCAAAGGGTATATCCAATGTCACGCAAAGTAACCGACACTAAGATCGTCGCCTGCCGCCTGGCCACGGAGGTCGAGCAACGTGTGCAATCCGTCGCTGCTGAACTATCTCGTCGTGCGGCAGGTGCGCCGATAACCGTGAGCGTGGTTATGGGCATCCTTGTACAACGTGGGCTCGCACAACTTGAGCCCGAACTTGGTCTTGATTCAGAGGACGTTCCGTCCACTAAGACAACGGCCGCGTAGTCCCGGGGCCCTGATTGAAATGGCTTTGGCCGCAAGAGTCAGGTCGATTCCATATTGAAGAAGTTCAGCGTCTCCCACCAGTGACGTCATGAGAAGCAAGGCGAACCCACTACCGACGGCCGAAAAGGCGGCGTCCAAACGCGGAGGCCGACCCCGCAAAGGGGGCCTTATTCAGCGTAATGGACAATGGTATGGCCGCTTTCGGACTGAAGTGGATGGTGAGACGATTCGAGTTGTTCGTGCCTTGGGTACTGACAGTCGAGCCGTGGCGAAGTCCAAACTAGCTCGATTGATGAGTTCGGAATTGGCGCTTGAGAGCGCTGGCGAAGGAGAGACCTTTGAGCAAGCCGCGAGGCGCGTCAATGATGGTCATCGAGACGTAGGCGTGAAGAACTGGAAGAGGGAACTCGCTCGCCTCGAGCACCACATCTTTCCAGTGATTGGCTCAATGCCAGCTGCAGCCATACGCGCACGCCACATCAACGAATTGCTTGAAGGCGTTCGGCTTGCGAGGCGCCGAGGAAAGGAGCCACCTCCTCCGCCAGCACACGGCACGCTGAAACACATCCTGACCTGCGTTTCGCTCGTTCTCGACGATCTCTGGCGCAAAGAGGTACTAGCAGAGAATGTCGCACGTTCGTGTGAAGATCCCAAAGGCTCGCATGAACACGAAGGAAAGAGCAGTATTGACTGACTTCGAACTGGCCCGGTATCTGGCATGGGAGAACCCGGACGAACATGCTCGCATTGGCGTCCTCCAGCGGCAGACGATGTCCTGCATCTCACGGCTCTTTGGGGGTGTGAGGACAGGGGATTTGCATTCAATGACCTGGACATCATTCGACACAGCGAACGGTCGATTTGAGTGGGGTTACGCGCCACGCCCGAAGACCAAGCGCCCCCAGCGGTTAGTCGTCGATGGCATGCTCGCACCGATCATCCGCCGGTGGTGGGAGCACAATGGCTGCCCAACCGAAGGCCTCTTGTTTCCCGCGCTGCGCGACGGCAAGCACAGCCGAGCAGGCAAGGGCGAAAAGCACCAAGTCTCCCACGCCAGCGCAATGCGGCAGGACCTCCGACGGGCCTTTGGTATTGACCATCTCGAACCCACGGTCATCGACCGGAAAAACGGCCGGCGTCTGCCCGGTTACAAGTGGGTTCCGTCACGCAAAATGACGCCTCGCGAGCAGGAACTGCTCAACGGAAATGCGCACACGCTGCCAGTTGACTTCCACAGCTGGCGACGAGCCTATTGCCAGGCCTTGGCCGACGCTGGTGTCAACGCCCAGCAGGCAAAGGCACTGGCGGGTCACGCCACGGAATCAGCGCATGAGCGTTACCTGCAGGCGTCGGAGAAGGCGCGAGCATTACCCGAGCAAGCGCGCCCGCAGATCGACCTGTCCAAAGCCCAGAGATCCCATCTTGGGAGTTTGGGATCTTCGAGATCCCATTGACTCACGAATCTAGTGCCCAGGGTCGGAATCGAACCAACCACACGTGGATTTTCAGTCCACTGCTCTACCGACTGAGCTACCTGGGCAAACCCTGGCGAGATTACTTGGGACAATCCCGTTTGGGCGCGCGTATTTAGCGCAGCGCGCACGGGTGATGCAACTCGAATTCGGCATGGCTCGTGGGGCGGGCCGGCCAAGTGGATTCGCGGAGCTTGACTATGCGGCTAATTGCGCTTTCGGGGTATGCTCGCCGGCTGTGGAAAGTCTGCCCAACATCGGCGTCGCAAACCCTTTTACTTCCGAAGAATACCTCCACCAGCTCCTAAAAAAGGCCGTGGCCGCTGGCGCCAGCGATGTTCACCTCAAAGTCGGGCAGCCGCCAGGCGCGCGCGTGCGCGGCGGACTGGTGTATTTCCGCCTCGATCGCCTGACGCCCGATGCCACCCTGGCCGCAGCAACCCTCTTGCTTCGCGGCCGCGAATCGGCGCGCAAAGTCGATACCATCAGCGAAGTCGATTGCTCCTACGAGATCTCCGGCGTGGCTCGCTTTCGCGTCAACATCTATCGCCAACGCGGCACACTCGCCATCGTGCTTCGGATCATTCCGTTCAAAATCCCCAGCATCGACGATTTGGCGCTCCCGCCCGTATGTCGAACCCTCGCTGAGAAGGATCGCGGACTTGTGCTCTGCGTTGGCGCCGCGGGCAATGGCAAGAGTACTACGCTTGCTGCCATGATCGATCACATGAACCACACGCTCTCGCGCCATGTGGTCACCGTCGAAGATCCCATCGAATACATCTACGAAGACGATCGCTGCTCGGTCAGCCAACGCGAAATCGGCATAGATACGCCTAGTTTTGCCGATGCCCTGCGCGCCGCTTTGCGGCAAGATCCGGATGTAATTCAGGTCGGCGAAATTCGTGACGGCGAGAGCATGGATATTGCGCTAAAGGCCGCCGAGACTGGCCATTTGGTCTTGACGACACTGCATACCCCAGATGTCACGCGTACAATGAATCGCGTGCTGGCCCTATCCGAGGGCGTGAGTGAAGACATTCGCGAGCGTCTCGGAGACTCGATCCAAGGAATCGTCGCCCAGCGACTCTTGCCACGCGCGGACGGTGCCGGAGTAGTCCTCGCCACAGAAGTTCTAGTCGCGACCGGAAGCGTGCGCGAAAGCATCAAACGCCCCCAGGGCAACCCCTCGCTCAAGGAATTGATGGAACAGGGAGCCAGCATGTACGGTATGCACACCTTCGAGATGTGCATCAAACAGTTGCTGCAAGAGGGCACGATCGATCGCGACACCGCAAAACAGTATTTGGGTTTTTGACGAACTTGACTCGGTGGCTTTTGCGCCATTCGCCGGCCCAATCCCTTTTATCCGCGCCTGGAGGGTCCGTCATCACCGAATAGTTGTGAATCTCCGTGTCTTTCTGGCTTTTTTCTTGTCGTGTTGGCTCGCGGGGCCCCGACCCCGCTCACTTCGAATTGTCAGTAGTGATGTAGACTTGCTCGCAATAAGCGGGTGGCCGATCGAATGGAGGTTCTGACATCGCACATCTCTCGCTGTGCTGAAATTGTGCTGGAATCTCACTTTGCTGGCTCGACCCGTCGAGTCGCGCTAAACATTCGCCCCGTGTCTAACGATACTGTTCGCCATAATTGGACGCTCGCCGAAATCCGGGCCTTGCACGATCTGCCGTTGTTCGACCTGCTCGACAAGGCTCGCTCCGTGCACGTCCAGCATCATCCCAACAACGAGCTTCAACTCTGTACGCTGCTCAGCGTCAAGACTGGCGGCTGCCCCGAGGATTGCGGGTACTGCTCGCAATCGTCGAAGCATCAAAAGAGTCCCGTCGAGCCGCAGCGGCTCCTCGACGTGGATGCCGTGGTTACGGCTGCGCGGCAGGCCAAGCTCAATGGCGCCACTCGTTTTTGCATGGGCGCGGCCTGGCGGAGCGTCAAAGACGGTCCCGCCTTCGAGCGCGTGCTGGAGATGATTCGCGGCGTGAAAGGGCAGGGGCTCGAGGCTTGTGTAACCCTCGGAATGCTGACTGACGATCAGGCTAGGCGCCTCAAGGAGGCGGGCCTCGATTCGTACAATCACAATCTGGATACTTCACGCGAGTACTACCCTAGGGTCGTATCCACTCGCACGTACGATGATCGATTGCACACTCTGCGCGCGGTTCGCGGTGCGGGCATTGGCGTGTGTTGTGGCGGCATCATCGGCATGGGTGAAAGCCTCGATGATCGATGCCGGTTATTGCTCGAGTTGAGTTCGCTCGACCCGCATCCTGAGAGTGTACCCATCAATAGTCTGGTTCCAATCCCGGGCACGCCGATGGGTGAACTGCCGCGCGTTGATCCCGTCGATGTGGCTCGTATGATTGCAACGGCGCGTGTTCTTTTCCCAACGTCGAGGGTCAGACTCGCTGCCGGAAGGCACGAACTGGGGCGCGAAGGTCAGATCCTTTGCCTGTACGCCGGTGCCAACAGCATCTTCTACGGCGACCAACTATTGACGACGCCCAATCCGGAGCCGGGCACCGATGTCGAATTGCTTCAGGTAACGGGTCTGCAACCGCTTGCGCCCACTTTGAGCGACGCGGTTCCATCTACAACGGCGACTGCCTGACGAGTCACTAAGGCACGACCCAGAGGCCGTCGTCGTGCTCGGCCCATTTTCTTAAATCACCTGCGGCTGTGGTCACAACCGGCACGTTGAGTGCGCGCGCTTCGCGGATGACCGTGGGGGCGCCTTCTTCGCGTGACGCGCTGAGCACCACATCGCTGGCAGCGATCCATTCGAGCACGTTGCGGCGTGGCAAATGACCGAGGAATGTCGCTGTGGGAAAGGCTCGCTTGAGGCGACGATGCTCGGGCCCGTCTCCGCACACGACTACTCGTGTATCAGGCAGTAGTTGGGCGGCCCTGAGTGCCACATCAACGCGTTTGGACCGCACGAGCCTCCCCGCAATTACAATCAATGGCTCCCCAGCAACCCCGAGTTTTTCTCGCAGCTGGCCCTTGTCGAGATCAGCGGGCACATCGATTGGGGAGGGCTCGACTCGAATTGGAATCGCAATCTTACCTTCAAGCAGTCGAGATATTCGCTCGGAAAGGTCCTCGGAGACGCAGCGCAGGGTTCTTCCACTGTTTGCCAATCCGCCTAGCACGCGCCGCTGCAGGAACCGGGGGAATTTCTCGACTAATCGAAGGTCACTGCCGTGCACTACGATGTCGAGGGGTGCCCGAAATCCACTGCAAATGGGCCAGAAACTCGGGAGGAGAAAGTGGGCTACACCCGAATCGAATTTGCCCTGTTGGCGGAGTGCCTTGCGAGTGAAGAGCAAAAACAAAAAAATCCCAAGCCAACGATCCGGGCGCCACCGCAATCTCGCAAGGGCGCCGGGTGTTCCGAATGCACCCAGATGCGTAATTCCGATTACACGGGCCCCGGTGGGTTGCCGGCGCGCCCTCGGGGCGAACACGATGACCTCATGGCCTTCGCGTAAGTAGCGCTCGACTTCGGTCTTTACGAAGTGGCCGGCGGAGTCGTCGGTATCGCTCGGATATGAAGTCGAAATGACCGCGATTCGCTTGGCGATTGACGACTGAGTATCGATCACGGAGGTAACCGATCGAGCGCACACAGGGCGTCTTGGCCCATTTGGTCAATGAGATCACCCAACCGTCGCAAGTATTCGAATGTGAAGATACCGCTAGAATGGCCGTCAGCCCAGGTCAACCCGAGGGCGTAGTTGCCGACGCGTTCTATCTCACGCAGCTCTTGGTTCCCCCCGGGGACGAAACGTGTAACGCCGTGGTGGCCCTGACAACCGGCACACGGGCAGTACCCGCGCAGAACCTGGTGCCCAATGCGGCTCACCGTGCCATCGGCCCAGCTTATTTCGAACGTGGTTGCGCCATGGGGCGCTTTGATCTTGGTTGGGGAATGGTGCGGGCTATTTGCCATAGATGTACCAATGCGGGCCGATCCGTGGCTAGTCAGTGTAGCAGTAGCACCACCAACAATACGAGAACGACTAACGTTAGTGCGCCAATGATTAGTGTTCCAATACTTACCTGGATTGTGCCAGCAGGACGCATCGACCGCAGTGCGGGGCGCGTTTCTTCAGGTATCGATGCGACCGCGTGCGAGAGCACTATGTCGTGCATGCTCGGTGGCGGGTGCGTAACGATTACACTGGGCGGTGCGGGTGTCCCTGCGGCGGGTCTCGGGGCTACAGAGACGTGATCGGGATGCACGACTGGTCTTGAGGGCGGCGGTTCGAAGTCTTCGTCGAAGAGATCCGACGGTTCGACTTCGCGAATTGGGGGAGCCGGCTTTGGTGGTGTGGGAGGTGTGGGCGGCGGCGGTGGATGCTCGAATGCCTGTACGTTCACCCTGGCCACCGCGGCTGCCGATTGGGTAATGACCGTAACGGTGTCCTCTTCGGGTTCGACGGTCGTACTTGGTGCACGCGCTTCGGCATACGATGGCGCGACATTCGGAGGCCGCGGCTGAATCGGCGGCTGGGGTTGAATCGGTTGCTGGTAATGAATCGGCGGCTGCGGCTGCGTGGGCTGCCGTGGCGCCGCTCTCGCTGGCAAGGGTTGAGGGGCGCTCGCTTCAGCCCGAGCCTGCGCGGCGGGAGCATCGGGCCGAGTCTGAGACAACGGCCGTGAATTCTGCGACGGATCACTGGGAAGGCGCGGGCGAGTCGCAACCAATGGCACTGAATCGGGCGGAGGTTCCGCTTGGCCATGCGGTGCGCGCTGCTCGGCGGGAACCTTGTATGGAAAGCGGGCGGGTGCCTGCTCGGGCACTATCTGCTGAGGCACGGCGATCCCCGGACGATTGGGTATCGCGACAACGGGTTGCGGCGCACTTGGCATCGTCGGGCCGAGGACGACCTTGGCAACGCCTGGATCAGTCCGAATCGTCAACGGAACCGTCTGCGCGGTTACGCCCTGGCTCTTGTTCGCGGGAGATGACCTATCCAGACCGAATCGCGGGGGCGAGATTATAGCCTTTGGAGCCTGCGCGTACCCCGGATTGGGTGAAGTAGCTGAGCCCAGGTTGGGTTTGGCCGGGGCAGCAGCGTGGGCAGCAGGATTCGCGCCGACCGTTGACGGCGCTGTTTGCGCCGCGGGTGGGTTGTCCGTGCGCGCCGGCACGGGATGGCTAGGGCTGCTGTCCACAGAGCGGATGGGCAAGATGGGCACGCTGAAGATGCGAGTCGATTCGTCATCGACCTCATTCTCGACTGGCGGCGAACTGGGTGGTTGAGACGCACCCTTTTCTGCGAACCAAGGCCGCTGGGTGATGTTCGTACGGAACTCTTCAGGGTGAACCTGTTCCCAAAGTTCATCTACCTGAGCAATATGCTGCCATTGTTGTTCGCCCACTCGGCAGACGAGTGAATCCTCAGGAACCTTTTTCTCCAGGATTCCGCGAATCAAAGTATCAGTTGTGACAGGCCCCACGGGATTCGAACCCTGGCGACCGACCCACCACTCGCTCATGGCAAAGATAACCCTCCTGGAGAATTAGCGAGCTTTGACACTGATGCTGTAATACGGGGCGGATGCACGGACGTCAACGTTTCTTCCACGGGATGCCCGACCGAGACTGCTAGCCGATTTGGGGGCGTGTCAAGGATTGATGCAGCCGGAGAACCCTTTGCGCTTCGGCTACATGGAGCGCTTCAACCAGGCGGCCGCCGACTACGGTCACTCCTTCGCCTCGTTCTTGGGCCCTAGAATATCCGGCTACAATCTCCTGGGCCATTTCTACTTCTGCCGCCGTTGGCGAAAACGCCGAATTGCAGGCTACTATTTGGCGTGGGTGAATCAGCGTTTTGCCGTCGAATCCGAGCTCTCGACTCTGCTCACAGGCCCTTTCGAATCCCGCAGTGTCGTCGAGATCTAGGAATACACCATCCAAAATGGTCACACCGTAGGCCCTGGCAGCAAGCAGGCACAGGCCGAGAGATGTCAGCAACGGCAGGCGAATACTCGTGTGGCGGGCGCGCAGATCCGTTGTCAAATCGGACGTACCCATGACGGCCACTGCAAGTTTCGGGTGACTCCGCAGGATTTCATTCGCTGCCAATACTCCCCGAGGCGTCTCCAGCATACACCAGAGTTTTATGTGCGAAGGTGTGTTGAGACTCTCCATAAGCCGGGCGACCCCAAGGATGCCTTCGGCTGATTCGACCTTGGGAACGAGAATGCCACTTGGGGCAGCCTTCACCGCAGCCTGCAGATCCTCAGTGTGCCAGGGAGTATCGAATCCATTGATTCGAATCACGACTTCGCGTGAACCAAACCCGCCGCTCGCCACTGCTTCGACTGATTGACGTCGCGCCAGTTCCTTCTGGCTCGGGGCAACGGAATCCTCCAAATCGAGTATTACGACGTCAACCGGGAGGTCCCGAGACTTTGCGATTGCCCGTGCATTGGACGCGGGCATGTAAAGGGCGCTTCGACGCGGAATCGTAGAATGATCCATGAGATTGACTAATCAGCGATTGAATCCGGGGGACAATACTCAATCGCAAAAGCTACCCGCTGTTGTCAATTCACTTGTCCGCAAGGCGTCGGCTTTGGTGTGTAGTCGAACACCAATTTGGCGTCTTTTTCGTCAATAGTGACGATTCCGCCCGATGCCAAAGGTCCGAAAAGTATCGCCTCGGCGAGCGGGCGTTTGATTTCCTCTTCCAGCAGCCGCGACAGCGGTCTTGCGCCGAAATCCGGATCGTAGCCGCGTTTGGCCAGCGACTGCCGAGCGGCCTCCGTTAGTTCAATTTGCACTTGGCGCTCGAGCAATTGGATCTGCAGCTCGCGCATGAATTTTTCAACGACCAGTTGCATTGTCTCCGGGGCCAATGCGTCGAACGATACGCGAGCGTCCAGGCGGTTCCTGAACTCCGGGCTAAACGTATTCTTGAATGCGCGATCATCGCCGCCGGTTTTGTCCCGGCTGCCAAAGCCCACGAGATTTCGGGCGAGGTCTGCAGCGCCAACATTGCTCGTCATGATCAGAATGACGTTTCGGAAGTCAGTCTTTTTGCCGTTGGTGTCGGTCAGTGTCGCGTGATCCATGATCTGGAGCAAGACGTTGAACACGTCGGGGTGAGCCTTCTCGATTTCGTCCAGGAGCAAGACGGCGTGTGGCGTCTTGGCGATCGCCTCGGTCAAGAGGCCACCACGGTCGTATCCGACGTAGCCCGGCGGTGCCCCAATCAGGCGAGAAACCGTGTAGTGCTCCATATACTCGCTCATATCGAAGCGATGTATCTCGACGCCCAGAGCCCGGGCGAGTTGTCGTGCTAGTTCCGTTTTTCCAACGCCGGTCGGCCCGGTAAATAGGAAGGAGCCAATTGGTTTGTCCGGTGCGCGTAACCCAACCCGCGAGAGCTTTATTGCGCTGACTAGCTGATGAATTGCTTTGCTTTGCCCATAGACGACGCGGCCTAGCGTCTCTTCCAAGTTCTTGAGGGCAATTCGGTCATCGTGGCTGACCTGGCGAGCCGGAACCTGAGCAATGCGGGCCACGACAGATTCTATGCGGGCTACATCGACGACGCCGCCGGGACCCAGTTCCAACTTAACGTCCGCTCCGGACTCGTCGATCAGGTCAATTGCCTTGTCAGGTAGTTTTCGATCGGAAAGATGACGTTCGGAAAGCTTGACCGCAACATCGACGGTCTCCGGCTCATACGTAACCTGATGATAACTGGCGTAATGCGGCAAAAGGCCCTGAAGAATCTTGACGGTGTCGTCGAGGCTAGGTTCATCGACCTCAATCTTTTGGAAGCGCCGGGCCAAGGCGCGGTCGCGATCGAATTGCAATCGATATTCCTCGAACGTTGTGGCCCCGATGCAGCGTACCTTACCGCTCGACAACACCGGTTTGAAAAGGCTTGCCGCGTCGAGCGAACCCTTGGCGGCGCCAGCACCGACAACCGAGTGAATTTCGTCGACGAATAGAATGCTACCGGGGCGCGTCTCAAGTGCCGATATTACGAGCTTGACGCGGTTCTCGAATTCACCTGCGTATTTCGTGCCGGCAATTAATGATCCGAGGTCGAGTGCCCAGATTTGCGCACCTTTCATGGGATCAGGGACGTTGCCCGATTGAATTCGACTCGCAAGACCCTCGACGATCGCGGTTTTCCCGACTCCGGCATCACCGACGAATATGGGATTATTCTTGCGGCGGCGGGCGAGAACTTGGAAGGCGCGCGACAGTTCGCGCTCGCGACCTACTAACGGCTCGAGATCACCGCGCTCGGCGCGTTCATTCAAGTTCACGGCAAATCGATTCAATGCCTCGGTGGCCGCAGATTCTTGCCCTGATGTTCCCGACTGCCCGTTGGGGTCCTGTGGGTCGGCGTTCGGAGCACTCGAACCCGAATTGCGGAGCCCATGCGACAAATAACTGACGACGTCCAACCGGCGAACGCGGGCCTCATCCAACAGCGCAGCCGCTAGTGAATCTACCTCCGAAAATATTGCAACGAGCACGTCCTGTACGAGGAGTTCCTCTTTGCCGGAGGACTCGACGTGAAGGGCGGCGCGCTGCAGAACTCGCTGAAAGCCACGCGACGGGGAAGGGGGGCCGTTCGTAGGTTCGGGCAATTTCGGCAGTTCTTGCTCGAGTACGTCATGCACGCGCTGTTTGAGCCGTTCGATATTCGCGCCGACATGGCCTAAGATCTGTAACGCAGTCCCGTCATGTAATAGGGCAAATAGCAAGTGTTCCACGGTCAATAGGTCGTGGTGCCGTCGGCGAGCTTCTTGTGCTGCGAGACTGCAGGCGATTTCGACGTCGGGATTGACTCGCATAATGCCACTTCCTTAGGACTGCGAATCCATTGAAATATCGGCGGGTTCGGCGGTGCATTTAAGGGGGTGCCCGTGGGCGCGCGCATGCGCCTCTACTTGATCGACTTTGGATTCCGCAACATCTCGGATATATGTCCCGGCCACACCGCGACCCTTATGGTGCACTTCCAACATTATTCGCGTCGCCTCGACCTCGGACTTAGCGAAAAATTGCATTAGTGTCTCAACGACGAACTCCATGGTGGTGTAATCGTCGTTGAAAAGGACAACCCGGTAACGGCTCGCGCGGCGCGGAGCCTCCTCGTGCTGAACCTGTACCTCGTCGTCAGATTCAATTTCACTATGATCGTGGGGCGCGGGCATATTGGCTACAGCGTCAAGTTTGCCATTGCCTCCGCAACTGTCGAGGGGGGATCAGTGCGGTCTCGGCACCCAAATACCTGCTCGAGCTTGCGTGGTCCCCCGGATTGTCGGGTACTCCCCGCTAGCTTTGGTCCTGATAGCCGGCAACCGTCAACGGCTGTCGCCATTTCCAAGACCGCGGGGCCAGATCAGGTTGCAGTCTTCGCTTGGGCTTTTGGCTTCTGCGCTTCGGCGTTCTCTTTGGCGCGATTGTAGTCCCACTCAGCGTTCTTCTTGGCGCGCCGGCGGCGCACTTTACGACGGGTACTCGGATCTTGAGGCGTTCCCATGGCCGCTCTTTAGCGCACAAAATCGATTTGTCGCGCAATTTTGCCAAGTGCCGTATTTGCAAGTGTATTGGGGCCGTCTATGCGGCAGGCACCTGCCAGACCTGCCCGCTCTTTAAGAGGGCTGACAGGCCGCCGCGCGCCTTTTCTTTAGCTTGTGAATCGAGGTGGTGGAGCTGGTCCTCATAGGTCGGCTGTGAGTTGGCGTACAAAACCCCGAGTGGAACTGGGTATTCAGGGAATGCTAGGGAGGCTAGAAATTGCGCAAGGATCGGACTGGACTCATCGTGAACCAAAAGGCCCTTGGAGGAGCCGTTGGTTCCCGGGTTATCGACCTTTGCGATGCTCAGTGTCGAGGGATCCAGAGTCAGACCTTTGTCTCTTGTTGCGCCATAGATCAGCGGTTTACCCTGCTCTAGGCGCAATTGATTGGCACTGGCGCTCGCCTTGTTCGTGATTTGCTCGAAAGCCGCGTCATTAAAGACGTGGCAATTCTGAAGTATTTCGACAAATGCCGTCCCCCGGTGTCTTGCGGCTCTTCGCAGCACGTCGACGAGATGAGGGCCGGCAGTATCGTAAGATCGTGCCACGAACGTCGCGCCGCAACCGAGCGCAAATCGTATTGGGTCAACGGGTCGATCTGCAGACCCAAAGGGTGAACTTCCTGTCTGTTTACCCAATTCACTGGTCGGCGAATATTGCCCTTTGGTCAGCCCGTAGATTCGATTGTTGAAGAGTAATACCTTGACGTCGAGATTGCGCCGAAAGCAGTGCATCAAATGGTTGCCACCAATGCTCAGGCCGTCGCCGTCGCCGGTGACGAGCCAAACGGATAGCTTTGGATTTGCGGCCTTGATTCCTAGCGCTACTGCGGGCGCTCTGCCGTGAATCGAGTGGAATCCGTAAGTGTCAACGTAATAGGGAAAGCGGCTACTGCATCCAATCCCGCTCACCCACACGAAGTTTTCTTTAGGGATGTCGAGTTCTGGAAGCACCTTGAGAACACTGGACAAGATGCCGTAATCACCGCAA
>CAWFUX010000028.1:0-248659 GCA_963819085.1 uncultured delta proteobacterium
CACCACCGAACATCGTCACTCGACGCAAAGTCCTTTTGTGTCAAGCGCGCGGATTCGACCACCATTGTCATGAATAGTCCTCCAACTCCTTCATAATACGATCTATGAGCTCATCCGTTCGGATCGGCTTACCTTGAATTTTCGTGAATGACTTAATGTCCCGGCAAAACTTTGCCCGCAACAATTGGGCAAGTTGACCCGAATTGAGTTCCGCGACTATTACCTTGCCAAACGCCGAGAGGACGGACTCTAGGCCGTGTGGAAAGGGGCAGAGCCCTCTGAGGTGCAGGTGACCCACCGGCGCGCCTTTATTGTGGACTTGCTCGACAGCCTCCCGAATCGAGCCGTACGTGGAGCCCCAACCGACTACCAGCAATTTACCTTGCGTCGCACCTACCTCGATATGGCACTCCGGCATATCGTCAGCAATTCGCGCGATTTTTTCCGCTCGGGTACGAACCATACGTTCGTGGTTCAGTGGTTCCGTGGATATCTGCCCAGTTACATAGTCCTTCTCGAGTCCGCCAATTCGATGTTCGTAACCCACGGTGCCCGGGGAGGCCCAAGGCCGGGCCAGCGTGATGTCGTTGCGCAACATCGGAGAGAATTTCTCAATCGCCGGCAATTCGGCGCTTTCGAATTTCGGCAATTGATCGACATCCGGAACCAGCCAAGGCTCGGCTCCGTTGGCCAAATAGGCGTCACTTAGAATAATTACGGGAGTCATATGACGAACGGCAATCCGCACCGCGTCGTAACCGACGGTGAAACATTCAGCGGGCGTTGCGGGTGCCAATACGCAAACCGGAGCCTCACCATTTCGGCCGTGCACCGCCAAATAGAGGTCAGATTGCTCCGGTTTTGTGGGTAATCCAGTACTAGGGCCGGCGCGCTGGACGTCTACGATAACCATTGGAAGCTCCGTTGCGACGGCTAGGCCGATCGCTTCGGTTTTTAGCGCCATTCCTGGACCACTCGTGCAGCAAATTCCAATTGCGCCAGCGTAGGCTGCGCCCAATGCCAGGCACGCCGCAGCGATTTCATCCTCGGCTTGAATTGCAGTTACACCTAAGTGTCGGTGCTTGCTGAGTTCCTGCAAAATCGCGCTTGCTGGAGTTATCGGATACGCGCCCAGCACCAGGTGCCGCGAAGCGCACACCGAGCCGGCGATAAGCCCGTATGATAGTGCTGTATTGCCGTCGATATTGCGATAAAGCCCTGGGTTTCGAGGTGCGGCTGCAATGCGATATCGTTGGTGAAATAGCTCACTTGCAGCGCCATAGGCGTAGCCCGCCTTCAACGCAATCGAATTGCCCTCAGCGAATTGCGGCTTTTTCTTGAACTGTTCGGCTATGAAACTGAGTGTCGAGTCGAGCGAGCGATCGTAGATTGAGAATATTAGCCCCAAGGTCCAGAAATTCTTGCAACGGCCGGCATCCTTCGTGGAAAGGCCGACAGGCGTCACGGCCTTTCGAGTTAGGGTAGAAATGTCAATCGCTGCAACCTGGTAACCGGATAGACTCCCATCCTCTAGGGGGTTGGTTGCGTAGCCCGCTTTTTTAAGTTGTGCCGCACCGAGCGCTCCGGAATCTACTACAAGTAGACCGCCGGGCTTTAGGTCGGACAAATTCGTCTGAAGTGCTGCGGCATTCAGTGCCACCAAGACGTCCAGCGAATCACCGGGCGTGAAAACGTCTTTCGACGCGAATTGGAGTTGATAGCCGGACACCCCATAAAGCGTGCCAGCGGGCGCGCGTATCTCGGAGGGAAATCCGGCAGTGTGGCGATGTCATTGCCAGCCAGGGCTACCGCGCTCGTAAAGCGCTGCCCGGTTAGCTGAACGCCGTCTCCCGAATCTCCCGCAAATCGAATTACCGCACCGTTGACAATTATTTCGGGTTTGTTAATCGGAACCTGTGGCTCGTTTTGCACTTGGACGCTCAAGAAATCCGGTGCTCCTTGTGGGATTGACGGCCCGCGGGGAATTCGTTCGATTCTAGCGTGCGACTTTTTTGAAATAGGATCTGGATTCGCAAAGTGCAGAGCTAAATTTCTAGCCGCCCTGCGCGGGTCCCATATCGATTGGGCCGACTCATACGTTTCGCAAGTCTTTCGTGATGTTCAACATCAGTTAGATTCGGTTGCGGAGTGTAGCTTCTGGCCCTCTCTGGAGACGGCCTCGTACGCAGCGCATGCAAGTTGCGTGCGTCGCTGAAGCGCGAAAACGAGCCCAAGACCTTGACGTAGGACGCCAAAGCCCAAATTCAATAACCGGTGTCGCGCGGCGTCAAATCAAGCGGCCACGTGTTTGTCGAGCAATTGAGCAAGTCGGGGTGTCGCGGCTTCGACATGTTTTTGGGCTGACGGTCGCAGTTTGTCGTAAGACTTGCGGATCACACCGCTTTCAGCCTTCTGGGCACGGCGATCGGTGACGGCCAACAGGGCATTGGCAACTTTGGCGCGATTCTCGAGCATTAGTGCACTCGGCTTGACGTTCTTTTCCGCCGCTTCGTCTGCGAAGGTACTCAGAATATCCAAAAACTCGTCCAGCAGGTGGTCAACCGCCTGGCGAATGAATCCTGGCTTGACACCTTTTACGACGGCGTAGGCTGCCTTCACTGCGAGCCCACCGAGGCCCGATTTGTCCCCGACTTCCTCGTCCAGTACTCGACAAGCGTCGTCCAAGATTTGTTGGCGTTTTTCACCGCTGCCTAGGCGTTCTCCGAGTGTACTCAAGTTGCACCTACCTAAATTCTGCCCGAAAACTCGGCGAGATCCGCCGCCGAGGACGGTTATCACTGGAATTTGCACTGTCAACTCAGGAGTAGGTCACACACCTGCCCGAGGTGCTGGAATTGCCATTCCTTGAGCCAAATTATCAGGCGGTCGGCCGGTGACCTTCGGTTTTTCCGATTCTGGCCGATCGGTTATCGTTCCCCTCGCTCGACCGAGATGAAGTAAGAGTCTCCTCTGGACGATTCAGAAGTGTCAGGTGCTCAGGCCATGCAAGGCAAAGATCCAGTAACGCGAAATGATGAAAAAGGAGCCAACCGCGACGCGGATCGCAGACCTTTGATTGGCAACAAGCCGGCCGAGCGCGCTAAACCATGGTCTGAAGTAATGGGTAAGGTGCTCGTTATCGATGATCAGCGCAACATGCGAACGACCCTCGCAATGATGTTGCGCAGCAACGGCTTCGAAGTCGATGAGGCTGCCAATGGAGAAAATGGTAAAGAACTAGGCGCCGCTGGCGCCTACGATGTCGTCATTACCGATCTTCGAATGGGCGACATCGACGGGATTGAAGTCTTGCGGTTCATCAAGGCTGCGCAGGCGATGACAGAAGTCATCGTCATGACGGCATACGGGACCATCGAAAGCGCAGTGGAAGCTATGCGCCTTGGTGCCTACGACTACATTCAAAAGCCTTTTGCCGAGGAGGAGTTAGTCGTAAAAGTTGCCAAGGCCGTCGAAAGTAGAAAACTGCACGGACAAGTCCAGTTATTTGCCCAAGAATTCAAGGAAAAGTACCATTTCGGGAACATTATCGGCCGTTCTCATGCAATCAGAGATGTCCTTGCAAGGGTTGTAAAGATTGCACCGACGGATGCCATCGTGCTCATTACGGGCGAAAGCGGCACGGGCAAGGAGCTAATTGCACGCGCTGTTCACGTCAACAGCAAACGTTCGGAGCGGCCGTTCGTGACGGTCAATTGCGCGGCCATCACGGAAACGCTGCTCGAAAGTGAACTATTTGGTCATGCACGGGGCGCATTTACTGGTGCAGTGTCGGCACGCAAGGGCCTGTTTGAGGAAGCGGATGGCGGTACGTTCTTTTTCGACGAGATCGCAGAGACCACGGTAAGCTTTCAAGCAAAGTTGCTACGCGCGATTCAGGAAGGGGAGATTCGTCGAATTGGCGAAAACCGTCCCATAAGCGTCGATATCCGTGTAATTGCGGCGACCAATGTGGATTTGGGTGTGGCCGTCGAAGAACGTCGATTTCGCCAAGATCTATACTACCGGCTAAATGTCGCGCGGTTTCATTTGCCGCCGATGCGTGATCGGCGTGAGGATGTCCCACTTCTCGCAGATTTCTTTCTCGAGAAATACAATCGAAAGATGAATTGTCGAGCCAGTTTTGGGGAAGGCGTCATTGACCTAATGATGAGCTACGACTACCCCGGCAACGTGCGCGAACTCGAGAATATGGTGGAGCAAGCCGTGGCACTGTCATCGGGAGGAGTAATTACGAATGATGACGTGCTGCCTCAGGCGCCCAAACGCTCACCGCGTGCCATGGGGAAAACCTTGGCTGACATCGTAGACGACGCTGAGCGCGAGGCAGTCGAATCGGCGCTTCGTGCGAGTGATGGAAATCGCGAACGGGCTGCTGAAGCCTTGAACATCAGTCCGACTACCCTCTGGCGAAAGATGACCCGGTTAGGTATTACTTACGATACCAAGGGGTGAGCAAGCTTTTGCGTCGGTGTCGCTCGGTCATGACCATTAGACGAGGAATTGTTGCGAACTGACCGATTCGACTACGAGTTGCCCGACAGTCGCATAGCTCGGTATCCTGCTGCGAGTCGCGATGGGGCGAGGATGCTCGTAGTCGAAGCTGACGGTGTCTTAGACTCGACAATTGCTGCTTGGCCCGACTTATTGCCTCCCGGCGCGTTGGTCGTGCTCAACGACACGCGCGTATTCAAAGCCCGGCTGCTCGGCAGACGGCACGGCACTGGTGGGCAAGTTGAATTGTTGCTTCTGTCGGAGAATGAGCCAAAATCCGCCTCCGAAGTGCGACAACTTTGGCGTGCACTCGGCCGCGCCGGCAAACCCTTGATTCCGGGCACCATGGTTGAATTTCAATCACTGCGGGCACGAGTTGTAGAGCGGTGCTCCGGCGGTGAATTGCTAGTGGAACTCGACTCAGACGAACCCATTTCTGCCGTCGTTGACCGAATTGGTCACGTGCCGATACCACCATACCTCGGAAGGCAAGACGAGGATTGCGACGCGGAAAGATATCAAACACTCTACGCGAGACACACGGGGTCCGTGGCTGCACCAACGGCGGGGTTGCACCTAAGCCAGGCTATTCTGGACGAATTGACCTTGAAGGGAATTTCCTTCGGATTTGTCACGCTACATGTTGGAGTTGGAACATTTAGGCCCGTCCAAGTGGATGAACTAAATGAACACGAGATGCACACGGAAAAGTTCGAAGTGAGCGAAGAGCTTGTCGCTGCGATCGCAGAGGCGCGTCGCCGCGAATCGCGTGTTATCGCCGTGGGTACAACGGTCGTGCGTGCCTTAGAGAGCGCTGCAGACCCTGACCAACTGGGGTGCGTTCGATCCCAGCAGGGAAATACGAGTCTACTTATTCAGCCGGGCTACCAATTCAGGGTGGTCGACGGATTGTTGACGAATTTCCATCTGCCGCGAAGCACTTTGCTCGCCCTTGTGGGTGCGTTTGCGGGCCTGGACCGCACGCTAGCCGCATATCGCGTTGCGATAGAGCGGCAATATCGATTTTTGTCCTACGGAGACGCAATGTGGATCCCCGAGAGAATTTAGATTCGGACAATCGCGCCTGGTCGTTCAGGGTGTTTGCGCGCTCGGGGCAAGCCCGGCTTGGATCAATTCGGACTCGTCATGGTCAGTTGGATACGCCTCTGTTCATGCCTGTCGGGACGCAGGCCACCGTCAAGGCTCTCACCCCGCAAGAAGTGGCGGACACCGGTGCGCGTATGATCATCATGAACACGTACCACCTGTGGCTTCGTCCGGGGCCCGATACCGTGAAGAGCCAGGGGGGACTGCATGGTTTCTCGAAGTGGCCGCACGCGATTGCTACGGATTCGGGCGGTTTTCAGGCCTATTCGCTGGCTGCGCTCGGAAAAATGAGTGAGGAAGGGTTTGCCTTCCAGTCGCACTTGGATGGGTCGCGAAGAATGCTTACCCCCGAGGAATCGTTGCGAGTTCAGGGGCTCCTCGGGTCGGATATCGCTATGCAGCTCGACGTGTGTGCCGACGCGAGGTCATCACCGGAGGTTTTTCTCTCGGCAATGGAACGTACGACTCGTTGGGCAAAGCGTTGTATAGATGCACGAAACCCCGGTCAAGCGCTGTTCGGCATTATTCAGGGAGGAACCCATCTCGACCTACGTCGTCGCCATGCATATGAGCTCGCGGAGCTGCCATTGGAAGGTTTGGCCCTCGGAGGCTTCAGCGTTGGCGAGCCGACCCAGGTCATGGATGAACTTCTTGATCAGTTGGTGCCGCACGTTGACGAACTGCGCCCTCGATATTTGATGGGCGTAGGGACTCCAACCAATTTGGTCCGCGCGATTGCCAGGGGTATTGACATGTTCGATTGCGTTCTGCCTACTCGCAATGCGCGCAATGGCCAGGCCTTCACCGATTCAGGCCGGCTGGTTATTAAGCAAGCTTGCTACAAGGACGATCCGCGGCCGCTGGAGGAATGTTGTGAATGTCCCACTTGTGCCTCGAGGTTTAGCCGCGCCTACCTCAGGCACCTGTTCATGTCGCGCGAAATTCTCTCGCACCGGTTGTTGACGTTGCACAATCTCCACTTCTACGGTCGTCTGATGATTGACGCGCGCCAAGCCATCGCAAATGGCTGCTTTGCGCCCTGGGCGACTTCAAAGCTTGCTCGTTGGCAGAACCTAAATATATAGCGCCGGGAGACCGGTTCGTGGAATAATCAACCCCCCGATGTCCCACGACAAAAAGCCGATCGGTCGAATCTTGTTGGAGCAGCGCGCTGTATCTGCGGAACAACTCGATCGGGCATTGGCGGATAAGTCTGGGTTTGGTCGGTTAGCATCACGGCTCAAGCAGCAGGGAGTAATTGACGATGTTGAGGCGCTCAAGGCGCTCAGTGAGCAACACGGCATTCCTGGCATTGACCTCACACAGATATGTTTGAAAATCGAGGATCTCGAACTACTTCCGAAGGAAATTGCAGAAAAGCACTTGATATTGCCAGTACTGGTTCGGGACGAGCGTCTGTTCGTTGCCATGGGCAACCCCAATGAGACCAAGGTGATCGAGGAACTCGAGTTCGTCACCGGTAAGAAGGTATTTGCCTACGTTGCCTTGGAAGCCGTGATAACCAAGGCCATTCAATCAGCCTACGCAAAAAAGGCGCGCGGCGAAGAGTTCTATGTTGGCCCGCGTTGCCCGCCTGAAACACTTGCAAGATTTGGTCTTGATTCGACAGGTCTCCGTAGCGTCTCTTCTGCCCCAGCGGCTAATACATCAAAGCAAGAAGAATATGTTTCGGTTCCTCCTGAGTTTCTCGTCGATGAATCGCAACCGAACGAATCAAATGTATTGGTTGTTGACGACGCAGTGCGACGAAGTTCGCAGCAGGAGATTGCGGTCGAGGAATTTGGCAACTTATCGCGTGAGGTCAGTGTTGTAACGGAGTTGCCGCTTGCCGCGCTTTCCCCTGCTCAAAATCCAGGTGCGGCGAGCGTGCTCGTAGTGGATGACGACGCCGATATTCGCAAGATGGTCGTTCGCCTGTTGCTCAGTCGAGGGCTCAACGTTATCGAAGCTGATCGTGGCAACCTTGCACTTAGGTTGCTCAAGGAACACAGCCCTCAGCTAATTATTTTAGACGCAATGCTACCCGAAGTGCATGGTTTTGACATTGCACGACGCATCAAGCATAGCGAGCGATTTGCACGCACGCCGATAATCATGATTAGCGCCGTGTACCGAGGTTGGCGTTTCGCAGAAGATCTTAAGCAAGGATGCGGCGTTGAATTCTTCATCGAAAAGCCATTTAAAATCGAAGAACTGCTTCGAGCAGTTGACTCAGCTCTAGCGGGAATAAAGGAATCCGGCGCGGTGGCGGAAGAAAGCAACGTTTCGCAGGAGGCCGAGGCCGAGCTTTCGTTGGGAATTGAGGCCTATAAAGCCGGTCGTCTGGACGACGCAATTGCGCACCTAAAGCAAGGGACGAATATTGACCCGTTGGCCTACCGATTGCACTTTCACTTAGGCCTTCTCCATGGAAAGAAAGGGCAGGTATATGAAGCCATCGGAGCGCTCGAGCGAGCCATGGAGCTGAACTCGAAACACTTTGCCGCCGCTAAGAACCTGGCGATCCTGTACCAAAAAGCTGGCTTTCGTCACAAAGCGTCCGAAACATGGGAGCGAGCCCTCGGGCTTGCGCCCGACGACGAGACTCGCCAGAGCATCAAGGAGCACTTACTGAACCTGTTGTGAATGTCGCTAGGGTTTGCGAGGATGCTCAGGCTCTAGCGCTCTTCGGACCGTGGTTGCGTCGGCATGAAGTTTCTTTGTCCTAGTTGCAAAGCGAAGTACCAAATCGCCGACGAGAAAGTCATCGGTCGATCGGTTAAGATGAAGTGCCGTCAATGCGGACACGTCATCGAGATACAGGAATCCGTGGTGGGGGCCTCCGCCGGAGTTAGCCAACCACCGATTGCTCTCACTTCACTTTCAGTACCGGCGCCTGCGCCGCGGGATCACCCATCCGAGGATATGGCCGAGCGGCCACCGGCTAATGTTAACGCGGGATTGGTTGGAAGGGCACCCACAAAACCCGCGCGACCAAGCGGTGCGGCAAGCGCTGAAGCTAGACCCGTGGGTACTGGATCGCCAGGAACTAGCCGGAATCTAAGACCACCGGGTGTCGCAGGCGGCACCGAAACATCTAATCGTGCTGTCGGTTTGCCACCACGTTCTTCTCCTATTGGCAGTGCCTCGGCACTTCCGCCGAGAGCGCAACCAACGCGTGCAATATCGTCGGGGCCATCCAGTGAACGCCCAGTCGTACGACCAACGATTGCACGGGCACCGCTGGCATCGAGCCCGGCACCGCCCGCTACGCGTGTACCGGTGTCGTCGAGCCCAGCGCCTCCCGCTGCTCGGGCGCCACTTAGAAACGTTGGAATTGGTCGATCTTCGCAGGGGCCTGCCGATGGCCACGTTGAAGCTCGGGTCGCGCCCATTGGACATTCCACGCGAGCAGCCGGCGAATCAACATCGACTGCGCCTCTGACTCTCGGTATTGCACAATCCGCAAAATTGGTTGCCGCATCGCCGAGGCGCACTGGCGAAGCGCTCGCAGAAGCTTTCACCACCGCGGTAGCCGTAGCAGCGCCAGTATCGCCTGATCAATTCGTTGGTGACGAATGGTACGTCGGCGTCAACGATTCACCAATTGGCCCGATTCCTCTGAGCGAACTTCGAGCGCGCGCCGCTCAGGGCCAAGTAACGATAGATTCGCTGGTTTGGCGTGATGGCTTCGAAGACTGGAAGCCGGTTCGCAGTTTTCCCGAGTTGTTGGCTGTAGTCGAAGAAGCAATATCGAGTCTGCACGCGAGTCGTGGGCCTATTACTCCAGCATATTCTCCGATCGACTACGGGCCCGCCATCGCGCTTGCTCCCGTGCAGGAACGCCAGCCACTGGCGACGGCTGCAGTCGCCGACGTGGGTGCCAAACCCATTCAAGAATCCGCTTCGCTCTTCGTTCCAATCGCGTCGCCCACGCTTACGCCCGAGGAACTAGCGGCTGTGACTGGTCGAGGCCGGCGCAGTCCGAAGGGGGCTTGGATCGCGATAGGTGGTGCGTTGGCTTTGGGGCTTTCGATTGGTTTCGTGTTCAAGGCCCCGACCGCTCCTGAAATAAAGTATGTTGAAGTGGCCCACTCAGTGTCGGCAACTCCCGCTGTCGTGCCTAGTGCACCAGTGGTTACGCACGACACACCTGTTATCGCGAGCGCCGAGGAAACGCGAACGAACAACATCAGGCGAGTCGCCGGTGGTGATTCCAAGGCGAACCCGGAAACCAACGGAACACCAATTCCTTCTGCGGGTCTAAAGGGGCTGTCGGGACTGCGAGCCCTAGGTCCACAAAGTGGACCCGCAGAAACCAGCGGCAATAGCGGCGCCAGTGCCGGCCAAGCTCTCGACTCGGCTACCCTTCAGAAGACGGTGAGTCGGTACACGGCTAGCGTCAAACGCAGTTGCTGGCAGCCTGCGCTCGATTCCCGGGCACCAGATGCGCCGACTGGCGCGCGCGTTGCTGTCAAGATCGACATAGCGCCCGGCGGAAATGTGAGCGGTGTCTCGAGCAGTGGCGATCCGCGCGGTTACCGCGGTCTGGCAACTTGTATCGAAAGTCGCGTGAGGAACTGGTCGTTTCCTCCCTCTTCAGGCGCCACGACCGTGAACGTTCCCTTTGTGTTTGCAGCGCAATAACTAGTCGCGACGGCGCGCCGTTTGAACGGAATCGGCGTCTTTTGAATTTCGCAGCGGGTGAGTTAAAGCAGCCGCCGCCTCGAACTAAATCGAAGCGGCGGGTTAGCGGTGACTCGTAAGCCGGGTTCTGTGTATGTCGTGCAATCACTCGCACGGCACCTAGCGATCATTCCTCTGGGATCCACGTTACCGAGGACCTCTAGCAGCCAACCCCGGGACACGGACGGGCAGTCCTTAAGCGTCCCTATACGCGGCCTTGCTCCAGACGGGGTCTGCCTTGCCACCTCCGTTACCGGAAGCGCGGTGGGCTCTTACCCCACCGTTTCACCCTTTCCCTTCCAGGATCCTGGTCGGGTGGTCTGTTCTCTGTGGCACTTTCCTTGAAGTTGCCTCCACCGGGTGTTACCCGGCGTCTTGCCCTTCGGAGCCCGGACTTTCCTCCAAATCATTGATTCGGCGACCGCCTGCGTCACCGCTCACCGGTCACTTATGACACAATCGGGCCGGCCTTTACAGTATCGGGACAACAAAATCCGCGAAAGTCAATGCTTGAGCAATGCGACGGGCAAAACAAAGCGAAGGCGCAGGGCAGCTTCAAGAAAATTCGAACCTCATGCCTGAAGTGCACATCGCAGCCACGTTTATCGCCATTGAAGCGCTAGGCGGCCGACTCTAGAGACAATCCTTCCAAAGTCGTGCTGCCCGAGAGCTCGAATATTTTTTGCTTCAGCTTTCGCTTTGCGCGAGCTTCGAGTTGCCGCGCGCGCTCTCGAGAAACACCAAGCCGACGGCCGATTTCTGCCAGCGACACTTCCTCCTCAGCATCCGCCATTAGTCGATGCTCAACGATATATCGTTCGCGTTTGTCGAGTACCGACAAGGCCGTGTGAACGACGTCGTGAACTCGGCTATTGTCCTGCGACGTTGCGTAGACTTCCTCTTGATCACTGTCGGATGAGGCCAACGTATCGACCAGGCTCGTGACAGCATCATCGAAGACCTTTGCGTCGAGTGACACATCTCTGGCTTCAAGCCTTCGAACCATCGCCATGATTTGAGTGCGCGACACGTTGAACCGCTCTGCCAGCATCTCGTCCGCGCGCTCGCCCTCACCAACCAGGTTCGCGATTCTGACCTTCTCTCGTCGGAGCTTGAAGAACATTTTCGAACGCAACGCGCCCGAACCGACTCCAACCAAGCTCCAAGAACGAATTATGTAGTTGAGAATGTACGCGCGAATCCAGTAGGCAGCGTAGGTCACGAAACGGTTGCCACGGTCAGGTTCGAATTTCGACAGCGCGTGCACGATACCGAAGTTGCCCTCGGCAATTAACTCCGAAAGCGGCAGCCCATAGCGACGATACTTCAACGCAATAGCGACCACGTATCGCAAGTGGCAACGTACCAACTCGTCTCGGGCTTGCGTGTTCGCGGAGGATTGCCACTGCAGGCACAGTGCCATCTCGTCTTCGCGGGACAGCTTTGGCAATTTTTGGACCATTGTCATGTATCGAGACAATGCGGGATCGAATTCGTTTGCCATGTCGCCCTAGTCTTCCCTGAAAGTGAAATGCGCGCAATTATTGCACTACGCCTCACTGCAACAAATCCGGGGCAATTGTATTCCAACTACGAAGATTTAGCCGCAGTTTCGGTGGGGGTTAGGCCCTCCTTCTAGCGTACGCACGAAAGGGCTGCGCAGTTTCGCCGCCAAAGGCATGAATTGAACTTTCTTACGTCCCATTACCTAGACATACACGAACAGCCGGCCTAATGCTGTTCAATGACCGAACGGGAGCGAGCTAGCGGCATGGGGAACACGAACCAAACCAACTCCGCAAAACCCGTTCAAACCGAATCTCGGCGGTTAAACTTGGGACGACTTCGAATCCCCGGCGACATGCAAGGGTTCCTAAGAATTATCCAATCAGTGAAAGGACGAACCGCATCCGCAAGTACCAGAAACGTTGGGATTCCCGAATTTGAAACCAGCACCATGGGCAGTTTCAACGTAATCAATTTCCGTACCATCGAGATACTGGAGGCTCAAAGGATCGATATAGAGTGGAATGCCATGCGATTCGAAGCGTTCGTCTAGTTCCGTCGGTACGTCTTCAAAGTAAAGGTCGTACTGAAACCCAGCGCAACCACCGCCGATTACTCGCAACCGGAGTCCTTGTCCCGCAAGGCCTTCCGAGGAAGAAATTTCCTTAACTTTCTCTGCGGCGCCGGACGTAAGTGAAATCATCGAAACGTGTCTCCTTTGACGACGGAAAACGACCACCGGGTGGTTTCCAAATCAGAATATAAGACGAAGTGAGCGCCGCGCCAACCGCACGACATCCGATCTGCGCAAAATATCAGCAATCCTCCCGGATTTGGGGGCCAAGGGACGCGATTAGGGGACCCCGGGAACGATAAACGCTGCGGACAATTCCCGCATATCGTGACCGTCGGGTCCCTGGAGCGTTCCAGTAACTTGCCCAAAGACAGTTATCATATGGCCCGCGAATAGTGCCGGTTGATTCGAGGCGACGACCCGAACAACCCCTTGCGCTTCATGCTTGGTACCCAATTGAACGAGCAACCTGGTGATGGGCGGCGATTCCGACAGCTCGATGATCGTACCGGAGATTGCGATTAGCGAATCGCTACCCGCCGGTGTCACCGATTTTTCGAGTTCGTGCGGCACTTCGGCATATAGCTTGTGGGCATATGCGGCCAAATTCGAGTTTCGCTCGATTACTCTCTGCACCTTGCGTGGCGCGAAGCCTTTGGCGCTCGACGTGACCCAAATTGCAAACTTCCCAATCTCTTTGATGATCATCGCGTGACAGAAATGTCCGCTTCCATTCACCGCGACGCTGAGCCCCGCCACGTCGATATGGGCATTAGCGGCAGTGGCTCCGCAGAGTTTAAACTCCTGTTGATCGGTTACTAGCAAGGGCCCGGGCGAGTCCACGCTGAGTGGCAATATTCCGGTTCGGATACTTACCGAGCCTTGGGTTGTCCCCGAGGTGCTTCGAACCGAGTACGCTACACGACGCTCAAGAGGTCGCTCAACGCTGGACTGACCCACTAAGTCATTGCTTACGTCGATATCGAAATGACCGCGACCGCTCGGGTCGAAGTTGACCGGTCTTTGTTCGACTTCAATGGCAACGCTGGGTAATTTTTCGAACAGCACGCGAAGCTTTGGCGGCGTCTCGTCGAGACCAGAAGTGTCCCCTGTCACTCGATATTCCACTGGGACAGACAGTTGAATCTTTTCTGCGCGCGCGCCACGGCGTGACAGTAACAGCTGCACCGAATTTTCGCCCATCTTTAGCGGAATTTTTAGGGGAATCGTTGCATGGTGACTTCTGAACGAAGTTGACGCTTCCGCGAGGGCAATCCCACTGTCGTCGCTACAGTTGGGGCAAGTGAGTTCTAGTGAATCTCGCCCGGTTTCGTCGGTTCGGACCTCCACTGCCAGTCGGGGCGTCAACCTCCACCACCAAATCGCAATCGCCGAGATTGCCGCCAAAATTGCCGCCGAAGTAGCCAGCGCTAATGCCAAATATCGGCGCGAAGAATGTGACGCTGGCTGACCAATATTTGTCCCAGGGGCAAGTTGCTCAGCGACGGGTTCTAAGAATTGCGACTCTTTGTTCAACCGAGCTTTCGCCTCGACTTTTGTCAACACCGGGGCTGACAGGCGCAATCCCCGGTATCGCGACGCCGATGAGGGTTTCCTTTTTTGTGGCAAACGGGGGGAGCTGGTTCGCTTCGGGTTTTGCAAATGACCCGGCGCCCATCAGAGTTTGCTTGGCCTCGTTGGACGGAGCTTTAGTGGGCGCCGGAGGTGCCACTCCCAACATGGTTTGAAAGTGAGCAGGCGCTGGACGCGCCGGGCTCATCGTCTCCTGGTCGACGGGCGCGGGGTTCACCGCGCTGTCGCCGGGCGCCGGGGTCACGGCATTGTCACCCGGTGCGGGTGCCTCAGCAGGCTGACGGTTCAGCTGCCGAGTCGCCCCAGGCGCCATTCCGATCATGGTCTTCTTGAATAGGCCCGTTGGCGGACCTGCTGGCTCGGGATTTGGCGCTGGGCTTGTGCCTACGGGATTGCCGGCGGTTGGAGCTTCCTTGGTGCCGAGTCCACGGGTTTCTCCGAGCAAAACGGGCAGTAACATCCCACAAGTTCCGCAGGAAGTGCGGTCAGGGGGATTGTTGACCCCACATTTTGGGCAGGCTGGCATGGCCAACCAACTATACATGGGCACCGGAGTCGGTGCGTCCAAATTGCAGGGTCTTTGGCCCAAAGCGCCGGGTTTGTGTATGCGAGTCTATAAAATGCTCGCCAAACGCATCATACCTTGCCTGGACGTGCGTGGTGGACGCGTCGTAAAGGGCGTCAACTTCGTAAACATTCGCGACGCAGGCGACCCGGTCGAATGTGCTCGGCAATACGATATTGCGGGCGCCGACGAAATTACGTTTCTCGATATCACTGCGTCCCATGAGTCCAGAGGCATTATCCTCGACGTCGTTCGACGCACCGCGGACGTTGTTTTTGCGCCACTAACCGTTGGCGGTGGAGTGAGTAGCCTCGAGGATGTTCGCGCACTTTTATTGGCCGGTGCGGACAAGGTCAGCGTTAACAGTGCTGCAGTAAAGCGACCAGGCCTCATACGAGAAGTCAAGGACGCATGGGGGGCGCAAGTGCTCGTGCTTGCCGTTGATGCCAAACGCACGACCCCGAACAATTGGGAAGTATTTACGCACGGGGGGCGACACGCCACCGGCATCAACGCACTAGAGTGGTGCGAACGCGGGGCTGCACTGGGCGCTGGTGAGATCTTGCTAACCAGCATGGACCGCGACGGAACATTGTCCGGATACGACCTCGAATTGTTGAGCGCGGTGACACAGGCTGTACCAATTCCAGTCGTCGCTTCCGGAGGCGTCGGCACCCTTGAACACCTTCGTGAAGGTCTAGCGGAGGGAGGTGCCGATGCGGCTCTCGCCGCAACCATATTTCACGATGGCACGTACACAATTCAACAGGCAAAAGATTACCTTCGCCAAAATGGCGTGTGTGTCAGAGAAGGAGGAACCCCTTGAACGGCGTAACTATTGCGCAGGTGGTCGTCGTTTCCGAGCACCGGCATGCCGCGCTACCCGCGGAATTGGCGGGATCGTTAGTGTTGGCAGTGGCCGATGCACTTACCACGTTGTTGCTCAAGGTGGAGCTGGCTGAATTACTTTTGCTGGAGGACGGAACCGTCCGCGTGTGCGGTGGAATACCGACGGATGAAAAGTCGGCGGAGCAGTCGCTACGCCTTTTGTTGGATCGCGTTCTACTGAGCTCATGCTCCGTGACGCCAGCGTTGCTAAGGGCTGCTCGGCGCCCTTGTCAGGGTAAAGTATCATTTTTGGTTCGCGAACTAGAGGTGGCTTTGATACCCACCAATCGCGGCGCCGCCCGGCGAGCGTTAGCGCGCCTGTATCGTGAAGTGGCGCAGGCAGTTGGCCAATATCCAAATCTGCAAAAAGCCGTCGAGGCAATTCGTCTTACCGATGCATCAGTCCCCGAAGCCGTGAACCCTGAACCCAGCGCTGTCACTGAATACTCGGTCGCATTGTCGGTTTCCCCAGTGCATGTAACGTTGCTGGAACCGGAACCCATCGACGAGTGGATCGAAATATCTCCCGTATTTCCCGAAGTCGCCGCAGCGAAGGCTCCCATCGACCCAATTCGTTCGACTATTGACGTATACTCTCAAATTAACATTCCGGATCTCGTGGTCCCTACAACCGGCAAACAACAAAAGCAACAGGACGAGTCTGTTTGGCAACCGGTCGAGCACACACAAAAGCTAACTCTGACGCGACATTCGAAAACCCCAATCGTCGATATCCAGGTTGCACCAATACCGAAACGTAAGATTACGCCGCCACCTGCAATTGTCTCAGCACCGGCGTTGGTCGCCAACGTTGTTCCCCCGCCAACAGTTACTCCCCCGCCAGCATTGGCTTCTGAGCCCGAGGTAGTGGAGTTGTCAGATGATGACTTGCGCGAAGTGACCGCCGAGTTAGAAGTCTCGTCTTTGGCCCCAACATCAGCAACCTTGGATGACAATTCGACCTCAAACGCCGTTGAAATCAATACGCCCAGCGAAGCTCAGACCGCCGAGCCCTTCTTGTTGGTTATTCCGACACTTGGACAAAATACTGACCATGACACGGTCTTTGCGGAAATTGCCGAACTTGGATTTGCCGAATTACTAACCACCGAAGCGTTAATTCCCTGCGTTGACGAATCTGAAGACACCGTCCTCGAAGTTTCCACATTCGTCGAAGAGGAGAAGACCGGTGAACCCGCGATTGTTGGCGAAATCGTCGTGTCAGAATTCGACTCGGTGTCGGAATATGACTTGCCTGATGTAGAAAATCTCAGCCCGTCCGGGCCGATAGTTGCGGCAATCGAACCGCCGGCTCCGGTACCACCGCAGAACTTGGGCGCACATTGCTACGCAGCGCCCGCTCGGTTCGCCCGGACGCCTACCAATGTCAGCGATCGAATTGCGCAATTCTCGGTAGCCCAAATTCCGAGTTCAAATGAACTGACCAACGGCCTGCGCAACTTGGCGGGAGTCGAGCATGAACCGATGACGGACCCTTCCGCAACGCCGCCGCCCACCGTCTACGCCACCGAACAAGTGGGCCGCGAGCTCCCTGCACCCACTGGGGTTTTTGTCAGAACACTAATCGGACTAGGCACCACTGGATTACTTGTGCTCGTGGCCCAAATATCAACTGGTAAGATCGCGAAGGTTTCTGCTGCGGCTACCACCACCCCAATCGCCGTTGGTCGAAGTTCCTGTAGGGCGATACTGAAGGTGGAGGATATTCCTCTCGGCGCGACCGTCCACGTGTCACAGAGCGGACAAAGACCGAAGTCGGAAATGCTTCAAGTGAACCAATTGCCGTTTCAAATCGATGGACTGAGCTGCGGAGAACCGGCCGAGTTATTGGTCAAACTATCCAATCGCGGCTGGTACCGCATTCCAATTGAGGGGAGTCGGTTATCGGGCTCTGAAAATTCCGAGCCAGTGAGAATCGCCACATACCTGAAGTCGCAATAATTATAGGGTCCGCTGGGAGTTGGACCTCGGACTTTTGGTCTCCCGGGTGCCCGCGGGCGATTTTTCGCTGAATATCTGGGGGCAAGTGCTGTAGATTCGCCAGGAAAGGAAAGGGAATTATCGTTCATGCACGAGCAAAACCTGGCAATTGTCAAGGGGTTGGTCTGCGTTGCTTGGGCTGACGGAAAGGTCGCCGCCGAAGAGACGGAGCTAATCGAAGGCCTGTTGCAAGCCTTCAACGCCACTCCCAGCGAGGCGCACGAGATTCGGCGATTTGCCGAGCGACCACGAACGCTCGATGATGTGCCGTTGACAGATTTGAGCGCCGAGGATCGGCGATTGTTACTGCACTATGCAGTATTGATAACCTTCGTTGATCGCGAGCAATCCGAGTCCGAGCAGGAGTTCCTGCAACGACTCATCGTGCGACTTAGGCTCCCCGTTGAGGAGGCCAGTCAAATCTTGAAGGCTGCTGAGTCTCAAGCGATGTCGCTCACTCACTTATTGGACACGCCAAAGAACTGATCCACGCATGTCCAATCGGCATCAGAGCCGATACTTGGCGCTATGATTTGGCACGCATCAGTTCACGCAGGCGCTCAATCTCTTTGAGCAAAGCCAGGGGACTAAACGGCTTCGTGTAATAAGCGGTTGCTCCCGCCTGCGAAGCGCGTGATTTAGACTCCTCATCATCAAGCGCGCTTATGACAACGACTGGAATTTGTGTCGTTGTGGCCTCGCTTCGTATTCTCCTACACACCTCGAACCCGTCGAATTGGCCGGGCAACATGAGATCTAGAAGGATTAGATCCGGAGGATCCGTGAGCGCGATATCGAGCGCTTTACTCCCATTGCCTACGGCGATGACGCTATATCCGCGCGCTTGAACGAGCGCTTCAATCATTCGCCGAATCGAATCCTGATCTTCGACTACGAGAATTCTCACTCGTTCAGCATAGCTCAGCCAGCTGCAGCACTGCGCGAAATTCCCTCAGGCGTCGAATTTGCGTTCTCCGTGACGGTAGGATGGCCGCGAAATTCTGTTCATAACAACGGCTATTTGACCCGCGGAAGAAATACGCGGACTACGGAGCGCAGAGATTCGGATATCGTGAGATTGAGTTGCGTCCCCAACCTTTCCGCACAGGCACCCGAAACCAACCACGCCAAACCGGCAGGACGTCCGAGCGATTGAGGCACCCCGACACCCTTTTGTAGAGCCGCGAACGCCGATTCCGGCACGATAGGTCCACCATCTTCTACACTTATTAGCAGGTGTTCGTGATTGGTCGTGACACTCAAATTCACGGTTTGACCTGTAACGGTCGCTGAGATGGCTTGGGCTAGTAGCGAGTACAGTAAGACCTCAGCCACCGATGGGATGGTTCTCGATTGCGCTCCTGGCTCCGCCAACAATTCGATCTTCACGCCCATCCGATCCGCGCGGCTGATTAGCTGGCCAATGACGGCCCTCGAAGTCGCCGTCATATCGACGTCCTCAAGTGCCGTGCCGGGCACGCATTTGGTGAGACGCTCTATCTCGCCAATCAAGTCTTGGGCGGCCGAAAGCCTGCGTCCAATTCCTGTGACAACCTGGTGGGACTCGCCCAATGCAACGGCGATCTGCTTCGAATCGCTGCGCAAACCGTCGAGTATTGGTCGCAGTGCACGAGTGAGCGGCGTAGCAAGTTCGACCAGCGCGTCGAGTCTATCGGCAATTGCGCCTACCGCTTCCGGCGGGTGAGATGAGATCGTCTGCCCACTAGCGAACGCTTCGGCAAGTTCACGCGCATAGACGGCACCGAGTTGTTGAGCTTGCTCCAATTCCTTACGAAGTTGCTCGATTTCACGCTTTTCGCTTGCACGATCGGCGGGTAAAAGCAGTGATTGTTTACCGCGTTCCAATTCTACGCGTCCGCCCTGGCGAAGAGCCATTCGACTCAGCCAGCGAGACTCGAGATCACGGCGCGGTGCGCCTTCAGGACCTAGTTCGACACTAATACGAATCCAGTCTCCCTCGCGTCGAATTACGATGCCCGATGGAGCATTCGATCCGAGGGCCCCGGGCTGGCCCAACAGCACTCCGAGCATTCGGCGCAAATCGGATTCAACACCAAACACTTCGGTGCCAGCTCCCGGCTCGAGGGATATGCGTGCCTCTGGCGCAAGTCCGAAAAGGAGAGCAGCAATGTCGATGCGACCCCGTCGGTCCTTTCCTGTCTGCGGACTTGCTTCCAGCACTCCCAACATCTCGATTGCCCCGTCCAATGCGTCCAGCATTGTCTCGACGGGCGGAGCCTCGTCAACTGGGCGTTCTTGAGTCGACTTGAGCTGAGTCACACCTTCGCGTAACGCTTGAGCAGTACCCCGCGCCTCTTGCATCAAGAGCCAACCCAACTCTTGCCGCGTTAGCCGATCCTCGGACACGGTGACAGCATGCCACGCTCTGGGGGCGATTACCACGGGAAGCGCTAGGCTGACATTGGACGACCTATGCGCTAGGACGGCCCAAGTCCCACGGGGTTATCCTTGGGCACCAAGGAAACGGAGAAAAGATGAGTGTGGCACGAGGAGGTCGGCTACCGACCGCAATCGACGAGGCGATGCAGAAAATTAATGCCAGCGTCCATATCGATTCAATGTTGTGGCGTGAGGATATTCGAGGGAGTGTGGCTCATACGGCCGGACTGCTACGGGCTGGCGTCATTACAGAGGATGAAGCTCGGGAAATTGTTGCGGGCTTGTCACAGGTAGCCTCCGAAATCGAAGCGGGACAATTGGTTTGGGACGCGTCCAAAGAGGACGTGCACATGAATATCGAGGCGCGTCTGGTTGAACTTGCCGGTGCAGTGGGCGGTAAATTACATACCGGTCGCTCGCGTAATGATCAAATTGCGACGGACCTCCGTTTGTGGGTCCGTTCGCAGCTCGATGACATCATTGCGATACTTGAGAAGTTCGCCCTAATGCTGATTGCTCGCGGCGAGTCTGAAATTGATACTCTCATGCCTAGCTACACACACTTGCAGAGAGCGCAGCCTAGCAGGTTGAGCCATCACTTGATGGCGTGGCAAGAAATGCTTTGGCGTGACAGGGGGCGGCTCATTGATGCCCGCAAAAGAACCAACGAATCGCCGCTCGGTTCGGGCGCAGTGGCAGGGTCGAGTTTCCCATTGGATCGCGAGGCAGTAGCCAAAGACCTTGGATTCGATGGCCCGATGCGCAATTCAATCGACGCCACTGCGAGTCGCGATTTCTTGATGGAATCGGCGAGTGCTCTGGCAATTCTTGCCATCCACCTGTCTCGGATCGGCGAGGAAATTGTCCTCTGGTGTTCGCAGGAATTTGGCTACATGGTGCTCAGTGACGCGTTCTCTACGAGTTCGTCAATGATGCCCCAAAAAAAGAATCCTGATGTCGCAGAGCTGGTGCGCGGAAGGTCGGCGCTGTCAATTGGTTCGCTGACGAGCCTGCTAGTCCTCGAAAAAGGCTTATGTCTTGGCTATGGCCGAGACTTGCAGGAAGATAAGAGACCCATTCTGGATGCGGTCGAATCGGTTAGCGTAAGTCTCTTGGCGCTAACGGGCGCCATCGCTACCGCCGAGTTTCGTCGCGATAAACTCCAGTCGGCTCTGGAGGGAGGACATATTTGCGCGACGGACCTGGCGGAGTATTTGGTCCTCAAAGGTGTGCCCTTCAGAGATGCCCATCGTATGGTGGGCGGATTGGTTAGGGAAGCCGAGCGCCTCAATTGCACGCTGCGCGATCTGCCGCCGGATGTTTTGACGGCCGCACATCCTGCACTGAGTGCCGCTGCCGCAACCGAAGTTCTAGATCCAACCAAGTCAGTTGAGCGCAGGCAAGTCTTTGGCGGCCCCGCAAGGGCGAGAGTACTCGAATCGATTGCAGACGCTCGAGACCGGTGGAGCCGGGTGGCCCCTTGACCGACAAAACTGAGCAGGAATGTCGGGACCAAGACACACAAATACTTTCATACTCGGTCGTTGACGGATTGTGCCAAGCCCAGTCCCCCAAAGCGCTGGCGCCGATCCTTCGTACTTCTGGGGATGCTGAAACGCCGAGTTTTGGTCAATTTCGTTTCCGAAAGTGAGTGCTCGATTGTCGGCGGCTTGGCCGAATTTGCGGGCCGCCTTGATGCTTGCGGTCGAGTTCGTCTAAATTCAAATGTTATTCGGCAAGCTGAATGCAAGCGATGGGCCGCTTCAGCCCCACACAACGCCGCGCATAAAGTGTATTATTCACCGAGAATGTCCGCCCTGAATCGGTAACTGAACTTGTCAATGATCGATCGTTCAAAGGAGATGCGAAATCACGCCGAGTTGGGCGTCCGCATCCGGTACAAAATGCGCGGCCTGCGCGTGTTTCCTGGCGAATACGTGATCGGTCGCAGCCGCGGTTGTCACCTAATAATCGACGATGACTTGGTTTCTCGTCGCCACGCGTGCCTGACCTTCGAGGAACCACTTCGGCTCGTCATTCGCGATCTGGGGAGTCGCAACGGCGTCTTCGTAAACGGTAAGCGGATCGGGGTCGATGCACGAGGCCTCACTGACGGGGACATATTTACGATTGGATCCGAAGAATTGCACGTTTTCGTGGAAAAGTCCGGGGCCGGTCTCAGCCCGGCTTCTCAGAACGACGGCAGCCTAGACGACACTAGTCGCATTGTCCTAAAGCCTGCGGTCGCTACGGTTCCCGAGCGCACCGAAACAACGAACGATTTGGATCTTATTGGAGCGGTCGCTGAGCGAGCGCTCGTCGCCGGCCACCCCCGCGACGCCGAGAAGCTTCTCGAAATGCATTTGCGATCGGTTCTCATTGATTCACAAACCCACGGTCGGACTACATTGCGCGTTCGTCAAAAGGCTTTTGAGTACGGGCTGCGTTTGGCAGAAGCCACTGCCAAAGGTGAATGGTTCGACTATGCCGTGGATTTGCTGTGCGCAGAAAAATCAGTTTGCTCACAAGAACAATTCGCGAAATTGAAGCACGTGGCCAAGCTCGTGCCATTAGTTGACACTCGAAGGCTCAAACGTTACACTACTATTTTGCGAGCCGATGCCCCCACGATGGAGGGCATAAAAATGGCAACACTCATCGACATGCTTGCCGGTCAATCCGAACGCTCATGACTTTCGGCTCAGCGTCGATTGATCCGAGTGTCGTTCGTAATCGGGGGGGATCTGGCGACCAGTCGGCCCAAATTCGACCGCTTGGGAGGCTTTTGAGCTTCCTGGGATCAAGTTGAAGATTTGGCTGAATTCCTACTGGCCGCGATATCGATTAACGGTATCAGGGGCAGGCCCCCATGCCCATCGACTCCTTCGCGATTCCTGTCCGGACGAGTCTGGTTTGCCGAAAGGATTCAAAGGATGCCTAAGCTTTCTATCGACCAAGTTGACCTTCAGGGTAAGCGCGTTTTGATTCGAGTGGACTTCAATGTGCCACAAGACAAGCAGACAGGTGCAGTAACGAACACCGCGCGCATAACTGCAGCGCTTCCAACCATTCAGTACGCGCTCGATCATAACGCAAGTGTAGTTCTAATGAGCCACCTGGGGCGGCCCGATGGAAAGGCCAACCCGAAGTACAGCCTCAAGCCGGTTGCCGAAAAGCTACAGGAACTCATGGGCCGCAAGGTGACTTTTCTCGCGGACTGCGTGGGTCCCGAGGTCGAGGCGGCTTGTGCGAATTTGAAACCAGGTGACGTCGTTTTGCTCGAGAACCTCCGTTTTCATATCGAAGAAGAAGGTAAAGTTAAAAACGAGGACGGCACCAGCACCAAAGCCGACCCAAAGGCGGTCGAAGCGTTTAGAGCATCGCTCAGCAAGCTCGGAGATGTATACGTAAACGATGCATTCGGTACCGCGCATCGGGCCCACAGCTCCATGGTCGGTTGCGCATTGCCAGTGCGCGCGGCGGGTTTCCTGATGAAGAAGGAACTCGACGCGTTTGCTGCGGTTTTGGAAAGTCCAAAGCAACCCTTCTTGGCGATCCTCGGTGGCGCCAAGGTTGCAGACAAAATACAGCTCATCATGAACCTCATGGATCGCGCCAACGAGATAATAATCGGCGGAGGTATGGCGTTTACGTTCAAGAAGGTCGTTCAAGGCATCGAAATTGGAAACAGCCTGTTCGATGCCGAGGGCGCCAAGATCACAGGGGAGCTCATGGCCAAGGCAAATAGCCGAGGGGTCAAGATTCACCTACCCGTTGATTACGTCTGCGGAGACAAATTCGATGCAACTGCCGCGGTGAGTACCGCCGATGACGCCTCGGGGATACCCGCAGGATGGATGGGGTTAGACGCCGGGCCCAAGAGTATCGCTCTTTTCAATGAGGTGATTGGTCGTGCTCAGACAATAATGTGGAACGGTCCGCCCGGGGTTTTCGAGTTCGAAGCGTTCGCGGCCGGAACAAAAGCCATGGCAGTCGCAGTAGCCGCAGCGACGACCCGCGGCGCCGTTACCGTCATAGGTGGTGGCGACACAGCAACAGCCGCCAAGAAATACGGCATCGTTGAGAAGGTTACCCATTGTTCAACTGGTGGCGGGGCCTCCCTTGAATTGTTGGAAGGCAAGCTATTGCCCGGCATAGCGGCGTTGAGCGACGCATGAAAATCGCGTAGTGCGGGGCGCCAGCTTGCTCGAAAGGGTGCTGGCGCCACTTTTAATGGCGCTGGCCTGGACACTTCTGCTTGACAGTTCCGACGCGGCGGGGCATTGGGCGCCTATGGCTAATTCCCACCTTCAAACTCTATTAGGCAGCGCTGGGGTGGTGCCTGGCGAAGACGGGTGGCAGTCAATGCCTGACTCTCGATCTCTAACACTTCAACTGGCACATGGTGGAGTGTCCCTGACCGTCGCACGTATCCGCAGCATTCGTGAGCGCGCCACGGTACTTGAAGCGCGCACGATACAAGGGGAACTTTACTTCCTCCTCGCGGATGATGTCTTTGCGGTGGTCGTGGAAGGTCCGAAAGAGAGTGCGAGAAAAGCCGGGTTTGTTTGAAATACGCCCATGGGGTCGCTCAGCTTACTAGCCTCGAAGGTGTATCAATTCGGTAAGAAGCTACGCAATTGGACATTGCCCCTGGTACTGCAGCCCGGGCTAATTGGCGTATGTCTTTCGGTTTCGCTCAGCGCTTGGGCGCTAGCTACAACATTGCATAGCGACAATTACGAGGGTGCGGACGCAGCGGGCGTCCGTCAATTCTTGTCAGGAGAGTATCGCGGGGAAATGCTGCGCGCACTCGGCTCCGTGTTGGCACTGAGCGCGCTCGTGGGTCTGTCACTGGGGTGGCTCGTCGGTGGGGCAATTCGCTTGCGACAGGCCTGGCTCAAACGCGGGCCACTCGATCGCTTCGCGCTGGCGTGGCGGTCGAGCTTGGGCTTTCTCATCGTGTATGCAGCTGTTTGGCTCGACGATATCGTGGCACGCCCAGCCCTGTACCAGGACTTCGTCTACGCCAAAGGCGGGGCGGGCAAAGCCCTGCAAATATGGGCTACCGACCACTGCGAGCGCTATTTCATCTGGGCCCTCGTTTCGACGGTTTGCCTGGGTTGGCTTTTGTTGCCGCTCGTGAGAATGCCGGGAGCCAAAACACAAATCCGAAAACTCGGAGTCCTAGTTCTAACGGTAGCGGGTTGCGCCGTTCTGACTCTCATACCCTTCAGGCGCATGGTCGCAATACATGGGCAGACAACCAAAAATAGCCGACCGAATATCGTTATTCTGGCAGCTGACTCGCTGCGCCCCGACCACATTACCAAAGACATCGCTCCGCGGATGTATGCTGCTTCTCAACGCGGGAGCGTGTTCGCGCACGCGTACACCCCACTTGCTCGCACATTTCCTGCCTGGGTGAGCATGCTCACCGGCAATTACCCGCACCATCATGGTATCCGCGACATGTTTCCACGGTGGGAAACGCGTATCCGCGATTTTCACGCAATCCCGAGCGCATTTGCCGACGCAGGATATTCGACGAGTGTCGTGAGTGATTTTGCCGGCGATATCTTTCGTCGCATCGACCTCGGCTTTCAAAGTGTACGTACTCCAACATTCACGATGCGAGAATTGTTGCGCGAGCGATTGTTGCAACAAAACATAGCGCTCTTGCCGTGGTTGCGGGGTCCCGTTGCCCGCTTTGCAGTCCCGGTTCTCAGGGAAATGCACGTGGCCAGCGACGCACAAGCGCTAACGTCGGATGCTCTAGAAACAATTGACGCGGCAGGTCAGCGGCCCTTTTTCCTCACCGTATTCTATTCGACCACGCATTTCCCCTACGCGGCGCCATCCCCGTTTTACAAGCGTTTCGTGAATCCCAAGTACCGAGGAAAGTATCGTTACGCCAAGGCTGACACTCTGGCCGCCGAAAATTCGCTGAGTGAGGAGGATATCGAGCAGGTGCGCGGTCTTTTCGGCGGTGCGGTCGCAGCAGTCGACACCGCGGTGGGTGAATTCCTTGATGGATTGGCGGCACGTGGACTATCGGATCACACCATCGTGGTGTTGACGGCAGATCACGGCGAGGGCCTGTATGAAAACGGTCGCGGACAGGGCCATGGTGACCACTTGTACGGCGACGAAAGCCTCCGGGTACCGCTAATCTTCCTGACGCCCGCCGGGCAGCACACCGAAGTGACGAGTCCAGTAAGCTCGACGGACTTGGCGCCGACGCTCTGCGAGCTAGCGCAAGTCGAATGTTCGAAGAACATTGATGGGCAGTCCCTCGTAGTCGGCATCGAAAATCGGCCCATGCACAGCCGCCCCGTCTTCTCGGAGACGGGCCTTTGGTTCACGGAGACCTTGCCCGAAATCCCCATCGAAAAGCGGATTCCCTATCCAGATTTGATTCATCTCACTGAGGTTGACAAATCGCATTCGGACGAAATCGTTATTCGACGACAATGGGAGCCCTTATCGATTGCAGCCAAATATCGAATGATTCGCGACGAGAGGTATAAGCTCATCTACATACCAACTCGAACGGGTCCCCGATTCGAGCTGTTCGATACCACGCAGGACGGCGGCGAGACGCACGATATTGCGGCCCAAAATCCCACGATTGTGGCACAGCTCAAGCCCCAATTGATTGACTGGATGCTGCAAGACGTATCGCTCGAGCGGCAGGGTGACCTGGTAGTTTACCGTGTCGAAACGAGCCCGTCAGGGACGAGTCGATGAGGAACTTCGGGGATTGGTTCGCCCAGCTTTCTTGCATCGCAATCGCGGTATTGTCGATCCGCGTCGTTCTCGTGGAACGGACGCGTTCACTCGACACACCGATGCCCAAATTGGCTGCCGATGAGGCTCGGATACCAGCGCGAACGGACTTGCCCGCGCCGTCACGAACAAAAGAAACGGGCACTCAGGGCACACAATCCGATGTAACTTGGGGAGTCGCCTATCGCTTGGTGGACCAGCTGAGCGAGGCAGAGATAAGTGTGCCTGCGCTCGATGAACTTCGTGTCCGCAACCTCTTGCGCGCCCACTGGAGGATGATGCACTCGCCGTTTGTTGGACCAAGCGGTAACATTGGCAGGCTCGTACAACAAATTGGGTTGTCAGCTGCACGGGTCGCGCCAACGACTGACGACAAGCAGAGCGATGGGCGTTGGCATGCGGATCCACGCCTTTGGGGGCTCGACGAAGGCACTTACGATCAACGCGAAGCGATATTGGCTCCCGCTCCCGCTCGGCTCAGTTGGCAGGTGAACTTGCCGGAAAACAGCCGATTCGAAGCCGCTCCGGCCGCCTTTGATGGCGACGGCGAGGTTGAGTTCGAAGTTGCAATTAACGTAGCCGGAGTTCGGCATGTCGTGGGACAGCGCAAGTTGTCTCAATCGCGTGTTTGGAATGAATGGCGCATCGATTTGTCGCAGTACCACGGCGCCGCGAAGATTGAACTGACGACACGGGCCGCGCATGAAACGCCGCTAGTCGCTTGGGGAAGCCCCATGGTGCTGGCGCCGAGCGCCAATCATTTGGCGTACAATACGGTATTTATAGTGGTTGACGCGATGCGGGGCGACGCGCTGTCATCCATGCACGACGCAGCCGAAGATGCCACAATCAAGAACGCGGCTAGTGCGCCGTTCGACGCATGGCTACCGCGTATGCCCGAGGTGGCTCCCAATCTGGATAGACTAGCCAGTCGCGGCGTTACATTCGCCAGGGCATGGACAGCGGCTATGTGGACCCGGCCTGCGACGTTGGCGATGTTAAGTGGAATGCGACCGCATCGGTTAGGCTTGCCCGTGCTGGAGCTCGAACCAAAGCCGAATGAAGTTCGGGCATTTTATCAGACGGCCCCACCTTTATGGCCCCTTTTGATGCGCGCGCATGGGGTTGTAACTCGCGCCATCATCAACAACATGTATTTGTGTGGATACGTTGGGGTCGGGGTCGACACTGGATTTGAGGCGATGACGGATCATCGTTACCAAGTGAAAGACACCGATCGCATTACTGAGGACACCTTAGCCTGGCTAAAGGAGCATCGCGACGAGCGCTTTGCGCTGTTCCTCAATTACGTGTCACCTCACGCGCCCTACGTTCCGGAACCTCAATATCTGCAGCCGATCGAGGATGCTGCCATACGGCCCGACAACAAGCAGGTCAGGCGCTACCTGGCCGAGATTCGAAAAGATGACGCAGGTATCGGGCGAGTCCTTGAGCAACTGGAGCAATTGGGGCTTACATCGAAAACTGCGGTAGTCGTCACGGCTGACCACGGTGAGACTATGAGTCAGGCGCATGATTGGATAGCGGTCGATGTCGCCAAGGGCGTTCCTTCAGGCAGATTCACGCATTTATCGACAATGTGGGATGAAGCGGCTCGCGTTCCGTTGCTATTTTCGCTACCTGGGCGCATCCCTCAGAATCGACGGGTGGTCGATGAAGTGCAGACAACGGATATCGTGCCCACGTTGCTCGACATTTTGGGCCTAAAGTTACCCGCGGAGATGGACGGAAGGAGCCTGCTCGCCGCACTCGACGGTAAGAAATTGCCGGTTCGCCCGGTGGTCATCGAGGGCAGGGGAGCCGCCTCGATTCGGGACGGACAATGGCGTCTAGTCAACCGCAGCCCAATCGCGCGTCACCTTCGCAAGGGTGATTCTGAGTTTGAAAAGGCTGTTGAGCTTTACAACATGCAGGACGATCCCGGCGAAAGGCGTGATTTGAGCGCTGCCAACAAGGAGATCGTTTCGCGGCTCCAGGCGGAGCTGGTTCAACAATTAGCGTCCAAGGGCCCCGGTGTGACGCGGAAAACCGAAGAGCCTACGAGCACGGTGCGGCTTAGAATTGCCACGTCGGGTCGCGCTACGAATGTTCGAGGCACCTTAAAGCTAGTTGGGGAAGGGAAGCTCACCGTGACCGCAGATGGCGGCAATGCCACGATAGTGATGAAAGGCCAAAACGAATTTGAAGTAGCCGTCCAGAGCAGCCCGGATGCTGCAGTAGGGTTCAATTTGACAATCGAGCCCGCGGATGCGGACGTAGCTTGGCAATGGTGGAATGGCACAGCAGCGTGGTCACCTAATGCAGTATTTGCCGGACCTTTGGGGGTGGTCGCGCCGAAATTTGCCAATGGTATTCACGCGGCCAACAGCGATGAACTAGTCGCATCGGACCTGCCCTATATCTCCGCGGCACGAGAAACCGGGCTTTTCATTGCGCGTGAGCTTAGGCTCGAATCCACAGCAGTTCTCTCGCAGGCCGCGCAGGTTGAGGCACAGCAAGCGATGCAGGCCTGGGGATACGTTAGAAAACCTGAAGTCATATCGCATAAACAGGTAGGTTCGCCGTAGCGGGTGTCCGACTCGCGAGTCAGTCGCGGATAGCAAGAACAAGCGCAATGCTCTGCTGGCGGGGCCCGATGGGACCACAATTCGCGCCTGACGGTCAACAACGTGGTAAAAGCCCGCCCACGCTGTTAGGCGGATTTGAGTTCGAGGTAAAAGTCGATGAGTTTGTTTGATCGATTCAAGAAGACATCCGACGCAAAGTCCAAGGCGGGCAAAGTCGATTTGACTAGGTTTGAAAAGTTGGTTTCGACCAAGCTGTCTCAAGAGCTCGATCGGCAAGACGCAATTCAACAGCTGTCCAGGGTTGGTTCCGCGCAGGCAGTTGCCATCTTACTCAAACGCTTCAATTGGCACCTGGATCCGTCGATTACTGACCAGGACGAGAAAGAGCTAGTCGTTGAAGGAGTCGTTGCCGCAGGGGATGTAGCGCTCGAACCGATTCGCGAATATTGTCGGCGGGCCGAGACATTGACTTGGCCATTCAAGGCTCTCGAACGAATCGTGGCGCCCGAGCATTTGGCGGAGGAGCTCTTGACGCTGCTCGATCAATTCGATACCGAGTACGTTAGGAATCCCGAGCCCAAGGTTCAGTTGCTTTCCTACTTGGCAGCATTCCCGTCCGAAGAGGTTCGCCAAGCAATTGAACCGTTTCTCGAAGATGCCAGTGAATCCGTACGTTTTGCTGCAGCTGGCGCGGTGTTTTCAATGGCAAATGCGGAATCGACGCCTTCACTGATTGCCGCGATCGAGCATGAAGAATCCTTGCGGGTGAGAAACAGAATTGCTCAAGGTCTCAGCGAGCGAGCTTGGCCCATTGCGGAGCGAATGCGAGAGGCATGCAGTGAGCATTTGCCTCCCGGATACAAAATTGTCGATGGAATCGTCCGTGCAGCGCCGAATTCGTAACGGGATTTGTCCCAGCCGGCGACGCCCTGTTTCCCATCGCAACTGTAGCATCGGTGACCGCACGTTAGATTTTCCCGCGTTGCCTGCGCGTTCACCAGGCCCTTTGGGGCGTTCCTCGCTGTGCGACGACGCCGAGGAGTGGTTGAAGAACCAGGACCTTCTGCCTCCGCGAAAAAGTACAGCGCGCTGTACTTTTTCACTCCGGTTCGTTGCGACGTTTCTATAGCGTTGGCTTGCCGGGTTCCGACCCAGCAACCGCGCACTGAAATCTTTACTCAAGACCAACGACGACGGGGAACCGGTCTTGCTGCACGCAGTTCGGAGCATGCCGAACTTACGGCTATTCGCTGATTCGATATTCGAACGGCAAGAATATGCTGTAACCGACGGATACGAACTGATTGAACCGAAAATGCCGATCGTCAGACGTTATCTGGTTGTCGGGGAAATTCTTGTTGGGCCCGCTACCTGCGGTATCAAAGCCACCAAGATTTCGGCTAAACGGCACCGCGCGCCAATCTAGCGCGAGCGCACCCCACTTATGGGTGAAGAAGCTCAACCCTAGACCAAACGCGGCCGTAATCGTGGTGCGAGAAGCAGTGGTGAAGCCGCTATAATTTGCCGCAGTGCATTGGACCGTATTGCAATCCTTGCGTTCCGACAGACCGACAAATGCTGGACCCACGAAGAAGTGCAAGTCCGTATCCGTAAACAGGCTTTGAAAGAACGCGATCTTACCGCGAAACGGCGTAAACGTGAGCTGCGGCACCGCCATCCAATCAATCGAACCGATTTGATTCTTGAATGTTCGGCCTAGATTGACCTGAGTAAGGCGGCAATCTAAACTATTCGGATTGGTTTCATCAGCTCGCACCGGTGCCGAACATCCCCGGGCATTGATCTGAGTTTGAATGTGGTCCGACAGCGCAGTAGTCAGTTTCACTGCGCCGAAGGTACCCCACACCCCTAGCGCCACCGAATCGCTGATGTTGTAGTTGAGCGTTGCTCCAATGAAAATCGTTCGCTGATATTCATCTAACAGTGAGAACGATACATTAGGTTGCAGCTCGAAACGCCCTTCGCGATATAGGCGCAACTTGTGAGCAGCAGGTGCACCAGCAAGCGGTCCAGTGACCACCACTTCCTGTGCAGATGCCGTTTTCGCTGTCGTGCATACAGTCAACCCGGCCGCGAGCACGAACGCGATGATTCGGGAGGTTGCCGCTATTTTCATGGTCTTTGTGCCCATTGTTGCCTGACCTCGCCCATTGCCCTTCATTACTTCGGCAACCGATAATTAAAGGTTGTGGGAAGGAAGAATGACACGCCCACCTGCGCCTGAACGGCGTTGGTTATTTTCTTTTGGCAAATCCAATTCGCCTGATTTGCATGACTGATTTGCAGTGACTGTACACCCTGGCAATTTGCGCCTTCGGTGTCGGTACCCGAGTAGATGTTTTCAAGCTCTTCTTGATAGACGTAGTCACGCAGCTCAAGAATTGCGGCCATCCAACGATAGAAGAAGATTCGAAGGCCAATCCCTATATTGCCCGCGGGCTTTGCCTTGTACGAGAAGTTTCGATAGTCCGGATCAAACACGGGGATCGGCCGGGTGCTGATCATGCCTCCACCCGCTACTATGTACGCGTCGTACTGGAAGATGAAATCCCCAAAGCCGGCGAACTTTCCGTACGCAGGCACGTAAGTGATGTTGAACGCCGCGTTCCAGTCGTACTCATTCAGCGGCACACCGACACGAACAGCCCGACGAACGTCGGCGTTGAATCGACTGTCCGAATTGAACCAGTTGAAGTAGGTCCCATTGATGCCGACGGCTAGGGTGTTGAATATATAGTAGTTGAGCGCCAACCCTGGGCCGTTGTGTCCCACGAACTGATCGTTCAACGAGATCGACCAATAGGGATTAAGCTCGAAGCGACGTACGCGTAGAGCGTAAACCTGCTGCACTGCAAAGATCTGCTCTCCCAGTGATTTCTTCGCTTCTTTATCGAAGTCAATCTTGGGGCAAGCTTCGGGATCAATCTTGCAGATGTCTTCCAACCCTCCGCCGCCGGTATCAGCGGTTTCGGGCTCATTGCCCTCGTCAGCGCCTGCCGCTCCGGCAGCGGCGCCCGATTCATCGCCCGAAGCTTCCGTTGTAGCGGACGCTTCTGCTCCTGCTCCTGCTCCTGCTCCGACGCCTACACTGGCTTTGGCTTCAGCCTTTGCTTTTCCAGCAGCTAGTGCGCTAGCGGGGAGAACGCTTAGCGCAGCTACAAGAAGGAGCCCGATGCGCGATTTGTTCATCGATGCCTCTTTTGCCTTCCCTGAAGTTGACCGCCACCCGTCCGAGCCCTGCAACTAGTTGAAAATATTGCAAAATCTGCCAAGCGCGAGTGTCGGGGGACTATATCATGCTCGAATTTGCCCGATCAACAACAATTGCTCGAATTTCCAAAACAAGTTCTCACCCATGGCGCATGCCGTGGGGGAACGACTATACCGAAGTTCCTTCCGGGCCGTTACCCAGAAGTGCCTCGACGAAGTCTTCAGCATTAAAGTCATGTAGGTCGGTTGCCTTTTCACCGAGACCGATCAACTTGACCGGTAGTTGCAAAGCAGCTGCGATTCCAACTACAAAACCGCCTTTGGCAGTTCCGTCCAGCTTCGTCAGCACCATACCGGATACTGGAAGCTCCTGACAAAATTCTTTTGCCTGGGCCACGGCGTTCTGACCGTTGGTCGCGTCCACTACTAAGAGGATCTCGTGCGGAGCGCCGTCCATCGCCTTGGCGGCGGTCTTCACGACTTTTTTTAGTTCCGCCATCAAATTCGTCTTGGTGTGAAGACGACCCGCAGTATCAGCCAGAACTACGTCGGTCCCTGTTTCCTGAGCTTTCCTTACAGCGTCAAAGATTACGCTGCCAGGATCTGCGCCATCTTTCCCGTGCACGACCTCGACGCCGATCCGATCGCCCCAGACGCGAAGCTGTTGGACGGCCGCTGCCCGAAATGTGTCACCCGCAGCTAGTAGCACCGAACGACCCTGAGCCTTAAACCTGGTTGCCAGTTTACCGATCGTGGTCGTCTTGCCGGCACCATTGACGCCGACTAGCAAGATAACGGTGGGTTTCCGACTGAGCGAAATTGACGTTGCGTTGGCGGTGGCGCCGAGAATGCTGCGCGCCTCTGTGCGAAGTGCATCCCAAACGATATTCGGATCGGTCAGTTGCTGACGCGTAAGTGAGTCGCGAATTCGATCCGTAATTATTTGGGTGGTTTGAACACCAACATCCGAAGTGAGTAGGACTTCCTCGACTTGAGCCGCGATATCGGTGTCGATTTCCTTTTTTCCGCGCAGCAAGGCTACGATTCGGCCAAAAATCCCGTCTGCACGCCTTGATTTATCGAGGCCCTTACGTAGGCCTACCACGTCGTGCACTTGACTGGGACGCGGCGCGGATTCCGGGGGTGTGCTGACCTTTGACGGCGCAACTTCGTCGGGTTGTATCGAGACGAGTTCTGCGGCTTCCGGCGTATCGGCGAGCTGTGACGCTGGAGCCGCCGGCGGCTGGGATTGGGGCTTTACCTTGGGTGCGGTCGATCCGCCACGTTGCGCAGTTGCCCCCGCCGATTGCTGCGGACGTGCAGATGGCTTCTGCGAAGGAAGTTGCCGCTGCTCCGTTGGCTTGCCTCGCAAGAGGAAGTAGGCGCCAATGGCAACCGCGACAGTTAATAGTACTAACAGAACCACCATAATTTAGACACCGCTCGGCAATGCTGCGGCGGACTATAGAAACCCTTCGAAGACCTCGTCAACGACCCGATGCAGGTTTTTGGGCCTATTTTGACCGTTTGGTCCCTATCGACCTGTCATCTGGGGAAATTAGAAGTTCCTCATCGGTCGAAGAAGGTTCATCCGGACCAAAGGCCGCCGTTTCCACCTTGTTGGCCCAATTATCGATGTGCGCCTGTGCTTGACGCCGAGCCGCGTATGCGACCTCGGCCGGGGTCGGTTCTGACGATGTCGCGGCGTCTTGTCGTGACCGGTCTGCCCAGGACACGAATGATCGAACGATGGCTCGTCGTCTAGTTTCGAGTCGCACGACTAAATTACCCGGTCTGGGCATCGACCATTCCGCTCGTAAGTATTTTGCGACGACCACAACCAAAGTCGCCCTGAGTGGGGAATCGGCGTGTGGCAAACTGAAACTCCCGTCAGTCGCAGTTTCTGCTCGAAGCAACACGCGAGTTTCCGAAAATCCGGGCTGCTCAATTGATACGACCGCTCCAGCAATTGGCACGCCCGTGTGCGAATCAATGACAATTCCCACCCAGCCCGAGTGCGGGTTCGAACTCGGCACGACATCGAGCGATTGCGGTCTAGGTGTCACTGGCATATCGCGGGTTCGCGGAACTTTGATGTTGTCGCTGCGACGCCAGCGTAAGGCAAACCAGGCCAAAACCAGGATGCCGCTTGCCAACCAAACCGCGCGGCGTTCGCCGCTGACGGGCAAGACGCGCAATTGTGCCCACGCAGTTTCGCTCCCGGACCACGCTGCTGACGCAGCGACATAGCGCGCGCCAATCGAGAATTCTCCAGGGGCAAATTGAAACGTTGAGAGTTGCCAATTGCTCCGACCATGAACTAGCGGCAAAGTGACTTGAGCGTTCCGATCCAAAAAAAATTCAATTGATCCTTCCGGTAACGACCCGCATGTCGTGGTCGCAATTGCGAGTACATTTGCAAAGTCCCCCACGGCCACCTTACTTGCGTCGATTCGGGTTTCGACGTTTACCCGGCAAGTCCGCATTATCGGCCAACTCACGGTGGCTGGCGGCAGTTCCTTTGAACCTTCGAAGTTTGCAACCAATTGAGCCATTCCCGGCGTGCCAAAGCGCCGACCCGGAATGTCGAAGCGAGCCACTCCCGATGCGTCGGTGCGTGCAGTCGCTATGAGATTTTTTTTGGGCTGGGGACCACGGAAAGCCGATTCCTCCATCGCAAGGGTAATCGGTTGTGATATCGCCGCGTGTCCAAGTGCGACGAGCTCGACGGAAATCACGACCGAAGCCGACTCAAGAGCAATTCGATCGGGCGACTCGCGGACTTTCATTGTACTCGGTGCGTCGGTGCGAGTCAGTAACACCTGTACTTCGGCTGCTTCGTATCCGACGCCACCCGGATAGCTAATCTTGATCTTGGCATTACTTCTGGGGTGCACTCATCTCGCAACGGAAACAGAACTCACCGGATTCATTCGTATGTGCTTCGACCCCCTGATTGGGCTGAGTCGGGGCTGCATTCCCAAGCGTTTCACAAGAGTTGAGTGTCCCAGTTACAGCGGGCGGACCCGCTCCCGCCTCCAGCAAGGCGTGAACGGTTTGGTTGGACAGGGGGAAGTCCAAGTCATCGGTGAGTTTGCCCTTAACCAAACATTCTGCGCCAGCGTTCGTACACTGCGCCGTCGCGTCAATGTGAGGTCGCGCGAGGACGTGAATGGTCACTTGGGCGTGGCAATTGCCGTTGCCGCAGAGAAAGGCAAACGCAACGCCGATGCAACGGTAGCGATTCCGTTGATTCAATGAATTTTCCCCCTTAGGCCCCACTCGAACAGCTGGTCATGAATTTCAGCGCGCGCCAGGGGCAAAGCTGCGTTGGCACGCGTCGGACATACTCGATTTGTGAGAGCCGTCACCACTATTTCGTTTTCCGGATCGCACCAGAGACTGGTACCGGTGAAGCCCAAGTGCCCAAATGAGCGGCGGCTCATTGAGGCGACCCGCACTTGAATTGTGTTCAGATTTTCCGTCAAATCCGGCGCGCAATGTTCCGCCTTCGCGCTGGGCGGTGCAAAAGTGCGCCGCGAATTGGGCAATCGGGCTAGGGCGACCCGCGAGTGCGTCAATCATTGAAACGCCAATCGCTAGCACTGCTGGGGCGGTCGCAAATAAGCCTGCGTGTCCGGCAATTCCATAGCCGGCCCATGCCCAAGCATTTTCGTCGTGAACCACTCCTCTTAGGGTTCCGCCACGCCAGGGCACCTGTTCTGTTGGTGCTACCAAATCGACGAAATCTGCGTTAAGCACGCGCCATTGCCGGCTCGAAAAAATGGGTGCCTGAAGCCTGGACACGAGGTTTTCTGTGATCAGCGAGTCGAGTCTATTTCCGGTGCAATTTTCAATTGCCGCACCAACCAACAAATAACCAAGATCGCTATAGAGCGGGACCCGAACGGCAGACAGATCCGAATCTTGATATTCCTCCGCCACGGCCGCTGCGGCCTGCAGCAACATCGCACGCTTGCTAACCAACTTTTGCTGGATGCAACGACCAAACAAAACGCGATGAGCCCGTAATCCGGCGCGGTGCGCAAGGGCCTGCGCAATCGAGATTTTGGCGATTTGATGTCCGCGCAGGCATGGCAAATAGCTACTCAGTGGCTCGGAAAGCCGTATGACCGATGCCCTGGCTAGTTGAGCCACTGTCAGCGCCACAAGCGGTTTGGTCAAACTCGCCAAATCGAATGGCGTTTGGGCGGACACTTTCGCCGAGCTTCCATTTACCACTTTGCCTGCAGCGCCGGTGGCCAGCCTCCAGCCATCGGACCGACGCACCGCCACACCCACCGAAACAGCCCGTGCGAAACCCATGTGCTCGATGTACTGCGCAATCCGACACAAATCCGGATCGTCCCCGGTACCCACTGGCTGGCGCAAGTTCACACTTTTGACGTCCACGCAACGAGGTCATTATGCTGTAACGTCAATTGAAGCAACGGAAAGGGACGTATGGCCGAATTTGCTTGGGAAGCCAGGACTAGGACCGGGGAATTGCGCAAGGGCATGATGGAGGCCGACGGTCCTGAGGTCGTGGAGCAACGACTGAGGCAACAGCAACTAAACCCGGTCGGTGTCAAACGCCAGGCTCGCGCTCTGAATCTGAGTTTTCAATTTGGCTCCGGCGTCAAGACCAAAGATCTGGTCACGTTCAGCAGACTATTTGCAACGATGATCGACGCGGGGCTACCGATCGTTCAGTGCCTCGAAATTCTAGCAAGCCAGCAGTCGAATAAGATTTTCGGTGCCGTGCTACGCGACGTAAAGACTGCGGTCGAGCAAGGAGCTTCATTCAGCGACGCGCTTCGACGCCACCCGAAGGTCTTCGATCAACTTTTCGTGAATCTGGTCGAGGCTGGCGAGTTGGGCGGGATTTTGGATACCATCCTTTCGCGTTTGAGTGTGTATCTCGAAAAGCGCCAAAAACTACAGCGACAACTGCGAGGCGCCATGATTTACCCGTCGATAGTTATTGTCATTGCCGGGGGCGTAATGACGGTACTCTTGACATTCGTTATTCCAGCATTCGAAAACATGTTCAAGGATTTTGGCGGCGGCAAAGAGAGTATGCCGAAATTGACGCAAATTATGATGGCGTTGTCGCACAATTTCATTTCGTTCATGCCGTTCATAATCCTGCTTGGCATCGGACTTACCTTCGGCGGTGGGTACCTTTACCGCCAACCCAAAGGGAAATATCAGGTGCACCGGCTGCTGCTCAAGGTACCGATAATTGGCCCTGTGCTTAGGAAAATTTCGGTGGCTCGCTTCACACGCACTCTGGGGACGCTGTTGCAGTCGGGTGTTCCCATTCTCGACGCGCTCGAGATCTGCGCTCGAACGTCCGGTAACGTAATTATCGAGCAAGCTATCATGTATGTTCGCGCGCGAATTAGCGAGGGCAAGAACATGGGTGAGCCGTTGATTGAGACGAACGTATTCCCCGACATGGTCGTACAAATGATTTCTGTCGGTGAACAAACGGGCGCGCTCGATCAAATGTTGAACAAGATTGCCGATTTTTACGAAGAGGAAACGGATATCGCGGTCGCTGGCCTCACCAGTGCAATAGAACCCATTCTAATGGTTGGAGTCGGCGGCATGGTGGGAGTGGTGCTCATGGCGATGTATTTGCCAATCTTTTCGCTGGCGGGAAACATCAAGGCCAATTGAAGGAGTCTGCATGAGGTTTGGTCTCGGAATACCCGAGTCCCTCGCTGGCGCGACTTTGCCACGCCGCCTACTTTGGCTCAACTTGGTGCGGCTGATTGTACTTACGCTTTTGTTGATACTCACCGGGTCAACTTTTGCGGGTCAATATATTGATTGGGGGACACAATCGAGTCGGCTAGCTTTGGTGACTGTCGCTCTTTCATTTGGGCTGGCAGGCATCTCGACCGCGATGCTCAAGAAGGGACTTTATGTTGAGCACATCGCGCATGTGCACTTGTGCGTGGATCAAATTACCTGGACGATATTGATTTATATATCCGGTGGCATAAATAGCGCGGCCACACCATTTTATGGGTTAACTTGCTTGGCTGGCGCAATTTTAACAGGCCTTCGCGGCGCGTCCGTTGGCGCTGCCGCGGCAGTCGTGAGCTATGGGGTAATGACGTTTGCCTTCTGGCGACATTGGCTGCAAGGGCCATCCGATCAGCTACGCATTGCGTATCGATTCACTAATGAAGACTTGGGCTACCATCTAGGCCTCAATGTACTCGGAATTATGGTCGTTACGCTGCTAGCCGGTTATTTAGCGGAAAGACTGCGCCTTACCCGGGGTAAACTCGCAATTGCTGAGGAGCGCGCCACTCGCGCCGAGCGAATGGCGGCGCTCGGACGCTTGGCAACCGGCTTAGCACATGAGATAAGAAACCCTCTTGGATCAATATCGGGCTGCGTTCAAATCCTTCAGTCCGCATCTGGCTTGGATGCCGAAGACCGAAAGCTTTGTTCGATTATTCAAAGCGAAGCAGCGCGTCTCAATGACCTTGTCACTGATATGGTTGACCTGGCCCGACCACGGCAACCGAACTTTGGTTTCGTAGACGTCGTGGCGACAGTAACCGACGTCGTAGAGCTCGCTTCGCGGTCAGGGCGTGCCCTGTCGGACGTGGATATTCGACTGAAGGTAAAACTAGAGAACTGCCTTATCCGTGCCGATGCGGCACAATTGCGCCAACTTATTTGGAACCTGATCAGAAATGCGGTTCAGGCAAGCGGTGCCGGTGACGATGTTATGGTGGAGCTTTTGCTAACCGACGCTAATCATGTTCGGCTCGCAGTCATAGATCGCGGGGTGGGGATTGATTTGGTCGCGCAGGAGAATTTATTCGACGCGTTCTTCACGACCCGATCGCACGGCACTGGTGTTGGGCTGGCAGTGGTAAAGCGAATTGCCGACGAGCATGGTTTTGTAGTCAGAGTCGAAAGCGAGCAGGGAAACGGTGCGACATTTTATGTGGACCTTGGGCCGGCAGTGGGGCTGCAATCCCAGCCGTTGACCTAGTGGCAGACAGGAAGAATGGGCACAATACTTGCGTAAAGATTAGGCAGGTACAGTGAGGCGTGAAACCAATGAATAAACGATTGCGATGGTGTGGATTGTTGCTGAGCGCTGCCTTGGTCCTAGCGACCGAGATGGCCGCTGCGGGAGGCACCGCAGACGGATTCGTGCGCAGTCGTCAGGGCGACTTGACAAGCCTAATGGCCCAACCGAAGTCGTCTGTACGAGAGCAGAAAATCGGGTCGATCATGGACCAAGTCTTCGACTACGACGAGTTGGCTCGACGGTCCCTAGGCGACGATTGGAACGCGCGAAACGATGCTGAAAAGCAGGAGTTTCAGAGCCTCCTTGAACGCTTGGTCAAGCAGTCGTACCGAAAGCACCTGGACAAGACGGCGGGTTGGGACGTCACCTACAATGCTTCGACCAACGTTGACGGCGGCGTGCGAGTTCCCACGGTCGCCAACCATAAGACAGACAAACGGAAGGAGCCTGTCGCAATCGACTACCTTCTGCACGAATCAAAGGGGCAATGGAAGGTCTACGATATCGTGATTGAGGGTTCGAGCCTGGTTGGTAACTACAACAGTCAGTTCCGTAAGATCATCCGCAAAAAGGGCTTTGGCGAACTGATCACACGCATGAAGCGCCGACTCGAAAAAGGGACAGGTTCGGACAAAGTCTGAATTGATTGACCTTGAGATTCCGATGAACGCCGCACGGCGCTGCTGATTTGGCAAGCCCCAACATCGGGCCCACTGGCCGTGTTCTCGGTTTTGGGCGTATATGGTACTCTCGAGGGTTCGGCTCTGGGTCACGTGAACTCATATTGCAGGCTTCTTGTACTGGTCTGTCACAATACCGGTACGATAAATGCGCGTGCCCAATTCGATCGCACCCTCCACCCCGACCGACCAGGTCGAACTCCCGCGGGATGGGGCCAATCGGCACACGATTAGGGTCGATGATCGACTACCCCTATGCCTTAGCGCCAACCGCGGCCATCTGGGCCTCGAATTTTGTGAACCCGTCGAGATTGGCCCAATTGTTGTCGAGAACTTGGTTCTAGCCTTCGAGAACCTGCGTTTTCCGTTGGATCTGTCGGGCGGCGTCCCAGCTTTCCGGCATCGCCGTGGACAACTGCAGCGAATATTGCTTTCATTTGAACTGACACGGCTCAGGCAGTGGCTCGAGCCTCGAGTTCGCAGTGTGGTTGGGGCTTTGGATCGACCACTCGACCTTTGGCTAACGCAGAGTGGAATTGGATTTGGCTGGGTTCGCGAATCTTGCGCAGTAGCCGGCGAATTGCATTGGGTACCTCGGGGAGCGGATGCGCGATTGGTGTTGGACGCAGTGCGAGGCGTTGATCCCGACCAAGCGGCACTTGCAAGAGCAATTCGTACACTTGATGCAGCACTTTCGGACATGTTCTCACGGCACGGCCGGATTTGGACTTGCCGCCAAGTCGGTCGCAAGATCTCGAGAAGCTTACTGCCCGCAGCTGGCGCGCGCGCCCCGTCATCCAATGGCGTGAACTTTGGTCTGTTGTCAACTGACGTTGATAAGGTGAGAATTGAACTTGACACCAGCATCGGTGAAAATTCACTTTCAGCGTCGGCGCTGCGTGCCCTTGAATTTGCCGAGCTCGTTGCGGACGCCGACAATGCTTTAGCGATGAGTCAACTGGATCGGGCCCGTGAAGAATACGTTCGGGTACTGGAGCAGGCGCCCAGGCATCGGGAATTGGTGCTAATTATTGCCGAAATGGATTTCCTGGCAGGCGGCCGCGAACACGCCGCGTTGGGACTTCTAAACGAAACGCTGCCCGCGATTTCGGCCGGTCGAATTGGGGCCGAGTTATTGGAAAAAATGGGAGATCGAAGTGGGGCAATCGAAGCGCTCGATGCAACGATTCGTACCGAGCGTTACGCCCCGCTCCGCGCTCTTTTGCACCTGCGAAAGGCGCGACTTGAAGGTGATGTCAAGTCGCCCGTAAGAACGCTCGACGAAGCGGTTGCCGCGGCTCCAACACTTGCAAGCGTGCGCTGGGTTCGATTTGATGTGCGTGCTAAGCGTGGTGATGTAGATGGTGCATTGGCGGATGCCCAGTTCTTGGAGACGTGTGCGGCTGGGACACGCGCAAAGTTCGGCGTCTGCATGCGTTGTGGAACGGCGCTCTTTGGTGCCGGTCTGAGTGTTCAAGCCGCACGTTTTTTCGAGAGGGCACTCCGGTATCGCCCCGATGACGCAAGCGCTGCAGTTGGATTGGCGCGTTCATTCCTCAATGTGGGGCAACCATTGCGTGCGATTACGCTCTTGGAGCGTGCCGTTGCAAATGCCGACTCATCGGGACAGAGTGATCCCCACGCATTGCTTCTACTCGCCAGCTTGGTTGCGACCGAAATCGCGGACCTCCCTCAAGCCGTGGCTCGTGTTCGTCAAATCAGCACAAGCTCTGAAGTCGTGGTTGAAGCTCGGTTGTGGGAGGCTCGCTGGCGCGAGAAACTGGGGGATCTTGTGGGCGCATCGGTCGCGTGGGCTCGCATGCGCGAGCTGATTGAGCTTGGAAAGCAAGTCGAAGGATGCTCGCCTTGGCTGGTAGAAGCCGCAATATTCGAACGGGACACACGACGCGATCTGCTGTCCGCTGAAAGGCACCTTGCGATCGCGTTACGTGTTTCACCTCACGACGACAAAATCAATGCATTGTACCGCGAGGTTGCAGCTGCCGTCGCGACAGTTGCAACTAGTGCACACCAGCGTCCATCGAAATTTTAGTAGAATTGAGTCCGTCAACGATAGCTGGAGATTAGCTATTCTTTTGCGGACCGTGTGGTGGCATAAAGCAAGTCAACCCGAAACAGCCTGCCGCCAAGATGCGCTGCCGGGGCGCGTCCCAAATTAGACAGTCGATTCGGGCGCGTTCGGGGGGGTCATCCTCAGGGCCTGAGGTGTCGGTTACGACGCGATGTTCGACAAGCTTTTGAACTCGCAAATTCTTGCAGTCGATCGTGACCAATTCAGCCCGATCGTCGAGTTCATAGAAAAGTGCAGCCCATGCCTGAATTCGACCGGCATTTGATCCAATCTGGCAGGCCGTTACATTCCTGCAACCTGCAATTTTCCGAAAAGTCGTGCCATCGTCGGTGGATAACCAAAGCCCATAATCGCGCGCACCCACGATGACTATTTGGGCTAGCGTAACCAGAAATATCGAACTTGGTTGCGCCAAAACATCCAAGGTCCTCGGCAGCTGCGCCGTCCTAATGTTGTCTCCGTCCACTGTTAGCAAAGTTAAGCGTTGCGATTGTTTGAAGAGTCCTCGGACGATCGAACCACACCCGCCCAACGCCACGCATCTCCCCGTGGCAGGTATTGGTTCGAAATCGCAGAGGTCCGCGCCGCCTCGCATCAACTCTCCGGAGGCAAGTCGAAGCCACACGGGTCCCTGCCCCGTAGGCTCGTGCCAAATTCCCATGACCTGGTCCAGCGGGCCTAGTCGCCGAGTGGCATCTTGGTCGATTTGGCCACTTTCACGATCCCAAACCATCAGCTTACCCGTAACGGTCACGATGACTACTCGTTTGGCATCTTGATCCAGAAATATTGCAGCGCGGGACTTGCTTGGGAGTTCCACATCATTAGTTGTTGTAAGTTCGTCCAACGACAGCGCGTCGGTAGCGTCGCCGGACACTATTACGACATTTTGATGCAAAGCCAAACTTACCCTCGGCGTAAACGCGGTTGAAAGGCTGTACTCGCTCCAAGGTTGTGCCGACCACGCAATGACAAGATCATTGGCGTCGGTTATTGGGGTCTCAGGAACCTCAATTGACGCGTCATCCATCAATTCCGACTGGTAGTCCAGCGCTGGAAGTTCTCCGCTTTCGATTCTTTCATAGGGTTGTGCAGCCTCATCATCGAGCTCTTCGTCGAGTTGGCTCGGAAGGTCCGGCATCATATCCAAAAAGGGCGAGTCCATGACTGGTCCGTCAAGATTGTCGGCTCCCAACGCGTACTCAGCTTCTTGGACCCATGAACCAATATCCAATTCGTTGTCGGATTCACCGTTGTCCGCACCGAGATTCCTGATGGGCTGAATAAACTCACCAATCTCAAGATCCTGTGCCTCCTCGTCCCCACCAACGATCCTCTCTTCCGTTCCTACCTTGAGTGAGTCGTCGAGTGAGGCATCTGTTACACCGACATCGTCAACATCTTGAGTTGAGTCAGTCAAGGATGCGTCTTTGGAACGGGATGCATCATCACGTATTGTCGTGTTTGACATAGTGTTGGGACTGCGCTACGATGAGCCGTATATGTTTCGGTCAAAATCATTGGGGTTGCATGATTTAGTAAGTGCCGAGATTAGGCTTAACATTTGCTTCTTGGCACATCGCTACGGCCACGCAATTGTCTAAGTAGACATGATTGCACTAGACTTATTGGGGCCGCAGCTAAGTATTCGAAAACTCTGTGTTCAGCCGAGAGATGTCGTATACGTGAAGGGAATTGCGCAAGCTTCGGACGGCTTATGCTGCGTTTTTTCCGATGGTGGCGGTAATCTCGTACTTGCCTGTGCCGAGAACCGCGCGGCCGACCTGCAGCAATTGGTTGATGACCTAGTAGTCGAATTGAATTGCATCAGCGAATGACGCAAGTGGCACGCAGCCCAAGTGACTCGAGTTCCAAGTTTGACGTTCTATGTAGCTGACGATTTCGGTCAGCTAGCTCCTTCCTGCTTATCTTGATTGCCGCTGACACTTGTATCATCTTGCGCGTAGGGTTCAGCATGCAGGTTCCGGTGAGTAAGTTGGAGATACCAACTCTTGGTTGCATCCTGGTGGAAGGTGGCATAATCTTACCTGACCCATGCGGGACTCGGTGGCGGTTGAATAGGGATAACATATGGCGACCGTAGACCAAACGTCCCAACCAGTTCGGGACATTTCTAACTCGTCGGATAAGCGCGTGCTTAGCGCGTGGTGCGCGTGGTTAGGTGCCCTGGCCACAAACGCGGAAGCGGCACTAGCTGCGGCGCTGGCATACAAGCAGCTGGAAGGCCCCGCCCGCGATAGTTGGTTAACAGCGGTCGAGCACGATGCGGATCGGCTAAATGTCCCTCGAGTTGCAGTTTTCGCCCCACTACTTGCGGTTGAGGCAGATTCGGAACGTCGCCTGCGCATTACTCGAGCGATGGGTCCGGCCGACGAGGCTGCCACGCCCAAGTTAGGCGCGCGCGCACTTGGCGGAGCGGGCGCGAATGGTCTTCGTGTGGGTGTAGTCATAACTCCGCTGTATTTGGACTTCGTACAAGTACTTGCCTGCGGATACCGTCCCAACCAAGGGTTTGAGTGGGTGCGCCATGAACCAATTCTCAATCGTACTTCGGCCCCCGTCGAATCGCAAAATCTTGAGGGCACCGTGTTGGAAGCTGTTCCACTGAGGTTACTGGTTGACGAATTGGCGCATGCAGTCGTGGCGCACAATCGATCGCAGCGACCATTGCCGGAAGCGCTGAGTTTCTTCGCACATCTTTTCGATGCGCAGGAATCGGAAGGAAGTCAGCTCCTAATTAGCCGATGATACTTGTCAGGATGCAATCGCATACTCGCCCGCGCAGGGTGCCATATCCGCAGAGCTTGCTTTGGGCAATCGGAATTGCGACATCGGGAATTGGCTGCGGCAGTAAACAGGCGGATTACTCCGCTGGCCTAACTGGCGGCTCGGTTCTCTCTTCATGGATATTCGCAACTCCTGACGGCAGGGCCTATTCATCGGACCAGGTTTTGGGAAGGGTAACAATTGTGTTATTTCTCACGACCTATGATACCGCGTCACAGATTGCAGCAACCCGCTTCAACAGCGAGATCCATGCTCTACCACGGCGAATTAATTCGCTAGCGGTTGCGCTAGAACCGCCCAACCACTCCGTTCTGGTCGGGGTATTTCACGACTCATTGCACCTAACGTATCCGCTCTTGATGCCCGACCCGGCAACGTTAGCCGGCCACGGGCCATTTGGAGTCATCGATGTCGTCCCGACCTGGGTAGTTCTCGATAAATCTGGTCGGGAAATTTGGCGGCGGTCGGGTGTTGGTGCGATTCCGGAACTCAGAACAACGCTGCGCAAAGCGGGTGTCGAGGCCGATCAGTAGTTCAAATAGTGATAGTAAGCACTTAGGTGCGCTTACATTGAATACAATGGGGTTTAGAAGCTTGTCCGCGGCGATGAGCTGTACAACGCTTGGTCAGGTAGCTTCGTTTTAGCTAGCTGGGAATGGAATGAAAAATGTCAAAACTCGTGCATAAAGTCGTGCTTGCCTATTCCGGCGGTCTGGACACCAGCATTATCTTGCATTGGCTCAAAGAGAAGTATGAGTGCGAAGTTGTGGCCTGGTGCGCTGACGTTGGGCAAGCGGAAGAGCTCAGTGGCCTCGAAGCAAAGGCCAAGGCAACCGGCGCCGCAACCTATGTGCAAATGGACCTTCGTGAGTCATTCGTCCGTAACTTCGTATTTCCGGCGATTAGGGCCAATGCCGTCTATGAGGGGGAGTATCTACTCGGGACTTCCTTGGCTCGCCCCTGCATTATTGAAGGAATGATGCAGACGGTTCGAGAAGTTGGGGCCGACGCAATCGCTCACGGTGCAACCGGTAAGGGTAACGACCAGGTTCGATTTGAGCTTGGTGCAATGCATTTCGATCCGAACGTTCGTGTAATTGCGCCCTGGCGTGAATGGGATCTCAAAAGCCGTACTGACTGTATCCGTTATGCGGAAAAGCACAAAATCCCAGTGACCGCCTCGGTGAAGAAACCTTACTCGATGGATCGGAATCTACTTCATATCTCCTTTGAAGGGGGCATCTTGGAGAATCCATGGGTGGAGCCCAATTCCGACATGTTCGTGCTGACACAAAATCCCGAGAATGCTCCGAGCCAACCTCGATATATCGAAATTGAATTTAGCGAAGGCAACGCGGTTGCAGTAGATGGCGTCAAGTTGTCACCGGCGGCTCTGTTAGCCAAGCTCAATGAAATTGCTGGCGAACATGGAGTGGGTCGTACCGACATTTGTGAGAGCCGATTCGTTGGTATGAAGTCACGCGGAGTCTACGAAACGCCTGGTGGGACAGTGCTTCACAAGGCGCATCGAGCAATGGAATCCATCACGCTTGATCGCGAGCAGATTCGCATCAAGGATGGGCTTGTTCCGGAATACGCAACGCTTGCGTACCGGGGCTTCTGGTTCTCACCTGAACGCGAGATGCTGCAGGCGATGATCGATTCGACACAAGATGTCGTTACGGGTACCGTACGCCTCAAGTTGTATAAGGGTGGGATTTGGGTCGTCGAACGCAAGAGTCCCAATACATTATACCGGGAAGATGTCGTGACTTTTGAAGCTGACAACGTGTACAATCAGGCAGATGCGACGGGTTTCATCAATCTCAATGGTTTGCGCCTCAAGCTGCGGACATTGCGAGACCGTCAGCGCACCTGACCCATAGCACCGGCATTCTGATTGCTTTTCGCCCGACAGGTCGGTGGTTGAGCTCGCATAATTTCGTTGACCGTGCTACGCGCAGTCGCGTGCCAAGTGCAAAGATTACGTTTTGGGCCGCTTTTGGGATGGCCAACCTCATGTTGGCTGGCTTTTTTGAACGAACTGCTGCGGCCGACGTTTCGTCGTGGATTTTCGTCGGCGGTGGAGTAACGCAAGTCGGTAAGTTTTCGAGTGACAGTCTGCGAAAGCCGACCCTGCGGCTCGCAACTGGCATGGGCACGGATCCTTCCAAGCCGTTCGTCATAGGTGGGCTCCTTAAACTCAGACACCATATTTGGCCAGGGCAGCGATCTGACGGCCGCTCTGCGTTTGGCTGATTATGGATTCGTAAATGGCAACTGGGGTATTGCCGTTGACCTCGGTGGATTGGCTCGCTTTTGGGGCCCAAAAGATATCTATGGAGGTTCCGCCACATTGATTGCTGGTGGCCCGTGGGGTCTAGAGCTCGAGGTTGGCGGATTACTCGCTAGCCACGACACTCAAGGATTTTCCGCAATATTGGGCATCGATCTAGCCCGTCTGACGGTGTATCGACAAAGCGGAAAGTCGTGGTGGAAAAACACATTCCCCGCTGTTCGCCCGGAAGACTCCTCAACGCACGATTAGTTGGCGCAATGCGATGCCGTTCAGGGCGCGACCCCTGAAAGCTCATACACTGCGAATTGTCGTGACGAACCCGAGTGAACGCATATTCGCGCAAGGAGAGCTAAGGAACCGGTCACCAAGGTCTGAGAATGGGGCGTTGGATTGCACGGGGCCGGCAGCGAGGAGAGCCCCCTTAGCTTTTAGCCCCTGAAGCGTATTCTTGAATAGGCGTGCAAGTGCAGATCAAATTTCGATCGCCCGCGGCATTGTCAATTCTCGCCACTGAAGGCCAGAATTTGTGTTCACGTGTCTGGGCGCTAGGAAACGCGGCTTCGTCACGTGAATAGGGGTGGTTCCAGTCGCTCTTGGTGACTTCATCTGCCGTATGCGGAGCGTTCTTCAATGGATTGTCTTCGCGCGGCCAACGGCCGCTTTCAATATTGCGAATTTCTTCCCGGATTGCGACGAGTGCGTCGCAAAAGCGATTTAGCTCGCATAGTGACTCGCTTTCCGTTGGCTCGATCATTAGTGTCCCCGGAACCGGAAAACTCATGGTTGGCGCATGAAAGCCATAGTCCATGAGGCGCTTGGCAATGTCGTCCACCTCGATACCCGCGGACTTCTTGAAGCCCCTCGCGTCAATAATGAATTCATGCGCACAAAGCCCGGATTTCCCTTTGAAGACGATTGGATAGTGCGGCTCAAGACGCTTTGCCATGTAATTGGCGTTGAGAATCGCAAGTTGTGAGGCGCGACGCAGCCCGCTTGCGCCCATCAAACGCATGTACATCCACGACACGGTTAGCACGCTCGCGCTACCGTAAGCACTGGCGGACACCGGCCCAATTGATGAGTCCCCGGACTTGGTGAATATGTGAGAAGGCAAGAATGGAGCCAGGTGCTCGGTCACGGCGATCGGACCCATTCCTGGTCCGCCTCCACCGTGCGGAATAGCGAACGTCTTGTGGAGATTGATGTGGCAAACGTCGGCGCCATAGTCACCCGGTCGGCAGAGGCCCACCTGCGCATTCATGTTCGCCCCGTCGAGGTAAACCTGACCACCAAAGCGGTGGACGATTTCGCAAATGCCTTCGATTTGTTCCTCGAAAACACCGTGCGTCGACGGATATGTAACCATTAGGCAAGATAGTTCATTCGAATGCGTTTTCGCTTTGGCTGTCAGATCGGCAAGATCGACATTCCCGAGTGAATCGCAGGCAACGGGGACCACTCGCAGACCCGCAAGAGTGGCGCTAGCTGGATTGGTTCCATGCGCCGAAGCAGGAATTAGACATATGCGCCGATGCGCTTCACCCCGCGATGCGTGCCAAGCTCCTATTACGAGCAGGCCTGCGTACTCCCCCTGGGCACCGGCATTGGGCTGAAGCGATACGGAATGCAGTCCAGTTATTTCGGCGAGCCACCTTTCTATATCAGATATGACTCTTGAATATCCGGGTACGTTATCGTCAGAGGTAAATGGATGTGCAGTCGCAACTTCAGGCCATGACAGCGGCATCATCGCCGCAGTGGCATTGAGTTTCATCGTACACGAACCGAGGGGAATCATCGAAGTCGTGAGGGATAAATCACGGCTCTCGAGTCTGCGTAAATAGCGAAGTAGTTCGTGCTCGGTATGGTAGGTATTGAATACAGGTTCGCTCAGGAATCGCGCTTGTCGGCGCATGCTAGGCAGAATGGTTATCTGCGCAGATGATTCCAGATCCGAGACGTCAAACGGCACATTGCCGGTCGGAGAAAAAACACGCAGCAAGTCTATTAGATCCTCGGCCGTCGTCGTCTCGGCTAGCGTGAGGCAAAGACAGCCCGCGATGTCGTCACGCAGTTCAATCTTTGCACTGCGCGCGACCGACAGAATGCGGTCCTTCTCGACAGCACTGACCGCAATGCGCAACGTGTCGAAAACGGCGCGGGCATCGACCGAATAGCCCAAACGCACGAGGCCCGCGGCTAGCCACTGAGTGGCGCGAGCAATGCGTTCTGCGATCGCTCTAAGGCCCTTGGCCCCGTGGTACATCGCGTAAAAGGTAGCCAGGAGCGCGGGCAGTACCTGCGCCGTGCAAATATTGCTCGAGGCGCGCTCGCGTCGAATGTGCTGCTCACGAGTTTGAAGCGCGAGTCGATACGAAGGCTTACCTGCCTGGTCTCGCGACACACCGACGATGCGCCCTGGGATTAGACGCTTTAAGTCCTCCGCCGCGGCGAGACAGGCCGCGTGGGGCCCGCCATATCCGAGCGGTAACCCGAAGCGCTGGGTGGAACCAATGGCTATGTCGGCGCCCAATTCGCCCGGCGGCGACAAGAGCGTAAGGCTGAGCAAATCGGCTGCGACAATTGCGCGGGCGCCATTGTGATGTGCGCACGCTATTGTTGCGCGATAATCAGAGATTGTCCCGTCTGTTGCCGGCAATTGAAGCAAGATGCAAAATGGCTGGTGCCTCTCGATTCCGGATTCAGTAATCCTTTCAACCAAGACGTCGATGCCCAACGCGCGAGCCCTGGTACGTACCACCGCAATTGTCTGAGGGTGGCAGCCTGCGTCGACCAAAATGGGGTGCCCCGTCGCATTCGACGCACCACGACACATGACCATGGCCTCTGCAGCTGCGGTTGCTTCGTCCAACAACGATGCATTCGCAAGAGGCAACGCGGTGAGGCTACTGACCAACGTTTGGAAGTTTAGTAGAGCTTCTAGGCGACCCTGGGCAATTTCGGCCTGGTAGGGTGTATACTGCGTGTAAAATCCGGGATTTTCTAGGACATTGCGCTGAATGACGGCCGGCATGTGACTGGGCGCGTAGCCCAACCCCAAGAATGTCCGGATCGGCCGATTTTGAGACATGATGAGCTTCAATTCAGCGAGCGCTTCAGGTTCGCCAGCTCCATCAGGCAATCTCAGGGGTTTATGTTGGGCAATTGATCGGGGGATCGCCGCGTCCGTCAATTCCTCTAAGCTTTGATAACCCAGCGTCGATAACATGGTGGCAACGTCATCGGCGCTAGAGCCCAAATGCCGGTCAGACGTACGACGAATAGCCATCCAAAAAGGGAAGAGTTTTCCCATCAGTACTCGTCATGCTCACCCCGCTTGTTCGAGATGAGTGGCGTAGCTGGATGGATCCAAGAGATCGTCACCGGTTTTGAGTGGTCCATCTGGACGTACCGCTATCATCCAGGCTTTGTCCCAGCAGTCCTCGTTTACCCATTCGGGTTTATCGAGTAAGTCTTGATTGATGCGCAAAACCGTCCCGGAAACAGGGCAAAATAGATCACTCAGTGTCTTTACGCTTTCGATTGTGCCGAAAGTTTGATGGGCATCGAGATGTTGGCCCGGGGCCGCCGACAAATCTACTAAGGTAATATCGCCGAGTTGGTCAACGGCGAATGCCGATATACCAATTAGAATCTCGTTTCCCCGCGATAGTACCCATTCGTGGTCTCTTGTGTAGAGCCGATCGGATTTTACTTCTTTTGCGCCTGTCATGAGTCAATCCTTAACAGTGTCCGTGATACTTCTGCTTCGCCAGTCGGTAATTAGTGGCTTTGAGAGCGTTTGTAAAATGGCATCGGCACGACCTCGGCTGACACGACTTTTCCGCGGCAATCGACGTGGACCGTCGTGCCGATAGTCGTCAGCTCGGGTGGCAGATAGGCGATGGCGACATTTTGGCCCAGGGTCGGGCTCGGCGCTCCTGACGTTACGTAGCCCAATTTGTGACCATTGTTGTCCACTACCGCGTAGCCATCCCTAGCTACTCCACGTCCAGTCATCGTCAATCCAGCCAATTTTCGCCTGGGTGCTTCGGCCTTTCTTTCAAGCAACGCAGAGCGCCCAAGAAATTCCGCCTTGTCTAGTTTGACGGCGAAGCCAATTCCAGCTTCGAGTGGATGAATCGACTCGTCAATCTCGTGACCGTAAAGGGATAGGCAGGCTTCGAGTCTCAGTGTGTCGCGTGCTCCAAGACCGATTGGAGATATTCCATGCGCCGACCCGGCGTCCAGAAGATTGCGCCAGCACGACGAGAGCTCATTGGCTGGGATAAATATCTCAAAGCCATCTTCGCCAGTGTAACCCGTTCGCGCAATTGTCGTATCGACACCGAAGATATTCGTGGTTGTAAAGGAAAACTTCGCCAGATTAGTCAAGGGCTTCCGGCTGACTTTGTTGATAATCTCGAGTGCGAGTGGGCCTTGGAGAGCCAACAGCCCGGTGCTTACACTCAGGTTGGCGAGGTGAACACCTTCACCAAGCTCGGATTCGAAATGCCCCAAAATCTTGTCGAGATTGGACGCATTGCATACGACCAAGATGTGCTCTGGCGAATGTCGATAGGCTATTACGTCGTCCAAAATGCCGCCGTCCGCGCGGCAACAGCAGGCGTAAACGGCCCGCCCATTGGGAACTCGCAACAGATCATTCGTAATTAGGCGATTTACTGCGGCGAGGGCTCGAGGGCCCGTTATTTCAAGCCGTCCCATATGCGACACATCGAACAGACCTGCTCGGTGCCGCACACATTGATGCTCAGCTACGATGCCGGCATACTGAACGGGCATTTTCCAGCCCGCGTACGGAACTAGTCGGGCGCCAAGACGTTGGTGTTCCCCGAAGAGCGGGGTTTGCTTGAGAAGTTGATCTGTCACGCGGCCAACTGGTACCGCGCGCCAGCATTTCGGCCAGCACTTTCGTGTCCGCCAGGGTGACCCGATGTCAACGGCCGGGCCTAATAGGGTGCTCATTGCAGGTAGTTTCAAGTGAGATGAGCTGAAACTGGCCCCCCGGGACTCTTTGGGCGTTGCTGGCCGCGACAGTGCACCTGCGGGCGACCGTATTTCAGGTTGTCCACAGGGGATGCCGGTCGTGGTACGTTGGCTTGGTGTCGCGCGGTCGCGTCCTGATTATTGAAGCTGATGAGTGGCTCACTACACTCATCTCGAAGTTTCTTTCGGACGCCGGCTATACAACGCAAGTGGCGACGACCGCCCGCGGCGGTTTCGACCATGCCGTGTCCAGTCAGCCCGACTGCGTGCTGTGTGACGTTGCACTGCCGGATATCGACGGCTTTTGGGTGACCCGACGTATCCGTGCCGACAAGACCAAATTGGCGGGTACCCCCATCTTACTTCTGGCGCAAAAGGATGATCACCTCGCGAGGTTGGAAGGCCTTGCATTGGGGGCAGACGTGTTCCTAACTCCGCCGTTTCGATACGACGAAGTAATTGCGCAAGTCGATGCGCTGCTCGGCATGGCGCTTCGCCTGCGCGCGCGACGCGACAGCGTTCACACTGACGCGCCGACGTCCGTGGGTGATGCTGCGGCGGTCCATGGCGACGTGTCGCAAATATCCGTGCCCACGTTCTTAACTATGCTGGAAATGGAACGACGTACCGGGCGCATTCGCGTGCAAGTGCGAGGCAAACCGGCAATCGTGATCGAGGTCGTCGAGGGTACAATCGTTTTGACGCAGTCCGGGCCCACGGAGAAAGACCCGATTGATGTCTTGCGAGAAGTGGTTCAATGGAAAAAGGGCAAATACACCTTCGAGCCGCAAAATATCGACCCCTCGCAACGGCCGCAACGTAGAATCAGCATGCTGCTGATTGAAGCCATGCGCCTCAACGATGAAGCGAGTCGATAAGCTCCGACGCTGCGCCCGGTCAACTGCTGGCTGAGTTCCGATTTGGGTCATGACGGCACGTGGACACAACCGGCGATTATTAGTGCACGACTCTCCGAGCGGATCTCGAATCGAAGTATTGAAATCACATTCGACTGGCACCAAGCATTCTATCTTGGCTCCGCGGTAGCGATCGGTGTCCCGTCGGGATTGTAGCCTGCGCGCCTCCAGCGCTCTTCACTCGACAGCCCCGGTTCACTCGGAGGTGGCGTGACGTCACTCACAATAAGCTTTCTGGCGGCACCAGAATCGTCAATTTCGATATCGTAGAGGCGGTTGGGATCCCCGCCTCGGATACGTACTTTGCTAAATACCTTTCGGCTTCCAATCAGTTCCGCGGGGCCTGTTGCCGCATGGGCGCGCACATATGCTGTCAGTGCTGTCGGTGATACCGCGCCTACCAGGTGCACACTGTCAGCATAGCGACGTTCGACGTTCATGCCTTGTGGCACGGGAAACCCAAACACCAAAAGCCTGCTTTGGCCCAATTCGCCCGGGAGCAATCGATCCACGGGCTTTTGAGGTGCGCCGGCGTCGTTTGAGGTTATTGCAGCAGACGCTGGGTGATGACTGCAACCGGCGGCAAATAGCGCGATCCATAGGCTTCGAAGTGCCATGGTTACTCCATGATTGTCGCCCAAGCAGCTATCCGAGGACTGTTGTCGGGGGGCGGCAATGCCATGGTGGTTACCTTGGTGACGGCACCCGTGGTGGTGTTTTTGCCCGAGGCGCCGGTCTGCATCACGAGCTCGTATGTGGCCGGTGTAACATTAGGCATCGTCGTGTGAACGAGACCCGTTCCAAAGAAGCTGTCCGTCGGTGTCGAGTTGTCGACGCAACTGGGCTTCTGCGCGACGGCAACACCAAATACGGTAGCACCGGCAAGCAAACTGCTCGAGCTATCCAGGAATTGAACTCGTGTGGTCTTGGCCGGGTCCCCATCCTCAGGGAGCCACGGCCTACCACCGACAGATGTCGTTGTGTCAACAATCGCGTCAGAGGGTGCCACTGGTGGGTTGTTCTTGTCGAGCCCGGCCGCGTCCACCAATGTGTTGTAGTTCATGCCCCAAATCTTGCTGGAACCAGCGCCACAAGCGGTTGTCCCGGAATCCGGCTGATAGGTAGCAAAGTAGAGGCCACTACCGAAAAGTTGCATCGGTCCGACGACACGCTCGCCGGTATTGAATCGCCGATACCAATTGACGACGGGCTCGAAGGTGTGATCAGTCCAATTGACATGTTCGGTTAGAGACCAAACGAAATTGAGCATCGCGTTATTGGAGGAGAAATCATCTTGGCTGCCAGTCGAAAAGGCTACCGTGACCTGACCCGAGTCATCGATGGACAATTGGGGAGGCATTACGATGGGCTGCCCGTCCCTTGGTTGTCGGCCAGTATAAGCGTCGAAGAACAGATTCATGGTCCAGTTCGATGGATCGGTAGAGGAAAGATCGACTCGCCAGAGGCCGCCATCGCGATCGCCCACAAAAACACGGTCAGCGAGTGACCCGACCAGGGCGGGGTAGGCCACGGGTTGCCCGGTGATAGGTGAGTCGAGATCCGCCAGGTTGATTCGACTCTGAATCTCGGCGGGCAGATTGCCTTCGGTCTTGCTTCGCCTAAATGTCCGCACGATTTCGCCCGTGTCGAGTCGGACAATCGTCAATGAGCGAGCGGCTAACGCATCCGACGACGTGTAATTTGGGACTGACGTTCGAGCCAAGAAGGGGGACTTTATCCCGGCAGGCGTGGTGTTCCCTCGTGAGACTTCTCCCGAGGCAGCCGCGTCGGCATTGCCGCCGGGTAAAATGGCAACCGCAATTTCACGAGCTACCGTATCAGTTGATGTAGGTTGAAAGAATAAGGTGGTGATCAGAGGCGTTGCACTGCTCGGCCCAAATAACCAGCGATTGGGACCGGTCTCCGACAGTTGCCAGAGGAACCTTGGCCCCGGAAACTTGCTCTTGTATGGGCTGTCATCTGCAGTATCGGGATTCGTGATATCGAGGGCAAAGTAGCCCCCGCGGTGCTTGCCGAAACCCTGGACGAGCACGGTTCGCCAGGTGGTCGCACTTTCATCGCCAGAGGTGGCAGCAGCGAACGTGGTTGCCGTGCGCTCGAATGCGTACTTCGGGCTGCTATCATCCGGGTAGGCAGCGCCAGTCGGCGCGGCAACGACATTGAAGACGACCGGAGCGCCGTCCAACAATTCAAGGTGAGTTCCCGGAAATTCCGAGACCACGTCGGGCAATACCGCGGGTGGCATGAACGCCCAGAGTTCATTATTTGCTAGGCTATCCACTAGCAGCGAGTCAGTTGAGCCGTGATTCGAGCCTACCTTGAACGCATGCAAAAAGCCGTCATTCGTGGACGTGTACAACATCAATGGCCGCTGCTCCCAAGCCTTAGAAAATGCCTGATAGGTCTGATCGCGAGGCGCTTCTGTCGGACGGTTTACGACCACCGGCGTCGAATGGTAGACGTCAGCGATCAAGCTGCAGTTGGCGCTCCCAGGGTTAGCGCAGCGAGTGTAGGTAACAGTCCCGTTGACGACACTCTGCCCCAACAACCACCCGAGGCGCGTGTCTCTGCACGCGGCGGCTGCCCGCGTAGGCACGTCAGTCGCACACGTCGAATCCGTAATACTCATCGATTCCGGGAGCACTTTACTGACGAAGTCGGCAAGCGTTCCCGGTGCTTTGGTTTGCTCCCCGGTGTGAAGGCCCGCTCCGTCGTCCGTCACCATATTCGGGCGGAGCATGCCCGCCGAAAGTATCGTTCCACTTTCATTGGCGCCCATGAAGGAATAAAAGCGACGATTGCTCGTTCCGTTGCCGGAATTCACGTTGTCTGCGAATTCATCCCCAGCGGCTCTATCGACCGCCTGTAGGTCCGCGCTGGGTGTGCCGCCGCCCGTGGGAGTAGTGCAGAGGAAGCGATTGCGTTCGATAACGCCGGTCCAAAGCCCAGCATTCGCCAGGTCCAATCTCGGCCGAAACGAGGTGTAAAAGCGGTAGCCCGCCACATTGCCACTCCCCGACGCAGTCCCCGAGCCAGATGCCATGACGGGCCAAGTTCGGCTCGTAGTACTCGTCGAAACCGAAGAAAGGACTGAACTCAGCGCGGTGCGCAGCTCAGTCGTGTTGTCGGCGAAGAACGCGTGATCGGTCCCGCCGTTGTACGCAATTTGATCAAGGACGCAGCAGGCACGAAGCGCGGCATTGGTCGAGTTTTTCGAGCAAAGGCTGTTTGAATCAGTCAGATCTACATCGGCTGCTGTCAAGGTACGGCAATCCTTCACCGTGCCGTCGGATAAGGTCACTTGAGAAACGGCAAAGCCGATTACGAATGTCTGTACCTGCTTCGATCCGGCCTGATTGTATAAGTCGCGAGTTATCTCGTAACTGTGATCGTAGGGACACTTACCTGGGGGAGGGCCGGCTTTTTCGCAATCGGGCCGAAGTTCGAGGTTGGGTTCTCCGTCGGTTAGCAGAATGATAAAGTTCTTTCGACATCCACCCAGTAGGTAAGGGTCGTTGTAAGGACCAAAATCCTTGACCCCCGTCGGGTCAAGCGGATCTTTGGTGGTGTCTTGCCAAAGAAATGCGCGCGCGTCGTCCAGCATGCCGGCGATTGGAGTCGCGTAATAGGGTCGAGTCGTTAGCAGGATTTCCCGAATCCATTGAGCTCGAGTGGTGGGGTTGTCATTGACGTCATTTGAGTTGGGAGAAGGGTCCCCAAAGGCCACCATGCGGCCTTCCCACGGCGGTGCCGCTGCATTTCTTGCTCCCACTTCTTGATCTAGGAGAGCGTCACAGCCGCCCGGCTTGCCTTGATGTTTGTCGACGAAGTAACTCCAAGTACCAGCGATTCCGTTGGGGAAGTCAGCCGTTTTGCCGTTATAACCGGTACCCGCATTCGTGCTTGTGTCGAACGTCATCAAGCCGAACCTCACTTTTGAGGCGTATGTGGATAACAGTCCGTCGGACGGGTTTTGGCTGAAAGTGCAACTGCTAGCGGGGGCTGCGTATTGGTGGTACCCGACTCGCGTGCCTCCAACGCTATCGGATACGGCGAATGCATCAGGTGTAAGATTGATCGATCCGGGGCCCGCAATGCAATTGCCGCTGATCGGGCGATGATACGGTATGGAATACCCGTAGTCAGCCGGGCGGTTTCCAGCGAGAGAAAACTCGTTCAAAAAGGCCGTGCTGCTTCGATCGACCGTTGCACACCGGTAATCATTAATACTTCCCGTCAGCACCTCGACCAAATTTATCCAGCGGCTCTTCTCAGAATTTGTGGCACTATTCGGATCACAGTTAGGCGAATCAGTGGACGACGTTTTGCATTCCATCGATCCAGATGTATCTACGAGTAGTAGTACGTTGGGTGCGGCGGCACTAATGTCAGATTGAGCCGCTGCCAGTCTTGCTACCGCTTGTGTCAGGAAAACTGTGCTGAAGATCAGAGAATTACGTGTAATCCGAGTCATGACAGACGCTCCTTGACGACAGCATCATAAAGTTGGAACAACAATCTGCGTGCGGACGCTCAATAGGCTGGCAGACGTTGAAGCCGGGTCACTGCTGCACCAGACCGAGTTTTTTTGAGAAAGCTGTGAAGTAAGTGAAAAGGGCCTCACTTGGGCGATCGAGTTGACCGTCACTTCATACCCCGATGGCGTGGACGCACTTTCTCCCTTGATATTCGAGATTTGGAACGGATCGTAGAGTTCGACGATGAGCACACCATCAATTCCAGAAGTAATACTGGAGTCTGGAAATTGAGGGCCAAGGCTCCCTTCGGTAGTTGCGGTTTGATACTCGATTACGTTATAGCTATTCCCCGTATTTTGCAGTACTCGCTGTTCAAGCTGGCTATAATCATAGGCATAGCAAGGCTGAAGGGGAGTAAGCGGCGGGTTGCCATACGATGGACAATACTGATCGCGCTGTTCCATGATTTGAAACACGCGAGGGGCTCGACCCTGACCCAATTCACTCGCGACAAGTCGAGTCCCGTAATCGGCCAGCGCTAGTGTCTGGGCGGCTTGACGTCCATATCCAGTAGCCGCGTCGACGAGGCTCGTTGAACGCGCGGCGAATATGCCAACTGCCGTCAGGAGAGTGATCACCATCACCACCACAAACAGCGCCGCCCCACGTTCGCCGCCGTGGGAGCCAAACTTGACCCTGGGATAGGCAGGATTATCCATCACTGAGTCGCTCCAAAGTGGTTGGGAACGGCGACATCCGCTTGTAGGGTGCGAACTCGCGCAAAGCTCCGCTCGCCGCTGGCGGCGGTAATCCCCAGCCGATACAGGCCGGTGCCGGGAATATTCGCGGCCCGATCGGCTTCACGAGAACGCACGCTTAGACGCACACGAACGCTGCGTACTTGCTGCGGTAGACTATTGGCCCCGGTTCCGGCCACGGCATAGACCGTTTGTACCGCATTCGGCGCCGTTGTGATCAATTGAGTCGGGTTTGGCCAGGGAAACCCATACGTCACCTCGAATTTCAAGTTCGACAGCGTATTCGGCGATAATTTCGGGAGCCAATGCTTGCGCCACCCCATTCGCATCCGTCTGAACGAAGGGGACACCCGTAACCGGATCCAATTCCTCCCTTATCAATTCTGTACGATTGGCATTCCAGGGGTTGGCCGTTGAGGCGTATAACTGGCCAAATAGTGGGCTGTACGTGGGGCTATGTTGCACGTCGGCGATGCGATATAGGTAAAAGTTCACGACATTTACCTCGACTCCAACACCAGCAAATTGGCATATATTGGTGGCTGCGCCGCGAAGTGGAATCTGCGGCGCAGCTAGCATATTGATGGCCGGCAAGGCGCCGTTTGGTCCGCCCGTAGTCGTCGTGCTACCGATGATGCCATAAGCGACTCTTCCATATTGATTTACCAGTCGCAACGCGCGCCCAGTGGGGAACAAAGAGTCCAGTAGTGCTGCGTTGTTCGTGCCGACAGCGCCATAGCGGTAGCGAACCAGAGCACCAATATTCGGTTGTAGAGGAATAGAAATATTGGCATTCCCCACACCAGGATTCGGCGGCATATAACCCGCGATAAACCGATCGGCATTTTGATAAGCTCCGGAGAGCTGAATCCTGTCGGGAACGATTGGTGCGGCGGCCCCCCCTTGTAGATCCGGATTGGCAGCAATTGTTGCGTCACTCGATATCTGGATACTCCTGAGATTCTGGAGCAGCGGCGCGACGTTTAGGGTCGCAAGATTGGTACACAGGTTAGGGTCGGAATTGATGAAAGGTGACGCCATGTAACCGGCGCGTCCGATATCTGCGCGCAGTCGCTGCATGCCAATCGTAGCCGCCAGCGTTGCCTCGGCCATTCTCGATTCCTGCTGGTAAAAGCGCGTGCCCTGGCGGGCCATCGCAAATACGATGACGGAAATAAAGAGCCCGCCGGTGAGCGCGACCATCAATTCGACTAGGGTGAATGCGCGCAGATGCTTGGTGCGTCTGTTTTTTCGGGCTAAGTTGACAATGGTCATTATTGCTGCCTCACGGCCGAGACTTGGTACAAAAAGTGATAGTTGACCGTATCTGCGCCTAATGTCGTAATATCAGTATTGGCGGCGCAAAATGCGGCCGACGCGGCCCCTTCCGTGCGCGGCCAAACAACCCTTACTTCGGTTCGTACGACATCAATGCCGGGAGAAGTCGGATAAAGGCGTGTCAAGCGCACGTGGACGCAGAATTGAGCCTGCGCCACGTCGCCAGCGGTATCCGTCAGTGGCTGGCCCAAGCCATCAAAGGCTGCGCCTATAGCCAAGACCGTATTGTACGCTGGTCGCAGCCAGCCCACTTGATTTCCATTCGCCAGCGGTGCCAACCACACAGTATTTATAAAGCCGTTACTGCGCGTATAGAGGGAAGCGTCCGCGTTGAGTTGATCCTGCCAAGTTTGAGCAATATTGGTTGCGAGCGACAACGCCCTCGAATGCTGATTGGCGGCGGCCGCTACCTTTTGCATGGCGATTATCCCACTAACACCGATGGCAAACACCGCGATCGCCATCATGAGTTCTACGATGGTATAGCCGCGTCGCGAACGGCTCCTGGCGACGGGTTCGAAGCTTGCCCGCGGCGTCATTGGGACACGTCCGTTCGGGCCAAGCCATTGGGTGGAACTACAACCAAGCGCGTGAGGCTGCTAGTGTCGCGCGAGACGGTGATCAGAGGAACGCCCATCATGGGAGAAAGTACGTTGCCCGCAACAATCCGAAATTGCGCTCGTCCCATGGGTGTGAAACAGACATCGAGCGTGCCCACCGGAGAGCTCGTCATCGTAGCGGAGCCACCCCCTGCGGTTGGTGCCGATGCGCGAACCGTGACAGTGACTCCAGCGTATACCCCGGATATCGGATTAAACGTGTCGATCAGCTGATCTCCGTTGGGTACGGCTGGACCCTGGCCCCATAGCGTTGTCGCGCAGCTCGTAGCCGGCAAACGGGCGCAATTTCCGGCGCCACCTAAGACAGCCTCCCGCATTTGGAAACCAGTCAAACTATCATAACTTACCATCACCGCCGCTCCGCGCCCGAGTGCGCGTAATCTTGCTTGTCGATATAGCGCAGCAATCTCTTCAGCGGCCTGGCGCGTGCGGCGGTCGCGCATTTGTCTCAAGATCGACGGGACCGCCAAAGCTGCAAGGGCAGTGATGATCACCACGACGACCATGAGCTCGATGAGAGTAAAACCTCGAGGATGGGACCGTCGGTCAGTGAGCGTGACCGGTCGATAGTTCGGCTTCACATCCTTAACTGAAGCAAGAGACGGGCCTTTGAAATATGCCCTAAAAACAGCCCATTACCAGAGCACAGTCGGACCTGGGTTCATGCAATTGCGCAGTAATTTCTCACTTTTGGAAATGTTTGCGTAGTTCCGGAATGAGCTCACCCTCAATTTGGAGCCACGGGGACTTCGATGGAGTTTCCGGGGAAGTTCGAGCCTGGCAAGCCAAGGATCGAACGAAAGTGCAAGACTCGTTTGCCCGCGAGCCCGGCGCGTTCTATGGCGCCGCGCGAAGCGTACGCTTCGAAAGAATAACTCATGAACTTTCAACCTGGAAAACTCCGCTTCGCGTTGGTTTTCGTCATTGCGCTCGTAGGCTGCAAAAAAAAGGAAGTAATCGTCGAGCGCGGCGACACGCCGCCGCCTGTAGAATCAAGTCAACCCGGTCGCTGTACACAAGGTGGCGGCAATGTGGCGGATACCACTTCAGCTGCGTTCTTTGCTCGAAGCGTCGGAGATTATTGTATCGATCCGAATTCGGAGACGCGCGCATACGGAAAAAACGCGCCCGGTACTTTGGACCAGGTCTGCACCGAGCTGTTCGATGGAGAATGCGAAGTATATCGAATGTATGGCCTCGAACGAGTAGTTACCGTTCGTTACGCAGACGGTAAAGGTTCGACCAGCACGGTAAATGTTGTACTTTCGAGATTTGAATCGCCGCGTGGTGCGTACGGTTTTTATACCAAAAGAGTAGTTGCCGATGCGGACCCCATAGATACCAAAGTCAAGCCGCTGTCGGCTGGCGGCGCTGGCGCCCTAGCCAGCACAATCGCGTACGTGTGGCGAGGTCTCTACGTAGCTGAGCTAAGTTACGTCAACGATTCGGAGTCACCCGATGCGTTGCGTCAAAGTGCCGGGCGCATTTTACCCGAATTGGCTAAATCAGTGGGCAGCTTAGTGCCAGGCGACACCGCGTTACCGGATACCGCGGGGCTGCTACCGACGGCCGATCGGGTGCCCATGGGAATAGTTTATGAGCCGCGCGATTTGCTCGGCGTTCAGGGGGTAGGCCCCGGATCATTTGGGTTCTATGCCGTTGAGAATCGGCGTTATCGTGTTGCAATACTTGAACGCAGCGACGAGGCTTCGGCGCAAGATGTGATGAAGACCATAAAGAAAGTCGTGGGCGCGACTGAAACAAAGACTGTGCCGCCCATGCTCGTGTTGCCGTGGCACGGAGCCAATGACGCCGTCAAGACTGAGTGGCTCTTTGCGCGTCAAGGGCGCACAGTCGTCGGTGTTGGCGACGAAGAGCTCGTGTTAGCGCAGTTGCCAGCGGGTCAGCTTAAGGAAAATGCCTGTCCCGTGAGCAAAAAATGGATCGGCTAAAGAAGATTCTCGAAGCTATCCGCAATCGTCCCGCGCCGAGTGCACCCCAGAACGTTCCCGAATTACCAGGCGCAAAAAAGGAGTAATTGTGAACTTTGAGTTGCCGGAATCCCATCGAATACTGCGCGGCACGATTCGAGAGTTTTGCGAACGCGAGGTGGCACCGCACGCCCGAACCTGGGATGCCGAGGAACGGTTTCCGACCGAACTTATTCCCAAGCTCTCACAGCTAGGCCTTCTTGGAATTGGTATTCCCGAAGCATTCGGTGGTGCCGGTATGGACACGCTAGCCTACGCCATTTGCGTTGAGGAATGCGCGCGCTTCGACGGCGCATTGGCCTTGACTGTGGCAAGTCACAACGGGCTTGGGGTAGCGCATATACAGACGGTCGGTACCGAGGATCAGAAGCGCAAATACCTGACGCGGGCTGCGACGGGTGAGTGGTTGGCGGCGTGGGCGTTAACCGAACCTGGCACGGGTTCGGATGCGGCCGCTATTCGCACGCAGGCAAAGCGCGAGGGAGACCATTGGATTCTCAATGGTACCAAGACATTCATCACCCAAGGTTCGGTGGGCGGCTTTTGCGTAGTATTGGCGCGAACCAGCGATGACGGACCGCCGCATCATGGCATTACTGCATTCGTGCTCGACCAGGGCACGCCCGGATTTACCGTAAGCCGAATCCTCGAAAAGCACGGTTGCCGGGCGAGTGACACGGCCGAATTACGCTTCGATCATTGCAGAATTCCCGACAGTCATCGGCTGGGGGCCGTGGGAGCAGCGTTCTACGATACAATGCGTATCCTCGACCGTGGCCGAATTTCGATTGCCGCCATGGCCCTCGGATTGGGACGCGGTGCTCTCGAACTTGCAATGCGGTACGCGACCGAAAGAGAGAGCTTCGGCAAGCCCATCGCCCAGCATCAGGCGATACGCTTCATGATAGCCAATGCCAGAACACAACTCGATGCCTCCGAATTGATGGTGCAGCGGGCGGCCTGGTTATGCGATCAAAATCGACCTTATTCGCTGGAGGCATCGACCGCGAAATTGCTGGCCAGCGAAGTGGCTACACGCGTGTGCAATGACGCTTTGCAGATTCACGGCGGCTATGGCTACACGCGCGAATTCGAAGTAGAACGATTCCTACGTGACGCCAAACTCTGCGAAATCGGCGAGGGCACCAGTGAAATTCAGAGGGTAGTCATCGCCCGCCACGTGCTCGGCCCGTAATCAGCTCTTTGAGATTCCGAGCCACCGCGGATCGCTTGCTCGAATCCGGATTGGCTGCCGCTGCGACCACATCCCACTGCAGACTATTCGGTTCTCAGTATTACGTGAAAACCGAACGGGGTTTCGACGACGCCCGAAAGCTGACCTACCTTTAGGTGAAAAGCGGCGTCCGAGAACGGGCGAACCATTGCGTGATGCTGAAACCGCCCGAGCGAGCCTCCGCGCTCCTTGGCGCCGGGCTCGTCTGAGTATTCATTAACCAGAGTCACGAAATCTTCTCCTGCTTGTGCGCGGGCCAAGGCTTCTTCGGCGCGTTTGCGCGCCTCTTCCTTTGAGCGTTGAATTCGCGGTGGTGCTGATTGTGCACCGACATATTGCACTAGCAGGTGTCGAGCCCCAATCTCAGTCGGCAAATCTTCGGTGTTGGCGCGCGGTTTGGTCACCGTGCGTTCTTCAATCGCTGCCCGCGGCGGGCTGCCGACGCCTTCGTGCGTAGTTACAATGCAGGCCGACAGTGCCAATCCAGAAAGCAGTCCTAGTAACCAGGTAGAATGTAGATTCATTTCAAACCAACTCCGCGTAAGCATTGCCGAGAATCGCGTCCTGTCGCCCTTTGACGGTTACATTGATTGGGCATTGTTTGTTCTCTGATACCCAGCCCTCCGTCACCAGTTCATCGCCTGGCCAGACGGGCTTCTTGAAATGAGAGTGCAAGGCCTTGAGTCGATTGCCGTCTCCATTGCAGGCCCCGCGTATGACCGCTCTAGCTACATGCCCAAATGTGCATAGCCCATGCAGAATAGGCCCTTCCTTGAAGCCCAAACGCTTCGCAAATTCGGCATCAATGTGCAACGGATTGTAATCTCCCGATAGTCTGTAAATGAGAGCCTGCTCGGGCAAGGTGCGTTCGCATATCACGAAATCCGCCGGGCGACCCTCTGGAATCTCCAATTTCGTACTGCGCAGGGGGCGTGGTCCGCCGAAATTCCCCTGATCGAAAAGTATTATCATCCACTGCGTTTCGAACAGAAGCTTTCCTTCGAGCGTTGTCTGGGTTGAAACGACGACCTGCGTCAATCGTTTCAGGTCATACAGTGCCTCGAGTTTACCCACGGTGTGCCAAGTCCCCGACGCTGGCAGCGGGCAATGCATCGTGATTGATTGAGCGCCATGCACGAGGTTTTCAAAGCCACCTCCGACGCGCTTGACAACGTCTACCAGTGGTTCGTATGCGGGAATTACGCCGTAAGTGGGGTACACTTTGGGCCCGCGTGCCTCGTACAGGTAATCGAGCTCCTCGCGCTTAGCGCCAATACCCAGGGCATAAGTAATGGATTTTTTCCAATCCATCTCGTGCAAATAGGGCATAGTAGTGTATCCAATCTGCGAGACGTCAAGACTCATGCAAGTTCCCTTCGGAGGGCAGACGGTTACCGATGTTCGGCGCCGTCGTCAATGAAACCACAAATTCCTGTCGTTTTGCGGCGTAACTCGCCCCATGCAAGCTCAATTCGACTCTTTGGCCCAGCTGCTGCCTTCGGTGCAGGCAATGCGTTCGCTAATATTGGGCGGAGCGAAAGTCATGCCGGTCGTTGTGCTCGTACCGGCATTCGGACTACGTGCCTTGCCAGTGGGCGCGCGAGTGGGTCTGGCGCTAACGCTAGGTGTATCCGTCGCCCCAGCCTTGTCGCAATCATCAACCTTGCCTTTTGTTTTTGCCGTCGCGCTTCAGGCACTTTCCGGGTTGCCCGTCGCGCTGAGCGCGGCGATTGTGCTGTGGGCTGCCGGAATGGCAGGCGGCCTGTTCGATGAATTGCGACAGGCCCGCGATAAAACAAGCCTGCCAATAGTGGATGTCGGCACAAGCCCGACCGGAGCGTTGTTTGCGCTACTGGCAGCAATCGCATTCCTTCAAACCGGAGGCACGGGCCGCGTAGTTTCTGCACTCAATCGCGGCACGCTAGATGTGCACGGCCTCTTGCCCCGAGTCGTACAGGACATCTTGTCCGGAATTCACATTGCGATTGCGCTAGCCGTACCCTTCCTGGTCGCTAGCCTGCTATTTGAAATCACAGCTGCGCTCGTGGCTCGCGCACTTAGCCCAGCGCGGCTTCAACCCATTTGGGCACCACTGCGAACGGTGTTCTTGCTGGTGTTTCTCGCTGTGATATTCGAGCGAATTTTAGCCCTGATTGTTCTGATGGCCTCGCGCGCGCCGTGAGGTGCGCGGTCGCGAGCAAAGCGAGCATGGCGTGCCGCCAATACCAAATCCGAGACAGGTCGTCTCAGAGCTTCAATCTGTATCCCACGTTTAATCCCGATCACGAATGTCGCTACACGACCAATCAGAGATGCCTCATCACCCAGGGTGTCTCGCGCCGGTGTCGCCGGGAGCGACCATAAACCATAACGTAGAGTTGCACCGAGCGTCCACGCTTCGGACAACGATCGCGTTACTCCGGTGGCAAAGCCCAGCGTATACCCCTCGGATCGAATCGTGATTCCGCGCGGCCCAATGTAGGCTCTGTCGGTAACGTTATTGTTGGTTGCGTAAGTGTCGCTGACAACCACTCCTCCTCCAGTAACGCCAATCCAACTTTCCCAGACCGGACCGTGAAGCCAATAGAACCGCGCAATTCCTTCTGCCGTAAAGTATCCACGTTTATGGTCTCGCGATACTCCGGGGGGTTCATTTTTTGGGGCATCCGTGATGGGAAAGAGTCCAATAGTGATGCCGGCGCCGAAGGCAAACAGGGGGCTGGGGCGAAACAACTGCCAGAGTTCCAGCATGGGACTGCTGTCACCGCGTTTGCAGCCTAAACCGGGAAGCAGGCGATTGGTGCACACCTTCGCCGTGGGCAGCCCAAGCAGCCCGAGACCTACTTCGGCCTTGCCGTGGAAGCTATTTCGATCATAGGCCGGCGTTTCGTCGGACTCTCCGTCCGTGGAGTCCGCACGGGCAGTAATCGTCCTGAATGACAGTATGAGCAGCAAACCGATTGAGACCGAACGCAGATACGCATTCATAGTGTCCCCTGGTTTCGCTTTGGTACAGGTGATTGCGATTCATCACCCTTAGTTGCGGGTTCCTGGTCGTCAAAGTCGTCCCACAATGCTGAGTCCGGTCCGTAGTTGTCGATAGTCAGGTGGCTACTCCCAGCCGCCGCGGCGATAGCTCTTGCGAAGCTACGCGCATTGTCTGCTCGATCACGCGGAGATTTGCACAAGTTTGCCATGATGACCTGCGCAACACTCGCCGGAATATCCCCCGCGCCAGGCGGGCGCCGCAGTGGCGGTGGTTCGTTATCGACTTGTTGCATCAATACTCGGATTGGAGAGGCATCACGAAAGGGAGGATACCCGGCCAAACATTCATACGCAATTGTTGCCAAGGAGTAGACGTCGCTGCGCGGCGTTGCCGGTTGTCCGCGTGCCCCTTCGGGCGACAGGTAGCTTGGAGTGCCGAGAATGGCACCGGTGTGAGTCAGGTACGAATCGGAGGACTCGTGCACTTTGGCTAGACCAAAATCCAAAACGCGAAGCTGCATTTTGCCGTCTGGTTTTGCCACGATCATTAAATTTTCTGGCTTTAAGTCGCGGTGAACGATATTGAGATCATGCGCGGCGGCGACGGCATTACCAGTCGCAACCACGAGCCCCAGTATCGCTTCGATACTCAATGGGCCCCTCTCGTCGAGAAACTTACGAAGTGTCAAACCGGCAACATGTTCGTATACGATAAATGCTTCACCCTGGCTCGTGTCGTCATTGGGCAGTTCCCCTGTCATGAGTACTTTGACCACGGCGGGGTGGGCAATACGGGATGCAATACGGGCTTCCCGATGAAACCTTGCGCGAACGTTGTCCGCATCGAGATACTCCCGATTGAGCACCTTAATCGCCACCGTATGGCGAAATGTTAGGTGAGATGCCCGGTAAACACGCGACGAGGTCCCTTGTCCTAACAATGATTCAATGACGAATAGCCCAGCCACGTGTTGGCCGACGAGAGCATCGCTTGGGGCACCTGGTTTAGTGATCGCATTGTCGGTCATGGTTGTAGAACGATTCAGTATACGCTCGGCCGTTCGGCCATAGTGGCTGCAAGTAATCCACCAAACAAGGCGATGTTTCGTTGCGAATGACCTGCTAGGCTGCGCCGCCCGTGTTTGCGGTGAAGCCAATAATAGATCTGATGATCGAAAGCCGGTTCAGCATGCTCGATCTGGCCCGTAGCCGTGATCAACGATGGCTCACTCGCCTTCGAGACCGTGCAGATGGGGAACAGCGCCAATGAAGAAACCCTCGTCGGCTCAAAAGTCGGTTAGCGGTGTGGCTCCGGGTGAAAGCGAACCAGTCGGACTAGACACCGAAGCCGTCGTTAGCGAGGGCGCCGAATTGCACCTAGAGTTACCGGGATTCGAAGGGCCATTCGATTTGTTATTGCACTTGATTCAGGAACATGAGCTCGACATCCTGAATATCCCAATCGCTTTCATCACTGACAAGTACCTCCATTACTTAGCTTTGATGCAAGAGTTGAATATTGATGTTGCCAGCGATTATCTCGTGATGGCCGCCACTTTGGCGCACATGAAATCACGGCTATTGCTGCCGACTCCTCCTGCTGATGACGAGGCTGACGGCTCGGATGGAGATCTCGACCCGCGCGCGGAATTGATCCGTCGTCTTTTGGAGTACCAGAAATACAAGCAAGTTGCCGAAGAATTGGCGAGTCGCAGCGTACTTGGACGCGACGTATTTACGCGCGGTGAAAGAACCGACGCTCTCGATGGCCCAGCGCCCCTGGCACCAATTGGCATCTTCAAGTTACTGGACGCATTCCAGCGAATTTTAGCTCGGGCGAACACGGTACTGGATCACCAGATCGAGTTCGAGCGACTTTCGATAACGGATAGAATCAATCAGCTCGTCGATAGACTTCGAAATGAAGGGCGCGTATCTTTCGATGACTTATTCGAGGGGCAAAGGACTCGAGCGGAGCTTATAGTTACATTTCTTGCCTTGCTCGAAATGACACGGCTGCGGCTGACTAATATTCACCAAGATGACGCCCTTTCACCAATTTCCGTTGAGCTCGCAGTTTCCGAGGGCGAGTTGTTGAACGAACGCGAAACCGTTGCCGAAAGTTTGTTCGACGAGTCCCAATCATCAGGGGTAGATGACAATGTGCAATCGAGCGATTCGCCGATGAGCGACTTGCCGCAATCCCAAGTGGATGGCGGAGAGGAACCGGGGTTAGGTTGAATGGCGACACGTAAATCGAAGATGCCAATTCCCAAAGCAAAGCAGACCACCAAGCTTCGCGCCTTATCCGGTGGACGCCAGGTGAAGCCAGCCACGCCGAACAAGGCAAAAGGCCCGTCTGGGCGCGGTTCGAAGGCGGGTCAGTCCGTCGATGCCAATGGTAGCGATGACGAAGCGGCTCCAAATGACGAAGAAGCCGCGAGTGGCGATAATCTACCGCTGGCAGTCTTGGGCGACGTAGTCGAAGTCGAGGAACAAGGCCTCGAGCATGCATCCCTCGAAGACATGTTCAAGTTGGTCTCCGCAGCTCCAGACTCAAGCGTCAAAGATGAAGCGAATTTTCGGGTATCCGACCTGGAGCAAGACGATATCGACGAGACCACACTTCGCCCGCCAGAACTGCATGATGTCAACTCCTTGGTGGACGATGTGGTTGAGGCCGAAGACGAGAGCGACCAATCTCCCATAGTTGCGGTTGCTGGGGATTTGCTCGATGGCTTGGGTGATATCCCGGATACGGCCGCTCTGCTGCGACACGCAATCGAAGCGATGCTTTTCGTTAGCGACAAGCCGATCACTCTTAAGGATCTGTCCAAGGGCCTGCAACTCGACAAGAAGCGTACTCTGGAGCTGCTGAATGAATTGCGAGTCGAATATGAAAACCGTGGAATCCGCATCGATGAAGTGGCTGATGGCTACGCGTTCCGCACGCATCCGAGCGTTGCCGATTATGTCAGAAACTTTCTAGAGCAACGTCCGGTAAAGTTATCACGAGCTCAATTGGAAACCCTTTCGATTGTGGCGTATCGTCAGCCAATCACGCGACCAGAAGTTGACGATATTCGTGGTGTGGATTGTGGACCCGTACTCAAAGGATTATTGGAACGAGATCTTGTTCGGATACTCGGAAAGAAAGATGAACCAGGGCGCCCCATGTTATACGGTACAACTCCCTCATTTTTGGAACTATTCGGTCTGAAATCGCTTCAGGAGCTCCCCACGCTTAGGGAATTTGCCGAGCTCAACGAAGATTCAAAACGTAAGTACGAAGAAGAAATTGGCGAGGGGCCGCCAGTTGGACTTTCCGATTTGGGCCTGATTCCTGATGGCACCGACGAAGACCCATTGGAGGCTTTGGGCGTGCAACGGGCTACTGCTCAGGCAGGTTCTGAGCAAAGTGAAGGCACATCGGACTCGGGGACAAGTCCGAACGGACCCGTAGAATCCAGCCCCCCACGTGGCAAAGACGAAGACGAAGACGATAAGGACGATAAGGACGACGAGGACGACGAGGACGACGAGGACGACGAGGTAGAGGGTGACGAAGATGACGAGGATGACGAAGACGACGACGAAGATGACGAGGATGACGAAGATGACGACGAAGATGACGACGAAGATGACGACGAAGATGACGAAGACGACGAAGTAGAGGGTGACGAAGAAGAGGAGGACGACAAAGACGACGAGGACGACGAGGACGACAAAGACGAAAAGTAGCCTAAGCCAGGTACCGTTTAGCCAATTAGCCCGCTCCCATCATCATCTGGAGAACGAATCTCCCAATGGCTTCAGTCAGGCATCGTCAGGTCGGGGTATTGATCGGCAATCTGAACTACCTTGTCGAATAGCTCAGGGTGCTCGACTAGTTTTCGAATCAACTGCCACAACGCGGGATCTGCCAAACGAGCAGAGCCTTTCAATTGGGCATTCCCTCGGCGCTTTGCCTTGCGGACGATTGCATCCGCGCCCATCAAACGAAGCTTGGCGAGATCGGATACATTCCTCTTGGTTGGGAAGCGCTCGCCCTGTTCCCAGGCCACCACCTCGCCTGCATCAATGCCCAAAGTCGCTGCGAGTTCCCGGGCTGTGCACTTGAGTTCCTCGCGTAGCTTTTTCAGTTCGTCGGGGGACACATCTGAAACTTAGCACGCAACTGGCTTTGGGCCTGTCCGACGTATTGGTATGCGAATACTGTGTCCGGCCGCATTGATTCTCTTGGCCTGTGGATCGCCATCGCTCGATTCACTTGGTCAGCAACCCCTAAATGGCGCTCAAGTTGCCGCCGTCAAAACAATAGGCCTTCAATTGGACCCGATTCGTTCCTTGGATAGCGCGGAACCTGTCACAGCGATTTAGGTAGAACTCTCAGGACCGCCCGAGCCGGACGTTTCCCCTTACATCGTCGAGGGTACAGTTTCACAGGTCTCGCTCAATAGACTTGCCGAAGGCGACCTCACGTCAACTCTTTCTGATCGTGTGGTTCCCTCGGTGTACCGAGTTTTGGCCAACGGTTGGCGCTTGAGGCCGGAGGCGCCGTTAGTGCCTGGTCAAGTTTACTCGGTCATATCGTCCTATGGAGCACATGGAAACTTCACAGTTGCACAGTCATCCGGAACTTATTTGACTTGGCTGTGGCCTCCAGTGCTCGAGACCAACGCCAGCTTGCGCGGAATATACCGTGGAGCAAGAGCACCACTAGAAGCCGTTGACATTAGGCTAGACGGGTCCAACGTTCAAGCGCGATTGCTCCCGGCGTTAGACGACTTCAATACTCGATTGGGTGGATGCGTTCGACTCATTTGGGGGCATATTGAGGATGTAGGGGCGCAACCACCGCCGGCGATCGGTGATTATAGCCTTGACCGTCAACAATTCCGACGGGACAGATGCCGGACCCACCGGCTGCCGTACAATGCGACACGGGTGAATTGCCCTTGGGACCAGGCTGTTTCATGTCAGATTCGGGGCGAATTGTCGTTAGGCCGGCCCCGGGTGGCTCATTGTGGGCGTTGGGTTTTGGAGACTACGCTCATGTGCAAACAGTTCAGAATGGCCAGAGATTCGTAATTCCAGATCTGGTTGATGGCACTTCGGTAAATCTTATCGTAACTGTATTTGACGCTGCTGGCCGCACTCAATCAAGCCAAAATGTTGTAGTCCTGCCGCCGCCAGCACCCGCGCATCGTCGTAAATGAAGTAATGTCGAACCCTGCTGGTCCGGAGCCGAAACAAGAATGGATTGAATTAGTCAACGCCGGATCGTTGGATGGGGACCTGGCTGGCATGACCTTAAGGGACTCTGGTATCGGAGTTCAACTACCAAAAACGGTAGTTCAGCCCGGTGAGTATGTGTTAGTCGTGCGCGATGACTTCGACGCGAGTCTGCCTGGCGATGTGCCCGCCCCCGATTACGTTAAGCTTGTTCACGTGCCTCAATTAGGACAGAGCGGCTTGTCGAATTCCGGCGAATCTCTGACGCTGCTCGACTCAAGAGGTATTGCTATTTCACGGTTTCCCGCGGTGCCGGCCAAGACGGACGGTGTAAGTATAGCTCGCCGTGAGTGGTGGTCCTTGGACGATGAACTCGCAGCTTTCAGTCCCCATGGGGGGCAGGGGCATCACCGGGAGGCCCGAATCTTTGACAATTAATTTGTTGTCCACGATTGCTCAGACGCACCGCACTGTGCGTTCGGCAGAACTACGCTGATTGTCCGGCAATTGTCATTGAAGATACCCTAAATGTTGGGGCAACAATCGAACTTCGGACGATGCAGTCGTTCCCAATCGAGTCGATGTTCTTCAGCATCGCGTCGAGATTGGAAGAGATCGTTACCTCGCTCACCGGATGCAAGAATTTGCCGTTCTCGATCCAGAACCCGGATGCTCCTCGAGAGAAATCGCCGGTTACCGGATTGAAGCCAAAGCCCATCATGCTCGTTACGTATAGGCCACTAGTGGTACTCGATATAATCGATTCCGGAGTCGCGCTACCCGTTTGCATCACGAAATTGCTAATGGAAGGCGAAACCTGTGCGCCATGCCGGCTCGCGCTTCTCGTTGAAGACATTCCCAATTTGCGCGCGCTCGTGCAGTCGAGCAGCGGCGACAAATAGACGCCTTTTTCAACTACTGTGTTGACGCGACACGGCAGTCCCTCCCCATCGAACACTCGTGAGCCGAAGCCGCTAGGACGGCCAGGGTCGTCCACCAAGCTTACCAATGGGCTCGCGACGAAAGTTCCAATGCGATCGAGCAAGTAGCTGGAACGGCGCCAGAGCGCCCCGCCCATGATGCACTCCGCAAATGTCCCTACTATCGATCGTGCAACATCCGGGTGAAATACGACGGCAGCCTCACAAGTAGCTACGCTCCTGGCGCCCAGCTGCTCCAATGTCCGAATCGCCGCTGTTTCACCGACGATCTGCGCTGATTCCAACTGATCGAAGAAGCGGTGAGCCGAGTAGTAATAGCCCCTCCGTCTTTTGCCGCCGGTATCTTCAACGACCGGAGAAACGGCAAGGCTTGCCTGAGTCCCGCGGCGCGTGCCTTCGAAGCCATTTGAAAAGACTAGCACTGTTTCGCCAGTAGCTCGACCGAACACGGCTCCCTCACTTAGCGTGAGTCTACGATCGTGTCTCAAGGCTGCTTGTTCAGCCGAGCGGGCCAGATTGATTGCGTGATCCGTGTCGAGCCGTTCGAGTGATTCATCGAAGAGCTTCAGGTCGGCGTTAGCATTCTTACAATGATCGCCCGGATCAGCTGGGCGCGAGTCTGGATCGGGTTCGCTGAGTTCGAGCAATTCAGAAGCATGCCGCACGCATTGCTCTAACCCTTCGGTTCGTAAATCGCTGGTGGACGATGCCGCGACGCGGTCATCGCGCCGTACGCGAAGGCTCAAGCTTTTGTGGCCGGCTTCCTCCACCAATTCCACTTCGCCCAGGCGAACCTTTGCCGAAAGTTCCCAGCCCTGTCCGGCACTGACTTCTGCAACATGCACGCCCTTTTTGAGTGCCAAGTCTGCGACTTGACGGGCCAGAGACAATAGATCAAGGAGACTTGAATTCATTTCGAGGGTCACACCTTTTCGCGTCAACGTCGTTCAGTCAATCCCTGATTGGCTGCAATCCCATGCGGCGAAGTGAAATTAGTGTCCAAGTGGTGGCAAGCCCCAATATTGTAAACATCCAAAGCAGGGCATAGCCAAGGTCGGTGCCTGAAACGGGTCGAATCCCAAAGTCTCCATGGAATTGGGCGTACGTGGCTTGGACCGTAAGGCGTGGCAATAAGGCTGCCCCGGTCGTAACTAGCGCGATGGCGACCAGCGTGATTCGTCGCGTTATGATGTTCCATCGCCGTCGCGTGCTTGCCGGGGCGCCCCATATGAACCCGAGCGGCACGCTCAGCGCCGCAACTAGAACGAAAAGGGTTTCGGATGCCGCAGGGAGTCGCTGGCTGTCGATCAAGTAGGCACAAGCCCAATCGGGTGCAAGAGCAATGGTAAAGCCGGCGATCGGCGCGAACACGAGGAGCCCAAATGTCCCAACTACGGCAAACGCCGGGCTTGACACCGTTGCGTGGTTGGCTCGTGCTAATAGCCCATGCGCAGCCCGGGCGAACGCCAGGCCCAAAAGCAAACCAACCCATAGCGATAGGGGGATCGGCACATGCGGAGGGAAGCACGTTGCTCGCCGCATGCAAATCCCGATTGTGCGACCTCACTCGCTCAGTCCCAATTTGCCCGGCGGACTGGCAAACCGAGGGTATCGTCCCCAATGTTCGGTGGCCGTGGCAAAAATTGTTCGGGTCTCAGGGCTTGAGTGCTAGAGGCTTGTTCTGAGATGGACGCTAGTCAAATCTTGGCGTTACTGCGGGAAATCGAAAGTGGCAAGGTGAGCCCCGAGCAGGCCCTGCATCACTTAGAAAGAATGCCATTCGTCGATCTTGGCTTTGCTCGAGTCGATCACCACCGGGCGTTACGACAAGGCATGCCGGAAGTCGTGTTTGGAGAGTCCAAGACGGCCGATCAAATCGTGTCGATTGGACGCGAATTGATTCGAAGCGACGGTCCACTGCTAGTTACTCGAGTATCCCCGGACAAGGCGGTACTCGTCCAGCAACAGCTACCGGAGCTAGAATACGACCCCGTAGCTCGCGTTCTGGTTTACTTGCAACCGGGAGAAGACAAGTGGCACGGCAGTCCAGTCGTCGTCGTCACGGCGGGTACAAGCGATCTGCCCGTTGCCGAGGAAGCCTGTCAAACATTGAGTGTGGCGCGGGTTCCCGTAGAAAGAGTCTATGATGCGGGCGTGGCGGGCCTGCACAGAGTGGTAGGGGACTTGCCAAAACTCGGAGAGGCACCAGCTGTTATCGTGGTTGCGGGTATGGAAGGGGCCCTTCCAAGTGTCATCGGCGGATTGATTCGCGCGCCGATCATCGCAGTGCCAACCTCAGTGGGTTACGGCTCCGCTTTGCACGGATTTACGGCTTTGTTCGGAATGCTAAGCAGCTGCGCGGCTGGTTTGACGGTCGTGAATATCGATAATGGCTTCGGGGCAGCCATGGCCGTGCTTCGCATTTTACATCGGATCCAAGCGCCAGAGAGGCACCCTGTAGCATGAAGTTTAAAGAAGAACATGGCTCCCACGGTGCGGGCGCGCATACCCACGAGGCTGAGCCGCCGCACGGACACCGTCACCACCACGACGTCGAGGGGCAACCAATCTCGAATGCATTTCGTGTGAATACGGTCGATTCGGCGCGGTGCCGTGATGACATTCCGGCTGGTTTTGGAGCTGGACGACTGCTGTTTCTCGATGCTTCGAGTGGCATTGCGGGTGACATGACTGTTGCTGCCTTAGTCAATCTCGGAGTGCCTTGGAGCGTGATTCAAGGAGCCGTGTCCATGCTTCCAATGTCGGGATTTCAAATTGAATTGCAGATGGGTCAAGCGGGCGCGATTGGTGCCAGTCGATTCGACGTGCGAGTTACAGGATCGCAAACGGAGCGGCATTACAGTGAAATTGACGAATTGATTCGAAATAGCCCGCTTTTGCCCGAAGTACGGGAATTGTCTGCTCGCATTTTTCGCACGTTGGCGGTGGCCGAGTCTCGTGTCCACCAGATACCCATCGAACAGGTTCACTTTCATGAGGTCGGCGCCGTTGACTCAATCATCGACGTTGTGAGCGCAGCGGCAGCATTCGTTTACTTGCAAGCGCGAGTCATTGCGACGCCGCTTCCGCTAGGTCATGGGTTCGTCAATTGCAGACATGGGGTAATTCCGCTGCCAGCGCCGGCCACGGTTGAATGCTTGCAGGGGGTTCCGACCTATGCGGCAGAGATTGAAGCGGAAACGGTTACGCCGACGGGGGCTGCAATCGTCGCGACGGTTTGCCAGGAGTTCAAGCGCTGGCCTGACATAATACCGGAACGTACCGGTTTCGGTGCCGGTACATTGGTTTTTCGGGACCGTCCCAATGTGCTTCGTGCCGTGTTGGGGTCGCCGGTGGCGGCAACTGGGGTTGCCAACGATGAACATGTCGTGCTTGAAGCCAACATTGACGATATGACCGGTGAACTCACTGGTTACGTGCTTACCCTACTCATGCAATCCGGTGCTCTAGACGCTTGGGCCGCGCCCATTACGATGAAAAAAGGCCGACCCGGAGTAGTCCTTTCTGCAATAGCTGCAGCCCGGGACGCCCTTCGACTCAGCGAATTGATTTTGCGCGAGACCACCACTATTGGAGTGCGTCGTACGGCAACTGAGCGTGTCGAGCGACCCAGGCGAATGATTGAGATTCAAACTCGCTTTGGTGTCGTTCCGGTCAAGGTTGCTGAAGGGCCCTTTGGTCCCGTGCAGTTCAAGCCTGAATTCGATGTGTGTGCAGCCCTGGCTGAGCGAAGTCATGTTCCGGTGCGGGAAGTGATTGCCGAAGCGATGATGCGCGCGCGATCGGAGTTTGCTTCGACTCCGCAGCTATAGCGTAGCCATTCGCAATGCTGCTCAGTGGAATCACGGCACTAAGGTCTTTCTACCGGAAGCCCAGCGGCTTCCCACGCAAGGACGCCGCCCTCCAGAAAACTGACCGGCATGCCCTGTTCGGCGAGTTTGCTGGCGAGTTCTTTGGTTTGCTCGCCCGAGCGACAATATAGAACCGGAGCTGCCGGCAACATGTGCAATTCCGCCAGGCGATTTTCGATGTCGGTTATCGGCATATGAACGGCTTGAGGGAGGTGCACTCGGTCGAAAACATTTTGTTCGCGAGTGTCCACAAGCACGACCTGGCGACGCATCAATAGTGGGGCGACCTCTTCCGGTTTTAGTGCACCGGCTTGCCGAGGCAAGAATGGTTCTATCAGCTCTCGAAGTTGCGCCTTCTTCATGGCGCCGGAATGGGCTCCAACCGGACGACCCTTGTCAAATACAACGAACGTCGGAACCGCTTGCACCCCCAATTCCCTGGCCAGAACTGGTGAGCGGTCAATGTCAACCGTAACGACTCTCGCTTTGCCCTCGAGTTCGTTTGCGAGCGCATTGAGCTCGGGCGCCACGACCTTACAAGGTCCACACCAATCTGCCCCGAACTCCACGAGTACCGGAACTTTGCTCTTCATTACTTCGTTTACGAAATCGCGTTCAGAAACCTCTTGCAGCGCCATGACGGGCTATTATTACCGCCAGCATCACCAACGTGCAGCAAGTAAAGCCGAAAAGATGTGGCCGCCTTTAGTCCAGTCAATGGTCTTTGGACGCAGCAGACTCGGTTTCGAACCATCCGGCTCCCTGTAGGCTTCGAGGGGTCGGGCCAAAATCGTACGCGGGCTCGGGCCCCAATCAATGAAATACAAAATAGCCGGCAATGGCTGCGGCAGCCATGACGCCGATTACCAACGCTCCCACGGCTGCAGGCGGCCATCCAGATATCGGCAGATTTATGGGTTCTTGCCCGGGGTCGTAGACTGGTGAGGAGGGCCCTGCTCCTTCACGTGCCGGTGCGAGTGTCGGAACGTCCGGCTCCGCAAGGGGACTATCTAGTCCCAACACCGTATGCGCCACTCTCAACGAGCGATCTTCGCGTGACGCTTCATCGCTCAGAGGCCCGCTCGGTGGTGGATTCGACGCTACAGGTCGGATCCAAGCCATGTTACCCGACGGAGGCTCTTCGCCCAAGGCATACTTGCGGTAGCAAATCGTGTCTTCTTCTTGTCCGAGCGGCAGCAATCCATTGCCTTCGAAGTCGGCTACGATGACCGTAATGTTGTCGTGCCCGCCAGCGGCGTTCGCGCGGTCCGTGAGTTCCTTACAGGCTTGAAGGGGATCTACCTGGTTGATTAAAACTTGCCGAATTTCATCGGCCCTGATCATCCCTGTCAGTCCGTCTGAACACATCATGAGTCGATCACCTCGCCGCAAATCGACATAAGTGAGATCGACTTGAACCGTGTCTGCGGTTCCTAGCGCCTGCAGAATTATGTTGTTGTGCTCAAATGTCTCCGCTTCTTCTTCCGTTAGTTGGCCAGCCTCTATGAGCTGGGTGACTAAAGACTGATCGCGGGTGACCTGCATCATAACGCCGTCGCGCAGAATATATGCGCGGCTGTCGCCCACTTGCGCAACGAACATTCGACTGTCCACCAACGCAGCAATTGTCGCAGTGGTTCCCATCCCGCGACGCGTGCGATCCATACGCGCTTCATTGAATATTCGCTGCCCAGCGGCCTCAACCGCGCGCACTAAGCGACGCGCCAAGGTGTCGTGATCGCCCGGGGCATCGGTGTCGATGAACCTTTCGTAAATGATGTTGACAGCCAATTGGCTAGCAACTTCACCCGCGGCGGCGCCGCCCATACCGTCGCAAACACCCAACACGATGCCGTGCTTGCCAACCGCCGGACGCCGTTCCGATTCGGTTAGGTTTCGGGTTTTCTTGGTTAAATCCGCGACGAGGAAATTGTCTTCGTTGTGTTCACGTATTTGACCGACATCGGTCCGGCCGAAGACATTTAAAGTGATGATTCCGGCGCGTCCCGTAGACGATGCGGGGGCTTCAGCGTCAGTCATCTCGATCTGCCTACGGATGGTCCATCTCGTAACGGAAGAGGTGTTGGCCGATTCGCAAATGATCTCCTGGCTCTAGATCAACTTTGCCGCGGACGCGAAGGAATGTTCCATTGGATGAGCCCAAATCTCGGAGCGTGAAAGTGCCGTCTGTCGGGTCGCGAGTCAAGGCGGCGTGACGGCGGCTCATAAAGGGATCACCAGAGAAGACAATATCACCGACTTCACGTCCCAGTATCGTTTCATCTCGGCCAACAACAAATACGCTTCTAGGTGCACCGTCTATTGTCCTTTCGCTCAGGCGAGCGTACCGCGGACTGGTCGAAGATCCGAACAAACTGCAGCTGCCGACTCGAATTGGAACCAAATTGGCCATTTCCGGCAGTTCCAGCTCGAATTTGAGTAACTGAAGTCCGACCAAGAATAAGTCTCCATCCGTCAATACGGCCATTCCCCGAATTCTTAGGTAAATTCCATTAAGCGACCCCAAGTCTATCAAAGTTCTTTGGTCATTCCGACCCGTGAACCGAGCATGCCGCGCGCTTAGATAGACATCCTCAGAAAGCACGATATCCCCTTCCGATTTCCCCAAATCCACAGTTTCTCCCGATAGCGGGATGGTTCGTCTGGCAGTCCCGTCCTGTGCCAACATCACTAGGCGTCCGGTCGGGGTAAGTGTCGTAGCCGGCTCGGCGGTTTGAGCGACCGTTGAGTTGCTGGTGGGAGGGCGAACGGTACTTAGGCTCTCAGGTAGCCCCTCCGCTGCCATCGGACGCCTTGGCCCCACGGAAGGCGCGTCGGACTCGCTGTCAGACAATCGATGCCCGCATTGCGGGCAATGGAGCGCTCCGTCCATCACGAGCACACCGCAGTTGGGACATTTGACGGAAGGGGCCTTGGCGACCACGGGGTCAGGGGCATTCTGCGCGCCCAACGAGGCTCGGTTCTGATCAACGATGTGCGGTGGAATTGAGTTGTGAGCTGCGTCCGCGATGGGGCTACTTGCCGATGTCAAAGACGCTCCGCACTGCGGACAATAAGCGTGTCGCAGCTCCACAGTTGCGCCACAACGCACGCACGGTCCGTTCTCCGTGACCTTGCGGCTGGTGAAATCGAAATTGGGTACCTCGGGCCGCAATCGGCTAGGTGGCGAGCCTGCACCCGAATCAACCACCGAGTGCTCGGCGGGCGATGTGCCTGATGCGAGCGCGACAGTCCCAGTTCCGGTTTCTGTAACTTTTGAACGCGGAGTGCTCGAGGGTTCTAACCCCGTACCACAATCCTGGCAAAATCGAAGACCTACGGGATTCTCCTTGCCGCAACGAACGCAGAGCACCCGCCAAGGGGAACTCGTAACCGCCCGTCCCGTCAAGCCTTTGCAACGCCTTTTGTGCAAATGATTGGCTTGGCCGTTCACCAACGGGGTAGGGGGTCGCGCACCTCCAGGATAAGTTCAATTGCAATCAGGTGGCCCAGACCGAATCCTAGATATCGGTCAGCGCGCCGTTGATTCGCATTGTCGGTCCATTCATGGAAAATGAGGCCGCGCCAGCTGAGTCCAAGTCCCACAACTACCGATTCGTCAGCCTGGTACTCGACGCCGGGTCCCAAACTGACAGTAGGGCCACCGCTGTCGGCTCCCCATTCGTTGCCATATATGGCAGCGCCAATCGCTCCGCTAATGTACGGGGTAAGTCTGGCGCCCTGATCAAAGTAATAGCGACTTTCCCCTCGAAGTTGCTGCAGGATTGCGAGTCTCAACAAATTGGAAGAGTCATGATGGGAAAATTCGTAAGCACCGCCAAAATACCAAGGACTTCGGGTGCGGTAGCCCACCCGTACCGTCGCCCCAAAGCCAGAACCGAGAATGCAAGGGACATAATTGTTCGGGTTGGTCGGACATATGTCCGCGGCCGACGCGACGTTTTCGGCTACGAACGAAACGCCATATTGAAGGAAATGTGAATTACTCGGCGCTTTGCCCGGTGGCAATGGTTGTGATTGTGCGTTCGATGGATACAAAGTAAATCCAAGGCTTAAGAGGGCCAAATTGAATCCACGATGCTTCATAACGATGCAGTTAGGTCTCCTAGGGTAACTACCCGTTTGGCGCTGAAGAGGCCAGTCCAAGTCCTACCCGTCGAATCAACTTGAGTTATTAAGTCATTGATGCGATGGCCGAAGTCTCCAAGTTGGCGCCGGATTTTGAGTTGGACCTGGCCGATGATGATAGTTGCAAATGCGAACCGTTGGCCGAAAATAGAACAAGTGACGGTGTATGCTGCCATTCGCGACATTTTGGCGACCATCCCGGACGATTCCGACAAATGTCGCCTTGACGTCCCCTTCGTGCATCGTCTAAAGGCGGTGCAAGCCATAGCGAGCAGACTCTTCGATGGACATTTACCTAGATAAGCGAGCCGTTCGACAGATTCGCCTTTCAGCACAGGAGGCGATCGAAGAAGGGGACATGGAAGCATTGAGGGAAGATATCCTCGACGCTTTCACTGAGGAACAGGTCGAGGAGATTGAGCGCCGACTCGATAGCGGCGATCTGTTCGAGTTCCTCACCGACATTCTCGATGAGTGGAGCGGCGATGATGTGGACGAATTGTTCGAATTGCTCGAGACTCAGTTGGGCGAAGTCGGTGTAGATCTCAAAGTCGATACCAAGTCCAATGATGACGAGGAAGACGAGGAAGATGACGACATCGCCGACGAGCCCGACGATGAAGACGACGACGCCGACGAAGGTTTCGTCGAGGACGAAGAAGAATAGTCAATCCTAGTCAGAATCTGGCTTTCTATCGTTCCAGACCCGACGCATTGTCGGCGTCGCAGTAGTGGGCCCCCAAAAACGGGCGATGATTCGTCGTCTCAGGTGGGTCCAGCGAAGCCGGCCGTCGGCGTATTTTGAAAGACCGTCGAGCTGGTCGCGACCAGCTCGGAGTTGGCATTCGGCGCATTTTGGTCCGAAAGCCGCCTTTACGACACTCGACTTATGGCGTAGAACCCGCCGCCCGCAAGATTAACCTGCGGGACGACACACGCCTCAATTCAAAGTCCAGGTTTCGGTGCTTCGTCTTCGGAGTTGACCTGGTTCGAGGTGGCGGAAAAAACCGAAAGGAAGTCAAAACATGAGTGAAGCCCTTGGCGAATCGGTTGCAGATAGCACCGAAAACCTTGCAAGAGACCCGTCCCAACCCCTGAGCGTTCGTGATCTGTTCGAAGCGGGCGTCCATTTTGGACATCAAACCAAGCGATGGAACCCCAAAATGCGTCCGTTCATTTACGGCGCGCGCAGCGGCATTCATATCGTCGATCTTGATCAGACAGTCCACCTCTTCAAGAGGGCGTATGAGTTCGTTGTCGATGTCGTAGCTCGCGGCGGACATTTGCTTTACGTGGGCACCAAGCGCCAGGCTGCTGAAATTGTCAAAGAGGAAGCCGCCCGAGCAAGTCAGTTTCACGTAACCAATCGATGGTTGGGTGGAACGCTGACCAACTTTCGCACGATGAAGGGTGGTCTCGAGCGACTGCGGACCATCGAACGGATGCGTGAAGACGGCACGTATGAGCAATTGCCCAAAAAAGAAACGATCCGGCTCGAGAAGGAACGTGCGCGACTCGAAAAGTACATTGGTGGGATGAAAGGCATGAGCTCGATTCCCGCGGCCATGTTCGTTATCGATCCGATGCAAGAAGCTATTGCGGTGAAGGAAGCGGCGCGACTTTCGTTGCCAATTATTGCGATTACAGATACCAATTGTGACCCTGATCCGATTAATTTCGTGATCCCGGGAAACGATGACGCCATTCGAAGCATTCGCCTCATTACCGCAGCGATCAGCGACGCGTGTATCTACGGCATGGCTCGCCGCCGTGACTATGAAGACGGTCGTGACAACCGCGACTCACAACGTCCGAACACCGAGAAACTTCCAGAAGCCCAAATATTTTACCGCGGTCGCTCACCACTTGATGTGGGGAATTAATCAGGCCTGACGAAGGAGACATGATGACCCAGGTCAATATGCAACAGGTTAAGGAGCTGCGTGATCGAACCCAGGCGGGTCTCAACGATTGTCGTGGCGCACTCATCGAAGCTAGCGGCGATATGGATAAAGCCGTCGATATCATACTCAAGAAGGGCCTCGCCAAGAGCGCCAAGCGCGCTGGCGCTGTCGCTACGGAGGGAGAAATTGCTGCCCTTGTCGCTGCCGATGGGAAGAGCGGAGTCCTTGTGGAAGTAAATATTCAGACGGACTTTGCAGCTAGGAATGTGGAATTCAAAGCGTTCGTGAGAACCGTGGTTGGTGCGGCCGCAACGGCATCACCGCGATCGGAACTCGGGACCATGCCGCATCCAGCCGGAGGCGGTTCAATCGATGAATTCAGGCAGGCTTTGGTGGGAAAATTGGGCGAAAATATCACGATTCGCCGCTGGACCCAATTGTCCTCAGAGTCCGGGCTCGTTCACTCGTACGTTCATATGGGTGGAAGGATTGGCGTGCTTCTCGCCCTAAGTCTGGGAGATGCTGGGAAGGCAGGGGAGCCCTCCGCTGTGAAGTTTGCCGACGACACTGCGATGCAAATTGCTGCAATGGCACCCCTGTATTTGGCGATAACGGACATTCCCCACGAAGAGCGGGCCAAGCAGGCAGAAATCTACGAAGCCCAGTTGGCCGAGGAAGGGAAACCGGTTCAGGCGCGGCCCAAGATCATCGAAGGCAAAATCGCCAAATGGGCCAAGGAAGTATGCTTATTGGAACAAGTAAGCGTGCTCGAAACCGACAAGACAATCGATCAGATCCGCGCCGGACTCGCCAAGGAACTTGGAACGGACGTTACAATTAAGGGCTTCGTGCGTTACCTGTTGGGCGAGGGTGTCGAGAAGAAGAAGAGCGAGGATTTCGCTACGGAAGTCTTGAAAATGTCTCAGAGCTAGGTTGCTTCTCCCGTTACTAGGAGGCCAATCATCACGGGGTCCAGGTCCCGGCTTGGGCCCCGGCGCGCTTAACCTTGAGCTGGCTCCATTTCTGCGAATTGTACGCAGTCATCAATAAGCCGGTATAGGGCTCCTGTGCTAGGGCAGATGGCGACCTTATCTTTGAAATCTAGTCGCAGGCCCTGTCGATTCACCCAGCCGATTTGGCGTGCTGGATTGCCTACGATTAGCGCGTAATCAGGAACATCTCGCAGGACGACGCAGCCAGCGCCGACAAATGACCAAGCCCCGATATCGCAGCCCGCCATTATCGTGCAGTTAGCTCCGATAGTGGCACCTCGATGCACGACAGTGGCCTCGAATTGACCGGCGCGAACGGTGGCTCGAGGGGTGCGAACGTTGGTAAATACGCAACTCGGTCCCAAGAATACCTCGTCCTCGAGAGTTATGCCGTCGTATAGGCTGACATTGTTCTGTATTCGGCACCCATTGCCGATTATTGCAGTGCTTGCCATAAACACATTCTGACCAAGCATGCAATTGGCCCCAATACGAGCGCCGGCCATAACATGGCAGAAGTGCCAAATCTTGGTGTTCTGCCCGATGGTGACGGGATGCTCGACAATCGCACTTGGGTGTATGGCCACATTTTCGGCGATCGACATGGCAGCCAGATTGCGTGATACTGGCGACGGCGTCTAGTTCCCGACCAAAAGATTTTGGTCGGGCCAAATTTTTTCAACGCCTGGCTGAAATTACTATAATTCGCGGCAAAACCGCCGAACGCTCGATACCACATAGTCTTGGTCGGCTGCGGTGAGTCCGGGAAATATAGGTAGGCTAACAATTTCACTTGCTGTTCGGACTGCTTCCCCAAGCTCCGTCGGCGCCTTGGAGCGACCGGCGAACAATAGTTGGTCTGCCAGCGTTAGCGGATAGTAAATTGCAGTCTCGACGCCCGAGGATTTCAGATGGGAGTCCAGCGCGTCGCGATATTTCGGCACCCGGATCGAGTAGGCGCCCCATGCAGAATCAGTATGGCTGCAGCAGACCGGAGTTGTAATGCCGCGCATTCCTCTGAAGGCCTCAGTATAGATGCGCGCCACTTTACGACGAGCTAGAATCCAATCTTGAACGTGGGGTATTAAAACGCCGATCAATGCGGCATGCAGTGCATCAATGCGAAAATTGCCCCCCAGCTGAGTGAACTGATGCCGGTTCGCCCTCCCGTGTGAGCGTACCGACCTCAGTCGCTCCGCTAGCAGGTGATCGTTAGTGCACACGAGTCCGGCATCGCCGAACCCCCCGAGTGGCTTAGAGGGGAAGAAGCTAAAGCATCCCGCAATGCCGAACGTGCCGGCATTGCGACCGGCAAGACTTGATCCAAATGCCTGACACGCATCCTCAACCAGGGGCACCGCGTGATCATTTGTAAGCTGGAGCAATTCTTCAATATGACCGAGTTGACCAAATAAGTGTACGGCAATAACGGCGCGGGTTTTGGAGCTAAAAAGTGTCGAAACGGAGTCGGGATTTAGACAGTGGCACCTGGGACATACATCCCCAAAAACTGGCGTCGCCCCCAGCCTCAAGATTACCTCTGCAGTCGAAACGAATGTTAGTGGTGAGGTAATTACCTCGTCTCCAGGACCAATATCGAGAGCCATGAGCGTCGCTAGGAGCGCGTCTGTGCCCGAGGACATCCCGATACATTCACTGGCACCTAGCCATTTTGAAACGGCGCTTTCCAGGGCCTCTACTTCCGGACCTAGAATATATCGGCCGCTTCGAAAAATGCGCTTGAATGCATCCGCCAATTCCTCTTCAAGCAGCGCATAGGTGCGAGTTAGATCCAAAAGCGGGACTCGCCATTTCGAATTCAAAGACGATTGGTGACTTTCACCCGGAGAATTGGGAACTGCGATTTGGGGCGATGCCATTTTCGCTTGTCTTGAGTAATACTAAGAACGCAGCTAGGAACCGTCCGTTTGAGTCGGACTTGTGGGAGGGCGCTTTCGCTCTTTGACCAGTCGAAGGGCATCAATGCCACTGGCCTTGAAAAAGTCTTGTGCCAGACCCGCAGCACTGGAAACTAGGCGTTCAGGTGTTCCTGCTGCTACAATTTTACCTGCTGACATCAACACAATGTTGTCCGCAATGCGCAGAGCCCCAGCCATGTCGTGAGATATCACTATACTAGTAACGCCAAAACGATCGCGAGTCTGCCATATTAGTTCGTTGACCAGTCGCGACGATAGTGGATCGAGCCCGCTGGTGGGTTCGTCATAGAGTAGGACTTCGGGTTCAAGCATAAGTGCGCGAGCGAGCCCAACCCGCTTTCGCATCCCCCCCGATAACTCACTCGGCATAAGTCGCTCAACGCCGACCAGATTCAGCAGCTTGAGTTTCTCGATGACCCGGTTCTTGATCTCTCGGCCAGGAAGCTTCGTGTGCTCGCGGAGCGGAAAAGCTACGTTCTCAAGGACCGTCATCGAATCCAGCAACGCGGAGTACTGAAAGACCATGCCGAATCTCCGGCGTACTCGATTCAGCGCGACCTCGCCCATGCCGACCAAGTCCACACCGTTGAACCACACGCGACCCGTCGTGGGACGGTCGAGAGCGATCAGTATTTTCAAAAGAGTCGTCTTCCCGGCACCCGAGCCACCAATTATCACGACGATTTGGCCGCGGTCGATAGTCAGGTTGACGTCCGATAGCGCCGCCATGGCGCCAAACCGCCTGGTAACACGCTCCACGACCAGTTGGGCGTCGGGGTTCGGGCACTTAGAAACGGGTGATAAGCCCACGGTCGAACGATAATCGAACTTTCGATGTTAGGCACGGGCACCTGTTGGCCCAGGGGACCACTGTGCCAGCGGCCGATGAGCCCGTCAGCCCTGATATTTCACGAAAATCTTGGCTCCGTTGGCTCGAGAGGCTACTAGGCTTGTCAGTTCATGACGGACCCCATTGCCACATTGCTGGATCGGGTTGCGGAAGTGTGCCCGCTCCCGGCTACCACGCACAAGGTGATGGCTCTAGCCAACTCCGACCGATCGAGCATTGCGGATGTGGCCCGCGTAATATCCACGGACCCAGCGCTCGCTGCAGCCGTGCTGCGCGTTGCCAACAGCGCCGTCTTTGGAGCGGGCAAGGTGGATAGGCTCGACAGCGCGGTAATTCGTATCGGTTTGCGTGAGCTCCGGGAACTTGCGGGTGCAATGTCCCTCTTGGCCGCGTTTCGTTCTCAAGCCGAGGTGCAAATCCAGTTACACGACCGCAGTGTCGTCTCCGGGAGTATCGCAAACCGTCTTGCCAAGGAGACCGGTCAGGCCGTAACGGCGACGGCCTTTACCTGCGGACTGCTGTGCGAGATCGGCGCAATGGCGTGCCTGGCAGTAGATGGTAAAATGTATGCCCCGATTTGGAAGGAAACATCCAATCTAACGGCTGAGCGCGTGGCACGCGAAAAAGAGCGCTATACAATTTCGAGTTTCGAAATTGGTCGCAGGTTTCTATCGCGCAATTCACTGCCTGATAATGTTTGCAACGCCGTGGGTGTTGAATTCGGAGCCAACACCGAGCAAATGGCCGCGCTCGACAAAATAACGCTACTTGCGCGTCATTCGGCTCCGATAGTCCTATCAGCGGCTCGCGAGGGCGGATACACAAAGGTTGGCGAGCGACTGGAAGCCTTGGCGCAGCAGGTGGGCTTTGCGAATCTTGATGGCAAACTGCTCTTCGACGTATGCGTGCGGGCCGGTGTGCTCGCTGAAGCCGCACTCCGACAGGTTCGCTGAAACACGTCGATGAGGTCGCGGAAACCTGCGACGCCAGTGAATCACGCCAGTCGGTTGCATTGGCGCTGGGGTATCAGTGTGGGTCTGTAATGCCGGCGCTGAGTTCGAAATGCTTTTCGCCCTGAACGGCTTTCCCAGCCAAAAAATCCTCAATTATTGGGGAAAGGTCGCCCTGCTCAACGGGACCGTCCCAAAAATAGCGCCGCTTGCCTTGCGCATCGTACAGCAAAGTAATCGGAATATTACCTTTCCAATTTTGGTTTATTTCCCACTTGAACGCGCTTAACGGTAGTGCGGCGACCCAAGTGGGTGACACAAAGCCCAGGTCTGAAGTGATTTTTTCGAGTCGCGGCTGTTCCTCCGGCACGTCCACGGACACCAGGACGACATTCAAACCGCGGGACGCGTATGCTTTGGCCATGTGACTCATAATCGGCATTTCACCTTTGCAGGAGCCGCACCAAGTCGCCCAAATGTTGAATATTGTTCCCTTGCCGCGCCAAGCGCGCGCCAAGTGTCCGAGCTCGGACCCTTTGACTGCTCTCACATTGGCGATGTTCGTGCGTGTGCCAATCACACTCGGAGAGGGAATCACGTTTTCCGGGTCCGCCCGCGAGGTGCGGCCACAGGAAGAAATCAGCGACGGCCACGCGAGCATGACGAACGCGACGGTGATAATTCTGCTGGTCACGATTGGTGTCTAGTACGACTTAGAGTCGCGGCAAACCGCAGCTGTCAGAATTCCTCAACGCCCAGGGCCCGGACCCACCGCCACCATAACGTGCAGGTGTTCCCCCGCAGCAACACACGGAAAACCAAGCCTTTGCGAATTGAACAGGATTGCTGCTAAAGTGCCCGCCAACCATGACCTTCCGAATTGCCGACATAATGAGAGAAAGTGGTGTGCGCTTCGGAACCAGTGGCGCGCGCGGCCTGGTAACGGCAATGACCGACAGGGTCTGTTACGCGTATGCCCGCGGCTTTTTGCAAATGATGCTTGAGAGGCGGGAAGTTGAAAGGCCTTTGCGAGTTGCAATTGCAGGCGATCGCCGGTCAAGCACGCCGCGAATCATGTCCGCCGCCGCCCGCGCAGCGTTAGATTTAGGATTCGAGGTCGTCTACGCAGGCCTGGTGCCCTCGCCCGCAGTTGCGCTATTTGGGCTAAACGAGGCGATTCCAACGCTCATGGTGACGGGAAGTCACATCCCCGACGATCGCAACGGCATCAAGTTCAATAAGCCCTCGGGGGAGCTCTTGAAGTCTGACGAGCCGGAACTACTTACACAATCGATTGAGTTGCCTGACTTGTTTGACGAAGACGGGGCGCTACGCGTCGGCCAGTCCGTGATTTTTCCCGCACCATTTCGCAATATCGAAACCGAATATATTCGACGTTGGACTAGCGCCGTCAAAGCCAATGCTCTTGCTGGTAAGAGAATAGTAGTGTTTGGCCATAGTGCGGTGGGGCGCGATATTTTGGTCGAAGTGTACCAATCTCTCGGCGCGGATGTCGTTTCCTCGAGTTGGTCCGACAAATTCATGCCTGTGGATACTGAGGCGATTCGAGCTGAGGATGTCGCGACCGCAAAGGAAATGGCAAGGCTTTACCAGCCATTTTCGATAGTGTCCACGGATGGTGATTCGGATCGACCCCTTATCTCCGACGAGAACGGTCAGTGGCTGCGCGGAGACGTGATCGGCGTGGTTGCCGCGCAATGGCTCGGGGCAGACGCGGTAGTAACACCGGTATCGTCGAATACCGTCGTTGAGCGGATTGCGCGGTTCAAGACGGTAAAGCGCACAAAGATCGGTTCGCCCTATGTTATTTCCGCCATGCAAGACGCGGCGAACGAAGGCTATCGGCGAGTGGTTGGCTACGAGGCAAATGGAGGATTTCTCACCGCGACGAGCACCTCGATGCCTGGCGGCCCGAACCTCACTCCGTTGCCAACACGAGACCCAATTATAGTGCAGCTTTGTGTTTTGCTCTCCGCCATCGACGCCGGGCTTTCGGTGTCGGAGCTAATATCGCGCCTGCCGGAGCGGTACACCGCCAGCGATCGACTGGAGAATTTTCCGACCGCCGTCAGTCAGATGCACTTAGCCGAGCTGGCGCAATCGGATACGGCCCGCGCTGATGCGATGTTTTCTGGTTTAGTTGGTAAAGTAACACAAGTCGATACCACTGATGGGCTCAGAGCCACTGGTCAATCCGGCGAAATTATTCATCTGCGTGGCTCTGGAAACGCTCCGGAACTACGCTGCTACGCCGAAGCTGACACCGCGTCGCGCGCTCAACAGTTGGTTGAACAGGCGTTGGCGTTGTGCGCTGGTTGGAAAGACTAGCCCACCCAGCGTCTAGCGTTGTCGAAAAGGCGTATCCAGGGGCTATGTTCCTTCCAATCCCCCGGACACCAAGAATACTGCACTGAGCGAAACACTCGCTCGGGATGGGGCATCATTAGCGTTACACGCCCGTCCGAGTTACAAATGGCTGTGAGTCCACCAGGCGAGCCGTTTGGATTTTCTGGATAGTGTTCAGTAGGGCTACCGCGATTGTCCACGAAATGCGCACATAGTTGTTTAGATTGAGCTAATGATTCGGCGTCAGCGGGTGCCTCGAACTGCATCCGTCCTTCCCCATGAGCCACTACAATCGGCACGCGCGTTCCCTGCATCCCATCAAGTAATATGGATCGGGACGCGACTATCTCGACCATAGACAGACGAGCCTCGAATTGCTCGGACCTGTTTCGCACAAGCCTTGGAAAGTGTTGTGCACCCGGTATGATTTCCTTGAGTGCGGCCAGCATTTGGCAGCCATTGCACACTCCAAGCGCGAACGTATCCTGCCGACGGAAGAATTCGGAAAACTGTTCGCGACTCCGTTCCGTGAGCAAAATGCCCTTAGCCCAACCTTGGCCAGCACCGAGGACATCCCCGTACGAAAACCCACCACACGCGACCAAGCCACGAAATGTCTGGAGTGATATGGCGCCCGAAACGATGTCGCTCATATGTACATCAATGCACGCGAACCCCGATTGATGAAAGGCAGAGGCCATTTCAATTTGACCGTTGACCCCTTGTTCTCTCAAAATGGCAATCCGAGGTTTTTCGTGGACTATTGTGGTGCTGAGCCAGGGTTCCGATACGCGCGCCTCGATATCAAATGAAACGCGGGCGGTTAGGCCCGGGTCATCGGAGTCGGTCACCTGGTCATACTGGTGCAACGCGGATTCGGGATTGTCGCGCAAAGATTGGAGAGCAAATGTGGTCTCGGACCATAATCGCCGCAAATCACTCCGAGAACGCGAATACAACGCTACATCGCCAACTTGAATAAGTACCTGATTGTCTGGGCGCAGTGTTCCCACTGAATGCACGTATGCGCCCAATTCGAGTTGATGCGCGCGGAGAATATCCAAGACATGATCATGGTCCCGGGTCCTAATCTGAACCACCGCGCCCAGCTCCTCCGCGAACAACGATGCAATTGGATCTGGTCCGAGGTTTGCGATGTCAAGTGAAATGCCGGTTCCGCCCGCGAATGCCATCTCGATAGTCGTTACGAACAGCCCGCCGTCGGATCGATCATGGTAGGCCAATAGCAAATTGGCCCTTCGCAGTTGCTGAATGGCATCAAAGAATTGGACCAGGATTCGAGGGTCGTCCAAGTCCGGCACTTCTCGTCCGAGTTGACCGTAGGTCTGCGCGAGAACCGAGGCGCCCATGCGGTTTTTTCCCCGCCCCAAATCAATGAGCAATAACTCAGTCTCACCGCAGTCGGTTCGTAATTCGGGCGTGAGGCAATCGCGAACGTCCGATAGTGCAGCTAGTGCTGTCACCATCAGGCTGATAGGACTCACTACGGTCTTTGTTCCCTCATCCCACACTGTCTTCATGGATAAGGAGTCTTTCCCAACGGGAATCGTAAGGCCAAGTGTTGGGCACAGTTCCATTCCAACGGCGTGAACGGCGTCGTAGAGTGCTGCATCTTCACCCGGCCAACCCGTCGCGGCCATCCAATTGGCGCTCAGTTTGATGTCTGAAATGCGCGTCACCGGTGCGGACGCGATGTTGGTTATCGCTTCTGACACGGCCAGACGTGCCGACGCCGATGCATTGACAAGCGCGACGGGGGAACGCTCACCTACCGATAGCGCTTCACCCGAGTAGCCCAGGTGGTCGCCAAGCGTAACAGCGCAATCCGCAACGGGCACTTGCCAGGGGCCGACCATTTGGTCGCGACAAACGAGCCCGGTAACGCTTCGGTCACCAATGGTAATTAGGAACGACTTGTCGGCTACCGCCGGCATGCGCAAGACTCGCCCGACGGCCTCCTCTAAGGTAATCGAACTTGTGTCGAAGTCTTGCAGTGGTCGCGACGTTCTTTGCGCGTGCCGGGTCATTCGTGGTGGCTTGCCGAATAGAACCGACAACGGTAAATCGATAGGAACTGTGCCAAAAAGCCGGTCTTGCAACACGATTTTGGGGTCTGAGGTAGCGCTACCAACCACGGCAAATGGACACCGTTCTCGTTCAGCGAGCGCCGAAAATGCGTCAATCCGTGCGGCGTCGATAGCGAGTACGTACCGTTCTTGTGCCTCGTTACACCAGATCTCCATTGGGCTCATGCCCGGCTCCGCATTGGGAATCGATCGCAGTTCGAAGTTCGCACCTAGGCCTGAATCATTGACGAGCTCAGGCAAGGCATTCGAGAGGCCGCCAGCGCCGACATCGTGAATACTCAGAATGGGTGAGGCGTCTCCAAGGGCTGCGCAGCGGTCAATGACCTCTTGGCAGCGGCGTTGCATTTCGGGATTGTCGCGTTGAACACTGGCAAAATCCAAGTCAGCTGCGCTCGAGCCCTGAGCCATTGACGAGGCGGCGCCTCCGCCAAGTCCAATTAGCATTGCGGGCCCCCCTAACACTACGATGGGCGATCCATGGGTTATTTTGCCTTTCGCTACGTGGTTGCGGCGAACATTTCCGACGCCACCCGCGAGCATGATTGGCTTATGAAAACCACGCACTTCATTGCCGTCCTGAGTCGCTACGCGTTGTTCGAAACTACGAAAAGTGCCGGCAATCGCGGGTCGTCCAAATTCATTGTTGAATGCGGCGCCGCCAAGTGGCCCATCCAACATGATTTCGAGCGCGGATACGATTCGGTCGGGCTTTCCGATGGGGTTGGTTTCCCATTCGCGCAAATAACCGGGGATCTGTAGATTCGACACGCAGAAACCAGTAATACCCGCCTTCGGTTTCGACCCCCGACCCGTCGCGCCTTCATCTCGAATTTCACCGCCGGAACCCGTCGATGCGCCCGGGTGCGGAGAAATCGCCGTGGGGTGATTGTGTGTTTCTACTTTTAGCAGGAGCGGTAAATCCTCGTGCTGCGGCAGGTATTCGCCCGTCGTCGGTTCGGGGACGAGTCGGCTTGCGATGCGCCCCGAAACTACGGCAGCGTTGTCATGATATGCTGACAGAACACCGTCAGGGTGCGAAACATATGTGTTTTGAATCATTTGGAAGAGCGACAGGGGCTTTCGCTCTCCGTCCACCACAAAATCAGCTCGAAATATCTTGTGGCGACAGTGTTCGCTATTGGCTTGTGCGAACATCATCAACTCGACGTCGGTGGGATTGCGCGCCAAGTCCTTGAACGCAGCTAGCAAGTAGTCGATCTCATCGTTGGCCAACGCGAGCCCAAAGTCACGGTTTGCTTCAACCAGAGCCTCCCGTCCCGTATTCAACACATCGACATGCCGCAAAGGACGAGCTCGAGCCTCGGTAAATAGCTGTGCGGCGTCTTCCAATCGCACGAACACAGCCTGCGTCATCCGGTCATGAAGTACGCGCGCGGCTTGCGCTATTTCGCGTCCGGAGAGCGGCTCCGAGTTAAGCACCGAAAGGTAGAAAGCCGTGCCACGTTCGACGCGCCGCACTTGCGTCAGCCCGCATTGATGGGCAATGTCGGTGGCTTTCGAGGACCAGGGCGAAATTGTCCCAGGACGCGGTGCCACGAGTAGTAGCGTGCAGAATTCGGGCGCCAACGGTGCGGGGGGACCGTAGTCCAGGAGTTGTTCGACCACCCCTCTTTCCCGTGGGGACAAGTCATCAGGAGCGTCAACCAAGTGCAAGTACGCAGACGTCAACTTGTTGACGCGCGGCACTTGCTGCCGAACAAGCTCGGTGAGTCTTTCCAGCCGAAATTGTGAGATTGCGGACGTGCCTCGAAATACGAGCATGTAACGGCCTCCTCGGCGTGCCGGTGATGCACGAGCGGAGCCGTATTGGCGCAGGTAAGCGTTTATCGCAAGGGAATGTCCAATTCGGGTGCGGTCAAGTGCCTTAGGGCAGGGTTCTGGTGTGTACACCCGCTCTGATCAATATGTCGGCCAGATTGCCAAGCGATTCCAGCGCCCCGGCAATTAGGTCACTATCTGTGATTTCCAGAGCGAAGTGGCGCTCGACCGTGGTGATCCATTGCGCTGCATCGACGGAATCAAGGCCGAATCGCCCCCCAATTATGCGCTCCTCAGCCGTAATTGGCGGAATAGGTTTCTGCAACTTGAGGCACTCGACGAGGAGTTCGCTGAGCTCGGAAAGGAGTTTGGAACGCTCCTGCACGGAGCCGATTATGCCAAAATCTGCCTCGTCGCCCATGCTATAGGCCGCGCCTTGACGTTTCAGCCAATTGCCGTGACCGGTTTGGGCGCAGTCACCGCCCTGGGAGCAGGTGTTGAATCCCTCTGGTCGGGCCTACTGATTGGTCGATGCCCATTCGGACCTGTTCGGGCATTTAGCGCGGACTCGTGCCGCGTGAACCTGGCAGCGGAGGTTTCTGCCCGTTTGCCTAGTGAGGGTAGCAATCGGACCGTGGATTTGGGACTCATGGCGGCCAGGGAAGCGCTGGCTGATTCGCGGCGAACCGTGACTGCGAAACGAATCGGACTGGTGGTTGCTTCGACGGGCATGGGTGACGTGGCGCTTGACCGTGCACTCGGTGAGCCACGCCGAAATCCTGACTGGTGGCGGCAGTGTCTCAAGGGGACCTTGGCTGATGAACTTGCGGTTATCCTTGGCCTGGGCGACATTCGACAAGTTATTAATACCGCATGCTCAAGTGGAGCAATCGCCGTCGAACTTGCTTGTGAAGGTCTGCGCGCGGGCGACTACGACATGGCGTTGGCCCTTGGCTGCGACGAACTTACCAGAATCACATATTCTGGATTCAACGCATTGCGCGCACTGGACCCCGGGCCCTGCAGACCGTTCGACATCGCTCGGCGTGGCATGACTCTGGGCGAAGGCGCAGGCTGTCTCGTCCTGGAACGCTTGGCGGATGCGCGTAGCCAGTCCAAGCGGATACACGCCGTGGTTGCGGGCGCTGGCTCGGCCTGCGACGCAAAACACTTGACCGCGCCTGATCCGGACGGCCACGGAGCTGCAATTGCTATTTCGAAGGCCCTTGATCAGGCAAATATCCTGGCTAGCGATGTTGGCTTCGTCAATGCTCATGGAACGGGAACGCCACTCAACGACTCGGCCGAAATCTCGGCCATAGTGCGGGCGCTCGGCAAACACGCCTCTTCATGTAAAGTACACTCAGTCAAGGCCTGCACCGGGCACTGCATGGGGGCCGCCGGCACGATCGAAGCAATCGCGGCCATTTTATCGCTCCAACACGGAGTAGTCCCCGCTACGGCAAATCTTCGGAATTGCGAGTTCGAAGGCCAAGTTGATTGCGTGAAACTCGAGCCGCGTGCCATCGAGAAGGGCTTCGGAATTTCCAATAGCTTCGGCTTCGGGGGCAATGATGCAACCTTGGTTTTGGCTCATTCGGATTGTCTAGTATGTTGAGCCATGCCTCGAAGTGCAAAATGGACCAACGAGTATTTATAGGCGGAGGCCATGCTTTTACCCCGGACTGCTCAAGTGACTCGACCATTTTGGAGCAATCGCGAAGCATTGCCGAGAGTCTTGGCCAGGCCAGCCTGCGGCGCCTCGACCCGCTCAGTCAATATGCTCTCCATGCCGTGCACCTAGCGCGACAAGCAGCCGGATTAGCCGAACACAATCACGGCGAGCGGGACGTTCGAAGCGGCGTTTGTGTTGGAACAGGCCTCGGAGCGCAAAGTACTCGCATTCGATATGCTCGGCGACTAGCGACGCACGGCCTGTCCGCAACCAACCCAATTGATTTCCCGGATTCAATTGACGGCGCGCCGGCAGCTCATATTGCAATCCGTTGGGGTCTGCAAGGCCCGAGTCTCACGTTTGCTGACGGACGTGCAAGCTCGGTCAATGCATTGGTTGCCGCTTGTCGTTTGGTGGCTTCCGGATCAATTGAACGTATGTACTTGGTCGTTGGAGATGCCTTCGATCCATTGGTCAGGGATGCAATGGCAGAATCGTTGTTGGCGCTAGATTCGGGAATATCCTCGATGAACTCGGACGATTCAAATTCTCATGCCTCGTCCAGCGATCTGGTTCTTGCGCTGATCCTGCAGCGGCTTGACGAGACTTCAGTGGACGAACCACTGGTTGAGGTGGTGGGATTTCACGGTTCGAATTGCAGAAAACTCGAGCTTGGACCAAAGGACCTTTTCCGTGACGTCCCGACCCAAAACAAAGAAAAGTCGCCCCTCGATTTGTCCGGGGCTGCTTCAATTGCGGGTGCTTGGCACGGGGTCAGAGCCCCGACGTGCAAAAATGAGGGTCCATGTCAGGATAGTGTGATGAAGGTTCGACGCTATCGGTGCGGGCTCGATGACGCTAGATTTCCCGACTTGGCGTTTGAAAGACTTGCTTAGTAGTCATGTCGAGACTCTTATTGCTGGAAGCCAATGACGACACACGCTGGGTCGGGTCTCGTGTTGGGCCAAAGGTGCACGTAATTCCAGTAGCTCTGTTGGGGTTGGCTGCGTACGCGCAATCGGTGGCGCCGGATACACAAGTGAAAGTCGTCGAGACATCGCTGCTTGCCCCTGATGATGACTCGCTTCAGCGAATTATTAGCGACTTTCGTCCGACATGGATTGGAATACGAAGTATCAGCCTTTTCATAGAAGAAGTTCGGCGAGTGGTCTCCGTGGCGCGGCGCTGCTCCGACGTTCCGATTATTTTGGGTGGTCCAATTGCAACCGCCTTGAAAGAGCGGGTGTTCGAAGAGGTTCCCAATTTGACTTACGCGGCCGTTCAGGAGGGTGAGTCAGTTATTGCCGCTATTCTCAATGGGGAGGCTCTGCACGAAATACCTGGAATCTATACGCGCACGTCCTCGGGCATTGTAGCTAATTTGCCGGCACCGCCTCCCCGTGATCTGAATCAACTGCCGCAACCTGATCATCGATTGGTCGATCTGGATATGTATGCGAAGCAACTGAGTTACGCGTACAATCAGCGTCGTCAAGGGGTGCTCGTGACGAGTCGAGGTTGCCCTTTTTCCTGTACATATTGCTTTCAAATATCGGAAGCCCCAGTGCGCCTGCAGACGGCGGACAGAGTAGTGTCGGATATTCGACAGATGGTCGAGGTTCACGATATCCACGACTTCTACGTCGTTGATGACGTATTCAACTTGAATCGCAAACGCTCTTTGGCGGTGTTCGAGAAGTTGGCCGAAGCAAATCTCCATGCGCGTCTGTACTTCGTGAACGGACTACGGGTGGATTTGTGCGACGAGTCGTTCATCGACGCGATGGTACGGGGTGGAACGGTTTGGGTTACCTACGCGATTGAAACAGCACATCCGCGAGTTCAAGCCATGATCAGAAAGAAGCTTGACCTGGAGCATGCTCGGCGAATAATCAACTATACGCAGCGTCAGGGGATAGTCGTGAATGTCAACACGATGTTTGGATTCCCGACGGAAACGCCAGATGAAGCGCAAAAGACCCTGGACTATTTAGGTACCCTCGATCATCCCTCGCTGTTGCCTTATCACTTTAATTTGAGAGGTTACCCGGGGTGCGAGATCGTTGACCAGGCCGAGAAAGCGGGGTGGAACAAGGATTCATTCCTAGCGACGGGCTTTTCCAGTTACGGGGATTTGCCAGCAGGATCCCCTACTTTCTCGCGACACGCGATGATGGAACATATGCTGCAATTCCACGAACGATTTGGCTTGTCCAAACGCGAACATCTGAAATTCAGTGTCGAGACTCTTCGTCGTATCGGTTATACGGATCACGAGCTCTGCGATATGTATACCGTCCTATTGAATCGTAAGGTTACCCAGGTTGGCAATCTATTCGGTGAGAAGCCGGGCGCAGCAGAAGTACGCTGGGCCTGAAAGTCGTCTAGTGCAACGGGCGTTCAAGGGGACGTCCGGGCGCTTCGCTTTTCCAATATGAGAGCTTCAATTGAGCGCAATGTGTCGAGCTGACCGTTGGCTATATCCGCAGTGTCAATCGTAACTTTGAACTCTTCTTCCAAGAAAAGCACTAATTTGAGTGTGGCGACCGAGTCCAATAATCCCGACGTCACCAGGGCCTGATCGTCAGCCAGAGCGGCCATGGATTCACCCCGAAAAAACTCACGAATGAGATACGCGCGGATTGATTCAGTTATCATTGGCTAAATATCAATCAAAATTCATACCGTGGATTTCCGCGCGAGTCCTTTCAAATCGACTTTGCCGTTCGGTGTGCGTGGCATCTGCTCGACAATCCTAATCGAATCCGGAACCATATACGGGGGCAGCAACCTGCCACAGTGGACCTTGAGGGTCAAAGAGGTGGCCTGCGTACCATCACACAGAATGACGGCCGCCCAAATTTGAACTTCATCAGCTTCGATATGGGTGAATGCGGCGGCTTCACGTACCAGGGGAGATTGACTGAGAGCAGCCTCGATTTCCCCAAGTTGAATTCGGTAACCGCGTCGTTTGACCATTCGATCGCGTCGGCCACGAAACCAAAACTTTCCGGTCTCATCCACGATTGCGCGATCCCCAGTTCGATAGCGCACACGGCCGTCTGGGAAGTTCTCAGCGTCATATAGCACCTTCGCTGTTGCTTCGGGTCGCGCAAAATAGCCGAGCATGACACTGGGACCGGCAACGCATATCTCGCCCTCGGCACCGGGGGGCAGCGCTCTTGCCTGTTCATCGCGGAGCTCGACCAGCAAATGTTCGCAAGGCCGTCCAATTGCAATTTGAAGAACATCCTCTGCGGGGATTGTGGTTATCGGATGGTACGTGCAGACGTTGGTTTCGGTTGGTCCGTACAGATTGTAGAATGTGGTTCGCGGCAGCGCCTGCATGACCTTACGCAATTGCGGCACAATAAAGGGCTCACCCGCGTAGAGTATCCGAGTCAGGCCTGTCGGTGGCAGTTTACGCAGATCGCCGTCGCTCTCGAGCAAAGCGATTGCAGAGGGTACCGCATACAGCAATGAAGTATGCCAATCGTCCAGTTTCTTCACGAGTTCCTTCGGGCGCAGCAGCATCTCTGGTTGAACGAGTTCAACTGCGGCTCCGCTCGAGAGGGCACCAAAAATGTCTAGGATGGAAAGGTCGAATGAAAACTGCGCATGGTTTGCCAATCGTTGCGCTGGCCCCAACGCAAACGTTTGTACCGCCCAGTTGACGAATTCAATGGCGGAACGGTGAGTGTGAACTACTCCCTTGGGTTCCCCGGTTGAGCCCGAAGTATAAAGAATGTAGGCGGGTTCACTGTCAGGGATGTTTATTAGGTAACTCGCTGATTTCTGCGAAAAATCGTGCACGATGGCATTGGTCAAACTGCAGTTCGATGGCGTCACTATCGCACGAAAGCTGCGGACCAGGGAGGCGTCGATTGAATATAGCTGATCGAGACCAAGTGAAGTTGTGACGAGTAGCCGCGCATCACAATCAACGAGCGTATGCGCAAGTCGTTCCGGCGGGAGCCTTGGGTCCAACGGCACGTACGCCGCACCCGTGAACAAGATCCCAATCAGTGTTGCTAGCGTATCCGGGTTCTTCGGCAGGACTACGGCCACCCGATCGCCTGAGCCTATGCCTTGCCCGGCAAGCAGCCGGGCTAATGCGCTAGCCCGTTGATGAAGAGTCGTATAATCGATCGCGACGCCGTTATATCCGACGGCATGTGCATCGGGGTGATTCTGGACCTGATGAAGAAACGAGTCAGTCAACATCTACTGGAATCCGTGAACAATAGCGGCTCCCCAGGTGAAACCGCTGCCCGCGGCCAACCAGGCCGAGTGTGCGCAACTCCTCGAGCCGTTGGAGTCGAATAACGCTTGCGCATTGATGATCAAATCATTGGCGAAGGCGTGCCCATGATGTGCGGGGCCCGGTCCCAAAAGACTTCCCGAATCAAAGCCAAGGGCTCTAACGACGCTTTGTCGGTCAAGCTCAGAAGTATTGGGGTAGACCAGGGCCGATAGTTCATGCTGCGAGAGATCCGCGGCCGCAAGGGCTCGCCTGAGAAGTCGATTGAGCACAACAAAGTGCAGCGGCAACAATTGCTGTTCGAACTTGCCCGCATCGATTGTGATCGCAGCCGATAAGGGCGAGGTAGAAATTACATCCACGAATCTGCCAGCAGATTGAGTAAGTACTGCACGCAGCCGACCGATTGGAGCGGGCGTGATTTCCACCCGCGCAACAATGAGCGCAGACGCGGCGTCGGCCATGATTGAAATGGGGAGGCACACCCGCCCGCCTTCGGGTGCGCGATCGGAGGCAACCAAGAGGGCAAATCTGAGATCCGGATCAGATGAGAAAAAGGCCTGCGCAGTTCGCAGCGCGATGTGCAACCCACAACATCCCGAACCGTGTATGCCCAGCACCAAGGCATCGGTCGCATCCAGGCATTGCTGAATGTCATGCCCCAATGACCAAATGCGTGGGCAATCAGTGGCGAAAGTCGTATAGTCAATAATGAGCCCTAACTGAGCGCCCGAAAGATTTGCAGCGTGAAGGGCGCGCTTTGCGGCAATTCGTCCTTGCTCGCGCGAAGACAAAAGATTGTCGCACATGACTGACTCGATGCCCAAATTGCACATAAGTCGAGCGCGAAAAGGTTCGCTCAAAGCGTCCAGTTGCTGCTTCACGCGGGGGGCCTCTGACTCGAATATACTACTTGCGGCCACCCGGTGCTGCGGCAGTGAAAGCCCCGAAGCCAGAATATCCAGCGGAATTTGCGGGCAGTCCCGTGATGTCACGAGCCGAGGCGTAGCACCAATATCAGGACTGACCCAATCTTGCTTGACGAGCTTACCGCTTGGGGCACTGCTATAGGCATGCAACCTTGGACGATACTCGCTCAGAAGACTTTGCTTGACCGGCGCTGGCTAAAAATTATCGAAGATCGCGTCGAGCTACCCAATGGTACCATCATTGATGAATTTCACGTCCTTCACAGTCCCAACTGGGCCGCCGTCATCGCAGTTACGCAAAATGGCGATATATTGATGGTCGAGCAGTATCGACACGGTCTTGGGCGCACGAGTTTGGAACTGCCTTCCGGTGTCATCGACGCTGGTGAAGGACCGCTGGCTGCCGCAAAACGCGAGTTGTTCGAGGAAACGGGCTACGAAGCGCGCGATTGGACGCCGCTTATCGACGTCTCGCCTGAACCCTCTCGATCGACACACCGCGCTCATTTCTTCGTTGCGCACGGTGCCAGTCAGACTAGTGCCGCGAGGCCGGAGGCTAGCGAAATAATCGAACTTAGGTCATTGAAGGTGGATACGCTACTGGACGAATTGACCGATGGTCGCATCGATCATGCTGCACACGTGGGGGCGATTCTTCTTGCAGAACAACGTGGTCTTCTGAGGGGAAAATAGCGTCAAGGTCAATCTTGTGGTCCTTCCAGCGTAATATCGACCATTAGATCGCTGGCAATTTGTTCGAGGTCACCGCGCAATTCATTGACGCCTAACTCATCGGATACTCGCAATTTCGCGGTAGCCACGAACAGCACCTCGGCACTCATGGGTGCACTTTGGCATTCGGTGTGAAGCTCTTCGACATTGACACCCCGGTTCGCGAGTACTTGCGCTATTTCCCGCACTATTCCGGGTCGATCTTGACCCACCAGGTGGAGACTCAGGGGGCGTAAGAGCGGCCGGTACCCGGTTGAATCAGCTGGAACTACGACAATCTGTAGGTCTGCGGATTTTAGCTTATGCAGAGATTCATTGATTGCCTGCACCTGGTTCTGAGGGACGTCGATCCTCAATATCCCAGCAAACTGCCCAGCCAGTTGAGCCATACGACTTTCGAGCCAATTGCCCCCGTGACGGACCACGATGTCCGACACGGCTTCTACTAATCCCGGGCGGTCGGGACCCACGAGTGTAAGTACGATTGATTGAGCCACGCCGGCACATATACCAGCATTCGCGATTGAACCCCAGATCGAGTCGTCGTAAGGCCTACCAATGGCTGAAATTGAGCTCATTTATGTGACAGTTCCGAACCTGGAGGAGGCCGAGAAAATTGCCATGGCGGTCGTTTCGGAGCGCCTGGCGGCCTGTGCAAATATTCTTGGGTCGATTCGCTCCGTGTACCATTGGCAAGGCAAATTGGAGCAAGCGACCGAGGTGGCCTTGCTTCTCAAGACTCAGCACTCGGTTGTTAGCGAACTCGTCGCACGGATTCGGCAACTTCACTCCTATGAATGTCCGTCAATCGTTAGCATCCCTGCTTCGGGAGGGAATCCGGAGTTTTTAGCCTGGGTTGTGTCAGAAACTTCGACACGAGACAAAGTGTATTGAGCTCTGCCCAATCATTGATACAATAGCGTGCCATGACGGGCGAGCAGTTGACGCTGGTTTTGGGCCTGGTTGTCTTCGGAATGTTGGTTTTGCTTTTGTCTCGCGCGCGAACGAGAACGCCCGAAGCGCACCCGCCCGGCAAACCAAAACCCACTAGATCGACTCGCAAGCGGCGCAAATAGCCAGGATGCACTCCTACTGGTAAACAGCAGAGAGCATCAAGGTGATGGCTCGGGTATCCACTGAGATATCGGTCGAATCTATGTTTCTAGAAGTATGCGCACCTGAGAATCGAAGGAGACCGCCCACCGACCATTGGTCGGCCACCCACCAATCGTATCCCAGCCAAGCCGCAAGCCCGAAGCCCAGTGCTTTGTTGGTCGGAATGTTCGGATCGTTGGCGAGCCGAGCGCTACTCAAACCAACTGTGCCACCCAAGTGAAAGCCGCCACGAGGATTCGGATAGCCGTCAATAAACGGGCCGAGCGTCAAGAGCGACACGCTCGCCTTGGCAGAATACCCGTCATCGGCCTTGAATGTGGTCGATGACAGGCTGTCGAGCAAAAGGGCGCCACCGATAATAATGCCCGGACTGGGTGCACCGCCCGCCAAAAAGTCTATGGCAAGCGTCGGCCTGGTTGCCTTGAGATTTGGGTAAGGGCTGCCATTGCCAATTGTAGTAGATTGGGATCCAAAGCCGAGGTTCATACGCAAGTAAAAGCCGTCATGAAGCTTGTCGGTGCGTGCTACCGGCGGAGGGGGGGCAGGGGTCTGGTCCACCAGTTGAATTTTGGGTGTTGCAACTTCAGCGGCCGGTGCCGTTGCTTGGGCAGGTGGCTGTGCTGCCCCGCCCGATGGCGCGCTAGCTATCGCGGTCGGTTCCACCGCACTCGAAGTGCTCGAGGGCGAGCTGGGACTAGCCAGGGGCGGCTGAGCCGAATTTTGTGCGAAGGCTGAAGATGAGAACAACGCGACCCAAACAGCCAGGCGCGGGGCCAAATTGCCGACATCAGAATGATATTTCATAGCGACCTCAGTGGTTGAGATAAGCGAACCCGCAGGGTGGTGCAAGCCACGGCTGCCCTCGGACTGATACAATACTTGGGCTCAGCAATCTTCCTCCGATTTCATGACAAAGCATTACTCGCGACTTCCTGGACGTGCTGGGCCTTTGGCCCGCTGGGGCCTGTTGGCCATTTTCCTGGGGGTCGCATTCTTTTTTTGGCCGAGCAAGGCCCGACGAATTGAACGGCAGTTGTCGACCTTAGCGACGTCCGTTTGCCATGAGGGATCGGTGGTGACCGGTGACTGGCTAAAGACGTTGGAGGGTCAGATCCAATCGAATTTTTCTAAATCTACCACCGAAGTAACAATCGACGGGGTGGTCAATGAAGCCCTGTCTCAAGAACAAATAATCCAAGGGGTTACGCAGATAGCGGCCAGTTCAACGGCATTGAGAATCAGGTTGGGACATTTAAGCGTCGAGCTAAGCGCGGACCGAGTGCGCGCCCTGGTTACTGCTGACGCAATCGTGGAAATCAGCGCACAGAACCGCACCGATCGCGAGAGGCGTCACGTTGCGTTTTCGCTTCAACAGCAATCCGGTAAGTTAAGAATAATAAGTGTTGAAGCCTCTGCAAGTATCGTTAATCAACCGGAACCTAGGCCCTAGGTTGCCTTTGGGCACGTTCCCGCCTAGAGGCTAAGACCTAGTCTTGAACGCGTCTTGCTTAGCAATGGCGAAGCGCGTCCAGAATTGTTAGCGCCGACTTTCGGAGATCACTCAATTCCTCGCTCGGGCCTACGCAAGCTGGGCAACCGGTTCTGCATGGGCAACCAACTATCAAGCGGCGCGTATCTTGTAAGAGTCTGTCAATGCGCTCGAAGATGCGAATCGATAGTCCAATGCCGCCAGCGACGGCATCGAACAGAAACAGTGTCGGATCGAACCCCCCGATCTTTCCGGCAAACGGATCGCGTCCGGGGGCTGAGTCCCCGTTGCTGCCATCTCCCAAGGTGCGGTTTATGTCGCGTGGGTCGCACATGAGAAACAAAGTGCTGACGGCCTCGAGTGCCTGCCCAAGGCCGCGCAAGCCAGCAATGCTAGCTGCCCGTGTCATAGGTAGCGACTCGATCAATTCCTCGGGCAAAGTAAGCCAAAAACTTTGAGTGTGCATTTGAATTTCGGGTAAGTGGACGTCGCCGTAGCCCGCGTTTTCATGGGTAAAGAACTTAATCTTCTTGTATCCGGTTACCTTCTCGAGCACCTTTAACCTCGCCATAGCCGGTGCGTGCGGGGCCGACCACACCATCATGAACTGGTTCGATGACGCTTACGGTGCGGTAGGTTAACGCGGTTGTGAAATAGTCGGGCTCGACCTTCCTCACGTAGGCTTTGTGGTTCTCGTAGTCGAGGCGTTCAACTTGATATTGCTCGCCATCCTGTTGGTAGATCGCCTGCTCATGCAGCATTGTGTGCGCAGCACGCCAATCGAGCTCGCCAATGGTCTCATCGGTGCCGAGGTCGATAATGACGAAATTATCCCAACCAATATTGCGAAGGCTCACGTGACTGGCAGGAAACGGGTCCCCAGTCCAAAAAAACTTGCCGTTGTTGGAATGCACTAACCCGTGACCTTCCAGGTATTGCAGTGCGTCTCGAGTACTCTGCGCGTCGAGTCCGCCGTAATTTTCTCCTTGTGCGCTATCGGGCTGGGTCAGTCGTGTTCCAGCTGGAGTTAGGTCGAAAGGTGCTTCGAAGGTTGCGCACTTCAAATGTTGGATGAGTATCTCGATGTTATTGGGATCGATGCGCGCTTCTTCAGCACCACTTTGCAGTAAGTAGGCGGCATTTTGCGCCAAATATTGGTCGATTGGATTCGACGAACAAACGAGAATGGCGGCGCTCTTCTTGCCGCGGCGTCCGGCGCGTCCAAAGCGTTGCCAGGTAGCCGCCGACGAACCCGGGTAGCCAGCGAGCACGACGGCATCGAGGTCACCGATATCGATTCCAAGCTCAAGAGCGTTCGTGGCAACGACGCATAAAATGGCACCGTCACGTAATCCCTGTTCCACCGCGCGACGACGCTCGGGCAGATATCCACCGCGGTAACCCATGATCGCCTCGGGCCCGGCGACATTACCGGATTTTTCCCGCAGATATTTGAGCATGACCTCGACACTGTTCCGTGAAGGACCAAAAACAAGAGTCGGAATGCGGGCTTCAATTAGATCCGCCGCGATAGAAACAGCCGTTTTAAGTGTACTTTGGCGAATCCCTAGTTCAGCGTTTACAACGGGCGGATTGATGATGAAAAGTTCGCGCTCGGCCCGCGGCGCGCCACTCTCATCGACCAACATGACGTCTTTTTCCTCGACGCCTAAGAGGCGTGCGGCATGCTGAAGCGGGTTGCCGATGGTCGCGGTAGCGGCCAAGAAAGTGGGTGTGCTCCCATGGAAAAGCGCTGCGCGTTTCATCCGCATCAGGACATGGGCCATGTGCGAGCCGAACACCCCTCGGTACGTATGCAATTCGTCCAAAACTACGTATTTGAGGCCCTGAAATAGCGATGCCCAGCGCGCATGATTAGGCAAAATCCCGCTGTGAAGCATGTCGGGATTAGTCAAAATGATGCGACCGCGATCACGAGCCGCTCGCCGCGCGTCACCGGGTGTATCGCCGTCGTAAACGGTGACGGGAATTGGCAAACCAGCATCAGCGAGCAATTCGTGTACGCCGTGTTCTTGGTCGCGCGACAATGCTTTGGTCGGGTACAGAAATAGCGCACTGTGTCCGGGATCATCCAGAAGCGCTTGCAGTACGGGTAAGTGAAAGCATAAGCTTTTTCCACTCGCGGTAGGGGTTGCGACAACGACGTGTCGTCCCTCGTGAGCTGCATCGATGGCTTGTCTTTGATGAGAGTAGAGCTCGGTAACTCCGCGGTTGCTCAGAGACCGGCGTAGCGCCGGGTGGATCCACTCGGGCAGCGGCAGGGTCGTCGCAGCGCGAGATTCGAGTCGGCTCGACGCGGCAAGCCAGTCTCGCATTCGGCCCGATTGGCTCCACGACTTCAGCAATGATTCCAGGCCGAAGGAATGGGTCCAGGGTGGCTCAAGCATGCCTGTTAGCTAAACAGATGTGCGGTATCCTGGCAACGTTGAGGGACTTGGTGTAACTGCTCAGCATCTCCAATGAGTGATCCTTTGGAAGGCATGCCCTTGCATAAAACTGACCCTGAGGCCGAATCGACGAAGGAACCGTCGAGTTCAAAACCGCGAACACCTCGAGTCGTACTTTTCGCAGTCCTGGCTGGAGCCTCCCTAGTGCTCGACTTAGCAAGTAAGAGCTGGGCCGAACGGACACTAACGCGTCACGGGCCTTTTGAGACTACGGTTACCGTCATAAAGGACCACCTTTGGTTTTCATTGGCTTACAATAAGGGTGGTGCTTGGGGCCTTCTTCACGATGCGCCTGATGCGTTGCGACGTCCGTTTTTCGTAATTGTTAGCGTGTTGGCGATCTTTTTCATTGTATCGCTGTACCGCAAACTCCACGCGAACCAATGGGCTCTTAGGTGGGGCCTCCCGTTGGTCTTGGGCGGAGCCTTAGGCAACCTCATGGATCGGATCGTCAGGACTGGGGTAGTTGACTTCATTCAATATCGTGCCGAATGGGTAGGCACCATGAATTCGATTATCCACCGCGTATTTTCGGACTGGATAGTGGTCGAATATTGGCCAACCTTCAACGTGGCAGACATTGCCATTTGTATGGGCGTTGGGTTAATGGCGATTGACATGATTGTGTCCAAGCGACACCCACAAACACAACTAACTGCGCCGGCAACAGCTGGCACTCAGAGTTCGAATCCGTCGAGCGGCTTGTGAGGCAATTTCCGGATCGCGGTTGACCCGCAAGCCTGTCAATTGCCGTCGAGGAAAGTGGCATGCACCCCAGGCTCTTTACTTTCTTTGATTTCCCGTTTCCAAGCTACTTCGTGATGCTTGTAACCGGCTTCATGCTTGCGACTGCCTGCGGTGCGCTTTGGGCTAAGCGAATTGGCCATGATCCGGATGTGGTGGTCAATCTAGGCATATCGATGCTGATCGCAGGGGTCGTCGGCGCAAGAGTTGCCCATGTTCTGTTTGACGGTTTCTTTTGGGACTACGTGCACTTATGTACCGACCCTAGCAAAGTTGCGTGGAAGATTTCCCGCGAAGAATGCCTGGCACCGGTGGCTGGTGACTGGCTTTTTGGCGGTGGTGGCGAAATCACAGGGCTCTGGGACATAGCAAATGGAGTGTGCCGTCCGCGAAGGGCGGATTGTTGGGCTTGGGCAAACATTATGGCGGGGGGGCTTACCTATTATGGCGGCTTTATCGGCGCCTCGCTCGTAGCAGTCTGGCAATTGAGGCGAGACCGTTTTCCGTTTTGGCGTGCTGCGGACATGGCAGGCATGTTCGTGCCTCTCGGACTGGGCTATGGGCGAATGGGGTGCTTACTGGCAGGCTGTTGCTTCGGTCGCACGTGCAATTTGCCGTGGGCGATTAGATTTCCAGCACATAGCCCGGCGGCAGATAAACAGGTTGAGATCGGAACGCTCCATTCCAGTGCCGACCCCTCACTACCGGTGCACCCGACGCAGCTATATGAGTCACTCGGTTGCCTACTGTTAGCTGCAGTTCTAATTGTCTACCTACACAAACGGAAACGCTATGACGGCCAGGTCTTTTTAGTTTTCGTGACCGGGTACGCAACGTTACGGTTTGTGCTGGAATTTCTAAGAAACGACGATAGGGGGGGCCTATTGGGGCTGAGCACCTCGCAATTAATTGGCGTCGGGATGGTGGCTTTTGCAGGGCTGATTCAGAGCAGGATTAGCCGGCGTTTGCAGGTCACTACCTGACCAGCGTGGCCACGAATAAGCTCGAGTTGCGCCCTAATCGATGTTATACTTCGGCTAATGAACGGGAAGTGCTTAGTCTTTGTGCTGGCTCTGCCAACCGCGTGCAGTGCGCAATCTGTCGTTCCCGCCTTGGCATATTGCAACGATGCCGGTTGTAACCCCAATACGATTGTGTCCGGTGGGAACGGGGGATCGGGCAGCGGCGCGGATTCGGGCAACGGCACGCTGGGGCTTACGCTAAGTGTATCCGTCGTTGAGTTTACCAGCAGCGCGGGAGCTACCGCTTGGTCGCCGGCAAACGTGAATACACTCAGTGGAACATTCACAGTTAACGTTCCTTCGACTTCGGGGACGATAAACACGGCGGTGGGTCCCAGCCCAATAAGTGTACCAAACTCACTCGTCTCTGATCAATCATGGGTTTCGGTAATGCCCGCAACGAGCAGCGGGTATTTCCCTGGCATTCACAACGTACCTAGCGACAACGCCAACAGTGTCAGCGTGCCCCTTCTGAAGAAAATCGATTTGGACTTTGTGCAGTCGTTATTGTCCACGCAACCAATTATTGTGGACCCCGAAAAGGCGCAAGTTATAGTCAAAGTCGTTGATATCAATGGCAACGGAGTCCCAGGTGTGCACGCCTCGCCTGTCGGGGCCCAGGTTACGACCTATGCCTCCGGCAATACTTGGCTTGACGACTCCTCGATTTCCACCACGGATGTATCCGGACGCATAATGGCAGTTAACCTAAGTGCCGGCACCCAAGGTGGAGGTTTTGTAAGCTTTACGGTATCGGGCCTTTCGTTGCAGGGTTCACCGCTCACCGTGACGAGCTTGATTCCAATTCAAGCGGGGTTTGTGTCCTACGGGACCCTGCTATATCAGTAGTGTCAAACACTCCAATTGCTTGCGTAGCCATCGTCTGGTATGCGCGCGGCGCCCATGAAAGCTCGCATAATTGACGGCAAGACTGTCGCCCAGCAAGTTCGTCGTGAAGTGGCTCGCGGGGTCGAAGAATTTCAACTGAAATACGGGCGTTCGCCGGGGCTGCACGTAGTCTTGGCCGGCGATGACCCGGGTTCCGCGGTCTACGTGCGCGGCAAGGAAAAGGCCGCGCAAGAAGTGGGAATGCTCGGTGAAGTCCACCGGCTCCCAGCTACGGTGGGCGCTCCGTACCTAATCAAGCTGGTGCGCGAGCTCAATGTTGACCCGGGCGTGGATGGCATTTTGGTGCAGTTACCGTTGCCCGGGGGAATACCCTCACAGACCATCTTGGACGCAGTGGATCCTTCCAAAGACGTGGACGGTTTTCATCCCATAAATGTGGGTGCGCTCTGGTCCGGGCTGCCGGGAATTGTGCCTTGCACGCCCAACGGATGTATGCGCCTTCTTAGAGAAGCTGGTACAAGTCTGGTTGGGGCGAGGGCACTTGTGGTTGGACGCAGTCACATGGTTGGCAAGCCGATGAGTGGCCTTCTGTTAAACGCTCATGCAACGGTCACCATCGCTCATTCGAAGACGGAAAATCTACCGGATCGGTGCCGCGAGGCTGACGTATTGATAGCGGCCATTGGCCGAGCAAAGATGATTTCCGGCAATTGGGTCAAACCGGGTGCAACCGTTATCGATGTAGGGATGAACCGCGATGAAAATGGCAAATTGTGTGGCGACGTAGATTTTGCAAGCGCGGCTGAAGTAGCCGCGGCCATCACCCCTGTTCCCGGAGGCGTCGGTCCGATGACGATCGCTCTCCTGCTTGAAAATACTCTGAAAGCGGCGAGCGCCCGAGAAAAGGCCCATGCCTAGTGGTTTAGTTCGATGCGATTCGCCCGGCATTGTGCGCGAAAGACATTGGCATGCTCCTTCCTTAGTGCGCTTGCGAGTCGTGCGAGGCTTCGACTTCTCGCGTTGGAGCCGTCACAGGCTTTCGTAGCGCGATGGATCTAGGCCTAATTTGCGGCAGATCTCGAGGAGCGTAGCGTCGGCTTTGGCCAGTAACTCGTCCCGAGTGCCGTCGTTAGTTATCACTAAATCGGCGGCAGCTGCCTTTTCGGCCATTGGGGCCTGCGAAGAAATTCTCGCGCGGATTTCCGATTCCCGGTGCCCACTGCGAGCGAGAGCTCGCTGCAGTTGCACACTCTCCTTTGCGACGACGACGACCAATGGGCGATAGAAATCGGCTCGCCCGACTTCGACGAGCAAGGGTGCTTCATAGCAAAGAAGGGTTTCGCCTTGTTGTTCGAAAGCATGAGTGCGCAAGTCTAGTGCTTGCTGAATGCGCGGGTGCAAAATGGCTTCTAGGGCCAATCGCGCATCCGATTCGGAAAATACCCGCGCTGCGACTTGAGCGCGATCCAAGGTCCCATCCGCCCGTATGACGCCTTGCCCCATCAGCTGCGCCACAGCCGCAAGGCCCGCGGAGCCCGGTGCCACAACTTGGCGAGCAAGCTCGTCGGCGTCTACGACGGCCAGCCTGCGCTGTCGCCAACGGGCTGCTACAGTGCTCTTGCCCGTGGCAATGCCACCCGTAAGCCCGAATACATGAATGGCCATCAGTGGACTGGATTATGCCCCATACTCCCCAGCCCATGAACCCGCGCGCGTCGCATTCTGGGCTGCGAGCGGGCGCACTGGGCTGGCCTTCGAGCGCCGCGCTGATGGCCGGGTCAGTTTTCTTGGCGGCACTGGGCTTTTCCGTGACGTCAAAACCCAATCAGGCCAATTCAGTTGCAAGCTCGGCGCAGCCCCCACAGCACGGTGAGTCCGAACTCGAGCCTCAACATTGCCCAGCAATGTTCGGCCTAGGAATCGGGCTTGCGGGTCCGCCATTGCTGGCCGCCGACGGAGGTTGGTGGCTGCTCGGGCGCGATGGCGAGATCGGACATTTTCGTGCCGACGATCATCTCCTGTGGTCGATATCAATCGGCTCGACGATTACCGGCGCGGCCGCATCTGACGAGCAGGGGATTTTGTATGTCCCAACCGCGCGCGACCTCGTGTACGCCGTCGAACCTAGCGGCCAACAGCGCTGGAGATTTCGCGCGCCGGCGGGCATTGTGGGCCCAGTCGGTTGGGTGGCAGGGCAGGGGCTCGTGTTCGTCGGGCGCGATCGTGCACTTTATTGGCTAGATCAGCACGCCAATCTCGTGTTGCGAGCCCCGTTGGGCTCACGCGTGTCAGCCGGACCTGTTTCACTCGGTTCTCGCGCCGTAATAGGCACAGAAACAGGGCAGCTTGTCGCCGCGACCCGGCAAGGAAAGCGTCAGACCGTTCGAATCGGGGCCCCGATCACCGCTATTTTGCCGACCAAAACCGGCATATTGGTACTCGCGAGCGGAACCGCGTTTGAGCTCGATGCCGAGCTGCGCATCCTCTGGTCTCGTGAGAATGTGCTGGGGATTGGGGTCACATCGGCACTTGGACACGAGCAACGACCCTGCACATCGGCGTTGTTGCAAGCGTCTGGAAAAGTCGATTGGCTCGATGCACTTGGCAACACGGTCGCCTCAGTAGCCCTCGACAATTCCGTGCCGCCCGAACTACTGCCTGAGTTTGCCGTAACCGATCACTGCGCGTGGATCTCCTTCGATTCCGGCGTGCTTTGGCAAGCGTGCATCGATAAGCCCGTGAAAAGCATCGCACTGGCTCCCCAGGTTTCACTCACGCGCCCGATCCTTGATCTTGGCCGTGCACGAGTGATGGTCGGTTCTTCGGAGGGAAGCTTTTGGAGCCTGCCCGTGGTTTCCGACCCCTAGTATTGCCCCATTACTAGCTGGGCGCCTAGGTGCTCGTGGAGTAGATCCGATCGGTGGATTTTCGGCGCAAGCTCGCACAGCTTGAAAAGAATCGAAGCGACGTCGGAGGTCTCAACTCTTCCGGGGACGGCTCCGAAATTGATCTTGTTGATGCCTCGGAGAAGAGCCCAAAATCCGTAACATCCGCTGACAGCGACAGGGAAACAGCATTGGCGCTGCTCCGTGAACAAATGGCGGACCTCATGAAAAGGGCCCCTGCGCCTTTGATGCCGCGTCCGTTGGCTCCCGCGCCATTGGGGTTTTCGCCTTGGGAAACTTCCCAAGGTTTTGTACATCGTCGGAGTCGGCTGTGGAATGCCGATCACTGGATTGGATGCGTTCCAATTGCCGCAGCGATCTCTGCTTCCGCCGAATACTGGGCGCTAGTTGGATTGGACCCCGCACTTTCCGTTTGCGATCCGCGACGCGCACTATTCTTGGATACGGAAACGACAGGCCTGGGCGCGGGTGCTGGTGTGCTTGCCTTTTTGGTCGGAATGGCGTGGTTTGACGAGCAAGATCGACTAGTTCTCGAGCAACTCTTCCTGCGCAGTCCGGCCGAAGAGGCCGCTCAGCTGGAGCGGGTGGCAGAGCGGTTGGCGGCCTCTTCTTTATTAGTCACATTCAACGGAAAATCCTCGATTGGCCGCTTTTGGCCAACCGCTTCGTGATGAATCGGATGCAAATACCCGAGTTGCCGATTCATTTCGATTGTTGCACGCGGCGCGCCGTCTACACAAACCCCGCTTGGACCGCGTCAATTTGAAGGCTCTGGAGATTGACGTCCTGGCACTCGATCGGGGGCCGGACATAGACGGCGCTGAAATTGGCCCGCGCTATTCGCACTTCCTGCGCACTTTCGATGAAGACGCACTGCGGCCCGTGATCGATCACAATGCCGTTGATGTTTTGAGCATGGTCGCCCTGGTTGGCCTCTACGGCGAGCCGCTCGAACGGCTCAACGAGGCCGACTGGGTGTCGCTCGGGCGCACCTTCAAGCGAGCTCGCGCGCACGGAAAAGCCCAAGATATCGCTGAGTTAGCTGTGCAGCGTCATGGTGGCCCCGAGGCCCTGCGTTTGCGCGCCGAACTCGCCAAGGCCCGCGGCGATCGAGATAAGGCTTTGCTGGATTTTGAGGAGATTTGTGGGTGCATCGATGATCCAAAGTGCCGGCTCGAGCTTGCCAAACTCTACGAGCACCACGTCAAGCAACCGAACCGCGCATTGGAACTTGTCGCGCAGGGCACCGGCGAATCTGAATTGGCGACTGACCGGCGCCGAAGGCGACTCGAAGGCAAATCGCAGCGCTTGTTTGGCGACTCACTGCCGCCGAGCCCGAGCCCCGGAAACCTATTCAAGAAGAAACCCAATCGTCCCTAACTGCGCGGATTGACCGATTTTTGGCCATTGGTTCTCACGGTTGGCCCTCTGGATTTCTGCTAGACCGCTCACCATGCCTTACGATCATCGGGCTATTGAAGCGCGCTGGCAGCAATATTGGGACACCAACAAGACATTTCAGGCGCGCCGACGGCCCGGGCACCCCAAGTATTATGCCCTCGACATGTTCCCTTATCCCTCGGGCAACGGGCTTCACGTTGGGCATCCCGAGGGTTACACGGCGACGGACATAATCTCGCGCTACAAGAAAATGCGCGGATTTGACGTCCTACATCCCATGGGTTGGGACGCCTTTGGGCTCCCCGCCGAGCAATATGCGATTCAAACCGGGACGCCGCCCGCGATTACGACGCTCAAGAACATCGATATGTTTCGCGCTCAATTGAAGCGCTTGGGGTTTGCCTACGACTGGGACCGAGAGATCAGTACCACCGACCCTGAATACGTTCGCTGGACGCAATGGATCTTTCTTAGGCTGTTCGAGCGAGGGTTGGCATTTCAGGCAAAAATCCCCGTAAATTGGTGTCCGGCTCTGGGTACGGTTCTCGCAAACGAAGAGGTAATCGATGGTCGAAGCGAACGCGGCAATCACCCCGTCGTGCGCCAGCCGCTGCGGCAATGGCAACTTCGGATCACGGCCTACGCGGATCGATTGGCGGACGAACTCGAAGGCTTGGATTGGCCGGAGACGAAACAGAAGCAACGCGATTGGATCGGCAAGAGTGATGGCGCGGAGGTCAACTTCCCACTCGTAGGTCGCGGTGATTCATTGAGCTGTTTCACGACTCGGCCCGATACGTTATTTGGGGCGACGTATATGGTCATTGCCCCTGATCACCCGCTCGCAATGACGCTCTGCACACCGGAGCACTTAGACGAGGTAAAGGCCTACGCAGCCGCGGCGGCTAGGAAGAGCGACCTGGAGCGAACGGCGCTTGGCAAAGAGAAAACAGGTGTATTTACCGGAGCTTACGCTACAAATCCGCTCACCCATCGGCCGATTCCAGTGTACACGGCGGACTATGTTTTGGGCGCCTACGGAACCGGTGCCATCATGGCGGTGCCGGCACACGACGAACGCGACTTCGAGTTTGCGAAAAAGTTCGAACTCCCGATTGTCGAGGTCGTAAGTCCCGACGGCCATCTGCACGAGCAGCTCACGGAGGCCTTCGCTTCCGATGGTATTGCCGTGCGATCGGGCGCTTTCGACGGCATGCCTTCGAGTGAGATGCGCCGAGCAATCGTTGCCTATCTCGAAGAAAAGGGGCTGGGCGAGCACAAGATCAATTACCGTTTGCGTGACTGGGTGTTCTCGCGGCAGCGTTATTGGGGTGAACCGATACCGATCTATTTTCCAGTAAGAACACAGGGAAATCCCCATGAAGGCGCTGATTTCGAGATTAACTACACGCAACCCATCGCGGTTGATGACGCCGAATTGCCCCTACATTTACCCGAACTGGATGACTACCTCCCGGGCGATCCCCAAGGTCCGCTTGTAAAGGCCCTGCATTGGAGATTTTTCCAAAAAGGCGGTCAGTGGTTTGCTCGTGAAACCAATACGATGCCTCAGTGGGCGGGCTCCTGCTGGTACTACTTGAGGTATCTCGATCCCGCCAACTCGAGTCAACTCGTCAGCGAACGCGGCTACGATGAATGGATGCCGGTTGACCTCTACATGGGAGGCAGTGAGCATGCTGTCTTACACCTGCTTTATGCCCGATTTTGGCACAAGTTTCTGCACGATATCGGTGTTGTCAAACATACGGAGCCGTTTATCAAGTTAGTTCATCAAGGGACGATCTTGGGTATGGCCTACCGCTGGTATGCTGTGGTGGGTCCCGAAGGACAAATTCTTCGGGCAATCGATGGCGACGATGCCCGAGTCGCAAAAAGCGAAGTGGATGGGTTACTGCGACTGAGTGACACCGGTGAAGTGGTGGAACTGCGTTGGGTGCTCGAAGGGGATGTGGCCCTGCGCGATGGGCAGCCCACACATCAGGAATTTGGCGTGCGCCTCGTGGGTGTGGCTGAAAAAATGAGCAAAAGCCGCGGAAATGTCGTCAATCCTGACTCGGTAGTTGAGGAATTCGGGGCTGACAGTCTGCGCCTTTACGAGATGTTCATGGGTCCGCTCGAGCAATCAAAACCCTGGCAAACCAGCGCCATTCAAGGAGTTCGTCGATTTTTGGACCGCGTATATGCCTTGGCCCTGCGCGATCTATCGTCGGCACCAATGCCAGACGAAACTGCGCGCCTTTTGCACAGGACGATAAAAAAGGTCGGGGAGGACATCGAAGCGCTGCATTTCAACACCGCCATCAGCAGCATGATGATCCTTTCGAACCATTTGTCTGCGATGAAACAGCCTCCGCGTGACGCGGTAGCGCGCTTAGTGTTGTGTCTGTCTCCCTTTGCCCCACATATTGCCGAGGAGATATGGTCAACATTAGGTAATCCTGTAAGCATTGCGGAATCTGACTGGCCTGAGTATGACCCCAGCCTCTGCGAGGACTGGTTCGTCGAGATGGCCGTTCAAGTCAACGGCAAGGTGAGGGGCCGCGTCACCATCGCCAAAGACGCCGTAACCAAGGATGTGGAGACTGCAGCGTTGGCTGATGCAAGCGTTCAGCGTTTCATCGGTCAACGATCAGTGAAGAAGACGATCTACGTACCTGGGAAAATACTCAATATTATCATAGAATAAGGCACACGTCCCTGCTCGAATGTGCACTGAACTCGACGAACGATATTGGCTGAACAACAGCCTACGCTTGAACAAGCGCAGCGGTGTGAATAACCTGTTGTTTCCCGTGAAACTTGGCCCATTTGGTGTCCTTGTGCAGGGGCGAGTTTCTGCAGCCATCCGCCTGCCGAAGGATCGATTCCTGTCATGACCTGCATTGGGCGACTTGTGGGGCGGATTCTTGTCCCCGCCTTGGCGCTCACGGCATCGTCGGCTTGTGGATATTTGCCGGCATACGGAGGCTCGCGTCCAGCACAACAGTTGACACTGGCCGTTGCACCCAGCTTGGCTCCCGAGAGTGGAGCTCTTTCGGGCCTCTTGAGTGGTTTGCGGGGCGAACTATCGCGGGCTGGGGTACTACGCCCGGGAACCGGGTATCCTCGCGCTGTGTTGGAGCTTCTACGGGTGGACGAACGAGGCACCGGCTTGGCGCTTCAGCCCGGACAGCCCTCGGCGACGCCGTTGGCAAGAGGGGCAACGGTCGGCGTCACAGCACGGGCGTGGATTGAGGACTCACCCGGTGCGAAGCCCTATCGTGATACCGGTGATGTTCGCCGCGTGTACTCGTCTGCAACGGGAAGCTCGCTCGCGACGGAAGCACTGGCTCACGACACCGCGGTTGAACAGGCTGGGTTCGCCACAGGCGAAGCTATCGGCCGCCGCCTGCTAGGCGAAGTCGAACCCGGCCTCGAGCCGCTCTAGCCATCTGACACCCGCCCATCAAGGACGTGTCACTGCAATCCGGCAGCCTTACGGAACCGCTTGGCATCTGTGAACATGTCTACGTTGGCAAATACGTAAGTTGCTTCTTGCTTGGGCCCGGCACCCACAATTTCCGCCAGTTTATCAATGGCAGGATCTTCGTAGCGGGACTTATGACCCGCGGGCCCCGGTAAACGGTAATAGGCCACTTTGCGCTTTGACAGCCCCTGTTGGAGCGGATCACGTACCGCGATGGTTCCAGTGTCCTCCGCTAAGGCGTCGGCGTCGTCAGGTTTCCACCCGGGCCCCGCGTCAAAGACGACTCCTCCGAATAGACCCTTGGCTGTGCTCAAGAACGACTTGAGTGCCGACTTGTTGGAGCGGTTCTGGGCGAAGTCCTGAGGAGCTAAGAACACGACGGTGCCTGCCTTCAGCTCCCCCGCGACACTTTTGAGCCCCTCTAGCGCCGCTTCGAGGACACTCCCATCGCGGAAGGCCTCTTGACCTACTTCTCGGGGGCCGAGCAAAGCAAAGTCAAAACCCGATGGAGCCTCCCGTTGCCAGCGTCGTAAGGTGCCCTGGCCCGGCACGGCTAGGTGCGTCTCTTGGATCTCCACAAAACGGTACTCCTTGAAATACCGCGTGGCAGGGACCGCAAATCCGGCACATCCAACCGTAATCATCTCAGGGCGTACAATAACATGCCTTGGGCCCCACGGGGCCGAGAACTGACCGGCGGAATGCTCAGGCGGCCCAGCACTCGTTCGTGCAGGTAAAGTGAGAGTTTACCTGAATCTGGTCCCAAAAAGTCTGCGCGGCCTGAGATGCTGCATCGGTGTCCGTTGTCATCATGCCCGGAGTTGAGGCTCTGCATTCCGCATCAGCTGTTTGGGATACGATGTCGCCGTTGGCCTGCGCTTTGAGTGCCATGCAGTTTGCCATCGCATTTATGATCGCTGTGCAACCGGCGACGGCCGCACAAACCTTGTATTCGTTGCAGAGTCCGCCGGTGCCGTCGGTATTATCGGGGGTCTGAATACATTGTCCGCAGCTTCCTTGCACCTCGGCCCCAGGGTTACATTCAATTACGGCTGATGCTCCGCCAGCGGAATTGCCACCCGTCGAGCCAACGAAACTGGCGCCGCCCGTTTCGCTGGCAAATCCGCCGTCGGCGTTGCCGTCCGAAGTAGTCACCGTGCATCCGGCGAAAAGACAAGTAGCCACGAACCCGATCACTCCAACATTACGCCAAGGTATCATCGTCAATCTCCCTTTGCGGTGACTCTTGAAACTCACCACGCGTTGTCTTTGGTACGTACCGTACTCGTCCAATCCTACGCAGAACCACAGCAAAACTTTCCTATCTCTACATGGTTCAGAGGCGCTGAGCAACCGTTGACTGCGCTCGAACACGCACCGAGCCGGAGAGCGAAATCTGGCGCACCTCTCAAATATGCGATCACGCGGACGAATGTGCCGGTGATTCGAACCCCAAAGTGCCTCCACTCTCAGCCCTCGCACGAGGTTCTTGGGCGACCGATTAGCTTCGATTGCAGCCATAGCCGAATGCCGTACCCGTGCGTGCCCGCCGGCCTAATTCGAGCTCCGCGTCTCTGCCGAAGCGCTCCCGGATCGGCGTCTAACGAATGCTGCAACGAAACTGGCAATTGTGATTAGCCACCAAGGAACATCCCCTAGGACACGATAAACTGTCTTGCCCTTCATCCACGAGATGGTTTGGGCCATTGAGGCGGACTCAAATGCACCGGTATGCGCGAGAACCTTCCCGGTGGGGTCCACGAAAGCGCTGATGCCGCTATTCGTCGAGCGAATCAGAAATCTTCGTTGCTCGATGGCTCGGAATTTGGCTAGCGCCAGGTGTTGCCACGGTTCGAGCGTATTGCCGAACCAAGCATCGTTAGTCATGTTCACGATGAGTTCCGCGTCGTGATGGCGGAACATCTTGTTCACAAAACTTGGGATCAAGTCCTCATAACAGATATTGGTGGACACCCAGTGTGAGCCAATCCGTAAGGGTTCAAGTGAGGTTCCTTGCGAAAAATGCCCCGAATTGGGCGACCATTCGTAGAGTATCGGGAAAGTCTCTCCGAGCGGCAAGTACTCGCCGAAGGCTAATAGGTAGGTCTTGTCGTAGCGCCCCGTCACTTCGCCCGACTGATCGGTGGACAGCGCCGAATTGAAGAACACGTACTCACGAGCGTCCTGCACCGGTCGCACTAAAACTGAGCCAACCAGTGCCGGAACACCCGAAATTCCTAGAAAAGACGCGGGGCAGGGCGGTTCCGACGCTGCTCTCCTCGACCGGCCGCATGACACTGGTTTCGCTCCACACGACGGAAATCGACATGGTCTTGCTCGCGGACTCGCTGCGTGAGTGCCAGATGGCGCCGTAGGCCCTCCTCAATCTCATGGCGCTTTCCATATAGGCTCATGTTTGCTTGGACGATGCCGACGCGTGCCCGAGGTGCTGCGTGGATTGCTGCACGCACCGACACTATTCGAATTGCACCGTAAATCGCTGCAAATCCAGGGACAATGGCCAACGGGAGCACTCGGCGCCACCGTGTCGCTCGCCGTTCGACCCTTGCAATTATGAGTTCAGCCAAGGCCAGATTGAAGGCGACCAATACCAGTCCAACTGCGATCGGGCCGCCGAGTTCCGCAAGCTGCAAAAGAAGGGGCTGACTGTGGACGGTGGCACCGAAGTACCAGGGAAAAAGCAGCGGAAAGATGAATTCGCTGGTTGCAAAGGCAGCAGTGAAGGCAAGCCCAAATGGCCAGTTATTTTGCTCCGCACGCGCCGATAACCATCCGGCCAATGCCATCCGACCCGCTTGGAAGGCGCACAGGACCGCCATGAACAGCGTGCACAACACCGTTGGGAATCCGCTGAAAACTCGCAGCATTTCGAGCAGCCAGTAGAAACCGGTCATCGTCATCGCAAAGCCGGACACCCACCCCAGCCACAACCCCCGCCGTGGTGATTGGCCCCGCAAGGCGACAATCAGAGGGACCAGAGCGACAAAGCCCAAAGGCCATATATCGACGCCTGGGAACGCCAAAAAATACAGAATGCCGGAAACCAATGCGAGCAGCGTTGACGGCCAAAAACGCAGGGGTCTGCGGTCTGAATCGTCCGTGGGCGGGTTGTCAGTTTGCTCGTGTTTCAATCGCCTAGAGCCTTTTTGACACGAGCAGTTAGATCCTCAATTGAGAATGGTTTCGTGATGTAACTGCGGGCCCCTGCCTGAATGCCCTTAATCTTATCGCCTGCGGCGTCGCGCGCCGTGAGGAACATTATGGGTGCTTTGGTACAGCTGGGCAGTAGCTTTAGGCGTTTTGCGAGCTCAAACCCGTCCATTCCTGGCATCATTACGTCTAGCAATATCAGATTGATGCTTTGCTGTTGTGCTGCGATTGCCAAAGCTTCGTGGGGGCTTGAAACGGCGGAAACGCGATAGTGAGCGCCGAGCACCCGCGCTATCATCGTTCGAATCGCTGCTTCGTCATCGACGACGAGTATGTGGTGCTTCGATCCCGACGGTTTCGCATTAGCCTCAGTCATGGGTTGCGTCCAAATGTCCGGAGCCTGACGATTGCGGACAGGTTTATGCAGGGGCGAACCATGACGACGGAAATCATCCTAGCACGAGACTTTGAAGGGAAAAGTTGGTGAATTCGAGGCATATCGAATTCAGCCGGCACCGTTTTCGGGAGTTGCTGGAGGCGTTCCGACTTGCCGAAGCCTCAAACTACGGTCAATGATTGAGCCTGATTGATGCCGCGAATTCTGCATATCGAGGACGATCCGGCCAATCGTCTCCTGGTGAGAAAGCTCTTGGCTTCGTCCGGGTTTGACGTCATTGACGCCGTTAACGGTCTCGACGGAATTCGAAAAGCCTGCACCGAACTCCCCGACCTGGTGCTTGTTGACATCGCAATTCCAGGTCTAGATGGCTACGAGGTTACTTTGAGGCTGCGTTCGGAGCCATCTCTGCGCAATGTGCCAATCGTCGCGATTACCGCCGAGGGTAATCGCGACACCAGCCTCAGCGTTGGCTGCGATGGCTACCTGCAAAAGCCCATCGATGCTCGATCTTTTGCGGAAACCATCGAAACGTATCTGGGTGGGAGACGCGAGCAGACCTCGCCCGATCGGGCCCGCAAGCATCTGCGCCAACAGGGGCAACGCATTGTCTCGCACCTGGAGAATAAAATCAGCGAACTCGAGTCGGCCAACGCCAGCCTGGTGGAGATGGACCGAGCCCGTAAGGAGTTCTACCGCAACGTCACGCACGAACTCTCGACCCCGATGACGCCAATCGTTGGGTACCTAAAGTTGCTCCGGGACGGGGATATGGGGCCTATTGTGCCTGCTCAAGAAAAGGCGCTTCGGGCGATGGACGACTGCGTGCAGCGGCTCCGGGGCATTATCGACAATCTCCTGGACGTGACTGGGCTCGAGACCGGGCGCTTGCGATTCGTGCACCACGACTACGATTTTGGACAGGTCGTACGCCAAGCCATCGAACGTCGCAGTCCGATGATCCAGGAACGCGGGTGTCGCCTAGTATTCGATGTACCGCGAACGGGGGTTCGGGGTTGGGGTGATGCCGAACGCTTGGCGCGAGCGGTTGACCATTTGCTGGACAATGCCGTGAAATTCACTCCAGCCGGGGGTGCATTGGGTGTTCGGGTCCGCCGACTGGCAACCGGGCACTTCGAACTTTGCGTCGTGGACAGCGGTCCCGGAGTGCCGGCTGCGGCGCTTGAGCAGCTTTTCGAACCTTTTGTTCAGGGTGATGGTTCGCCCACTCGAGCACATGGGGGCACGGGGGTAGGCCTCGCAATTGTGCGAGGCATCGCCCGCGGCCACGGCGGTGAGGTTCGTTGCGCATCACCCGCGAACGAAACCGTGGCTGAGGTCCGCTTTAGCGGTGCAGGTTTCTATCTCGTCGTGCCAGAGAGAGCGTCAACCCCGGCAACTTCATGACTGCGGAGACTTTCGTAAGTCGCATCAGTTCAAACACGCTCGGTTCCCTAGAGTCCAAGATTTACCTTGATTGGAACTCGACTAGTCCACCGCACAGCGACGTACTGGCGGCCATGCAGTTCGCCGGGTCGCATGTCTGGGCCAATCCTGCCAGCGTTCACGCTTGGGGACGCCATTCCAAGAATCTCATCGACACCGTACGTGATTCGCTGGCCGAGTTGATAGGTGGCCATCCCCGCGATTTGGCATTCACCTCCGGTGGCACCGAGGCGAATAATTGGGCACTATTCGACGTCCCTGGCCTAGTGGCGAGTCGAACTGAGCATCCCTCGGTTACGCGGCAGGGCGAAAGGCTGGCGCTTGCGGGCCGTCCCGTTCGCTGGCTCCCAGTCCCGACGTCCGGAATCATCGAGCCCGAATCCGTCGAACGGAACCTCGTCGGGATGCCCGCTGGAACTTGTGTGGCCGTCACAGCGGTCAATCACGAAACTGGAATTATCCAACCCGTCGCTGCAATTTCCGAGACCGTGCATCGTTGCGGGGCAATTTTGCACGTGGACGCAGTTCAAGCCCTCGGGAAACTGCCGGTTGCCACGTGGAACTGCTGGGACAGCGTGGCACTTGCGGCACACAAGATCCGCGGGCCCAAGGGGATCGGGGCACTAGCGTGGAAAGGCACACGCCCGGTACCCGCACCAATGTTTGCTGGCGGGGGCCAGGAACGTGGCCTTCGGCCAGGAACAGTCGATCCAGTACTGGTTGCGGGGTTCGGTGCGGCACTGCATCGAATTTCTGACTACGCGAATTCTCAGAACCGACTGACTGCACTTCGAGATCAACTCGAGGCAGAACTGGGCTCGCTTGCCCAGAGCAATGTCTCAGCTCCCACCTCTCGACTCGGTCACGTGTCGAGTCTTTTCATCGAGAATTGGTCGGCTGAAGAGTTAGTCGCGGCGCTCGACCTCGAGGGAATTTGCGTGTCGAGCGGAAGCGCCTGCGCCGCGGGTACAGCTGAAGTATCGCCGGTAATCACTGCCATGTTCGGCATAAACAGGGCTCGCTCAACGCTCCGAATCTCACTCGGTGAAACCACGAGTGAATCGGAAATTCAACGCGCAATCGACGTATTTATAAGGGTCTTGTCCCGCGCATGAAGTAGTACTTTTAAGGGTCGCACTAAGGGCAAACAAAAGTTAATTAAGGATATGTATGCAATAGCTTAGAATCATTGAGTTCTTCGCCTTGCTCAATGCGCGAGTTTTGAATCTATTCAATAGATCGAGTGGACAGAGACACCCCAACGGCTATTCACCGGCTGAAGTCCATAATGTAAGCGATCAGATCGAGATATCTAACGCACTGTATTTATTCTTGAAACCAGCACGGTATGTAGAGCGATGCCAGCCGCCACTGATGCGTTCAGTGAGTCTAGGGTTCCCGCGGACAGCAACCTAGCGAAACCTTGGCACGCTGGCCTGATACCCCTACCAATTCCCTCATGCTCACTGCCGATGACCAATACGACTGGTCCGGCAAGGGACATCTCATGGAGCGCCCGCGGTGCTCGGGCATCGAGTCCAATCACTTGAGCTCCTGAATCAGCTAGTCGCCTCAGCGCGTCCCGCAATGATGCGACTCGACACAGCCGAGCCTGCTCTATCGCCCCTGCCGAGGCACGGAACATCGCTGGACTCAGCGGCGCTGATGCATTTTCACCCCAGATGATCGCGGCCCCGGCAATTCCAACGGCCGAACGGACCACCGCGCCGAAATTCTCTGAGATCTTGGATTTCGTCTAGTGCCACGGCCAGAAGGTTCTCGTCCCCCACCAGGTTGTCTAAAGTGAGGAGCTTTAGCGGCGGAGCATAGGCAACAACCCCCTGGTGCTGGACGCCGCCCGAATGCCGCTCGAGCTCTTGCACGGTTACTCGTTCGACCCGGACCACACCTTGATCGCGTGCGTATCGCTCAATCGCATTTAGGCGGGGCGTTGGGCGCGCGTCCACTAGCACCTGTTCCAGCCTGGATTTATGCACGCGGATCGCCTCCCTAACGGGCTGCAAGCCCACTATCAGGCGATTTTTGCCGGCCTGATTCATGAACCCGAACGGCCGCGATTGCCCGACCCTGTCACGGTTATGTTCACGAATTCCCGGATCTCCACTGGAAGCTAGCTTTCCAAAGCTCGCGCAATTTCGCGCTCGATTTTTTCCGCAGCGGCGCGCGGGTCGGCAGCATCGCGAATTGGACGACCAACGACCAGCAAGCTCGAACCGGCCCGCACGGCTGACTCAGGCGTTTCTACTCTCTTTTGATCATTCACCGCTAGTCCCGCAGGGCGTATCCCCGGCGTGACCAAGGTAGCGGACGGGCCCAATTCGGTTCGCAACCGACCCACTTCTGAGGCGGCGCAAACAAAACCATTTACACCCACCGACTGTGCTAGCCGAGCCAGAGCTAAGGCCTGCTCGGCCGGTGAATTGCGAATTCCTAGAGCCTCCAAATCCGAACCGTCAAGGGAAGTCAGGACGGTCACAGCCAAAAGAGTCAATTCAGATCCCTCTTTTGCGACCCGTTCCGCTGCTTGCGACAACATTCGGGGACCTCCCGATGCGTGAACGGTCAAATAGCGAACACCCAACTGGCAAGCATTGGCTACCGCGCGCTCAACGGTCTCCGGAATGTCGTGGAGTTTCAGATCGAGGAAGGTGTCGCAACCGAGATGGGCTCCCAATTTGAGAGCACTCGGACCCTCTCGAACGAACATTTCGAGACCAATTTTTAGCACGCCCACGAAGGGCGCGACCTGTTCAACCACAATACCGGCCGCATTCACTTCGGAATAATCCAAAGCGAACGCCAGGTGCTTTCGACCGGACCTGACTGTCACACCACTCATCGAATCAATCACACAATGGGTCGCCGGGCGAACAATTGCTCTTCTTTGCTGGCTTGTCTCCGGAACCACCGCCCTTCAGAGATCTGCCTACAGCCTGAGTCTTTTGGTGTTGCTGTTCCAATTCTGCCTGCAGCTTCGCGCGAGTGGCCTCATCTTTCGCATTGGCCAAGGACCCCTGCAATTCCTGCTCTTTGCTCTTGGCCAAGTCGAATTCGTTTTGTACTCGACGTAACCGCTCCTCGGCATCCTTCAGCTGAGCTTCGTGGATCGCGGCACGCTTCTGCGCTTCCTCTTGATTCTGCTTGTAAGTAATGCCGCCCGCAACTCCGCCAATCAACAATACACCAACTGCGATGCCCACGCTGATCTGCAGACGCTTCTTATGTTTATCCTGCGTCAATGCCGCCAAAGTCTGTTCATGCGCCTGCTGCGCCGTCATGGTTTCCAGGCGTGCTCGATGCTCCGCCTCGGCCCTCGCCTTTTCGAGTTCTCCGTGGCGAATGGCTTCGAGGCGAGTTGCATCTTCCTTGCGCCGCGTTTCCTCGACTCGCCGAGCTTCTTCCTCATTACGCAAACGCGCTTCCTCGGCTGCTCGTGCCGCGCGCTCCGCTGCCTGTCGGGCCTCCAATTCAGCTTTGGCTTGGGCCTCCTTGTGGGCCTCTTCCTCCCGAATGCGGTCTTCTTCGAGGTTCATCAGCTCCTTGAGAGAAAAAAGTACGGAGCTTTCTTTTTGCTGTTCTGCCATGGGCATTTCGTTCCTCGGTGCAGCGATGCTGTCTTCCAGTTTCCCTACAAGGGCAAGCTGGGCTCGTCAACGGCCAAATTATTTAGTGCAATGTTCCGCAAAAATCATCGACTTTATTGGAGACTTTTGATTTCCCGCACTTGAGTGTGACCAGCCTCGGTCCGGCCTGCAACGCGTTATCTGCATAATCAATAGATTTTGAGTGTTTGCCTGCGTCGCCGCGCTTTACATTGGCATTTGGGTCGGTAGAGTTCGCGCCGCCTATGACCACCGCTATCGTCGCACCTATCACAGGTATCGTCTGGAAAATTCTAGTGACTGTGGGAGATTCGGTTACACCGGACCAGACGGTAGTACTCATTGAATCGATGAAAATGGAGGTTCCAGTTGCTTCCATGTCAACCGGAATTGTTGCGACGATTGCGGTGTCGCCCGGAGATTCCGTTGAGGATGGGGACACGTTAGTCACCTTGGCTTGATGACCGACGGAGTTACCAGGATTCTGAGGAACTCGGTTTCTGCTTGGGCAAGTGGCCGAGCCCGCTGTTGCGAGCCCTCCGCCAAAATACCACCACGAGTAACAACATTGAAAGGTTAAGGGCGACGAAACCACCGGCAACGATTCTCAAGCCCGTAAGGGACTCTCGGGCCACAGAAAACGGGCCGAAAGGAGCCATCTTACGCCGTGATAGTGGTTGCGTAGACACCTGCGTGGTCACAACCACGACGTGCTCCGCAGCCAAGCCCGATACCGCGCCAGCTACGAGACGTCGGATTGCGTCGGGCGACACTCGCAATTCAACGCCATGGTGACGAATTAGAACGGACGCGCTCGCCGCAGCGCGTTCCTGGGTGTCAAAAAGCGGGTCGCTGGCCGGTGTGGCTAAGTGAACTCGGGCAGACGCAACCCCGTCAATCTCAGCAATGGTTCGTTCTAAATCCGCCGCCAGCCCAGCCAACAGTCGAGCCTGTTCGCTTTGCATGCTGGGCACGAGAGAGCCTTGGGCTACCGACTCAGCCACCCCGGGCCGTTCGCGGGAAGGCAAGCCCTCTTTGGACAAGACGCCCAGTGCATACGACGCATCGGAACGCTGAACAGAGATGAGCCACTTGCCTTCGTTTTGTGAGTCGCTTTCCTTGGCAGCGGAGACTCCGCCTTGCTCGAGTGCGGTCGCGACGCGGTTGGCGGACAGTTCGTCCAAGTTACGCGCGACAGGAACTGTGCATCCCAAGACTAGTGGAAGTAGTGGGGATAGATAGGCGCCTCGCCACCGGAGCAATCGGCATTTACGGCTGCGATTGGCTTTCCCGAATAACAAGCGACACCGCCTAATGTGCAGCTGCGAACGTAGTGCGCGTCACGTCGAGTTTTGGATGCGCGGGAAAATTCAGGCGTCGAACCGAAGAATTGATGCATGCGGCGACGCGACCGTTGGGTGGACTCGTCGTAACGGATACACCCACTGCTCGACCATTTTGCACCGCAGCGCAGATATTGATCGACATCGAGTCGGGAACTCCGCATCCAGAGAAGTAACTGCCGGAATTTAGGATTGCCCCATATTGACCCGCTGTGATGTCCGCTTGTCCATGCTGGCCAATCTTCATTTCCTCGACGTAAGCACCCTGCGCAGACTCGCAGCTTTGACCACCGGCAAGCATCGGAAAGCCACCCTGCGATCCCAGTACGCGTGCGCCGCCGCCCTCCTTTTTCCCGCCCTTTAGCGCCCCGTCCATTTCGATATTTACTGCTGTATCTCCATGCACTGCGACGTTGTCGCTCTTCTTGCCGCGTGCTTTGATGAACCAAATTGTGGCAATTGCGAGTACCGCACCCACGGCCAAAATTCCGAAAAATGCCTTGCCGCGAGTGCTCCGTTGTTCGTTGACCACGGTCCGCTCGAGAGCCGCTTTTTCCGCCTTTATGTCGCGGTGTAGACGTGCTTGTTCTGCGAAGGGGGCAAACTGCTCCCATTCCCTGATCGGTCGCTCGTCATTGCTGAGTGAGTCGCGCAATATGTCGCCGTCTACGAAATTATGTGTGGCAATTTGTTGAAGGAGCTCGACCGCGGAAAATGGACCGTGATCCATGCCGCCTTTCACAACGACATATCGAGGTCGCGGGTCGCTCTCAAGCTGAGCTTTGACGGCGGAAAGTTCGTGAACACGCTCATCGCGAATGACCGGCTTTTTTCGGCTTTCTACGACTTGCATTTCGAACGGACTGACGCTTTTATTGCGAGGAACGGGGGGCAGCATCGACATCGAAACGTCCACCGTGAATCCCGCGTCGCCGTCGAGGTGAGACTCGTCAGCGGGCGGTGGTGGACCGCTTGCAGTCGGCGCCATGTGATGCAGCGCTTGGGCCAATGCCAACAAATCATCAGGGCGATGTGTCGGATCTGCGACCAATGCCTTGCCCAGTATTTCCTCGACCATTGCGGGGATGCCCGCCGCCAATTCTGAAGGTCGCCTCATGCCCGGTCCGACGATTTCACCGGTGAGCAATTCGTAAAGGAGTGCCCCCATTGCATAAACGCTAGCCCGCGCGTTCCCGGTGCCACCCCCTCGTTCTTCGGGTGCCAGGCACGCGCGGTCGCGGGGAGAAACGGGGAGCTGCTGGCCAAGATCGAGCGAGATTTGATACCGATTGTTCTGACCTCGAACGATCGAAGAGGGGTGAACGTAGAACCGCATACCGGCCGCGTGGCGCTGTGCAGTCTCCACTGCAAGCGGCACGAGAATCGCAATTGTCTGATGTAACGACAGGCTCTTGCCGGCGGAATGAAGCTGGTTTAGGTCAGCGCGAAGGGTATTCTCCAAGGTATTTGTTTCCAACGGGCACCAATGCCCCTGAGGTCTAACCGATACGAGGACGGGAGGGCCGATACTATCAAAATTCCATCCTCTAGGAATGTGGGATATGTCGGCCGAGAGATATGCTCTAAAGATCTACGGCTGATGATTCCGGATTTCGAAGCCAGGGGTGCCGGCGTTTCGTCAGAAGCCCGTGGACAAAGGCGGCGATAATGGGCGCAAATTCTGCCGGATCATTCGTGTTCCACTCTCCGGCGTCCAAGAAGTCCACCGCCTTGCCAAACTGATCGAGTCGGATGAAACCGGGGACCCGGTCGATTGGCAGATGCAAGCTCCGGAGCTCTTCCTCGAATTCATCGAGGTCCAGACGCACGATTCGGACCTTTCCCAAGGCACTGCCCAAGGTATTCTTCGCAATAGCATACCCCAAAGATGCGCAGCCGGGGCATTCAGGTAACATGGTGACCAACAGGCAAACCTGTTTATTCTCGTATGCGGCTGCCGCCTGGTGAGCCACAAATTCGGCCAGGTTCGGCGTGTCGTCACCGACGTCAATCAATTCGATTTGGCCGAATTGGGCGGTTTCCGTGCTGCTAGCTAGGCTGAAATGTTTGATCCTCCGGTGATTCGGTATGGGGATTCCCGGGCGTTTCGGTTGGCTGTTCGATCCATCGGGGCCCGCGGCGGACGCGGACCCTTGCGTTGTGCAGTGGAAGTGCAGTGCTTCTCGCCCGACGAAAAACGTGGCCACGTGATGCCAGGAACCAAGAAAAACACCCAAAATTATCAATAAGGGCAAGCCCCAAATCCAAGTACGCAGGTTGGACTTATGTGGTTTTTGCTGAATCACGGCGCTTAGTTCCCCGGCGTTGCTTAGAGATTGGAAAGTCCGGCCCGTAATACGCTGCGCTGCTTAAAGGACAATTGTCTCTCAGGCTCTTGAAGACCGGCCGCAAGTTCTCAAAAGAGGTTATGTAGGACAATTACTTACTTCAATCGGTGGCTATCATATAGTGATGGTCGCTGCATTGCCGCCAAGGGTTTCAAAATGTTAGCGTCCGCCGGCATATGGATTCGCGCGAGATTGAGTCAATCGTTGGGCGCTTAGTTCAGAACCCACACGACCACGAAGCCCTGACGATGGCGCACCAGGCGGGCCAATCAGACCCCAAAGTGTACGCCACGATTCTTGAGCGCGTGGGCAATGGGAGCACTGATCCGGCACTGGCTTGTTATTGGCTAACGGAGGCCGCCAACGTTTGGACGACAGCATTGAGCGATGCACCTAGAGCCGCTCGCGCCCTGATGGCGGCTATCGAACGTGACCCGACCCAAGCGGCAGCTGCGGATCGATTGGCAGAACTTTATCGCGAACGAGGCGATGCTAAGGCGCTGGTTGCGCTGCTCGAGCGGCGCTCAAAGGCACTGACTCCACTCGCAGCTCGAGATAACGCGCTTCGTCAACCGTTGGCACAAGTACATGAAGAGCTGGGACGGTTGTGGAGCGAGCCCCCGCTATCTCAAACCAAGAAGGCTGCTGACAACTACCGAAAGGCTATTGAATTCGACCCGACGAGTCAATTTGCGATCTACGCGCTACGAGAATTGTTGAAGGCTGAAGGGGCGTGGTCGGATGCAATCCCCTATTTCGAGCTGGAGCAAAGGATCGTTGACGACCCCGAGCGTAAGCTTGCTCTTTACCAAGATGAAGCGAATGTTCGCCGCAGTGCAGGCGATCTGGCTGGCGCTGCGGTCGCGCTCCGTAACGCGCGTGGTGAAGAGGGTGGCACGGATCCGGCGCTAAAGCAGTTCTTGGCCACAATTGCGCTCGAGCGCGTTCAGTCGCAACAGCCAATTAGTGATGTGGACCGGCAAGAGGGCGCTCAGCTCTTCGTCGAACTTGCTGAAGAGTATCCAGGCGATCACGGCCTTTCTTATGCCGTATGTGCGCTCGAGATCGATCCCCGGCACGACCGAGCCGCGCAACTCGCCATGTACTACGGGGAACAGCTCAACCGGGAAGCGGAGGTTGCACGCCACGCCGCGGGGTATTTGAAGGCGAATCCTGGGGGCGCTTTGGCGCCTCAGGCGCGCGAATTCGTGAATCGGCTCGCACAGCAGGGTCTTATCGACGACTCTCTGTTTGAAGCGCTGGCTCCCGCCGCGGATGCGCCGGCGCTCGAACGTGTGCAAGCGCTTTTGGACCAAGCCAACGCACTGGCTCGCAAAGCTCGCAAGCCCGAAGCCGCCGAGAAATACCAACAAGTGCTCGAACTCGACCGTGCGAACGAAGAGGCCGTTGCGTTCATGGAGGGTTACTTCCGTCAACGTCGCAAGTATCCTGAGCTTCGGGATTTGTTGATGGCGGCCAGTCTGGTCGCCGATGCGCCCTTCGAAGCTCGCCACACGTGGCTTCGGGAATTGGCGGGTCTTTGCGAGACTCAGTTGCGCGACGTCGATAGCGCTATCAAAGCCTGGCAGGAACTCGTGGCGCTCGAGCCCGAGGACGAAAACTCTCGCGAGCAATTGCGACGACTCTTCGAGCGAGCGGGTCGATGGGATGATTTAGTTGTCTTGCTTGAACAGGAAGCGGAGCAAGAAGCTGACGTCGAGCGACGCGTCGGGATGGAACGGACCATTGCCAAAATCCACGAACAGAAGCGCCGGGACCCGGTGGCCACGGGTCAAACCTGGGCTCGCGTGGCGGCACTGTTACCAGACGACGAAACAGCAATTCTTTCCGCCGTTCGTAGTTTCGAAAAGGGAGAGCGATTCGATCTCGCAGTTCAAGTGATTGCGGAGAACGTAACTTCAGTTTCCGATGAGGTCACGCGGGCACAACTCTACCAAAAACTGGGCGAAATGCGCGAGGCACAACGCGACTTCGTGGGCGCTGGCGATGCCTTTACCGAAGCCGCGCAGCTAGCGCCCACGATTGCCTTGTGGGCGAATGCCGAACGTTGTTATGTCGAGGCTGAAGCTTGGGATCAAGCAGCAGCGGCTGCCGACGAGCGCGCTCAATTGCTCGAGTCTCCAACCGAACAAGCCGAATTGTTCGCGACAGTTGCTTTTTATCTGGTGCGCTCGGGTGATGAAGCGAGCGCGTTGCTGAGACTCGAACAGGCGACCCAGCTGGATCCGAACAACGACGAATATGCCGATCAGCTCGAGAAGAGTCATGAAGCGGCGGGTCGCCAGGACGAACGCGTGATTTTTCTGCTGCGACGGGCTGAAATGCTTACGGATGCGCCCAAACGCAGACTCCTGCGAAAGCGAGCCAGTGAACTGCAACGCGACGTGCTGGAGGATGCGGACGCGGCACGCGAAAGCCTAGTACTGTCATTGGCCGACGGCGACGACATAGAGGTTCTGACGTTGCTCGCGGACGACGCGGAACAGCGTGGCGAAGCACAAGACGCAGTCGAGTACTTAGCGAGGTTGGCGCAGCTGCTGCCAGAACCAGGTGATCGGGTCGGGGTCATGCTCCGTGAGGCCAAGATACTGGCCGACATGGTGGATGACCCTGCGAGCGCCATCAGCCTTTACGAGACGATTTTACGTGATTTCCAGCCGAACAACGCTGAAGCACTATCGACTATCGCGGAACTACATGAGCGGCTAGACAACCCTAAGGGCGTCGCGGAAGCATTGGAGCGTCGCCTGGCTTCCGTCAACGATCCCGCAACCAAGCTAGAAATTTCCAAGAGACTTGCTGATTTGTACGAGGTGCGTCTTGAGGATCCCGGAGCGGCTATTTCGCGTCTGGACATTGTAAGGGGCTTGGATCCAGAGGACTATGATGCGCTTCGAAGACTGAGTGCCTTGGCTGAGCAAGTTGAAGATTGGCCCCGTTTCACCAGGCATTTGAGTGAACTCATCGGGATCGAGGGTGACGAAGAGGAGCTCAGCGTCATGACGCGTCGTCTAGCCCAAGTCCTCAACGACAATTTGGGCAAGAGCGATGAGGCGTTGGCCGCGTTGCTGCAAATTGCAGATTTGGGCGATATCGCCTGCCGTGAAGAGTATGTGAAGTTAGGTGACAGTCTCGGCTGGAAGGGGATAGTGGCGTCAAAGCTAGTCGAATGGCACCTCGAAGCCCCTGCAGGCGACGACCGCAACGAGGCGTTGCGCGGTGCATTCGACAGATTTGTCGAAGTGGGTCGCGACATTGATGCCGCAAAAGTGGCCCGAGAATTGGTTCATTCTCGCGCGGCTGACGCTGAACTGGCTTCGCAATTGGAAAATATTGCAGTCAAGCTAAAGGATCTCGAAGCCCTGGAAGTTGCCCACGATTTGATGGTTCAGGAGCTATCAGGCAGCGCTCGCGCCGAGGAAGCTGTGCGTCAAGCCGAGGTTTTGGCTAGTGCCGGAGTGGAGCTCGAGGAGGCGATACAGCACGGTGAGCAAGCCCTGACCAGCGTGAACCCGGTTGACGTTGAGCCTTTGCTGCAGCGCCTGGCAGATTTAGCGAAAGATCACCAGCTCATTATGGGTCTTTACGAACGACAGGTGACTCGCTGCAAGTTGCCGCAGGATAGATTGATGGCACTTGGGCGCGCAGCACAGATCGCCGCGGAGTTTTCGGCGCTGGATCGAGCGCGTGAGTTCTTCGATATCGCGCTTGGCGGCTCGGTGCAGCCGGAGACCTTGGACGTATTGGAGGGCATAGCGGCGGAGACCGACGCCAAGTTGGGCAAGGAGACACTACGACGGACTCTGGCTGAAGCTATGTCAGCGGGTGGACAGGGGTCCCGTGACGGTGGCCGTACGCGCGGCATGCTCCTGCGGCGTGCAGCAGCATTGGTCTCGACTGAACTGAAAGATCTCGAGCAGGCATTTACATGGCTGGGTGACGCGCTGATAACTCACGTAGATGATGAAGGTCTCGATGAACTTGAGGCGTTAGCGCGAGATTGCGGTGATTTGACTCGAATAGAGACCGTTCTGAGCCGAGCGCTCGAGGAAGTGTTTGACGGGCCGCTCGTTCGCAAGATTTTGAGCAGACGTGCTCAATTGCGGGCCGAGCAGCTTCACGACAAGCAGGGCGCGGCCGCAGATCTGAAGCGCCTCCACGATCTTTCGCCAGCCGATCAGACTGTAATTCAACAGTTGGGCGAGCTTTACGAGCAAATTGGTGACCACAAGGGCATGGTTCAGCTCCTGGAGGACCAAATTTTGCGCGGAAAAGACCCGGCGCAGCGTACTGATCTTGCTAGGAAAGTCGCAAGACTATGGGAAGAAAAGTTGGCGGATGCCCGCGAAGCGGCCGATGCCTGGCGTCGCGTATTGCGAATGAAATCAGGAGATCCGGAAGCAACTGCCGGCCTAGACAGGGCGAAGAGCAATATGCTGAAGCGGTCATCGAGCGACGCCCCGCCACCGGATTCTATCGAGGGCTCAAGCATTGATAAGGGCGCGCATGCGGAGCCTCCCGCTGAATCTCGTCCCAAGCCAGTTACGCCGGTTCGTTCGGCAGTTCCGAATAACGGAAAAGCCCCCGGCATTCCGAATGCCGACGCGGACAGTCTATCGGACCATGCTTCTGATTTGGATTTGCCTCGACGAGATACTCTCACGAGTTCCACTACTTCAGAGCCCGACGCAGCTGCTGATTCCCTTTCTAGCAAGGAATCGGAAGAAGATACACTTTCGGGAATTGACGTCGATTTGGACGGAGAAGTTGTTGAAAAGCCCGTTGACTCGCACGTGGGTCCGTCGAAGTCGCCCCCTGGGCCACCCCGCAAGATAGGTGATCCGGGCGAACATTCCGCCAAAACCGACGCTCTTCCATTGGGCGCAACGCCACCGCCTCCCATTGCCCAATCCGGAGTATCCGCTTCAGGAGCCCCAGCACGTCGCCCTCCGCCACCTCCACCCGTGCGAACGAGTGCGCGCCCTCCGCTTCCAGTGCCTCCAACGAAGGGCGCTCCTGGGGTGCGCAATGCCGCCGCCACCTCCGTCGGTTAGACCCAATGTGCCGGCTCCGCCCAGCCCTGTACGGCCATCGGGTCCCCCGGCAGCACCGACTCTGTCTGAGGTCGAGGAAGCTGAAGAAGACGGGATCTCCGTCGATGATTCCGAGCTGCTCGAATGAGTCCGGTGTGAAGTAGGTTACTTCACTCCCGAATTCCCTAAGCAGAGTTCGCCGCTTGTGCCATTCAATGTGGCTCGTGTGCCAAAAGGCAGGGGCACGTTGACTCGTCCGTGACCAAATGGAAGGTCAGTTGCCACCGGTACACTCGCGCGCCCCATTTGATTGCTCACGATTTCGCTGATTGATACCCCGAATTTGCCCGCGTCACAGTCGATGAACTGTCCGAACGCGAAAGCGGCGACTTTGTCGGTCGCACCCGAATTCACCAACGCACAGAGCATGCGATCGACGCGGTAGGACGACTCGCCGATATCTTCGAGAGCCAAAATGCAATTGTCGGGAAAGTGAAGTTTGCCCGCTGCGAGGCTGCTGAACAGGACCGTGAGATTGCCGCCGACGAGAACTCCCGAGGCTTTTCCACCGCAGAGGGGCTGGCCTGCCAACGTTTCTGCATTTCTCCGGGAATTCAAGGGCTTCTAGCCAGACATTCCGCGCTTCCGCATCGCCCCGTCCGAGGCCAACCAGGTTGTTCGCGTGCATCGACGCAACTCCGATTTGCCAAGCACAAATGTGCAGAGTAGTCGGGTCCGAATAGCCCACTATCCACTTAGGATGTGAAATCAAGCCCGAAAAGTCAACACCTGACGTGAGCCTGGCGGCACCCCAGCCTCCACGCGCGACGACTATCGCGGAAGTATCGGGATCATCTATGGCAAACTGCAATTCCAACCGACGTCGTTCGTCCGAACCTGCAAGAAACCCATCACGTTTGAATATTGTCGGATCGAAAATCGGGCGGTAATATTTCGAAAGCCAACCAAGCGCCCTCCAGAACAACGGGCGGCTAAATGGTCCCGAAGGGGCAATAATTCTGACTTTTGAACCACGTCGTAAGGCTGGCGGAGTTAGCACGGAATTCTCGGGATTGGTCCAATAAGACACACGCTAATCTCGGGGCAAGGACCAATTTGTGCCGCTCGAGATTGCAGCCGGACAAGTCCAAACGGGAGAGATTCAATGGAACACCGGGCCACACAGGAATTTCCAACCTAGTGACGATGTCCCGCTGGAGCGCCTTGGGCAATGAGGTATTGTCGGGATGCATGCCCGACCCCACAACCCTGGCGCCCCTTGGTGAGCCTAGATTTGATAATTCGGAGGCAAAGAGCCGCGGGTTTCTGAAGTGGGCTGCGCGTGCGGCAGACGATTTCAGCCTCCGTTGGTTGGGTGGAGACTTTGCACAGCGATTTGAGGAACTTAGAAAGAGATACCCCATAGATCCATATGGGCTGGACGTGCGAACAGTGCAGACTGCGGTGCGCCTATGTGCGCTGTTTCATCGGTTTTATTTTCGAACCGAGATACACGGGGTGGACAGGGTGCCGGAGGGTCGCGTCGTAATTGCTGCCAATCATTCCGGTCAGCTGCCAATTGATGCAGCCATCTTGGGATGTGCGCTGTTCTTTGACGCTCCGAAGCCGCGCCTTATTCGGGCTATGGTTGACCGCTGGGTTGCAAATTTGCCGCTCGTTTCTACATTCTTTTCCAAAATTGGTTCAGTCGTTGGGAGCCGCGAAGCGGCTACCAAGTTACTCGACGACGAGGAGGCATTGTTGGTCTTTCCAGAAGGCATCCGCGGGATATCCAAACCGTTTACTCGGCGCTACCAACTCCAACCGTTCGGTCACGGATTCTTGCGTATCGCTCTAGAGACCAATTCTCCGATCTTGCCAGTCGCGATAATTGGCGCGGAGGAGCAGTACATCAATCTCGGCAACTCGGAGCGTCTGGCTCGTTGGCTTAAAATGCCAGTCTATCCGTTAATTCCGCAAATGTATATTCCGTTCGGACAAGTCCCGCTGCCGACGAAATATCGCTTGTACTTTGGAGAACCTTTGAGATTTCGAGGTCGCGCGGATGCGGATTCCAATCAGATCGCCGATCAAGTCCACGTTGTTCAGAAAGCAATTCAAGACCAACTGAGTTTGGGTCTGCGCCAGCGCAGGGGTGTGTTCATTTGATTCGCAAAGTTGGCCTTCGACAATCCAGAGAGTTGCGCCTGATTGTCCCCAACAACGCCAAGAACGCGCCGAAGGACATCCAATGCCGTCTAATACGAATCTAGTCTGCCTCTTCTTGGTCACGTGTTCAGTGAGTTTAGCGGGTTGTGGCGGAGATGTCGCCAGACCCACACTGCCTGCTCCCGAATATGAGCGACCGATTGTCACACCTTGGCCGAATAATGCCGAAGGCGGGCGGAAGGACGCGCCGCACGCACACGCAACTGTGCCCGTCGAAGATGCCGGTGGTGGGTCGGAAAATTCCGATTAGTACTCAGTGATGGAACCCACGACCGTGCGCCAGCAGGCCGAAAAAGCCAGAGCCGCAGCCACTGTATTAGCCACCCTGACTCATTCGCAGAAGGATCGGGCGCTGGCTGCAATGGCTGACGGCCTACGCACCAATATCTCGGCGATCGAAGGGGCTAATGTGGTCGATTTGGCCAATGCCAGGGCCGCCGGACTGTCGGCAGCAATGATCGATCGGCTCGGGATGGGCTCCAAAGTGGTCGAGGCAACTGCCGCAGCAGTTGAATACGTTATGTCGCTCGATGATCCAATTGGGAGCCGCACCGCAATGGTCAGGCGCCCGAACGGTTTGCAGGTCGCCCGGCAACGCATCCCACTCGGCGTGATTGGTATGGTCTATGAATCCCGCCCGAATGTAACGGTTGACGCTGCTGCATTGTGCCTGAAGTCTGGCAATTCAGTGTTGTTGAGGGGCGGCAAGGAAGCCGCCGAGACTAACAGGGTTTTGGGTCTGGTCATCGGAGAGTCAATCGCCAGTGCGGGTGTGCCAAAAAGTGCCGTGCAGATTGTTTCCGCCGAGAACCGGGACACAATCAAGGAACTAATTTCACTTGACCAATGGGTAGATCTGGTAATTCCCAGGGGCGGGGAGGGACTGATCCGATTTGTCACTGAGCATTCGAGGGTGCCAGTCGTCCAACATTTCAAAGGGGTCTGTCATCTGTTCGTCGATGCCGACAGCGACGTGTCAATGGCTGTCAATTTAGTCATTAACAGCAAGGTGCAGCGCCCTGGGGTTTGCAACGCATTGGAGTGTCTACTCGTGCACGCGGAGGCCGCGCCAATTGCATTGCCCGAAATCGGCAAAGCACTTGCCGAACATCAAGTTGAAGTGCGCGGATGCAACGAAACCATGAAATACATTCCTGGAGCGAAACTGGCAACCGAGGACGACTGGGGCTGCGAATTCTTGGCCAAGATTCTCGCGGTGCGAGTCGTGTCGAATCTGGATGCGGCATTGGGGCACGTCAATCGGTACGGCTCACATCACTCTGAAGCAATTTGCACCAATTCTTACGCTAATGCACAACGCTGGCTCAACGACGTCGACGCGAGTTGCGTACTAGTAAACGCTTCGACCCGCTTCAACGATGGCGGGGAACTGGGCCTCGGTGCCGAGATCGGAATATCAACGTCGAAACTTCACGCATATGGCCCCATGGGGCTCACCAGCTTGACATCCGAGAAATGGGTTGTGCTTGGTGAGGGGCAGGTGAGGAGCTAATGCCTGCCCCAACCAAAGGAAAAGGCAAGACTGGAAAGATCGCACCCAAGCCGAAGCCAGCTCGGAAGGCGGGGAAGATTCGGGTGTCGCAGTTGCACGCGACCCCGACCAATGAATCCAAAAGAATCGCAATATTGGCAGCAGAAGCGGCCCTAGATAAGAAGGCCAGCGCCGTAGACATTGTAGATGTAACGGGCAAGGTTGATTACGCTGACTATCTGGTGCTAATGACTGGGCTCAACGAACGCCACGTTGCTGCGATTGCACGTGCAGTAGACGAACATTTGCACAAGAACGGAACTCATTCCGTCGCGATCGAAGGGCTTCCAGCTGCACGCTGGGTACTTATTGATTTCGTGGACGTAGTTGTGCACGTGTTCCTTAACGAATCGCGAACACTTTATGACTTGGATGGGTTGTGGCTAGACGCGCGCCGTATACCGATTTCCACGTCCAGCACCAAGCCGGACAAATGAGGCCGTGCAAATCACGCTGTACACAGTGGGGCGAATGCGTGGCCCAGAGTGGAATGCACTTGTGGCGGATTACCTCGGTAGAATCCGTCATTATTCCCGCTGCGAAATTGTAGAACTTAGAGGTGACGCGGAACTAGTTCGTCGGTGGCCGAAGGATGACGTCAATGTGGCGCTAGAGGTGGATGGTGAGTCCTACAGTAGTCAGCAGTTTGCGGGCGTATTGACCCGCTGGAGCAGCCAAGGCAAAGGACGAATTGCCATAATCATTGGAGGCACGGAAGGAATACCAAAACAAATCTCGCAAAAAGCGGATTACCGGCTGAGCCTATCCTCGATGACGCTGCCTCACAGGCTTGCGCGCGTATTGATTCTCGAACAGCTATACCGAGCTTTGACCATTCTGAAAGGCGAACCTTATGCCCGAGAATCGTGATCCGTAAGAGCGCACTGCTCCGCGCCACCCCGACCTACAAGTAATGAGCGGTAGCTTTCAATGGTACTGCAGTAAGAAGAAATTGCTCCAATTTCAACGTAGGTTGACATCCAGTTCGCTGCGCGTTCGACCGATTCGGTGAAATTGACGCGAAAATCATCGCGAGAAAGTAGGAATGCCATGCCGGCCAGAACGCTTCTGGTTATGGCAGACGTAAACCCTTTATCGGCAATCACTCCCACCACGCAGGCTAGGTTTTCCTTCCGCGATGTCAACATTTCCACCGAGGCCTTCCTAATGTCGTCGCTGGGCGCTGGGGTCTTGGCCTCGACGATACAGATAAATCCAATCGGTTTGCTATGGTTGCGAATCACATCGCACAGGACTGAAACTTGACGGTCAAAAAGAAATTTAACCGGTTTAGTTCGCCAAATTGCGACACAAGTGTTGCCGACTTCCGCCATGACTAGGCCATCATCTGCATAGTGAACGCGCTGTATCGGGTTCAATATGGCCCGCGGTCTACTGCTCCCTGCGCTTGTTGACGGTAGCTGTGCATTGCTTTCGCGCTTGTCGTCTAACACTGTCAGCCCTCGCAACGTCGAATTAGCTGTTAACTGAATCCGCCAAGTGGGCGTTAGTCCATATTGTACGACCACGCCGAAATTCGCGGTAGAAACCAGCATGACATTACCTTTCCCTAATGTGAAGCAGCAGTCGTCGCATTTGAGAGATAGGTTTCTAGCCCCCACGCGATGAACAGCTATCTTTCGTTTGGGGGCTGGCTAGCGCAATTGGTGTTGCGCTCCCTTGGTAAGCCGCGATCACCCAATAACTGGAGAGGATTGTGCTGCCATGAAATCGAACCCGGTGAAGGAGTTCTCGCCTGCGAAATTGGTGGATCTTGTCGATCAAGCCATGATCGAAGCCTTGGCCAGCGGATTATTTATGCAAACGGCGAGCGTTGCTGCCGAGCGGTCTGGGTCACTGTGCGTCGATGGCCAGGAGCTCCTAAATTTCGGGAGCTGCAGCTACTTGGGTCTGGAGCGGCGACCTGAGTTGATTCTGGGTGCGGAGCAGGCGTTGAGAGAGTTTGGCACTCAATTCTCATTTTCTAGAGGATACCTGCAATCGTCGTTGTATTTGGAACTCGAGGAAAACCTAAATCGAATTTGCCAGGGACATGTCCTAGTCACAGGCAGCACCACACTCGGGCACATATCTTCGCTACCTGTTTTAGTCCGGGCGAATGACAGTGTTATTATCGACCAGTTTGCCCATGCCAGCCTGCAAATCGCTGCGGGCCTCCTTCACGGTGCCAGGCAGTGTTATTTGCGACACGGAAGGCTCGATCAGCTGAGCAACTTGGTTGAGAGAGAAAGTCGTTCTTATGACCGCATTTGGTACATTTGTGACGGCCTCTACTCAATGCAAGGCGATTTTGCTCCACTGGACTATTTGTCGGAATTGCTCGGACGAAACCCAAAGCTCTTCTTATACATTGACGACGCGCACTCGACTTCATGGGACAGGATTGCGGGGGCGTGGCTACGCACTCGACAAATTCGCTGGCCATGACCGCGTAGTCATCGCGCTGTCCCTCAATAAGGCATTTTCGGCGGCGGGCGGAGCTGTGGCTTTCCCCGATCCCGAACTGTATTGGAAGGTGAGACGATGTGGCGGCCCGATGTTGTTCTCGGGTCCGATCCAGCCGCCGATGTTGGGTGCGGCCCTAGCATCCTCTCGCCTGCACCTTACGACCGAATTCCCGTTGCTCCAAGCTTTGGAGCTTGAGCGTATTCGTCGGGTCCTTCGTCTCGCGGAACACTACGACGTGCCGCTGGGTTCAAAGGACGAAACGCCAATATTTTTTGTACCTTGCGGGGACGAACGGGCAGCGTTTGATCTAGTGACGGCCCTTCGTGTTAGGGGTTTTTATTGTTGCGCAAGCGTGTTTCCAGCAGTGCCGCGCAAGCGAGCCGGTATTAGGTTCACCATTTCGCTCCACAATGATTTTGAAGCGATTGACAATTTTATGCGCGTGCTCAGTGAGGAAACTCATCGGCTCGGGTTACGAGGCAACGGGCTCGTGCCGCGTGCCCTTCGCCGCACGCGTGGGCAGCGCGATCTACGCAGGTGAGTCGGATTTGCCCTTCTTGCCAACTGCCCAGGCGACAACAATTGAAACCGCATACAGGACGCACAGCGGGACGGCCAATAACAGCTGGCTAACAACGTCAGGCGGAGTCACGATTGCAGCGACCAAGAAAGCTACGACAATAAAGTGCCGCGCATAGCGGATCAGGTGTCGATGATTGATGAGTCCCGCAACGGCCAGGAAAAATACGATAATGGGCAATTCAAATACGAGACCAAAGGCTATCAGCATCCGCCCCACAAATGACAGATAGTCATCGATCATTACAGTTGGGGTTACGCTGAGGGCGCTGTCTGCAACTTGACCGCTAAACCCTAGCAGGTAACGAAAAGCGACCGGGAACGCGACGCGCCAGCCGAACCAGCCCCCGGCAGCGAACAGTGCACAGGAGCTCACGACGAACGGAAACGCAAGCCGCTTTTCTTTTGAGTATAGGCCAGGCGCAATGAAGGCCCAAAGTTGGTATAGAATTACCGGCAATGCAAAGACGCATCCGCCAATAATAGCCAGCTTGACATAGGCAACAAACAGCGCCGCTGGCGAACCAAAATGCAGAGTGGCTTTGGTCCCTAGTCGATCGCTTTGCCAAGCCAAAACAAATGGGCGCGTGAGCCAAGCCAAGAGCGGTTGCCGATACAACCATGCAATTGTTACTCCAATTGCGATTGCCACGATTGACTTGATGAGTCGCGCGCGAAGCTCCTCCAGGTGCTCCCAAAATGTCATTGTTGATGCGGCGGGCGGTTCGCTCATGGCTTCAGCTGTTCAATCGGTCCTGTTTCCCCCAGATCATCGGCGATGGCATCGCAACTGTCGGGACCCTCCACGGGGCGCTCACGAGCCACGTCATACTCGAAGGAATTCGCATACGGATTTGGAGCGCTGTCTGTTGTGTTGATGGGGTCAACGATGGCTACCGGGGATCTTTTCAGGTCGGACCTCATCAAACCACGAAGTTCGTTAAGACCACCACTCAACCCTTCGGCCCGTAGGATTTCATCGATGCCACTTTGTGCCCGCACCTCCGTGGTCAAGCGACGAAGTTGAGCAATCCACTGGCCAAGGGTACGAAACAGCCCCGGAAGCTTTTGCGGGCCGAGGACGATCAAACCCACCACGAGTATGACCAACAGTTCGGTGAACGAGATTCCAAACACCCAATGACGCTAACGCTTGATCCACCTGCAGGCAACAGTACGTCACGGCAACGTACGGTTATTATCGCTGGGCTTGCTGCCGCTTTCGCGCGATTTCGCGGCGAGCAGCGCGAGCCCCGAGTACGTATCCGGTGATCAATCCGAGAAGGACCACGACTGGAATATAGATAACGTGCTGGAATGTCACTTCTTGTCTCCGGTGTCGATATTGGCTACCCGCAATTCAATCTGATTCAAGCGATCCGCAAGTCGCTGTTGCCTTCGCCAGGTCATCCAAGCAAAACCGAGTAAAAGCACCCAAAATAAGGCGTACGCGGTAACAAGCATTGCGGTTGCGCTGGTTGACTCGGCCTCAGCCCCCGTGACGGCTACGAATTCTGACGATCGGCCTTCTGGCGCGGCGGGCAGTGAACGCGAATTGATTGGAGTGTTCTGCGTTCCGGGCCCGAGACCCGGATCTTGCGATACATCACTCATTGGTCATTCGATCCTTGGTTAAGTAGGCGGTGAGCGTCCAACTAGTCATACAAATCCGATAACGACAGCTGATCTTCCAGTTCCTTGACTCGATCGTTGAGGCGAGCGTTTCGAGCACGTATCCAAAGCAGCAGTACTGCGAGCACTGTCATTGCAAGAAACCCCAGCAAGAGCACGTGACGCATTTCCGGTGCGATACCACCGCCACCCTTCGTTATTACGGTTGGATGATTGCCTCCCCACTTGCGAACGCTAAGGTGCACGATCGGCAAATTTACAGTGCCGAGCACCCCTAAGGCGGAAGCAAAGCGTCTCTCGGCGTCGCCGTCGCCCGCGAAAACCCTCAAAACCACCACCGATGCATAGATCAGGACGCTCAAGAGCAGCGTCGTCAGGCGAGGGTCCCAGGTCCAATACACACCCCACGCCTTCTTTGCCCAGAGCGGCCCACTCGTAAGTACGACCAGACCGAAGTAAACGGCGCACTCCGCTGCTCCGCGCGCCCATGCGTTGTTTGAGCTAGTCGGGCGAATCAAATAGGCCGCGCTAAATACGCAGCACACGGCCCCACACAAGTATAGAGCATATGCAGCTGGTACATGAAAATAGAATATCTTCTGAGCTATGCCTCCAGCTTCAGGTTGAGCCAATGGTGCATACAAGGCCACGGAAAAAAATAATGCAGTGAGCGTGGCCGCGCACATCAAAGTCAAAAAGGTAGCCCAGTGCGAGATGTGAATGCGCATGTGACCGCCTGAGACTAGTAACCGGGCATCGTAGACACAAGCGATCGGACGTGATTGGGACGGTAATTCAGCAATAGCTGGATCATTGCGCCTGGCCGGTAGTCGCTTCTGAACTCCGGGACAGCCAGATCTCGATTGTCGCCAATGCCGTGGACTTGGTCATTCCGACAGGCTCGCACAGGAGGTCAATGGCCCGGTCTAGTTGCCCGGCACGAGCAACCGCATGAGCCAAGGATGACGCAATTTCCCGTACTTTTGGCTCGCTTTTGTGGGCGAGCTCGAGATAGGCGCGAGCCTCGTGATATCGGTCCAACCCCACGTCTAGGACGTGTCCAAGATTGTGTAGATACCCCGCATGGGTGGGGGCTACTAGTAACGCATGCCGGTACGCGCGCACAGCCGCACGATAGTGGCCGAGCAGCGTTAGTGCGAGGCCCACAATGCCCCATGCTCGGTCGGAGGCGCACTCAAGCGCGATTGGTCGCGCCAGACTGGCAGCTCGAAAGGGGTGCGTGTGAATCATTAGTTCAGCCAATTGGAGTCGTCCAAATCGCCGAGCTTCTGAACCCGCTGGCGCCAACTCGAGAAGCCGTTCCAACATTGGCACCAGTTCGCCGGGACCTAGGCCTTGCCGCAGCGCGAACGCAACGTCGCCGAGTAGGCATTCCAAACTACGCGGCCGCATGATCCTCGAGACAAATCATAGACAAAGCAATTGTGCCATGCTGGACGCGGTTAGTCAGTCCCGGTTTGACCGAGCCGGTTCGGCTCGGGCCACGTGGCCTGCAAGGCTCGCGCCATCCAACGCGCCTAATACAGTGTGAAAGTTTGGCCGCTTAACGCCAACAAACGTGTGGTGATGGCGAACGCTGACGTGCAGGATTGCCGATTTTGGAATCGCTCGTTGGGCAAGCAATGCCAGGACGTCCTCGGTATTCACGCCGTCGCGTCGCCCAATGTTGACAAATACTTCGGAGCCCGCTTCGGGCGGCCCCACCGGTGCGTCGGCATTCGCGCGGGCGCTGTCGGTGCGCCCCATCTTGCGTGGTTGCGACTGGCCACCTACTGGAGGCTCGATCTCTTCTCTATTCCCTCGCTCAGCGGGTTCTCCAACAGTAAATCGGAAATCGAATTCTTCCTCTAAAGAGTCGGGTATTGCGCGAAGCGTTGGTTCCTGGGCACTCAAATCTTGCCGACGTTTGCGACGTCCAGCACCGACTTGAATTGGTTGCACGTCGGCGTCCGGCGATCCGGGGCCCTCCGCTCGTTGCGTCACATCTGCCACCGCCATCAGCGGTTGCACTTTCGAGGCGGCTGGCGGTTGCACTTTGGACAAAGCCGGCGGCTGCACTTGCGAGACGGCTGGCGGTTGCACTTGCGAGACGGCTGGCGGTTGCACTTGCGAGACGGCTGGCGGTTGCACTTTGGACAAAGCCGGCGGCTGCACTTTCGAGACGGTTCGATTCAGAGCGGCGCCTGTTTTGGCGGGAAAGGAGTCGTCAGCCACTCGCGTTGGGAGCCGAGAGCGTCGGTTATCGGTTGCAGTGGAATTCGACTCCGGACGGGATCCCAAGTGATCGCGCAACAGCCCCGCGACGACAAACTCCGCCGACTCATGCGACATGAGCCGGCGCGCTAGCATGATGTCGTCTTCAAGTGGGGCTCGCGTTTTGAATGCCTCGACGAACATTTCGACCAAGTCCAGTTCCCCTCGTGTTCGCAGCTCGGCCTTGGTGGGTAGTTGGCGCTGTATGGGAACGATCTTGTAGGTCAGCCTAAGTATATAGAGAAAACCGATATCGCCTGGTGTGATCAGCGATATTGCCGTCCCGGTTCGTCCTGCGCGGCCAGTACGCCCCGTTCGATGCACATAGGCCTCTGGCGACTCCGGGAAGTCGAAATTAATTACATGCGTGAGATGTGAAATATCGATTCCACGTGAAGCCACGTCGGTACAAACTAGGAATCTCAGGTTGCTCTTGCGAGTGGCCTCCATTACCTTTTCGCGATCGGACTGCGCTAAGTCGGCATTGAGCCATTCCGCGCTAAAACCCCGCTTATCGAGCGCGGCGGCCACACGTTTCGTCTCGTCCTTTGTGTTGCAAAAGATAATTGCACTCTCGGGATCCTCGACTTCAAGGACACGCAATAAATCATCCAATTTATCGTGAATGGAAAAGTAGGTGAGGTGCTGAACGTCGAGGGCTCCAATATTATCGCCGCTCAATGTTAGAAAGACTGGCTCATTCAGCCGACTCTCCGCCATTCGCTGGATATCGACCGGCAAAGTTGCGCTAAACAACAGGGTTTGATGGGGCGATGGCAGGTAACCTAATATCTCGGTGATTTGCGGCAAAAAGCCCATGCTAAGCATCTCGTCGCTTTCGTCGAGAATGCATACGCGAATATTGCTCGGGCTTAGCGACTCGCGCTGTAGGTGGTCGAGTACGCGACCCGGAGTGCCGACCACGATTTGTGCCCCGGCCCTAAGTGCCTCGAATTGGCGGGACATGGGGGCGCCGCCGTATATCGCAACGATGCTGAGGCCGCGGTATTTTCCGAGCCGTTCGAGTTCACGATGTACCTGAACTGCAAGCTCGCGGGTTGGGCACAAGATCAGCGCCTGCGTCGCAATTTGGTTCCGTCGAACCAGAACATCGATCAGTGGCAGACCAAATGAGGCGGTCTTGCCCGTGCCGGTTCGTGCCTGCACCACCAAATCCAACCCGCGCGATGCGGGCTCGTAAACGGCTCGTTGAACCGGAGTGGGGTGCGTATAGCCTAGTTCATCGATGGCCTTGCGCAGTTCACTGCTCAAAGGGAGAACATCGAAGTTGGGCAATTCGAGGGTTTCAGAGCAGTCCGAAGGTGTAGTTGAAATCGTCATCGACAGGCGCCGGCAGCTTAGGTTTTAAAGGTGAGTGTTGCCATGCAATGATGGCGGATCATTGGTTTGGGGTTTGATGCCCCAGTTGGACTTCAATAGCCTGAATCTGGCGGCGGCTGGGTGCCAGGTCTACTGATTCGTATCTCACCGCATTCTCTTCAGCCCATCGCCATTCATCTACTGCTTGTAGCGCACGCATTCCCCAGGAATCGGCCTTGCATTTGTGCTCGATTGATTTTTGTGTGGTCTTTTCCAATGAAAGGGCGCTGCGGAACCGCGCCATTGCCGCTCTTTCGCCTTGAACCTCTACGGCAGCGGCGGCTCGAGCATTGCGGATTTCAGCGATTAGTTGTTGAATCGCCTCGCGACAACCTGTCGGCGTCTCCACTTTGGCCGAGTGAAACCCTTGGTAGAGAATTTGGACGGAACATACCACCACGAAGAGGGCCATCAGGGCCGCGAACGCAGCGATACCGATGCGCCGGCCAAGACGTTGCACTGCTTGATGTCGAGTGGCGTCCATACCTGCCAAGTACTCGTCGTCCCGTTACCCGTCAAACAGATCGGTCGAGCTGCGTGCGGCCATAAGGCCAGCGATTGGCTTGGCTCCCGGCTATTTGAGTCATTTGGGTCTGGTTGGTCGTAGTGCTAGCGTCGAGCGCCTCACGCGACCGATTGAAGGATTTGAAGTGGATCACCCGCAATTTCAACCAGATATCCCATTTACCGAGGCACTGGACGTATTCCAAAACTCGGCAATCGCGGCCAACGCAGATCAGCGCCTACTCGAGCGGCTTATTGACGTGCAAGAACTGGTCGGAGAGGATTTGGACTGGGTTCAATCCGCTCTTGATGAAGTTGCGCGAGAGGGGATATCTCCGGCCGCTGAAGCGGCCCTGCACCTAGTTAGTCAGGGTGGCAAACGAGTGAGACCCCTTGTCGTGCTGCTGAGCGCAGCATGTTTTGGTCCGGTGCCTGCGAACGCTCGGACTTTGGCCCTGGTATCGGAACTAGTCCATACCGCAACGTTGCTTCATGATGATGTTGCGGATGACGGCATGCAGCGACGTGGGGCCGCAACGTCGCGCCGAGTTTGGGGCAACGCGGTGAGTGTTTTAGCCGGTGATTTATTGCTAGTGCACGCATTGCGACGCACGCTGGCGGATATGCCAACCGCGTTGCCCGAGCTCTTAGCGACCTTGCGCCAGATGGTGGACGGCGAGGTACTGCAGCTTCGTGGTCGTTCCCAACTGCACCTTTCTGAAGACCACTACTTTCAAATCGTCCGCGGCAAGACGGCATCATTGTTCGCTTGGTCGGCTCGAAATGGTGCGAGAGCAGCTGGGGCACCTTCAACCGAAGCGGATGCAATCGGTCAATTTGGAGACAAGCTGGGAGTGGCGTTTCAATTGGTGGACGATGTATTGGACTACGTGGGTTCCACGACTGGAAAGACCAGTTTAGCCGACCTGCGTGATGGCAAACTAACGCTGCCTTTGGTAATAGCGGTAAAGCGTTACCCGCAGCTCGTGTTCGACTTGGAGCAAATTCACGCCGGGGATTTGAGCCGAATCGACGCAGTCGCAGCGTCCGTTGTGCGCTCGGGAGCCTGCGACGACGTCCGAGAAAGGGCCCGGATCCTAACCGGCGAAGCTATACTCGAGCTTCGGGCCATACCCGAGTCGGCATCCATGAGATTGCTAAAAGGTGTCGCCGAAGACTTGGTGGCGAGGCTGGGGTAGGGGCTTCACTCGTCAGCCGAATTTGGCTCCGAGGTACTGTTGGTCGCCTGGTGGGCAACTAGATTGCGAATTTCCCGCTCGAGTGATTCGAGGACTTCGGATTCAAGACCTTCGAGGCTCCCGGCAAGTCGCTCGACGTTTCTCTGATATACGAACAAGCGTGCCGTATGCTGTTGCCCGTCATCGGGTCGAAGCGCATCTAATAACAACGACGCGCGCGGATCCACCCCATCTACAACAACCTCGACACCGGGCAGGTCGGCAATGAATACTTCGCTCGGGCGTAGGTACTCTTGCAGTTCGCTGCTGATGTTGGAAAGCGCTCGCTCGACCGTTATCTGAAATGTGTCGCGCGATAGCGACCAGGGCGGAGGTGGAAATTCTTGATCCAATTCCCGAGATCGAAGAAATGCCCGAGTGGCTTCTTCGATATTTCCTCTCTCATCGTGGATCAATCCCAGGTAGTAGTAGGCATCCGGATTATTCGGGTTGGCCTTGACCGATTCTTCGATGAGTTCGGCGGCGCGACCCATCTTTTCGACCTCAAAAAAGGCGCGCCCGACCAGGAACGTATGCGTTGGGTTGTCGAATGGGCCGCTGGGAAAACGCGAACAGAGCTCCTCGGCTCGGGGCATGTCTCCCTTACCAAGGTAGGCGTCAAAACACAGTAGCAGGGCGTCAACCGTCTCGTCGTCAGTTTCGGCTAGGTCGAGCGCTTGCTCGCACAGCCTTATTGCCTCGTCGTAGTCGCCCAGGGGATGAACATAGACTTCGGCTGCGTTCAGCATGGCCTCGAGATAGGTGTCATCAAGCGAGATCGCCTGGTGATAGTTCTCGATGGCGTCCTCGTAGTCGCCGCGCAACGCCGCTACGTAGCCGAGCAGGTTGTATGCTTCGGGCGATTGACTATCGAGTTCCAGCGCGCGGCGGGCAGACTGTTCTGCGCCGAGCGGATCGCCGCGTTGAACTAGGTCCCAACCTCTGTCCAGATGCGCCGAGAATTGATCCATGATTCAGCCCTTACTTGCCGTATTGGCCAGGAGAGTCAAGTCGCTCCAGCGGCCGCTGTTCGTTTATAACGGCCGGGCCCGCTATTCGTGAACCACTACCCAACTACCCGGATGACTGCTGGACGACCAAACCCCGTGCCAACCGCTGGGAAGTTGGGGTTCCGCAAAGAAAAACAAGCGTTTCGCGTCGAGCGGGGAAAGGTTGACGCAACCGTGGCTCATTTGCACACCGTAGTTTCGGTGCCAAAACGCTCCGTGCACCGCGTAGGAGCGGAAAAAATACATCACGTACGGTACGTCTTCAATACTGTACGGAAGATCTCCGGCTGCAGTACCATCCCCGTCCATGGTCGTTGTAATGTGCTTTTCCCTAATTCGCCAAGTGCCTGTTGGTGTGGAATGGTCCTTATCCTTGATTTTCGAGGACTTCCCAGTTGAGATTAGGGTTGCATAGACGGCCTGAGTGCCTTCGAATGCGACTAGTGTTTGTTGTGTGAGATTGACGTCGATCCAACGCTCGTTGGGCTTGAGTCCCTCGGGTGGAGAACCCGGGCTTGTGACTCGAACTTGAGCGCGCTTGATCCATTTTCCATCCTTTAGACCTAGGTAAGTAGTGCCGTTGATTTCAAGCGACTCCGTTGTCAATTGAATGGGTACAAAGTGGGCCGCCTTGCCTGATGCCCGCGCACGCTTGTGTTCCGAATCGATCTCGTAAATGGGCGCCGATTCGAGCCCACCGTAAACCCACGCGACCGGGAGCTGCCATTCGCTCCCCAATTCGACACCCTTGAAGTCTGACGGACCGGCAATTCCGAACCGATCCGACGGTACGACCATTTGCTTCGTGGTTTTGTACCAGGTTCGACCATTCCAGCGAAAAGTGCGGTCGACAGCGACGTAAAAGCCTTTGACCATTCGCTGAGAGAGGACGTCATCGGAATCCGTGCGAAGATCGGACAATTTCATTTTCATGCAGCTTGTCCTCTGCATTTTGTCGCTGCCACCACGGTGTATTTTCGTCCTCGTCGCTTGGAGGCGCAGCGCTTGGCGACGCAGCCGCTGGTGCCGAGCTCGCCGCACTTGGCGGAGGCGGCACGGCCACCGCGCTCGAACTAGACGCGCTCGTGGCAACACTCGGGCTTGCGCCGGCCGCAACCGTCGATTTTTCGTCGTGGGCATCCTTGGCCTTCTGAGCCTCGGCGGCCAGGTACGGCTCATATTTGCGCATTTGCTCGCGAGAAGGCACGGTTCGATAAAGCGGCGTGCCGTTTTTGGCATTGCGCGCATAGGTGTAGGGCAATAGCCCGTCTATGTTGGGGAGCCGCAGCGTAAATCGCGTGCGAGGATCCTTGTCATCGAGAGTGCCGAACGATGTGCAAAGATAGCCGCCGTTAACCAATTCGGCCCAACCCGACGGACAGTGCTCTCCCGGTTTGGGCTTCTCCTTTACCGCGAGGCGCGCGCCGCTTTGAGCGTAGCCAAGCTTTGCATCCTTTTCGCTTTTTGGCTCTGCATAGATGGCGGCAGCCGGAACCAATACCGTTAGCCAGGGCCCAGTGTGAGCTGGAGCGGGCAAAGCCGTGCCGCCGTCGGTGGGCGATGCGCTGGCTGCTGCGACCGGGGCTGAAGGCACTACCGTCGCAGCTGTTGTCGAAGCAGGTGCGGAGGCTTCAGGAAGAAGGACTTGGGCCTTGGTCTTGGTGGCGGAAGGCCCGATTCGGTCGCAACTTGTGACCGACAATGCGATCACGAGCTGAGCTGCAAACTGCCTTTTGCGCGACGTCACGCCATCCAAGAAGAAGAGTCCAATATGCCGATCAATCATTGCGTGGGACCTTGCCACGCGGAGCGCCACTAACGCGATCCGTTTGTGTGGCTGGGGCACCGCCTCTCTAGCTTGCTCTGTGCGACCGAGCCAGTTGAGGATTCGGCTGGACCAAACATTTTCAGCCATGATTCGCCTTGGGCGTCGGCACGAGCTATGGTCATGCGCGTAATGAATGGCTGGTTCGGGCAAGATCAGGACCGCCGCCGCCCTCTACGCTGGTTGCTGATTTCGATTGCTATTCACATTCCGTTCACGCCGCTGGGTCCGCTGTTCGGTCTGCTGGCGTTGCTGGCGCGTACGGAGCAGCCTGCGGCTCCGATTGAGGAATTGAACGGCATTCCCGTAGAGCTGCTGGACGAATCGAAACAGCCAAGCGAACCGAAACCTGAAGAACTGCCCGCCAACACAGAAAAGGAAAAGCCAGCGACGGAAGCCGCTTTGCCGCCGAAAAAAATCAAACGCCACGAAGTCGAGCCAGCCGAACTCGACGCTGGGGTGGTAGGAGATGCCGGTCCCGAATTGAAACCCGTCGCGCAGCTCGACGCGTCTACGGTCGAAAGCGTGGTTGCCATGAATTCCGACGCTGGCGTCGAGCCTGCGACGAAACCCTCGGTGAGTTCCGAGCAAGCCTTGGCGGCTGCAACGCATGGGATCGCGGATTCGAACGCCAACATTCGAATCAATCTGTTCATGGATCGGGTTCGCCAACAACCTCTCGGTGTTCCACTTGGAAATCTCTTGAAATCCGTCTACCAATGGCGAGACTTCTTTTCGCCCGGAGGTCTTGACCCCGTAAAGGACTTCGATCAAATCCAATTGTTTGGTCCCCAACTCCGAGATTCTTCGCAGGTGGCTGCATTTCTTGAAACACAACGTGCGCTCCCCTCGCATTCGCAGCGCTATCGATAGGTTGGTGAAGAATTCGGGCCCCGGAAGTAGCTGGCTCAAAGGCACTAAATACCCTGCAGCCCGCGCAATGGCTGACCGCGCACAGCGATCGTTCGTGATGTACCCGAGTCAGGTCGTGGCTGTAGTGCCGCCCAAGGTCGAAAAGGACGCGCTCGCCTTGCCGTCATTCCAATTGCCTGCTGCAAAAGGCGACGAGCTCGCAAGCGTGTACGTCAAGACACCTTGGCGCGCACTGCTCGGCACTCGGTTCCAACTTTCGAAGTCGATTCAGAGTGCCACGATTCGAATATTTCCCGACGCCGACGGGGGGGCGCACTTCGAAGCCGTATTGGAAGATGAATCCGCAACCCAAGCCCAACAAGATGCCAAGGCACTCAAGCGCGATGTCGATGCGGCTACACTAGCTTCCAATTGGATTCTTTCGGGCTCTCGCTTCGCAGAACCCGTACAGATTCGTGTCGAAAGCGGCACTATTCATGCGGTGATACGTATTACACGACCGCAAGCTGAGCGTATCCTCAAGATCGCCGAAGGCTTGCTTACTCCCGAAGGCCAACGCGAGGCCCGCCGTGCCTTGACGTTTGTGAATTCCGATGCCGGCGGTGAGGCACCGGTGAAGATAGCCCCGCAGCGAGCGGTGCGCGCAGTCGATGCGGGTTCCACAATCCCTTCAAAGTCGCTGCCGGCAAGCAACACTGGAACTCCGCAAACAGAATAGCCGTTGCGGAATTGCTAACGAGCTGTCAAGTGTGGCTTGAAACGGTGCGTGTCCAGACTACCGTTGCTTCAAGCGCGCCTGCGGCTTTCATGATTATTTTGTTGAGTTACTTGGACACAGTTTTGTCCCGCAAGACTCAAGCGCGGCCACCCAATTTCTCGGCCAATGCCGAGAGCACGGCATCGACCGCTGCCGGTTCGACCCCAGCCAGACAGAGTCCTCGCCCGCGTTCCGTAACAACAACGAATCGGCATTGCCCTTCTTTGGCATCGAGCCAATTGGCGAGTAAGAAATCCAGAAGCAAGCCGCCGATCACCGTGGCGAGCCCGAGCCAAAGCAGAGGTATCGACAAGCCCGGCACCCGTAAACCGTCCACGAAGAGCCGCATTCCGATGAAGCTCCCGAACGCCAGCGCAGCAAGTCCAGCATACGTTCCGGCGCGAGCGTATCGAATTTCCCTAGAGAGCCGTCGCACATTCGCGAGGCTAATCAAGCTGCTCTTTTCGCGAAACTTTCGGCCTAGAAGTGACTTTTGCTCGCGGATTTGAAGGCCCTCCTGCGTGAGCTGCACTTCGGCGCGTGCGCGATACGCAAAGAACAGACGGACCATTGCAGTACAAGTATGTCGGACCAATAACCACCCCGTGATTGCGCCGACGGCCGTTGCGAGCGGACCCCCAGGGACGGCCGTGATCTTTCCAACCAAGATTGGGGAAGAACCGTTCGGCGGTCCAGCCCATCGTGAGGCATCAATCCGATCGATCGAAAGTGGAATTGGCGGAACAATTGCAAGGGAATCCCGCACGTTTAGCTGCTTGCGCGTCGCCGCGTCAAGCGAGCCGAGCCAGGTTACAGCGACGAACTTCTCTCCCCGTGAAAGAGGTGAAGGTGACTCGCGCGCTGCCGAATCAATCAGCAGCCCCGAGACGCCTTTCGCAAGAATTATCAGCTCTCGCGATGCCATACCGGCAGTTGCGTAGGTCAAAATTGGCAGCAGGGAGTTGCTCTCCAGCCAGAGCAGTGTTCGGGCACAACCGGCAATGCTTGCCGCGTCACGCGAGCCTCTTTTGGAGATCTCAATCAACCCCAATTTTGCCAGTAACTCGATATGCTCGGTTTCGGAGGTCCCGTTTCGAATCAATCCATTGGCGAAGTTGGCGAATTCATCTCCGCCTTCAACGAGCCTCATGGTGTTGTTAGCAGCTATGGTCTTGCACCCGGGATTGGGGAATTCATCGTCCCTTGTGGCAAACGCACAGAATATCAATTCGAGAACGTGACTACAAAACCAATCAAGATCAGCGCGCGATTCGAGGCTTCTCGGAAATGCCTGCGCCGCGGCCGTGCCTAGCTCTGCGCTGGATTCGTTCGCGGTAAGCGGTCCTCGGCTGGGAACTGTCATCAGAGCCGTGGCTCTAACATGTCATAGGGATGCTGCAGAGAACGGAACCCAGTTTTTCTACTGACTGGTCTTGAGTAGGTCGATTTTGCCCGTCAACCCGCACAATAACCGGCCGATGGGAACGGGCCTCCTCGGGCGTCATCTCGGCAAAGGTCGCGAGGATGACTAAATCCCCCGGCCGATTCAGATGAGCTGCAGCGCCATTTACGCAGATCGCACCGCTGCCTCGCGGCGCTTCCAGAGCGTAGGTCATTAGCCGAGTGCCTTGGGTGACGTTCCAAATATGTATCGCCTCAAAGGGCAGTATTTGGGCAGCATCGAGTAGGTCAGCGTCGATGGCGACGCTGCCTTCGTAGTCAACGTCGGCGTGTGTAACTGTGCCGCGGTGAATCTTCGACTTGAAGACATTGAGTTTCATGATCGATCTCTGAGTGGCCTCATGGCGGCCACGAGTTGGGTCCGCCTGTGCCACGTAAATTTACAGATCCGATCCATTACAGCGCCTGCAATAGGTGTCAACGACAATTTCTCCAATGGGTAAGCCCCCCAACGCGCATTTACTGCCGATATTGGGCGGCTGCCCAATGAACTTCACGACGCAGCAGCTCTATTGGGCGGGTATTTCGAGCAATTCTCGGCAATTTGAAATTGACGCATAGCGGCGAGCGGCCGACGCGCCGCGCCCTCTCCCCCGGATAATTGCCAGACAATTTGGCCCTTTCGGAGCTGCCTTGTACAACCAGACTAGACGTTGCCAATTGCCGGAGTGTTGTATGTCTTCTGCTAGTAACAAGAGCGAAATGCTTGCCAATTTACGCGCAATGCTGACCGACGTGTTTCAATTGAGAAATCACGGCGCTTCTTACGCGAATTTGGCCCGGGCACAGGGTTATGTAGATGGATACATGCGCTCGATGATAGACGCAGGCATCGCTGGTGAACGAGAGCTGCTAGCGCTGGTCGTCGATCAAAGGCGAGTCGTCGACGGTCCAGCCACCAAGGAATTGCAACCTGAGACAACGTTGGCGGCGTGAATCTCGTCGGCGCCTAACTTCCACAGAACCACCGGACGTTTCGCGCAATATTAGCATTGCGAAAGTTTCGCAATCAAATCGCTGCGGTCGTCTACCTGCTGCCGTGTCACGGCGACGAGTCGTTCGGGGCCGACCCCCTCGACGCAGAATGACGCGGCGGCTGCCGCACCTCGAAGAGCCATCCGGAGCTGCCTAGGCTCAACGCTCCCGCTATTGGCTGCGAGCTGCCCCAATAGTGCGCCCGCGAACGTATCGCCGGCCCCCGTGGGGTCCAATTCCGAATCTAGGGGCAAGGCGGGGCAGAAGAACGTGCCTTCGTCATCGAACAGCAGCGCACCGGCGTCGCCACGCTTAACGACAAGCGCCCTAGGCCCCATAGACCTAATACAACGCGCAGCCCGGGATATATTGTGCTCTTCACCCAGCAATCGAGCCTCTTCATCGTTGATTAGAAGGGTGTGTATGCGAGATATCACCTTTGCAAGTTGAGCTCTCTCGCCTTGAATCCAATAGTTCATGGTATCCGCAGCCACGAACTTGGGTTCGATAATTTGCTCGAGCACGCGAAGCTGCAGTTCCGGATGAATATTGCCCAAAAGCACGTGTGAACATTCGCGGTAGCTCGCCGGCAACATGGGATTGAAATCCGCGAATACGTTGAGCTCGGTAGCCAGAGTCTTACGACTGGCAAGGTCTATTGCGTACTCGCCGTGCCAGCGAAATGTTTTGCCCGGCGCGCGCTCGATTCCAGACGTGTCGATTCTGCGCGAGGACAGTCGATCTAACCAGATATCGGGGAAATCATTGCCGACCACGGCGACTATCTTCGCTTCCGAGTATAGGCTTGCCGCCAGGGACGCATATGTCGCGGCTCCACCCACCACATCTCGATAGCTGCCACTTGGCAGTTCGAGATCATCGAACGCCATACTCCCGATAATTAAGGTGCAATTGGTCACGATTTCAATCCTTCTGTATGTGGCGACGTGGTGCCGATGAGCCAAGCCAACCGAGCCGAGCCCTCAAGGTCCCGATGATTAGGATTAGTTATTACGGCATTTCGTAAGGAGTTGTGCGCGGGGCTTGATTCGGGGCTCGGAATATTGTCAATCAGTTCTTTTATGATTCGCGGCGCTAGATCGGCGTTTTGTTTCAAGGTTGCCAAAACAACTTCAACCGATACATTGGCCTCGGACTCGTGCCAACAATCATAGTCCGTAACGAATGCAATCGTTGAATAGGGCAGCTCTGCTTCACGTGCCAGTTTGGCTTCGGGCATTGCTGTCATTCCAATTACGTCAACATTCCAACTTCGATATAGTAGGCTTTCAGCCCGAGTCGAGAATTGCGGCCCTTCGATACAGATGTAGGTTCCTTGAGAGTGTACACGGGCACCCGCAATTGTCGCGGCAGCGCTTACGGCACGTGCCAAGTCGGGACATATTGGAGGGGCCATTGAAACGTGTGCTACGATACCTGCGTCAAAAAAGCTGGTTACGCGCTGGCGCGTGAGGTCAATGAAATCGCTAACCACGACAACGTCCGAAGGCCGCATCGACTCGCGCATCGAGCCTACCGCCGACAAACTAATCAAGTGAGTCGCGCCAACCATTTTTAGCGCGCAGACGTTGGCTCGATAGTTAATCGAATGAGGGGGGATTTCGTGATGATTGCCGTGACGAGCCAAAAATAGGACGGAAGTATTACCTAGCTTACCCCTAAGTATATCGCTGCTCGGAGCGCCATAGGGCGTCTCGACCTTTAAAGTTTCAAGTTTGGTCAGCCCGGGTATTGCGTAAAAACCGCTGCCACCAATGATCGCTAACATGTTAGCCATCAACTACGTACTCCCTGGCGGTCTAGAACCACCGTAACCGCGACCATCCGTCAGCAGGTGCTCCGCCAGCCCCGCTGATCTTTCACGGCGACACTCTTCGGCAAGAAAAATCGACACTAGTCGTTGCGTGCTCAGTTCGAGGTCGTCATTGACTAACAAGTAGTCAAATAGCCCATAATGCTCGATTTCGTTGAGGGCAACTCCAAATCGGCGCGCCACCGTAGCGGCGTCGTCACTGGCGCGGCCCGAAAGACGCGAGTGAAGTACTGCCATGCTGGGCGGCAAAATAAATATGCTCACGGCGTCGGGTCGATGACTTTTGATTTGTCGTGCTCCTTGGTGATCGACGTCGAAAATGACACCTCGCGCATCCACTTCTACGGCTCGGTCAATTTCGGCAGCGCGTGTTCCATACAGATTTCCGTGCACTTCCGCCCATTCCAGGAACTCACCAGTCTCAATTAGGGTCGCAAAAGCATCGTGTGAAACGAAATAGTATTCGCGTCCGTTTTGCTCGGACGCGCGGGGCTTTCTCGTGGTGTGGGAAATGCTGAATACGACATTGGAAACGCATTCCATCAGGCGCCCCGTCAATGTCGTCTTCCCCGCGCCGGAAGGCGACGAGACTATGAACAGCAAAGGGCCGCTATTCGACATTTTGCACCTGTTCGCGCATTTTTTCCACTTCCGCCTTTAGTTCTACAACCAGATGGCTAAGCTCAGAGTCTTGACTCTTTGCTCCGATTGTGTTCGACCCACGGGCGACTTCTTGAAGGAGAAAATCCAATCGCCTGCCAACTTGATCAGTCGAGTCCAAGAGTTGAGTAAACTGATCAAAATGACTGTTGAGTCTGGTAATCTCCTCGGTGACATCGGAGCGGTCGGCCAGCAATGCGATCTCCTGTTCCAGTCGAGATTCATCAATTTGGCACCGTACTTCGACGAGTAGCCGATTGAGACGGTCCTGCAGTTTTGCTTTGAATGTGGGCGCCGCCCGTTGAGCCCTTTCGCGACAAGCACTAACCAGGGTGCGCGCGTGCTGAACATGCCTAAGGAGCTGCTCCGAGATACTCTTGCCCTCGCACAATCGCATACTGTCCAAATCCTTAGCCGCGTTGACGAAGGCAGATTCCACGGTTTGGCGCAAATCAGCGTCCAGCGCGGGATCATTGTTCGAGAACAGACCAGGTGCGGACAGCAGGTCTCCAATGGAGATATCGGATTTTGGGTTGAGCTCGTCCCGAAGACGAGACAAGGCTGAATACAATGCTCTAGCCTTGTCCATCGATATGGTGGGCGTTGCGAACAACGACCCAGAAATCCTAGCGCTTATGTCAAAGCGGCCCCTGCCCAACATTTTGCGTCCGAGTTGTTCTAGCAGGACCCCGTAATCCGTTAGTTCCGATGGCACTCGAACCCGTACGTCGGAATAACGATGATTCACGCTGCGTAATTCGATTGCAACCCGGCACGCACCAAGCCCCGCTTCACCGAGACCGAATCCGGTCATGCTCCGCATAATCTCGAACTCGCGTCGAACAATCGACGTGTCCTGCCTCTAGAGCCCCTTGCGTCGCCGAATGTCGTCCAGCATGCGCTGGTATTCGACTTCCCAAAGTGCCGAGCCTTCTTTCACGTGCTTGAGTTGACTTCTGACTTCAGCCTGCACATCGTCGTCGATTTGTGCATGCTTGCGCAGCGGGTCACGCATCTTGCGCCGAAGAGTGACGTCATCGGCATATATTTCTTCGACATTTTGAGAATGCATTAGCATCTCTACCAGTTGGTCGAGAATGTAATCTATTGCTTCATCACCGAGCTTAATTCCTCGTTCTTGGGAAATCATGCGCTTCAGACGAGGCAATTCATTTGCCGGTAACCCGCGGGCTAGCAGCACTTCCTTTGCACGGTCTACTACTTGCTGTTCATCGCGTATGTATTGCTCAAGAACTGCCTTCACGTCGGTGCGTACTTCGGCGGGTGATCCCGTTTCTACGTCGCCTTGCGCCAATAGCGCATCGACGATTTGACGGGCAAGCTCAGGTAGTTTGGCGTTATGCAGCCGCATCGCGGCCATTGGTAGCCCCAGCGGACCCTAAACACCAGCCCAAAGTTGTCAATTCTACTTCCGATAGCCGAAACGGGGCCGCTGTTGGCGCGAACAAAGTTAGTTTAACAGCGACACGCGAAAAGAAACTTTTGAGCATTGGCGGGCGTGGCGCCACCTAGAAATGCTGTTCATGAGTTGGCCGATGCCCCGAAAACAGCTCCCCTGAGTATTTCCACCAGGTGCTTCAGCGTCGCCGTGCCCCGCTGGATGTATTCGGGTCATGTTTCGCTCCGAGTTGAAGGCGCCCGAACACGGCTTCTTTTTGACGGCGCTTATAGGCCTCATGGCTAGCATCGCCCGACTCATTGGCCGATTCTGTTTCAGCATCAAGAAGCTGAAATTCGCAAAGCATGTAAACCACGGGCCCCAGTAACTCCGAACCGGAAGGCGCCAATTCCGTCAAGTGCGAGGGCACTCGTATCGGCACATCCGTCACGAAATGAATGACGCGATAGGTGGACGCGCTAAAGCGATTATCGTTGGGGGTAAGTTCATCGTCCACCTGCTCCTGAAATTTGTCGATCATTTTGCGAAAGTGAGAATTGCCTTCGCAATACGTCCGAAAATGGAAAATTGTATTCGTGCTTTCACCGGGCACAATATAAGTGAACGGAAAAAGCTGCTCGGTCAAATAGAGCAGCACTGGCAATAAGTGGTCTCGCGTGCGAGTCACAATTCGAAATCGAAGCTTATCGTAAAGTTGCGCAGCTGTTGCCGAACGCTTCGATAACAACTTAGTGTAAGTCGAGTCGAGATTCTTGCGGCCGCCTATGAATTCAGTGATCGGGAACCCTTCACTTAACATTGTGCCTACGACTCGGTAGACTTTTTCCTCCACCAAATGGAAGAGGTCGCGATCGCTCACTGGCAGTCGGAAAAGTAGCTCTCGCCCGGCCAAATGATGGATGATCTGCATGGTTTTGAGTACCGTGCAGGCGGCAACTTGACGTTGGCCACGCCCACTGGCGCACATCAGGAGATCTTCGATGGGTAGCTTTTCGAGTGGTTGCGGCACCGCAAACTGAAAATGTCGCCGAAGGTACTCGATCGCTTCCTTGCGAATATGATTTATGAAAACCAAGTCAGCGGGCTGATCGATGTGAAGTTCGTGATTTCGAATGAACCGTCGTGCTTGTTCGACGTTTTCGAAATTGAGACGGTGCCAGTCCAAAACCGAACCGCCACGCAATATGAGACGCACGGCCTCCAAGTCGTGCAACGCGAAGTCATCGATAGTCTTCAGCCGCTGACCGCTATTCGCGGCCGGTGGCGGGGCGCTAGGATGCCGCGCGTCTATGTCAGATGGCGTTGTCAGCTTCCTGAGTTCGTGCTGGTGACGTCGCTAGACGCCCGGCGCCGTAACGACAAAGTCCCGAAAAATATGCCTAGGGTTAAACCTAGCACGGTTAGCTGCGCGCCGTATGCGCCGCTCGAAGCTAAAAGAACAACGGGAACTGCCCCAAGTAATAGATACCAGAAACCCTGCTTCATCGTAGTCGCGTCTCCAGAGCCATGGTCGAGTCAGACCTCAAACAGCCAAACTTCGAACTTTATTGGAGTGCACGGCCCGGAGGGCCGATTAGGCTAAGATTGTAATCAGATGTAGTTATTTATACTACAGATTTGCGCAGCGCACCAATTCTTAGCCTGCCGTGACGCGCCGGTTCAAGGGTGAACCGCGAAACAGGAACTATTAGGTAGCTAATTAGGCTACAGAGACCCACATCAAGTTGCTAACTTGCCTCCTGAATATGCAGCCAGAGTGCCGCATTATATATAGAGCGGATGTATTGCGGCAATAGGGCATTGGGGTATAAGCCCCTCTACCACGCTGCGCCCTCAGTGCTCGTGTCGAACCGTAGCGTATCGGGTGGTCATCTGACGAACGCGGATTCTATCGACGGCCGTTACTCCCTCGCCCGCGCAGACCATGCTTCTTGGCGAGGTCATGCAGATGCTTTCGATCCATCCGCGCTTCGCGCGCGGCAGCGCTTATGTTCCCGTGGTGGCGTTCCAAAAGCCATGAGACGTAGCGTCTTTCGAATTCGGACTCGAATGCGCTCCTCGTTTGTCCGTAACTCAAAGCGGGATCGAAATCAGCTGGAACTGTTGTCAGGCCAGCCCCACTATTTGGCCCACCCAGCCGAGACGCTACGTCGAATGCCTCCGACCTCGCAAAGTTTCCCTCAAGACCGGTAAATGCGTGCGATGTTCCTGTATCAGCGTTAGTCACGGTCGCTCCCTTAGCGAGGGGAAAAAAACTGTCCTCGCCTCGGGGCTCTACTTGGTGCTGCACCCCCAGTGTCGTCCAGTCCCCCCCTTTCAAATAGTCTATAAGGCCGATTTATGATGCCCGGTCCGGTTTGGAACCGAGCAGCTGTTGGCGCAAAATCCGAGTCGCCCAATCGCTACAAGGGCAGAGCCTTCGATCAAGGGGCGCCACCATTTTTGCCGCCACGCTTACGTGCTCGAATTAGACCAACGAGACCCTTTACGCTTTCCGGCGGCAAGGAAAACGCCGGCATTCTTCCCTTACCATTCAAAATGCTGTGGGCCATTTGCTCATCTGTGATGGTTGATTGCCAACCAGGATCCGACAGATTTCGTGCCCCAATGGCGGCAGCCATCGGGCCGTTGCCTTCCCCCATGCCGCCGTGACACCCCGAACATAGCGACGACCAAGTGGCAAGCGCATCAACTGGCTTCGTTTCTGGCGCAACCTCCGGAGCAGTTAAGGAATGGGCCGACGGGCCTGGTGTCACCGCTTCAACTTCTTGATCGTGGTCACTGGCACGCCAAGCCCGAACATCACTGTCTGGCTTTGAGCAACCAGTTACGAACAACAACACGAGTGGAGCACCTGAAATAGCGCCAGGTCACAGTGAGCCAATACCACGCGTTTGACACGGACGCGGTAATGAATCGTCATGCGAATTTGCAAGTTCGGCCTGTCATCCCGGATGGTCCGCCGCCGACAACCCCCCGACGCCAAGGTTTGTAGAGATGCGTCTCCTTCACGGTTGGCTTACGTTCCGCGACAACGAAATGAGTGCCGGCTGTGTTTTCGCTGATTGCGGTGAGCATCAAACATAGAACCTCATGCAGCGTAGCTAGGACCAGAACCAAGGAGTACAGCTATCGTTATGTCGTTGGATTTTGTTCACTTGCACGTGCACTCTCAGTTTTCCTTTCTCACCAGCACAGTGCGGTTGAAGGAACTTCCCAAGGAAGTAAAAAAACTGTCCATGTCGGCAGTGGCGATTACGGACCGCGCCAATATGTTCGGTGCGCTTCGTCACTACAAAGCTTGTAAGGCCGAAGGCATCTTGCCGATACTGGGTTGCGAAGTGAACGTGCTCAGAGGTGATCTTAGCGGTGCGTTCGATCACATGGTGATCTTAGCTACAGACAATGACGGTTATAGGAACCTGGTTCGCCTCGTTTCCATGGGATATTTGGAATCGGCCGTCGAAGGTACACCAGCCGTAACTCTCGACACGATTGGTAAGTACTCAGCAGGCTTGGTGGCGCTAACTGGTTGCCTTGGAGGCGTAGTTCCACAGGGTATTCTGATCAATGGTGTACAACATTCAGAGCCGCTTTTGAGTCGATTGCGAGAGATTTTTGGGCAAGAAAGGCTCTTCGTGGAACTCCAAGATCATGGCTTGCCAGAGCAGGCAGTTGTCAACGCGGAGCTTGAGCGATGTGCCCAGTCGATGGGGCTCCCCGTTGTGGCCACAAACGACGTACATTTTATTTCTCAGGATGATGGAGAAGCCCAAGTCTATTTGGATTGCGTGAGGCAAAATCGAACATACGCCGAAATAAAGCCAAATCATCACGGTTCGTTCGAGATGTATCTCAAGAGTCCGGAACAGATGCATCATACTTTCCGACATTGTCCGGAAGCGCTGAAGACGACTAGCCTAATCGCAGAAATGTGTTCGGGTTTGAAAATAACTCTCGATTCGCCGCTCTTGCCCGAGTTTCCGGTCCCCGAACCCTTCGATACTCAATCCTACTTCCGTCACGTAGCTGAAGGCGGGTTGGTGCAGCGGCTAGATGAGTTCCGAGCCAAGGGGAAAACGGTACAGGTGTCGGCATACGAAAAGCGACTTTCCGCGGAGCTCGAAGTAATTGAAAAGATGCAATTTGCGGGCTATTTTCTGATTGTTTGGGACTTCATTCGTGAAGCAAAGCAGCGAGGAATACCCGTGGGGCCAGGTCGCGGCTCTGGGGCGGGGTCATTGGTGGCGTACAGTATGGGGATTACCGAGCTTGATCCAATTCCGTATGCGTTGCTATTCGAGAGATTTTTGAATCCTGAGCGCGTAAGTATGCCCGACTTCGACATTGATTTCTGCATGGATCGCCGGGGCGAAGTTATCGACTACGTTTCTGAACGATTTGGGACACGCAGCGTGGGCCAAATTGCCACCTTTCAAAATCTCAAAGCTCGGAGCGTCATCAAGGACGTAGCACGCGCCATGGGCTTTTCACCCGTGGAATCCCAGCGAATCGCGACCCTGATCCCTGAAAAAGGGCAGGGCAAGATGTGCACAATTGATGAGGCCTTGGAGCTTGAACCGAAGCTCAAGACGGCAATGGACAGCGATCCTCGCGTCGTCGAACTTATCTCACAAGCCCGCAAACTCGAAGGGCTGACGCGGCACGCCGGAATGCATGCAGCAGGAGTAGTGATCAGTAAGGGCCCCCTCTACGACCACGTGCCCTGCTTTTTGAGCGATGCTGCGATTGTCACTCAGTACGACAAGGACGACGTCGAGGCCGCAGGCCTAGTGAAGTTCGATTTTCTTGGATTGAAGACTCTTACGGTGATTGACATCGCTCAGCGTTTGGTAAACGCGCGCCCGGACCGTGTAGGTTCGCAGCTGGACCTTACAAAAATCGATCTCGATGACCGAGAGACTTACCAACTAATCGCCACCGGTGAAACTACGGGCGTGTTTCAGTTGGAATCTACCGGAATGCAACAAATGTTACGGGGGCTCAAGCCCGACTGCTTCGAGGACATAATTGCTGCAGTTGCGCTGTATCGACCAGGGCCACTTGGAACTGGAATGATCGACGATTTCATCAAGAGCAAGCACGGGCGTCAACAAATACGCCAACTGCACCCTTTGGTGGACGAGGTCCTTGCCCCGACTTATGGCGTCATTGTGTATCAAGAGCAAGTGATGCAAATTGCCCAAAAATTAGCGGGTTTCACGCTGGGGAGCGCTGATTTATTAAGACGGGCCATGGGCAAGAAGAAACCGGAAGAAATGGCCAAACAGCAATCGGTTTTTATCGAGGGCTCCTCGGCAAATGGAGTTGACCCTGCCCAGTCGCTGGCCATTTTCAAAGAGGTCGAAGGTTTTGCCGCATACGGTTTCAATAAGAGCCATTCCGCCGCCTACGCGCTCATAACCTATCAAACGGCCTACCTCAAGACGCACTACCCCACGGAATTCTTCGCGGCCGCAATGACTGCTGACAAGGACAAGATTGATAAAGTCGTTCGAACTATCGCCGAGGCGCGCGCCTGGGGAGTCGTCGTGTTACCTCCTGATATCAACGCGAGCGAGCTCGACTTCACCGTGGTCTACGAAAACCCGAAGGGTGACGGGCAACGACAGGGTCCCGGGCGCTTGAAGGACCGACTTTCCCCGCGTATCCGCTTCGGACTAGGTGCAATCCGAGGTGTTGGTCAGAGCGCGCTCGAAGGCGTTTTTGACACACGGAAACAGGGAGGGCGTTTCAGCGACTTGTTTGATTTTTCTGCGCGCGTAGACAGTAAGCGCATCAATAAAGGGTTGCTCGAATCCCTGGTACAATGTGGGGCATTCGATGCGGTCGCGCTACCGAATGGGCTCACCCGGGCTAGATTGTTTGCCGCTATTGATGGTGCGCTGGAACGGTCGCGAAGTGCGACACGTGACCGCGAACGTGGTCAAACCTCGCTGTTCGGGTTGCTCACTTCCGGAAACGAAGCTGTCGAAACTGGGCTTTTAGGGGACCAGTATCCCGACGCTGAAAGTTGGGATCGCATGGAGTCCCTAGCCCGAGAGAGGGCATCACTCGGATGTTACGTGACAGGTCACCCGCTGGAACGGTATGGACAAAAATTGCAACGTCTGGACGTGATGTTGACCAAAGAGGTCTCGGGTTGCGAACCTTGGACACTGGCAAGGGTTGCCGGAATGGTCGAGAACTATCAAGAAAAGATATTTCGCGGCAGTGGTTCAAAAGCAGCGTTTTTTACGCTAGAGGACCTGAATGGTCGGATAAACGCGAAAGTTCGGGGGGATCGCATCGAGGAATGTGTCACGCTGCTCCGTAGCGGTACGCCAGTAATAGTAACCGGAAAAGTCAGCTATCCCCAGACGGACGACGACGAGGGGGAATCGGAGCCGATACTATTGGTCGATTCCGTGGAGCACTTGGGCGCTGCCGTTCAGCGCGTGACCCGTGCCATTAACGTGAGAATTTTGCCTGAGCAGGCTCACAAAGACACTTGGGCAAAATTGCGGGACATTATTGGTCTAAATCCAGGCAATTGTGATTTGGAATTTGTGGTCACGCTCGACAATGGCGTGGAAGTGGCATTGGCTCTCGATCAAAAGCGTGTCAGTCCAGACGACGGATTTTTGGGTGCGCTGGAACGAGTCATCGGAAATAACGCGATTGAGCTAAGATAGAGTAGCCCCTTCACGCCTAGCCATCGAGCTCAGAATAATGATCCGGGGCGGCCAGTGGGTCGCATTAAGAATAGCGCGTCAACGGTCTTGCATTTCCGCGCACAGAAGGTTGACAGCAATTGAGTTTACTAGCCCGCCCGCTGGCAATGCCCCAATGCGAGGCCTCGCGACGAATAGGACATGTCTTCAGAGTCGCCCGCCCTTAGGCGTTCGCCAGCACGAAAACAACGGATAGCAGCTGGCCGACATCAATGATTCGAGCTAGATAGCGTGCCCGCGAGTTGACTTGCCGTCGGCTCGCTATTCGGGTCGATAGCTCAGTTAGGTTAGAGCTGCGGATTTTTAATCCGTAGGTCCCCGGTTCGAATCCGGGTTGACCTACCCGGGGAAAAAAAGGAAAAAGCGGTTCATTTCTTGGGCCGCTTTTCTTCTTGTGGGCACCTCAGTGGGTACTAGCCAGCGGGTCGAATACCGCGAACCTCGCGCCCGAAAGTTTCCCCGCAATGTTCAAGCATCCACCCAAGCGACTCTGTTCAAGCATCCACCCAAGCGACTCTGAATAGTCATTGATTCGATAGAATTGGCGGGGCATTTTTCGGCGCAAGCGGTTCGGTACTGGACTCACCGAGAAGCGTTGGCAGCGCACCAATTCTAAGCGAGACGACGACGCTCGTTTGCTCAGCAAGCGGAGCCAGGCGCAATTCCCGATACGCGAGATCAGCGCATTTTACCACCGATGCATCCGGAAAATGGCTGTCGTATTCTTCTGAGCGTATCACTTGCCCCTGCTTGCTGAATTGTAATAACGTTGCCAGCCTTCCCCAAAGCCTTGGATCTCGGGTATGGCCGTCACGAACGCACAGCTCAATTGCAGTTTCGACTGAACACAATGCCTCACGAAGCCGGCCCTGTTCGATCACTCCGTTGTTTTCCGGCAATTTCCTAGGGGCCGGAAGTGGCGCGTCACCGGGAAATACTCGAATGCGCAAGTTTAGAATTGCGCCAGTTGGCTGAGTCCGCACTATCCTGATTGAACGAGTTTCATTCAAAATGCACTGGGCAATTTGCTTATGATCGATACTTGCTCTTAGCAACTTGGCCGCGGCCACGCGTCCCTGTTTATTAATTCGTACTTGGATCCAAACATCACCCCCTTTGCTGTGACCTTCCCGTGCCGAGGATTCAAAACAAATCCGGTACGGCCAATACCCGCGATTGCGAATTTCGGCCAAGTAACGCCGAAACAACGGGTTCTTTTCGATTCGGGTTCGATGCGTTCTGCCCGCCTCAGCGTCGACAATTACACGCGTCGCTGGATGGTAACCAATTCGGTTTGACACGTACGTGGGATCGCCATTTCCGCCAATGTTCCATCTGGCCAGCTCTTCCGCGGCAAGGCTTGCGTTGATGCCGCCGACTGAAGACTCTCGAACGGGAAGTCCGTTCGGAAGCTCCCAGACGATTGTCTCGACTCGAGTCAACGGGGCTCCCGCGTCCCAACTGATGTTGGAGGCTGACGAAGCGAACTCAGAATGATCGAGCGCCATCGGGCCTGCATCTTGCGGCAGCCCGGGCGCGCCTTGGCACACTTTCGATGTGCTAGCATTGAATAGAAGTATGCCGCACAGGAGTGATTGCCAGCAATTGCTCGACGTCATCTTGCGAACCTGTTCCGCTTGCTCGACGCGCTAGTCCACTTTCTCGACGAATGCGGATACCTTGTAGCGTCTTCGTCACTTCAAGTCACTTCACCAAATGCTTGTGGGACATCCCAAGACTATTGACACCGTGCTTCCTGGAAGTTGTGCTTCGGCGCAAGTTGCGCCACACAAGCGAATACTGACATTGCCAGGGGTATATTGCCATCCTTCGGCTCCCTCGGAGCAGGAACCGTTCGAAAATGGAATGGTCCTTTGATTCAGGGCCACATTTACGCGTGCTAAGTCAACGATTGTACCGCCGGTTGCGTCGGGTACGCCAAATGTGCAGTTCAGGATCTCAGCATTTATCTTGGTGAGTGCGTCAAGCAAATCGACACTGAAGTTGACAGAAGTCGTCATGTCAAAATGGCAGTTGCCGTAACCTGGCCCGTACATACAGTCCTTGCTGCGAACGGTGCCTCCCGCTTCGGCGAGTGCAGAGAGAAACTCACGCGCCTCTTCACTTCCCGGCACACCTATAGCAAATGTCCGGATTCCGAGCGTACGCAGCGCGTTCGGCGCATCAATGTTCAATAACTTTTCGATTTCGTCGGTTTGGCAAGTCTCTTTGCCGTCCGTTAGAAGGACCACGAAATTCTCGCCGTCTAGCCCCCCTTGACGCAACTGATTCAGGATGTACTGATAGCTGAGGATTGTTGCGCCGACGAGAGGCGTATTCCCATAAGGTGCAACAGAACTCAAGGTTTGATTTGCAGTATCGAGTGCGGCGGCGTCCAGAAAAACGAGAGGCATCTGAGGTTCAGCGGCGATGGTGCACGAGGTACCAGTTTCGGGAAAAAGGCTAATGGCAACGTGAACGCGGTCGGTTGCCTTAAGCGCACTAAGTGCCGAATTGAGCGCAGACCGTGTCAATTCCCACTTGGACGGCAAATCAGGAAATCGGCGCAATGGGAATTGATCACATTCGGCACTGCTTTGCCCATCCTCAGGCAAATTGCAGGCCATGCTGCCGCTTCGGTCCAATACGAAAACAAGATTCGAAGGCCTGAGTTCACCTCTGATCTGCGAATATACGCAGCCTGCGTCGATCCCTATGACATTTGAAACGATAGTTTCTACGCTTGCATCGGCCGGTACCGTGAATTGTGGATGCTGTTCGGGCGGGTCGAACTGAATAGTTGGTTTGCCGCCTTGGCAACCCAGCGAAATTCCGATCGTCGCCACGACGAAAACGCGTTGACATGAAAAACAGCAAGGCACGCATTAGCAACGGTACGCCAGCGAAGATGCATTAGCGAAGAGGGGCTTCGGTCAGCCGTTCAGACATGCGACAAGTACGCAAATATCGGGCGAAATCGACACACTCTGCCCTCTAACTTTGCCGCCTGGATTCGGCGTCGGGCTCATACGTTGGCAGTGAATTTGATAATTTTGTACCAGCGATCTCGGGACCTGAGGTCGGTCGTTGATGGGGGCTCTTTTCGAGAATTCTTTACCGCGCTAGCGCAAGTTGATTCGGAACTAAAGTGGGGTCCGGCCGCGCCGTTATTGAGTCTATCGACACCCTAGAGAGACGAATTCGATCAATTGGCGTTTCCCGAGGGAAGACTAACAGAATCTCCATGATTGCCCGCGACCCCAGTCGGATTGACTGCATGGCAGGAGGGCGTGTCGCTGTCAGGGGCCGCAGGCTGCAATTGGGTACATTTATCGGCTTGATGGAATTGGCGATAATCGGTTGGACGTCCGGGGTGCACTTTGTTTTTCTTTTGAATTGCTGCTAGATCGGGACGATCGATACCGAGCCAACGTGCAAGATGCGGAGGGGATCATGCAGGAACCGGCCAACTACACGAATGGCGAAAACTTTGAGCGATCGGGGGTCGAATTGGCACCCGGCCCGAAACAGTCGGAATCGGTGCAAAGCCATGAGGCGAGTCCGCTAACTATGAGAAGCGAGGCGTCAACGACATCAAAGCTTTCAGGGCCAACTCGTGTGCTTATCTGCGACGATGAGTCCCGACTTGTGACACTAACTGCGGGCTTGTTGCGCGAGTTTGGCTACGAAGTGCTAACCGTCAAAAGCGGAGAAGAAGCCATAAATTGCATCAGTCGCGAATCTGTCGATGTCGTGATTTTGGATGTGAACTTGCCCGGAGAAGATACGTTGTCGGTGGCTCGGCGCTTAATTCAGAATAACGCACCGGCAATAGTCCTTTCGAGCGGCTTTACGGAGGAAGACGTAGAATCCGAATTATTGTCGTTGCCGGAGGTCCGAGCGTTCCTGGCAAAGCCGTACGGGATTGACGCTCTTTCAGCAACAATTGGTCAAGTCGTAGCGAGAAATATTCCCAAAGAATAGCAGTTTGCCCCGGCCCGGCAGGTGTTCGGCTAGTTCAAGGTTGTGGCACCTGCGCTACCGGGTTGACCGCCGTTTCCCACACCAATTGATCCCGTGAAAATGTGCGCAGGACATTGCGCGTACATGTTGGACAGGCAAACGAGACACCAACTTGATGATTCGAGACAAATGCTCGAGAGGCCGGTGCTCGAACACGCTGATCTTGAGAGTCCACGTTTGCACCAACCATAACGTTCAGCTGCTCATCAAGCACAGCCACCAACGTTGATTGACATTCGCACCGCGTTCTCAGCTGTGCTGTTCTCATGGGTAAAGCCTCCGAACTGACGTACAAAGAACTGTCTTTGCCCGCCTATTGTATGTCAACGATGCGGCTTGTTCAGGTGCCGGCAAAACTTTTGTCTTCATAGTCCTCGCGTCCGAATCCTAGAATTAGTGCTTTCCAAGAATCAATCTGCTTGGCTAGTATCGTGAAATAGGGGGGTCAATCGGAATTCTCGTGCAAATTGGCCCGCCAGCATAGAAGAGTAGAGAAAGCCGACGCTATCACTGAATTTCGGTTGCGTTCTCGGGGGTCGTGACTATGCTTTTGCCGGACCGGTTATGCGGGAGTAGCTCAGTTGGTAGAGCACAAGCTTCCCAAGCTTGGGGTCGTGGGTTCGAATCCCATTTCCCGCTCAAATGCCCGAGCGCATTTGCGACCTGGTATTATAGATGAATCAGCGGCGTCAGTTCTTCGCTCGGAGCTTTTGAAGGATTGCTCGCATGTCTTCGGGCATGTCTGACGCATGCACTTGGGTAACCCCCGTAACTGGGTGACGAAATGCCAAGTGGGCAGCGTGCAACATGATGCGAGCAACTGGGTCGAGACTCGTTGTTGATTTCGAGTAGACTCGTTCACCCAGAATGGGGTGTCCGGCTTCAGCCAAGTGTATTCTTATTTGGTGGGTTTGACCCGTTTCCAACCGGCATTCGATAAGGGTAGCTGAATCCAGATGTTCGATTGCACGGACATGTGTAGTGGCAAGGCGGCCCAATTTGCGGTTAGTAGTGGACCCCCGTTTGCCGTCGCCGCGATCCGCCACTAGTCTGCTCGAGAATGTCTGGTTGCCTATTCTCCCCTCAACTATTGCGAGATATCGTCGGTCAATGTCGTGGGCCCTAAAGAGCTGTTTGAGGGCCTTGAGGGACGATTGCGTGCGCGCAAAAACGACGATTCCGCTGGTTTCTTTGTCGATGCGATGCACAACGTGTACGGCTGACGCGCGCCCGTGCCCAAGCGAATTCAAGGATTGCTGCACCAATTCGACTAGCGTTCCGCGTTCATGCTTGTCGAAAGGCACGCTGCTGATTCCGGAAGGCTTGTCTACTACTACAAGCTGCGAATCAATGAAGACTAGCGGTAACCTTCGTGGACTTGCGGTGCGTCCGTTCTGAGCATTGGGATTATATTCCACAACGTCGCCGCCGTGAACGGAGCACACGGGGTCTCTCACGACCGTCCCATTTAGCGAGACCTTTCCCGTGCTGATTAGCCTCCGGGTCCGATTCCAGCTTATGTCGCCAAATTGTTGACGCAGGAACCGATCGAGCGAAATCGCTGGGTCAGCGTCAGGACGGCGCCAGGCCTTTGCTTGCGCAAGTTCGAAATCAGAGGGCACGTTCGCGTAAATCTGACGGCAGGAGAAGACTTGGTTCGCCACTTGCAGTTAACCAAAGCTGATGAGCGGCCCGAGTCATGGCTATATGCAGTAAATGTCGGGCCTCTTGAGTCATCGGAAATGTATCGGTGTTGACCTCGACGACGATGACGTAATCAAACTCCAGCCCTTTGACTTGACGCACATCAGTTACGTCTACTCCGGGTCGAAATGGAAAGTCCTGATCTGCAATGCGTCGCAATCGAGGGACTTCGCCCTTTTCCAAAATGTCGAAGTAAGCGTCGGCTTGTTCCGAAAACCTAGCCACGACGGCAACCGATGCCCTGGGTTCGACTTGCATTAGAGTGCGCAATTGCTCCGCCAAGAAACCCGCGGCGTCGCCACTATGCGCGAACTGAAAGAGCTCCACGGGAGCTCCGTGGCGAACCGCGACGCCCTTCTCCTCGGCGGCAAAGGGACCTAGGACGAAGTGAGCAATATCGGTAATTTCCTGCGTTGAACGATAGCCGAGTTTGAGTGGTTCCACCTCGACGTGGGAAAGACCCAAATCCGCGAGCACGGTTCGCCAATCCGAAAACCCATTGTCCAGAAGTAGTCGTTGGGCCGTGTCTCCAGCTAGCGTGACGCTCTGGCCCGGGCTCAAGAGATCCAAGAGCATTGCCAGCTCGACAGGACTGTAATCCTGGGCCTCGTCGACGAGCATGTGCTCGAACATTAGGGCTTCCTTACTCTTGGGCCCGCGCATGAGTGGTCCCCGTAACTTTTGGTGAAGCCGCAAGAGTATCGTATCGTCCTCGCGATCGAGCGCGGTTGCTTCTTCAAGTTGGCGGCCGTCAATTCCGTATTTGCGGTCGTCATCGTTGTCGAGACCGTCGTCATCCTGCGCGAAATCCGACTTGGACGATCGCCAAGCACCGTCGTTGTCGCTGTTTCGGTACGACTCTAACTCGCTTAGTATGCGCGAGCAGCGTGAGGAGCACCATTCGTGTGCACGTGACAATTCGAATTGACTGAATGCGCCTGGAGCAAAGGCTTCAAAATGGCGCTGCAGTCGTGGCAAGTCCGTTAGTATATCCGCCCAAGCAGTCGGAATGTCGCGAGTCTTGCGCAAAGCTACGGTTGCAATCCGTTCAATCGCGACTCGTAAATCGAGTGCAACGACATCGGTGTTTCGTGAGGACGCATTGCGCACTTGATGCAAACGATGCCGCAGTGGTCGCTTTGCGCTGGAAGTCCAAGCCTGTTGTAACAGACCCTTGCTTTCATTGTCACCAATGCGCTCCAATGTGATTGCGAGCTTCTGCTCAAAGTCGGCAGCGAGCTCCGCTACGTAATTGTCAATCAAACGCAAAATTGCGGGATGCTTCTTGAGCTTAGTGACCGAACTGGGAGTGTCGGCACTGTAGCTCGCGGGAAAATGGTCGAAGTGTGAAAGTCTGACCTTGGAAGTAAAATCGGCGTATGTGCGAATCGCAACGCCCTCGATACCAAGCGAAGGCAGGACTTGTGAAATGTAGCGACAGAGCGCTTCATTGAAGACCACAACAAACATGCGTTCTGGACGAAAGCGACGTTTATCCTGGTATGCCAGGTAGGCCAATCGATGGAGGCCGATTGTCGTTTTGCCGCTTCCAGCGCCGCCCTGAATAACCACGAGTCCGGAATCCGTCCGAGTGATGAGATCGAATTGTTGTGGGTCAATTAGGGCCGTTATTTCACGCAGAGACTTGTCGTCATTCAACGACGGATCGCCCACTCCGAGTACTCCACGGGTCTGCGTTTCGGGTCGAGTTGCAGAGCCTTCGCCACCATACAGGCGAGTCGAAGTCTTCCCGAGCCTTCGCCAGGTGCCCTGATTTGTTCGTGCGAACGCGCCCTGAGGACATCCAATGCGGCGAAGTTGACCCTCGGCAATCGTGAGACTTCGTCGCGTCAGGATTTCGCCTTCGGTTTCGCGGCCACCGAAGTTTTCGCAATACTCATCTCCCTCCTGATATCGATAATAGATGCGACTGATGGGCGCATCTCGCCAGTCCACAATGCGGATACCACTTTGAGTGTCCAGGTATGTGCTGCGGCCAATTAGTACCTCGCGGTTGCGCTTATTTTCGTTGAGCACGAGGCGCCCAAAATACGGTGATCGCATGTTGACCGTACCTTGCGCTTGATCTTTTCGGCGCTGATCGGCTAGGCTTTGCAGCCGTTCCATCTGTTCAAGGAGCGGAGGCATATCCTCCTGACGTGCGGAGCCCAACTCATCGCGTAGGGCCAAAAGCTGCACATCGTAGTTACTGTAAGCCTCCCCGGCACGAACCTTAGGCTTTGATCTACCGTCTTTGACATGTTCAATCACTCGAACGAGACATCGCTGTTCCTCGTTGACGATTTGAGATAGTTCGACGTCAATCTCCTGCGAAGTATTTTCGCGAGAAATGTCGTGATTTTCGTGGTGTCGTGCTGGGAGTCACTCATCGATAAGAGTGGATGCTTTCGGGCCCACGAGCGGGCCAAGCGCGGGCCGTAGCACTAAACTTAGCGGCAGTCAGCGCGCCGATTGGCCGAATCAGTGCAGCCACTCGGGCAAAAGGGTTGCGATGGCCTTCAGCACTTCAATGGGAATTCCATGACCTCCGGGAAAGGGCATCCAGGTGACATCCCAATCGGCGGCTCTCAGTTGGTCCCGCAGCGCTTCGGCAAGTCCAAAGGGGAGCATTGGATCGGATTTGCCGTGACTGACAAATGCGCGCATCCCGATTTTCGATCGCGCAAGTTCCCCTATAGATTCGGGATTTACCGTCGTCCCGCTCATTAGGACAAGTCCCGCGTACCGAGGCTGAACTCTTAATACGACGTCCAAACAAGCGACCGCGCCCTGAGAGAATCCCCCCAGAACTATTCGATCCGATTTCAGACCGAATTTTGACTGTAACTCGTCCAGGAGCGCCTGGACCTTCGGACGCGCTCCTTCGATTCCAATCTCGAAGATCCTTGGCGGCCGTTTGAAATTGTCCTGTCATCATAGCCACCTGGAGCTTAGCCATGTCGATAGGCCACCAGGCGCGCGCGCCCGAGTATCCGCTTCCCATCTCGGCGCCGAGGTCAATCGGCCCTTCAGGAAAGAAAATAGCCGTGTCCTTGGGTACGTTCAAAACGTCACCAAGGGCTACCAGGTCTGTCCCTGGGGCGCCAAACCCATGCAGGAGCACTACGGCCGCTGCCATCTCGCCAGATTTGGTAAGAGCCGAATCATTCAAGTGAACCTTAAGCCCGGCCAGGCGTAGCTCAGACATCGGGTCTACACATAGCCTACGTTATCAACCGAACGGAAGCGCAAATCGATTCGCGCAATATTGTAGGCGTGCGATATGCTGCCTCAACCTTATGCTCGACCCAAAGGCTGCCCTAGTCGCCGGACTTCGATACCTTCGACGCCACCCTGACGAAATTTTGCGAAACGTGAGGAATGCGTCTCGATTGCGTTTTGGTATCCCAGTAGTTGCTCTTCAATGGCTGGCGAAAGAACTCGAATCTGAATCATCGCAGGGCCCAAAAGCCGTCGAGATTCGACCGAGCCCACCTGGACTGCGAGTCACGGCGACCCTCGAGCAAATGGGAACGCTGCTGCGGGGCTCATGCGTCGTTATCGTGGAACGCGTAATATTCAGCAACGAGCAGGCGCGCGTCGAAATTCGACTCAGGGACGTATCATTAAGTCTGCTCGACGAATCCGTTCAAACACCTTTGGCCGCGCTCATCCGTTCGGGCACTCTTGATCTAACACGCGTCGCTAGCCTTGTAGCGTACCTGCCGTCACGCCCCGCCGCACTGGTTGAGGCCGTGGATGATCGATTGGTTTTGGACCTATTGAAAGGGCCCAAATGGGCTAACGCCGAGCGTACTCGAAAGATCGTAGGACTGCTGTCGAGTCTGTTCGCCATCGACTCAATCGAGACGGATACTGAGCATCTAGATGTGGCAATTCGAGCTCTGCCGCGTGGCATATCCGGCGTATTGCGCCAAAACTAACGAGATACTCGCAAATATAATTGACTAGGTGGGGCTGACGCGACCGACTTGACGAGATTGGTGAGTCGGACTCCAATCGTAGCAGAAAGGAGTCCGTCACTCACGGGGCGAGATTAAGCTCGCTCCTGGCGCCTGGAATCTTTGGCTCTCGTTTTCGGTCAATCCATGCGCGAAGCCTATCCATGCTGAACGGTCGCGAGTACGCGAACAAGATCAATAGGGATAACAACAGATATAGATAACTCATCGCCACGAACTTGTCGTCCACCCAATAAAAGGTGTGTAGAACTATTTGCCCGGCGCCGCTAGCTGCCAATAGCGGTGGACCCAGACTCGGCCGCTGCCTGATGAGCGCGGCCGCGACCATGAAGAACGAGTAGTAATAACACGTGAGCTCTGTCGTACACATCAACAGTGGCACACTCAGTATCGTCCCTACCCACAGTAATTTCGGTCTTGCGCAATGCCCACGCAGTCCACAGGGCGATGAATGCGATGATAGCGAATCGAATCGGCTTTTGAGCCTCATTGCGGTCGATACGTCCCTGCTTCCATTCTTGAAATGGATCGTCCAGGTTGTCGTTACGACCAAAGCGCATTCGACTATCCCACGTATGCGCCATGATGCTCCTGAGCCCCATGTGATTCGTCAAGGGCGTGTTGTCATGCGTGCGGAGCGTATGTTGGTAGAACTCTCTGTAAGATTCGGGTCCAGCGACGACGATACTGGCTGGAATCAGGACGCTTGCTGCGATGATGCAACCCGCGAGCAGTTGCTGATGTTCACGCTTAAGCCACGTATCCAAAGCAAAATAACCTTGGCTCGGCGTTTCACCCCCGCGGTAAGCCTGCCACCGCCTGAACACATGAATGGCGATCATGACTCCCCACCCAAAGAAGGCGATTATCGGAAAGACGCGCAGCAACGAGGACCAAGTCAACGCGGCCCCCGCTAGGCCAAATTTGCGTTTACGGGCCAGCGCAACCGCGGCCACAAATAGGAACAACCAGTCTTGTCTGAGGAACGCCCCGCCAGTCCAATAGAAGTTAGCTGGGCCGTTTACTCCCCAAAACAAGGCGGTGACCATACCGACACGCCAACCAAAAGCCCACCACATCAAAAGCAACGTACCGATGTGAAACAGGACGTCGATACTGGCTAGAAGCTTGAAAAAGACGTCTCCGGCTGGGGCGAGATTGGAGAAAAGCTTGCCCGTCATGGTCCAGACCGGCGGCGGGTTGTAGCCGTGGTCTTTCTGCATGTTTTCCCAATATTCGCCGCGTGCGGAATTGTAGAACCAATCAACGTCTTTCTTGAAAGCCTCCCAGCGTTCCGGGGTGAACCGATCCTTACACTTACCCGGATTACTAAATACGATGGAATCAGTTACGGGAATAATCAGGTTGACGCGCAAATCGCGCAGTTCGCGCTTTTTCATTTCAGCACCGCGACCCAAATCCACCTCAGCCACGGCCGTGCATTCGTAGAGCCGCACGTATCCCAGCTCCCGATTGTACTTAGAGCCCAGGTAATAGTGGTAAAACTCGTGGCGATGATAGTATTCGGAATATCGCGTGTGCGCGTTGTAGAAGTCGAAATAGCTAAAGAACGCAACTACAGAAAGCGCTAGTGCCCAACGTCGAATAGTTCGTTTGCGGAGCGGTTCGCCAAGCTTACGGGCTCTAGCCTCATAGACAAGAAAGAATGCCCCGCCCAACGCAAGCACGAGACGAATAAACAGTATGATGCCGTCCCATTGTTCCGTTTGGAACATCCGATTGTCCCAAAAGAAATCGGACAGTGCGCTGGAATGATTGGCAAACGCTGCACAAAGATACGAAAAAGCATTCATGGCTTACGGTCTGCTCGGCAGGCTAATACCGACACGGGTATTTACCGCCAGGATATTTGAGTGCGCCGTCAAATTGAGCCGCATTCGGCGGCGAAAGGGCAGACGAAAAACCGAACAGCCGGAACAACCAGCGAGGCGCTCCAAAGGATTCGCTTAAGCGGTTCGATCTTTATTACGAAGCTTTAGCTGCTTCGGGCGCGACGGTCGGACGCATCCCGAGTCGAACGCGGTCACGGTTCTTCATGCGCTTTGCCTTTAGGGGCTTACGCAACCACTCGTGACGAAGACGTACATTCCAAATAGCGCGATTCGACATGACTACGCGCCATATAGCCGACTACTTGGCAACGCGCAAGTAACAGAAACCTGCGTCAAGGACGGTGATGCGGCGCCAAAAGTCTTCATTTAGCGCCAATTCAAAGGCGTCACGCGGCTGCAGTACGCAAAAAAAAGCCAAGTGTTAGGGCGCCGAGATTTGCTCCAATGAACAGATTAGCCCCGCTCAGCGGAGCGGGCTGAGCGGTGGCGAAGTTGTCGGGGTGGTGGGATTTGAACTCACAACAACCGGCACCCAAAGCCGGCCCTCTACCAGGTTGAGGTACACCCCGGAAAGCGGGCGGACTATAGCAGGCTCTGCCCCGACGTCACTCTGGAATAGGGACCAATTCCACGGCCAAGTCGATGGGTGTTCGGTCCGCTTGGACCAGGCGGTCCCAGGGGAAATATCCTTCGCGAGTGACGGTCACTCGATGCTTGCCGACCGGCAGACTCAGGCCTTGGGTAGCTACCAAGTAGAGGGGTCCGATATATTCCTCATCGACGACAACGTTTGCATCGCGTGGGGTGCTGCTAGCGCGGTGCAACTTCATGGGCACAACCGCTCGAGGAGTGTGAAAACATGCCTGAGCATTCAGGGCTGCGACTAATAGGGCGCAAGTCAAACCAACACGCCGGTTGCGGTTTTTGCGCTCGAACAAAAGCGTGGACATGATTACTCCCATTCGATGGTTGCCGGCGGCTTGCTACTAATATCATAAGCGACGCGATTGACGCCACGAACCTCATTGATGATGCGAGAGCTCATGCGCGCCAACACCTCGTACGGGATGCGTGCCCAATCACAGGTCATACCATCACTGGAATTGACGGCACGAATCACGCAGGTCTCTTCATAGGTACGATCATCGCCCATTACGCCGACACTGCGCACTGGCAGAAGCACGGCAAACGATTGCCAAATGGATTCGTACAAATCCGCGCGGCGAATTTCCTCGTCAACGATACGGTCCGCCGCGCGGAGCGTGGCAAGCCGCTCTGCGGTGACCTCCCCCAGGCAGCGAACGGCGAGGCCTGGTCCGGGGAAGGGATGTCGCCACAGTATATCGTGCGAAATGGCGAGAGTGTCGCCCACACGCCGCACCTCGTCTTTGAATAACTCGCGCAAGGGCTCAATCAGCTTCAGCTTCATGCGTTCGGGTAGGCCTCCCACATTGTGGTGGCTCTTGATAACAGCGCTCGGCCCGCGCACACTGACGCTTTCGATAACATCCGGGTAAAGCGTACCTTGAACTAGGTACTTTACATTCTTAATGTGCCGCGAATACTCGTCGAACACTTCGATGAACTCGTGGCCAATGATCTTGCGCTTTCGTTCCGGCTCAGTAACGCCCAAAAGGGCGTTAATGAATCGCTCTCGAGCATCGACGACGAGCAAATTCAAGTGCAATTGGCTACGCATTGTATGCTCGACGGACTCGCGTTCGCCGGCGCGAAGCAGCCCGTTGTCCACGAAAATGCAGACCAGCCGTTCACCGAGTGCCTTTTGGCAAAGCACCGCAGCGACCGTTGAGTCCACGCCGCCCGAAAGCCCGCAAATAACGCTTTCGTCTGGCTTAACTTGCGCCGCCACCGACGCAATTGCCTGCTCAGAAAATGACCCGGGTGTCCAAGTGGGTGAAAGACCAGCGACTTCGAACAGAAATGCCCGGATAATATCGCTCCCCCGGGGCGTGTGCGCGACTTCGGGGTGAAATTGGATGCCGTAAAGCCGGCGCTCGGGGCAGGCGATGGCAGCGAGCGGAGCACCATCGCTGAAAGCAATACAACGAAATCCAGAGGGTGGCTCGACTAGACGATCGCCATGACTCATCCATACTGTTAGCTCCTCGCTGGCCGCAAACGGGGCAAATATCCCAATTGACTCGGTGATATGTAAAATGGCCGGGCCATATTCCCGTTCGCGACACGCCTCAACGCGGCCGCCAAGCTGCTTAGCCATTAGCTGCTCGCCGTAACAGATTCCTAGCACGGGCACGCCTAAATCGAAGATCCCCGGATCACTAGCTGGTGACTTTGGGTCATACACACTCTGCGGTCCCCCCGACATCACGATTGCGTCCGGCTTTTGCGCGCGAATACTTTCGAGTGTCATCGTGCAAGGATGGATCTCGCAATACACGTGGCATTCGCGAATGCGCCTGGCAATCAGTTGGGAGTATTGGGCTCCGTAATCAAGTACGAGGACGAACGGACGATGCAGCATCGTTCGGCGGGCTAGCACGTCCGGCAGGTCAGTGAAAACCGTCTTGTCGAATCAAGGTTGATAGTGCGCACGGACGACCGTGACAGCAGCCGATTTGAAGGATTGATTCAGGTACGGCGAAAAGCCTGACAATTGGGTTTTTTGCGGCACGGAATCACCCCACCAAAGGTTGACGAGCCGGCGGCGCGGGTCAAATTCGGCCCGCCGAATTTGAGCGTCAGACCAGTTTTGGGCAAGGGCAACCTCCCGTGAGTCTGCACCGGAGTCCCCCAGTCGCGACAAAAGGCGGCGCACCCGCTGGATGCCGTCGGCCATCTTCGAATCGTCGGCGACATTTAAGGCAATGATTAGTGACCTATTGAGCCTCGGTCCCTTAACCTCAGCGGCAAAGGAGTTTAGGCTTCCAAGTTGATCCAGCGTTGTTTCCAGCCATCCCCCAGGGCGGGTCAATAGCCACACCAACCAATGCTCGTAGAACAGATGTCCCCCCCGGTCCGGTGCAAGTTGGATTGCGAGATAGACATTCGAATCGTGTGTGTCTTGGCTCCGGCTGGTTATTTGGACGTCGATGCTTTGCCGCGCTTCTTGCTTAACGTCCAGACAAGGCTTGAGCCCTGTGCGATGAGGATCCAACCAACGATGCAAGGGAAAGGTAAGCTGGGCGAGCTGACTTTCGCTTCGATTGAGAAGCGTGCCCAGTCGCAATGGACTCTGCAGCCATCGGAGTCGACTTGTACGCAGGTCGGCTAAGTCGAGTTTGCGCATCGAATCGAAACTCCCCAATGGCTCGTACGAGGACGGATGACCAGGAGATAGCAAGTTGAACGAGTTGCCACCAAGCACGGCGCGGGGAAGGTCCCAATCGCAATAGAGTATTTTCGCGTATTGCGGCGAGATCAGGCCCGCTGACACTGCCCGTGGCTACTATGCTCCCGAGTGCATTGCCCAGCCGAGTAGCAAGGGCACTCGAGGACTCGGTTCGGGATTGAACCTGGCCGTGGGCGATAAAACCAACCCCATCCGCTGTCACCCATGGTTCGATTTGAACGCCAAGATGCCCGGTGTAGCGCCGGGCGATAGCGTGCACCCATGCAGCCATACTTCCGGCGTCATCGGCGGTCTCGGCCGAAGTACCGCACTGCGATGCCAGCAGTGCCCACTGTTCGCTTTGTCCGGCTTCAAGGCGATATACGGCGTCCAAAGGACGCGCGGGCCATGCATTGAACGATCCGCGCAGCACCGCTTCCAGTGGTGCAGGAGGGCCGTCAATCTGAGAAGTCCGCAAGTGAATCTGTAACGATTGCGCCCGCGAAGGATCCGGTGATGAAAGCGAGTTCCATGCGGCGCGGCGGGCCGCAATCCTTGGATCATTGTCGAGCAGACTTACGATATCCTCATGCCCCGATTCGATAGAAGTTTGAAGGGTGCTGCGCGATTCGCTGGAGACTACTCGGGTTATCGTCTCCAGATTACTCTGAGAAAGGGGTGATACATCACGACTAGAGGTCAGATCTATGCGCAGGCAGGCACCGACGTCGCGAGCTATGGCGGATATGGTGTCAACCTTCCATTCCGTGTCAAGTGCAAGCACTTGAGCCAATAGCGGCGAGCCTTTTCTGCGCATCGCTTGTGCTGCGCAATTGGCGGTAGCAATCGAACCCACTCGCCAAGCAATCGAGAGACTCCGCAAGGCCCCCTTGGCCACGGTAACATCGTTGAGTTCCCTCGCCGCTTCGAAAGGGGCTTGCCGCGCAATGGGTTGACTTGCGGGCCAGGGGGGTAGTTGGTCAACGGCACTTTCGACAGCGTGCGCAATCGTGCTCGTTCCAACAAAACCGAATCGCGCGTTGTTGCGACTGTGCATCTCGACGCGCATTGCCTCGACGCTTGCAAGTAACTCCGCCTTGTTGTTCAAGATGTCGAGTTGCTTTGGCTCGACGATGAGTTCGCCTGTGCAATTTGCGAGAGTTAGTTCGCCTGAGCCTTGTGACAAGCTAGAATTGAGAGTTTCGCGTACCTGAGCGATTGTCCTTGCGTCCAAGAGCTTTGAGTCAATCGGTGAACTCAAGGCAGATTCAATACTTCGCGTCACGATGACGGCTTCATTGGGATTGGCAATCGGGCTTACGAGTGTTAGCCCGAATGCATTCGGGAAGATCTCGAAGTCTCGAGCCGTTTCCGTGAGGCGCTTGCGTAAGATGTTTGCAAACGTTACTATCGCGACTGGGCTTGCACTAGCCTTCGTTGCTAAGGCCAAGGCCGACACCGGGTCCCCGCTACGTTCCGTCACGGAGAGGCTAGGTTTTTTGTCCCAGTGACGTTCGCTTCGCTCACCGGTTCCGGCACTGATTGTCAACTTTGAATCCGCTGCGGGAGCTTGGCGCGATGCCCCGCAAGCTACACTGAGGGCTGAAAGCGCTATTATCGCGTAACAACCGGAATGAAGCTGCCGCAATGCGTTGGAACGAACAAGAACGGGACTCACCAAGTTTCCAAAAGTGGCGGCTGTTACGAGTACCGTCGAATTCCGCCGTGCCCTTCGCTTAGCACGGTGAGAATCCTAAAATCCCAGCTATGTAAGAATTCAGTCTGATTCTATGCAGCAGTGCGGTAACTAAACAGCATCGCTTCTAATCGACCACGGAGCTTATGTTTCTTCGTGTAAACGGTCTTTACGCTAATGCCCATCTCGAGGGCGACCTGTTCCGGGGCAAGCCCTTGTCCAAAGTGCAAGAGCATGAATTGACGGTCTTTGTCGGTAAGGTCGTCCAATACGCGACCAACAATCTCGTTTCGTTGTCTTTGAATGCAAAGCTCCTCGGGCTCCGGCGCCCCAGCCGCGCGCTCGGTCACGTCCTCGATTGGGATGCCTGCAGGTTTACGGCGTAGCGCTCGCAGGTGGTCATACGCCGTATGGACGGCTAGCATGGCCAACCAGGTACCAAGCTTTGTGCCCCGACTCTGGTCGAAGCTGCGAAGCCGACGCTTGTCTTGCGCCAAAAGGCTAAGACAGAGTGCCGAATAGACTTCTTTGGCATCGTCTGAGCCGACAGAGCGCGAGAATCGATGGACCACTCGTGCAATGCACGCATTGAGCATTCGGGAATAACGACGATTGAATTCACGCCAGGTCGAAGGGTTGCCAGATATCAGGCCGTCCAGTAGTTCGCAGTCATCCGCGAATTCTTCAGACGCATTCTCAAAGCTTACGCACCCAGTATGCTCAATCGTGTTCATCGCTCTTTTTCCTGCCAGAGGCCGACTGTTTGCCGGTCCTGTTCGCAGTTAGAGCAGGGGGCGTGCCATAATTTAGATCAATGATTTCAATAGTATATAACCCGTAACGCCGACTCGTTACGGGTTGCACTACCGTAACATGTGACGGATCGGTTACTCGCCCTGTGCTTTCATACGGGTTTCGTGGCTCCCGACTTCCCGCGCCGGACCGACAAAGAGGTTTAGCCAAAGTCAGCCACTTTTACTTGTGGGGAACCGGAGCCGGCGCTAGGCAGGCTGGGCTCGAATGCCGACCAACAACGATAGATCGCTGCCCGAGTTGGATGGCTGGGCGCTAGTCCTCGGTGCGTCCAGTGGATTTGGCGCCGCAGCGTGCTCCCACTTTGCGCTAGCCGGAATGAACGTAGTGGGAGTTCATCTCGACAGGCGAGCCAATTTGGATAAGGCCCAACAATTGGCCGCTGAGATACAGGCATTGGGTCGCGAAGCCTGGTTCTACAACGTTAACGCCGCCGATCCGGCCAAGCGCGCGCACGTGTTGGGGGATTTGCGACGCCGCTTCGCGGAGCGCGGCAAAACGGAACAAATTCGTGTTCTTTTGCACTCGTTGGCCTTTGGCGCCCTAAAGCCGTTCACCCACTTGGAACAAGATGCTCGTATCTCAACTTCGCAGCTCGATATGACGCTGGATGTGATGGCGAATAGTTTGATTTATTGGACGCAGGACTTACTTGACGGGGACCTTTTCGCGTCCAATTCCCGAATATTTGCCATGACTAGCACGGGCTCTGGGAAGTCCTGGGGCGGTTATGGTGCTGTTAGCGCAGCCAAGGCTGCTCTTGAGTCTCACGTGCGTCAGCTTTCACTCGAGCTGTCCCCACGAGGAATCACGGCAAACGCAATTTGCGCAGGTGTTACTGACACGCCAGCGCTTCGAAAGATACCCGAGAGCGAGAGTATGATTGAAGTTGCCCTGCGAAGAAATCCGTCGAGAAGGCTCACAGAGCCCGCCGATGTCGCCCGAACACTCGTTGCCTTAGCGTTGCCAAGTACCTACTGGATGACGGGCAACGTTATCTGCGTTGACGGCGGCGAAGCCCATAGTGGTTAGCGGAACTCTCGCTCGCCGAACCGGCCCGGATTTTCGAACTACTTTACTCTAACCAAAAGTGGCGCGACCGAGAATGCTGACAAGTGGCCACTTTCTTCGGCAATCAGGATGCCAAACCGGTCATCCACACGCAGCAAATCTGGAACCAAGTCGCTTGGAACGACACCGAGAACTGCGCCATTTTGTGGCCTTAGCACCTGCACTTGATGTTGCGGTACGAACAATGCGCCCCCGCGCAGTACGGGTTCCAGGCGCCTAGGTTGATCGGGCTCCAGACCTTGTGAAAACGCATGACGATACTTGAGCGCACTGGTGGCCGCTTCCACGCAAACGAACGTTCCCGAGGCGCTATTTACCATCAGTAAGTCGTCCACCATTAACCAGGCTACGGAACGCGGAAAGAACCCCGGCGCGAGGTTCCAATCGGGCCGCCCCGTTCGGCGGCAAAATGCCCTCGTTCCGCAGCCGCGTGCGTCGCGCACGGGTACCAAAATATGGCTCTTTGCATAGAGTGGATTTTGCCCAATTATTGGCCGATCCTCGATTTCGGCCTTCCAACGCAATTCGCCGGACCAAGCGTCAATCGAATGCAACCATCCGTTGCCGTGTGCGCCCGCAGACACGGCGAATACATCATCTCCGATTACGCTTATGTCGCCGGTAAACGGCAGGCGGTCACAAGCTCGCCAGATCGTTTCACCCGTGGTTGCGTCGAGGGCCACCATTACGGAATCACCCCCCGCGACGAGCAGCAATCCTCCGGCGCGACGAATCCGCAGCGGAGCCGGTCGCCGCGCGGTGTATCTCCAACGAATCTCACCGCTGATCAAGTTCAACCGCGGTTACCCGCCTGTCACCTTCACACACCACGAGGAGTCGAGGCAACCCAGGGGCATAAACAACTGCGCCGCAAGCGCCTCCCTGTGCCCGAGGTGTCAGACGCAGGCTGAACCGCTGATTTCCACTCTCGATCTCGTGTAGTGCCAGACGGCCGTCTGGGAAGAGGCGAACCAGACCTGCGGGTGTTCCAATCGAAGCGGCGCGCGCAGTCGGTATGCGCCACCGCGCGTCTCCCGTGATTGCGTCGAGACAGCTGGTTTCGCGTTGCGAACCTATTACCAGGGCATCTCCGCAGTGAAATATCGATTTTAGGTCGATCTGCGGTACCGTGGCGATAAAGCGTGCCGAGAATCTCAGCCCCGCTCCCTGTTCCCAGCGACCACTCGAGGGAGTGCCGGCGGATGCAAATCTACGGTAGACGTCGCGCTTTGAGTTCAACAGGGCGCATTGGTCTTTTTGGGGTCGAATTTGCTCGCTGATCTTTTGAGCTGCGCCAACCAGATTCTGCAGGCGCAGGTTCAGAGACTGCGACGGATCAGATTCTACGATTGCTTCGCGCAACGAATCGACAAATTGTGCGACGGCTTGAGCAAAAACCGCGGGCTCGAGTTCGGGGAAGGTGACACCCTGGTCGCTGGTGGCATTTGCACGGCTAAGGCTTACAGCCAACGGTCCATCGGCGGGCGCGAGTCGCACTCCTAGGCGTACATTACCGACCTGAACGCGTCGAAATAACGGGCTGGCCGATTGCTGCGCCTGTACTGCTGCTTCTGCCAATTCAACCAGACGCTCGGCTATCAAGAAGAAGGGGGCTTCCGGTGCGGTCCAAGTGCGTCCACGTGCCGTCACGCAAAAAGTTCCGAGGTTTAGCAGTGCGTGTAAATCACTGCGCTCGACTTGGCCACGGTCTAGCGTACGCTCGGCTTGGCGAAGCTTGGTGTCAACGCGAAATGCTAGACCCCGAATCGCCTTTGGCGTGACGGCCACCAATTGAGTCCGCTTGACTGCGGCGGCAGGCAGGGTCGGGACCGTTTTCAGTGCGTTCTCCGCGGTTTCTAGCGCCTGGCGCACGTGCTTCGGACATGACGAGGTGCCCACTTGAGCGATCGCGTCCAAAACGCCTTGCCGCAGTTTCTCGAGAGGCACGCGTCGCTCATGAATTGCCACTTCGGGACAGTTGCCGGCTTTGAAGATTGTTAGCAGAGCGTCCGCGGAGTCGGCTTCTAGACCGAGTTCCCAAGCTTCGCTGGGTGCATAAAGTTGAAGGACAATCCGCGATCGATGTCCCGAGCGCAGATCGGCTATGGCCGTGCCCAGGTCGGCAAGCAGCAGTAGCGCCTGATTTTCGCCGATACGGGCCGTGACATTGATTCCGTTAACGACGACGTCGAACAGGCCGTAAAGTGGTGTAAGTCGTTGCGGAGCACTCTGCTCGACCCCAGAACGAACGACAACGTGAATGGCTGACATCCGATTTGGAATGGTAGGGCAGGCCTCGCCAGTTACCGTACTTTTGGGGATCTATTGCAAAGGATTTGGCAGTGTTGGCAAATACAAGTAGGGGGGGCTCTCGCGTCATCGCGGCGGCCTGGGCGGGTGCAGCCGCGGCCCTGGGCGTCGCAATATTCTGGGGATTTACAGTGGATGACGCTTGGATTACGGCCCGAGTTGCTTGGCGGCTCGCTAACGGGGCGGGGTATCGGTTTAACGCCGCCGGGCCCCCCGTCGATGCAGTCACCCCGCTCGGCTGGGTCTACGCCCTGGTCCCCTTTGCCCGGCGATCGCCTGCGGGTGCCCTTCAATTTGCGAGATACTCGGGTGCCATCGCATGGATTGTGGCGGCAGCTTGGTTTGGTTCGAACGCGCGACGGGCAGCCAAGAATCCGTACTACACAATTGGCCTCTTTGCCGGGGCTCCGCTCGGCGCCTGGTCCTCGGCCGGGATGGAAACGGGATTCATCGTGGCTCTTTGCACGTTGGCATTGGGCGAATCGCTCGGGGCCACCCTCGCTGCGGCAATAGCGGCCGCGCTGCGCCCCGAATTGATCCCATTTTGCTCGATCTTGGCGCTTCGACGGATTGGGTCGAAGAGAAAGGACTTTAATCCAGAATTGCGCGCCGCTAGCGGTCACCCTGGTTTTGCCAATCGCCGTTGCAGTGGTTCGCAATTGGGCTTTTGGTCGATGCATCCCACTTTCTGCGCTCGCCAAGCCTTCGGATCTCATCCACGGGCTTCACTACGGGTTGGGTGTTTTGTTATTTCTTGGTCCCACTTGGCTATGGTTAGGTCCCGGATTCAAAGCTCTGAATCGGCAAGAACGCATCATTGCTCTGAGCGTCGTCATACATCTCGTATCGATAATCCTGGTTGGCGGAGACTGGATGCCACTTTGGCGGCTGGCATTGCCTGCGATGCCCGCAGCCCTTTGGGTAGCGATATGTCTGCAGACACCGCGTCGGCCAATCATTAATATCCTAGGACTCGGTGTCGCGATGGCGGCGACCGTATACGTCGGCATTCAGGTGGGTTTCCCGGGCCGCCACGTCGCGGCTACCCGGGCTGCACTGATCGCGAAGGCGAGGCCTTTATTGTTCGGCTCCAAGCGCGTGGCGGCAGTCGACATCGGGTGGCTTGGCGAGGCCTTTGCGGGCGATATCGTCGATCTCGCGGGCGTCACCGATCCGCGCGTTGCTCTATTGCCGGGCGGACATACGAGCAAGAAATTTCAAAATAGTTGGTTTGACTCGACGCAGCCCGACGCATTGGTGATGCTCACGGCTCCCGGTGAACCCATTCGACGTCCCTGGGTCGATTCGACCTTTGCGCGGAACGTGGAAAACAGGATCAAATCCATGCCTTACTGGCAGGATTGTTCGCTGCGGGGTCAAGTCCAGCTCGAACATACCTCGCAAGCCTACGCCGTAGTTCGATGTCAATGATTTCTATCGATGCTGCAGGCTGCGACACGGATGCCCAGCATTCCACTACGTAATCATGAAACGATTTCGGCCTTCCGATCGCGATCGATCCCAAGCCCAACCAGCGCTTCGCGCATCGCTCGCGAGTCGGGATAGCGATTGCGGGGCAATGGGTCGGTTGCCTTTTCGACCACCTGTCGCCAACCGTCGGGGATCGCCTTGAGGGCAACTTGGACCGCGCTATCAGCGTCCAACCCCTTCGGTTCGCTTCGAAATTCTGCGCTCGTCAGGGGCGGAGCGCGCCCCGTCAGGCATTCAAACAAGATGCTACCGAGGGCGAACAGATCGCTGCGCGCGTCAATCTCCAAGCCCTGTTCTTGCTCGGGCGACATATACCCGGGCGTTCCCAAGGGTGCCCCCGCATTCGTTAGCCGTGTTTCGGCCCATTCTACTCGAGCGATACCGAAATCAAGTAGTTTTACCCGTTCGTCTTCGACCTGAAGACTGTTGGGCAGAATCTCTCCGGTGCTGTCACCCGGTTCGCGAATGGTGGCAAGAAATATGTTGCTGGGCTTGAGATCTCTGTGAACGATCCCTGCCGCGTGCACAGCTTCGAGCGCGTCACAGACCTGCAGTGCAATCGGGAGCAATATGGCAGGCGTGAAAGTGCCACAGCGCTTCAGACGAGCGGCGAGCGATTCACCATAGAGTCGTTCCATTACCAGAAAACTAGTACCATCTAAGAGATGTCCGTCATCGTACACCTCAACTACATTCGGATGCCACGCTAGACCAAGAGCTGCGGCTTCGCGGCGCAGGCGATCCGCTGCAACAGTGTCGTGCGCGATAGCCGCCCTTAGCAACTTGATGGCCACTGGAAACCCGTCTGCCAATCGGGTCGCTTCCCAAATGGTTCCACTTGCGCCAACCCCCAATTTCTCCGTCAGTTGGTATTGACCTGCGACGACCACGCCTTCATGAAAGCCTGAGTCATGGCGCTCCCGAGTTTCCCGCAATGATACGGAGCGTTCCAATGCGCGCAATCGGACGAGCTGCGCGATCGATTTTGCGCGAAACTTCGCGACGGTTACCCAAGCTGTTGCACCTAAAAGACCGAGGGCTACGCCGAAGGGCACGTACGTGAAAGAAATGCGCATGTTCGAGGCTTGTTGCAGGTAGCCTACCAGTGCTGCAATCCCAGCACCCAATAGCCCCACCGCAGCAAATCGGAGCCTCGTCGTTCGTTGCCAGCTTACTCGAAAGTGCTGTTCGAGAAGATTGGTGCGGGCACTGGGCCGTATTGAAAAGCGCACCTGTGCCTTCGAAAGTCCAAATAGGAGCGGGACGCAAGAGAGTTCGGCGGCACGCGCAAGCGCACACAATCCATCACGCTCCTCGGCGATATCAGCAGAAACCAATACTTGACCAGTCCAGAAATTGGCTCCTTGGGCCAGGGTGAACCACCGCTCGGCAAGTGAGTCATCGCCGGCGTAAGTTTCCAAGCGTCTGTAGGCCATCAGCGGGTTGTCCGCGCCTCTTAGCAGGCGCGCCCAAGCGCCGAGATTCTCGGCGTGAACGAGCGAGGGAACGATACGCGAAATCTCCGAGCGCCCCCAACGTGAAGTGAACTTCTGTAGTGCCAAGTGCCACACTTGGACTGAAAGCGCGCGCGTTTCGTCCTTGAGGTACTCACGGTCGAGTTTCATAGAAAGCAGGAATGCATCGCCCTGCGCGCGACCGTAACGCTGCTCTATATGGAAGAGTAGCGCCTTAATACGGAATGTATTGGTTGTACCCTTCTGAATTCCGGTTTGCACGACTCGCCGCTAGACTATCAGATGACAACGGCAAACTGTGAGATCCCAAGTTCAGATCACTCATTCAAACCGGAAAAATCGTTCCTTGAAATTCGGTTGGCAATGGGAGCTGTACAATGACAGCATAATTGGAAAAGTGAGAATTACGTTCGGCGAATCTTTACTATCCTGCTACGATAATGATTGCGTTTTCTGTTCTCCGGACAACTGATCGATGAAATCGATTGCGCGACTCATTATTGCCACAGCCATCGGGGCAATGGCTGGCACGGTGTCGAGTGTTCGAGCGGAACCGTTGGTCGTGCTTGGGGGCGAGATGCTCGACGTTTCGGCCCAGCGCCTCGATGTCGAGATTGCAAAGGGCCAGGCAATTCTCGAAGGACAAGTCCATATCGCTCTGGGGACTTTGGAGGCCCAATGCGACCGAGTAGACATCAAATACGACGAGGCTCCGCAAGTGCGCTGGGCGCGAGGTTCGGGCAATGTGCGACTATCAGTAAAAGGAATTGTGGCAACTGCTCAGTCCCTTGAAGTTGACGTCACCAATAAGCGCGCCCAATTGCTCGGCAACGTTCGCCTCACCAGAGGTCGAGGTTGGATTGCCGCGGAAAAGGCAAGTATTGAACTCGCAACCAATCGCGTCAGCCTCGAGGAAGTTAAGGGTTCGATCCCTGTGGCCCCTCCGACGCGATAGTTCTGTCAGGAATCTTCGATTTTCATTGACGTTACGCAAGAAGAGCCGTTGGACGGCCCGCGGCGTCGCGGCAGAAAGGTCGAAAACCTAGCATCTTTCACAGCGCTCCGCCAGGGGTTCTTCCATGGGGCAAAGGTCGCTCAAACCACAACGACCACATTAGCAATTGGCCTTTCGTTCCAGGGTTAAGGACGGGGAAGATTTGGCGTAAATTCAACGTGGCCTATGCCTAAACACGTCAAAGGATTCCCCAATAATACGCAATAGCGTTCTTTGGGCGATTGAGCACATTCCATGGCCCACTTATTGCCATCAAGTGTTAGACTCTGGGTGATCCTAGTTGCCCCCGGACCAAAGATACAATGGAACTGAAGCAACACGTTGCGTTGAGACTCGAGCAAAAGCTCGTAATGACTCCGCAGCTTCAACAAGCCATAAAGTTGCTGCAGCTTTCAAGACTCGAGTTAATAGACGAGGTTCGAAAGGAACTGGATAACAATCCTGTACTGTCGGAGGAGGAACCAGAAGCCGCCGCTAGGGCAAGGCAAGAAGCGCCTTCGCCGAACTCCGAAAGCGAGGATCGTGCCTTTGATCGTTCCCGCACGCCCAGCGATCGGGAAGCGGAACGGGCCGCCCGCGAAGTGGACTGGGAGAAATTCCTGGAGAATCGTACGCTGCAACAGGTTCCGGCGGCGAGTCGCGGCGGATTCGAGGAACTTCCTCCCATCGATCAAAACCTGACACGCCCGCGAAGTTTGCCAGAGCATCTCCTTTGGCAGCTTCAAATGAGTGACTTCACGGAAAATGAGCGACAATTTGCCGAACTAGTGATCGGGAATTTGGACGAGCGAGGCTATCTGGACTTGACTGGTGCAGAGCAGCCGGACGGCACGCGCACTCCCGACCTCACTATCGATGACCTGGCGCGCGAAGCTGGTCTGCATTCGGATGATGCTCCGCTGGTGCTAGAATTGCTTCAGAATTTCGATCCGTTGGGCATCGCCGCGCGCGATCTGCGCGAATGCCTTCTGATCCAGGCGAAGGCCTGTGGGTTCGACCAAGTCGAGATCGAGATAATCGATAAACATCTCCATAATCTTGAGAAGCACAACTATCAGGCCATTTCTCGCGAAATGCGTATTCCCATCGACGAGGTGTACGAAGCCGCCAAAGAAATTCAGAAGCTTGAAAGTCGGCCAGCACGTGACTTCACCGACCAAGACGATCGAACTATTGGCATTACCCCTGATATTTATGTCATTCGGGATAGCGATCGCTGGGTAGTAGTAGATAACGACCGTGGCATGCAGCGGCTGTTTATCAACGAATCGCTAACTAGAAAACTCTTGCAGGATCCGGCGGCCAAGAATTTTGTTGGCGAAAAGCTTCGGAATGCCCAATGGCTGATTCGTGCGATCGAACAACGCAGAAAGACCATAATTCGTGTTGGTGAATGCATTGTCGAGATGCAACGCGATTTTTTTGACAAGGGGGTCGCTCATCTGCGACCCATGATTCTGCGTGATGTGGCCGAAAAACTGGAAATGCATGAATCAACGATATCGCGCGTCACGACTAACAAATATATGCATTGCCCACAAGGGCTATTCGAGCTCAAGTATTTCTTCAACTCCAGCATTCGACGGGTGAACGCCACTGATGTATATGGCGAAGATGCCATCGCGAGTGAAAGTGTAAAGCAGGCAATCAAGCAACTAATTGATGATGAAGACAAGTCGGAACCGCTAAGCGATCAGACAATCGTTGAACGCCTTGATCAATCGGCGGGGATCAAGATAGCGCGACGTACTGTCGCAAAATATCGTGAAATGTTGGGGATACTGGCGTCATCCAAACGAAAGAGGCTTTTCTGAAGACTACGCAGACCACAGGGTTATCGGGGCCAACCCAGCGTGGACTGTACAGTACGCCTAAGGGTGAAGTTGTGTCGTGGCTAGGTATAGTACGGCCCCACTGTTATTTTTGCGGAGATAGTACGTGTCGTGGTTTGGCAAGGAATTGTCAGGAGGATACATGACCATCAGTTTCACATTTCGTCATATGGAGCCCAGCGATGCAATTAAGAGTTACGCGGCGGCAAAGATCTCGAGATTGCAGAAACTATTGCTGCACCCCATGACTGCCAAGGTTACCCTTGCCATTCAAAAGCAAAGACACGTTGCCGAGGTTCAACTTGCAAGCGGCCGGGAACATGTCGAGGCTAAGGAATCCAGCGAGGAACTGTACGCATCAATCGATCAAGTCGTGGATAAGCTGGAAAGGCAGATAAATGTTAATAAGGGTGGCAAAATTGCTCGGAATCGTCGTGCCGGCGCCAGCGTTCGGACAAGCATTATTCCGGAAGCCAAGGTAAAACTGTCCGCTGCAAAAAAGGCATCCAGGGTAAAGGAAGCGCCGGAAAAAAGAGCCGTACGCAAGAAGGTCCAAAAATAAACGACTTGAAGAATCGGTTGGAGCAAAGGTTCTACCATGCACCTCAGAGAAATATTGCCGCTACAACGGGTAGTAGTCGATTCCAGCGGCTCGAAAATCCCTAACAAGGAGGCCGCACTTAAATTACTTGCCGAGTTAATTGCCCCCGCTTTGTCTGCCGATGACGAAACAGTATATCGTTTGCTGGTCGATCGAGAGAAGTTGCAGAGCACCGGGATCGGTGATGGGGTGGCAATTCCCCATGCCTCAGCGGATACGGCTCTCAGTCAGGCGGCTGCACTATTGCTTTGTCCGCACGGTGTGCCATTTGAAGCCATTGATGGCTATCCAGCAAAAATTGTGTTTGGAGTCGTAGGTCCGCGCAAGGCCACGGGAGAGCACTTGAGAACTCTAGCTCGAATCTCGCGTTTGCTAAGAGATGCCTCGACTCGGGCACGATTGATCGATGCTCCCTCCGCTGAGGCAGCATTGGCAATTGTTTCAAATCAAGACTCAAATTTGTGACAAAGATATGGCAGTCTTCGATTCGCCTGAAGTTTCTCGAACTCTCACCACTAGGGAACTACTTGCGGATCAAGGTTTGCAGCTGCGCTGTCGTCTGATTGCCGGTGCTCTAGGGCTCGATAGGAATATCACCCATCCACGGATTCAGAAATCCGGTCTGGCAATGGTTGGACATTTGCATGGAATAGTGCCTACGCGTATCCAAATTCTCGGGGAAACCGAGTTAAGCTACGCCGAATCATTGTCCAGCGAACAACAGCACAGGGCAGCGGTGCAGTTGTTTAGCGCTCAATTGGCCTGTGTTATCGTGACGCGTGGCGTGCTGCCTCCTAAGCCATTCATTGAGCAGGCCGAAGCCACGGGTACCCCACTCGTTGTTTGCGAGGAACGTTCGTCTGCAGCCATTACAGGGCTCCACACGATACTCGATGAACGACTGGCTCCCAGAACTCGAGTACATGGCGTCCTAGTCGATGTCTTCGAAGTGGGCGTCCTGATGGTCGGGAAGAGCGGCATTGGCAAAAGCGAATGCGCGATGGACCTCGTCATGCGCGGTCATCGGCTGGTTGCGGATGACGTTATTGAGTGCGACTATAAGCCTCCCACTTTCATTTTTGGCCAACCCGCTGAACTCTTGAGGCACCACATAGAAGTGCGGGGTCTTGGAATCCTGAACGTCAAGGATTTGTTCGGCGTGACAGCCATTCGCGAACGAAAACGTATTGATCTGGTAGTGCAATTGGAGCTGTGGCAACAAGATGCCACTTACGATCGTATTGGCCTCGATGATAGATTTACAGAAATCTTGGGAGTCCCGGTGCGGGAAGTGCGCTTGCCAGTTCGGCCCGGCCGAAATATGAGCTCAATTATCGAAATCGCCGCGCGAATTGAGTTGCTTCGTCAAACTGGCCACTACCCGGTTCGGGATTTTATCGACCGAATTGATCGGCATTTGGCCGACTCAATTTCGATTGACATTGATGGGATGCGGCCGTCGCGGCCGGTGCAGACTTCGTGGCACAACGCTGACTACTACGAGAGTTCGGCACCGCCTCCGGTCGACGTGCCGGGGCCGACTCGGGGAAACGAGAAATGACTGCCCAGACGGTAGTGGTCGTCACGGGCATGAGCGGGGCGGGCAAGTCCACTGCCGTGGCGGCCCTTGAGGACCTGGGTTTTTTTTGCGTGGACAATCTACCGATACCGGTTGTTGAAGCAACGCTCGATGCATTGTCCAGTCACGGTACCGAACGCGTCGCTCTCGGAATCGATGTGCGAGTCGGGGCCTTTCTGGAGATGGCTCCTAAGGTTGTCGATTCGATAACGGGCACCGGTCCCAGGAATGTTTCCGTGTTATTTCTCGATGCTGCCGATGACGTATTGATACGGCGTTTCGGAAGTACGCGCAGGCCGCATCCATTGAGTACGTTGACTACACCGGGTACCGAACGTGAAACATTGGCAATACTGGACGGGATTAGGATTGAACGCGTCAGATTAGCGTCGCTCCGGTCTCGCGCGTCAATTGTTGTCGATACCAGCGGTTTAAGTATTCATGACCTAAGACGTGCCGTCATTAGTCGCTATGATTTCAGCAAGTCCACGAGACCAAAATTGAACACGCGCGTCGTTAGTTTTGGTTTCAAATACGGGCTGCCGATGGATGCTGATCTGGTGCTGGACGTTCGGTTCTTGCAAAACCCGTATTTCGTGGACGAACTGCGCAAAAAGACAGGGCTGGAACCGGATGTTCGTGAATATGTGTTGGACAATGCAGAGGGCCAGGAACTGCTCAGGCATGCGCTGGAGCTTGTCAAGTTCTGTCTTCCACGTTTCGAGCGCGAAGGCAAAAGTCATGTAACTATTGCCGTGGGGTGCACGGGGGGACGACATCGATCCGTGGCCATAGCAAAGGCAATCGTGGATGAGATTCATCGGCCACCGCTCTGGCCGGCAGATTTGATTCATCGGGACTTAGCCAAGGAGACTGAGGCGGATGATTCTTCGATGTACGACATGAATCTGATGACGAATAAGGAAGGTACTTAAGATGCCCCTTGCAAAAGGGAATTTTCTGGTTCGCAACCGACTCGGTTTGCACGCGAGGGCAGCCACCAAACTTGTTACGCTTGCATCGCGTTTCCCGTGTGAAATCTCGGTAAGTCGCGATGGTCAAGTTGCAAATGCCAAGAGCGTGATGGGCGTCTTACTGTTGTGCGGTGCAAAGGGTACGCAATTAGTCGTCGAAGCCGAAGGCGATGATGCTGAGAATGCGATACGCGAGATTGGCGCGTTAATAGATGCGGGGTTTGGGGAGGGGGACTGAGGGAGTGAACGAACAGGACAATTCGCCGCAATCTTCGCGAGTGGCACCGGTGCTTCTCGACGGCATCGCCGGATCGCCGGGTCTCGCAATTGGTCGTGCTTTGGTGATCGAAACGCGCCGACCCGGCGTTGTGCATCGCCGAGTCGCTAAGCACCAAGCTGAGGATGAGGTTCAACGATACCGAATTGCCGTCGAATCCGCTGCCACGGAGCTGCAGGAAGTAGCTAGTCGTGCCGCTGGCGGCCCAGTCGAGTCGTCTATCCTTCAGGCTTACGTCTTGATGGTACAGGATCAAACGCTGGGCCAAGATGTCGAACGCAGAATTCAACTCGATCTGGTGTGCGCGGAATGGGCGCTCGATATGGCGGTCGAGCAAATGGCCTGCCAACTGGCGCTTGCTCCTGATCCCTACCTTGCTGAACGAAGCCACGATGTGCAATTCGTTGGAGACAGAATATTGGCCGTTTTGTCGGGAAGACGAACTCGAGTTTCGTTGCCTGACTCAGACGATTTGTGGGTGATAGTTGCTCACGACCTCTCTCCCGCCGAAACAGCTTCACTCTCGCGCGACCGCGTGATGGCGTTGGTGACCGAGGTCGGAACGCGAACCAGCCATACGGCGATTGTGGCCCGAGCGCTGGAAATCCCAGCTGTGGTAGGAACTGCCGGTATCCTTCAACACGTCGCTAACAACGACATCGTCGTCGTAGACGGCCTTCGAGGTCGAGTTATTCTTTCACCAACGGGTGACTTGATAGATCGCGCAAAGCTACGCGCGGAACGCTATTCCGCGCTGACACGAGAACTTCGTGAACTTCGTGATCGGCCGGCTACGACCCGATGTGGAACGCATATTCACTTGCGCGCAAATATCGAACTGCCTGCCGAAGCGGATGTTGCGCTTGCGCACGGCGCAGAGGGGATAGGGCTCTATCGAACGGAATTCCTGTATGTTGACCGAACGGAGCCACCAGATGAAGAGGAGCAATATGTAACTTATCGTCACGTTCTGGAGGCCGTTGCCCCATTGCCGGTAACGCTCCGGACGTTCGATATCGGCGGCGATAAAATGGTGCCTTCCCTCCACGTGCCCCAAGGTACAAACCCGGCGTTGGGTTTGCGAGCTGTCCGTCTTGGATTGGCGCGACCAGAACTTTTTCTGACACAGTTGCGCGCGTTGGTTCGGGCATCGGCGCACGGTCGCCTGCAAATCATGATTCCCATGATTTCCTCGGTCGCGGAGTTTCGCGCGACGCTTCGATTACTCGCACAAGCTGTTGACGAAATCGATAATCGGAACCTTTCAAGAGCAGCATTCATACCCTGTGGTTGCATGGTTGAAGTGCCATCGGCGGCAATTATGGCCAATGAATTGGCTCTGGAAGCCGCCTTTTTGAGCATTGGAACCAATGACTTGGTGCAGTACTCGTTGGCAGTAGATCGGAGTTGACCGGAGCTCGTAGGGCTTGGATCATCATTCGACCCTGCCGTGTTACGTCTTATTCGTCGCACCGTCCGTGCCGGCGAACGACATCACCGTCCTGTATTGGTCTGCGGTGCGATGGCGAGCGATCCCCTAACGGTACTTTTGCTTCTCGGACTCGGTATTCGTGAGTTAAGCATGGAGGGTTCGGCAATTCCCGAACTCAAAGAGGCGATTAGTCGCATCTCGATATGGGAAGCGGAACAGCTGGCCGATGAAGCATTGGCGTGTTCGACCGCTGAAGAGGTCGAGCGAATGGTCACCGAGTCTTACGCACCCTATTTTGCTGATTTATTGGACGGCGAGCCGGCCTTTGAGGCTGGGTTACCTCGCGGTTCCGGCCGGAGCTTGGACCACAGTTGACCCAGCTGTTGCGGCGCGTATACTCCGGCACCCAAAAATCCCGAGGAAGATTACATGTCGCAAGTTCAGGAAGTAAAAGCTTCCGTTATTCAGAGCTACAAGTTGCACGAAACGGACACGGGCTCACCGGAAGTGCAGGTTGCGCTGCTAAGTCAGCGGATCGAGCACTTGATGGAGCACTTCAAAACCCACAAGAAGGACTTTCATTCTCGGCGCGGACTATTGAAAATGGTTGGCAAGCGTCGTCGCCTTCTCGATTATCTCAAGACCGCAAATATCGATCGATATCGAAAGGTCGTATCGTCTCTAGGTCTGCGTAAGTAAGCAATAATTTGCTGTAATTTGAGTACGGCGTCGCATTGCTTCAACTTCGATTGGCGCGCGTCACTGCGTGAGGTCACGCGCGGCAACCGGGGCTGAAGTCTGGCGCTCGTATTCGCGTAATGCCGCGGCGCGGCATCCCGTTTGTAAGGAGTGCCTTGATCATGATTGTTCGTGAATCTGTACTTATTGGTGGACGTCCGCTAACGATCGAAACTGGCCGCTTGGCTAAGCAGGCCCACGGGAGCGTGTTGGTTTCCTTCGGAGAATCTGCGGTTCTCGTGACCGCAGTATCCACTGAAGAACGCCCGGGGATTGACTTTTTTCCACTCACTTGTGAGTACATGGAAAAGACCTACGCCGCGGGAAAAATACCGGGCGGATTCTTCAAGCGAGAAGGGCGGCTGCGTGACGGCGAAACTTTAACTTCGCGCCTGATTGATCGACCGCTGCGCCCACTCTTCCCCAAGGGTTTCCGGAAGGACACTCAAGTAATTGCTACTGTCTTGAGCTCGGACAAGCTGAACCCGACTGACGTGCTGGCACTCACGGGTGGCAGTGCTGCTCTTCATATTTCGGATATTCCTTGGGACGGTCCTGTTGCAGGCATTCGCGTGGGGCGTATCGAGGGCGAATTTATTTCGTACCCGACTTTTGCTCAAATGCAGCAATCCGACATCGATATCGTCGTGGCAGCAAGCCGAGACGCAATTGTTATGGTCGAAGGGGGCGCGTCCGAAGCTGGTGAAACGGACATAATCGACGCGCTGCTATTTGCGCAAAAGGAAGTGCAGCCAATACTTGACCTAATCGATAGGATGCGCGCAGCCATAGGCAAGCCGAAACGCGCCTTCTCGATTCCCGAACTTGATGCCGGGCTGAAGTCGAAGATAAGTGAGAGAGTGGATTCACGCTTGCGGGAAGCTTCGGTAATTCGAGAGAAGAAGGCTCGCTACGATGCGTATGATTCCTTGGAAAGCGAAATGACCAATGGGCTCAAGGCTGAGATCGGTGACGAGGTGTTCGCGGGCTGCCGTTCTTTGATTGCTGAGGAATTTGAGCACCGAAAAGCGACAGTAGTCCGCATGATGGTGCTCGATGAAGGGCGCCGAATTGACGGCCGGGACACGAAAACCATTCGGCCTATATCTTGCGAAGTGGGTCTTTTGCCGCGCTGCCACGGTTCCGCACTGTTTCAGCGAGGTGAGACCCAAGTAGTCGCGACGGCGACGCTCGGTACGTCAGGCGACGAGCAAAAAATCGATGCGCTGATCGGCGAGAGTTACAAGCAGTTCATGCTTCATTACAATTTCCCACCCTATTCAACAGGCGAAACCAAACCCCTGAGAGGACCTGGGCGGCGAGAAATTGGTCATGGCGCACTCGCGGAACGCGCACTTTCGCGAATGGTCCCTGCCCACGATCAGTTTCCTTATACGATCCGCGTCGTTAGCGAAGTCTTGGAGTCCAATGGGTCGAGCTCAATGGCCTCGGTATGTGGCGGCACTTTGAGTCTCATGGACTGCGGAGTGCCCCTCAAAGCGCCGGTTGCCGGCATAGCAATGGGGCTGATCATGGAGGGCGATAAGGTAGCCATATTGAGCGATATCCTCGGAGATGAAGACCACCTGGGTGATATGGACTTCAAAGTTTGCGGGACATCTCGAGGCGTTACCGCCATTCAGATGGACATAAAGATACGCGGCCTTTCGCGCCAAATTCTCGAAAAGGCGCTAGCCCAAGCCCGTGATGGGCGGCTGCATATTCTCGAGAGAATGCTTTCCGTAATTGCGAGTCCGAGAGTCGAGATTAGTAAGTGGGCTCCGCGGATTACTACGGTGAAAGTCAAGCCCGATCAAATCAGAATAATAATTGGCCCGGGTGGCAAAACCATCAAAGGTATAATCGACCAAACGGGTTGCAGTGTAGACGTCAACGACGATGGAACTATATCTGTTGCGGGCGCCGATCCCGACGCGGTTCGCCGTGCCATTGAAATCATTCAGGGATTGACTGCGGAACCAGAGGTGGGCCGAATATACAAGGGCACCATCAAGCGCGTTGTGGACTTTGGCGTATTCGTGGAAATCCTTCCAAATATTGAAGCTTTGCTTCACGTGTCGGAAATTTCACATGAGCGAGTCGAATCGCCTGGCGATGTATTCAATGAGGGCGACGAAGTCGAGGTAAAGGTCATTAGTGTCGATCGCGAGGGAAGAGTTCGACTCAGCCGTCGTGAGTTGATGCCTTTGCCGGAGGGTGAAGAAGGTGAGCGCGCCAAAGAGCGCATTGCCAGAGCGCGCGAAGCCGGCGCTCCGCAACGCGGTGGCGGCCCTGACCGCGGCGGTAGCCGTTTCGGTGGCGATCGTGGTGGGGGCGGCAGAGGTGGGCCACGACACGGTGGCGGCCGACCTGGTGGTGGCGGGCGGTAAGCCTGTCTAAAGCAACTTCAGGTTTTTGCCCTGAAGCAGCTCATTGTGTGAACCCATTCGGTATCCCGCCAGGTCGAGCGTAACGAAGTGGAACCCGCATTTTCGCCCAAGCTCGAGGATTTGTTCGCGATTATGATCCTCTACAACTAACTGCAGCTCACTCAGGACAACTTCGATTCTGGCGATTTGATCGTGCCACCGAACTCTGACTTGGCGAAAACCCAGTGCCCTAAGACCAGTTTCGAATTTATCTATTTGCCGTAGGCGCTCCCTGGTCACGGATGTTCCGTAGGGAATCCGACTCGACAAGCAGGCTGCCGCGGGCTTGTCCCAAACGTCCAAACCCAGCGCCAGCGCAGCGGCACGCACGTCGGATTTGGAAAGGCCCAATTCCAGTAGTGGGCTTCGCACATGTGCGTTCTGCGCTGCTGCGAGGCCCGGTCGATAGTCTCCAATATCATCCGCATTGGTGCCATTAACAATATATTGAAGGCCCAGCTTTATGCGGTTTTGCTCCGCAAGTTCGTAAAGTTCTGTTTTGCAATGAAAGCATCTATCTTCCGCATTCCTGGCATAAAGAGGCTTGTCAATTTCATGACTTTCGATGAACCGAACATCGGCCTTTAGTTCTCGAGCAAGCCGTTCCGCATCGGCCCTTTCTCCTTCCGGAAGACTCGCGCTGACCGCCGTGAGCCCGACGGCGTGTTCGTGCAGCTGCTCCGTTGCCACAGCTAAAACGAGCGAGCTATCGATACCCCCAGAGAAGCAGACCAATGCGGACCCGAGACTTCTAATGTGCAAGCGCAGCTCTTCCAGTCGCGAGGCACCGGTGTTGGCGGACATGACCATGATTGTTGCTTAATAGCGCCTACTTGGTTTGATCGCTATGGTCTTGCTCAACATCTTAAGGACCTTCAGCAATCGCCCGGCGAATTGCCCGCCACATGTTTCAAGGTCGGCGGCGCTCAATTAACGAGAAATCTGGGGAGTAGGCGACCCCGAGTTCGCTCCGGCACCGCGCGTTCCGGGGTTTCAAGGCACCTTTTAGCCTCAGATTCGGTTAAATTCGTCCATTTAGATGCTATTGCCCACAAATGGGAATCACCCCTCGGCCATGCACATCGAATAGAGGCACTGAATTCGAACCGTGGCGCAACAGGCGCTCGTGCCCTGAGACGGTGCAAAAACTATGACAGCAAGCGACATGCACACTGATGCATCAATGCATCAAAATGGATTTCGGCTGCCAGCTGGAAACGGCGCATTGGTTGCGGAACTCCGTGGCTATGTGACGCGGCATCGAAAGATAATGGGCGAACAGATTCGAACATCGGGGGAGGTTGGGGGGCGCGATGCGAGTTGGCATTATTCGCGAGCCCTAGACGGCCTGCTGGGTGCGTTATTCGAAGCCGTACGCGCCGTCGCTATGGACGGTCACAGGTGGGTTGAATGTTCGTTGAGCGCTGTCGGCAGTTATGGTCGTGGAAACTTAGCCTACCTGAGCGATTTGGACGTCAGATTATTGGGACATTCCGTGGAGGCAACCGGAGCAATTGCAGAGGCTTTGCTCTATCCGCTTTGGGACGCCGGAATAACAATTGGGCATCAGGTCGTCACCATTGAGCATGTCCTAAACTTGGCAAACGAGGATCTGCCGACCGCCACTAGCTTGCTCGATTGGAGATGCGTTGCGGGTGATGAACAGTTGGTCGGACAACTCGACGATCGGGCCTTTTCAACCCTCTTTGGTATTGGAACTGTCGAGAGATTTTTGACCAACCTCGATCAATCGGCAAGGAACAGGATTAGGAGATATGGGGACAGCGTGTACTTGCTAGAGCCCGACGTACGCAATGGCGCTGGAGGATTGCGTGACAGTGACGTGTTGCACTGGACTGCTAGGGCGCGTTGGCGAGCCCGATCGTTGCCCGACCTCGTGAAGGTTGGCGTTCTAATTCCTCGGGAACTAGAGCCGATTCAGAAGTCCATAAATTTCATGATGCATATTCGCAACGTCCTTCACTTAATAGGCGAACGAAGAAACGATCGGCTGAGTTTCGACCGTCAAGAGCAGGTGAGTGCCATGCTGGGATACGGCTCGGACGGGGTCGCCGTGGAACGATTCATGAGCGATTATTACCGTCACGCGCGTGTGCTGTCTCAGGCTCGGGAGACATTGTTCCTGCGTGCGGCTCCGCCACCCTTACATCGCCCACATGAAGTGAGTTTGGGTCGCGGATTGAAGCTGATAAACGGCGAAGTGTCGGTATCCACTTCAGCCGGCATCGAAAATGACCCGGCCGTTGCATTGCGCATCTACTACGAAGCAGTGCGACGCAATGTGAAGGTGTACCCTTTCGCGCGTACGCAGATTGCTAGGCTGCTCACGTTACCTTCATTTTGCGAAAGCCTGCGCAATAGCGAGGAGGCCGCGAGAATATTTGTCAAACTCTGCCTGTGGGTTCCCGAATGTCCATTTTCGGAGGGTTCCGTCCTGCGCGAACTGCACGAGGTTGGCATATTGACAGCAATGCTGCCGGAATTCATACCGGTTGTGGGTCGTGTTCACCACGATGTCTATCACGTTTACACCGTTGACGTTCATTCTCTGAATGCTGTAGATAGATTGCGCCGACTGTGCAGAGGCGAATTGGCTGAACAGCATCCAATTGCATCTCGATTGGCCGCAGAGATTGTGCGGCCGCAAGTACTTTACTTCGCAATGCTATTGCATGACGTCGGAAAGGATATTGGTGGGCGAAATCATTCGGAGCGCGGTGCGGATTTGGCCAGCGCCATTCTAAAGAGATTTGGGTTTCCGGAAGATGATATCCGAGAAGTTCAGCACCTTATTCGGCAACATCTCGTAATGTATCATACTGCGACCCGTCGCGATCTCGAGGATCCTCGGACCGTCGAAGAAGTGGCACAGGCTGTACATGGTCACGAAGGACTTCGTGAATTGTTCTTGCTTACGGTATGCGACGTGGCGACAACGAGTCCTGAGTCATGGACAAGTTGGAAAGCCAAAATGCTCGATGAACTGTACCTGTTGGTCGAGTCTTGGCTCAATACAGGTACCGTTGATGTCGGCAGTGCTACCCGCTCGGTACGGATGAATGTACTGAGTTGCTTTCAAGACAAAGAATTGCAGGAGGATATTGAAAAGTTTCTGGATGCAATGCCGGAAAGGTATGTTCTTGCCAATGATCCCAATCACATTGCAGCGCATGCTCGCCTTGTTCTCGAGTCGCGAAAGAAGCTATGCGCCGTCAATGTCATGAGTCTCGCCCCGCCGTACGCAGAATTTGCGGTCGTTGCCGATGACCGTCCCGGTTTGTTGGCGATGATCGCCGCAACCATTGCAGCGGCACATGCCGAGATCGTGGCGGCGCAAATTTACTCCTTCACGGATACTCAAGACGTACCGCGGGCGCTTGACCTATTTTGGCTTCACGCAGGAGATCGTGTTCGAACAGGTCGCACGCTCTCAAGTAAAATCGAAAAGGAACTCACCAAACTCATTTCTGGAGAAATCAAGCTCCCCGAGCTGTTTGGTTCCGCCGTTACCCGCGGGCGAGGTTATGTTCGCCCAACGCCAGCAGTTGCGACGCGAGTTAGCTTCGATAATCGAGGCGCGACCAACGATACAATCATAGAAGTCACGACGCGGGACAGGGTCGGCCTGCTGTACGAACTGGCGTATGCGCTACAGCAATTTGGTCTTGTGATATCCCTGGCTAAAATAAATACCGAAGGCACTCAAGTTGCTGACGTTTTTTACGTAACGGAGGCGGCCGGTGGTAAAGTCCTGAATTCGTCCCGCCTCGACGAGTTGAGGCAACGCATATTGTCCGCGGTGGAATTAGACGTGAGATCAACGAAGGAGTAGCAATGATGCCCAACTGCATCTGTCGGACCCTGGCACGACTTCCTTTCCTATTTGCCCTGTCGCTCACGGCTTGTGGCTCAAACAACAAGCCCCCCCAATCGGCGAATGAAATCGTGTCGCTAGACGACAAGTCCGAAAAGAATACGGGACCATCATCTTCAGCGGGCACTCACAATCCGACCCCGGAAGTTAGCCGTGCAATGAAGGCTATCGAGGCCAAACAATTTGCCGAAGCCAAAGAGATACTAAACAAGTCACTCGCCAAGAATGCGAATGACGTTTTGGCACACTATTATTTGGGCGTAGCTTGTGGGGGCCTGGGTGACGACTCCGGGGCAGCTTCCTCTTACAAACGCGCTATAGAATTAGACAATAAATTTGCAGAGGCATACATCAATCTATCTGCACTTCAATTGGATCTCAAGGACGCGTCAGGTGCGCTAGCTACGGCCGAGGCAGGCCTAAAAAATGCAAACAGTGCCGATCTTTACTTGAATCGCGCGATTGCATTAGAGGCACTCGGCAAAAAGGAGGAGTCAATTGCAGCCTATGCAGCTGCAGTGCAGCACATGCCAAATAACTTGAGTCTGCGCGTGACCTATGCGCAGTTGCTCGTCGCCAGCGGTAAAAAGGACGAGGCGCTGGCCCAAGTGAGACATGTAAAGGAGAGCGATGACCCCAAATTGTTGGCGATCGCTGCAATTGTTGCGAGGCAGCTTGACGCCTATGCTGATTGTGTCGCAATTCTTGATCGAGCAATCTCAGTAAAGGATATTGCGGCACTTCGTGTGCGGCGTGGAATGTGCAGGGAAGATTTGAAGGACAGCGCAGGTGCAACGACCGATTATGAACGCGCTATTAGTATGGACGCGAAGTTTGCTCCCGCGCACTATTACTACGGCGTGTTGCTTCAAAAGGCCAAGGACCAAAAGAAGGCGTGCGCGGAGCTAGCTCTCGCGATTGAATTGGGTGGAACGCAAGGCATCGGTCCACAGGCTAAAAAGGCGAGCGCTGAGCTCGGTTGCCACTGATTTGGTCGGTTGCGAACTGCCTTTATAAAATAATATCGAGGAGCCGGTCCAACTCCTCCAACGAATTGTAGTGAATCACGAGTCGGCCCTTGCCTGATTGGTCCGCCACCTCACAACGTGTGCCAAGGTGTTCAACACAATCGCGACTCCAGATCGCGGACGCTCGCTGATTTCGCTGATGCAGCGCCTTTCCCGTCCGTCGGCTTATCGCGCTTAGAGGCACGAACGAGTTCTTCCGTTTGACGGACGTTCAGATGTCCCCGAACGACCTTATCGGCCAGCAAAATTAGCATTCGCTGGTCCGGGGCTCCCAGCAGTGCCCGCGCGTGTCCTTCACTGAGCTCTCCGTTGACGACTCGTTCGCGTATATCCACGGGAAGCTTCAGCAAACGCAACGCATTGGCAATAGTTGAGCGGTCCTTACCAACTCTTTGAGCCAGCGAGTCTTGCGTATACCCGTGTTCATCGACGAGTCTTTGCAAGGCCTCCGCAAATTCTATCGCGTCGAGATCTTCCCGTTGAACGTTTTCAATGAGAGCGAGTTCGAAGGCGTCTTTGCTCGATACGTCGCGAACAACCACGAGCACTTCGCGAAGGCCCGCCTTTTGCGCGGCGCGCCAGCGGCGTTCGCCCGCGATTATTTCGAAATTGATCCGAAGTTGACAGACGCCGAACGACAAGGGGTTCGAGCAGACCGTGCTCTCGAATCGATCCAGCCAATTCTTCGAGCGCATCCGAATCAAAGTGCCGGCGCGGCTGCGCGCGCTGTGGTTGAATCTTGTCGAGCGCACAACGAAATACATTGTTCTCGCCGTAGTTCGTGGCATCAGCGCGAAGTGGTGCGCTGGAACGAGCCGGCAACAATGCATCGAGCCCACGCCCGAGTCCTCGGGGCGGCGGTTTGTTGGGGGGAATCTGCGTCACGTTGCAGCCTCAATTACTTCCCGTGCGAGGCTCAGATAACCTTGAGCACCTTTGCTTTGTACATCGTACAACAATACTGGGATCCCGTGCGACGGGGCTTCGCTTAGTCTGACGTTTCTCGGTATGAGCGACTCAAATACGTGGAAGTGCTGGCGCACTTGCTCAGCAACTTGATGGGCCAACCGGTTGCGGGGATCCCACATGGTGAGTACGATGCCGAGCACGGTGAGTTGGGTGTTCAAAGAGTCGCGGACTCTATCAACGGTGGCCATGAGATATGTAATGCCTTCCAACGCGTAGTACTCCGGTTGAAGGGGCACAATCACGGCCTGGGCCGCCGCAAGCACATTAAGAGTCAACACTCCGAGTGACGGCGGCGAATCGATTACCAAGTAACTGTATTCGCTGAGATCGGCATCAGCGAAGATTCGGCGTAAGTGGGTACCGCGATCTTCGTCGAAAAGCTCATATTCAGCGGCCGTTAGATCTTGCGTTGCTGGGACGACGTCGAGACCGTTCAACGATGTCGGACGGATACAGCTCCGTAATGACGCTCGCCCGATAAGCGCATCGTATATTGTCAATTCAGCGGTTCCAGGAGCGACACCGACACCACTCGATGCGTTAGCCTGGGGATCCATGTCAACTAGTAGGGTGCGCTTCTCGGCAGCCGCGAGGCTCGCCGCTAGATTTACGGCGGTCGTTGTTTTTCCGACGCCACCCTTTTGATTGGCAATCGCAATGATTCTTGTGGATGCGGTCATCGGTCGGTGCACTTCAAGCTGCTGACTATTACCGAATTCGGAGAAAACCTGACCCGATTTCTTGGTGATTCGCGCCTGGTGACCTACATTGTAGGTGTCTGTAGGAATCTGTAATCACGACGGGCTTGTTTTAGTTTCACTGTATTTTGCGGGTATTTCTTTCATTCGATTCCTAGTGTTTACCAGCTTGTCGTCCCGGATTCGGCCATTGGAACAATTTGCAAAGGGCAGATTTGGTCCGGCCAGATTTCCTAAATAAGCGGCCAAAGTGGCATTTTTACCCATAAGCATCTGTAATTCCTAAATTAATCCTAGAAGGAGCGCTAGTTCATGTACGGAAACCGCAGCTACCGCAGCTTTGCTGATTTTGAGCGAGAGCTTATTCGACCTTCGATGAGAGCCGGATGGACGGTCGATGAACTGGAAGAATCTGGTGTAGATGACTTAGATTTCGATCTCGATCCGTTCGAGGCAGCGCTACAGGCCGCGGAATCTAACGACTAACCGAAGCCTCCAGTTAGGTTTGAGCGTCGCCAGCAAAGATTTCGTTACAACGAGCACCGGGCCCCGCCGAAGTCTTTGGCAGGGTCCGTTTCGTTGGCTCAAGCGGGAGCATTGCAATCTTGACCGGCAGCACGCACAGTGGCAAACACGCCGTCCGACATGCAGGTCACCGTACAAAAGCTCAGTCCCGTCCTAGTGGAATTTGATGTCGTCGTGGACGCAGAGCGGGTTCACGCCGAACTCGAGAAGTCATACTCGAGCATTGGGCGCTCCGCACGCGTGCGCGGTTTTCGCCCCGGCAAGGCGCCCCGTCAAGTCATCGCTCAACTCTTCGGCTCGCGGATTGCGTCCGATGTGGCGCAACGGCTAGTCGACGAGACTTTCCCGAAGGCCCTCAGTGAGCGTCAAATTCAGCCCATCAACGCTCCTGCAATTGAATCGCAGCCCGTGACTGCTGATCAACCTTTCGGTTATAAAGCTCGCTTCGAAGTTCTGCCTGATATTGCCGAGGTCAATTACGATCATCTGCACGCCAAGCGATCGGCAGTTGATATCACGGAGGTTCAAATTGCCGAACAAATCGAGCGAATTAGGCGTGAGCACTCGACGCTCGAAGCAATGGGTGAGGACAAAGTCATAGACAACGGCGATGTCGTTACAATAGACTTCACCGTATCGGTTGGTGGCCGGGTCATTCGTGATGCTGGGGCACAGGATTTCACGGTCGAAATCGGGGCTGGAACATTACTCAAAGATATTGAGACGGCACTTGTTGGTAGACGAGCTGCCGAGCAAGTTACAGCTGAGCTGGATATGCCGGCTGAGCATCGCCATCCCAAACTGCGTGGAAAGCGCGTGCAGTTCAAGATCTCGATTAAGAACGTCAAGGTTCGAATTTTGCCAACTGTTGACGACGAATTTGCCAAAGACGTTGGCGATTTCGAAACGCTGGAGTCACTTCGGGAAAATGTCCGCGAGCGCCTGACAAAGGCCGAAAAGGAACGCATAGAGAATTCCGTGGCCGAGCAACTGGTCGCAGATCTCGTAAAGAGTAATCCGATCGAAGTTCCGTCGTCGTTAGTTGACCAACAAATCAAGATTACTGAGCAAGAAATCCTTCAACGCGCCAGGTCGATGGGCAATGCACCTCAGGGCTTAGGCGATCAATTGCAAGCCCAAGTACGCGCCGAAAGCGAGATGAAGGTCAGGGCGGGCTTGTTGATGGCAGCGATCGCCAAATCGAGCGGAATCAACATTGGCGACAAGGAAATTGAAGATGGAATTGCCGAACTTGCCGAACAGACAGGCAAGAACGTTGCCAAACTCCGCGCGGAATATCGCGAAAAGCAAAAGCGGGATATGTTGATAGGCATGATTCTGGAAAACAAAGTACTGGACCTCATCGAGGCCAAAGCTCATATCGAAGAGGGCTAGTCAAATGATCTACAAGCGACCCGAGACGCGTAAGCAAGCTGTCGAAATACTTGAATCTACTTCACGCGACAGCCACCCGGCGATACAGGGAAGCGTCATTTATCCGCATGTTGTCGAGACAACACACCGCGGGGAGCGCACATGGGACATCTTTAGTCGCTTACTAAAGGACAGAATTGTCTTCTTGGGCAGCAGCGTGGACGACGATGTTGCTAATATAATTATCGCTCAATTTCTATTCCTTGAAAGTGAAGATCCAGACAAGGATATTCAGCTTTACATCAACTCGCCGGGTGGAGTCGTGACGGCGGGGCTCGCCATTTACGACACGATGCAATACGTACGTTGCTCAGTGAGCACTATCTGCGTCGGACAGGCGGCAAGCATGGGGGCACTGCTACTTGGAGCAGGTCTCAAAGGGCGGCGCTATGCGCTGCCCCAATCAAGAATAATGATTCATCAGCCGCACGGTGGCGCCAGAGGAAACGCGAGCGACATTGAAATTCAGGCGCGGGAAATACGGCACATAAAGGACGTGTGCATCGATATCCTCGTCGGAGCCACCGGGCGCTCGCGCGAGGAAATTACCCGGGACATCGACCGAGATTTCTTCATGGGCGCCGAACAGGCCCGTGAGTACGGGCTGATTGACGAAGTATTCGCCCCAAAGAAAAAGGCTCAATCGGCGTAAATTGAAGTGGTGCGCCCGGCCCGCTTATCGGCAATCAGATGGCCGCCGTAGGGGTGCAATGAACCCCACAAGGGCATTCTCAGGCGCTTGTGCCAAAATACTGGCCGGAGTTGTGGCGTTCCCTTGCGACTGGAACTCGCGAGACTTAGAATAGCTGACTGATATGCTTATCGAGTCGATAATTGGGACGAATATTAAACGTCCGAGGTAGAACACGTGGAGCGGCGACGCGACGAGTCAAATGGGAATCTGTGTTGCTCCTTTTGCGGTAAATCGCAGAAGGAAGTAAAGAAACTTATAGCTGGGCCAACAGTTTACATTTGCGATGAATGCATTGCACTGTGTAACGATATCATCGCAGAGGAGGGCGAAAAGGATGAACCGGTCGAGGGCGGTGCGCCAATTCCGAAGCCAGTCGAGATCAAGGCTATTTTAGATGAATATGTCGTCGGTCAAGAACGGGCGAAAAAAGTCCTCAGTGTGGCCGTTCACAATCATTACAAGCGCATTGACAGTAAGGTCTCTGCGGATGACGTCGAACTGAGCAAGAGCAACATTTTGCTGCTCGGTCCAACTGGGAGTGGGAAGACACTTTTAGCCCAGACGCTAGCCAAAATCCTCAAGGTGCCCTTCGCAATCGCCGACGCCACGACGTTGACGGAAGCGGGGTATGTTGGCGAAGACGTCGAAAATATCATTGTTCAACTGCTACAAAACGCCGACCATGATATCGAGCGAGCCCAACGTGGAATCGTATATATCGATGAAATCGATAAGATTAGCCGCAAGAGCGATAATCCGTCCATAACCAGAGACGTCTCGGGCGAGGGAGTCCAACAAGCACTTCTCAAGATTATCGAAGGAACAATTGCTAACGTTCCCCCCAAGGGTGGGCGAAAACATCCGCAACAGGACTTCTTGCAAGTGGACACCACAAACATATTGTTCATTTGCGGCGGAGCTTTCGTTGGCCTAGACCAAATCATTCAACGTCGATTGGGTCAGTCCCGAATCGGATTTGGAGCGGACGTAAAAGGTAAGCGCGAATTGAAGCTAGGCGACTTGCTCAGTCGGGTGCAACCGGAGGACCTGCTCAAGTTTGGTTTAATTCCGGAGTTTATCGGACGTCTGCCGATGATCGCGACTTTGCACGAGCTCACGGAAGACGCATTGGTGGACATCCTCACCAAACCTCGAAATAGCCTAGTGAAGCAGTTTCAAAAGCTATTCGAGATGGACGGTATAAAACTAAAGTTTCATAAGAGCGCGCTCACGGCCATCGCGAGGCGCGCCATCGAGCGCGAAAGCGGTGCACGCGGACTACGTGCAATCCTTGAAGAAGCAATGCTCGACATCATGTACGACGTGCCGAGTAAACAAGGGATCAAGGAAGTAGTCATAAGTGAAGACGTCATTCTAAAGAGTGAAGCGCCGATAATTGTGTATCAAAAAGAAGCTGAAGCGGGTTGACATCACATGTTGCTCCAAGCCTGCGCAGTGGCCGAACATTGCGATCTCGGGATTGTGTGCAATCGGGTTGGCCGAGCCGGTTATCGTATCGCCGTTCACGCCTTCTCAGTCTATGCGTAAGGGATGAAACCTAATGTTCTTCAAGACCGAAAGCGAGAAAACACCTAACCGTCGTTCTCTGCCGGCGCTGCCGCTGCGAGACATCGTCGTGTTTCCACACATGGTGTCTCAACTCTTCGTGGGCCGCGAAAAGAGCATTGCGGCGTTGGACGAAGCAATGGCTAGGGACAAAGAGGTGTTCATGGCGGCGCAAAAGAGCGCCAAAACGAACGAACCTACACCTGAGGACATTCATTCGATTGGGACTATCGGGGTTGTTGTCCAATTGCTCCGTCTTGCGGATGGCACTGTTAAAGTGTTGATTGAGGGCCGTCGGCGGGCAAAAATCCGCCGGTTTGCAGAAATTCACGACTACTTCCTGGTGGAAGTCGACGAGCTGCCGGATGTCGTGGAGACCGATGTTGAGGTTGCCGCGCTTATCCGAAGTGTTCAAAGCACGTTCGAAGTCTATGTAAAACTGAACAAGAAGGTTCAACCTGAAGTATTGATGACGGTGCAGGGCATTGATGATGCCTCCAAACTCGCCGATACGATTGCCGCAAATCTTCCGACAATAAAACTTAGCGATCGGCAAAATCTCCTCGAAACGCCGGAAACGAAGGCGCGACTAGAACGCCTTTATGAATTGATGCAGGCGGAAATCGAGATCCTTCAAGTCGAAAAGAAGATTCGTTCGCGCGTCAAGAAGCAGATGGAGAAGACGCAGAAGGAATACTACCTGAACGAACAGATGCAGGCGATTCAGAAGGAGCTTGGCGGCGAGCGCGACGAACTCAAGACAGAAATCCTCGAAATAGAAGAAAAGCTTCGCAGCAAAACGTTGAGTGAAGAAGCGCAAACCAAGGTTAAGAAGGAACTTCGCAAGCTCAAACTCATGCACCCCACTAGCGCCGAAGCAGCGGTGGTGCGAAATTACATTGATTGGATTCTCAGTCTTCCGTGGGGCGAAAAGACGGAGGAACGCTTCGATATCGCGGAAGCCGAGAAGATACTCGACGAAGACCATTATGGTTTGAAGAAGTGCAAGGAACGGATTGTCGAATACTTGGCGGTTCAGGCGCTCACAAAGCGCCTGAAGGGCCCAATTCTTTGCTTAGTCGGGCCGCCGGGCGTGGGCAAAACGAGCATCGCAAAAAGCATTGCAAGGGCGACGGGCAGAAAATTCGTCCGAGTGTCATTGGGCGGTGTGCGCGATGAGGCGGAAATTCGTGGCCATAGACGAACATACATTGGCGCCTTGCCGGGGAAGATCGTGCAGAGCCTGAAGAAGGTCGCATCCAATAATCCGGTATTCCTATTGGATGAGATCGACAAGATGAGTGCGGATTTCCGCGGGGATCCTGCCGCAGCATTGTTGGAAGTGTTGGACCCCGAACAAAACCACAGCTTCAACGATCACTATCTGGATATTGACTACGACCTATCGGACGTAATGTTCATTACGACTGCGAATACTCTGGGTGGCATTCCATTGCCCCTGCAGGATCGAATGGAGATCATCCAGCTTACCAGCTACACTGAATTTGAGAAGCTCAACATAGCCGTGCGGTATTTGGTTCCACGTCAGCTAACGGAGTGCGGCCTAAGCGGCGTGAATATCGATTTTTCGGAGAATGCGATCCGAACCGTTATTCATCACTACACCAAGGAAGCCGGCGTTCGATCACTCGAGCGCGAGATTGCCGGACTTTGCCGAAAGATCGCACTCGAGGTGGTCAAAGGCGGCAAGGATCGAGTCTGGGCGTTAAAAGGGACCGATATTCCCAGATACCTGGGCGTGCCCAAGCATCGAGTGGGGCGAACAGAAGAGACTGACGAAATAGGGCTAACTCATGGACTGAGCGTTTGGATGTACGGAGGAGACGTCTTAGATTGTGAAGTAAGCGTCGTTCCGGGTAAAGGGAAGCTGGTGATAACTGGGCTGCTGGAGAAGGGGATGGAGGAAAGCGCCCAGGCTGCAATGAGTTACATTCGCTCACGTGCCGAACGCATGGGTCTCGACAAAGATTTCTATCAGCAAGTTGACGTGCATGTGCACTTTCCTGAATTCATACCCAAGGACGGGCCTAGCGCAGGCGTAACTATGGCCACCAGCATTGCGAGTGGCCTGCTCAAAATTCCGGTGAGAACCTTAGTCGCAATGACGGGTGAGATAACCCTCCGCGGCCGAGTGATGGCAATCGGGGGTTTGAAGGAAAAGTTGCTAGCAGCTCACCGGAATCACATCGAAACGGTGATTATTCCGATCGAAAATCGCAAAGACCTCAAGGAAATCCCGAGGCGCGTCTTGCGGGCGCTTAGAATTGTTCTCGTCGATCATATGGACGACGTCTTGCGCGAAGCATTGGTGCTTAAGGATGCAGATAAGATGCTCGGGCCGCGACGCGTATTCTTGGAGTACCGCGCTGGCGAACTTTACGAAGGACCGAACACTTCGGCTGCGGCGCAGCAGCCCGATCCGGGGGACGTGACCGTCGCACCTATCGCCGTAGGCCTACCGGATGTCGGTGAAAATGGCATCCGAGCCAATTTGCCCTGAAATGACCGTGAAGTCTCGCGTTTCGTAGGAGCCTGTGGTATCCGACGGGCCGCAACTGGCGCATTTTTCACTCTCGAAGTTCGAGGGCGGGTAGCTCAGCGGCAGAGCGCTGGCCTTACAAGCCGGATGTCGCAGGTTCAAATCCTGTCCCGCCCACTAGTACATCGATTTTCTTTAAGTCCGTGTGCCAGAATCTCGGCGAAGAATTTGTGGTTGCGTGTGCGGCCTGAAGGTACCTAGCGTTCACGTTGCCGAGATGCTGGTTCGACGAAGCCCCGCCAGATACTCGCATTGAATTGACTAGTGGTGCGCAGCCAGTAATAATATTTTTCGAAGAACTGCACATCTATCGTTCCGGGATCATTCCAGAACGTCTCGAGCGCTCCCTGATGTGTGAGCCCTTCGATGTCGTAAATTGCATTTCCGAGGCACTTGGTTGGAGTTCCGTGACTTACAGACGAGAGCCCCACGGTACTGTTTATCACCACAGTTCCGCGAGCATGGCGGAGCGCTGAAGGCAGATTGATTACGTCAACATAGACAAGCCGTTGTCCAAGGTTGAACTTGTTGCGAAGGCGATCGGTGAGCTTCGAATAGTCGCGATAGGGTCGATCTAGCGGATGGTCCTTCAGAATCAGCTTGGTTTCACGCGGGGCGTGACTGGCAAATGACTCGACGACTGTCTCGATAAACTCAGAAACATCGCGAAAAGTGGAATGCGTGATCTGTGAATCCGAATTGACTTGCAGTGGAACCAGGAAGTAGGGCGGCATTGCGCCTGCATCTAGCTGGGCTCGAATGGGTCGGTCGCGAACTGAGTGCGTGAGTCGCCTAATTCCACCGCGCAGCCAGATTATCGATTGTCGAAAGCAATTGATATCTCGATGATGCGTGTAATTGGGACTAAGCGACCGAAAGAGTGTCGCCGAGACAGAATAGGCAATCGAATGTATTGCACCCCAAGTGTAGTTATTGTGAAATGCTACGGGTAGCGGTAACGGTTTTGCCTCGATAGCGCGATAGAATTCAGGCGCCCGCGGCACGCGCGAGTGACCATTGACCCCGTCCTTTTCAAACGTCACGAAATCAGGCCGCAAATAGCCCTCTTCGAATACAAATACCTCGATGCCGAGTCTGCGTGCACAACCGATTGCGGATCGGTGATAGGGGCGACAATCTCCAAATAGCGCCACTGTGTCAACCCCGGCCTTCGCGACTAGCGTTTCGAGATAATTGGGCCAATCCTCGCTAGTGCCGCGGTAGAAATGCGATTTAGCAGCGCCTGCAAAATAGACGACGTCAGCGAAGTTGAAGTTAATCTTTGTGACCCGAGCCCCATAATCATCTAAGACTCTGGAGACGTGTCGAAAGAACGGGCCCATCGGACCCTGGAGCAGCAACACGTGTTTGTCCTGAAATCGCTCCCAACTGATCGACGACTGACTATTGTGAGTTTGCACCGTTGTCGAACGTTGCTCGAATCGGCTGCTGGCAGTTCCGTCACTTGTCATTGGTGCGTAGGCAAAGAAAACCCCGAGTCGCCCCGGGGTTTTTGCGTGTCTTGTGCGCAGGCTTAGCCTATCAGCCAGCGTCACCGGTGCCGAATGCAGCCGTAATGCGAGCCGGGTCGCAATTGTTCGATGCTGTTTGGGCCTCAGCGACGGTGATTAGTTTTACGTTATCGACCGCGATGCCGAAATCCGCTTTGTCCGCGCCCGCAAGCGGCTGGAAAAAGTCCCATTGGACTTTCAGCGCCTTCGTTGGATCAAATGGGGGAAGGTTCTGCATCGTTTTCGCATTTGACGATGCCCAATTGGGCGCTTCCACTTCGGAAAATAGCACGCAGTAATGTTCCCAAGTATTGACGGGTGCCAAAGTGTTGTAAGGGCCACCACCTTGCGACTGCGCTTTGATGCCTTTGCGATAACTGGTAAAGCACGTCATGTAGCCGGAGGCTCCTGGTGCATTGGTCGCGGTATAGTAGGTGCAACCACCTGCGGTGCCCGGTGCTGGGAAAGCATCCGTAATGCCGACGGAGGGATCCGGCAAGTCAGTGCCAACGATTGGCATTGTTATCCAAACCGTTTGCATATTGTCGACGGTGGCTTTCATATCAAACACGATGCCGATGTATTTGCCGTTTTGCGTCGCATCGTAGGGCTTGTTGAAGTGCTGATATCCGAAGCCCAAACCGGCAGAAGGGTAATCAGGAACCGTCGCATCCGGATATACGCTGGCCCAATGAGGATCGATTGTGTACGGGGCTTCAGGAATGGCACTTACGTCCTGCCAGGGCAGCGCGGCTGGTACCGCCCCGCTTACCTCAATGACATTGCCGTACTTTGGGTCAGTGTCGGCTGTCGGCTGCAGACCTTCGGTTGCAGAAGTAACCTGGCTAATATTTGACTGGAAGGGTACCGATTTAGGATCGGTACTTAGATAATTGTGATCGGTGTACGTCCACCAATATCCGCCAGTCGATATGGCATTATTGTCACCCTTGCTGAGAATTGACGTGTCGAGTGCAACCGGAGTCGTTGAACCGCAAGCACTCAAAACGATTACCCCAATTATCGAGGAGCCCAGACAACACATCTTCTTGATCATTTTTCGTTTTCCTGTAATTGCGGCACTGAATACCGCGGCACCTTGTTGATGAGCGGTGCGCTCACGCGGTGGTTTCGTCGAACCAACACCGGTTGCGTTTGAACCGCGCCGTCATTCTCGCAGAGCCAGCGGGTATCGGCAACTCTCCTTCGTCTGTCAGTTAAATAGCTAGCCAAGTACTGGCAATTGTTCACCCGGACTGTAACTAAGGACGAATATCGGGGTCTTCGGATCTCGATGATTCGTTCATGATCTCCAATGGGTTGCAACCCGACGCTGGTGCGACCCAAATCTTTCAATATTTGGCTCGATTTAACGCGAATTTTCGGGCACCTGAACAAGTAGGAATCGCGCCCATCGCTCGACATGGAACTAAAGCACGGTGCATTTCGATCCCCGCCTCAATGAGAAATGCACATTCACATGTATAGATTCATTTGTCCTCGAGTGCGCTTTTTTTGACGCGTAACCCGAAGGGGGCAGCTGGAATCATTACTAGGTGAGTAACGCGCCAATTTTCGAATGTTCGAGGTCCGAGAAAGCCCGGGGGCGAGACCTTGGAGGAGCAAGCGGCTAAGTCTGATTAGAGTGTTGTTCGTATCAAGGGACGCCAGTCAGGATGTATTGTTTTCGAGGCGCACGGTGCAGATTTCACTCGTGAGGCAACTGAACTCTTCCGTCAGCTTAGAGTGCCTTAGGTCTTACGACGATATCGATTGAAACCAACAATGCCTTGGTGGCGCAAATACACACGCAGCGGCGCCAGGACGCCGGCTTTTCGGCCGTTCTATTCCGATGTTCAGCTGTCGATTACGCTTGTGGCCCGAGGGGAGCGTGCTAGTAAGGCCCTCCCTTCTAGGGGCGGTAGTTAAGTCGGTTATAACGCCGGCCTGTCACGCCGGAGGCCGCGGGTTCGAGTCCCGTCCGCCCCGCTATATTTTAGCGAGATTTCCACTAGTAGTTCCACATGGTCCAGTTAGCTGGTCCAGTTCGGGTAGCTGAGGGAACGCAGGCCAAAGCCTTCCCTGAGAATATCAGCCTCGCGAATGTACCCCTGGGTCGTAGTGAAGTCGGTGTGACCGGCGCGCGCCTGAATCTTCAGAGCGTCATCTCCGCGCACCGCTAGCCACGTTAGGCCAGTTGCCCGCATGTCGTGGAATCGAATGCGACGAACGCTGGGGGCCAAGTTGTAGAGGCTCTTACGTTCGATCTTGGCGCGCCGGAGCATCCGTCGAAGGCCGCGCGACATATCCCGCTCACTCGGCAATCAATCACGAGGCCTTCACCCCCACACTCGTCGTGCATCGTCTTGAGCAGGGGCAGCAACGCGGGTTCAATCGGCAGCAGGCGAGGGGACTTCGTTTTGGTTGACTTGAGCCCGCCAGTGGTGCGGTCCGTAGCTTTCGTAATGCTGAGGATCCCGCGTTCGATGTTGACGTCGTCCCAAGTCAGCGCCCGCAGTTCCCCGGCGCGAACGTACGTGTAAACAGCGATTGCAACGACCCTGCGCCACTTCACTGGCACCGTATCGCAGTGGATGAACTGTAGAAACTCCGAGGGGAAAAGGTACTGTTTGGCCGTCTTTTCGCCCCGATCTGGACCTCGAACGCCAGTGGCTGGGTTATCGTTGCGGCACTTGATAGAGTCTAGTTTTGACTCGGCCGCATCGTCGGCCATTTTGGTTGCGGTGGACCATACGTTGACCGCAGTTTTCCAAGACATGTCGCCGGCCTGAACCTTTGCGTCAAGCTGGACCGATAGCTGACGGAAGTCGTCCCGAGTCCAGTGCAACGGGTGCTTGACTCCGAGCGTAGCCGCTAAGTGTGTATTCCAATGCGCCAGGCTGTCGCGTGCGCTCGTTAGACCTCGGTTGACTCTGTCTTGGTGCCATCCCTCAACCCAAGCAGTACAAGCGGCCGTAGCGGTTACCTGTGCCTTAGCGGTGCGGACCTTCTGTCGTGCCTTGTGGCTGCTTCGGATTTTCTCCCGAATGACACGCGCTTGTAGGTCTGCAACGAGCTTGTCGGCTTCTTCCTTAGTAGTGCCGGCAGGCCACGGATCGAAGCGTGCTTTGGTGCCGTTGACCAGCCTCACGCGGGGTTGAAATCGACCGTCTGGCAATGGGATGTTGGTGCCCGTTGCCTTGGGTCCGGCCTTGTTTGACTTGCTGTCGCTGGTATTACTTGTCATCGAATCACTCTTTTGAGCAGCCGGAAATCGTAGGCTGTCTTCGACGTGAGCAACCCGCTCATTGGTTCATTTAGTACAGGTTTTTGTATTGTAGGTATCCGGGGGTGAGTCGCCCACTGGTGTAACGGTCGCTGTCTTGCAGTTTGTCAAGCCACTAGGAAAGCAAAATGAATAGGTCTTGCCATCGTTGTTCAGTATGCTTTGGCATTCAGCCGCGCTCAGCCCCGTCTCATAATAGGTTGAACTTGAACAATCGATAGTTTGGCAAGATTGATCGGAAAAAGTGGGTACGCTCGTACCTGAAGAGAAGCCGTTTGGGAAACTTAGTGAAAAAGTGACGTAGATAAACCCCGTCGCAATTGGTCCCGACCCCCCTCCGGGAGTTTCCACTATGTCATACTCTACCGTGCCCGACGTTATAGTTGCGATATCAAAACAGGCGAAGGTTTTGCAGCACGTTGATACCGAAAATAGCCCCGCGGCGTTTGGCATGTCACCACATACCAATCCGGAATTACAAACCTGAGTTGGACCAGTGGCGGGGTAAGTCCAGGCGCAAGGACATCCGTAGGAACCTAAAGGACAGCCTGCGTCCGAATCGCCAGCATCCAAATCAATCGAAGAAGAACCTCCGGTACTCGATATTCCACCAGTCCCATTTAATGCGCTGCTAAGACCCCCGGTTGTCGCAGTGCCAGCTGTTGCCGTTGTCCCTCCGGTAGCTGCCGCCCCACCCGTTGCCGTGGTGCCGAGCATCCCGCCATTGCCGCCGAGGTTGCTAGCGCCACCCGTTGGCCGTGTTCCGCCGTTGACGGTCGTACCGGTACTATTCAACGTGCCCCCAGTGCTATTGCTGCCACCGTTAGCGCCGCCCGCCGAACCGAGGTTAACGCACAAATGCGAAGCACAAGTTAGCCCTGAGTTGCATGTGTCATTGCCGTAGCAGGCGCAAGTCTCAGACCCAGCTGGGCAGCTGCTACTGCCCGCGCTGCCGCCACTCGTCGTTCCGCTGGAACATGCACACACGCCGAGCACAGCCAGCCAAGCCCATTGACCCTTGTTTGTTTTCCGTCCGACGCTATGTTTGGACACGTTGACGTGCTCCTTTCACGTTGACCATGGCCTCGGGTGTTTGCGCACCACGGGGCCTATTACTTGCTAGAGTACGTTTGCTCGCTCCGGCGGCAAAAGTCCAGCTTCGCGGGCAATTTTGCGCAGCGCCCGGCGAATGACCTCGCTTCGAGTCATTCTTTCGCGCTCAGCCAGTTGCTTCAATAGCTCAAGGTCTTGTTCATCAAGCCGCACTGCGACATTGGGCTGTCCTGCTTGCATGGTTGCCTCTACTGCCCAAGGCCCGGCCACCTTGCGGCGGTGCGGGCTGGGTTGCTACTGCCTTTAGCTTGACGGTCTAGTCGCCGTTGCCACTCACCTGTTTCGCCGGTTCGCTCGCTAGGTGATTTCGTATCCCGCATCCAAGCGGCGCATTTCTACTGGTGCGACCAGGACAACTTACGTAGCCACCTTATGTATAACATAACTCGCACGAAATCCGAGGTCGAAAGTGTACGCTGTATAAATTAAGTGTGCTTATGTAGTTAAATCAGTTGACCGGTTGGTGTATTATGCTGCGCCATGGCCGAGCCTCTCGATGTTGTATGTCGCGTTCCTCACGATTGGTCGTGGTGGATTCAATTCATTGTGTCGCTACTTGCGGTCGTTATGCCATTGCTGTCAGTGTGGGTAGCTTACAAGCTCGGTGCCAAGCAGGCGGAAAAGAGGGCAACTGCAGATGCAACCGTTCGCGCGGAAGAGCGGGAACGCCAAGCTAAGTTAGCGAAAGAGGCCGATGATCTACTCGGGAAACGAGATCGAATTGAATACGAAAGAAATCTTGCAAAATCGTACTCCGAACTGATTGGAATCTGTCGCGGGCACGATGAACCGGCAGCGCTCGCCAAAGCCAAAGGGCTTGCGTCAATGGTGAAGGCGCTTGCTAAGTCATTGGCCCAAGCCGCAACAGCCGATCTGGTCATAATACTCGAAAAGATTGAACACAGCTGCAAAACCATCATTGATGCGCAAGAGAAACATGTGCTGCAGCGAACCGTCGATACGATGCAGGCTAACTTGGACAACTTCTCGGATGTGATCAATCGACAGGACAGCTAGCGCGCAGGATAAGTTCCAGTGGACCCAAGCTTACTGATGATCAACTTGGGTCCACTCAGTCGTGGAAACCTCGCCTATTCGGCGGTCGTGGCAACTTGCACCTTGAGGTATCCAGTATAAACCGGATTCAGCGAGCCGGGTAGGGCGAACCGTTCGTATTGATCCCGGCATTGCTCGAACCAGCAGGGGCAGCACCAACTCCCGACTTACCACCGCCGCAATCGAGCCGTACGGTGCGACCAGATTCTTGCGCGATGTCCGGTGGGTGTCCCAGCGGTGCGGCATTGCGGCGAAAGCCAGTCTGACCGCTGCGCGTTGTGTTGACGGGAGCGATTGGACGCTGCTGCGGCCAGCCCTCCTGCTTTCGGTTGGCAGCGGTCTCAGCCTCGTGCGTCGCGGGTCGCACGTCGGAAACGTTGCGAGTATTTTTGATGGGATTTCGGTTCATGGGGTCTCATTCTTTCGGTTCGGATTTTAGCATTTCGGCAAGGCCTAGGTGCTCGCCAGGCGGAAGTTTGGGCAATGGTGATGCGACGATTTCACCGAAGCGTTTGAGTAGTGTTTCCTCGAGCCGCAACCACTCAAGCTCAGCGCTCTTGCAACGCTCGCAAAAGAAACCGTGCAACGTCAATCGAGCGTTCTTGATTTCGAATTCGGCACGCGCGCCGCAGTTGCACTTGAGCTCGGGGGAAAGGGTAACGGTTGCCATCAGAGTCTACCTCGATCGAAACCAACCAATCGAATAGGCGCCCCCGCCACTGTCGGTCCAGCGGGGGGCTGAGAAATAGGGGAGCCGTCAGCGGTGAAAGGACGGGCCACCGACGGCTCCAAAGATTGTTCGCTCGTCGCGATACGTCTAGCAGCGTCTGAATCGTGTCCACTGCAGAACAGCTGAAGTGCTCGAGCGTGGAAGGGTAGGCGGTCAGTCATCGATGCAAGCTCCAATAGTTGTGCCAGGCGCTATCGGCTGGAGCTGGCTGGCGTTCGTCAGAAGAGGGAGCAACCGGCGGCGAAGGAGGTGCTTCCGAAAGCCGATCATCACTCGCCTCGAACAGCTGGAGCTGATTGGGATCAACTGGATGCCTCTTGGCGTAATTTTGATGCGCATATTCATCATTACGGCGCTGGATGTTCGCCTCTGCTTCAGTCGCAATCCGCAAGCGTTCATGAAGCGCGGGCGAAAAAAACTGCAGGGCGTCTCTGGAGTCCGTCATCAAAACACCTTGTTCCAGTTGCGCGCGTCGTTCGGCGCCGACGTGACGGCCGTAGGCATCCGAGGCGGGAGTCGTTCGGGCGGACGCGGCGCGGGCGGGCCAGTGATACCTGAGTTCAAACCGTCCAGGCCACGGCGAAGCGCAAGGCCCACTTGCATGATCTCACTTGCCTTGATTGTTACGCCAGTTTTCGAAGGGCGGAATTCACCGTCCTTCGCAAAGTAATGCCTAATAGCGACCACCATTTCGCCGTCACTCTCTTCGAGCGTGATTCGAAGTTGGCCCCTTCCGTTTTGTCCACGGTCGATGGTACCCAACGTTTTGATTGGTCGTGACTCAGCCATGGCAACCTACCCGTCAATCACCTGCGAGCGCAGCCCATAGGTCGAGCCTGGAGCGACGACTTTTGTGACGTCGCCAGCAGTGGCCCCAACAATCGAGGTGACAGCGGCGCTGGCTGCATCCGGATTTGTTAGCAACGAATTTTCTTCGGGGTGCATCGCCCCAACGCCCATCCGCTGAATCACTCGACTCCCGCGCTGATGTGTGATCGTCAGCTCGTAGGTCCAGGGAATTGAATCATCGTCCGGCGTGACCGAAAAACTGAAGGTGGTGTAATAAATCGGTACCGAGTTTGCGCGAAACGCCGCGAGCTCGGCCTGCGCAGCAGCAATGCCGAGTGGTCCCGCCCCGGCCAAGACCGCCTCGCCAGCGGCGCGCGTGAAAATGGGTCTGCGTGGATGCAGTGCGCCGGGGAATTGGGGCAAGTCGACACTCGCCGGCGTGCCATCGGCATTGTCGATGTACACGAAGGTAGTCGAGTCAACCTCAGTGATGGGCGGGCCACCGCCTGGTGGTTGAAATTGGAATTTCTCAACAACGGGGGTAAGTACAAGAGACATAAGGGACCTCGAATCAGTCTTGTGAAGGTTGAATCGTGAAAGTTACTTTTTGCGAGGGTTGGACGACACGGTTAAGGGCTTCAAGGTGGTCGACTGTCATCTCTAGCACTCGCGTATGTTCGTTTTGTATAATCTCTCCGAATGCGACGACGTTGACACCATCGACCACACCGGAGCGCAATCGATGAACTAGGTGGCGCCAGATCACGCAATTTATCCAAGTCCGCACCCACTTGCCTCGCGCCCATCGCCGGCTTGAGATCTGGAAGAGGAGGCGTTCGGGGGTTTCCTCGTCTCTATCGACGAATTGGACGTTTCTGACGCGACCGCTAGCGGACCCGACTAGCATCACCGCGCTCCCCGATAGGCCAAAAGTTGCGATCTCGATAGCGGCGGCAAACCTGCGCGCTGGCGAGCAGCCAGGTATTCCTGCGTCGCGGCGTCGTAGGGTTCGGGCTCGGGTGGCGGCGGCGGCTTGAACGTGCCGACCCCTGCGCGCGGAAGGGGGCGGTAGGGTCCGACTTCAATGCCCGCGCGTTGCATGGTCTCGCGGTATTCTTTCTGCTTTTCCGGATCGAAATCGAGGCGCGCAGCCTGGGCCTCGGCGTAGGTCCGTTCGTCAACTTTTTGGACCGGCAACGGTTCTAGAAGGTCGGGGCGCGACTGCAGGACAGCCTCGACTGCCTCTCCGATTTCGCTGATTTCGCCAGGTCGAAATCCTTGCGCCAAAACAGCGCGAACGACAATGTCGCAGCCGAGGGGGCTCACCTTTCGCTCACGCTCACCCAGAAACCACTCGGCCGTGGTCTTGACGCGCTCGTTCACGAGGCCTTCACGTTGTGCTCGGCGGTTATCTCGCGGCGTCAATGGCCGCTCAGGGGGCGGCGGTGGGGAAAGACTTGCCGGTGGTGAGGCGATGCCGTGGCGGGAACGAAACTCTTGAAGTTGACGAAATGCAGCTACGGTTAGTGAACTCATGGTTTTGGTTACCTTTCAGTTGGTGTTGGGTTGGGCGTAACGGAAGCCACTGCGCCATTGGGCCATGAGCTCGGCATCGAGCAGGGGTCCGGCGACGAAATCCAACCAGAGTGCTGAGTGGTCTTCAGTGGCGAGACCTTCATTCTTGAGTGAGAAGCCGCATTGATTCGCTGCGACTTCGAAGTCATCAAAAAGCGCTCGTAGCTTCGGATTCGTCTCGGTGACGGTCCTCAGTATCCGATGCCGAGCTTGCGGGTTGTCGGGGTCGGTTTCCGGCAAGTGGAATACCATCCCGAGCATGCTGTACATTGCTGTTATGGTGCCGAGCTCCGAGCGCTGGTATCCGTGCCGCTTGGCTACCTCATCGGCAGCATCGTACATTGGCTTGACTTTCTCATACAGCGGCACTTGATAAGGGACGCCTTCAACTGTTTCTTGGTTCGTAGTCATTTCTTACCTTTCGGGAGGTCGGATAAGAAGTTCGTTGTTTGCATGTAGCGGCCGCGCGCTCGAGCCTCTCGCATCGCCGATGACTCTTCCGCAGGTAGAGGGGGACCATTGGGCCTCGGGCGAGGTCCACCGTTCCAAAGGCGTTGGGCTTCCTCTTGGGTGATTACATAACGGCGACCGTCCGCCGCGGTGTAGTTGACCAGTTGCACGGCGTGCGTTCGTACTCGGGTTGCAAAGTTGCAGAATGCGGTCGCCAACAACCGGGGCGTGACTGTTGCCAGCGACACGGGCGTGAAGACTTTCATGTCGGCAGAAACCGCCGCAGTGCCAGGGTGCGGCCGTCCAAATGCCGCAGGAACTATGATTGTTCCAGTCCACTCGTCCTTCAGCAGCGCCATAACCGCCCGCACGTTCGAGTCCTTCAGGTCACCGTCGACCAGGCTACGAATCTTGACCCCGATCAGGCTACGCAACATTTTCTTGGTGGGTGTATCGAGTGCCCAGGGTCGCGAACTGAAGATGCGCTGATGCGTTGCGAGCACATTCGCAAATTCGGAAAATGTCCACTCATCCGATTCGGCACAACAGAGCGTTTTCTGCCCGGGCAGGTAGGCGCCAGCATGTTGGCCAAGCGTAACGACCGCGCTCACGGCCGACGTGGTCGTGCCCAAAAGCGGACCAAAAATACCGACACTGTGGTATGCGGCCCGAATGTTCACGCCATCGTCTTCAATGCGGAAATAGAGCTCGATTGCAAGTTTCGGCATTGTTGCTCCTAGAGCGTTCGGTAACTGTACAGAGATGGTGTTGATTCTTGATAGTCGCAGTCGGGAGGACGGTTCACCTCGCCGCGCTCAATCGACTGGCGAAGCATGCGCGAAAGCTTGTCCTCGCCGTCGCCAAGTGAAACCGTATTTTGGCGCAGGATGCTCCAGGTTACGAGGCATGACAAACGGTCCAAACCGCTCAACTGGTACCGAACGGTTCCGGTTGGCAACAGGTGCTGCTTGGCGCGCGTCATCTCGTTCTTGAGAGCGTCATCGGCGCAGATTGCGAGCTTGCGGTCTTTCATCAAACGACGGAGTAAGAGCACACCACCGTGGATGCTCGCGTTCGTCCACACGACGCTTTGGTAGGCAATCCCTGCCTGTTCGAAAAGCACTGAAATTCCAGCACTTTCGCGTTGATCTCCAAGAACACAACTGCAGCCAGCTTCCTTGGCTCGCTTCGCAATGTCCGCGGTAATGTCGCCAAGAGTCATTCTCGCGAAGTCGAGCGTCCCGTATTCGTAAATGTGAGTGACGCAAACCACGCCACCCACTTCCTTTCCGATCATCGTGCCGTAGCCGTCGCCCATCAGTGAACTTGGGTCCGTGCTGCACCATGAGGGCCCCCACTCCTCGGGAGTCGGCAGCCCGAATGCCGCCCGTATGTCAGCCTTGGCAAATATCGAATCTACTACTGACCCAGGCTCCGCGAGATATTCCCGAGCCCAAACCTTGGGGTCTATTTCCAGTAGTTGAGTCTGCCTCTTGGTAAGTGAATTGTTTGATACCCAGGTGGGAGCATAGGCAATCAACTGCTCGCGGGTGTCCCCCAGTTCGAATCGCCTGCAGTGCTCGTCCAACGTGCCAAATGGGCTGCTAATAAGAAGCGACCGTGCTGCAGCCGAGTGACTGGCGCACATCGCTCGAGCGGACGCTATGACCTCGACCGCCGGATCACTGCCCTCGGAATGCCACTTCGCCAATTCATCGCAGACAAATCCAATGGCGCGATAACCACTGACCGCCCCAACGTCGCAGGCGCAGACCTTGAAACCGAGCCTCTTGTCCCGTAGCTGTATCTCGTCGCCAACCCTATCGAACGGTGCCCCCAGGATCCTCAACATCGACTCAAGTAGCAACAGTCTTTGTGATGCTTCGTTCTTGGAGATTGAAACGAAGATGAAGAAATGCCGCTCGCCGATGGGCACGTGCCAAGTGCCACACAAGACCTCAGCGAGGGCACACTTGCTCGCGGAGTGACTCTTGATTCCAGCTCGGCCAACCCTGGCCACCAAGCTCCGCGCCGAGGGGTGCCGGTACCAGCGTGCCAATGTGCTCTTCCACCAGTTGCTCAATGGCAGCATGCCGCCCCTAACCAGTTCGGCGTCCAACGCCATCAGCTGCTCGAACGTCGCCCCGTGCTCAATGTATTTGGGTGCCATCAGCTGTCCCCTTCCGTTGGCTCAGATTCGCCCTCAGACGCGTCGTCCGGTGATGACGTTGATTCGGTCGTCGCTGAGTCGCTCCCGGGTGGCAACTGGTAGGTGCCGTCGGCGATGAGCTCCCAAGGCTTCTTGACTTTAGAGGGCTTGACCTTGGCTTCGCGAACGGCCCTGTCGTATGCAGTCACGCCAAGGCGTTGCGCGGTTGTATCGTGTTGCCTACTTGCTTCAGAGAGCTCCAGGCCTTGCTTCGTGGCAACGCCAACCCTAAGAGCTTCATTGGCAAGGTGTGCCGCAAGGACCGTATTCCGCGCCTGCGCAGCCACGAGCACCCGCACACCGGGACAATCGTCTGGCAGCGTGCGAATGAGAGCGTGGTAAACCCGCAATGCCTCCTTCACCAGCGGCCCCGTCTGCGGATCGCTGGGGTCGCCTAGGCCCTTTCGGATGAGAGACCGAATCCCGTTGCCGATTCCAGCCCGCGTACCAGCAACAAACCTACCGTTACTGTCACGGTCAGCCGTCGGAGGCCGGCCCGGGTTCTGAGGGCAATCCTTCCAGCGAGGGCTCTCGGTGCCTACGCCCTCGGGTGTCGATCGGAGCGCCATCAGGCAGCCCTTTCCAGCGATTGGACCGGACCAGACGCGAATTCGAGCAAATTCAGGCCTGGAAATGCTGAATGTCTGCGGGTAATCAACCCGCGGACGCGAAAATGCGGGCCAAACGCGTTGCACATGCACTGAATGTTAGTCCCGTATCGATCGCTCGGCCAGTATTGGTCAATCCGGGAGGCCGAAAAGAAGCGGGCGGCAATGCGCCTTGGTACCAATTCCGAACAATTAGCCGGTTGTCCAAGTAGAACCTCAACAGTCGCCCACCAGACTCTAGGCCCCCTTCTAGGGGGGGCCGAGTCGGGTACTGGTGAAACGTCGGGTATCGGTCGGGTGAGATTCTCGGGAAGTCTGGTGTAGTCGGGCATGAGTCGGGGTTTCGTCGGGCGAAGCATTAAGTCTGGTGAGAAGTCGGGTGAGATTCTGAGTAACTCGCGATTGAATCTCTGAGTGCGTAGGCCTTCCGAGCGGTGCCTCGGATGTCCACCGTCGTGGTTTGGATTCGGCGCTCACCAAAAAGCACGGTCAGCGCGGCATCAATATCAACCCAGTTCCGCTTTAGGTTGGTGCATAGGGAATTTTTGGAACGGGGCTCGATTGCCAACAAGTCAAGGATGCGGGCCTCAATGGGTCTGCCATCGTCTTTCGGTGTTTGCGCCTTGTCCTGGGTAAGCACTGTCCTTCCGTCGTCGGCTTTGCCAATGACGAACGTTGCAGGGTGCGGGTACTCGTCAGGAGGCTCTCTCAGCTTTTCGAAGGTCACCTCAACCGATGCAACATTGCCGGATGATTTATCCGCTTTGAGCATCAAAACCGTGTCGGCTTGCCCGGTGCGCTGAGCTGACCCCGATACGTCTGCGAGGGTTCCGCTTCCGTTCTTGCGGGTGTGCGCGATTGCCCAAGCCGTCGGCTTCAAGTCTTCCGGCGCTGAGTCAATTGCAGCCGCCACGGTTTCGAAGATTTGAACCTGCTCTTGTTCGGAATCCGGATTTGCCGGCGCTACCCGAGCAATTGTGTCCAGTGCTATGTCTGACACGAGCCCGGCCTGAATCATCCTCACAACGTCTTGCCATTCATTGGAGCCGAGTTTGACGCTCCGGCGTGCGACAAGAATCAAGCGATCCAGAGCGCCATCATCGACCCCGAGGAGTTCCACGCTCTTGACGATCTTGCGCGACGCGCTGGATTCTCCGTGCTCGCCTTCAATAAGCACACCGAACTGACCTTTAGGAGCTGGCTGTATTTCATGGCCGAGCAGGTGCACCGGCTCTCCGGTGTTGAGACGCGCGGCGAGAATCAAGAAAAGTAACGACGTCTTGCCTTCGCCGGGAGGCCCTGCAATCAGGCAAATCGTGAACGCTACAACGATGTCCTGCCAAATGTAGTTTACAGGCTCGGACGCCAAGGCAATGACGCGCGCTCGGCCGTGAACGGCAACTTTGCTGAGGTATTTTAGACCTCGAAGTGGTTCAGTGGTCGTTGGCCTTTCGTTTGCGTGTTGCCGTCGGTAATCCTCTTTGGGGCCTCCGTCGTGGTCGTTAGCTGGTATCCCGTCGGCTTCCAACATGGCGGCACGTTCGTCGAGCTCTGACCAGAGAGGGGGGCCGTCGTAGTGTTTGCCATTCTTTGGTCTTGTTGGCGTCGGCGGGCGGAATGGCTGCAGGCCGCAAACCAGTCGTGCAGCGTCGAGCTCATCCTGGGTAAATAGAGCTAGGACGTCGTCAATGGTGCGATTGGAACAATGGGCATGACTGCAATGCAGGTGCCCCATTTCGTGACCGGGCTTGGCTGGGTATAGGACGGTCGAGCTCGGGCTACCCTTGCCGGGCGTATGCGATGATACCCAGGGGCATATTGCCTCGACCTTCTCGCCATCTATCTCTTTTCCGGTCCAGCCGCGAGCCTCGAACGCGGCGTGCAAGATGCCCTTGCCCAAGTAGCTAGACGTCCCGTTGCTCTTCTGTGTCACCTTGGGCTTTAGGGATAACGGGTTGTCGTCTTCGCGAATGCAAGCGCTTATTATTGCGTCCGCGTCCAGCGGCTCGCCCGGCCACTCTTCCGCAACAAATGGCGCATCATCCGAAAGAACACCCGGCATGTACCAGAACCGACACGGGTCCTTGCATGCCGGATCTAAATGATGATCACATGCGGCCGCGACAAGCCTCCACAATACCGCGTATTCATTCCGTGTCACCGGACGTGACAATGCCAACACCAACCGAAACGCCGGTTCGGCCTCGGTGTGGCTCTTGCTGGTGTGTAAGAAACCCTCTATAGAGCTGAACGCTTCACGGGCTTGTTCAATCGTGTAGTCGTGATCGAAGTCAAGAACCAGTGCCGTTACTTCAGTGACGCTTTCAGCCTTGCGGTGTCCGTCCTTGAACCGCGCCGCGCTCCAACCCGGATGAGTGTCCTTTCCGAGAAACGACCTCCGATCGCTCATAACGGTCTTGAATTGATTCCAGGTCTTGCGGCATTCCTTGCCCGATTTCGTGGCAGTCAGCGACGACCAGGCAGTCCAAACGAACGTGTTGCTGCTCACCTATCGCACTCCCACGAGAGCACGATCCCTCTATTGTCGAGCTCGTCATAAAGTGGCTCCAATACTGGGCTGAGTTCGATCGCGATTTGTTCGGCGCCGGCCATGTCATTGGCTCGGATACAGCGGTCCAGTTCGCGCTTGTTAGCGATGATCTCTTGCCGTGTCACCGCGTCCCCCTGACCAAGTCCCCGCTCGCGATTCTCTTTTCGAGCGGGTCCGTAACATCGACGACTTTCTTCGGGGCGCGCGGTTCTATCGGTGCTGACTCGAGTACTCTACGGGCATCCGAGCGACGCACGTACGCGCGTTGTCGAGGCCCTCGTGTTGCAGGTAGCTGCCCGTCCCGGATGCGTTCACGAAGCCACCCGACGGTAACCCCGAGATCAGCTGCAACGTCAGACAGCAGGGCAGGGGAGTCGTCACTGGGGGCAGACGACGCGCCTCGCAGCCGCTCGACGACCGCATTGGCGATCATATCGACGAGCGCGCTCAGCGGGTCTGCGGCTTGCGCCGCCGGGGTGTTTGGGTTATTCTTCATGAGGAAATGCCTTGCCGAGGGCCGCCACTTTTGCCGGTGGGCGGCTTTCGGCATATTTGGGGTTTATGTCGCGCTTTTGGGGGGATTGGCGGAGGGCGGAGGTGCAATTCCCAGCACGCGTAGTGCGATCCTGATGCGTTCGCCCGCTCGGCCTCGGACGTATTTGCCGGCTGCTACTGCTCTGACCGAGCGCTTATCGACGTTCGTTATCTCGGCAACTCTGCGGATGGTCACTGCGTCCAACGTCATGCGAGACATGATGACTCGTTGAATTGCGGGTACGTATTCCCGCAGTTCACTTTATTGCGGGGAGGGTGTCCCGCAATTGGTGGACTTGTTGAACTCGTCCCGCATATTCCGCGCTTTGCTTCTTATTTGACGCTCGGGAGTCTGGGGATTGAGAAGCCTGAACACGACAAGGTGCCAATTGCTGCTCGGGTTACCCTTGGCCCGCCTATTAGGATTTGGCCTCGAGTACCCATTCCAGTCGTTGACGGCTTTCTTCCAGTCGATTGCAGTCGTTTGAATACCGTGCTGCCAGGCTCGTGACGCAATTCCGGCACATACAAGTTCAGTATCCTGGCCACCCACCACGGTTGCTCGGGCATCGTCTAGCAAAGCAATTGCACGACTAATGCGGGCATTGATGGTCTCCTTCTGCACTCGTGCCCGCTCAGTCTTGAGGCGCTGAATCAGAGCCTTGATTTCGCGAGCAACGGCTCGATGTTCGACCCTAAAACCAGGTTCGTTTAGGATGGCCTGGTTCGCGAGATCACAGAGCTCAGACGCTAGCGTGCAGGCTGACCTAGCCGTCTCATTGCGCACTTGTTTGGCTATCACGAACAATGCGTGACTCACCCCGCCCAACGCTTCGAGCTCTCGCCATGTTTTTGGACTGTGCACCGTTGCGTGCCATTTCTCGTACGCTTCGGTGGCTGGAAGGGGAGGATCTTTGACCTTAGCCGCTTTTTTGGTACCCTTGTTGGGCATCGTTTCCGCTCGATTCGCTGCATTGACGCCCCGGGACTCCACTCCCAGGGCGTTGCTTTTTGAAGCTACCACGAGAGCCAGCTGAGGCCGCAGCAGGTTGAATTTGAGCGCGGGGTTCATGGCTGCACCTCGCCGCATTCGTTGACGGTCGTCCAGATTCCAGGATCCAGATCGCCCCAAGAGCATTCATTGGCTAGAACATCACGGTGGGATGCTCGCCAGTACTTAGGGCGGGGAGTCTCTTGGCTGAGATCCACGTCGCGCCGGTATACGTAGAGTGCATCGAGCGTGTATGCCCTCTCGATGTTGTCTTGGTTCTCGTCCTGCTCAGAAACGATCCACGGAAGTGCTCGCAGGTTTTGGGGGTTCATGACTGGCCCCCCTTGCGTGCGCTGTTCAGATTGACGATTTCGGCCGTTCCGCTGGCCTTGTCTCTATCCTTGCGTCGTGCCTCAAGTTCTGCGGCCAAGCGCTCGACCGTTGACCACGCGCCTGCTACAGATGCGCGCTGCAACGCATCGGCCAGTGCCGCCTCAATGGGGTCAGCCGATGCACTTTGGTCCGGTCCGGTCTCTGGACCGTAATTGTGGAAACTCGGAATCTCCGAGGTTTTTGGATGAGAGGATTCGCTATTGACTTCTAATAAATCCGCGGAAACTTCAGAAACCCCTTGTTTTCCGCGGGTTCGAGTCCCGTCCGCCCCGCAACTTCGGTTGCGTCATGACTCCACGGAATTTAGCCGTTACTGAAGTCCCAAGCTTCAGTCGCAGGCAAGGTTCGGTGGTACTCGCACCCAAATTGGGCTCAGCGAGCCAGCCATCCGCGCCGGCAATATTCGCGAATCGTGAGCGCAATACCACTCATGGGAGTCTCCAGAATTGGTAATGATCCTGGAAGGCCGGTACAGTACGGCTGCAAGGACCTCATCAATTGAACCTGCAATTATGGTACTTAGCGCGGTTTGGTTTGGACGACCTATGGACGCATTTTTAGGGCCACCTAGTGACGAATCTTCGAATAGTACAGTCTGACACTCGCCCCGACTCCAATCTCGATGACGAGATTCTGGACTCGGCGCGAGTTGACCTATTGGCGCAATCACGGGCAATTGCCGCCCTATCTGAGCGAGTAGACGTCAATTTCCAAAGCTGCATCGAGCGAGTAGCGCAATGTAAGGGTCGTTTGATATTTTGCGGAATTGGAAAATCGGGCCACATTGGCAAGAAGCTCGCTGCGACATTTTCGTGCTCCGGAACACCTAGCGTATTCTTGCACGCAGGCGAAGCGGCGCATGGCGACTTGGGCATGGTTAGCCCACTCGATCTTGTGCTTTTGATTTCTAACAGTGGGGAGACCGAGGAAGTCCTACGCCTTATCCCATTTTTGCGCGAGATGGGCGTTGAAATAATAGCCTTGGTTGGGAATCGAAATTCCTCGATTGCGCGCGGTGCCGATCTGATGTTGGACGTGTCAATCGAACGGGAATCTTGCCCTCACGACCTGGTACCCACTACATCGTCTCTCGCAGCTTTGGCCATGGGTGATGCGCTCGCTATAGCAGTGATGCGGACACGTCGGTTCTCGAGAATCGATTTCCCGGAAATATCACCCCGGGGGTTCTCTCGGTCAGAAGTTGGCCGGTAAAGTGCGCGATGTGATGCAGCGACATCCGTTGCCTACCTGTTCGCCAAGCTGTTCTGTGCGCGAGATGTTGCGTCACATGTCAAACGGTCATTGTGGTTTGATCGTGGTGATCGATGACTCGAGGACGCCAATCGGCCTGGTTACGGACGGCGATCTCCGTCGCGCGTTGCAGCGGCACGCGGACTTGTTAGCACTTCCAGTGAGCGACATCATGACGACCAAACCAGTTACGATTCGCGAAGACGCAAGTATTGGTGATTCGCGCGAGCGGATGCATCGACTTCGCCTCAAGGCGTTAGTGGTCGTCGATTCCGAAGAACGTTTGACTGGAGTGGTAGAGATTTTCGGTGACCAACCCATTGACTAGGCTTCGAATGGCATTCGTTGGGAGGCTGCGCTCAGGAACTAGGCAATGCACCCCATATTGGTTCAAATTCAAGTAGTCTACGCCCTGATTATGCGCGAGACTCGCACGCGGTTTGGCTTGAATCGCCTGGGGTATCTATGGGCGCTTCTTGAGCCGATCCTGTTCATCGCAACCTTTGCCTTGGTGTTTCAGGTATTTGGCCGCACAGCCCCCGATCGAATGCCGATTGTGCCCTTTCTTGCAACCGGCTTCATCCCGTACTTGTTGTTCCGCGAAACGAGTGGTCGCGGTCTGCATGCTGTTGAGGCTAATCGCGGATTGCTCTTTTATCCTCAGGTTCGTCCGTTAGACCTGGTTCTGGCTCGTGCACTACTTGAGATTGCCACGAGCTTTGTCGCGTTTGCGATGATTGTTGGAGGATATTGCGTCTACACGGGACAATTTGACATTGCAGATCCGCTGCAAGTTGTAATTGGTTTTGGGCTTGCGGCTGGCATGGGAGCATCGCTGGGTCTGATACTGTGCGCGGCCGGTGTATTTTCCACGCTTGTGGAAAGGTTGCACGCTCCTCTGCTTCGACCGCTGTTTTGGTTTTCTGGACTCATGTATCCAACTGGTCACCTGCCACTAAATTATCGAAATATACTTGCCTACAATCCAATCGTACACGCCGTGGAGTTGACACGAGCTGGGTACTTTCATGGTTACCGAGCGGAGCATGTGAGTGTCTCGTACCCGTTGATGTGGATCACCGTGCTCTTATTCCTTGGCCTCACCCTGGAGCGTGTCGCTCGAAGGCGCTTGGAACTTTTGTGATCGCTCTGAATAAAATTACCAAGACTTACCCGACCTTACACGGTGTGAACGTAGTATTAAACAACATATCAGCGGTCTTTCCCGAGCGGACGAACGTGGGGATTATCGGAAGAAATGGGGCCGGAAAGTCCACATTAATGCGGCTAATATCCGGCTCCGAACAGCCAGATTCAGGCACCATCGTTCGAAGCGGAAGAGTGTCATGGCCTGTCGGTTTTTCTGGCGGATTTAGTGGCTCGCTGACTGGTGCTCAAAATGCCCGGTTTGTGGCCCGAATATACGGTATGGATATTGATGACGTGACGGCTTTTGCAAGTGCGTTTTCAGAGCTTGGCGAATATTTCTACATGCCAGTTAAGACGTACTCCTCAGGCATGCGGGCGAGACTGGCGTTCGCATTGAGCATGGCCGTGGACTTTGATGTGTATCTGGTTGACGAAATCACTGCCGTCGGAGACTCTCAATTTCAAAAGAAGTGCCGAGCGGCTTTCGACGACAGACGCGACCGGTCCACCCTAATCATTGTTTCTCATGACATGAACACAATCAAAAACTACTGCGATACTTGTGTTTGGCTTCGAAATGGGCACTTACTGTTCTTTTCCACGATCGAAGAAGCAAGCAGTGCATACGAAAGTTATGGCCCTTAGACTCGGTTTTGTTGCTGTTGTTCGAAAGTATTCTCGATGCCCGAAACGTCAGTCTCCGTCAAGACAGTAATCAATTCGAATTCAGGTTTCGAACTCGATGCGGGGGTGAGCGCGACTCAGGTCGTTCGTCAATTGAGACGCAGTTGGGCGCGCCGGATTGCGTGGCGAACATTTTGGCTTGTTGGCGTGCCAACGATGCTCGCGACAATCTACTACTCGCTCTGGGCAAGCAATCAGTACGAGTCAGTCTCGATCATTACTTTGCAATGGGCGGAACAAACAGGTCTTTCCCATTCCGATTCGCTGTTGGGTACAGCAACGGCGCCCGCCAACAATGCCCGCCAGCTGCTTTCGATACGAGATTACATTCTGTCACACTCGATGTTCGACGAAGTCGATAAGCAAGAACATCTAACTGAACACTATAAGAGCCGAAATTGGGATATCTTCTCTAGATTGTCGAGTCAATCGACGAGAGAGCAGTCCTACCGATACTTCCTTGGTAAGATCGTCGCGGAGTTTGACTCATCCAGCGGGAGTCTAACCGTACGCGTGCGGGCATTTGAACCGAAAATGGCCCAAAGAATTAGCGAGTCGATTTTGGTCAGCAGTGAGCGGTTGCTAGAGCTTCAATCAGACGGGTCGCACAATGAGATTCTGCAGAATGCGGAAAGGCTTTTCAGTGGCGCGCGAGAAAGGTTGGTGCGGGCTCGGCGTCAGGCGGCGCAATTGCAGCCGACAGAAGCCTCGGGTGGGGGCATGAACGAGTCGAAGCTAAGAGCAGACTTGGAACTCGAATATGCCGAAAAATCATTTCAATCTTCCATAACGATGATCGGGGATCTTCAAGCGGTGGAGATTCGACGCCCCCAACATTTGGTCACCCTAGCCAAGCCCTCTTTGCCAGACTACTCAACTTATCCGCGGAGACTTGCGTCTGTTCTTACCGTTCTAACGTTTAGCTTTTTGATAATGGGAATTGGAACTATGACATGGGCGGCAATTCGCGAGCACGCTCGCGTTTAGGCACTTATGAAGATCTGCAATAATTGTATTGGGAACACCGAACCCTTGGTATTGATTGCCGGGCCTTGTGTTATCGAAACGTCCGAGCTTACTGTGGAGATTGCTGGGCGGTTGGTTGACATCGCCAAGAAATGCAATGTGTTTTTGATATTCAAGTCGAGCTTTGACAAGGCTAATCGGACATCCGGCGAATCCTATCGAGGCCCTGGTCTGGAAAAGGGTCTAGCAGTCCTCGAAACCATCCGCTCAAAATTCGGCGTTCCAGTTCTCACAGACGTTCACGAGGATACCCCTATAGATGAAGTAGCTGAAGTCGTTGATGTCCTGCAGACGCCCGCGTTCCTTGCTAGACAAACTAGCTTTATCGAACGCGTTGCCCGAGCCGGCAAACCAATGAACATCAAAAAGGCGCAGTTCATGTCACCCTGGGAAATGACGCATGTCGTCGAGAAATGTATCAGAGTAGGCAATCACAGCACAATGGTATGCGAGCGTGGCGCATGCTTTGGTTACAATGATTTGGTATCCGATATGCGATCCTTGGCGGCGCTACGCCGCACCAAGTGCCCTGTAATCTTCGATGCTACGCACAGCGTCCAACAGCCGGGGCGGCTGGGTACGGCGTCCGGTGGCGAACGCGCCATGGCGGCAGTCTTGGCAAGGGCCGCGGTGGCCGCAGGGATCGCTGGCCTTTTCATGGAGACGCATCCTAAGCCCGATGAAGCGCCTAGTGACGGCCCCAGTATGTGGCCGCTAGACAACATGGAGGAGTTGCTATTGGTGCTTGTCGAATTGGACCGCGTAGTGAAGAAGAATCGATTTGTCGAATCCGCCATTGATGGGTCGCTGCAAGGTCAATTTCATGCCGCAACTGAATAACGAAGCCTGCCTTGAGCGCGCCCGCAACGTCAAACTTGTAGTGCTAGATGTGGACGGAGTATTGACCGATGGGAGCCTGTTTTATTCATCGAACGGCGATATTTCACAGCGTTTCAATGTCAAAGACGGCCTTGGAATAGAACTCCTCACTCACTCGGGGATTTGCGTGGCGTGGCTCTCAGCAAGGGACTCGCCTTCGCTCAGACGTCGCGCGAATGATCTAAATGTTGTTGAAGTAATTGCTGGCGCTAGGGACAAGTTTAGTGCGTTGAACGAGTTATCTAACAGAGCCAAAGTACCAATGAGTGCGATCTGTTACGTTGGTGACGACCTCCTTGATATCACGTGTCTATCGGCTGTTGGCTTTGCTGCGGTAGTTGCTGATGCCAATGAGTCTGCGAAGTCCTGTGCACATTATTGTACTTCGCGGCGTGGCGGCCATGGCGCTGTGCGCGAGCTGGCAGAATATATTTTGGCGGCTCAAGTGCGACTTGAAAGTGCTCAGGAATTGCTGTTGCAGCCGGCTGGCGCGCGGCTGGGTGCGGGTGTTGAGCGCGGGACCCAATATGGCATAATAATTCCCGCCCGTTTTGGCGCAACTCGACTACCGGGCAAGCCGCTGCGAGTCATCCGCGGAAAGCCTCTGATAGCGCATGTCTACGAAAATGCACTGCGCGCTAAGGCAGATTTCACCATCGTAGCTACGGATGACGTCAGAATCGCGAAGGTCATCGAACTGATCGGAGGCGACGTCGAACTGACTTCTTCAGATCATACGAGTGGTACGGACCGAGTTGCTGAAGTAGTTACCAAGCGACAAGTTGACCCAAACAAAATAGTCGTGAATGTTCAAGGTGATGAACCGCTGCTAGATGTAAGATTGGCATCCACCGTGGCGTCTGCGTTCGCCGACCGTACCGACGTTGGTATCGCAACGATTGCGACACCTATAACGGAAGCGCGTGAGATATTCGACGCAAATGTGGTAAAGGTGGTGGTTGACCACGCCGGATTTGCCCAACTCTTTTCGCGTGCGCCAATCCCTTGGGTACGCGGCACATTTCCGCTAGCGCCGGATGCCGCCATGCCCTCCAATTGTCGGGGAATTCCGTTGCGTCACATCGGTATCTACGGATATCGAGCTTGTTCATTACTGAAATTTGCGTCGTTGCCTCAATGTGATCAGGAGCGACTCGAGGCGCTAGAACAACTGCGCGCTTTATATTGGAGAATGCCCGTCCATGTTTCAGTGGTTCATGAATCAGCGGCGCGCGGCGTAGATACCGAACCGGACCTGGAGTTTGTTGAACGGCTCTTGTCGCAGCGGGCTGATGGCTAATCTCAAGCCTTGGGCCCGTTGAGATTGTAGCCGACTACGGGCGTACGGCGCGCAATAGTCGCAAGAAGCTGCCACCGAGCACGAGCTGGATTTCGACTTCGCTTAGCCGCTCATTCAATAGCGACTGAACAAGCCGAGGCAGCTCGAGGCAAGTGGGCATATCGAAGGGCGTGGCGATCATGCCATCCCAATCACTTCCAAGAGCAACGTGCTGTGCACCGACCAAGCGGACCGCGTGTGCAATGTGCTGAGCGATTATTTCGAGACGCCAGCGCCAATACCCCCCACCCAGAAACGGACCGTGGAACATCACACCGATCAGCCCTCCCGTATCAGCTACGGCTCGCAGTTGTTGATCCGTCAGGTTGCGCCAACTGGGGTATACCGCGTCGAAGCCCGTGTGCGACACTAGGACCGGAATCGAGGGGTCGTGAGTTTCCATAGCATCCCAAAAAGTGCGTTGAGATGCATGTGCCAAATCGACCAAAACGCGGCTGGAATTGAGGTACTCTATGAATTCCCGACCTAGCGAGCTCAGACCTCGGTCTGGGCCTATTCGCAGAGGGGAGCTTGTGTATCCCAATTTTGAATTGGTCAAGTGAACCAGCGTCACTCGAAGTATTCGGCCGTCACCGATTAGGTTCCAAGCATGTCGCTCTTCGACGGCGTTGCCGCCCTGAATTCCTAGAAAAGCCGAATGTCTACGGGACTGTTTGCAGTGCTCGTATTGTGCGAAGTTTTGCACTATTTGCACGTCATCGCTCTGAGATTCTAGAATTCGCGCGAGCCGCTGCAGATTCCTCGCAAATGCACGGGTGCGGCCCTTTGTACTACGCCATGGGTTTGTGGTGATGACCCACGTTGCTGCCGCAATGCCTGCTTCTCGAATCCGAGGTATGTCAACCTGCCTGAAAAAGCGACCACGCAACAATCCTGGCCCATGCCGCTTCTGCAACGCGTATCCGGCGATGCGCGTCCAAATGAAGCTGTCAACGTGTAAATCGATGACATCCGAGTTCAAGTATATGTCCGCCGCTTGTCGGGAAATATTCAGGCGCGCAGCCAGCTGAGTCGGGTCAAACGTGTGTACCTGTGGCATGCTGAGCGCTGCGTTGGACGTGGTCTAGAACGTATACCCCATCATTTACTCGCGTTTACCATTCCCGGGGTCAAAGGCCCCTTGGGACCCTATCCAAGTCAACCTTGGATAATGCGAACCTAATCAGCGCGCTTCGACTTGCTTTGGTGAGGCCACGCGACTTGAGAAGTGTGACCATTTCGTCTAGTCGGGTGAGGTCCTCGTTGTATAGACTTATGCAAATAACCTTGTAATGGTCAGGTCGATGACTGTGGGTTGAGTCAGGTGACTGGTTCTCGCTATCCGAGAAGAAGCATTGACTCAGTATCTGCTCTACGTCATCGGTTTGCAGGACTCGGTCTGCGGCTGTTCGAAAATTGTCTCGCTCAATCATGATGCAATACTCACGGCTTCACTCGAAGGCTCTGTATGTTCGCTTTCGCTCAGCAGTCGCGCAACGACTCTAAGGTAGTCACGCGCCGCGGTCGTATCTCCAGCGTGTTCGAACAAAGTGCGTCCTAAAGACGGCGCTTCCTTTACTCGACTTGCGGCGCGAATGGGCTCAAGACAACGCTCTCCAAAATGTTCCTTGAGAGTCGCCAGTGCGTCAGTGCAAACACGCGCTCGACTATCGTAGAAGGTGGGCAGGACACCCCAGAGGCGAACAGGGTGCGACAGAATCCGATTGATTTGCTTGATAGTTCGCAAGACTTGGCGCACGCCGACCAAGGAAAGGTAGTCGCAAGCCACTGGACAGAGTAGGGCATCTGCAAATACGAGAGCGTTTTGGTTCATCAAAGACAGGCTAGGCGAACAGTCTACGATGATATGGTCGTAACTCGTTCTAAGCGGCGTCAGCCGGGAACTTAGAACGCGATCACGCCGCTGGCGACCGGCGAGGTACAATTCGGCAGCTGCCAGCGTCTCATTTGAAGGAAGCACATCCAAATTGGGTCGGACATTGACGATGACTTCTCGTGGGTCTTGACCCGTTACAAGTACATTGTACAAGGTCTTCTCACTTCGCATGTCAAGGGAAACGGCAACGTTGCCTTGCGCGTCAGCATCGACGAGGAGTACTCGACGATCGCAGGAGGCTAGGCCTGCGGCGAGCGTAATGGAAGTCGTTGTCTTGGCGGTGCCACCCTTGTGGTTGAATACAGCAAGCACCTTAGGCGCGCCGGCCATGTCTCCCGCAATTCGTTGCCAGGTGGTATTGGCGTGATCGATCATTTCCGTTAACGGGGGTAGCCGCAACTTTTGCTGATTGTGCCAATGGTAGCTTCGCTTCATCAGCCAAAACGCCGTGTAGATGTGACCCTTGCACCGTTCGCAAAAGTTTTCGCCGACATTCTGAATTGCAGGCATGATATCTTCGTCCCGCGTGGTTCAGTACTTGTGAAACATACTCGATTGTAAAGGCGCTTTTGCAGACGTCGCACGCTACTTGTTGTGAGTTTTGGTGACTCCGACTTACACACTCTAGGGAGCAATAAAATGAAGGGCTGGAACCCGTGTCACTGTTCGCAGGTTTTGCACCCTGCTGCTCTACTTGATAGCTAAACTCGAGCACGAAGGGTCGGCCGCAGACAGAACATACGCAACTATCGTCCTTGCTAAATGCTTGACTCATGAGATTCTTCGCTTGCTGAAGTCGTTATTGAAGTGCCGCGGTATCCTTGGCACGGACCTTCGAATTGGGCCAAACTTTCGACAACCGGAGGGAGCCGTGCTAATTACTCGCCAAAATCTGGTGGTAGTTCACCACTAATGGTGAGCAATATTGCGGAATTGGGAGCAAAGGCCAATTCGGAGCATGATTCCGAGCGCGGGCTCACTGCGTATTGGCGTCGGACAGAAGCACACCAAGGATACACGATGCGTTCAGTGGCAGACTGCAATGGACTTTGGGTGTCAGCGGCGCACGCTCAAGATTCCGAACATCAATGGCGAAAGTGCCTAACATTCGTAAACAGCATTGCGAGACCCAGCCGATTGGCTGCATCAATAACCTCGGCGTCGTTCTTGCTCCCGCCCGGCTGAGCAATTGCCGTTACTCCGTTGGCAGCCGCAGCCTCAATGCCATCCGCGAATGGGAAGAATGCATCCGACGCAAGTGCGCTGCCCCTGGCGAGTTCGCCAGCCTTTTCACATGCTATCAGCACCGACGAAACACGCGCTGTCTGGCCCCCGCCGATACCAACGGTAACGTTACTACCGGGTGTTTTACCTTCGCGAGAGAGTACAATCGCATTGCTCTTGACGTGTTTGCAGACAAGCCAGGCGAATTGAAGGTCTGCTAGCTGTTGAGCAGTGGGTTGGCGCTCCGTGACAACGTGACCTGAAACCACCTCACCGGCACCTGAATGGTCGCGGTCCTGTACGACGAATCCCCCACTTACCCGGCGATACTGCCGTTGTTTATAGTCCGACGCCAGCCACTCAGCGGTCGCGAGCAATCTTAGCGCCTTTTTCGTCTGGAGCTTGGTTAGCGCAGAAGAAGTATAGCTGGGTGCAACTATGCACTCGAGGAACGTCTCAGCCAGAATACTCGCCACGTCGATGTCAACCTCACGGTTTAACGCGACTATGCCGCCAAATGCGCTGAGCGGATCGGCATCCCGGGCAAATCGATACGCGTGAACCAAATCTTCGGCTGTTGCGGCGCCGCAGGGACTGTTGTGCTTGATGATGACCGCTGCAGGCATCTCGAACTCGAGGGCAGCGTCCAGCGCAGACTCGGCATCGACGAGATTATTGTAACTGAGCTCCTTGGAGCCAGCGCCTAGACTTCTTGCCCGCGCTAAGGTGCCGTTAGTGGCCGTCCTTTCGCGATAGAATGCTCCAGTCTGGTGAGGATTTTCCCCATAGCGGACGCCATAAGCCTTTTCCAGGGCTATCGAAGTAAATCTTGGATAGCCATCGGTTTCGCCTTGGGCAGATAGCCAGCTCGAGATAATCCCATCATACGCGCTAGTGTGCGCAAATACCTTGGCAGCTAACTTCTGGCGCAAAGGCAAACTCGTTTCGCCCACTGCTGCTAGTTCTTCGAGCACCTTGGCGTAGTCATCGGGATCACAGATAACCGTGACGCGCTGATAGTTCTTTGCCGCTGATCGCAGCATGCTCGGCCCGCCAATATCAATGTTCTCAATAAGCTCGTCAAAAGCTGCGCCCTGCCGAGCGAGCGTCTGCTCGAAAGGATACAAATTCACCGCGACTATATCGATGTAAGCTCCCCCGATTCGCTCGAGATCGCCATCATCAATGCCCTCGCGACCGAGCAGGCCACCATGTACGCGCGGATGCAAGGTTTTGACACGCCCCGACATGACTTCGGGGGACCCAGTATAGCGCTCGACCGCCGTGACTGGGATGCCGGCATCAGCCAAGGCCTTTTGAGTGCCCCCGGTAGACAGAAGCTCTACGCCGCGAGCAGCGAGGGCTCGCGCAAAATCGACAAGGCCCGTTTTGTCCGACACTGACAGCAACGCGCGACGTATAGGCATAGTTTGGCACCCGCTAATGCGAGTTCGACAACAAGTCAACCAGGATGAGTAGCAATCAAGACTATGCGGACTTTACCGTACAATTGTGCCGACCAATACTCAATTGACGTTGAAATCGGAACCTACCTCGAATCGACAGGCCCAATTGCGGAACGATGCGAGCAGCAAAGCTAGATCGGCGGGTTCCCAGTGGGGTTGCGGTTTTTGTTTCCGAGTCTGACGTGCTGGAAAATGTCGCGCACGGACGATAATTCTCGCGCATCGAGGCCGTCCAAGTGGTATAGAATAAAACCTTGGCTAATCTATCGTTGCGAAGGACGACGTCGTGGTCAACGCGTGATTGTGGCAGGCTACTCGCAATTGTCCGACCAATTGACATCGGCGGATGAATCGAAAAACAATTTCAAGTCCGACGCGAGAGGAGATACCACTTCCAGTTCCCGGTCCGTAAATGGATGAGGCATCACGTAACGGTGCGCGTGAAGGGCGTGGCGCGGCAGTTCAAGCAAAGCAATGTCGGCTGAGGTTAGCTCCCCATCAGCAGCGCGGGCCAGTAAGCGTTCATCGGGTCCGTAAAGTTTGTCGCCAACGACAGGACACCCTACGCTGGACAAGTGCAATCGAATTTGGTGTTGGCGCCCCGTGTGTAGTTCACAAGCCACTAGGGCGTAGCGCCCGCGCGTTTCTAAAACGGTGACAGTTGTTTTGGCTTCGAGTCCCGTGCCTTGTTGGGCCAAACGCATCTTTACGCGCAGGGGATTGCCCGTATCCACTTCCAGCGGCCGCTCGATGAGCCCTTCGGGCGGCGTACCCCACGTGAGCGCCAAGTATGTCTTGTGGACCGGGACTGCCGCTTTCGCTCTTTTTTCGAGAGCCGCTCGCTCGCTTCTGCGCAATTGCAAAAAAGTCGTGTTTTCCGCGGCGACCATTGCTTGCACACTGCGATCTTCGAGTAACTTTTTGAAGGCCCGCTCCGAGGGTCTCGTCTTGGCAATCAAGATGAGACCGCTAGTTTCACGATCAAGCCGATGAATGAGAGATAGAAACTCATTGGGACGCTGAATCTCTAGCCGCTTGATTAGTGTACTATGGTAATAACGCGCCGTTGGGTGCACGGCAACGAAAGGAGGTTTGTCGACGACAAGCAGCCATTCATCCTCATATATGGCGATCAGAGGTGTATCTTCCGCTTCCTCCTCAAACGGACTTCGCCACAAGATTACGTGTTGATCTGCCTGCACTCGACTATTGTGGCGGAGGCGAACGCCATCCGGTGAATAGGCACTATTCTGAATAATTGCCCTGGCTCGCGTGCGGCTTGTGTTACGAAGTTGCAACTTTACGAACACGTCAAGCCGAGTGCCTGCGAATTCCGGCGGCACGCGTATCACTCTACGTATTGCGTCGTGGGGCACGCCTGTCGGGCGCACCGTTCCCCGCGGCGCCTCGGCGAACCGAGAGGAGCGATGTGTCCGTCGCTCGCCCGAATCCTCATTGCGCGGCGCACTCAAATCAATGGATCTCCGTTCCGACGCCGCGATCGGTGAATATCTCCAAAAGGAGCGCGTGGCGACGCCGGCCATCGATAATGTGAACTTTTTCAACGCCTCCATCAACTGCGTCAAGTGCACAGCGCACCTTGGGAATCATCCCGTCCACAATCGTGCCCTCGGCGATTAGTCGTTCGATTTCGCTGGCGCGCAAAGTGGCCAGCAGTTGCTTTTTGGAATCCAGAACGCCATCTACGTCCGTCATCAACACGAATTTTGCAGCTCGAAGTGCGGCCGCCACGGCGGCAGCTGCGGTGTCCGCATTTACATTGAGTGCCTCTCCATCGGGCCCTACGGCGATCGGAGAGATTACTGGGATGAATCCTTCGCTAACCAGCTTCTCGAGCAGCCCGCAGGACACCTGAGTAATCTCACCGACACGCCCTAAATCTACGTCGACCGTGCGCCCATCTGGGGCTTTGGACTCGATTGCATCGATCCGTTCGGCTCGCATGAATAGATCGTCTTTCCCCGACAGCCCAACGGCTCGTCCACCAAACTTACATATGTTGCCCACGATGTCCTGATTGATAGAACCGCCGAGCACCATCTCGACGACGTCCATCGTTTCATCGTCAGTAATTCTGAGCCCGCCGGAAAACTTGGACGCAATTCCAAGCCGCGTGAGCGTCTGGCTAATTTGGGGGCCGCCACCGTGCACCACCACGACGCGAATGCCTACATACCTCAGGAGGCAAACGTCGCGCGCAAAGCTTTCCTTCAGTTCAGCATCCACCATCGCGTGGCCGCCGTACTTAACAACGAAAGTTCGCTCATGAAATCGCCGAATATAGGGCAGTGCCTCGTGCAAAACGGCAGCTTTGCTTACCAGTTCGTCCATTGAGGGCGAGAGTAGTCCATGCACGAATGCCGGCCAGCCTCTTTGACGAATATGAGGGCCGTGCAGGGTTCTTTTCGCGGGGCGGGAGGCAGGTGCTAAAAAGCCCGGCCAATCGGGGTGTCGGCGCATAGAATTCGCGACGACATTGCCTGTCCGTGGTAAACGGGGCCGAAATGGACATCTTGTTGGTTTCCTCCGAATTTGCTCCGTGGGTCCAGTACAGCGGCGTTGCAGAGGTCTTAGCTTCATTTAGCAAGACGCTTAAACAAGTGGGCCACTCGGTGACCGTTGTTGTCCCCTATTCGCACGCTTACGAGGCGGCGGGATTGCTGCTCGCGCGCCGCCTCACTCCTCTGAAGATCGAAGGTCATGATGGCCTCACCGTATTTGATACCCAACTCACTTCCGGTGTGGGGCTCACACTTCTAACCCTAGGGGCCGAAATCAGCGACCAGCGCGATGCGAAGTCCGCAGTGCTGTTTGCGCGCGCAGTAGCCGCGCTAATAAAAGAAAGGCACGTGCTTGGGCTACGCACTGACATCGTGCACGTCCACGATTGGTTTGGGGGACTGGTTGCTCCGGCTTTGGAGGTTCTGGACGGGCCGCGTCCGCCCGTCGTTTTCACAGTTTACGATGTCGAGCAGCAGGGGAAAGTAACCTTGTCGAACGGAGCCAGGGCAGAACTGGGACCAATGCGCGACATGCCTCAATTGAGTTTGGGGGGCGATCTGAACATCCTAGCCGCGGCAATTCGCACGGCAAGCTTCGTTACGACTGTCAGCGAAGCCTACGCGGAGATGCTTCGGGACCCCTCAGTTTCAGGACCACTGGCGCAGGTGGTTCAAGAACTCAAGCAACCTATGCTCGGTATTCCGGCCGGAATTGATTATGCCCGCTACAATCCCGCGATCGATCCGTTACTGGTCGCGCGTTATGATGCCGAAGATTTCTCTCAAAAAGGGACTTGTAAGACTGCTTTACAACGCGAGCTGGGACTTGAACTTGATCTAAATTGTCCGATGATGTTCGTCCCTGGTCCGCTTTGCGACGACTTAGGTGGGCAGTTGCTCGTTGGCAGTTTTCCCGCGATGCTCAATCAACCGCTCAGCTTGGTAGTTGCGGCCCAGTCGAGCAACAATGCTGGAATGACTGACACTGCTCTGCGCCTTTCGCAACAGTGGCCGAAACAGGTGGCGTTACTTTCGATTGACAACCCTCTGGGCATGCACCGCGCCCTCAGTGCAGCTGACTTCGTGGTGTTGACGGCTCAACAATCTCCCCTCGATTCCGACCACCTGCTTGCGCAGCGATATGGGGCATTGCCGATAGCCATCCGAACGGGCCTTTATGCCAGCAGCCTCGTCGATTGCGATGCCAAACTGGAAACCGGAGGGGCCTTCCTTTTTGACGAGCCCTCGAAGGAAGCATTTATTGGTGCCGTTTCACGAGCAGTCACCGCGTGGGGCCTTCCTGAGTTTGAGCGTCTAAGACGTCGAACGATGCGAAAGGACTTGGGATGGGAACGCCCAACTCGACGAATGCTGCAACTTTATCGTCAAATTTTGGGTATCCGCCTCTAGTGCCGCGACTCCGGTGAAGTGATGAGTTGTTCGAACCATGCCGTTGCGAAGCCAAGGTGCAATTGTCAATCGTCTTGAATTTTCCGGTGGCGAATTAGTTCAATTGCCTCGGACCACCAACATAGGTGGAGCACGCACAACGCGAGAGCCGTCAGCTGATGCACAAGGAGAAGCGTTATTGTTCTATGCGTCCATTGAACACGAGCGGACGCAAGGTAGTACTCTACAATGGGCGGCCCGCTGAGCGCTGGCACTGCCCAGTAAGCTGCTCCCAACAGGCACTTCGCCCATTGTTGTCTCAGGCAGCGTATTGAAAGCACAACTGCGTCTAGTGGTCGGCGATTGTACACAACTGCTATGGCCCGTGCGAGATCACCGACTACGAACAGAAAAAAACTGGTGGCAGCAACAATAACCGCGAGCAACAAGATCGCGATGTCGGATCCCCGTTCACCAACGATTGGGTAGATGATTGCGGGGACTAGTAGGTACATAAGCTTTGCGAAGACAAACACTCCGATTAGACTTAGCCAATAGCTCATGCTTATGCCAAGCATCGCCGGAACCGCGCGAAATGGTGCACATACCGGGGTTGATTTGCTTGCGTCCCGGTCCGTACTGAGAACGTCAAAAGCGAAGGCAGCGAGTACGCAGCCGACAATCGCAATTCCGATCACCAGTATCAGGTCAAAGCCGGCTAATCGAGAAATACTTTGCTCCTGCTCGGCGATGGTGCGAAGCAAAAGTGCAGCCCCGGGCGCAAATAGCTCCGAATCCTTTCGCGGCCATGCCATTACCCCGCCATCGCCCAAAATTTTGGCCCAGTTCCAAGACAAACCAAAGGCTGCCGCCAAGCGAACCGCGTACGCTACAACGATAAGCGTTGGGTGACGCGATACATGGCGCAACCGGTAAAATGACGCAGTCATGGTAAGACTGTACCGAGCAGCCATTGAATTAGGTAGGTGAGGCGATCAAGTACCGCGATCGGTTTCGGGCCGCCTTGCCGCCACGCTGCGTTGTTCATGCGATTTGTTTCGATTTCAATCTTGTTTTGGGTGTCGATTGCAACGCTGTCTACCGGACTATCCGCAGTAATATTGAGCCAATCCTCTAGCTTTTCAGCGTCCCATTGGCGATACAGTACTTGACCGTTAGCAAGTGTGAGCGACACTCGAACAGGAAACTTGAGAGTGCCTTTTCGCACTAGGTTCACGGAAGTCAGCCATTGAGCTGGAGATACCTTGCGGCTGGACAGGCGCCCCGCGGAATAGTCAACCCAACCGCTGGAATACATAGCTATCCTGAGGTTCTCTGCTGCGGCTGCTCCCATTTCAGTTTCCACGGCCTCAATTAGAGCATCTGGGGTGGGGTGCGAGAAACGCTGTGAAATGGCGTAATGGCGCAGAGCACTTTGTAACGCGAGCTTTCCGTACACATTGGCAAGGGTGTTCAACAGCACGCCGGTGCGGGCATAAATTGTGGCCGCCATGGCTGGAAAATGTTGGAAACTCGGTGGCCGCTCGCGCAAGGGCAAGCGTGTCACTGCGGGTCGTGCCGACTACGTCCGCGATTGCAGTGGCGGATACCGTGACGCCAAAACCACAATAGGCTGTGCCCTGACCGAACATCTGTGACAGACCATCGAGTTCGGCCCACGTTGCTAGCCCCTCGTCCAGTACGGGGTACCTGGCTTCGTCATTGGCGATCATACCGTAGAACCACTGGTGCGCCAATTCATGCAATGTGACTCCGGCTATTGACCTAAAGCCGGACCAAGGCAAATACCACGGCCCACCTGTTACGATGAGTCCCGGGTATTCCATACCACCCGACGCCGCAGCAACGTCAGGTGGGTGAACGACGACGAGTTGTCGATAGGGATACATCCCGAATAACCTTTGAAAATGATCAAGGCCGAATTCAAGGGTGTTCAGTTCCTCGGATACGTTGCGTTGGTGGCCGGGCGGAGCAAACACGCGCAGGAGAATGCCGTGCGTATCGCGCTCGGATTCGACGAATCGAGTTGCGACGAAAAACGCAAAGTCATGGGCAGCTTCGAGGCGAAAATGCGCAGCTAGGCGCCCCGGCGATGATTTGTGAGTGGTGTGATTGCCAGGCGCTGCCACGGTGAATTGTTCGGGCGCGTCGATAGTAATGTCGTAGTTTCCAAAGTCCGCGGAGAATTCAGAAAGGGGTTCATAGGGAAAATGCCGCCAGGTGCCGTCAGTCTCAAGCCGAGCTAACTTTGGAAACCACTGAGTAAATGCGTGAAAGTCTTCAACCCAACCAGCAATACGTAACTGAAGTCCAGGCAAACCACACA
>CAWFUX010000029.1:0-59802 GCA_963819085.1 uncultured delta proteobacterium
GATCCGCGCCAGCCCAGCCCGGCCATTCCGAACGCGATCTTCTGCCACTTCTGTTTCGCGCGGTCTCGGCGCATCGTGGCCAAGTCGGGGACCAGGCCGATGTACCAAAAGATAAGCGAGACGGTAAGGTAGGTGGTGACGGCGAAAACGTCCCAAACCAGGGGGCCGCGGGGACGCGGCCAGAGCCACATCGAATTCGGGTACGGAATCAGCCAGTAGGATAGCCATGGCCGGCCAAGGTGCAGAATCGGGAACATGCCGGCTTGCGCCACGGCGAACAGCGTCATGGCTTCGGAAAATCGGTTGATGGAGGTTCGCCAGTCCTGCTTGAGCAGCAACAGAATCGCCGAAATGAGCGTTCCGGCGTGGCCGATACCGATCCACCACACGAAATTGACGATCGCGTATCCCCAGGCAACCGGGATGATGATGCCCCATACTCCGACGCCTTTGTAGAACAGCCAGGTTGCGCCGGCCAACAGGCCTGCATAGCGACAAATGCGAGGAAGAGGGCGAGCCACCATTGCCGCGGCGTTTTCTCGATGGGCTGCAGAACAACGCCGGCGATCTTGTCGGTGACCGTGCCGTAGTCATACCCGGACCAATGATTTTATCCGGGCCGGGGTCGATCGCTCTGTGATCTAGTTCTTCGGTCTTCAAGCGTTAACCTTTCTCGATCTCCGGGTTAGGATTTCGCAGACGGCCCAGATAAGTGGTCCGCGGCCGTGTATTCAATTCTTCGAGCAAACTGTAATTTCGCGCCTGGGCCTTGAGTTGCGCCACGCGGCTCTTGGGATCGTTGATATCGCCGAACACGATGGCTTGGGTCGGACAGGCCTGTGCGCAGGCCGGAGTGATCTCGCCGTCCGCGATGCGGCGGTTCTGCTTCTCCGAATCGATCTTCACCGCATTGATGCGCTGGATGCAGTAGGTGCATTTTTCCATGACGCCGCGGCTGCGCACGGTGACATTGGGATTGCGGATGCCCTTCAGGCTTTCGGTGTCCCAATCCGAAAAAAGCAGGAAGTTGAAGCGCCGAACCTTGTAGGGGCAGTTGTTGGAGCAATAGCGCGTGCCGACGCAGCGGTTGTAAACCATCTGGTTGAGGCCCTCGTCGCTGTGGACGGTCGCCGCCACCGGGCACACCAGCTCGCAGGGCGCATTCTCGCACTGCATGCAGGGCACCGGCTGGATAGTACAGTTCGGGATCATCCCAATTGCCTTTGAAATAGCGGTCCACGCGGATCCAGTGCATGTGGCGGCCGCGCGCTACTTCCTCTTTGCCGACCACCGGGATGTTGTTCTCCGCCTGGCAGGCAACGATGCAGGCGCTGCAGCCGATGCAGGCGTTCAGATCGATGGTCATGCCCCACTTGTAGCCCTGATATCGGTAATCCGGATAAAGCGTCAGGTATTGCGGGAGCGGCTTTATCTTCTTCGGTCTGCTCGACAAACTGCGGATTCTTTTTGTACTCGTCGAGCGTCGCGATCTCAGGGGGGCCGCGCCTTCCATGGTCTGGTGTGCTGCGTGGTCGCGAAGGTGTGACGCCCGCCGGCCTTCTGAATTTCGAGTCCGTAGCCGCCTCCGGCTCCGCCGAGGTGCGCAGCAGGTAGGCGTTAAATCCAACCTCGTTGCCGACGTGACCGGCGCGCGTGCGTCCAAAGCCAAAATGAACCGTCACGCGTTGTCGGCGTGCCCCGGCATGATCCAGACCGGAGCCGTGACCGTGCGCCCTTGATAGCGGAGCGTGACCATGTCCTCGGTGTTGAGGTTGGGCTGCTGGGCAGTATGGGGCTGACCCAGACGGCATTGTCCCAGGTCATCTTATTGGTGGGCTTGGGCAATTCCTGCAGCCAGCCGTTATTGGCGAACGATCCGTCCCAGATGGTTGGATCCGGGACGGAACATGATTTCCATCGCCTGCGGCCTGCTTCGATTGGGCGACGGCCGGGGCTTTCGCGGTTACATTGATCGTTGGCAGCGCGGTATTCGGAACCACTCCATCGTGCAGCGCCTTAGCCCAGGCGATTTCAAAGGTGGGCTGAGTCGAGCTTGTCTCCGCCAAAAGAGGCGAACCGTGTTGTAGGGGAGAACGCCGGGATTGCCGACTATGGGTGGTCAGTTACGTCGAGCGCCGTTCGGGCCGCCGTATAAAGGATCGATTAACGGCTGCATCAAAACTGACGGTTCCATCGAACGCCCGCACGTCGCCCCAAGATTCCAGATAATGCGCTTCGGGAATATGCTACTGGCATTCGAACAGCCGTTTCATCTCACATACAACCCTAAATATCCGTGCCATGCTCACTCTTTCTGACTGTCGCGGCGAAGTCCAGATCGGCGGGCGCGTTGTACACCGGATTGCCGCTCAAGGATGAAGAGAGAGTCCACCTTGCCGGCGTTCATGTCGGCGACCAGCTCGGCGCAGGGAATCCAATTGATCCGTGGGATCGCCTTCAGTTTATCCCCACGATAATTGCAAGTACTGACGGGGCGATGTCGCGATGTGAGGTTTTGATTCCGCGCCGCACAAACATAATCAGAAAAGGCAAACCGAACGCAATCAGGCTGTTGAATTTCGTCAACATGCCCGCCGCCAATGTCAGGCCAAGTAACGCCACGGCAAAGCAATACTTCGCGTCTCGCCACCAGTTGCTGGGCGCCGGCTGCCAAAAGAGTCTTATCGATTGAGCGAGCGCCAGCATGAACCAAAAGAATACTGGGCCATCGTAACCCGTTTCTATCGCCAACCATACGAGAAGCGGAATCGAGAACCCGCCATAGAGCAATATCAAACCCGGTAGTGTGCAGAGGCAACCGATGTGCCGCAGCGACCAGCGCAGTGATAGGAACGCGCCCAGAATACACAGGGTCGAAAGCAATTGACTCGCTCCGACTTCGCTCGGAACCACCCACAATACGAGCCGCCCCATCAAGTACGAGAGTGGCGGGTGGTAGCTAGCAATCAATGCACGCGGCGGCGGCAACGGCTCAAACCAATGCGTCGCGCGAAGAACCGCCAGCCAATGAGGTGCATCGAAGCCTTGAGCTCTGCCCCAGGTGCCCCGCAGCACGAACAGCTTGAAAGTGATCAGCAGCATGCCAAGCGCCGGCTCGATGCGACGATAGGGTAATGCGCGGTCAAGCTCGGGTCCCATCAATAGACCTCGATTTCGCGAAGTTGAAGGTGCTCTTCGCGCAGCAACTGCACGCGCACGAACCTCGCCGACTGGGGAACAATTGGCTGAATCCACATCTCGAACAGCTGAAACTGGCGTGCCACTTCGGTGAAGTTTTGACCGTCGCGGCTGAGCTCGATTCGCAGTGGGATCTCATTCTCCTGACGGCAATCGAAGCGCTTCATCGCCAATTGAGCATCGCGACTCAGATCGAAGGCCGGGCGAATTGCGGGATACGGATACCGGTCGTAACAATTGTACACGACGAACCGCGAGACGATCTTCTCGGAACCGAGATCGAGCAAAACCCAGGGCTTCACTTCTTTCTCAGTCCGAAACCCGACGTTCCAGATATCGCCGTCCGCTGCACCCGTGTCGGACGCAAGTGTGCCGTCGTTGCTGCTCGAGGTCACGCGGGCGCCGAGCGCCAGGTTCTTACCCGGCCTCGGATCGATTCGCGACACAAACGCCGTCGAGCCCGCAACCAGTGCGGCAACGCCAACCCAATGCGACCAATACGGAACCGACACGCGACCGAGGGACCATACATCGGCTTGGGCAAGGCGGACAGATCAAGTGTGGGCGCTGACCGCCTGCCGTACCCAAAGGCCGGGGACCTCTGTTGATTCGGAACGAGGCAATAAGCTAATTCCCGATGGTTGCGACATCGATGCCTTATCGCTGTTCGCGTGTCAGCGCGAGAACCTCCACATTGAGCTCCGAGCACCCTTGAAGGCAGGAGTCACCAGTAAGAAACGTGTCAGCTCCTGCACTTATGCTGGTGGCGAGGTGTATCGCGTCCGGCGATTTGTAGCCGTGGCGCGCTCGAAGAATTGTTGCGCGATCGATGATCGCTGGACTGATGTCAACTAGACAAACTCGAGTAGCTGAAAACAGGTCGTCATAGCGTTTCAACAATGAATCATTACCGTCTCGCACCGGTCTCGTTCGACATTCGAGCCGACTCAGTTGCGACGTAATTAGTTGAGCCGTCGCTGCGAGGCGACGCAGCCGATTCTCAATTGTGGCACGCCAGTCTGGGGTACCTTCCACTAAGTAGACGAAACAACACGCATCAAGGTATACGTCAGGCGCGGCCATCCCAGTCCCGGTCATGAGCTAGTTCCGCGTCGATTTCCGACTTTTCGCGATTACCTGGTGGCATGGCCGCGATCACTTCAAGAACGTCAGGGGTTCGTGGCGTCGCATCGCGTGCGGCACGCACGAAAACTTCGACGTCCCCTTCTAGGTCATCGACCGGTTCTTCGAGCTCAATGTGTCGCCCTTTGAGTTTTCCGCGGATTGCCGCACCTGATTCCACGGTGTTGAGAGTACCTCTTTTGCCTCAGAGCTGCCAGTATGCGCGAACCTCAAATCCAAGAGCGCGCGAAGAACCTGGCATTTCTACTTTGCCCAAACCCGACAGTTGCACTTTGTTCCTAGGATGAAAGACCACTCGTGCGGGTCGCGCCCGGCGCGGCCACATCACTGGCAGCTATTTGCGGGACAGTTTGCGGGCCACGGGATCGGTGAGCGACTGGGTTGCTGCGCGTGGTCACGCGGGCGCCGAGCGCAAGGTTCTTACCCGGCTTCGGGTCAATCCGCGAGACAAACGCAGTCGAGCCCGCAACCAGTGCGGCAACGCCAACCCAATTCGACCAATATGGAACCTTCACGCGACCGCGGGACCATACATCGGGTTGGGCGGCGCGGACAGGTTAAGTGCTCGCTGGCCGCTTACCGCACCCGACAGCCGAGATTGCGCATTGCGGGATAGGCAGAAAAAGCTAAGGAAGTTTCCAATCTGGGGAAGTGCCGGCACTTGGACACAAGCGCCGTCACAGTGAGTTTGCGATTATGTCAGTAGGCAAGGTTCGATTGCGGTTGGGATCAACGATTTAGTCTGCCCAGGCAGCGCCCATGGCATAGCCTCCAACGAGATTACCGCCAGCGCACCAAATGATTCCCACGACATCCGCATCGCTGGAATCGGTAAATGAAACCGCGTTGAGGCCAGGGCCTCCATAGCAAGCGAAATTGCCCTGACAAGGCGACCAAGTACGACAAATAGAGTCGCTAGTCGGAACTGAGGCGCAATTCGTCACCGTCGCGAGGGTGGTATCCGGAGTGACATTGGTGCAGCCGGGCGCACACATTCGATAACGCCAAACGAAATTACCGTGTCCCGTGCAACTATCGATCGCATCGACGCAGCAGGGGTCGCTCGTGGGTTGAGCGCAACCCCCACCGATCCAGTTACAGGTGTCGCCCGTGGTAGCGCCGTTCGCCAACGCCGTATTGCAATCGCTCCAAGTTCCTTTGGTGCATGTGGGACAGGTTGAATCCAGTCTCGTCGCAGTAAGAGTTTGCACCCTACCCTCGCTGCACATTCGAATACTGCCATTCCCGGCAGAGAAGCAGCCGCCGGGAATACAACTCTCGGGTGCGCACGCCTGTCCCATTTGCAAGGTCGCGGTGACTGAATCAGGAATATTGCAAACATTTATAGTGTTCGTATTTCCGGCTCCGCCAGTGGCCAGATTCACTCCGGCATCGCTCATGCTGCTCGCGCCGCCTGTGCCCGTAAGTGGATTGCCCGCATCCAAATCGCACGGAATCAAACTAAAGCTGCCGCCCGTTATCGTGCAGTTCCAGGCGCCTGCCGTGCACTGACAATTGTATGTATTCGGCGTACCAATATACTTCACGCCGGGGCCACAGCTGACGTCCCAGATAACCGAGCAACTTCCGGTTCCGCTGCAAGTGCCAGAGGGAAGCTGCGTTACATGTCCGGTCGGCGAAGGGCATACGAATATGGAGGCGTCCAATTCGGTCGCGCCGTGTGTGCCGCCCACGCTGCCCGCGCCACCGGTCTCCGATGTCAAAACCTCCTTCTTGACACCGCAACCAAAGGCCAAGCCGAGTGCCGCAGTTGAGATCATCGTTCGAGTAAGTAAAGTCTTATAGAACACGCGATTCAATTGTGCCATGACACTTAGGACCACGGCTCCTGAGAAACGGCTCAACGCTAGTTTTTGCAAGGCCTCAAATTCGCGACGAAGTCCGACAGGGACGCAGCTGCGCAAAAAGTGCCGCCAAGATCCAAATTCGATCCTAACCTGAACAAACCGAAGCCCAATTGGACACTTGGCTCTCAGCATTCAGCACTCAGCTGTCAGCCCGAAATCAGATGACCTGATAGCAGAAAGCTGACGGCTGATAGCCGAATATGCACGCATTTTCAGATTTCCTGAGCCAAAATCCCCGCTTCGTGGTCCCCTACAGGTAGGCCATGATCTACCCCGTGTCCCGACCGTTTTCCGCAGCCTCCGAGCTGGGCGCGCAGGTTCGGCCGGTGCGGGCACGCGAGGGTTCGGATGCGGAATTGGTTCGCCGCGCGCGTGATGGGGACCATTGGGCAGAGGAGATGTTGTATCGGCGGCACGCTTCGTTCGTGCTTGGCCTGTGTACACGCCTGCTGCGTCATGCATCGGATGCCGAAGACGTCGTGCAGGATGCATTCGTCGATGCCTTCGAGCAAATGCAGTCGCTGCGTGAATCGGAGATGTTTCGACGTTGGTTGACGGGCATCGCCGTTCACAAGGCGCACCGGCGTTTGCGACGCCGAAAGCTGCTCCGAGCGCTTGGCCTTGGAGATTGCAAACAATATGAGACCTTGGAGAATTGCCTAGCGCAGGGGGCGTCTCCCGAAGTGTACGCTGAAATCGTGTGCCTCGATCACGTGCTAACGCTGCTTCCAGATGCTCAGAGAATTGCCTGGCAGCTGCGGCACGTTGAAGGGTATCGACTCGAAGAAGTCGCTGCCCTTTGTGAATGTTCACTGGCAACTGCGAAGCGTCGTCTGTCATTGGCCGATTCGAGTGTTCGAAAGCACGTGCAGGTCGAGGAGGTGAGTCGTGTCTAACTCGGCTTTACCCAATCCGCTAATTGGAATTCTCGAAGAGCGTCAGCCTGAAGAAAGACTGCGCCGCGTGTGGCACGGGGTCCAAACGCGCCGCGAGGCGCGCGCCGGTTCGAGACGTGGGCGCGGAAAAATTCGATTGATGCTCGCTGCCAGCGCCGCGGCGTGTCTCTTTATATTGAGTATATTTGCCTGGAGGTGGAGCCATTCGCATTCGGGCGCGCTCGTGTCGCCCGTGGCGACCGCTGATATTCCGGCAAGCATCGAACCGGGCGCAGCCCCGCGTGCGATCGACTTCGGCAGTGGAGCAATCGTCAATGTGGGTGCCGGGGCACGTTTGGATGTTTTGGAGCAATCGTCGCGCTCAGTGGTGCTGGCGCTACGTCGGGGCTTAACTCAATACGATATTCGACCCGGTGGTGCCCGGCGTTGGCGCATTGAGAGCGGCGGGGTAACCGTGGAAGTGGTCGGCACTCAATTCTCCGTTGAGCGAAGCGAAAAGGCTGTGCGTGTCGAGGTACAGCGCGGTCGCGTGCTCGTGCGTGGGCAAGGTGTACCGGACACGGTGCAGGCCTTAGATGCGGGACACGCGTTGGTCATCGATTTGCCGGCATTGCCGAGCCAGAGCAATACGGCCGAGAGTGCAAAGGCTGTCCCAGCCGAATCAATCCCATCACCCCGAGCGGCCTCGAACAGAGTCAGCCCAGAGCAAGCGCGGGCTAGCGAGTCCAAGACCGGTGACTGGCAAACAGCTGCAGCGAAGCAAGATTGGAATCAGGCCTGGGAAACGTTGGGCAAAGACGGCATCGCGCGCGAGACGGCGCACACGGATGATGTGGCCCTCTTGCTTTCGCTGGCCGACGTTGCGCGGCTCTCGGGGCACCCGAGTGACTCATTGACGCCCCTTAGGCAAATTGTCGGGAGTCATCCGGAAGATCCCCGCTCGGCGATGGCCGCCTTTACACTCGGGCGTGTGCTGCTCGACGCTCTCGGAAATCCGGTTCAGGCCGCTTTTGCATTCGAAAAATCGCTGTCGCTCAAGCTTCCCACATCCCTCGCGGAAGACGCACAGGCGCGCTTGGTGGAAGCGCACAGCAAGGCAGGTGCAGTCGCCCAGGCGCGGGATGCTGCCGCTGTGTATCGAGCGCGTTACCCCACCGGCCGACGTCGGGCGGATGTCGATCGCTGGAGTCCTCCCGAGTGAGGTTGTCTGGGCTTGCCGGCATCGCGGCAGTGAGCGTCGTTTCGTCGTTGACGGGTGTGGCGCGTGCCGATGATACAAAAATAGCTTTACGAATTTCCGGATGCGAGGCAGCTAATATCAAGGCAGATCGCCTGTTCGAATTGATGCGAACGGAGCTCTTCCCGCGCCAACTGATGGCAAGTGAGATTGGGTCCCAGGCGCCCGAGCTTCTCGCCGATGTTCGATTGTGTGTTGGTACGGCCAACGATGCATCGATTACAATTCAGCGCTCGGGGCAGGGCGTCGCGCAACGTACGCTGGATCTATCGGACGTAGTGGGTGATCTTCGAACGCGCACCTTAGCGGTAGCGCTCGCTGAAATGGTCACGTCTTTGCGAGCCGGGCCATCGAACTCGACTGCGAATTCGGTCGAATCGCGAACTCTGATTCCCGATTCGGAACTGGCAACGGCGTCAACGACTCACGCGAATTTGAAGCCAGGCACTGCGGCACCATTTGGCACCCAAGGTTCAGGTGCGGGACACGAGCCTTCTTCTCAAGCATTGCAGCTGGGTGCAGGTGTGGCTTTGCGTCAATATTTTGCTCCGATTACTTCGCTGCTGGGACCTTGGATTTCAATTTCTGCTCGTCGTTTTTCCGCCGAAGCAATTTTCTCACCTCCAACAATCAGGCACAAGCCGGGTCGGTGACGCTCAACACTTTCGATTGGGCCGCAGCGTACGAAGTCATCGACTGGGGCACAGCGCCGAAATTCGCGGCACGATTGCGAGGAGAATTGGGCAAGACTTGGGCCAAGGGTAACCCTTCGAATCCTTCGAGCGCGCTAGGAAGAACTGAATCGGGCACGCAGGTCGCAATCTTGCTCGAGGCGCTGGTAGACAACCCGATGAGTCGCAGATTCGGGATTGAAGCCCGATTGTCAGGTGGGGTGGCCACGGGTTTGAGGGCAACCGCGGACAACAAAGTGACCGCCACGACGAGTGGCTTTTTTGTCGGGGCAGCTCTGGGTTTAGCGTTCGATTTGGGAGCAATTTGAGCTAATTCGCACCGGGGAGCCGCCGAGCAACAGCTGACGTCAGCGGCGTGGCCCAAAGCAAGTAGGGCCTTCAGCCCCCGCTGTTAGTGACGACACCCGCGAATCCTTTGGCGTCCCCACTGGCACTAATCGGCATGCATCAGCGTTTAGCCTTCCGTATTCCCTTCTTCGGGCTGATAGCTGATAATTCCGACTGTTCAAATTTGGAGTGAAACCATGTGCCAACGCGTAACCTGTAATTCCTGCGGCAAACCCACGTATGCTGGCTGTGGCCGGCACATTGAACAGGTGCTCGGCAATGTTCCGAGTGAGAAGCGCTGCAAGTGTCGCGAGGAGAAGCAGGCTCAGTCGAACGCGCCGAAAGACTCTTGGCTCAAGCGTGTGTTCGGAGCAAGCTAAAGCGATTTCGCGCGAACGCGAGTTGCCGTACGTTTAGCCACCCACTAGCCGTCGTGCGAGGAAGAGTCCGAGTAGACCCGCAATCAAGCAACCCATCGTGGTAGCGCCCAAATTGAGCAACGCGACGCGGCGCGTGCCGTCAAGCCATAATTTCGTAGTTTCGTAGTTGAACGCCGAATAAGTGGTAAGGCCGCCCATGAAGCCCGTTGTCAGAACGACGCGAAGCCCGGGCGAAAAGCTGGTGATACTGAGTGATAGCTGCATGACCATCGCTATCAGAAAGCAACCCACTAGGTTCACAATCAGCGTCGCGACAGGGAATGCGCCTTCAAATCGCTGACCTGCCCAGAGCCCAACCAGGTACCTTATTCCGGTCCCCAGGGCACCCGCAACACAGATCCAAAAGAGTCGCTGCATAACTAGTCAGTACTCCCACTCTATCGCTTTGCCAGTTCGCGCAGGGGCAGGCCGCGCATCAAGTCGTCGAAGTCAGCCTTGAAAGCCGTCCCCTCGCCCATCAATTCAATGTGATAACCGGCCTTCAAGTGAATGTGCACATTGCACAGACCCTGGGTGCCTTCGCCCGAGCAATCGTAAAATCCGGCACCCAAATTCGCAGGCATATCGAGCGCGACCGCGGGTGAAGGCTCGCTCATTTTCACCCAATCATCGTAGCTAATCGGAGTTTTGCCAGGCTCTGCAATGGTTGCGCTGATTTTGGTGCGCCCGTGCGAATAGAGGCGGCGGACGTAACCGGTCATTGTTTCGAAGGCTCCCGCAGTAAACGACCCGGAACGGTCCGGCAGGTACTTCAGCAGCGCTGGACCAGTCGGCCGCGAACTGGCGTCAGACGCGGAATCGGCACGGGCCTCGGCGGAGACGGCGCCTTCCGGAAAGGGTGTTTCCTGATGCGCGTGTCGGCAACCGATCGCTGCCAACACCGGCGTCAATAGAAGGTATTTGATGAGTGAGTGATATCGCGACAAAGTAGAAAACCTACTTAGGCGGATACCACTCCCGCCTTCTTATTTCGATCCCTTTCTCGTCTTTCAGCGCTTGACTGAGCTCATCCAGGTTGGAAGTCTGGTAATGGTAGGGGTAGAGTATCTTGGGCCTAAAGGCCTTGACGCATTCTGCCGCTTCCGCGGGCGGCATCGTATACGGCAGCCGCATACACACGAACGCGACGTCGATATTCTTTAGGGCCTTCATTTCGGGTGTGCACTCCGTGTCACCCGACACGTAAACTCGCTTGTCGCCGAACGTGAAGACGAAGCCGTCCCATTGCCCTTTCGGGTGGTAGAATTGGCCGGGTTTCGGTCCCCTAACGATGTTGTAACTCGGTACGGCCTCGACATCGAACTCGCCGAATGACTTCTTGTCCCCATTTTTCAGGGTCACCCCCGAATCGAAATTGCTCATCACGTCGGGAGGGCCGACGATCGCGGTGGTCGGCAATCTGAGGGCTTCGATTTGCCCCTCGTCGAGATGATCGGGATGGGAATGAGTGACGAAGATGAAGTCTGCTTTCGGTAGGCCGTCATATTTTCCCTCAGCAGTAGGGTCGATGTAAATTGCCTTCTTGTCGAATGTAAATAGAATCGACGCGTGCCGAATCGGGGTGATTACTAAGGGTCCCTTTGCGGTTGTAATCACGTCTCCTGATGCGGTGCCCTGAGTTGTGGCGGTCGTGCCTTGCGCGCTTCCGTTTGACCGGACCTCATTTGCCGTATTTTCCGTCGGCTTGGGTGGAGGGCTTTCTTTGCGCGAACAGGCGACAAGTAGGCCGAAAATCGACAAAACTAGGCATCCCATTTTCCTAGGCATGGCCTGAATGTAGCGCGAAAGTGGGCCCAACGTTTGAACTTCACATCGAGGGATGCATTTGACGGGAAATTGGAGGATCATTGCCCCACTGGTTGGGTAACACTATGAACAAATTAGTAAAAGACGGCTCTGAGCTCAGTTGCGGTAACCTTTGCGGCAAACGACTTTTGTTGGTTATGGGCGTTATGAATCTTGGATTGGCGACAACAATTACGGGCTGCGGCGGGGGTGCCGCAGCCGCGCCTCCTGCTGGCGCAGCGCCCGCGCCGAGTGCGATTGCATCGGTCGCGCCCCCGGTGGCTCCGCCCACCGCTTCGACCGCGCCCGCAACACCCGTTGCTCCGTCCGCGGAGGCAACCAAGCCTGCGCCTCCCGCAGACGACAAAGCCAAGGCAACAACCGCGACGCCGACCGAGGCAAGCAGTGGTTCGCAGCCTTCACAATCGCCCGCCGACTCGCTCACAGCGGCCCGGGTGGCATTCTTGATCGACTATGCCAATTCCGAAGCCAAGGTGAAGGCGCAGGCCAATTGCGAAAAGGACCCGAAGAAGGACGACCCCGCCGCCAAAGCCGCCTGCATGCAAAAGGCGCGCTCTCAATTCCTGGCAGATGTACTCGTGTTTCAGAAGGACAAAAAGGGACACATCACGTTGACGATCTACAAGCGCAATGATTCCGAGCTGAAAGAAGTCTACATTGCGCCGGTTAGCTTCGCGAACGAGACGCCCAACAGCCTTCACATCAAGTTTACCGGAGGCGGCAGCGGTCAACGCCCCTTGTTCAAGAATAGCAACAGCCCTACGATAAGTATGCCCAACGATTACACAATTGAGCTCGAAGACAGTGAGTACGGAAAGCTTCGGTATGATGCAAAGATCGGACTGGTTGACAAATAGGGGTGACCGGTCGAAAATCAAACCGCATAAATGATCGAAGACACGGTGATTCCGTGGAAGCACAACCCAACAAAGACACGCTAGTCAGTCGGAACCCGGCAACGGGGCAAGTTATAGGCACGTACGAGCAGTTGAGCGACAGCGCGCTCGAGGCTCGACTTGTACGTGCCGCGGCGGCATCAAAGGCACAGAGACAATCCGCCATGTCCGATCGGGCAGTTTTGATGATTCGGGTTGCGGAGTCGCTCGAGCGCGATCGCGCCGAGCACGCGCGGCGCATGACGGAGGAAATGGGCAAGACGCTCGCTTCGGCCCTCGCCGAAGTCGATAAATGCGCCGGCACCTGCAGGCATTATGCCGAGCACGCCGCCGAGTATCTCGCCGATCAGCGCGTAATCACCGAAGCCAAAAGCAGTTACGTACGCCACTTGCCGCTCGGTCCGATTCTCGGCGTAATGCCCTGGAATTTCCCGTATTGGCAAGTGATTCGCTGGGCCGCACCCACTATCATGGCAGGCAACGTGGCGCTCCTGAAGCATGCTTCGAATGTGTCGCGCTGCTCGCTTGCCATAGAAGAGCTGTTTACCGATGCGGGCTTTAGTGAAGGGGTGTTTCAATCGCTCTTGATTGGCTCGAGCCGCGTCAATCGAGTCATCGCGGATGAGCGTGTGATGGCCGTGTCGCTGACGGGCAGTGAAGCCGCTGGGGCCGCAGTTGCTGCGCAAGCGGGCTCTCAGATTAAGAAATGTGTCCTCGAACTCGGCGGGAGTGATCCGTATATTATTATGCCGTCCGCCCACTTGGACACAGCCATTCCGACGGCGGTCTCGGCGCGCATCATCAATAATGGCCAATCCTGCATCGCGGCCAAGCGGTTCATCGTGCATGCGGCTTGCTACGACAATTTCATCGCGCGGTTCGTGCAGCGCTTCGAATCGCTGAAAGTGGGCGACCCAATGCAACCCGATGTTGACGTCGGCCCAATTGCTACCGAGGCCGGCCTCGACCAATTGGAGCAGCAGGTTGCGCGAGCGAAGTCCGAAGGTGCTCGCGTATTGTGCGGAGGCAAGCGCATCGAAAGTGCCGGTTACTTCTACACGCCGACGGTTATCGCGGATATCCCAAGTAACGCCGCGATCAACCGCGAGGAAGTGTTTGGACCCGTCGCACTCGTGTATCGCGTTGACGGCATCGAATCGGCAATTCGCGTGGCCAACGACAGCCCCTTCGGCCTCGCAAGCAGCGTGTGGACTCAGGATGAGTCGGAACAACGGCGCTTTGTCGAAGAACTCGAGGCAGGGCAGACATTCGTAAACGCGATGGTCGCCTCAGACCCACGCCTGCCCTTCGGCGGCGTGAAGAAATCCGGCTACGGCAGAGAGCTCGGGGCACAGGGCATTCTCGAATTCGTCAATTCGAAGACGGTATATGCGGGAAAAGGCTAGCCGCGGCATCGAGCCAGCCTCTGTCTGGCGCGACGCCAAAGTTACAATGGATGTAGGAATTGCCGGTCGAGACGGCCCGCTTGGCGAGCAGTGCGTCTCCACACTTGAGGCTGCTGGGTCGTTGGGTGCAATTGGAAGGAAAAGGTGGGATAATCAAATTCCGGTGGGTGAAATTGGGGTTGGTCAGATGCAGCTTTTCCTTCGCACTTTTTCTCTGGCTCTCGCATTCGCAGCGGGCATCCTATTGGTATCAGGGTGCGGCAAGGTAGACGATGATGCGGCATCCCGCAGCGCGACGGACGCCAGCGGCGGAGCGACACAGGGCACAGGCGGCACCGCATCGAGCAGTGGTGGCAGCGGCAGTACTTTGCCAACCGTAGATGCCGGTCAAGACGCTGAGATTATCGATCCGAACTGCGGCATCTGTTGTGGCCTATTTGTCCCCGCATCCTGCGCTACGCACATTCAGGTTCAAGCAGACGTGCGCACGCCGAATGTTCTGCTTGTTGTTGACAAGTCAGCTTCAATGAACCGTATGGCCGCTGATGCAGGTACAGATTCACAATGGGTCCTAAATTGGTGGGCGCTCGCGTCAACGATCACTTTACAGAGGTTGCGAGGGAACATAAATTTTGGACTGGAGTTGTTTCCGTTTAGTGCGGCGGGCATTGATGCGAGCACAACCGATCCCGTACAGGCATGCCAAGTGCAGACTGGTGCAGCAGCGATTGAGATTGAGATCGATGCGAGAACGGATCAAGTCGACGCCATACTCAATTTGTTGAAGGAGCAGAATCCTGGTGGCTATTCGCCCACAGCCAAAGCGCTGGATGCAGCTTATAGCTACTACACCACAGGAAATGGAAAGGATCTAAAGGGGTCGAAGTCGGTTATTCTCGTAACCAACGGCGCCGCGGATTGCAATTCTAACTTGAGATGTCTTGCTGCCGAATGCATGCCGAACATCGAGAACAGCTGCCCACCCAACGATGAGACTGTGAATTGCTGTGCAAACGCTGACCATTTGTGCTTGGATGACGTATCGGTCGCGCAAGCCATCAGCAAATTGGCTGCTGCGGGAATTGGAACATTCGTCGTTGGGCAGCCGCTGTCCGAAACTGAGGTCAATGATCTCAACGACTTTGCGCAGGCCGGTGGCGTGCCGAACCCAGCTGGAGCCAATGGTGGTGAGTCTTACTACCCGATAGGGTCATCATCACCCCCGATGCCCGAATTGATTACGGCATTATCGAACCTGACGACGCAGCTGGTGACAACGTGCGACATCCCACTGAACACGAGTGGCCCAATCGATCCAAATTCCGTTCTTGTCGCTATTGACTGCCAGGCGATCCCGCAAGTGCCCTCTAGTGTTTATCCAAGTTTGGATGCTGGAAACGCCAATGGCTGGATGATTGACAATTCTCAAAGCCCCCCACATTTGCTTTTCGTTGGCAGCACCTGTCAAAACATGAAGCAAAATGGGGCAAAGCTCGTGGATATCGTCTTGGGTTGTCCAGGTCCGTGAAGCCAATGAAATAGCGTCAGGGCTAACATCGGTCCGCACTCGCCCCCCGGGTAGAGTCGCCTCGAGCGACGCGGCTTTTCCACCGCGTCGCGAGGCAGCGTCACCTAAATCTCAGGAACCCTTGGCCGATGCCTTGTCCTTCTTCTTCTGCTTTTTCTCCTTGGTGCTGAGCTTCGGCTTGTTGGTGGTCTTCGGTTTTTCTTGTCCCTTGGGCATACCGTGTCTCCCTGGTTTGGAGTTTATTAACCCGCCGTCATCCGGCGCTGGTGCCGTGCAGTATACCGCGATTGATTCCCAAAAGAGAAACTCTTCTGCGTGTCTCCGAACTCGCGTGCGGCGCGGAGCACCGCACACGCGGCACGACCTTCACGGCTATTAAAGGAGTCAAAGGAAATCCCTCCCCGCTCCGGATCGCGGGCGCGACTTGGACCCGTGGGACCGACATTTCATTGACGTTCCCCGGCGCGCTCTTCTGAGGCAGCGAGGCAACTTCAAGCGCGGAGCGAAGCACAATTGGGGTGCAACTTCGGCGCCGAGAGGTCGAATGTCGCAGTTCGAGCGTGCGAGTTTATTGCTGCCGGTAGTCTCAGGAGAGCTCGTGAGGTCGTTCAGTCCAACGCCGCGAGCGGGCATCCTAATTGCAGCGTTGTTGTAATTCTCCCACAATAGAGCGGCCTTTTTGCTGCTTTTCGGGTCAAAATTGCCGGTCGCTATCGAAGTTCGCCTGGCGGGACTATAGCCCGGCGCCGGTTACTCCTGCCCATGACTTGGCTCACGTTATCGATACTGTCCGCCTTGTTCCTAGGCCTCTACGACGTGGCAAAAAAGGCGTCCGTCGATCGTAACGCGGTGCTCGTGGTGCTGTTCGCGTGCAGCACTGTGGGGTTCCTGCTGGTTGTTCCGGCCTACTTTCTTACCCAACATTCGCCCGCGCTGGCTCTGAAACTGGGCGTCTCGATTACTCCACTTTCCTGGGCTGCCCATGGGTTGGTCCTCTTCAAGGCGGCCATTGTTACCCTGTCTTGGGTGCTCACGTTCTTTGCCCTCAAGGCTTTGCCGATATCTTTGGCCGGTCCGGTGCGCGCCAGCGCGCCACTTTTCACGCTATTTGGAGCTATCGCCTTCTTCGGCGAGCGACCCTCGTTGCAGCAGTGGATGGGCATTATCGTAACGCTAGCGGCGTATTTTGGCTTTTCGGTAATCGGCAGAGCCGAGGGCATTCACTTCGGGCGCAATCGCTGGGTGTGGCTGCTCTTCGCGGGGACCCTCGTCGGTGCGGTCAGCGGCCTGTACGACAAGCATTTGCTGCAATCGGCGGGCCTTCCCGCCCTGACGATGCAGTTCTGGTTCACCTTTTACAACGCAATCCTTCAAGGTCTCATCGTACTCACACTGTGGTGGCCCGGGCGCGCGCGCCATGAACCCTTTCAGTGGCGCTGGTCCATCGTAGCCGTGGCAGGCTTCCTCTTGCTGGCAGATGCCCTATATTTCAAGGCGCTGGCCATGCCGGGAGCGTTGGTCAGCGTGGTCTCCACGCTGCGCCGAACCAACGTCGTTATCAGCTTTGCCATCGGAGGCCTTGCGTTTCGCGAGCGCTACCGAAGCCGAAAAGCCGTCGCCTTGCTGGGTGTTTTGGCCGGCTTGTTCTTGTTATTGAAGTGACGGCACGTGGCCACGCGCAGCCCATGGCTTGCGCCCTGCACTACCTGCTCGTCGTTCAACTCGTCTCAGCGCTGCTCTGGCTTTTGCCACCAGAGACTGTCGCCTCATGAGAAACCCCTGATACATCCCTCATTTCTGGAGAGGAAACGCGAAACTCTTTGGCGGACTTGCCCGAAGTAAATGCACGATAGCTTAGGACAATCGGAAGGTCGGATCGCGAGCTCCTGATTGGATTGCACAAGAAGCCCGGACGGAAGGGAGGGATTCATCCTCGAAAATATCAACTCTTCGGATCTTCCCGTGCCATTTTTTCGGGAATGAAACGGGGCGGCGTTTCATGATTCAGAGTAACGGAGGTCCGCCATTCCGTCCGTCCTGTGCATTCCCAGTGAGCAGATGGCTCAGGAGAAATTGGTTTCGCGAGGCCGCCTTCGCGTTACTTGTAGCAACAATTTACTTAAATGGATTGTCTTCGGACAACCCTTGCGAGGCCGCCCGCGTTCGGTTCGGCGCTGAACCCGCAAGTGGCTTCGCCTTGGCCGACGAAGAGACCGCCGCGGGCGCGGCCCGATTGTTCACCGGTGCCGCCGAGCCTGCAGCCACCGCATTGGACGATGCCGGTGCTATCTGGGCCGATGCTACAGACAATGCCAATGGGCTCGACGCGATCGGAACCGCTTGTGCAAACCCTGCAACGTTTGCTTGCGAGGGTATCGAAGTGGCAGTAACCGACTGCTTGCTGAGCGATTGAACGCTCGCACGCCAAAGGGTAATCCCCGCTGCCAGCACCGCGAGCACTCCCGCGGCTAGCACTGCTGGCAGCCACCGCTTCGAAGCCGGTTTCGATGAGGGCATCCGCGGGTTCGATCTCGAAAACACGTCGGGGGTCATCGCGGGCACGCTGCGCCTCGAACCGGGCGGCACAATCGAATTGCTGGGCCATTCCCCTAAGAATGCAGTTGAATCGAGGGAGTTCTGCAATTGAGACAGCGCCAGCGACAGTTCCTTCAGGCTGCCGTAACGCTCCGCGCGATCCATGGCTAGCGCCTTACGCACTATATCATCTACAACTTTCGGCAGTGAGGTGCGCCGGGCGCTCGGAGGCAGGTATTCCCCCTGCGCAATCAAGAATATGAGCTCGGGCAAACTCTCCGCGTCGAACGGGCGCTCCGCCGTCAAGCATTCATACAGTACGACACCAAGAGCGTACACGTCCGTGCGAGCATCAACGGTCTTTTGCCCCTTGATCTGCTCGGGCGACATGTAATAGGGAGTGCCCATCGGCGAGCCTTCCATCGTGAGGCCCTGTACGCCCGTGATAGCGGCGTCGAATTTCGAGATCCCGAAATCCAAAATCTTTACGAACGAAGCATCGGGGCCCGAAAGGAATATATTCTCGGGCTTTAGGTCGCGGTGGATAATCCCCGCGGCGTGAGCGGCTGCAACTGCGTCACAGGTTTGAACGAGCAGGTTGCACACGAGCGGGATCTCGAGGGGCCCTTTCTCCTGCAGCAGATCAGCCAATGTTTTGCCCTGCAGCAACTCCATGACGATGTACGGCTCGCCTGTCTCGAGGTGCCCAGCGTCAAACGTCTCGACGATGTGCGGGTTCCCAATGCGTCCGGCGGCGGAAGCTTCGCGCAAGAACCGCTCGACCACCGAGGGGACATCGGCCATCTGCGCGTGCAGCAACTTCAATGCACGGCGGTGGCGAGTAATCTCGTGCTCCACCTCGTAGACGGCCCCCATGCCACCTGCTCCCAGGAGCCGCACAATGCGCAGCTTGCCGGCAACGACGCTGCCGACGGCAAACGACTGCTCGCCCGACCTTGAAAGCATGTTAGCGCTCGTAAGCTATCATAGTTTGCACGTCTCTGCCGGCCAACCTGAGTGCCGCCTTCTTAGACTACGAGTCAGCTATTGCTAGCTCGCTGGGTCCTAGTCGCTTGCCACCTGCGACTACGAGCAATCGAGGCTGGCCCCCCCTTTCGAGGAGGCCCCTCAGCCTTGCGGCGCGGCCAGGTGGGTACGCGATCACTGACAAACACTACCACTGCAAGAAGTGGCACACGTGAGGTTGCTGCTCTGACTGTACGTCCCGGTCCAGCCTGCGCCCACTAGCACCGTCTTTAGCGCGTCGGGCTGACAGGAAGTCAGCTTGGCGTTCGACGTTACCGTGAGGTTACCGGCGAGGTTCGTGAGGGCACCGTTTGGACTGATGAGACCGGCAATCGAAACTAACGCCGGGTTGCCGTACACCTGCAAGTAATCGCTGCTCTTCGAGCCGACCTTTGCAAGTTTGCTGAGGCCGTCGAGGTTGGTGATGCCGCCATTGCCGTAAATGCTCACGTAACCACCTACCGTCGTCAAATTGGAGAGTCCGCCCACAATCGTGATAGCGCCGTTGCTGTATAACTGGAAATAACCCCCAACGGTCGTTAGAGCGGCCAAACCATCCACGTTCAACAGCCCAGCGTTTGATTGAAAGTTGACGTAGCCGGTCACGGTTTCGAGACCGGAAAGTCCATTGACGTTGGTCAGGGACGCGTTGTTGTAGACGTTCAAGTTTGCACCAATGGACTGTAGATTGGCCAGACCATCCAAGTTCGTCAGGCTCGTGGTCTCCACGTGGACGGTACCCGTAACGGACACTACATTGGCCATCCACGATAAGTCGGCGGCATTTACGAGGGTTACGTCGCCAGTGAATGTCCCATTCTGTCCTTCGGTACCCAGCGCACCGGCAACGGAGCAGGTGGCGCCGTTGCACGTGGTACAGCCCTGGTTTGCGCCGCTTTCGTCCTTCAATGTTACGTGCAGAGCGGTGCGCAACGCATCCACTTGGCAACTTGATAGCCGCGGATTGGCCGCAATATTGAAGATATTGCCCAGGCTTCCGTTCTTGAGTGTTCCAGAGCGAAGGCCGGCTATGCTCGTTAGCTGGGGGTTCGACACGACAACAAGGTCGAGGCCGACACTTACCAGGCTGGCAATGCTGTCGAATTGGGTGAGCACGTCGCTATCGCGAATAATCAGTGCCCCACCGATTCGTGCCAGTTTTCCGAACCCAGTAATCGTAGCGAGCGTCGTATTGTTCTCGATGTCGAGGTTGCCCACTACATCGGTCAGAGCACCAAACCCGGCTAAACTCGTGAGACCATTATCGTGGATGTTGATATTGGCGTTCGCCGCCGTAAGGGCTGTAAACCCGGCCATGGTCTTGAGCAAAGGATTGTTGTAGATTTGAATCGTACTCCCAACGTCGTGCAGGGCTTCAAAACCGTTGGTCGTGTCGAGGCTAGCAAGCTTCGCGTTGTCATGGATCTCGAGTGTCCCATTGATCGACCTCAAAAGGGAGAAGCCACCGATTGTCGTCAACGCCGCGTTGCTGAAGATCTTTACATTGCCGGGCGTCACACTTGTCAGAGCCTCGAACCCATTGATCGAGCCCAAGTTCGCGTTACTGCTAACTTGAATACTTCCATTCACGGTCGTAAGGGCCGCAAAGCCGTTGATGCTGGCCAGCGCTGTGTTGCTGTCGATGTTCAGATCGGTTCCAATTGACGTTAGTGCCGAGAACCCGCTGACATCCGCCAACACTGCGTTACTGGTGATGCTCAGGTACGTGCCGATGGTTTTCAATGCACCCAATGCACCCAATGTTAACAACTGAGGATTGCCATAGATTTGAAAGTAGGTCCCTACTGAAGTGAGAGCGGACAACCCTTGTAGTGTCGTCAATGAACCATTGCCATAGACGTTGACATAGGTCCCAACCGTTGCAAGTTTCGACAATGCGCCCACATTGCGAAGCCCATTGCTATACAGCTGGAGATAGTCACCGACGGTGGTCAAGTTGTTCAACCCGGAAAGGCTGGTGAGCGCGGCGTTGGATTGAATATTTACGTATCCGTCAACGGTCGTAAGAGCGCCGAGGGCGCTCAGGTCAGTAAGCGATGGATTGTTATAAATATCGAGGTTCCCAGTGATATGCTGGAGGTTGCCCAGGCCCGTCAAGCCGGTCAACGCTGTGCTGCTGATGATCAAGTCACCTACGATCTGAGTGACCGTCGCCAATGTTTGTAGGTCGGCAATTGTTTTGATCGTGAGGGTTCCGTTGTAGATGCCGCTCTGGCCGTCGGTGCCGCCCGGAGTACCGGTACACACGGCCGCGGTGCATGCAGTGCAGCCAGCGTTGCAGCAACTGTGGTCGATACTGGACCAGCCGCCGGGCGTAGCCTGTAGTAGCGCCCGCAGTGAGTCAACCGCACAGCTCGAGAGCAAAGGATTGTTGGAAATGGCGAAATCATTGCCCACGCTTTGCAGCGGTGAACTCAGCAGTGAGTTGATGCTGTTCAGCGTGGCGTTGTTTTGGATCAATAGGTTACTGCCAACTGTCTTCAGCTTGCTGATGCCATCGAAGTTCGTCATCTTGGGGTTGAACGCAATCGACAAGTAGTCCCCGACTTCATTGAGAGCACCGAACCCGCCAATGCTGAGCAAACCTACGTTGTCGTGTATCCCAAATTGTCCAAGTACCTTAGCTAGACTACCAAAGCCTGTTATCGACGCCAGCTGAGCATTGTTGCTGATCTCGAGATTACGATTCAAATTGACCAGCCCACTGAAACCGGTTAGCGTCGTCATCACAGGGTTATTTAATATTGTGATGTCGTTACTCGCTGTAACCAATTGATTGAACCCATCGATGCGCGTGAGCGCAGCGTTGTCGTGGATGCTGATGGGCCCGCTGACATTCTGCAATGACGCAAAACCCGCGATTGTGGTGAGCACGGCCTCGGTCCCGATGTCAACTCCGCCTGCATCGGTGAGGTTCGCGAAGCCGGACAAACCCTCCTGTTTCGCGTTGTTGCCAATCGTGACGACACCTCCTGCGGTTTGAAGATTTGAAAAGCCGGCCAAAGAAATCAGATTGGCGTTTTGGCTCACGGTTATCGCATTCTTGACGGACCTGAGCGCCGAGAAACCCGCTAGGGTCTGCAGACCAGCATTCGAAGTTATACTGATGTAGTCTCCGACACTGGTGAGTGCTGCAAAACCCTTGAGGTCCAATAGCGCTGGGTTGCCGTAAACTTGTATGTAACCGGCAACGGTCGTAAGAGCAGGGAAACCGTCTAGATTCAGCAACGCACCGTTACCGTAGATGCTCAAATATCCGGTGACCTTTACTAGATTGTCAAAGCCTTGAATCCCGCTCAAACCGCCATTGGAGTAAAATTGGAGGTACCCGCCAATCGTGCGAAGAGCGCTAGTTGCCGATGTGTCGATCAGTTGCGCATTGCTCTGAATGTTGAAATTGCCAGCGATTGTTGTAAGGCCGGAGAGTCCGTTCAGAGTGGTCAGCGCGCTGTTGTTGTAAATGCTGACATTACCGCCGACCCACTGCAGCAACTCTAGACCCACGAGGCTCGTTACGGCCGTGTTGTTAATGGTCAAATCCCCGGATATACAGCGCGTTCCCGCATTTTGAAACGTAACCAAATCAGCGGCACTGGTGATGGTGACGCTGCCAGAAGTGACACTTCCGGCGCACTGAGTCGGCGCAATTTCAGTTCCACATGTGCCGGCATTGCAGGTGGGAAGAGTACCCGGACACTGTATGGTGTCGGTACAGGTGGACCCACAACTTGCTGTTAGATTCAGATTAACTTCGCAAGAATTAGTGGCCTGGTTATCGCAATTTCTTGTTCCGGAGCCGCAGGGTATGCAAGCTCCAAGGCTGCACGTGTGCGTATCCCTTGGACAGTCCACTGGCGCGGACCATTTACCGGAAGTGCAAGTTTGAACAGCTGAGCCAGTTGCCGAACATTGCGTATTGCCCTCGGCGCAAATGGCCGCGCCCGTCGCGCCGCCCGTTGACCTGGACCCACCGGTTCCAGTCGCGCCGCCTACGTTCGTGACGCCGCCAGTGCCAGTCGCACCACCGAGGCTCGATATGCCACCAATTGCACTGGCGCCGCCAGTGGTGGATGAATTCGTGCTGCCACCGATGCTCGACGTGTTGCCTCCACTTGCCGGACTAGTGCTCGTACCTAATTCCCCACCGGCTCCGCCTGATGCCTGAGAAGAAGACCCACCCGATGAGGGCAAACCCGAGCCACCCCCAGCCGACGCTCCGCCGGTGCCGTAGTTGGGACTACCCGGGCCCGTCGCAGTGTCATCTACTCCCTTTAGTTCACCGGTGGACGTCACCTCGCTTGGGTCGGCGCAGACCGTGTGGACGCATATTTGTTTGCTGCCCACACAATCTCTGTTCTGTTCGCACTGAACGCGGCATTGGAGATCGACCGCGCATATCAACGGGTCGTCGCATTGGGAATTCAAGCTGCATTTGGCTTCACTAGGCAGCTGGCACACAGTGGTTTCAACCGACGCCGCGTCGCCTTCCGCCATGACGGACTTTACGCAGCGCTGGTTAGCCGGGCAATCAGAAGATTCGTGACACTCGGCGTGACATAGACCAAAGCTGCACACTAGCCCATCGCTGCAGTCGCTGTTGAAAGTGCAAACATGATTGTTGTCGGTCACCGTCGGCTTGTCCGAGCTGCAACCAAGGACCAATGCCATACTGAAGGCCGAAACCACACATGACCTTAGGATCCATTTGCTGAACGAAGAAACCATTCTCTTTGCCGACATAGAAGACCTCTCGTGCGACTATACAATTGCTCTTAAAGGTTGCGACTAAGGTCACGCCTTTGTTTCAAGAGCGCGAACTGCTCGGATTTTGCGAAACAAGAAACCGGTACACGCGTACGGCTGCTGGCCATCGCCCACTCCAAGTGAAGATGAGCTTCGTCAAATGAATCAGGCCCTCCTCCGGACGCTAGCTCGTCATTAGCAGACGGTATTAGGAAGACCAGCTGAAGTTGACGGGCTCGAATTTCGAACGACAGTCAAAGCCAGCTTTTCATCTTGTGAAAACGCACCAAAAGTCGTTAGGCTAAAATTGGGACCGATGAAAATTTTCCATTCGCTTCACGTGCGGAATAAGCAACGAGCACGCTATCGACTATGGAGTTTGTTGGCTGCTCCCCTCATGTTCGCTTCGATCAATTGCTGCAGCTCGACGTCCCGTTGCGTACCGGGGCAGTCGATTACCTGCGCGGGGGCTGGATGCACCGGTCACCAAATCTGTGCGACGTCTGGCGAGGCCTATGAAGCATGCGTCTGCGACAATGGTAGTTCCGGTCAATTTCCGGCCGCAGGCCCTAATTCGGGCCTTATTGGTGCGGCTTGTACGGATGCCTCCGGATGCCGAACGGGCCTCGAATGCATCACTTCGCACTCCTCTTATTTGAATGGTGAAGGACCTAGCTCAGGCATGTGTTTGGCCCGATGCCTTCCGGATCATGATTTTTGCAAGGGCCTCGATGCGACGTCCAAATGTATCGTGCTCGACAATGGAGGGACGCCAACGGACACCAGTGACGATATCGCCTACTGCCTGCCCGGTTGTCAGCTGGGCACGCAGGTCAATGAATTGGACAAGTGCCGGGGCCGTAACGATTTGGTTTGCAGTGAATCACCGGCTGGGTCGGGTAGTGGTTTCTGCAGGCCCGCTTGCCGAAGTGACGTTGACTGTGATGGGCGGTTCTGTGACTTGAGCACCGGTCTATGTGGCGACGCGGCGCGCACGGGCGACCCAATTGGAGCGGTCTGCAGTGCCGATACGGTACTTTCTACCTCCTGCATTGGGGCTTGCATACCCTTGACTACGAGTTTCGCTGAATGCAGCGGGGTTTGCAGCTATGGCACGCCCGGTTGTGGACAGCCGAATTCGACAAGCAAACTCAGTTACTATTGTTATATCGACCCTACAAACGGTTCCGGCGCCGGCGACCTCGGATACTGCGCCAAGTTGTGCGATTGCGATAATGACTGCGGGCGCCCGGACGCCGTGTGTGAACCGCTATCGACAATTGCTTCCGCCACGGGTCGTGGTGGAGTATGCGGTTCGAAGACATTGCCGTCCGGGGCGTCGCGCGCCAATCACCCTTGCTAAGCATTCTAAGATGACATTTACGAGAAACGGCCTTTTTCGGGGGTTAGTGCCCACAATACTCGCGTTCACTTCTATCCAGGCGGCCGCAGCCGACCCGCCCCACTCGAAGGCGACAAAGGACGTCAGCAAGGGCAGCGCGCCGAGCCCAATGGATGCCTCGGCAAAGGCCGAAGCGGCCCGCCGCTTCGACCGAGCACTAAAGCTTTTCGAATCAGGCGATAACGCCGGAGCGCTCGCTGAGTTCAAACGAATCTACGATATCATGCCGGAGCCCGTCGTACTTTACAATATTGGTTTGGTTTACGCGGCACTCGCACGCCCAGTTGATGCAGTCGATGCCCTCGAACCACTGGTGACCGGCGGAAAACTTCAGCCAGCGCAGCTCGAGCGGGCTAGGGTTACACTCGAGGACCAAAAAGCGCGCATCGGGCGCGTCGCGGTGAGCACAAAACCCGTCGATGCGCGGATTGAAGTCGACAATATCGAGGTCGCGAAGACGCCCCTCTCGGCTCCAATTCGGGTTTCAGAGGGCACGCACATCATCGGTGCGGTCGCCGAAGGTTATGCCCCGGCGCGCAAAGAGATTTTGGTGGCGGGCAACTCGGACGCCAGTCTGACTTTCGAACTAATTCCGACTCAAGGCAAAGAGCCCGCCAATTTGAGCGTCAAAACACGCATTTCAGGCGCGCAGATCTTCCTCGATGGCAAAGCCGTCGGGCAAACGCCGCTCGCCACTTCGATTACGACAGCCGCCGGTCATCACGTCGTTGAATTGCGGCGAGCCGGCTATGTTTCGGCTCAAAAAGCCGTCGATGTCGGGCCCGGAGCCACGGGAGAAATTGCCCTCGATCTCAACATAGACGCCGCCGCGCTCGGGGCAGATGGCGCCACCCTGGTCTTGAACGCGAGTGAATCGCCTGTCGATGTTACGCTCGACGGCGAACGCAGAGGCCTTTATAAGGAGCCCTTACGTTTGCCGATGGGTCCGCACCATCTGAGTGTGTCATCGCCGGGTTTTATCACAATCGAGCGTGACGTAGTTCTTGACAAGTCGAATACCAACGAGATTCAGTTCACATTCGAACCAACTCCGGAAACGCGCAGAAGTTATCGGAGCAACGCCATGCTCCACCGCACCTGGGGCTGGGTCGGTATCATCGGCGGTGCCGTTATCGGCGGCGGTGGCGCGGCCCTGGCGGCGGCTGGCATCTCGAAAAAGAATTCTGGCGCGAGTGACCTCACCGCTCTCAACGATAAGACTATCAATAGTATTCCACCTTGCGATGGCACGCACGGCTATCTCGCCGAAGGCAGCGACAACGGCGCTGCGTGCAATAGTGCAAAGACCGACGCCAGTAATAAATTCGACTCGGGCGTACAACTTCGCAATTTGGGCTTCGTTGGGGTGGGTGTCGGTGGCGCGGTACTCGTCACGGGAGTCGTGCTATTGCTGACGGGCAGTGATCCTAACAAATACGAACAGCCCGCAACGCGTGCACTCAACCGAAATCGCGGGCCCCGCTTTACATTCGTTCCAGGCCCGGGTGATGTTGGCTCGGGGCTCTTGGTTACGTTCTAGTTGCGAGCACCTGATTGGATTTCACAGGAAGCGCGGAAGGAACGGAAGGATTTATCCTCAAAAATATCAACTCTTCCGAACTTCCGATCTTCCTGTGCAATCCAAATGAGTCGATCGCTCAGCAGAAACCCGGGACAGCCTTAGTCGCGGCGTTCGCTACGGATTAACTGGATAACCCGCAGCTTGCCAGGCACCTAAGCCGCCTAACAAGTAGCGCACGTTGCAGTAGCCGTCTGCAACCAACTGCGGGCCGGCAATGGTCGCCATGTGATCCGTCATGCAATAAATGACGACGGGGTTGCTCTTGTCCGGGCCAATGAATGCTTCAATTGCGGGCACGTTCGTGTACACGATGTCCGCATCGGTCCCGGGAATGTTGCCGGCTAGCGGGGTGTGAACGTTAATCAGCAAGAATGCGCGAGTCGATTGGGACAGCTCGATTTGCAAAGCTGCCGGGCTCACCGTGCCTAGTGTTGGCGTGCCGTCACAACCCCCAGATCCTCCAGTGGAATTACCAGCACCGCCAGTGGGTGAACTGCCACCGCCCGTGACTGAATCGCCTCCGCTCGAATGGGCACCACCGCCAGCTTGCGCGCCTCCGCTCGTTCCGCCAATGCTCGAGTCGCTCGGCGAGGTTTGTGTCGGCGTGCCGCTGCAGGCCGCTGCATGAAGTAGCGCGATGAGCGCGATCGCACGGTATTGTTCGGTAAGCATCGGCGCAATTTAGCATGTGCGGTGAATTGCGCCCGTCAGGCTGGGTTATGTTACCTGCCGAGGCAATCCATGGCCGTTGAATCCGGGCAAGCGGGCAGCTCATCGACGACAAATTGCGGTGATTGTACTGGCTCGGCTTTAGAATCACCCCGCACGCGGATTCTAACTTTGCCGGTCTGTTTGAGATAATTCCATTCGAGTTCCGAGGGCCTAAACAGGGTCGACCAGAGGTAGCCGTTGCCATCGCGCCGAAGTACTCGCGTCTGAAAATCAACGCCTTGATCGTCGATAGCGGCAATCGGATCACAGTCGAGCGTCTGGCCTCTGATCGTACAGAGAGGCACGGGGTGCCCGGACTCAGCACCCACTAGTTCGACCCAGGGCTCGTTATCCGGATTACTCAACCTGACACGGCCAGGACCTGCGTCGCGCCAATTGAGGCAAATTGCGTGTCGGTCGAGCGACAGTTGCACCTTACACAAGTCTATCGCCCCGCGACCGGCAATTTTAGTCAACTCGGGGCCGTCGGGGGTAGCGAGCCGCGCGCGCGCTGGCGCAAATTCGAAAGCGACATTGACCGCGGTATCAATGGGTGGTTGCCCTTTTGCAATCCATTTGTCGGCATCTTGCCCAATCATCGAGCGGGCCAGAATCTCCAGGCGCTCGGTGATGTACTCGGAACTTTGCGGGCCGTAAAGAGTGGACGCACCTTCGTAGAATTGCAGGTTGTACTCGGAACGAGTCGTGACGTATTGAATGTAGGCATTGGCCAGCCCAGCGACAACGAAGTGCGCGGGCGATTTGTACTTCGTTGCTACCACCTGTTCGACCCTGCGATCGACGGCGGAGCCGGCGTGTACAGTGAGTTCGGCGGGAACGAATGAAAGCCAAGTGTCGTCAATATGGACCAGGGCGAACGAAACATGCTCCGGATAGCGATCAGGATTTCGGCCTAAGAGAATATCTTGAAAGGTGCCGAGCATTTTGGCCTTGGGTGCCTGGCAACTGTCGCGTTCGGGATCTCGGTCCGATTGCTTGGGAAAGATTGCGTCAGTGCTCGCCACGTGGTCGCTCGCCCCGTGTCCAGTGGCATTGCCTAGCTCACCCTTGGCGCATAGGCTCGAACCATGTAGTAGGCAGGCACTCGGCAAATCAGCCTCTAGATACCTGGATTCTATGATGACTCGGTCGCGCATCGGCGCTGCCGGTTGATAGGTTGCAAACGCGCTGTCGGCGAGTTTGTTGCCGACTGCAATTGCCTCTTCGGTATTACCCACGGACCAGATGGGCGATACATCGCCTTCATTGGTATTGACGACCCCAACCAAGGGATCAAAGTCCGCCAGATTGGGGCACTGCAATTGACCCTTTGGTGAAGGTGAGCAGCGCGGATCTTGTCGGGCACGCAAAGGCCGCAACCGCGCTTCCAGGTTGCGCGACGTAACCCCAAATACATCTGCGCCGAGCAGTCGATTCGAACTGGGAAGAACCGTCGGATGCATAGCGTAGAAGACTAACCATCCGAGAGGCCCCACGGGCTTGCCGGTTCCGGGTGTCGTCTCTTCAATTTGCAATACGTCGAGCGCCGGATCGACCGCGCGCTCCTCGTCGGACAACTTGTCTCTTGGGTCAGGATGGGACTTCGGCTCGAAGCGAGGAGAATTGGACAGAAAAGCCGTCAGGCTACGGTTTCGCGTAAGCTTCCAGGCACTGTGATGCGCCCAACGAACGCGCGCGGGGCGCAAGTGATTGTGCGCACGTTCGATGCCTTCCGCGATCCGACCCGCTAGCATCTCGAGCATGGCTTCGTCAAACCCTGGTAAGCGGGAACTCGCGGCGCCTCCGTACGCCTGACTCTCGAAATAGTGGGCGGGGCCGGCGTGCGTGTGAGTAGCCGTGATCATGACGCGCGAACGCGGGAGGATCTCCCTCACCTTCTCCGACACACGATGGTGTAACGCCGCACTTATGGCCGATAGATCACAGGGCACAATTGCAAGCGGCAGACCGGTTGTTTGTTTGAACACGAACACGCGGCAGTAGAGCCTCGACCAATAGCCATCGGTCACTAGAGCGTCGGGTGCATGCCCGAATGTGGATACACCCGGGGCTGGAGTGATATCGACTCGCGCAACACCGACCGTGACCTCTTCGGGGGCGCGCTGTTCGTGGCTCACGGGAGCTGTCAGCATCACGGGTTGCCGTGACACGCAGGACACGATTGCTAGCGCCCAGAATAGCGAGAAGAAGCGGGTCTTCATGGCACAAGCGTCGTTGATAAATAGAAGCGAAGCGCAAGCATGGCTGTGACCTCGAATTGAACATCTTGAGCCCGCGACCAGAGCGTATTGAATCCAAATTCGGGAACCAGCATGAACACTCCCTGGTCGAGCAGGCCATTGCGCTCCCACGGATCTTGCCGAGCCGTAAGGCGGATTATGGGCGCCGCAACTTTGGCACCGAGCAAGCCACCCGCGGGTATCAGATTGGCATTGGAGCCCCGAAAAAAACCCGCGCGCACGGAACCTTCCCAGCCTAACCCCGTACCACCCGCCGTCGGCGCCCGTGAGTAACCGAGCAGCCCCGCAACCCGCCACTGATCGGAATGACTTTCAGGACTGGGCTGCCCGAGCAATGACTCTTCGATGCCTACTATGGTGCTGTACTCACGCGGCAGGCGCGTTTGCGCCGAGACCGTAGCACCCAGATGCTGACTTCGAGGTTGCGTCAATACCGAAGTCCCCGTGGGCCCAAGAGTAAGCGAGCAGCCCGCCGCGAGTGCGCCAGCAAACGCTATAAACAAAATTGTCGCCGAAATACGAACGCTGCAACCCAAAGTCGAACCAAGCACGCAACAAGCAGTAATACAATGGCAATCTGAAGTAAAGCAGCGTGATTTCGAGCGGTTATAACGGCACTCCAGAGAGCCACCGCAAGCGAGTTCCGCGTGAATCAGAGGCCAAAGCGGGAGTTGGAGGAACTGCAACGGTCGCAGGTGGAACCGTTACGAATGGTGGAACGGTGACCACGGGCGGGACCAAGGCAACAGGTGGAGCAGTACCCACGGGTGGAGCCGTAGCCACGGGTGGAATGGCGGCGACAGGTGGCGCCAGCACGATCATTGTCAAGCTTGGGTCATCGGGTTGTACCAACGCAAACTCCGCCTGTGAGGCAGGCACGGCTTGTGTGCAGAATAAGTGCGTGGTCAATGCGTGTCTCGGTGACGGGGCCGCCTGCGGGGGTCCGGCAGAATGCTGCAGCGCGTCCGTTTCCAAGTGTCTGCTGGGTGCCTGTGGCCCTGCCGCTTGCAAGGCCGTAGGGACCAGTTGCAACGAAGATTTCAGTTGCTGTGCAGGTAGCTATTGCAACGCCAACACGGGCTATTGCGTGGCCCAAGGCGGAGCGGGCGCCGGTTGCACCGCTGCCAACCAATGCCAGTCGGGGCTTACCTGCAGTACTTCGAATACTTGCACCGCCTGCGCAACTTGCGGAAGCTCACCCTGCTGCGGTTCATGTTTGGCCGGTCTATGCCGTTACATCATCGGCATTTTGGTCTGCCCCACAAGCGAGGACGTTGGAGCCGCATGCTCATCGCCCTCCGGCTGCTGCAGCGGCAACTGCGTTTCGGGCACCTGCGCGGCGGCCTGCTCGGCGCTAGGTCAAACCTGCTCAACGAATACAGAATGCTGTTCGGGCGAATGCAGGCAGAACCTTTGTGTGTATTCCACTTGCAACGCCACTGGGGTGGCTTGCAACACTGACCAAAACTGCTGCAATAACCATTGCGGTACCAGCGGACTTTGCCTGTAGCAATTCGCCGCGGGCCCTCGGGCACTGAACTCGCTCGAGCGAAGGCACCGGTCACGGGCTTAGTAGACCGGATACGTGTGAACGCCAGAGTCACGGACCTAGCCGCTCGATTGCGCGCGGATTTGCGTATCTTTAATCAGACGTAGATATCCGCGATAAGCTTGCCATAATTGCTCAACGGCAATGCAACCGAAACCACCCAGGTGCCTGGGATCATTGGTGGCCGCGCTCGGCACGGCGTGTCAATCCCACACGATTTCGGATGGCCCCCAATCGAATTCAATTCCCGCCACTCAACCGGGCATATCCGCAGGCACGGCACTGGCGACCGCACCGGAGATCGGGGACCCTGCCCTTGAACCCAATCTGGACCCGCTCGTAGCTCGCCAACTTCGACGAAAATTAGTAGCGCAAATAGCCGCCAGCAAGGAGCTCCACGGCGAGTCAGTGCTTCAGGCGCTGCGCGACGTACCGCGTCACTTATTTACCAACAATGCAGCACTGGAGCTTTCATATGCGGATCACCCGCTGCCAATTGGCTACGAACAGACAATATCGCAACCCACAATCGTAGCAATAATGACCGAAGCTCTAGAGCTCACGGGTAAGGAACGAGTTCTCGAAATTGGAACCGGTTCGGGATACCAAGCCGCCGTTCTTTCCGCATTGTCGCGCGAAGTTTATTCGGTAGAGCTCATCGATGCTCTCGGGCAAGCGGCAAAGCCTAGACTCGCTCATCTCGGTTATCGCAACGTAGAGGTGCGAGTTGGGGACGGCTATCAAGGCTGGCCCGAAAAGGCACCCTTCGATCGGATACTGCTAACGGCCGCCCCGCCCAACGTGCCGCAGGCTCTACTGGATGAGCTTTCGGACAAGGGTGTCCTCGTGGCTCCAATCGGACCGGTACACGGAGAACAATCCCTGTACCGGTTTCGCAAGGTCAATGGTTCAATTGAGAAAGAGGGCCTCGGCGCGGTGCGGTTTGTACCGATGATCTCGGGGAAAACAGGCCAGTGATCAGGCCACTCGAGCTTCCCACCCACGCGACTCCTCACACGCAAGGCTACAGCTGTACGGCGGCTTCCTGGTAAATACTTTTCCTTCACTTTTGCCCTTATGCTGGCTTCTCGACCGGTCGTTTCCAAACGGCAGGCGGCTGGTTATTCATGAAGTCACGCTCGTTTGGTTCGGGAAACGCGTCACGGCCCAGTGGTCCCCGGCTTCGCAATGCTGGCGATCAATCTTCATTGGAATTGCTGAGCGATGATGACGGCTCGATTCTGTTTGGTTGGGTCGCCGAAGGTGTGTTGTACGCTCGGTTTCAGGGCAGCCTGAACGCGGAGACGGGCTACATTTACGCAACGCGTTTCGGTACGCTCGTCGGTCCGGCGCAGTCGATTCACTTTTTTTGCGATTCAAGCGAGCTCAAGAATTATGACTTACTCGCTCGAAGCGCGTTCGCTCGCGTCATATTGTCGAGCCGGCGCAAGTTTACGTCGCTCGTAATGCTCACTTGGGCCGAAGGTCCATCCCCGACGTCGCGCGCCTTGGCGGCAACACTCGGCGAACCGATTGACATTCTCACCAGCGTGAATTCCTTCGAGGCGCGCCTTTCGCGCCAGGCTCCACTGGTGTCACGTAAACTCGATCCAAAAACTTGGGTCAACGTTGAGCGATCCTCGTCCGTTGCACGATAGCGCGGGCCAAGAGCCCCAATTGGGTGTATAGTCCCTCAATCGCCCAGGCTTAATCACGGACTTATCGGGCGGGTCAAGGAGAGTTCGACCATGGACAAGCGATGGTATCCCGCAGCGATCTCGGCGGTTCTTATGGGCTGCGGTGGCAGCACGGATAATGGAGCCGGCGGGGGCACGGGCGGAATGGACGCCGGCACTCCGATGGCGACCGGCGGCAGGCCCAATTCATTTCACGGACCAAAACTAGCCACGGGTGGCGTGGGCGCAGGCTTTGACGGAGGAGTTGACTCGGGCATCCCCTCCGAGACGGGCGGCATGGCGACCGTCTACTACGGAGTTGTTTTTTACGGACCGATGCCAGTCGGTGGTAGTGCAGGCACGGGCGGGAGCAACGTCGTTTCACCTACCGGAGGTAAATACGGGTTAGGTGGTTTCATGGCCGCATACGGACCAATGCCGATGGGTGGAATGGGTGGCACTGCGACGGGCGGGCTTACTTCAGTCGGTGGAACGCCGGGCGCCGGTGGAAGCAAAGCCGTAACAGGGGGCGCGAGTGCAAAGGGTGGCACCGCGGGCATCGACGCGGGCTTTCCAACGGGCGGAGCTGCCGGCGCAGACGGTGGCTTCACGGTTGACTATGGGCCGATGATCAATCTTGGTGGCGGTAGTACCGTGGACATAACTACCGGCGGCGCATCGAACACCGGGGGCCGTCCGATGATCGCTCCAGCCTATGGCGTCATGCCCGTTCCAAACACGGGTGGCGGCGTTAGCTTGTAATACCTTCTGGTCTTTCACGGCACGGAGACACACCCTCCTTCCCGCGCCGAAATAACCCCAAAAGAATCCGGACGGAAAACGACTCCGCCAGGTGTGACAATTGGCACAACTACTGTGCCAATCGCCGTCTCGCCCAGTCAGTCACAACGATGATTTCTCTGAACATTTGGCGGATAATTACCTGGAACAGCTCTTGCGTAGTGGCACTCGCCCGGATTGCATTTGGCACAGTCGGGCAGAGCGGGAGCTGCACGATGAGAAACTTAACTACTAACTTGGGTGCGAGGCAAAACCTCCGCCAGCGTTCCTTCACTTCATCGATATTGCTGGTGACGCTCCTGGCGCTCGCTTGTTCGTCGCAGAGCTCGGATGAAACGAAGCGCAACGCGGCCAACCCGAAAGGCAAGACCGTCTTGGGGCAGCCGGATAATGCAACCGGAACCGGGTTGGCGATCGACGAACCGAAGATTACTGGAACCGTGAATGACCGCGAGTTGGCTCTAAAGATCCCCGTGTCCCTTCAAAGTGGCAATCAATCCGGGACACTCTCGATACAACTGTTGGATCTAGTTTCAGGGGCCCCGCTTGCCCAGAGTGAGGCTCCGTACGAGCTAGTCGCTAATACTCCGCAAGTACTTTCGACTTCGATTGCATTGCCAGCGGGTTTGAATCGCCGGGCCCCACTCGTGCAGTATGTCCTGCGCATCGACGCAGCCGATCAGGGCGTTTCCGTCAAACGCAGCTTGCTGTATACGCCCCAACCCTACGAGGTGCGACTCGAAGGTCCCTCCGCGCCGCGATAAGAAGGCCATGTACCGACTCGTTACAGAGGACCCGCGCTCACATCAGCCATTGTCTCAGATCCCCGTTTCGTATGAAACGCCCGATGCCTACACGCTGGCATTGATTGCCAACGCGTTTGCGCTGGCAGCTCCCAATGATTCGTTACTCACCGACGTCCTTTCACGTTTGGACGCGATGAAAACGGCCGACGGCGATAAGATTTCTTGGGATAGTGGCGGCACGCAGACCAACTTTTATGGCTCTGGTGCCGATAGCACAGTTGCAACAACGGCCTTGGTCGCGTCCGCCTTGATTTTGGCGAACGGCGATGCCAAGAGCGTCGAGGGCGCACTCAACTTCCTGAGCGCCTCGAAGGACACCCTGGGCAATTACGGCTCCACGCAGGCTACCGTTTGGACGCTGCGGGCGCTACTCTTCGCCGCCACCAAAGGCACCAAGGGCGCTGTGGGCACTTTGCAAGTGGGTCGGTGAGGGGAAAGTCAGCTTCAATTTAGTTGCTGGCTACAATCTGCCCTGGGCTCAAGTCACACCGGACGCCCCCGGGCCCTTGTCGATTGCTATGACTTACGACAAGACGAGCCTGTTCTTGAATGACACCGCAACCGCCAGCGTGAACCTAACTAATGGCAGTGCGCAAACTCAAAATATGGTGTTGGTGACCCTCGGCATTCCGCCGGGGTTTCAGGTGCTCACGGAAGACCTCGACGCTTACGTCCAACAAAAGGTGCTTTCGCAGTACGAGCTAACGGGTAAGCAACTCATCCTCTACCTAACCACGTTGTCGCCAAGCGCCGTGCTCTCGCTCAAGTATCGGCTACAGGCAACCATGCCGGTAAAAGCGGCCGATGGCGGAGCCGAAGCCCACCTCTACTATGAGCCCGCCCAGCGCACAGTGGCTGCCGCTACAACACTTGAGGTCGTTAGCAATTAATCCCAATATCATCAGGTCCGGCTCGGCGCGCATCGATGACCGATGGTAAGAGTCGTGACGACATTTAGGTCGTTGGTCAGACCTAATTAGGGGTCACCGGCAATAATTGCGTGCAGCCGACTAAAAGTCTTACCGCCGCATCCGTTTGGCGGTGTGGAGAGATTCCGGCCCCAATAACATTCGGGGGCACTCAAAGTCGTTTGCGGAAGAAAAGGTACCGATGGCATGCGAGTTTCTTACTGGCGACGGCGTTGTCTATTGCGTCTGGGGTAGACCAACCACCAATGACATGGATCAAGTGTTATTACATCTGAAGGCAAATGTAGAGGCTGCAGGCCGGCCTGCTGTGTACATCACTCGCGTGCCGGTGGATGCGCCCGCGCCTGACGCCAAGGTTCGTGAATATCTAAACTCCCTCATGCCAAAGATTGCTGGCCTCTGCTCGACTTACCATGTCGTTCTCGAGGGCGCAGGATTCATTGCCGCTCTCAAGCGGGGCGTCTTGTTAAGCATGTTCCAGATGGGCAACAAGCGCGGCACATTTTTCGTTCACGCGGATGTCGATGAGATATTCAGAAATATCAAAGCTGAAAGGCAGCTGGCGGTGCGGGCATTGCTCATTCGCGCAGATGCTCGCGGACTTCTTCGGGGTCCCACTCCCGTTTCCGTGACGCCCCAAAGTAAAGATCAAAAAGACTCGTCGTCGAGCTCAGGTGTCCGATGCCAGCCGGACCAAGCGTCGAAAGTCGCGGACTCCGCACTGAGATAATCTCACTATATTGCCGCAGACAAGATGCGGCCGACGAAGTCTCTCACTCAGCAGGGGTTGACGCAGGCGAAGGCTCGCTGCTTAGACCCATACGAACTTCAATCCGCGCGACACGAACATCCAAAGAGTGTACATCCTCTTTTGCGGCCATGCGCTCTTCGAGTCTCGTCAACCGCGTTGACAGTACACATGTGGTGCCAACAATGGTGACGATGAGGGGCCAGGAGTCGCGAAGAGTCTGCAACACACCGTTATCATTTATCGTCCCGGATACTTTGCATAGGGGCTGCCGGTGTCCTCTTCGTACGCCGCGAGCGATTCGAACGCTCGACCTTTGGCTCCGGAGGCCAACGCTCTATCCAGCTGAGCTAGCGGCGCGTAACTTCGACGTGCCGCGAATAGCACGTTTGGGCGACTCTGGAAGCAATGCGGGAAAAGTCCGGTTAGGCACGTGCGCCCCGGCCAATGAATCAAAGCGCGGCTGGGCTTTGATGTTCAGTGATTGCCGCTCTGCTTGCGATCGGTGGTGCCACTCGAGTCTCATGGCTTGGGTCTAATGCTTCTGCCTGAGTCATCGGGTACGGCTAACCTTGGGTCCTTGACCAGCCTAGTAATTGACGGTTTGCCGTCCGCCTGCTCAAGATACCATTCCACATGTTCGGGGGTGATTCCGTATTGCTGCAGAGCGATCATTTGAGCCGGGGTCGCGCCGACCATGATCCATTCGAGGACCTCTTGATTCCTCGAGTTTAGAAGGTCTACCCAGGCGAGCATGCCGGCTTCCGAGATCGTATTCTTTCTTGCGAGCGACCGAGCGCGAAGTGCGCTGAGGGCAACGACTGCTCGCAAACACTTGTTCATGATCGCCAAGCCAATCGACAGTCGCGTCTCGATTTCTGCCGATGACAGGGACATTTTCTGGGATGCAATTTTATAGAAGGTACTATCCTGAACGATTTCTTTGAGCGTCTTCTCGAGCATACCCATCATGGCTGGGGGCACGACGAATTGTTTCCTCACGGCCATCAACTACCCTAGCAATGCCTGCAAGATTTTCACGCGGAGTCGGAAAACCTCCCGCCCGACGGAACTTGGTGCATTTCGCCGCGACCCCCTTCGCGCCGATTAAAGTGCGGGAATCTAACGGCCGGTACTCCCGGAGGGATTCGAACCCTCGTGGCCCACAAGGGCAGCAAGTTTTATTGGAACCTGCCCATCTTCCCAGTTCAGCACGGGAGATGCTCCCACCTGGGGTGCGACTACCGAGAAAGGAACCCCCGCGCACCCCCAAAATCACAACCGGTTCGCGCTTTGGTCGGTGGTTCTAGGGTGATATCGCACAAGGATCATTTTCCTCGAAACCTCTTAACTCTTTTCGGCGCCGGCCGTGCAATGCCTCTACTTGCCATTAGCGGCCGAAACAGCCGGGGCTGCCCGGGCACTGGCCGCTTTGGTCTAAGTTGGTGGCGAACGTGGGTTTGACGCGGGAAAAAAAGGTCAAAGTCATTGACTGTATCCCGGTACCCAGGGATTCAGGACATTCTTCACTGTGTAGTTGGCGGCTTGTGCATCAGTGAGCTGACGACCAGACCGGGTAGCGTTGGTCGGATTTGCCCCTGGTCCGGTGCTCTTGTATTCATAGAAGCGCACGTTGTCGAGCGTGTTGGTGCTCATCGTGGTCCAGCCAGCGGCGTTGATATGCGCTCCCATGTTGACGTTTAGGTACGCAACCGCGCCGTACGATCCCCATGGACGACCCAGATAAACGGACCCGTTCGGGACGGATGAAGTGGTTTGCGTTGCCGTAACCGAGCCGCCGATAAATACAAGACCGTAAGTTGTATTTTGCGGGGTCCGAGGAGCCGTGACCGCCGTGCCCTGAGCGACGTTGTTCATCGTGCAATTCTCGAATACGGCCGTCGCGTCACCGAAGATGTAATCCGTGTCGCCTTGGATGTAGCAATTCTTGAAATACTGAGTGCCAGTATTCGTGTAAAGCGTATCTTGATAGCTGAGGAATCGACAGTTGAGGAATTGTTGCCGGCTGCCTTGTGCCATGAGCGCAACGGCTTGCCCGGAGCCATTGCCCCCGGTATTTTCGAACGCGATGTTAGTCGCGGAAAAGTCATTGCCAGTTACAATCACGCTGCCGCCGGTCACGATATTGGTGCCGAGCGCATGAGTTATCTTCGTCGTAGTTGGGTCATCGCCCACTAAGCACACAAATGGCTTATTGATCGTGACTTGCTCATCGTACGTGCCAGCCTTGACGTTGACTTGAATCAACTTCGAGTTGCTGCTGGAGATCGAATTGATGGCCGCTTGAACCGTCGTGTAGTTGCCGCCACTCTTGGCGACGGTGATCGTCTGGGTCGCGCCGGGGCATGGCGAGGTACTCGTGCTGCTCGAGCCGCCGGTCGCGGGCATGCCGCCAGTCGCGGGCATGCCGCCGGTGGACTTCGAGCCGCCAGTCGCGGGCACACCGCCGGTGGACTTCGAGCCACCGGTTGCAGGCATGCCACCGATTGCCGATGCACCGGCCGCAGCTTTGGTTCCACCCGTTGCGGCGCCGCCCGTCGAAGGGTTGCCGCCCGCGGCCTTGGATCCGCCCGTAGTCACGACGCCGCCGGTTGCCGCAACTCCGCCTCCAGCTGTTACGCCACCGGTAGCCTTCGTCCCGCCTGTCGTCGGAGTTCCGCCGACTGAATTCGCTCCGCCGGTTGCAGGAGCACCACCCACCGAGTTGTTGCCGCCCGTCGAGGCGAGCCCGCCCGTTGTTGCATTTCCGGTGCTTCCTCCAACAGCGTTAGCCCCACCACTCGCGCGAGCCCCACCTGAGGAGGTCGAGCCACCCACGAGTGTTGCTCCGCCCACTGACGCCGCTCCGCCGACGGACGCGGCCGCACCCGTTGCATCCGAGCCGCCCACGCTGTTGGTACCACCCACGTCGCCGGGACCCGTTGATTGGTCATTGCCACTGCACGCGCTAACGAACGCTAGAGCGACCCAGGAGCTCCACAACAATAAGCCAAAGTTCTGTCGTGAACTGAATAACAGCCTCATTGCTAATCTCCAACGTTGCGACTCGGGCGAACCACTGATCAACGACAATGCCGCTCGCCATAGGCAGATACCGACATCGAGTTTTCAGGTCGTCTGATGCCGAGCCCGAGGGCTCACGATTCGCGCGAACCCGCTACTTGCCCAGAAACCGTGCCGCTCAGACTGTTGAAATCGCAAGCGGCTGGAATTTGATTGGGGTACATCGGCACGTGGCTACGAGTGCCGTCATGACCAAAGAAAGCCGCGAAAGGGGTTAGACATCGTGCCTGGGCGGCACCGAATCGCCTGCCCAAATACGTTGACCCGTTTGGGTCTACTGGGCCTGCTAATGTTGAGGCCACGACGCTGTCACGCGCCTTATGACTTCTCCGAAACAGGAAGACGGGAACTCACGATGAACGCTCGACTCAATTTCACCATTGCGGCCCTTGGCATATTGGTTTCGGCGGGCTGCAGTGGAACCGGTAGTGCCGGCAGCTCCACGGGCGGCGGCGGCTCCACGAGCGCTGGTGGCGACGCAACTACTGGCGGCGCACCTTCGATGGCTGGCGCGAGCAACACGAGTGGAAGTACCGCGATCGGGGGAGCGATTGCGACAGGAGGTGCGGCTGCGCAAGGGGGCGCCGTCGGTGGCGGAGGCAGTCCGGCGAGCGGCGGTGCGCCTGCAACAGGTGGCGCTGGCACGATCGGTGGCAACGCGACGACAGGCGGCGCAGCAGCGAGCACCGGCGGCGCAAAGTCAGTGGGCGGTGGTTCGGCAATTGGCGGAAATATCGCAACCGGCGGCATCGCAACCGGCGGCGCAGTGACGACTGGAGGCAGCCCAACGAACGGCGGTGCGCCTGCAACAGGTGAAGCGTCCGCAACCGGTGGCAGCAAAACTAACGGTGGCGCTTCGGCGACGGGTGGTAGCAAGAGTGCGGGAGGCGCAACCGCAACGGGCGGCATTGCGGCAACCGGTGGCAGCAAGTCAACCGGTGGTGCGACTGGAACCGGCGGTAGCGCTGGCACCTGCGTTCCTTCAACTTGCGGTTCGCACAATTGGGCTTGCTGGCACATGCCCAATCCTGCGGGCCTCGGGTTGCCCAATGTCGCGAGCTACACGGACCTCGGCGATGGCACGATCCGCGACAATATCACTTGCCTAGTCTGGCAAAAGGGCAACCTCACCGTAGGCTCGACCAACACGTTCACATTCGCCGACGCGCAAACCGCCTGCGCCGCTTCGACGGTCGCTGGCCAAACTTGGAGAACGGCAACGCGCGTCGAACTGACGTCACTCGACGACTTTTCGCGCACATCGGGGGTCGCGATCAATACTACGTACTTTACGGCACTCTCGGGATACACGTGGACGGCGATCCCCTGGGTCGTCTCGCAAATCGCCACCAAAGCGCAAGATGCCTGGATGATCAATTTCGCCGATGGCCTCACGAGCAACGGAGCCGCTCAAACGGGCACCTATTACACGCGCTGCGTCACCAACGGCGACGGTACGACCACGAGCCCGCCGGTGATACCTCCCAATCAATATACGACCGTCGCAACCGGCGAAGTTCAAGACAACTACACGGGTCTAATCTGGCAACAAGCGGATTCCTCCACCACGATGGCCCAGCCGGACGCCGTGACGTACTGCACGAACCTTGCGCTCAATGGCCACAGTTGGCGACTGCCGAGCATTCGCGAAATTGCAACGCTCGTCAACGACAACCCGCCTATCGCCAAGGTATCGCCCGCGATCAACCAAACCGTGTTCTCTACTACTGCGCCGAGTACTCCGTACTGGACGTCGTCCCTGTACAAGGGCCAAGCCGTCTCCGCGCACGACCCCTGGACCCTCACCTTCACCGACGGCTTTACCAACTACAGCAATACCGCGGCCATTGCGAAGTGCGTGAGGTAGTCTCTCAAGTCCCCCTCCGAAGATTCCGGTGGCCGAGCCTTCACCCCGGTGGAATCCCCGAGGGAGTAAGGGATGATCGAACGAGGAACGGATTCACAACGGTTTCATAACGGACTCACAACGGACCGAGAACGGCGGACCGAAGGCGATGAAACTAGGGTTGTCCCCAGGTCGGACCGCGGTTCAATTGGGAGAGCCATCGAAGTACTCCAGTCAGGAGCGCGTGGACACCGTTGCTGGGGCAGCCGATGGCGGAAACTTCGTCGTTTCCGTGCCGCAGAGCCAATAATTCAGAAAAGCCGAATATCCAACTGAGACGGATCTTCGTGATTGCTGCCGATCTGCGGACGGGACAGGGCGTCACTTTTGTGGACCGAAACTGACTCGTGACAGCACGTTAGAATGTGTTGGTGCGCCCCGATAGTCACGAGAACGGTGATTTGAGGGTTGCGCGAAATGCTTTCAGTTCGGAGGCTCCCAAATGCGCTGTAAATCACTTTGGCTCGCTACGTTACCGGTCGCCTGCATTCTCGGCTGCAGTGGGTCGGATGTCTCGATGCCCCCTGGAACCGGGGGCGACAACGGCGTCGGCGGCACTTCAGGCCTCGGAGGGACTACCAGTGGCGGCGGCGCGTTGACCACAGGTGGCGCGCCCGCAGTCGGCGGATCTCCGGCCACAGGAGGCGTGGTCAACACCGGCGGTGCGGCTGCTAACGGTGGGGCGGTCGCCACCGGCGGAGTGGTGAGCACAGGCGGTGTTTCGCCAACGGGTGGTGCGGTTGCAACGGGCGGCACGATTGCAGGCGGTGGAGTCGTGAGCACGGGCGGCCTTGCTCAGACCGGCGGCGTAGTCGCGACTGGGGGCATAGTTGCAACCGGCGGGACCAAAGCCGGCGGCGGCACGTCGAGTACGGGTGGCAACAAGGCTGCTGGCGGTACCACGAGTACGGGCGGCATTGCGAGCACCGGTGGCGCCACGACCGGTGGATCGACTGGCACTTGCTCGGGCAGTTGTTCCAACGCCGTGGCTGGCGCTTGTTCGGCACCGCAAGTGCGCGTGACTCCAGTCGCCCTAGGGTCGACGCTAAGCTACTCGACCGATGAGACGTACAACATCCCGCTTTCCATCGCGGCCAAGCCCGGCGGCGGTTCACGCCTCGCGTGGATGACCGGCTATTCCCACTACGGCAGCAGCACCACCAGCCTGGTGCACATCGCGGAGCTCGATTGCAACGACCAGCTCGTTGGCACACCGGTCACAATGCAGGCGCACGATTTCCAAGATCTTGCGGCCGATGCCAACGGCGGGGTGGTTGTGGTTACCCGGGACGCCCAAGGCGGCCCGGACGCTCAGCATTGCGGCGATGTCAACAACCTTTGCGGGTTGCCAAGTGATCGCCCAGGTTGCTACGACACGTACATGGTGCGGTACGACTGCTCGGGTACTGAGCAATGGTCTACCAAGCTGACCGGACTGACCGCGGCTAGCCCACTTTACACCGCCGGTAGCGGCTATAATTACGGTGTGTGGTGGTACCAGCATCACGGGCGGCTGGCCTCCGACGGGACCAATTATGCAGCGTACTTCTGCGATTCGATTACGGTCGCGAACGGGTCGTGCGTCAACATCCACGAAGGGGACCGGATGAAGGTGGTCGGCCCCACGGGGACGCTGCTCACCGGTCACGATAGCTTCGACCTCGGTTGCAGCCACAGCTGGACCACGCGCATTGTTTGGGACCCGCGAACCAGCCACTTCGTGATGGTCTGCGCGACCGACAACAACTGTCGCATCGCGCAGCCGAACGGGTACAAAACGGTCGCCACCGGGACCTGTGACGGCACGTTGTTCGGGGGCGACATCGTGCTCGCGAGCACGACGGGGTACTGGACAGCGTGGAGCCAAGGCGGGGTCATTCGCCTTGAGCACTTCACGACGGGCGTTTCCGACCAGACCGTCACCACCGCTGGCAACACACAGAACCCGCACTTGGTGTCCTACGGAACCAACCGGATGCTACTGACGTGGGCATCTGGAACAGGCATGGCCGCGCAGGTTTATGATTCGGGCACCGGAGCCACGGTGGGTGCGCAGTTCACCATCGCCGCGCCCAGCAATCAATGGACGTCATGGAAGCCGTACCCCGACGGCAGCGCGGCCTACGCGTCCGTAGCCTCGGCCAGCGCCACCGTCCAGATCGCGCGCGCCTTGCCCTGCTCGGGGTAGAAAGAATCTTTGCTGGTCATAGTCGGCACGTGGCTACCGTTGGCGGTGACCTAGAAGCCGTCATGGCCGGCGAACGGACAACTGGGACAGGTTCTGGAACTGCGACAGGAACTGGGACAGGTTCTTACAGCGTCACTCCGCTCTTGAAGATGGCGATTTCTCGATAGCCGTTGATTTCCGACTGGGTCTCGGTGTGCCCACTGGCTAACGCGAGGACTCGAGCGAACAGTTGCTCTGCCAGTGTATCCATTGACGCACCCGAAAGTAATTGGCCCGCGTCGAAGTCAATCCACGATCTCTTGCGCGTTGCAAGATCGGTGTTGGTAGAGATCTTCACCGTGGGAACTGGCGCGCCGAGCGGCGTGCCGCGGCCGGTCGTAAAGAGAATTAAATGGGCGCCGGACGCCGCGAGGGCCGTGCAAGCCACGATGTCGTTGCCTGGCCCGTTGAGTAGGTTTAGTCCCGGCTTCTTCAGCAGTCCGCCGTAGTCTAGGACGTCTACGACGCGGCCACTGCCGCCCTTTTGCGTACAGCCGAGCGACTTTTCCTCGAGTGTGGATATGCCGCCATCTTTGTTTCCGGGAGATGGGTTCTCGTACACTACCTGGTTGTGCCGTAGGAAGTATTCCTTGAAACCGTTGATCATTTTCACCGTTGCATCGAAGGTTTCCTGCTTCGTGCACCGATTCATCAAAATCGTTTCAGCGCCGAACATTTCTGGCACTTCTGTCAAGACTGTGGTGCCGCCACGCGCGATCAGCCGGTCCGAGAATGCACCGACGAGTGGGTTCGCGGTAATGCCGGAAAGGCCGTCCGAGCCGCCACATTTAAGGCCGACACGCAGCTTAGCGACTGGCACCGATTGGCGCTGGTCTTGTGAAACCACCGCGGCAAGCTCTGCTAGCAGCTGCATGCCCTGGTCGAGCTCATTTTCCACTTCTTGCACGATGAGGAAACGGAAGCGAGCCGGGTCCAAATCGCCGAGCAGCTTCTTGAAGCTCGACATCGTATTGTTTTCGCACCCAAGCCCAATGATGAGCACGCCACCGGCATTGGGATGCCGCGCCATGGCGGCGAGGATTTTCCGCGTGTTTTCGTGATCTTCGCCCATTTGGGAGCAGCCGTAGGGATGCGTGAACGCATATACGCCGGTTGCGGTGCCGGCGGGGAGCTTCGAGCTAAACTTCTGTGCGAGCGACTGTGCGGTGTGGTTCACGCAACCAACGGTCGGTAGTATCCAAAGCTCATTGCGAATTCCGATGTCTCCGTTCGAGCGAACGAATCCGTCGAACGTCAGCGCGTCGCTGGGCGTTGCGATTCGGTCGGGCTCGGGTTGATACGTATAGGCTTCCGTGCCGCCTAAGTTAGTCTTGAGGTTGTGGACGTGAACCCAGTCGCCCGCGGCGATTCCCTGCGTCGCGTGCCCGATGGGATAGCCGTACTTGACGATATTTTTACTGGCTTCAATGTTACGGATGGCAACCTTATGCCCGCGCGCAATCGTGCTAGCGGCAACAAGGGTGTGACCGGCGAGTTCCAAGGTGCTTCCGGCGGCGATAGTGTCGAGCGCAACAGCGACGTTATCGCGCGGGTCAATTTGGAGTAACAGTTGCGAGACCATGGGACTACGCGCCTTCCAGTTGTGGCTGAAACTTGCCTTGAACCAATCGTTGTAGGTGCGCTTCGACTGCGCTTTCGAACCCTGGGAGTTCCGTGAGTGCACGACCCCAGAAATTCCCATTTCCGAGTACGGCTTCGACCAGTTGGCGAAGGTTGCCTCCGCTATGAAGCCTTTTCCAGTGTTCTGCAAAGAACTGCAGAATGTCGGAGTCATCGCGAATTGGATACGGCTGGCCATCGCGAGTGCCACGCAGCTCGCGATCGGAAACGGGTGTGCCGTCGTAGAAACGGATGAGCGCCGCGAGCGAAAACGTGAGCGCAGGCGGCAGTTTGCCGGTGCTCTTGAATGAGTCGAGCAGCGAGGGTAAAACGCGCACCTTCCACTTGGAAACCGAGTTCAGCGAAATGCTTAGCAGCTCATGCTTGATGAACGGGTTCTTGAAGCGTTCCATCACGTCTTCGGCGTATTGGCGATGATCATCGGTACTGCTGTGGAGCTGCGGCACGATCTCGTCGAACACGGCTCGCTGCACGAATCGGCCGAATACCGGATCGTTCATCATTTCGCCCACCGTATTCAGACCCGCGAGAAATGCGCCGAGCACGCTCGCCGTGTGCGCCCCGTTGAGGACGCGAACCTTACGCGAGCGGTAAGGTGTCATGTCGCTCGTCCAAACCACGTTTAGCCCGGCCTTATGGAACGGAATTTCATCGGCTAAATGCTCCGGGCCTTCGATGACCCAGAGGTGGAATACCTCACCGGCTACGATGAGCCTATCGTCATAACCGAGTTCGGTCAGAAGCTTTGCGGCTTCTTCTTTTGGATAGCCCGGTACGATGCGATCCACGAGCGTGTTGAGGAAGTAGTTTGCAGCCTTCACCCAAGAAGCAAAGGCGTCCCCGAGCTTCCACGTCTCGGCGTGCTTCAGAACGTATTCCTTGAGTTTGGTCCCATTGTGTTCAATCAGCTCGCAGGGTAGAAAGATCAATCCCTTTGCTGGGTCGCCGTTCACGCCCCTGAAGCGCTCGTGCAGTAGCGTCGTGACCTTGGCCGGGAACGTGGTGGGGCATTCCTTCGGCTGAAACGGCTCGTCCGCGTAGGCAATTCCCGCCTCCGTAGTGTTGGAGAACACGAACCGAAGATCCTTCGAACGTGCCAGCGCGACGACTTCTGCCCACTGCGAATACGGGTTGAGCGCGCGGCTAATCGAACTGATGACTTCGCGAGACTCAACGAGCTTGCCGTTTTGAATGCCGCGCAGCAACAAGGTATAAAGCCCCTGCTGCTTCGCCAAAACATCGACCATGCCTTGCTTGACTGGCTGCACTACGACGATGCTGCCGTTGAACGAGCCCGACCGGTTCAGTACATCGACCTGCCAATCAGCGAAGCCACGCAGGAAGTTCCCTTCACCGAACTGAAGAATCTTCTCCGGCAATGGCCACGCGGGGAGCGCGCGACGCATCACGTTATCTTTGACGTTGGGAATCGAATCAATGGCTATCATGTCTACCTTACCAACGACCCGAACTGGACGTTGCGTGAGACTCAAGTTGGATTGAGGCGGCGAGGCCGCATTTTGCGTCACGGCCCTCAACGTCGGCCGAAAGATCGAAGGCTGCGTGATTCGCCAAGCCGTTCAGCTGCTTTCGCAGAAAAAGGGGGGACACTCCGCTAAGACGTTGGCACGGCACGAATTAAGCTCACCGAAAATTGCGCGCGCGCAAAAAAGCGGGCGAATTGCCCTCGAGCTACGATTCCACGAACGCGCGAAGCCTCTCCAACGTACCATCCCACTCACGCGAGATGACGTCGAGCAGCCTGCGCGCCTCGGATAAGCCTCTCGGTTCGAGCTTCCACACGTTTTCCCGACCGTCGCGCTCGCTCTTCACGAGCCCGGCGCCCGCCAGCACCTGAAGGTGCTTGGTGATGGCTTGCCGCGAGACACGCGAGCCCTCCGCAAGGTCGGTTATGCAGAGCGGGCCCTGCTCGCACAGAAGCTATCGCCGACCCGCTCCAGTTGCTGTCGCTGCGAAGTAGTGCGCCCTCGCCCCGGTGACTTGCAGCAGTTTGAGGCTCCAAAGAGCGCGGTGTTCTGCAGGTTGAGTGTATTGATCAGCGTGTGGTTCCAAGTTTCACCGCGCATTGATGGCTTGAATGGCGGCCCCTGACGCGATAAGAGAATACCCGTGTAGGTGGGACGAATGGATTACAGATACGGTAACCAGTTGGATCTGAGATCAGGTAACAGAGCTGTACCAGGCCTCAACCCTGGGCGAGCGGCGCCCAATAGATGACCCCGCGATTGTCAAAAGCATGTTTCAGCATGCGAATTTGGTCGTCACGGCTTGGGATGGCCAATTGCTAGTTGGCATTTGCCGAACCCTAACCGACTTTGCGTACGTGGGTTACTTGGCGGACCTTGCCGTGCGTGAGTCGCACCAGAGGCAGGGTATCGGCCTCGCGATGATTCAGAAGACCCGCGAACGCATGGGTCCGCGCTCGATGCTGGTACTGTTAGCGGCACCTAGAGCGGAAGATTACTACGTTCGAGTAGGCTTCAAACAACACGACAGTGCCTGGTTGCTGCGGGCGGAAGAGCCGCTGGGAGTCAGTAGACACCCAACCCGTGTCCCGCCCAAAGCTACACCAAATGCTTGAGGCGCGACCCTCGTTCGAGCCGAGCACGCGCGCTATCGGCGTTCTACGCGACGCTGCTGCCCAGTTCAAGCTGGCCGCGTAGGGTTTGCTGCCAGAGTGCGGGATCGAAGCCCTCGTTTTGGAAGCGAAGCGCCAGAAACTGCCGCTCCTGGACGAGCTTTTCGTGCATGGAAACGAGCGCGTGAGCGAGAGTGTCGCGGCTCTCTAGCTCGAGCTTATGGCGATGACCTTCGATAATATCGGCTAGCACGACCAAGTCGTGGTGATGTCCAAGCAACTCTTGTACCTGTTCGACCGGCGTGTAGAGTTGTTGGAACGTCGATCCGAGAGCGGGCTCGATTAGTTCCAAAGCGTATCGGAGTTTCTTTAGTCGGATGCGGAACTGATGCAACGATTCCGCGGGGTCGCGACCATCATCGGGGGGTCGATTCGTCGAGATTGCACGCACGAAGGGTTCGAGCAATTCCCACAAGAAATGGGTCGTTGCAGGTCCGGGTGGCGGCAAACGGGTGACCGTCACGCCCAGCGTTGCGCACAAGGCGAAATTGATCTCGTTGAAGTCCAGATTTCGGAGTCGCTTACGCACAAGCTTTGCCTCAGTCTTACGCTTAGCTGCTGAAATTGCGAGGAGATCCTCGAGTGCGATTCGCTCAATTTCGGTAGACGCGCGATTCAGCCGCCCGCGCAGTAGATCAATCTGAACGTCCCAGTCGCGTACCGTTCTGACGGCGCGGGTGATCTTTTTCAGCGGCTTTTTTGCGCGACGACTCATCTCAGGGTCGAGCACGGGCTCGAAGACGTCGATAAAGGCCCTGAGCCTTCGCGACGCGACGCGGAAATCATGCAAGGCCTCCACCGGGTCCTTGGCAGTCTCGAAGTTTCTCGTTTGCGCGAGGCGCGTCAATCTTTTCTGGACTATTCCGGCGATGTGATCGGCAACTACGTGACCCGTAGCCACGTGCGCTCGAGCCACATAAAGTTCGAGTGCCGCCTGACGCTCATGCTTGACGATCGCTCGAGGCCTGCGGTCTATCAACGTGCGAAGCCGGGCGCTGGATGCTTTGAACAACGGCTGTCGAATCGCCTGCTCTCGAAAATTGGCGGCAGCTTTGGCAAGCCGCTTGGTGAGGGAACGCATGTCCATCGGGGGGATTGCAACTACTGTCCCAAGCGAGTGCGTGGCGCAACCTACAGCCGCGCTCGTTGAGGGTTTTTGCCGCGATTCAGCATTGTTGGACACCGCTGGGTAGTCCGGCGAGCAAACCGGGGGTATCCTAGCGAAGTCCGGGGTGACCCCGCTAAGATCTCATTGACCCTGGGCTGCTTACTCAACTTTGGAGAAGTCCTCCCGATGTCAAAGTTAACCTCACGAATCCGCAGTTCAGTTCAAGTTGGGTTATTGTGCGGGCTCGCCGGGCAAGTGGGTTGCGCCGGCAAGGTCGAATTGATCGCTCTGAGCGATGCGGGCGGTACATCCGGGGCAGGAGGCGCATCCTCAAACAATCCCCAGGACTCAGGCGTGGGCGGCGCGACCGGTATTGTCTGCGTGTACAATGGCTTGGCATATGCCCCGGGGATGAGTTTTCCATCGACGGACGGCTGCAACACCTGCAGCTGCACGAGTTACGGAGCAGTAGGTTGTACGGACATGGCATGTGCTTGGGGCGTGGGCGGCGCGCTCAGTGCGGGTGGAGCTGCATCCACGGGCGGCGCGAAGGCTGCGGGCGGCTCTGCGAGCGTCGGAGGAGTGCCCTCGATTGTTCCCGCTTGCCCGGGTTATCCCATAAGTTCGACGTCACCCGATGCGGGAAACTCGGACCCATCCAGCGTGTGTGCGGGTGTCGCCTTTCAAGTCGAGCCGAGTCCCGTCGATCTGTTCATCATGCTGGACCGGACTCAATCGATGACTTACACGCTGCAGGGCTCAGCGTTGCAGCGCTGGGATGCAATCGAGCAAGGGCTCCAGCAATTCACGACTTACCAATCTGCTCGCGTAGGGTTGAATTACTTTGGGGCGACAGGCAACCCGAATGATCCTGCTGAATGCGACGCAAACACGTACGCGCAAGCGGCAGTTCCAATTGATTACCTGAGCAACAACGCCACCGCGCTCACGCAAAGTGTTAGCAATGAGCGAGCAATTCTTGGCGGGCAAACACCCTGGTCCGCGGCGCTCCAGGGAGGCCTTCAATTCGCTCAGAAATGGCAAAGTGCGAACCCGGGGCACCAAACGGTGTTCGTCTTCATCACCGACGGCTACCCGACGGAATGCGACCAGGACATGACTGACATAACTTCGGTCGTGAGCGACGCCCTTCAAGCCCGGGGCGTCTTTGCCGGAGGTCCTTCGATTTATACTTACATGATCGGCATAGCGGTCAACAAGTTCAACCTAGATGCCGTCGCTCAGGCAGGCGGCACTAATCAGGCGACTATTGTGGACGGCCCGACTGCACCCGATCAATTTGCCGCAGCATTGCAAAACGTGGTTAGTTCGACCAATTCAACCGGCGTGCAATGTAGCATCTCGCTACCCACTCCACCGGCGGGGCAGGCACTCGACCCGAGTATGGTTCAAGTTGTTTATAAGCCGAATATAGGAAGCAATCAGGAGATCCCAGAAACGAGCTCCGCTGCCGCGTGCGGAGGCCCAAACGGCGGCTGGTACTTCGACAACCCGGCGAATCCGACAAACATTACGTTTTGCCCCTGTACTTGCGCCAACATAGCCTCGGGAGAAGTCGAACTGCGCTTTGGCTGCCGCCGCACCGGCTGCTGCGTTAATTAGGTACCTTCAAGGCATCGATTCAGGCACTTACTGGCACAGCGGGAAAGGTCGGTTTGCTTCGCATCCCCTTGCGAGTAGTTTGGCAATCTGTTCGAAGTACGGTGGCTCCGGGACAAGCTGCAGTGCGTATTGCTGTTCGTGCGAAAACAGGCTATGTCTTCTTGTATCTGGTCTTGGTCGAGGTCAAAATGCGCCGTATGCTTTCCGTTCAACCCATCCGGAGATTTGCAAGGAACCTCGGGTGGGCCGCGGCGGTGTCGTTGTACCCACCCGCATCGCTCGTAGTTACGGCCACTGGCTGCGCGGGTAGTCAATGCACGATGGCTTGCAGTGAAACCAATGTGTGTTTGACCTCGGGTTGTTTTCACGACAAGAAAGATCATTGTGAAGACTACCTACCACAAACAGGTTGGAACACTTCTTGGGATCTAGGCCCCTCTATTCGCTGCGACAAACTGCTCGACGCCAATGGCAACGTGATCAGCGTTACGTGCAAAGGGACGGCTGGGGAAGCAACCGGCGATAGCTGCAGTTGCAACTTCGTTTACACTAACGGCGTGCAGAAGTGCGGGTGATTGGAGCTCGGGTGGTTCGGCCCCGATTCAAACTTCTTTGTTTCGCCGCCAGCACTTGAACACTCTTCGCCACATACCGCGACGCGTCTCGCACTATGGATCGTTCACGAGACCGTCACATAAGCCTGACTAAAAGCGTTTTATTCTCCGATCGGTCAAGGGGGTTAGGAGACCTCAGGAATATGAACGACGCATCATCTGCAGTGCAACCCGCGCCCATTGAAGTCATCGAATCGCGCCTTGAGTCGAAGCTCGGTAAGGGCCCCGGCATGATTGGCACCGTGGCGTTTTCGCTCGCGCTGCTCGCGGGCGTCATTTACGCCGCTCGGCAACTAGTCAGCGACCTTGCGATCGTACGGTCTGCCTCGATCTTTCCCTTCATTTTCCTCGGGGTTGCACTCCTGATTGCGCTCGGGTTCGAGTTCGTAAACGGGTTTCACGATACAGCAAACGCCGTAGCCACGGTTATCTACACGCATTCTCTGGATCCGCACATGGCAGTTGCCTGGTCTGGCATGTGGAACTTCATCGGCGTGCTGTTTTCAACGGGCACGGTGGCCTTTGGCATTATCTCACTTTTGGTCGGTTGGAAGCGGATTGTGGTAACGGTCGGCGAGAAGATCGGCAAAGATCACCTCACGTATGCGCAAGGCGGCGCGGCGGAAATTACGGCCATGGCCACCATCGGCGCCGCGGATGCCTTTGGCCTGCCCGTAAGCACGACGCACGTGCTCTCATCGGGCGTCGCTGGGACGATGCTGGCTAACAAATCAGGTCTGCAAATGGCGACTCTGCGTAACCTTCTCATCGCCTGGGTCCTGACATTGCCGGTCTCGATTGTGCTTTCTGGCACCCTATTTTGGGCATTCAGTCACTTTGGGTGACCTTCTTTTGTTTGCTGCGGCACGGAAAAGCGCGTAGCGCGATAGGCGCCCGGCACCCGGGTGCTGACCCCCTGGCACGCTAGAACTTGCACAATGCTACTCAGGTGCCTAGGTATTGCCAATGACAACGATTGGACTCATTGGCGCCGGACACATTGGAAGCCAAGTAGCGCGACTCTCCGTAGCCAGTGGCTATGACGTCGTGCTCAGCAACTCGCGCGGGCCAGAGACACTGACTGCGCTCGTAAGCGAGCTTGGCACGAAGGCACGCGCGGCCACCGCACTCGATGCGGCAAAGGCCGGCGATATCGTAGTCGTCACAATTCCGTTGAAAAGCTATGGTACGGTCCCCGTCGAACCTTTGGCGGGCAAGATCGTGATTGACACCAACAATTACTATCCTCAGCGCGACGGTCACATCGCCGAGCTCGACAATGAATCGACGACTACGGCTGAGTTGCTGCAAGCGCATTTACCAACGTCGAAGGTCGTCAAAGCCTTCAACCATATCTATGCCGCTGAATTGACGACTCACGGGCAGCCGACTGGCAGCAAGAATCGGCGCGCGCTCGTTATTGCCGGCAACGACAAGGAAGCCAAAGCCACAGTCACTCACTTGCTCGACCAATTCGGCTTCGACACGGTGGACGCGGGGCCGCTCAAGGAAGGGTGGCGGATCCAGCGCGACACTCCCGGCTACGGTCCCCGCCGCACCGCAGACGAACTGCGACGTGACCTTGCAGCAGCGAAGCGATACGCGGATATGTGAAATTCACGCAAACCGGCGAACGCGTGCCGCCAATAACCCAAAGGCAGATCTTGCACGGTTGGGCACAGCCGCTGCTCACCAAAACATTGATGTCGTAGAACCACGCAGAACCTGCGTTTGACGCGGCGTGCGCCGGGGCGTAACTTTCCGTGCTGCGCGATCGAGGTTTGCCTATGTCACGTGCAATATTACTTAGTTGTGTAGTAGTTGGGTTTTGCTCCCTGGGCGGCACAGTTGGGTGCGGCAGTTCGGGTGGCGCAGGCAAAGGCACTTCGCTCGGGGGTGCTGCCGGCAATACTCAGCAACCGAGCGCCGGTGGCATTGGAGGCGGCAAAGGTGGGGCCGGCGGTGGCACGGCTGGTTCGGGCAACACCGCAAACTCGACAGCAAACGGCGGCGCGGCGGCGGGCGGTAATACGAGCGGCGCACAAGGCGGCGGGGCAAATGCAGGAGCGGGCGGAGCGACTCAGCAATGCATCGTCCCAATGGACGCCAATACGCGCCTCGAAGCCGCGTATCCCGCAATTGATGCAACAACGGCGGGTTGCGGCAGCTGGGCTCTGGTCAACAATGTGTGCTGCGCGCAGTACTGTAGCAACGACAACACCTCGGAGAGTTGCGACAAGTGCGGCGGCGTTGGCTCCGCTCAGTGCATGGCCGTCAACAGCAAGGCTTGTGTCTCTGGACAATGGCCAGAAGTGCATTGCGTGGGCGACAGTGAGCCCTGGCACTACTCCCGCTCGACGCACTTCGGATTGACTAATGGCGGGGCCTGCGCATTTGGTTATTACGGCCTATGCACCACCAAATTCAACTTCACCGACCCAACGCTAGCCGCAAAATGCCAAGCCTTTTGCACGGCGTACCCACAATTGTGCCAAGATCCGGACAACGTCACGCTACGCGGCAATTTCGCAGCCCCCAACGGCAGTTATTACACGCAATTCTGGCCAAGCCTGCCCGGGGACCGCGACAATTACCTCAGCTGCGGTGAGTGCTTCGAGCTCGAACAGACCAAACAAGATGGCACGGAATATCAACCGGGTGAAACGGGCTACACGGCACCCATCGTCCTTCAAATCGTAGACTCGTGTCCGTGTTCGGCCAATTCGAAATGGTGCTGTGGTTCAGGGCGCGACCATTGCGGCGAAGTAACTAGCGGGACTCTCGACTTCAAGTACGGCTGCCCGCTGCCACCTGGAGATCTACCCCCGGATCATCAACCGCAAACTGACGAAAGCATTCACCTCGACCTGTCTGACATTGCCATGGCCCGCTTACAATCGGGCGATCCTAACCTCGGAATCGTCAATGGGGTCATTCCAACCAAGTACAAGCGCGTACCTTGCCCAGTCGTGGGCAACATGTACATCTGGCTTAGAAGCGGTGCCTCAAATTACTACTTTGCACTCAGTGTCGTAAACGCGACCGGGCCTGGGTCGATAGTCAATGTCGAAGCGCAGCTGGCGGACGGCACTTGGTCGACCCTGCACCGCGACGCCAACTACACGAGCTCCAGGCCCCAGGAACGTTACGGAACCTGGGTCGTTGCGCAGGGCGCCGGGCCCTTCTCGCTCCCGATGTCCCTGCGTATCACGAGCCCGACCGGCGCGGTCGTCGAGGCCACCGGAGCCGTCAAGTCTTGGGCGTCGACGAACCCCGGTCAAGATCCGGAAATGTACTACATTGACACCGGTGTGCAGTTCTGATTTTGGGGTTGGCGCGGCACGGAATCGCCGAGTCGCCCAGCGCGCGGTGAGCGTCCAAACGGCAAGTCCGGGTAAAGCTAGAAGAATACTTGGGCCTCACGGATAACTCCCGCCAAGCCTTTCACACAGTGCTAGTATGTAATCGCTATGAGACAATACCTTCATGCCCTCTTGCTTCTCACACTTACCGCTTGCTCAAACGCTCACGTAACTTCATCCGATGCAGGAACGCACTCGGGCCCTTGTGACCCGCTCGCGCCGCATGAACTCCCTGTAACACTCGGAACCGTCCTCGGCGTCGGAAAGGACTCGGCTGGCACCATTTACATGGCCGACGAAGTCCCAACCACTTACACGGATCGAGTGTTCGTTTCGAGTGGCAATTCCCTGTGGCGCAAACGGGTTAGTGGCTCGGGTCAAAGCGGGGGCGCTACGGACCGTGATTACACATTCTCGTACACGGATGGCTCGAACAACCCAGCCCTGATCATTCAAATTCGCGGTGGCATAACTACGGCCATGGCGCTCGGCCCCGGGGACTCGCGGTCATTCATTGGACCAGCAGATGCCGGGCAAGAGGCTTTGACGGTCCTCGACAAGAGTGCCATCAGTACAATGACACTCCGCAATCTCCCCGGCGACGTGTACATCGAATACGTCGCCGACGTTTCCAACGGCAATATCGTCATCGTCACCAGGCCCCAAGATGATTGGACCGATACAAGCGTAAGGGTCTTTTACGGCACCGCCAATGCGATGATAGAGCGCCCACTAATAAGCTTTAGCCGCGGCGACGACACGTACATCACGTTCCAGGTCGACTCAGCCCAGTACTTGGCTCATTTCGTGATGCTATTCGAACCAACGGACGGCGGGGCAAACGTGCAGAACTTACCGGGCACGCTGGAATCGGGCGACGGCTCGACATGGACAATCACGGAGCGATTGCCGACTCCCACCGCGCTGACAGAGTTTGCCTTTACTTGCCTGGGTTCGTAGGGGTACTTCTCCCTCAACTGAGCCAGGGGCAGGATTATGATTCACGATAGCTTGCGGAGATTCTGCGCATGGCCAATCGAATAAGTGACTCCGATCGACACGCGACGGTTGGCGTCTGTAGCCTGAGCTTCGCCGGGGCACTACTGCTCGCGGCCTGCGGCGGAAACGTCGAAAACAATGATGTGAACGGTGGCGGTGGACAGGCCACCAACCTACCCACAAGCGGTGGCCTTGGCGGAATCGTCATCGGAACCGCTGGTTCTGGAAATACCGGGGACGCGAGCGCGCTCACCGGCGGCATGACTCCAGCAACGGACGCACAATTGTCAACAGTTCTGGCTAACGCGTGCGCCGGCTGGAGTTCGGAACTCGAGGTAGCTCCAGCGTTGCTCTACTTCGTCATTGACGTCAGTGGCTCGATGAATGACCCCGCACCGGGCCCCAGCGGTCAGTCAAAATGGCAGGTAACCCAGGCAGCCTTGGCAAGCGCGCTTAGCAACCAACTGTCGGACAATATGCCCCAAAACGTGCAGTACGATCCAAAGTGACAAGTACGGCCAGCTCCAGATGCGTGAAGCCTGCCTCCGTGTTCCGCCTCCGCCCAACTAAGTCCGGCGGGATGCCACCACTCAGGCCTGTCGCAAATATTTATGTCGTGCGCCCACTGAACCGACAATTCGGCGGCGCCCATGGATTCGAAATTCCAACCCCAGACTCCCACTGGAACAACCACACTTTTGCGGAGGCCTGACTCACGAAGCGAACATACAGATGTGCCGGAGCGAAGTATCACCACCAGCTGCCAGAACTAACCGGACCTAGTTGATAGCCAGCGCAATGATCGCTTGATACCAAGACAGGACGCGAGTGACATGGAGAATAGCTGGCTTCCTGGCCAATCTACGTACCTGCGCGAAACTTGGATGAAATCCTCCGGGACTGCCACCTCCCATTTGACCGAACCTAACTCGGGTAATACCATTCTGTATCCGAGGTAATACTATGGCCGCACCGATGCGCACCGTATCTTTCAAACTCCCCGAGGACCTGGACGACGCGCTGAATGAACTAGCGCGCACTCGACATTTAAGTCGTTCCGCACTCGTGCGAGAGGCTCTTGAGTCTCTCGCGAAAGGCAATCGCCGCTCAGTGACGGCCCTTGCGGGTGAACTGGTCGGCTCTGTTGATGGGCCATCCGACTTAGCAACGAATCGCAAACATATGTCGGGGTACGGTAGGTGACTTCGGTAATCATCGATACAGGCCCGTTGGTTGCGCTACTCAATAGGCGCGAGCGTGTCCATACCTGGGCGTCGAGCGTTCTGGATACCATCGAGCCGCCAATCTTTACATGCGATCCCGTGCTCTCCGAAGCCTGCTTCTTGCTCCAAGATGTCAGTGGTGGCCAGGACGCCGTTCTGGAGCTCGTTTCCCGAGGCATCATCAGAAGTGATTTTCACGCCGCGTCCGAGGTTGATTCGCTTCGGGCCTTGATGAAGAAATTCAGCAATGTTCCCATGTCGTTGGCTGACGCATGTTTGGTTAGAATGACTGAACTTGATCAGCAGAGTGTTGTCCTAACGCTGGACAGCGACTTTCGAATCTATCGTCGCAATCGTCAACAGGTCGTGCCCATCATCACTCCGGGTAAAGGCAGTCGCTAACTCACAGCACGATCCGACAAAGGCCTCTCCGGTTGATTGCGAATTCCAAATTGTCCTGGTTGCAAAATAGCCGACGGGCAGAGTCGAGACCGACTCTGCCCATCGAAGTTACCAACTCAAACTGAAAGCGAGAAGGTCTATGTGTGTTCGCTCTCCTCGGTAACTTGACCCGCGAGATCGGCGACATCGACGACAATCTTCACCGAAGCCGAAGGAGCCGCGGCCGTAGCCGTGTACAGCCATTGATTGGGAGCGTTGGGGACCGGGACCGCCGCGCCCTTCTCGACGAGCGTTCCGTCATCCGTTGCAATCAACACACCCACGGTCTTGACCATCACGTCATCGACCGCCGTGATACGGATACTCTCACCGGGCGCGCCCTTATAAGACGCTAGATCAATGTGCTGTATCTCCGGAGGATGCATAAAGTCCGCAACTGCTACGTTGAAATTGGATTGCCCGCGTGACTTCGCCAATTCCTGATATTCAGTCGAACCCTGGGCGGCCTTGGCATAGAGGATTGCTTGACGAAACTTCTCTTGATGTTGCTTTTGCGCGTCGGAAAGCTCGTGCGTTGAACGCCCGGGCGCCGCCGCCAGGATATACTCCCCATTCTTTTGGCGCCGTATGACCACCTGCTTGCCCAACATCCCTGACAAACCATGAATTACGAGATTATTCTTTACCTTGGCCATGATTGGCCCCCTTTCTTATGGTTATTGTTACGACGATTCGAAATCGCGAATGATTCAAATCAAAGCGGAGCTCCGCCGAGGTCAGTTGCCAAAAAAGATCGCCCCTTGAATTTTTATGTCGTGCACCCACGGAACCGACGGTTGCGCGCAGCCAGCGGATTACTTTTCGTGCCCGCCCTCGACCGTTCCACCCGGGATTCAAAATGGGTCGTCCCCGGCATCTCCAGAGGGGGGTATACGAAGAGTGGACCTAGGGTGAACCTACAGCGAACCTACGATGGACGCAGGATGCGCATTGGATGGTTAGTTGGGCCGCGCGACCCAATGGTTACCCCGGGTGCGACAAACTGCGTACCGGGGGAAATCCCAGGGGTCACCCCGAAGTCGTGCAAGGGTTGCGCGAGTTACGAAAATATCGGTCAGCAACTGCGCAATGAATGATCACGTCGTTCCGTCACTTGCTACAAATCACGGCCGAAACTGCGCGACGCATAGAATGGCGTTGAACATGTGCCCCGACTGCCGAGCAGATCGGTTAGCATGCCCCGATCAGCTCTCTCTACGGTTTGCGGCAAGCCGTGACTCCCATAGTCCGACATACCCCAACCGAGGTCATTTGCGGCAAGTGAAACGATCGGCATTGCCATGGGTCAACGAAGCGGAACAGAAACCGCCATCGCAATTATTCAAGCGTTTTTGGCGCGACGCACCTGGTCGCAGGCTGAATTAGCGAGGGAACTAGGCGTTGGCGTGCCGGCACTCCGAAAACGCCTGGACGAACTAACCAAGGCGGGAGTGCCGCTCGAAACGGAGCCAGAGCCGCCCCACGTCTATTGGAGTGTTCCCAAAAACTGGTTGCCCGGCGCCGTTCAGCTCAATCCACCAGACATTCTGGAATTGCGACGCCTCTTGATGCGGCTGCCCAGGAGTGCGTCCAGGAACTCCCTGTTGAAAAAACTCGGTGACGCACTGGGCAGTCGCAAACCCGCAATGACCTCTGTACACGTCGTGCGAGAAGCCGACCCTCAGCAAGACCAATTCCTTTCTGCATTGGAAGACCACATTGAGGGAAAACGCGCACTGCGATTCAAATACTTCACAGCCTCGCGCGCAACCGTACAATGGCGCGAAGCCTCACCCTACCGAGTAGACTTGGGTCCTCCGACACGATTCGTCGCACTCTGCCATCGGTCATCAAACCTGCGCTGGTTTAGGCTCGAACACATTCAAAGCATTGCTCCCAGCGCAAACGACCCTTTCCGCGACGAACCAACCAACATCGATCAATTCATTTCCGCCAGCCTCGACGGATATCACGAATCGATTGAACCCATCGAATGCCGCTTCTTCGTAGCCGAAGAAGCCGCGCGTTGGGTGAAGTACAATTTGCCCGAAGGATTCACTTCCAATCCCGTTGATGGGGGCATCGAGGCTTTTGGCGTGACGGCGGGCATCCGTCCCTTAGCTCGGTTCATAGTCGGACTCGGCGCGCAGGCGCGCGCTATTACGTCGCAACTCGCCAAAGGTCGTAAGAGAGCTCGCCATCGGATCAACCAGCGTGCATCAACCAGACAATCCGATGGTGAAGGTTCGTTCAGTGAGAGCTAAACGGTCGACTAGATAGGGTGAAGGGCACGTGTAGAACGGGGACGTTGAGAATGCACAGGTACAGTCAATGACGTTACAAGCACCAAACCGTATCGATCATTTGCCAACCTATGGGCAAAGACTGGACAGGATGATCAATACCACCCGCTCATCTTGCACCTTCTCGATGTTGCAGTCTGCGCCGACGCAATTCTCGCCCGCGAACCAGTGTCAACACGCGAGCGATTCGCTCGTATTTAAATCTAGCGTGGCCAGATGCCCGACCGTGGATTCTTGCCATCACAGCTTGTCATGACCTGGGGAAAGCTTGTCCTGGATTTCAGCTAAAGTGGGAGCAAGGGGCGGCTCAGGCCAAGCAAGCCGGATTAACTCTTCCGAGATTGCCGAACACGAAGATCAATCACGCATTCGTAAGCAATACATT
>CAWFUX010000030.1:0-71655 GCA_963819085.1 uncultured delta proteobacterium
TGGTGCCGTTAATTGCTGGGGAAACGGCAATCGCGGCCAATTGGGCAATGGATCGACCAACGGCAGTACATCGCCGGTTGGGGTTTCGAATATCAGTGACGCAATTGGGATTGGCGCCGGATCGTATCATGGCTGCGCCGCGCTCAGTAGTGGTGCCGTTCGCTGTTGGGGCAGAAATGACCACGCGCAGCTGGGAAATGGCAGCACCACGGACAGCAGTACGCCAGTTTCGGTGACTGACATCTCCAATGCCACGACCGTGGTAGCTGGCCCGTATTATTCTTGTGCCCTGTTGACGACTGGGTCCGTGCAATGTTGGGGCTTCAATCCACACGGCTTGGTCGGCGATGGCGTCACGAATGTCGCCACGGCACCCGCGACGGTGGTTAACGTTAGCTCTGCGATAGCTATCTCCGCGCGGGGTGATCACACGTGCGCATTATTGACTGGCGGCAATATCACCTGCTGGGGTGACAATACCTACGGTCAACTCGGTTTGGGCAATCAGACGAGTGGTTTGGCACCCAGTCCCGTCGGCAACATTAGCAACGCACTCTCGGTGTCGGCGGGCCTTTCACACACTTGCGCGGCGCTGTCGGATGGCGCGGTTCAATGTTGGGGCTTCAATCAAGACGGTGAACTTGGTAGCGGCAATACGACGGACAGTTCCGTGCCAATGACGGTGTATGGCTTTTAGTCAATCGCGTTTCCGTGCCGCAGCGACATCAAATTCATAAAACGTCGAAGACTCGACTTCGAGAGCCAGCCCTCACGATGACGACGTAATTAGTCGAATGTGACTCTTACCAAGCAGAACGAAAACGTCTTCGTTGTCGTCGCGTCGGAGGGGACGACCACCTCGTTAGTTGTGCGCAAGGCTTATGTACACCTGACCAAGTGCATTTGGAGTGCCGTCGCTGTTCATGAGCTGAGCGTTCGGGATTGGCCCCGCGCTAAACCACGAATAGCGAAACACGTGCGTGTTGCCTTCGAGGTACGGAATCGCTGCTCGCATGTACGCTTCCTGCTGCGCCGCGGTCGCGCTTCCGTCGCAAGAGAACTCGGTGAGCCAGATGGGCTTGTTGAATTGATAAAATCCCTCGAGATTCCCCCCCGGTTCCAGGTAATCCTGCAGTGATGGTAGGTCGCAATTGTACCAATGCACCGCGATGTAATCGACTTTGCAATTGGTGCAAGCGGCGAAAAAATCCTTCAGATACTGGTAAGGGTCGGTTCCGTGGCACTGAGCCGCTGGTCCGCAGAAGTTCATCGCGGGCCCCACGATGGCAACGCCAGCGGATGCCGCATTCGCTTGCAGCGCGGACCAATAGCTAGCGGCGTCTGCCGCGGAGAGATTCGCTTGCGAGAAGAAGTTTGGCTCGTTGAAGCCCAGCACGTATTTCGACCCACTCGGGAGCGCTGAGCTCACGCTGGTTTGGTTCCAAATCATCGGAACGAATTCGATTCCGACGTTGCTGCCGCTGCCTTTGATCGCCCAATTGTACCACCAGCTCACGGCCGGATAGAACGCTGCACCGGGTGCGACATTGGCGGCGATGCCGCGCTTAGTACCTGCGCTGGTCGCACCTGCGGTCCCTGTTGTTCCGCCAACGCCAATCGAGCCGCCCGTGGAAGCTCCTGAGCCTCCCGATGCGGCTTTAGTTGTCCCGCCGCCGACGTTGGTGCCTAGTGAACTCGAAGCTGCGCCACCGGTCGCCGAGCCATTCGACGTCGAACCGCCGACTTGGGTGGTTTGATCCGGTGGGCTCCCCGAACAAGCGAAAACAAGGCCGGCCAATGCGAACAACGGGCAGTTCTTCGAGAGCCACATGCTCTGCAAGTTACCGGGTTTCGTTGCAGCGGGGAAGGTGGTCTGCACGCCACCTGGACCTCACAGGGTTCGCTTGTCCAAAGGGCCACCTCAGTTGACCCCTTGCCCGACAATAACCGGCCACACGCCGCCTATGCTTCCCTTGTGGAAACGAATCACGTTGCCCAACGACAGATCCGCGGCCAGTCGATCGGGCGCTTCCGAGTAGGGGGTGCCGTCTTGCCTTAGCAGGCAGCAGCCAATTTCCGCTTCCGGCAACGCATCCAAAATCACCTTGGCCTCGACAACGGCCTCTTTGAAGACGCGACTCAGAACCGACGCGGCGGGGCGCTCACCTTCAAAGTCCAATAGGTCCAATTCCATCTGGGTGTATCGCTGGCGGCTGGCGCCATCCAACATCATACCCGGTCCATAGCCTTCGTCTTTGCCGCAGGCAGCCCAAATCAAGTACCCCAAACGCTGCAGTTTCGTATGGCAGCTAATCGCGTCAACCCAGTCGCGTGGTTCCAACCTGCCTACGAGCGCCAGCATCTTGTTGGTTGCCAGATCCAATGGGTGCATAGTCAGGCCGAGAAGATCGTCCTCGATCAGCGGAAAGAAACGGTAGGCACTGTCGCGCACCCATTGAATAAGTAGTCCAGATTCCTTCTCGAGAACGGACGCTTCCACGAAGGCTCTCGATTCGCGATGTACCTCGACTACCAGCCCCGCCTGTTGCAGCGTCTCTCGGTCGCACCGGAAAGATTCGGCCAGTGCCGTGTCCGTGTCGTGAAAGAAATCGATGTCGCGCGAGAGCCGCGGTGCCTGCAATACGTAGTTGAGCGCCACACCGCCCGCGACGTAGGCCTCACCCGAGCGCTTTCGCCGATCGGCGAGCAAGCGCAAGACGGTTAGCTGTAGCGAGTTGAGCGCCATGCCTTGAGTCTACGAATCTTAAACCAAGTGGACCGGTCCGCAACCCGCGCCATGGACTCGAGAATTGTATCCGCTTCGGGCTGCTCGATGGATATGAACACGCCGTCACGCAGGAACCAAAGCGCATGTTCGCGCCGGCTCTGAATGAGTTCGGAGAACGCCTGTTGGGCTTGCTCCGGTGTCATATCCATTGTTGACATCACGCCGATTCTAGCGCCCCGAGCCGTGTCCACCAAGCGATTAATACGGGCGCCGCTTTTTGCATGCGAAGCCGGCGGTTTCGAGCAGCCGTCGCAGTCGCCTGCGCGAGGCAGGCGTCGCCCCGCTGCCGATACGGCCGCAGGTGCTGCCGCTGTTGCAGTTGCAGCTGGTGCGGCACGACAAAAGAACCAACCGCCAGGCAGAGCATGTCACGGACTCTGCCTGGCGGGTTTTGGCAATGTGCATTTCACAGAAAGGAAAGTAAAAGGTGACGCTGCTATTCCCCGGGCAATTTTATCGTCTGTGGCATAAGAATCACGCTTGCGGTATCATCACGTAGTTATGCAGCACCTTGATCGAATCACTCACGACCCGGCCGTTATGGGTGGCAAGCCTTGTATTCGAGGTATGCGCGTAACAGTTGGAACGATTATGGGGCTGTTGGCATCTGGTCAGTCCGAAGAGCAAGTCCTTCTGTTGTATCCGTACCTTGAGGCAGACGATGTTCGCGCCGCGTTGGCCTACGCGGCCTGGAGAACACAGGAGACAGAGCTGCCACTGCCGTGAAGATCCTACTAGACATGAATCTTTCGCCCGCTTGGGCACCCGTCCTAAATCGGGCAGGCTTTCAGTGTACGCATTGGCGAGACGTCGGCGTCGCAACTGCGACAGACGCTACAATCATGTCGTGGGCACGCGATAATGGTTATTTGGTTTTCACGCATGACATGGATTTCGGCACGCTGCTCGCCATGACGCGCGCAAGTGGGCCAAGTGTTCTACAGGTACGCGTGGCAAACCCGACGCCAGAGGCAATAGGACACGATGTCATTCGCCTGCTCAACCTTCGGCGCGATCTCTTCAGTCGGGGAGTACTTGTAACACTTGACAAAGCTCGCGCGCGCATCCGTGTACTTCCGCTTGGCGAAAGCGACGAAGTAACTGACGAGTCTGGATAACGCGTTGCGGTGTCTAGGTCCCTGAGGGAGAGCTCCGTTTCGACGGTTTCGACGTCGGACACCGGATCGATCTTGTTCGCAACGAATTTGCCCGGACCGCGGATTCCAACCGCAAAGCGCCCGTGAGAAACATCGAGGTTCGTGACGACCGTCTGCCGGGCGAGGATCGCTTGCAGCTTGCAGCATTCAGTCCCGCTTCAGCCCAATCGGCCTCCGGGCTTACTGGTTACGACTACCGCGGGAATGCAGATAGCGTGGTACACCGTTGCCGAATGGAGCGAGAGCCATGGTGAAAGTGGCCGGTTCGACGCCACCGCACGCGCTCGTTGAGGTGAGCCGAACTCTGTCGGACAAGGTTGGCGCAATGCGCTTCGACTCGCCCGTTAGCCATGTCTATAACCCACTCGAATACGCTCGCGCGCCGCACGAAGTATATCTGAAGCGTTGTGGTACCGGGAAGAAACAGTACCTCTTCGTGGGCATGAACCCCGGACCTTTCGGCATGGCGCAAACGGGGGTACCCTTCGGGGACGTGACGATGGTGCGCGACTTTCTCCGAATCGAGGCCGAGGTCGGCCGCCCCGATCGAGAGCATCCGAAGCGCCCAATCCTGGGCTTTGGATGCCGACGTTCGGAGGTGAGCGGCACTCGAGTTTGGGGTTTCATTCGCGAGCGCTTCGTAACCCCAGACGCATTCTTTCGCGACGCATTCGTGTACAACTATTGCCCCCTTTGCTTCATGGAAGCATCGGGTAAGAACCGCACTCCTGATCAGTTGCCCCGAGCAGAACGCGAGCCCCTGTACGAGGCGTGCGACGCGGCCCTGCGTAAACTCGTGCAACTGCTCGGCGTAAAATGCGTGATCGCTATCGGCGGCTTTGCCGAAAAACGCGCCACCGAAGCGTGCGCTAGCTTGCGCGGGGTGCGGATTGTCACTGTCTTGCATCCGAGCCCCGCCAATCCCCAAGCGAATCGCGGCTGGAGCAAGGAAGTCGAACGAGCCCTTGCAGCGGCCGGAGTTAGGCTCGTCTAGGGCTGAACGCGACTGCTCGACCACCGGCGGACGCGCCGACATGCGTGACGGTACGAATTTGAAAGCATATTGCGGAGCGGCTTTTGTGACTGACAATTCGGCGGCTGCGGCCCGCGTGGGGGCCGTCATGTGCTGCTCAACAACGCGCGCCGAAGTTGCCGGTTGCCGTCAGTCGAGATATCATTTTGATAGTCGGTGACTTCAGGTCGATTTACCGTTTTTTAGAGGGATTCCGATGGCAAAGTGCGTCCAATGCGGTCAAATCTACCTGTGTGATGATCCCAATTCACCGCGATCGAGGATTACCACGTGTAAAGTGTGCGGAGCCGCCATTGGCAAGTTTCAAGCAATGCGCTCGCCGGGCAATCGCTGGTGGACTCGCGTAGCTGGGGATGTGCGAGGTCCGTTCTCGACAAACGAGCTCGTGGATCGAATTCGGCGTGAGGAACTGGACACGGATACTCTTGTGTCTTGTTCTGCGCATGTAAGCTATGTCCCGGTAAGCAAGCACGATTACTTGATGGACATACTTGGGTTGGGTCCGCAATTGGATTTGGAGCCAATACCCGAGAACTTTCCAAGGCACACAATACCTGTCGCGCGCCCGACGGCCGCTGCCTCGGTATCAATCCGAGGTAAGGGTCAGTCGCAAACCGGCGCTTGCCTTTTCACAGATAAAGTACCAAGTGGCGTTATCCATCTTGAGGAGAAAAACAGCCTCGGCCGCAGTGCGACCAATTCAATCCTCATCCATGATGACGGAGTTTCTAGAAAACATTGCACCATCAACCTGGTGGATGGGCAATTCGTGCTGGAGGACTTGGGTAGCAGCAACGGTTGTTGGGTAAGCGGCAACAAAATCGCGGGCAAGCACATATTGCGGGGCGGGGATCTAGTCGAACTTGGGCTCTGGAGAGCTACGTTCAGCTCGGGCCGCAGCTCGGAAAAGGACGAGCCCCCTCCCATTGCGCCAAACAAGACTTCCGAGCGCTGAGCCCCAGACTTTAGTCACAAGTTTGCCGCGGATCGAAGACTTTCCGGTACTTTGTACGTCTGCACGTAAGCCAACCGTTGCATACGCTGGATAGCCGCAACCAGAGGATTGGCGAGCGAAATGACGTACAGCCTTCCGCCGCGGCTGCCGCGGCAGGTGCTGTGGCTGCTGCAGGTGCTGTCGCCGCTGCGGGCGCTGCCACCGCTGCTGTAGATGCGGCAGCCGCTGCTGCAACATTAACGGTTACCGCAAGCAACACTCGGGCTGCGATTGCGACGTTTTGACACCTGGCGACGCCAAAGCGGAGGGTGTATGATTCCCGTTATGGCACCTCCCTCAAGGTCAACTTCAGCCGCCCCTGTCGTTCCCGAGCAGCTCCAGCTGCTCGTGAATCAACTTGCAGCGTTGAATGAAGGCGATCGTGAGTTAGTAATTCGAGCTGCAAAGCTTCAGGGATTGCCCAATGACCTACCAACCTTGCCGTGGGAAAAGTTCGACGAAGTGAAGGGTATCGTGTCGTTAGGCGGGAACGCGGACGAGGACTGTAAGGCACTCTACGATGGCTAAGGTTATCCTTGACGCGAACGTGATCATTGGACATCTCGATCATTACGATTCGTTGCATGATCGGGCGGAAGCACTGGCGGAACGAATCCGTGCCGCCGGAGATACACTGCAAATAGTTGACTTGACCTTGCAAGAGGCAGTTTCCGTGCTTTGTCGAAGAACTACGCAGCGACGGCAGCGTCCACCCAACCTTTCGCAAATCTTGCAGAAAGTGCGAGGATGGTTCGAGGAGGGCCTTGTTGGCTTTACGCAAAGCAAGCTTGAGCCGCTGTTCTCGGAGGTACTCGACCTCATCGAACAATCCGGTGGTTCGCTGAACTACAACGACGCGGCTCTCGTTGTGCTCCAGCAACGGGGCCTTATCGGAGATGTCGCGACGTTCGACGCGACTCTCGCGAGCTTCCCCGGATTCCGAACAGTCACGTAAACTGCGGGCGGCGTGGCCACGGCTGCCACCGATTGGAGGATGACCTAGTAGCGCACGAATCGAGGCAATTTGACGTGACGCGACCGCGTTGTAGTTTCGTGAGTTGTGTCCACGTGCCGTGAAAGACAAAGGCGGGCCTGCGGGAGTTGCGCGTGCCTCTAAGCGCAATTTACTCACCGAAGGAATAATTGATACACGGGGTTCTCGGTGTCATCGATGTACGGGTAGGCCAGCGTTTCTAGGAATTCCCTGAATGCGGCAACTTCGTCGGCGGGAACTTGCATGCCTACCAAGATGCGCCCGTAGTCCGACCCTCGATTGCGATAGTGAAAGAGACTGATATTCCAATCGGGGTGCATACACGCCAGAAACTGCATGAGCGCGCCGGGCCGTTCAGGGAATTCGAATTGATAGAGCCGCTCATCCTGAGCCAGGTTGCTGCGCCCACCCACCATGTAGCGTACGTGCTCCTTTGAAAGCTCATCGTCACTCAACTCCAACGCAGAGAAACCATGCGCATTGAGAGCCTGACAAACCTCCCCGGATTCACCGCGATTCTGTGTCGCAATACCCACGAACACGTGGGCTTGCCGCGCGTCAGAAATGCGATAGCTAAATTCAGTCACACTGCGCTGCCCAATCACGGCGCACAGCCGCCGAAAGCTACCACGCTCCTCGGGGATCGTAATGGCAAACAGCGCTTCGTGCTCTTCGCCGACTTCTGCACGCTCGGCTACGAAGCGTAAGCGATTGAAGTTCATGTTGGCGCCGCACGCAATCGCAATCAGATTCTGGCCACGGATGTGATGGAGCCTTGCATATTGCTTTAGGCCCGCAATACTGAGCGCTCCGGCTGGCTCGAGTATGCTGCGCGTATCTTCGAATACGTCTTTGATGGCAGCGCACACACTGTCCGTGTCTACCGTAACGAACTCGTCAACTAGGGTGCTGGCGAGTCGATACGTTTCGCTTCCGACTAACTTTACTGCGGTGCCGTCGGAAAACAGCCCGACCTGGTTCAGAGTGACTCGTGCTCCTGCCTGAATCGAGCGAATCATTGCATTGGAGTCGTCCATTTGAACCCCAATGACCTTAACCTCGGGCCTTACCGCCTTGATGTAAGCCGCAACGCCGGAGATCAACCCGCCCCCACCCACGGCAACGAACACCGCATGAATTGGGTCTTGATGCTGGCGCAGAATCTCCATGCCAATCGTGCCTTGCCCCGCAATGACATCGGGGTCGTCGAACGGATGAATGAAGGTAAGCCCCAGGTCCCTTTCGAGTTCGACTGCGTGCTCATACGCATCGGAATAGCTGTCACCGTGTAAAATCACCTCCGCTCCCAACGCCCGCACGGCGTCTGACTTGAGCGTCGGCGTCGTGACCGGCATCACAACGACTGCTCGACAACCCAGCCGTTGAGCGCTCAGCGCGACGCCCTGAGCATGATTCCCAGCGGAAGCACAGATGACCCCCTTTTGCAGCTGAGAGGCGGAAAGGCGAACCATCTTGTTGTAGGCACCGCGCAGCTTGAAGCTAAAAACAGGTTGGGTGTCCTCGCGTTTGAGCCAGACGTGACAATCTAGGCGGCTCGAGAGTTTCGGGGCCCTTTCCAACGCCGACTCGATGGCAACGTCATACACGCGGGCCGTTAGAATTCGCTGCAAATATTCGAATAGGTGAGAATCCACTGGCTTATACCTAAAATGGGGATTCACGCCCATAACATTGACCACTCCTTGCGGCTAGTGAAGTCTTCCCACGCGCGGCCGGCGATGCAGGCGCGGCAACTGTGGCCGCATCAGGTGCAGCCGCCGGTGGCCGCAATCTCACTGCGACATCGTCTCGCTGTACTTGCTTGCGATGTACTGGAAGACCTGAGTGCCAGAGTTCGTAATCTCGCTGTCTTGCCAGGGGCCGTTTGCATTGGCGGTCGTTGTAAACACAGATGATGTTTCGGTGTTGGTCTCCACGGCCCAATTGGCCGAACTGATGGAATTCGCGTCCATATAGTTCCACCAGTTCTGCATCTCCGCCGTGTTGAACGTGCCGTTGCCGTTCGACGAGACCCCGCCGTATTCGGTGGCAAAAATGGGAAAGCCTTTGCTCAAACATGAATCGAGGTATGGCTGGAATGCCGAGAGCTTGTTGCTGTTCGCATAGAAGTGTACAACGTAGGCAACGTTACTCGTGCTCGTCACTGGGTCATTGCAGGCCTCGTCGGGGCGTTGGTCCCATTGGCGGTTGCCGAGCAAAAAGACGTTGTCCGGGTCAATGGGGCGAACCGCAGCGATGATCTTTTCGTGATACGCCTTGATCGTGGCCCAGGTATCGGTCGTCGGCTCATTCCAAGGCTCGTAAATGATGTTCGGCGTGTTGCCGTAGGCCTGGGCGAGCGTAGTGTAAAATTGAGTCGCATTGTCTACGTTGGACGCACCCACCACGTGCCAATTGGCGATGCAGTAGATGCCATTGGCAATGCAGGCGTCCATCACGGTCTTCACTCGGTCCATGGAGCCGGGATAGTCCGCGGCTGTCAGCGGGACGCGAATCAGTGTGCACTTCTTCTGCTGCGCAAGGTTCGCTATCGCATTGGCGTTGTAGAATTGCCAACCTGCTTGGTTCCAGTCGTAGAGCGACATTCCTCGTAACGTAACGGTTCTGCCGCACTCATTCACCATTCGATTGCCCTGGACGCTAAGCTTGCCGTGCCGGGCAACTGGTGTCGTTGTTGCGTCGCACCCGGAGGTGACCGAGGTTGTTCCACCAGTGGTGACAGATGTTGTCCCACCAGTGATGACGGCTGTTCCGCCCGAATTGCTGCCGCCCGTGGCTGCGGGACGACCACCGGTGGCGGCGCTTGTAGTGCTGGTGTCATTGCCGCCCGTTGTCCCGGCGCCGCCCACGAGCCCAGAACCGCCCGAGCCATTCACGTTGCCACCCGAGCCATTCACGGTGCCGCCCGTGGCCACGGCGCCGCCCACGAGCCCAGAACCGCCCGAGCCATTCACGTTGCCGCCCGAGCCATTCACGTTGCCGCCAGTGGCCACAGCGCCGCCCACGAGCCCAGAACCGCCCGAGCCATTCACGTTGCCGCCCGAGCCATTCGCGTTGCCGCCTGAGCCGGACACTCCTGCGCTGCCTCCGCCGGACTCAGTTGCAGTTGCGTTTCCGTTACCGGAACAAGAGATCATGGAAGCTAACGCAGCCGACAGTAACAGCGCGTTGAAAAGACTTGAGAACGGTTTACACAGATCGAGATTCATGGCACCTCTGGTTTGCACAAACACCAAGCTTGGGATTGTGCGATGGGCTCGCGAGGCCATCGGGAGCATCATTCAATAGCACCCCCGTGGCTCACCGGCTTGCGAGGATCGTCACGTGAAACCCTTTGCCCGATGTGGGTATGATTTTGTCGTGAGCCCACTGAAAAGCATTTCTGAAAAGCATTTCGCACGACGATCGGGAAGCTTCGCGTCATTGAGGATCTAGGTTGGCCTCGGGCAAGACGTAAACTAAGTACTATTGACAGTTAGAATTCGACGTGCGAATTCGGCTACGGCTCGCCTTTTCGAGCACGCATTGAAAGGATCATCCATCCGTGATCCACACGCCTCGAAGGATGTTGGCACGAAACGCGCGCCAAAGGCAGGTACACGCCTACTAAAACCTTGCGCCACCCAACGTGCGCGTGCCGCCCAAAACAAAGCTCTAGGACCTCCCCCCCTCGAATTACTCGCGATGCAACCGCCCGTAACCAAGAGGTCTACGAACGAAGTGCCCCGGGGTGAGCGCGGCGTGTTTCAAGAACACCTGCAGGACGGGTCCAACTGCTCGTGCAGCGCCCGAAACTTCTGCCGCTGCGGCTCGGTGAAGTCGCGTAGCTCGGGGTAGTCCGCGCGCGGCGGGCCTTCGGCGGGAATGCCGAGGATCCGGGCCATGTCGATTTCGAAGTAGGTCATGTCGCTGTAAGGTCGCTTTGGATCGATCTCCACCCCTGTGTCGCGCACACCATCGTCGATGAGGTTGGTGTCAGCCTCGCGCATCAACTTGAGGTGAGCGTCGGTCACGACAATCGCGACTCGATTGCCCGAGACCTGAGCCAGTCGATGCTGCACGAAGGGTTGAGCTACCAAGTTGACAGGATCGAGCGGGCTGTCGTACTCATAGTGTCCCTGCGATGACCACATCACCGGCAACTCGCGAACCGGCGCGAGATCCGTCGCGGTAATATTCAGCGAATCGTTGTCTTCCAGTTTCTCGCTCATGTGCCTTCCTACGACGACTGGGGCGATGAATTGGGTGACTGAGGAGTCATCGCGCAGATGGGTGCATACAATCGCGTCGCCCAACTCGGGTGCTCTAAGCTTTACGGCCGGTAACACTATCTCGAAGGCTGCAGCTCGTTCCACGGCCAAGCTGCTGGCACCGCGTAAGCCCATCGCAATCGCGTTCTCGCTACAGCTACAGTGAAAACTACGCTCTATTCCCACGAACACAAGAGCCGGATTCTCGATCCCGAAATTTTTTTGAATGACGAGGAAGCATTTGAAAATCGCGGCGTATGTCCTCTCAGTTTCACGGCTCGGTCTGCGGGCACTGCGGTTGCTGTCGAAAGTGGCCCAACACCTCGAATGACGAACTTTGGCTCCAATGAGTGAAAATGCCTCAGCTAACTACGGGATTACCCCCAGGGCGGGCGCACCATCTGACATCGACCGAAGTGTAGGTTTGTTCACACTTTGTGAGATCTATTTGGATGCCGCCCACAAGATAGAGCTTTCCATTGGCTGCAGGGTGATATCTCGTCGCGCCTATGAGTGACGAGGAAGAAAGCCATCTTGGGATTTTCAAATTCTTTGAAGGGGTGCAAGACCCGCGCGTGGAGCGCACCCGGTATCACTTGCTCATGGATATTCTTATCATTGCCCTGTTGACGATGATTTGCGTGGGCGAAGGATGGGAGGATATGGAGGAATTCGGAATTGCTAAGCAGGATTGGCTCAGGACGTTCCTGCGTCTGCCCAAGGGAATTCCGTGCGCGGACACGTTTAGACGGGTGCTGAGCGCAATTGACCCAGTGGCTTTCAATGCAGGCTTCATTGCGTGGGTGCAAGCTCTGTCGGGAGGAACTAACGGCAAACTCGTTGCAATTGACGGCAAGACCGTACGCCACTCGTTCGATCGCGCGACAGGCAAGAAGGCATTGCATGTAGTGAGCGCCTGGATCGCGGACAACAAGTTGACGCTCGGTCAGATCGCGACTGAAGAGAAATCCAACGAGATTACGGCCATTCCGAAGCTTCTTGAACTCTTGGATATCAGAGGAGCCACCGTTACGGTCGACGCCATGGGATGCCAGAGGGACATCGCGAAGACGATTATTGATCAGGACGGCAACTACATTATGGGCCTCAAAGGCAATCAAGGAACGGCTCGAAAGGAAGTCGAAGATTTCTTCACCGATGCGCGAGCTGCAAACTTTCGAGAAGTCGAACACACCTTTCACGAGACGGTCGATGGGAGTGAACACGGCCGACTCGAAGTGCGACGCGTCTGGGCCTCGCAACAACTTAGCTGGTTTGAGGACCTGCCGAAGTGGAAGGGCTTGCGCAGTGTCATTCTGATCGAGAGCGAGCGGACCGTCGGCGATCAGAAAACGTCCATTGAGTGCCGTTACTACTGGAGTAGCCAGGCTCTGGACGCCCAGTCATTCGCGTCAATGATTCGCGGCCACTGGACCATCGAGAACCAACTGCATTGGTGTCTTGACGTTGCCTTCAATGAGGATCAATCGCGAATCCGAACCGACCACGGGCCTGAAAACATCGCCCAGCTCCGCAAGATTGCGATGAATCTTGCGAAAAACGAGCGCTCCCATAAACACGGCATTCAAGCCAAACGAAAACTTGCGGCCTGGAGTGACGCCTACCTTCTCAAGCTGCTTCAGGCAGGATTGCCAGAAATTCAAGGGAAATAAGATGCGCCCGCCCTGGGATTACCCCTTTGACACACGGTAGATACTTACGGTATGAGGTGGAGTCCGTAAAACTGCCAAATTGATTTGGGTGAATATGAAACAGTTAACTGCAACCGGTTTTGCTTTTATCACAGGCGTAGCTCTCTGCGCTTGCCAAGCCAACACTTCACCGAGCAACGCTCCTTCCGCCGCAAGCGGAGCGCCCGTTGCGGCCAGCAGCGCTTCCCCTGCGAGCGAGAACTCAAAAGGCGACCCCATTGCCACGGCTGAGCTAAAAGAGCATCACCGACACCATCATCTTGGTGGCGTGACGCAGTTTGTCGCAATGAGCCTCGACACGTTGGGCGCCGACAGCGCCAAACGGCCTCAAATCGAGAAGATCCAGACTAGCCTCTACGCATGCATGGCTCCAGCCGCTGAGGTTCAGAACAAGGTTCTGCTGATGTTAGCAGATGGGGTGGCTGCCGGGGCGATTGACAAGTCGAAAGTCAACACGACAATCGCGCAATTGAAAACCACACCCAATGTTCATGAATGCAGCGCTGACGCGCTAAACCAGCTCCACGCGCTTCTCTCGCCGGCCGAACGCACGGCGCTTGCCGACAAGGTTCAAGCGCACTGGGAGGTGTGGCAGCAATCCAATCACGACGTCGATGCCCGCGCCCATGAACTTCAAGAACAAGTGAGCGAGCTCACGCATGAGCTGAACCTCACGCCCGATCAGGTCGAGAAGATCACGACCGCGCTGCGCACGGCGCTCTCCGGTTTGGCTAGTAAGTTCGACCACAAGCAAGGGGAAGCTCATCAGGAGAGCTTCGCCAAAACTTTCGTTGCCGAATCCTTCGACGCAAAATCCATTGCGGCCGTCGCCCATGGCCAAGTCGCAATCCACGGCACTGAGCGAATGGCACTCTTCTACCAGACCTTGGCTCCACTGCTTACGCCCGCTCAGCGCTCGACCCTGGCTGAGCATCTCCGGGAACATGCTAGCCACCAACCATCGGAAATTTCGAAGAAATGAGGAACAACATGAAACAAAACGTACTCAATGTTTTGAAAAGCGTTCTGTGCCTTGGAGTGATGTCGTCATGCCTGGTGGCCACGGTGCCGGCTCAAGCTCAAGACGACTACCCACCAGATGCTTACATCGCGGCGTACGAACCCGCGTATTACGAAGGCCGCCCAGTGTATTATTACGGCGGCTATTGGTACTACCGAGAGGGGCGTACCTGGCACCATTATGGTGCTGAGCCCAGCTATCTTCACGAGTACCGCGGTTCTCACGGTTACTATGGCGGGGCCCATTATTATGGTCGCGCCCATGGTGGCGGCTATCGGCACCGCTAGACAGGCTGGCCTCGCGTGTAGAGCATCGCAAACGTCGGGCGATGCTCGGTCGGGCGATGGGCTCGCTGAGTTGTGACCCTTGTGCAAAACGGCACCCACGCGTTTCCGCGACGTGACGACAAAAAGAACGAGACGACACCGGGATGCCGTCTCGTCTTGCCGCATACCGGGAATGCGGCTTTTACGCGATTAGAACTGCGCGATGAACTGCCAGGCCAGCGGTGGAATGAAGGCTTTCAGGCCATCATCCCCGGTATTGGTCCCGTCATCCACAACCGCCGGGGTGTGCGCGCCGTCGAACGTGCACATTTTGACAGGGTAACCCGCTTTGCACCCTGCGAAATCGTAGCAGACATATTTCTTGCTGCCGGCCGTTGTCGTTGTGATGGTCGCGGGAATCGTGCACCCATTGTCCTGGGCGTGGGTAATCGCGCACCATTTCCCGCCCGTCTTGCTCGCATCTGAGTTGATGTAAGGACAAGTCCCATCGCTCATGCCAACTGTACCCATGTACGCGATGGGCGCCGCATTCGAATCCGTCGGCTCACCGGGAAGATTATAGTTGGCCGCTGCCATGGCAACCACCGCGCGTAGCTTCGTCTGACGCGTGATCGATAAGGCATAGGTCATCATGGCTCCGAAGCTGAAGCCCGTGGAAAAGACGCGGCTGTCGTCGATGCACAGGTTCGCGTCGACCTTGGCGAGTATGTCGTCGAAGAGAACACTGTCGCGAGTGAAATCCCATGGCGTGTTGCCGCTCCCGGCGGGCGCTATGAAGATGGCGGGATCGTTCGCCGCCATCGCTTCGCGGTGGAGCCCGTAATAAGCATAGTCGGTTGCGTTGAAGTTTGGCCCATTAAAGGCGGGATATAGGCCAGTCGCATTACCGGTGTCAGAACCGTACGCCTGGTACCAGGAAAAGATCAGGCGATACGGGTGCGTCGAAGAGTAATCCGCCGGAATGTCGATGATGTATTCGTGACTCGCTCCGCCACTCGTGATGGTGAGTCTGTGCGAAGTGCTGAGCCCGCCGGAAACCGCCTGTCCGCCGGCTATCAGAGTTTGCATCCCCTGCGTGCCGCAGCCTTTACTCGGAGTGGCTCCGCCAGCCGCGGTGCTGCCGCCTGCAGCGGTGCTGCCGCCCGCGCTAGCGCTGCTACCCCCGGTCGAGGTGTTGCCGCCCGCCGAGGTGCGACCACCCGTTGGCATCGCTGAAGCGCCGCCGCTGGTCGTGGCTCGCGTGCCGCCCGTTGCCGTTGCGGTGGTGCCGCCCGTTGCGATCGCCGTCGCGCCGCCGATAGGCGTCGTCGAAGATCTCCCGCCGGTTGGCGGAGAACCGCCGGTTGGCGGAGAACCGCCGGTTGGCGGAGAACCGCCGGTTGGTGGAGAACCGCCGGTTTGCATCGGCGAGCCACCCGTGGCCACGGGTGGTCTCCCACCGGTGGCGGGTGCACCTCCGGATGCCGGGGCGCCACCGGTAGCCGCCTGCGAAGCACCGCCTGTTGACGGATTGCTTGTAGTGCCGCCAGTCGCGCCAGCCGACGTTCCCCCGACACCCGAACCGCCTTGGCCGGTATCACCGCCCGGTGCGCTCGAGCCGGAGCAGCCAATAGCCCAGGCTGCCAAGCAAGTTCCGAAATAGGCGGCTGCTCTACGCCGATGCTCAAAAGAAGCCCGCCCGAAGGGGCCAGAAATGTTGATGCTCATGCAATCCTCCAATACGCCGGTAATTGGGCGAATCGGCTCGCGCTCTAATTCGCTCGAAGAGCAGCGCGAATTGTACTCAATTTCCGTTAATGATTCTTTTGCGATGCTTACTTTCTACGAATCCGGCCACGAGCCAGACAAGAGCGGGGTCTCGAGATTGCCCGCGAGCGGTTGGCCTTGAACGCGCCCAAGTCGAGCTGACCCGCGAGAAAACTTACGGGAACGCGAGAGCCGGGACTCCGCGAATGATGGACGCGTACACTTTGTCGTAACCCGCCGAGATCGCGACGGCCATCGCCGAGTTTATGAGTAATCTCGGTTAGACTGCAGAATGAATAGACCCTAACGCTTTCTTAGCAGTTGGCATTAGCCACAACCGCCGCGACTTCCGCCACGCCCGCATCGCTTCCCGCGCTAGTCGCGCTGCGCCTTGCCTCTGAACGGCGCTGTGAGCGCCAGTGCCTGGCGGCGCATACGCAGGCGATCCAAATTCTCAGATGGGGCCATGGACCTTCGCTGGACCCGACCAGTTGCCAGCCGGAAATTACCAACAAGTGTAATCATACGTTTCGTCAAACGAGGTCGACGTGCGTTCGATCATTCGCCCCTGGCTATCGTAAGAAAAGAACATGTCACTGTTCGTGCTCTCGGTGTTGTCAGCTAGGTAAGCCACGCGTTCGGTGATCCGACAATTGTCGTACAAGAATTGATAACGCGCAGGAGAGGTGGGGCCAAGAATCGAGCCCTGCGCCGTGACGCTCTGCGGGTAGCCTTGGGCGTCGAGCGTGTATGTGTAAGTTGACAGCACGCCTGCGGCGCTCGAGTTGGTATAGCCAGCCGCGTTGTCCGAGTACTGATAGGCTACGTTGTTCTGGTTCGCTTGGTTGAGGTCCGTTTCGGTGGTCAATAATCCCGACGTGTAGCCATAAGTCGTGACATTCACATTGTCGCTGGTGGCTTGGCGGATTGGCTTATTCGAGGCGTCATACGTCACCGTGTAGACGGCTCCCTGTGTGGTAACAGTGCATGGCCCGGGATTGGGACCGTAAAAATACGGACCCGCAATCGGGAATAGCTTCTCCTTGGGCCAAGGCGGGCAATTCTGAGTGGGGCTCGAATTCCCACCTGAAGACGCCGTTGAGGCACCGCCCTGTGTCGCCTGGCCACCCGCATTGACGGCACCGCCGTTATTGCTTCCCCCTGTATTCGTCGGGCTCGCGCCCGTACCTGCAGTGTTGTCCGAGGAACATGCCACAAATGTCATTGCCAGCACAACGACGACCGTTGATTGGTTCATTTCTTGACCTCTTGGGGGGTCAGACCGACCCCAACGACTGCCTCTTTTACCTCGTTCTCTGACAGAAGCTTCCCCAAAAGTCTGGTCGCGAGCCGCGCAAATCCCATTACTGTCCCGAGTGGCGCTATGGGGTTGAAAGGGAAACCCCGGGATTGCGTCGGGCAGCATGCCCTTCAAGTTACCGTGCTCACAAGGGCAGGGAAGGTGGCCTACCCGCCACCTGCTGCGAGCGACTCGGAAAGTGTAGACGAACCTTTGCATTCAACAGGAGAATAGCGCCCACGTGGACACGCAGGTTCTCGTCGATTCAATCATGCGGCAAGCGACCGTGCTCATCGCGCAGCTCTCGTCCGCGGCGGGCGTGAGGGCGCCGCTTGCTCACTTGGCTGACGAGGTGTTCCTCTCTTAGGACTGCAAGTCCTTGCTTGGTGACTTGAATGCACGTGGCTACGGTTCACGACGAGCGAGACGCCCTGACGACTGGCGAATCGACGATCGAAAGTGTCGAGCGCCACCCATCTTGCCACAATTATCACCGCAATGAGCATAGTTCTTGCCTGGAACGCCACATACTCCGGGCATCGCGCTTGTCCGAACAATGTTTCATTCATTGCCCTCGCTCAAGCCTGTCGAGCTGATTGCAACAGCTTTCAATGTCTACCGTCGCTTCGCTACGTGGCTTAAGAAAAAGGGATTGATTCGCCTGGCTGACGCCGACGACTCATTCGAAAAGGAAAATCCGTTGGCGTCGTGCCTGCGGGGTTCTCTCGGAATCGGCAAGATTGCGGCGTTGAAGGGCAACGGTGACATTGAATTCACCGAGGAAGATGCGGATGCCCAGCGGTTTGCGCTTCGGCGATCCCCGCACGTTGGCGAATTTGGAGGCTTCAGCATTCACGCGGGTGTCACCGTCAATGCCGACGACCGCGATGGTCGGGGCGGTTTACCGGCGAGCAGCCGCCAGCTCGCCGGGCAGGAAAGCTCCTGCTTTGGAATCAATCAAGTGACCGGTAAATTGGCGCCAGGCGAAAGAAGAAGATCGCATAAGTCCTTGTTATGTAAACAATTGTGGCCCTGCTGCATGACTAGACTTCGCAAGAACCTTTGGCTCTCCTAGCCGCAAACGAGTCCCTCAGCCTTCGCCGCCGACTCGAAAAAGTCAGGCCATTCAGACTTGAGGAAGGCGAAGTTAGTCATTGGCGAAAGGAGGTTCGGGTGTCTAGAGATCCTGGATTTGTTGGTACGGCACGGAAAAGCCCTCCGACTCCGAGATAGAGCGACTAGGAGACCATTATTCGCCCCGCCAAATCAATCCCAGTGCAGTTTGTGCGCGAAATTGGCACCTGCTGAGGCCGCGCTATTCGCCAGACTGCTCAATTGCTTTGAGGTCCTGGATTGGGATGATGCATCCGAGCAGGCCAATCATTGAGGTTTTTCCACGAGTTCAGTTCTCGCTCGATTTCCGTCTCGTCCCAGTCCGTCCACGCGTGCTTGGCTCGTAGCCGTGTGATGCGGCCGTTGCGGCCAGGTAGCAAGCGTGTGAGCACTGGTGCGACTCGACGGCACACCTTTACAACCTGCCTTCCTATGAACTGCAATAGATGCGGCTTAGGCGACCGGGTTGGATGTAGGTTGGCCACCGTTCACAACCTAGCATCGACTTGCTGACTTGCCTACCCGCCCCAAATCAGGCTTGAGCCCAGAACGCAACCGAGTCTCACAACTCAATTGGCCCTAAAGGATGAATGGAAATGATGTCGGGTATTCCGATGAAGTCCGACGGGTTGAGAGTTAAGAGATACCGAACACCGCTCGCACGTAATGCAGCGGCGATGCGCGCGTCGTGTGCTCTCTTTCCCGAGATGGAACACGCGGTGACGAGGTCCAGCCAGACTGCAGTGGTGTCAGTAGGTTCGGCGAGCAACTTAACTTCCCCCAAAATCTCGTCCAGCTTGTTGCGCGCGACGGCCGGCGCCCACCCAAAGCCATTCACGTTCAAAGGCCGGGTAGCGACAACCCAAAATTCGACCGCAATCTGGCCGGTGATTGCAAGCTCACCGCCAAGCTCTACAAGTCGGCGCACCGCATCTTGGCAAACTGCATGTTCGGGAGCAGCTGCGTGAACGAGTCGCAACAGGATATTCGTGTCCAGTACAACGACAGTCATTCGTACATGTTTTCTCGGCGCAAGGCGTCAAGCGAAAGCACCGGAGTGCCAGGAACATCCGCGGCCAAGCTCACCAGCCACGCATTGATGTTACTGCCGCGCGATGCACGATCAGACGAATCTGAAAGAACGATTACTTCCGCTGCCCCGGGCGGAAGCTCATTGGGCAACCGGAGAGTCACTTCATGATTTTCCGGAATCAAGATCTTCATACGATGGGCCAGCATTGGGGTACCTCTCGAAAACGTCAGTATTCTTTCAAGTATAACAGGAACTGGTGATGAGTGGTAGTGTCAGAGCCTCGCGCCTTGTGAAATTCCGGTTCAAGTATAGTTTCTGTGACAGGCACGCTCGTCACTTCAAGCCCGTCACCACCGCGCCATCCATCTTCCCTGCCGCAGCGAAATCACCGACAAATAGTTCTGCGGCATCCTCCTCGCCTTGCCAGCGGGTTGCGGACAGCCGCGAAGCACCCGTGAGCAGGGCAAATCCTTGAGCTCAGACGCCTTGGTCTTGGTTTGCGGGGTGTTTATCGCTTGGATAGGGCAATGGATCGTCAACATGCGATCCACAATGTGCTCGATCACCCTGTGAGTCGGAAATCGATATCGACGCGTCACGAGTGTAGTATTGGCACTTGTAGATTGCGCGGCTTTCGTGCTGTAGTCGAATCACGATCGAGGTCGTACCGTGGCTGAAGACATTACCCCTCAAGTTAGCGGTAAATTGGCGCCAGGCGAAAGAAGAAGATCGCATAAGTGCGCGTTGTAAACAATTGTGGCCCTGCTGCACACTAGACTTCGCAAGAACCTTTGGCTCTCCTAGCCGCACATATTGTCCTGCTCTCGCGTCGATTGCGCATAGACGCATTCATGACGATGTTGGGGCAATGCACACATTGCGCCCATCACAGTCGGTGGATTGCTGGCGGCCGGCGGCACCTCGCCTATTCAGAGCGATGCGCTTCGAGGTCAGCCGAGTCCTGACGTTCACGCAAGCCAGTTCTCGACTTCCAGATCGTGGATCCGCGAAAACTCCCTGTCATTCGCGGTCACGATCACTAGATTATTGCACAAGGCCTGTGCGGCAATCAGCATGTCGTTGGGTCCGACGGGCGTTCCTGCGCGCTCGAGCTCGTCGTGAATTCGTGCGTAGAATTCATCCGCCGGGGCCTCGAACGACAGCAGCTCGATTGCGGACAAGATCAAGTCAACGTGGTGCGACAAGCGCGCGGACCCACGCTTGCGTGCGCCGTACCGCATCTCGCTTGCCACGATTATACTCGTACACACGGACTTTTCTCCCACGACGTTGATTCGTTGAGCGACGCGCCCATGAGGATCGCGAAGCAGTGCGGAGAGCATGTTCGTGTCGAGCAGATAGCGAAGATTCGCCGTCACAGTTCGATGTCATCCAGGGATGCCAGGTTCCCGTCAACGTCGGGCAGCTCGTCTTCCAATGGTTCCAACGTGTCGAGAACAGCGCAGAGCCCGCGGGGGATGTCAACGGGTTCGATGATGAGCCGCGAACCCTCGCGCCGCATCGTTGCCTCTTCAGCCTCAAGCTCGAATTCCCTTGGAATTCTAATAGCTTGATTACGTCCGTTTCGGAACAACCGAACACGGCGTCCGGGCACTGGAGGCACTGAATCAGGCGGTGGCATAGGCCTAGGCCATTATTTGCCCGAGTCAATCCGGACTACGGTATTCGTTGGGGCGCATCACAAACATGCCCCAAGTTACTGCTCGTCACAAGGGCAGGGAAGGTGGCCTGCGCGCCACCTGCTGCCAGCGACGCAGAAAGGGTAGACGTAGGTTTGCATTCAACAGGAGAATGGCGCCCACGTGGACACGCAGGTTCTCGTCGATTCAATCATGCGGCAAGCGACCGTGCTCATCGCGCAGCTCTCGTCCGCGGCGGGCGCCCCTTGCCGGTAGACGTGTCCAGCACCGACACGCTCCCCACAGGCGGTATTGGAGCCGTAACCATGGGCAGCGAGTGGGCCGGCGCAACCGCGTCGATACTCGTGGACCGAGTCCTGGCCGGGCCAACAGCGGCGGGTTGCTTTAGGTAGTCGCCACCAGCAGTTCTTCTGAATTATTGGGCGGACGAAGGCCATCAGTTCTGCCCGCGAAGTAGCGTTCGGCAAGCGCGGCAGCCGATACGTGTTCTACCTCTTTGAAGCCGGCATCGCGGGCCAGCGCCAGCATCTCTGTTGGCGTGAAGAAGCTGATAAAAGGCGTACCGCTTGCTCGTGCACCCGCTATCGCTCGCTCAATCCCGGGACGCACCTCTGGATCCGCCATCTCGACTGGAAGCAGGAACGACATGGCGAATGTGGAGCCCGAAGCGAGCGCCGCGACTTGGCGTAGCGTTGCTGCGATTGCCTCCTTGGTCAGGTACATGCTGACGCCGGTGGACGCAACCACCGCAGGCCGTCCGGAGTCGAATCCCGATGCCGTCAGCCGCTCCCACCACGCGTCACCTGCCTCGAAGTTGACCGGCACGAACCGAAGGAACGACGGGATGCCGAAGTCGAGGTTGACGAGACGTTGACGCTTCCACGCCTGAGGGCCAGGCTGATCAATCTCGAAGACGACCATTCGGGAGGCGAGCTCAGGGCGACGCTGAGCGAAGGTGTCAAGGCCCGCGCCGAGGATGACGTACTGCTCGACGCCACGGGCAGCTCGCTCCACGACGAGATCTTCGATGAAGCGGGCGCGCGCTAAGATGGCGGCGCGGAATGGTCGAGTGAACGGGCTCATATCGGGACGGCTGCGCCACCCGTCGTCGGGAGCCGCCAACTTCAGTCCGACCTCGTCTTTTAGCACGTGTGGTGGCGAATCGACTTCCAAGTGCAACGCCCGCCACAGGGCGACGCGCACCGCTGTGCTGTCTGGTGCGGCCACTTGCTCATCTTGCATGACACTCCCTCTTCTGGATATCGGTTGGGTACCGGACACACGTTTGCGGCAGAACCCGCGGCCCAGACAGTAACACGATAATCAGTCGGGGCCAAAGGCAGCCACGTGTCGAGAGCGCTTTGCACTGCGAGCCGTCCAGCGAGTTTTCTGTTTTCTTGTTCATAGTGCCGATCCTGATTGATGGCACATCGGCACGGGAAAGGCGCATTTCTGCACAGCGCGCGCAATCGAGTACCAAAACCCGCGTTTCCGTGCCGTCACGCCCAAAAAAGAACCGCGTGCGGCTTCGAGAAAAGTCGCGCTGCCGTGCTATCAGAGTGACAGTCGCCCTTTCGACCCGGTTCGGGGCGAGCCTTCGAGGAGTTTCGATGAGATCTTACCGCATCCGCTGGAGTCACTGCGCCCGATGGGGCATAGGCTTCGGCATTCTTTTGACGTCGGGCTGCGTGGCGCAGGGCGAGCACACTAGCGCAAGTGGCGGAGCTACGAACAGTGTCGTTGGCGCAAGTGGTGGAACTGCAAGTGGTGGTGCTACGGGCAGCGGCGGCACTTTCAACGATGCGACGGAGGATTCAGGGCTCCCCATCGACGCCGACTGTGTTCCGAGCGCAGCGGTTGCCGACATGCGACTCGGTTGGAATCTCGGCAATAGCCTGGACTCCTATATCTCCAGCTCCAGCTCCACCCCCGTGCCACCGGATCTCGAGGCGGAAACGGTCTGGGGCAACCCGCTGGTAAACGCCGATCTGTTCAAACTGGTTGCAGCATCGGGTTTTGGCGTCGTGCGTATTCCGATAACCTGGTTCAATCGCTTCGGGCCTGCGCCCGACTACACCATCCATCCGACGTTCATGGGGCGCGTTGAAGAGATCGTGAAGTACGCGCTCGATCAGGATCTGTACGTCATTATTAATGTGCACCACGACGGCGGCAGCAATGTTCAAGGCAGATGGATCAACCTGGTTGACAGCTCGGGCAAGGTAACTTCGGCCAATACTGAGCAGGTGACAACCCAGTTTACGAAGATCTGGGCCCAAATCGCCGATCATTTCAAGGATTACGGTAAGTACCTCCTCTTCGAGAGTATGAACGAAGTTGGCGCCCCGAGCGGGGCCTCGCCGGCTGTCTACGGTGTGCTCAATGGTTTGAATCAGGCCTTCGTGGACACCGTTCGTGCTAGCGGCGGCAATAACGTTGGTCGCTGCTTGGTTGTCCCTGGGTACAACACCAACATCAGCCAAACCCTCGCCGGCTTCGAAGCCCCGACGGACCCGTATGGCAAGCTCATCTTGAGCGCGCATTACTACGATCCTTGGTCGTTCGCCGGCAGCGGCACGACGCACGTGTGGGGCCAAGGCAACCCGGGCGCCGACAGCTCGGGTCAAGAGGATTGGGTGGCGAGCCAAGTCTCCGCGCTCAAGACCCACTATATCGACAAGGGACTTCCGGTGATTTGGGGTGAATACGGTGCGGTCAACCAAACCGGTTACGAAAACTACCGTCGCTACTACATGGAATACGTCACAAAGGTCACGCACGACGCAGGTATCGTGCCAATCGTTTGGGACAATAACGGGTGGCGAGGCTCGGGTAACGACGCCTTTGGTTTCATTAACCGCGAAGACAACATCGTCCAGTACCCGACAGTCGTGGATGCAATGATCCGTGCGGTTACGTCAAGTTACGCTCTGGCGGACGTGACCAAACCGTGAACCCTGATCAGCCCGAGCCGAATAAGTAAACGGCGTGGCACCCAAGGCCGAACCCGACCCGTGCGCGCATTTAGCAACAGCAACTGTTGATGTCGTTGATGTATTGGTCGCAAGTGCAATAGCAGCACGAGTTTTGCAGAAACGTTACGTTCGCACAACTAGGATCGTCACAATCTACGCGCCCGTTGCCGTCGTCATCGATGCCATTGGTGCACTTCACCTGTGCATTGCTTCCGCACCCCTCGGGGACCGTGTTGACCGCGCCTCCAACACATGCGCCGCCGCTGCACCTGTCGGGAGCCGTTGCCGTGCCGGTACAGTAGTCGCCGTCGTCACAGGCGGCGCTATTGCTTGCGTGAACACAGCCCGTTGTTGTGTTGCATGAATCATTGGTGCATGGGTTATTGTCGTCGCAATTCGAGACCGTACCGGCGCAGCTGCCATTCGAAGCGCAAATATCGTTCGTAGTGCAGGCGGACTTGTCATCACAACTGCGTCCTACGACGACTGCATGCGTGCACGCGCCGCTGCTTGAATCGCAAGAGTCATTAGTGCAGGAGTTTGAGTCGTCGCAAGTGACGGCACTTCCAGAACACGAACCGTCGGGGTGGCAAACGTCGGCTGCGGTACAGGGATTTGCATCATCGCAGGGCGCATTGAGGTTGGCCAAGTGCGAGCATTGACTGGTGGCCGCGTTCAAGCAGCTATCTACCGTGCAAGGGTTACCGTCGTCGCATGTGGCAAGCATCCCACAACTGGTGCTGGGGCTTCCCCCAGTTCCAGGTGCGCCGCCGGTCGAGGACACGCCGCCGGTCGCTGGTGCACCGCCGGTCGCAGGCCTGCCACCCGTCACGAACACGCCACCTGTGCCACCTTGGCCGCCGATTGCGGGCGCACCGCCGGTCGAGGACACGCCGCCGGTCGAGGTCGTCCCACCGATGCCAACAACGCCCCCGCTCGCAAGTTTGCCGCCAGTTGCGACTGCACCACCGCTCGCGGGTAGACCACCCGTGGCCACCGCGCCGCCCACGGCAAGGCCGCCAATCCCTGAACCGCCCGACCCCAGCGTTCCTCCCGTGGTTGTGCTTATGCCAGAGGTGCCTCCCGCTATGGACAACGCGCCTCCGAGCGAATTGCCACCCGAACTAGAGCCGCCACTGCTCGTGCCTCCAGATGCAGGACCTGCTGCACTCGAAGTGACACCCGAACTCGTGCCGCCGTTGACCGAGCCTCCCGAGGTGGGAGCCAAAGTGCTGGAATTGCCCGCGAGCCCCGCGCCATTGCCGCCGGATTCGTCAACGCTACCGCCCGTCGTAACTGTCGTGGAAGAACAACCGGTCGCAAGAATCAGTAACCCAAGTTTTTGGGCGTAGGAACTTAGTTTAGACACGGGTACTCCTAAATTGCTCGAATGAAACATGTATCACAGTTGTGTACTGCTGAAACGTATCGAGCCTGCCAGGAGCATTACGGCCCAAAGCGACTGCCGGTTAGGCACCAGTTGATTCTTCTCCGAATGGAAACGGGACTCATTGCGTCGAATTCATGGGCAAGACAACGGAAAAATACGGATACGACAACGCCGCCCTGCAGAGCACCCCGGTACAGTTTTCATGACAATCGCTAGTGGTGGCGAGCGCCTAACCCCACCCCCAACACATTTTACGAGTGCTGGGAACCAATTCGTCTCTTGCCCGTAGTACTAGCAAAACCAACGGAGGATTCGATGATACGAAATCGACCACGCCCTGCGAGGCCGCCGACCTGGTCCCAATTCGAAACATCCGCACCTGTAGCTCCGGAACACTGTAGATAGGTTGACCACTGTGTGTCACAACCGACGGGGGCGAGGTAGTCGTACAGCATCGTGCATTCTTCCATGCAGTTGCAGCGTTCATGCGGATTGCGTTGTCATTTTGGTGTTAGTCTCATGACGCTGCCCGTAGCGCCGCTGTCCGACCCATTGTTGACCCAATATACGCTGGTTGCATCTACGGCGATACTTCCAGGTTGGTCCTGCCCAGTTGCAAGTGTAACCGGTGAACCGCCGGTCTTGGCTACCTTCATAACTGTTCCGGACGGAGTCAACCCGGCGCCTGGGGTACCTGTTGTGAAATATACGAAGCAGTCATCGACTGCAATGCCCGTCCCGCCTAGAGTTACCAAAGTTGTCGCGGTACCACCATTGAGTGGCACCGACATCACAACGTCGCTCGTAATGAAGTAAACGTCAGACGCATCCAGTGCAATACCGAACCCAGCGCCTGGCGCCGACACCAATGTAGTTGACGCGCCACCCCTGAGCGGCACTTTCATGACGGGACAAGGGTCACTGAAGTTTGTCCAGTAGACACTGGTAGCATCCACGGCGATTCCATACGTTTCGGAGATCGGAGCGAGCGCTGTTAGGGCGCCGCCGTTGAGCGGGACCGCGACCAACGAAAAATTGCCACCGGCAGCGCCGGAACCATATGCACCCAGGGGACCAACCGCGATGGGGTCATTCGAGACACCTGTGGCCAGCTCAACGGGTGTGCCACCGCCCAGAGGCATTTTCATCATCGCGGAGGTACTCCAGTAAACGCTCGTGGAATCCACTGCGATACTTGCGGGTGCGCCCTGGCCGGAGGCTAACGTGATTGGGACCCCGCCATTGAGCGGCACCTTCATTACCGTGCCATTGTTCTGGCCAAATATGCCGTAGGTTGACCAGTAGACGCTCGTTGAATCCACCGCAATCGCATAGGGCGCACCCTGACCCGATGCGAGAGTCACCAGCGTGCGCGCGCTTGGACTAACAACGTCGGGGTTGCAATTGGAAACTTGCGAAGCACCACCCACTTCACCCGGAAAACCCGTCACTCCTCCCACTTCACCACCAGTTACTCCGCTACCGTCAGATGCGCCGCCCACTTCCGCAGTGCCGCTGGACACGCCAGCATCCTGTCTTTCATGCGCGACAGTCGCGCCGCAGGCCGTTGCTAAAAGTGCAGTCCCCATTGACAAGTAAGCAATATGTATCCGAGACATGCCGAAACCTCCAAGCCAATTGAACTTAGCCTACCGCCCTTTCGGACGAAGATCGAGAGACTTTACTCGGGCCCACCCGGGGGTGTCGCTCGACGCCGTATAGTTTCAGTTTTTTGGCGTGACGGAACGTGTAGCCACGTGACGACGTGCCATAGCTAGCGCCGGTATTTTCGTGTCGGAAGTGCGAGTGCCAAGAACACAGCACCTGCACCGTAGTTGCTCGAACCCGTGACAGTGCAGCACGAGCAACCCCCGCCACCTGCGTGATAGTTGTCTAGTCCAGCGTCGGCTTGCTGCGGCGCGCTGCAGATGCAAGCCGACGTCGAAAGTCAGAATCCTTTAGATCTGCCATGTCGATGTTGATATTCTACATTAATCGCGCAGGCGACAAATTGCCCCCGCGCGAACGCAAGCGTCTGGAGTCGGCCAAGGATGAACTCCGGCGCCCGTACGGCCGAACTTCAACACAATCGAAAGCTGAGGCTAAGCAGCGCGACGCGCGTCATCTCAAAACGCGACGATCGACACAGAGTGCGGGTCGAGTGTGAGTCGGAGCAACCGCCCTGGCTCGGCAAGTGGCTCGGCGCCGAGTTCGCAAACGCAATCTTCGCGGGTGGGAGATCGGACTCGGGCTCTTGGCCCTCGCGGCGCCACGCAAAATGGATTGACCAATCGCTCGCGATCACGTCTTAGCCGCCCTGCCGCGGACGAATTTGACGTGTTCTGGCCTGCCACTGGCCGTTCCGGCGGATGAAGATGCACGGCACCGGATTGGCGACGTCAAACGGCGGCTAGGGCCGCCGAATTCGTATGCTTGCTCGCGGGCCGGTCGCGAGGCCGCCAAGCGCATGAAATTTCTCGGGATCCTGGGTGCTCGCGCGCAACCTCGCGGCGCGAGAACTCGTTCCCCGTCAAAACCCGCTCGTGATATCAGAGCGGACAGGAGCAAAACGACACATGACCACACTCCATACGGATATTCTCGGCCGCGCCGCTAACGTGGCGCGCGGCCTCGCCATGGACGCGGTGCACGCATCGCAGAGCGGCCACCTTGGCTTACCTCTTGGCTGCGCGGAGATCGGCGCGGTGCTGTTCGGGCACGCGCTCGTTTACAGCCCGGAGCACCCCGGGTGGCTCAACCGCGATCGCTTCGTGCTCTCCGCGGGCCACGGCTCCATGTTCCTCTATTCATGGCTGCACCTCAGTGGCTACCGCGATATGACGCTCGACGAGATCAAGCGTTTCCGTCAGCTGGGCTCGAAGACGCCCGGTCACCCCGAGCGAACGCTCGAGCCGAGCGGCGTGGAAACCACGACGGGTCCACTCGGTCAGGGCGTCGCGAACGGCGTCGGCATGGCGGTGGCCGCAAAAATGGCTGCAGCCCATTTTAACACAGCCAAACACACGATTTTCGATCACCACGTCGTGGTGCTGCTCGGTGACGGTTGTCTACAAGAGGGGGTCGCCAAAGAAGCCATCGAGTTTGCCGGTCACCAACGGCTCGACAACCTCATCCTGATTTACGACTCGAATGACGTTACGCTCGACGCGATGGCCAAGGAGACCCAGAGCGCCGACGTGACTGCGCGCTTCGCAGCGAACGGCTTCGGTGTTCAGACCGTCGACGGCCAGGACATGGTTGCCTTCCATAAGGCTTTCGAGCACGCCAAGGGCACCGGGGAAGGCAAGCCACAGGTAATCATCGCTAAGACCCTCATCGGCAAGGGCATTCCGGAGGTCGAGGGCACCCAAAAGGCACACGGAGAGGGCGGCGCCAAGTTTATCGACGCGGCTCGGAAGGGTCTCGGCCTTCCCGCGGAGCACTACTACGTTGACCCGGCTGTTACGACCTATTTCGCGGAGCACGCGCGGGCGCTCGGCGCGCAATACGACGCATGGGACAAGACCTTCGCCGAGTGGAGTAAAGAGAACCCGCAGCTCCGCGCGCAGCTCGAAGGCGCGCCGGCTTTGCGGCACCTGCCGTCGAGCGATCGCAAGGATGTCCCGTTCGACGCAGCCGCCGCGCTGGCTGCGATCCCGTTGTTCGCCAAGGACGCCAAGATCGCGACACGCAAAGCTGGCCAGGACGTGCTGCAGCCGCTCGCGGCCCAGGTGCCGCTGCTGATCGGCGGCAGCGCGGATCTCTACGGTTCGACGCTGAACTACATCGGGGATCTGAAGGCGGGCACCGACGACTTCAAGCCCGAGCACCGCGTCGGACGCAACATCCGTTTCGGCATTCGCGAGCACGGCATGTGTTCAATGCTGAACGGCATTGCCGCGCACGGCGTCTATCGACCGAGCGGCGCTACGTTTCTCGTGTTCGCGGACTATTGTCGTGCTGCGATCCGCCTCGCAGCTCTCAGCCATTTGCCGGTGATCTACGTATTCACGCACGACAGTGTCGGTGTCGGTGAGGACGGCCCCACGCATCAACCGGTCGAGACCATTCCCGGCTTGCGCTTGATCCCGAATCTCGACGTGATCCGTCCCGCGGATCCGGAGGAGACCGCGGGCGCGTTCGTCGCGGCGCTCGAGCGCATGGACGGCCCGACGTTGCTCGCGCTCTCACGCCAGGCGGTACCGCTGCTCGATCAGATCCCGGCCGAGACGCGTCGGCAGGGCGCGCTGCAGGGTGGCTATGTCGCCAGGCGCGAGAGCGGCAAACTCGAGCTTATCCTGCTCTCGGCGGGCAGCGAGCTGCAGCACGCGCTCAAGGCGGCCGAGACACTCGGCGCGGGCGTGCGCGTAGTGAGCATGCCGTGCTTTGCTCGCTTCGAGCGCCAGCCTGCGGCGTACAAGGAAGCGGTGCTGCCGAAGAGCTGTCGCAAGCGCGTCGCGATCGAAGCGACTGTGTCGACCACTTGGGACCGCTACGTCGGTCTCGACGGCGCGACCATCGGTATCGATCGCTTCGGCATTTCGGCGCCCGGCGGCACCGTAATGAAAGAGCTCGGTATCACGGCGGAGCATGTTGTAGAGGTCGCCCGCAAACTCTAGCGCGGGCACTTGCGATCGGGGCGAGGGAGGCGCCCTGGCGCGAAGTGCAAATCCGAAACTGGCGTTCAGTCGCGACGCCAGGATTGGTGTCTTGCCCAAGGTCGCGAGGCTCCGTTTCCGTGCCCCCAAAACCCCAAAAATAAAAGCTTTGTTGGTTCCATCATCGGAGTCTAGGCCCGCGCGAACACTTACCGCGGAATCGACATTGATTCTGCGTACTTTGTCTTTGTTGGGGTGACGGCACGGTAACGTCGGAGCGTTTCAGTTTTCAAAACGGAATACGTCGCGATTCGTGTTTGTTCACCCTCAGTAATCACACCAATGCGTTGCTCAACGACGCAATGTTCCAATCAGTCGATAGGTTCGGCGCGTCAAGACCTCGTCAAACATTGAGGATTAGTCCGTGATATCAATGGCCAGTCGCAATAATATCGATGAGCTCGTGGAACGGCAAGTTCACCTAGCCGCCGTCAATGGCCCCGTTGATACAGCCGAATCGCCAGCCAAACACTGGCCCGTCATTACGATATCTAGAGAGCCCTGCGCAGGAGGGACAACTCTGGCTCGCAGCGTCGCCGAGCGGATGGGGTTTTCTTGTTGGGATCAGGAGCTCCTTACTCGCATAGCGCAACAATCGAGGGCGGTCGAATCGATACTCGCAGCCGACGATGAACGAGTTCATTCATCGGTGATGGAATTCGTTCGGTCGCTTCTCGTGGGTTTCGAATATACACAGGACGAGTATCGGATGGTGCTGACCAAGGTTGTGGGTGCAATTGCCCATCAGGGCGCGGCGGTTATCGTCGGCCGAGGCGCGCACTTGATCCTCGGACGCTCTCGGGCGCTTCGGGTTCGTGTCGTGTGCCCCATCGCGGAACGAATAGCCCGAATGGCAAAGCGTGACAATATCAGCGAATCTGCGGCTACTCGTCGCATACGGGAAGTGGGAGCAGAGTTCTCCTCATTCATACGCTACCATTTTCATCAGAACGCCGGTGCCCCGCATAACTTTGACGTAATTGTAAATTCTGGGTCGCTGAGTTTGGATTCTTCAACCGATTTGGTACTCGCTGCGTACAAGGCCCGCTTTGGCGAAGGCACTGCTCATACAATTTCGATACCAACTCAGGGTACGCTTAATCATCGCGCATTCCTTGGTCCGCATGTCCGATCAGTTCCATGATATGGCTCGTGCGGCTGCGTAGCACGATCGCCTCGCTCCATTCGCGGCTAGGGGCCCAACGATGAAGCAAAAAAGCAGTATCCGAAAGGGTGGAAAGCGCCCAAGCCGTACCTGCGCAACGTGCCGCAGCCGGAATAGCGCGCAAGCAAGCGAGTGGATTGGGCAGATTACGCCTCCTGGGTTGTGACGGCACGTGGACACGCGCAGTCCCGGCGCGTTGTATAGTCGATATTGCAACGGTTGCAATTCGCTCAAACCTGCTCGAGGGCTTGCTCGAGATCAGCGAGGATGTCCCCGACGTGCTCAATTCCCAAGTCGCGAACCACCGCTCGATGCAACTCCTCATATGCCGATATCATGGCGATGCGCGCGCCGCCCGCTTGCCTCGATAATTCGTTTCTTTGTTTTGTCGCAGCGGCGCGGAACCGTCTCGAACTAGTTTCGAAGAAGAGCACGAATTGGTGCGAGCAGAACTAGGCTGGCGCGGGAACATCGCCTTCGAAGACACTCGATGCAATTCTGTCCTCTCGCAGGTCCACAAGTTAAGGCCCCAATCGACTTATTCCGTAGTTGCGCGCGTGTAGTCGAGGGACACACCGAGTTGAGCTTGGTCCCCGATTTTTCCTCGTCTTGTTGGGATAAGTGCCGTTCTTGCGGGGAAGTTTGCGATGCGAATTGCCGCTCGCGAACTCGGCCGGAGACTTCAGTTGCGAATTGCGTCAATCCTTGCGTTGTTCATCCTCGGATGCGCAAATTCTTCGAATCCACAAGTGTTCGAAGCACGGGGTTTTTCCGACGATGAAATTATCACGCTGCAGTCGGCCGCCGACGAATGGTGCTCGAAATCCAATGATGCCCATTGTGCCCTAGTGGTAAAGTCCGCCGCTGGCTTTGAGACTAGTACGGTAGTCCTGACCGACACGCTGGAAGTGGAACATTCAGCGGCTGGCATCGTACTTCGCACTGAGCACTCCGAAGCGCTGGGCACTTGCCTAGCCACAGTGGATCACCTCGGGATCCGTTCTACGGCCGAGTGCGCCGCAAACCCAGATGCCGAATCATTTGCAATTCAAATAGTGAATTCGCGCGATGGTGATTGTGGAGTAAATTGGTTTCATGGACAGAAGACCACCTGGAATGTGCGGCTTCGGACCATATTCCTCCATGAATTGGGGCACACATTCGGCCACATCCACACGAGCACCGATAACACGGTGATGAACCCCGTCACGACTTATCAGGTAGAACATCTAACTTACACTGATTTGACGGATTGATTCGCAATCTGATATCGCAAACGGATGTCACGGAGCCGAAAACCGGATTGCGTGGCTTCCAACTATGACAGGGGGAGGCTTGACTTGAGTCGGCAGTTGTCGGTAGCCGGCGGGTCAATCTTCCGTGTTCGTCATGAAGCTCTCGTCACCGACGTTTTCCGCCTTGGAATTGATACTCAAAAGGTAGCGAAACCATTGGCGTCCGTGGCTTTCTTGACTTCCCCGGAATCGGACTCAATTTTTAAGTGTTTTCTAGCTATAACTGCCATGACAAAAAAATTGCTTGCCTCCGGGTTGCTATTGGGTTTGCAAACCATTGCGAGCGCGGCTTACGCGGCTGACAGCGCAACACCGGCGCAGCCAGCCCCCGCAGGCAAACGGGGAAGTTCGTGGACGGAAGCAGAACCTGCCGCGCCCTCACAGGCTCCAGCCGTTGTGCTCGTTCCAGCGCCCAACAAACCCGGCTCGCCCGCTCCTGCGTCTGCAACTGCCACTTCACCTCAACCGGCAGCTGCGCCGTCGGCGCAGCCTGCGCCCCTCGTCCAGTCTGCGCCCACCAAGCAACCGGCCCAAGCGGCGCCTGCGCCGCCGCCCGCACGCTTTGCACAACCGCAGCCAGCCTCTCAGGCTACCGAGTCCGCAGAGGGCCAATGGATCTACTCAGATCAATACGGGTGGATTTGGACGCCGTACGCGCAAGCGTACACGTATGTGAACCCCGCTGATTCGGCCGCGTACGAATATGTTTACTACCCCACCTATGGCTGGTGCTGGGTGAATGCGCCTTGGGTGTTCGGGTGGGGTCCTACCCCTTACTGGGGCTATTATGGGCCGGGCCGCTTTGCTTGGTACACGCACCCCTGGTTTGCTAGGCCCGGGTTTTACGGTGGGTACCGGGGTGGTGTCTACCGGGGCGGCGTTTACCGCGGCGGCGGCGGTGTCTACCGGGGCGGCGTTTACCGCGGCGGCGGCGGCGTTTACCGCGGCGGCGGCGGTGTTTACCGCGGCGGCGGCGGTGTTTACCGCGGCGGTGGCGGCGGTGTTTACCGCGGTGGCGGCGGGTATAGAGGCGGTGGTTTCAGAGGCGGTGGTGGTATGCGGCGAGGACGCTAATGAACGAAACTCAGAGAATGCTCAGAACTGTCGGGATGGCCTTGGCCGGGTTCACGTTGGCATCGCAAACGCGCGCGCAAGATGGGGCTGAGCCTGCAGTGACGCCGAATGGTCCCCCACCTTCCTACACTCCAGCTCCGCCGCCTCCAAAGCCGCCAGCATTCACAGGTTCAAATCCAGCAGCGCGGGAGGCTCGCGCCCCGGTCCGCTTTGAGCCAAGTGATCCTAGCGTGCAACTGCTAACGCTCAGCGGCGAGACACCGTTCGCAGAAATGGCGTACGTTCATCACGGTTGGTGGCGCCCGCACGGCTACTACTACGGCTACGGCATGGCGCCCGTTTACACTCCACTTTGTGAAGGGCCTTGCACCCTTCAACTGATGCCCGGTTCGTACAATTGGGCCCTATCGCAGCCTGGGGGTCCGCTCGTGCCGGCAGCCGGTCCGAGCACAATCCACGGGCCTTCGACGCTCAATGCGGAATACATTAGTAGGAGCGGCCTGAGAACCACGGGCGCCATTGTCGGCTTAGTGGGAGTCGTGGGCGGCATAATTATGATTGCCGAGTCCTATCATGACCATTGCAACTATGATGCTTATGGCGACTGTTATGACCGGCACGCTGATGTAAACGGCCCTCTCGTTGCTGGTGGGATTGGCGTGCTCGTCGGTTCCGCGATTGTTTCGGCGGTGCTCATGTCTCAGCGTGACGAAGCTCGAATATCCGTCACACCGTTGCACCTGGCCAACCGCAGGTCGCCGGGTGACTCGGGCTTTATTCCGGTGAACCTAAGAACACAGCCCGAGGGCGCGGCCGTGTCGCTTAAATTTTCAGAACAAACAGACACTATCGCTGTGCCTTCGCTGTGCCTTCGCGGACGCCTGTGCGAAGCGCGACCTCAGGCCGTGACGCTTAGCCACGTGCCGACACGCCATCAAAAACTCGAACGGCCACCGCGAGAGGTTGGCACTTCGGTTGCACTGTGCGGGGTTGTGTGCGACCCCCAGGCGCCATTTGCAACCCGGGGGTCCACATTTTACTCAGGGTGATTTGGGCGTCACTCTTCTATCGAGGGGCGCCTCGGCTCGTTGTTACGGCTTGCCGTCACAAGTCACACCCGTGCCGCCGTTCAAAACCGGTACGGCCGTATCCGTGCACATGATATTGCCGGCCGCAATGCTCGTCCATTGTGTGGCGTTGCAAACATTGGACTTGCAAAGGTTTGCGTCCGCGGTTCCGGGCGAACTAGTGGACTCGCAATCTCCACCTGGACCTACCTGAGTAACGCATTGACCTGCCAAGCAGGCAAGGCCAGCCGCGCACCGGGTGTATGTTCCAGCGGTGAGCACTGTATCGCAGCTGGCGCCAGCGGCGGCACCCACGATGCAGGTCTTGTAGCTCGCTGCCAATGATGCGTATTCACAACGGTTCGAAACGCAGTCAAAGTCGTTGCCGCAGCGTTGATCATTCGCCAAAAGTCCATTGCTGCAGATGTACGTTGCCGCTGGCGTTGCTAGCGTTGTGTCCCACTTGTACACGCAACCGATGGCAGTGGTCGGGTCACATTCGGCAGCGGCGATTCCCGTCGTTGCCTGCACACAAGCCAGGCCATTGCCGACGTAGCTTGCGCAAACGGGCGAGGCTCCTGCCTTACAATACATCCCGGTTACACAATTGCCGGGAGTGGTTGTCGTGCACGCGAGTCCGAGTCCTTGTCGAGGCGCACAACTGGTTCCGGCGCAGTAAAGGCCGGCCCCGCAATCTTCAAGAGAATTGCATTTGGCACCAGCAGTGGCGCCAATGGTCGAGCATACCTTGAAGCTCGTAGAATCATTGCCAACCGTCACAGGAACGCACGACGAACCAGCGGGGCAAATGAAGTCGTTACCACCGTCTGCAGCGGAACTGTTACAGACATAACCCGCGGTGCAGTTATCGACGCACTTCAAAGTCGTGGGGTTGCAGCTCAAACCCGGTTGGCAGGGGGCGTCCAGTTGACCCGGCACGGGTGCGGCAGGAGTCTTGTAAGAACAAGTTGCGCCCACTCCGCCCTTTTCTTCGCAATGGCCAGTGGTGTTGCAATAGAAATTGAAGTCGCAGTCCTTATCCAAAGTGCAAGGCGCACTGGCAATGCCGCGCGTCACGCAGGTGGGGTAGTTCTTGTTGGGGTTGTCGGCATTCGTTGTATCAAGGCAGGTCGTGCCGGCGACGCATTCGACGTCGTTGTACGCGCCTTCAGTTAGAGCAAAGTCACAGATTCCGCCGGCCTGGACCTTGGGTGTGACCAGGTTAGTCAGGTTGCACGGGTCGGTAACGCCCACGGTAGTAGCCGCGCAATGCGTGGGCGTAGCCTTTGGATCGGCTGCAACGTTACACCCGAGTGAATTCCACTGTGCAACGCACTGGGCGATGCCAGCTGGATTCTCGGTGACTTTCGTCATGTCCACTTGATACGCGAGCGCAATGAGCAGACCATTGACAGCCTGACTACCGTTCGCGGGATACGGGCTCAACGCGGCGTTGTCATTGCGAAGCAGATAGACGAATTTTTCCTTACACAGTGCCGCCGTGTTAACTATCGGCCCAAGTTCCCATTTCGCTTCGCCAGCGTCGCAGCACTTGAACTCCCAGTTGCAGATCGCGCCGATGACGTCGTCAAGCGTTGCGCCGGATGTGGACGACGCGCCACCGGTGGCGCTGCCGCCAACGCCGAGTGTGCTTCCTCCCGTCGTTGCGACTACGGTCGCTCCACCTGAACTGCTCGGAGCACCACCATTGCTGGTAGTCCCTGCAGTGCTGGTAGTCCCTGCAGTGCTGGTAGTCCCTGCAGTGCTGGTGGTCCCTGCAGTGCTGGTAGTCCCTGCAGTGCTGGTAGTCCCTGCGTGGCTGGTGGCACCCGCAGTGCTGGTGGCACCCGCAGTGCTGGTGGCACCCGCATTGGAGGTTCCGCCCGTGCTGATCGAACCAGCCGCGCCACCCACCCCTCCGGATTGTTTGTTGTCACTGCTGCTACAACCGAAGGTCGCGAGCATGGAAATGGTGCTGAGCGCAGCGAGAGGCCTAACTATGGAAAAAAAACGCATATCACTTCCTTTGAATTAATTGAAATATCGCTCGGGTGCTTACGTCCCAGGACTCTCGGTGGTCTACGCGAGACAGGGACGTCCCTCTTTCGAGACGACGCCACTCCGAGATGAAACGATGAGCAAGCGAGGCATGCTACCTCACACAATTCAAACCGAAACCCTCTTGATCATGAAAAGTGACTCAAAATCAATGCGGCCAAATGGCCTTGTGCTCAATATCCAGTGCGAATGGACGAGTTTAACTCTTTGACATATTATTATTTGCAGGAGTGTGTCGGGTGCCGCTTTCAGCACCCTCACGAACGCTTGGATGCAAATTAGCGCCCCGCGGTAGCGGTTCCAGGCCGCCCCATCCCTAGAGATTGTCGTCGAGGTAGCTAGAGCACGACGATTCGCGGCACGTTTTGTTCACGAGGAAGGATGGATTGTGAGAATCTAGGAGGTTTGGCTGAGCCGAGGACGAGGCCCGCCGGAGGGTCCGAGAGGCTCCTTCAACCTGGGTATTCCGTGCCGCCCCGACCAAATCAAACACAACAACACACATCGGGCCTCGCGATGCGGCTTGATCTCGGCGCGATTTGGTTTTGATACGGTACGCCGCGTCGAGTTCGAAGAGGTGCCTCGATTGCTCGGCCGACGTCAAACGACCCTGTCACGGAACCTGCGCCGTGTACTTGAACCAGTCCGCATTTAACCCATGATATCGATCATGGATATCCGCCCGTGCGCGGTAACAACCCTTTCGTGGCAGTAGCGCTCGGCTGCGGAGGTAGCGTCGGCGACTCGCGCGATAAGGGCGCTTAGCAGTGCGTGCATCGCTGCCAACGAAGGCTTCAACGACATCGGTTCTACCGGTTCATTGCCCACACTGCTTCACCCCGCAGGCAGGATCAAGCTCGCGGCAAGTTGGCGCCGCGTAACCTTTGGTCCCTGGGGCATGCGCGCTCGTGTCCGGACAGGTATCGGCCGTCTCGCAAGCTATCCCGCAAACCCCGGGACAGACGCATTGGTTGTTGGGCGCCTGATTGGCGCAGTCAGCGTCTGTGCTGCAGCTCTTGACGACGCACATGTTGGAGTTGCACCACTGATTGGCGGCGCACTGCGCCGATTCTCGATAGCCCGGGCGGCACTTGGTTCGCGCTCGGTGGACTGGTTAATATTTGCATCAAACCAACGCGTACTATGCACGTCTATGCCTTTGTTGCGCGACATCGGCTTAATATGCCGATTCATTCATTGATGTCTCGTTTGCGCGAGCGCAGTAATCGCTTGAAACCTGCCCGCACGTGTCTCATCCTGACTGAGTGCATAAATCAGAGGTCACCATGTATGTTTCTCGTCTAGCTAATGTTCTCGGATGTCTTGTGTTGTTGAGTGGTTGCGATTCTCCTCCTTCGGATGCTGCAGTGGGAGGAGGATCCGGAACCGGCGGAGCCACCGGAGTGTCAGCGACGGGTGGCACGACGTCCGCACCGCCTGCCCTTCCACCGAGCACGCTGCATGTGAACGGGAACAAGCTGGAAGACAATGGCAAGACCATTCGCCTCATCGGTTGGAATCGCCCGGGGACAGAGTACATGTGTATTTCAGGCGGTCAGGTTTTCGACGGACCAACAAAACTTGGCAAATCTGCAACTGATGCAGACGTGGGCTGGCTTTAATACTATTCGCCTCCCGCTGAACGAGACATGCTGGCTCGGTATAAACGGGGTTGGCGGGGCGGTCTCGGGTACCAACTATATCAATGCACTCGCCACGTATGTCAGCCTGCTTCGCAGCTACGGCATCTATGTCGTCCTCGACCTGCACTGGAACGGGCCGGGAACATACGTTGGTAAGACTCAATTGCCGATGGCAGACGCGGACCACTCGATCGACTTCTGGAAAGCGGTGGCCAACCAGTTCAAGGGCGATCTCGGCGTCATCCTAGACCTTTATAATGAGCCACATCTCGATGCAGTCGCCAGCCTTACCAGTGCAACCGGCGCAACGGCAACCCCCTGGAGTTGCTGGCTAAACGGCGCTTGCCAAGTGACTCCGAGGACGACCGGTGGTGAACAGCAGGTGGGCGCTTACACGATTGCCGGCATGCAAGAGATGCTAGACGCAGTTCGAAGTACCGGGGCCCAAAACGTTGTCATGGCGGGCGGTAACAATTGGGCCGGTGACATGTCGCAGTGGACTGCTAGTGCGCCCACGGACTCGACGGGCAACCTCGTTGCGTCGGTTCACGCGTATAATTTCGCCAACTGCAAGGATGCCGCGTGCGAAACCATCCTTGAAACGATTGCGAGTAGTACGCCCATCGTCATTGGTGAGCTGGGAGAGAATGATTGCCTCTCGCAGTTTATCGGTCCATTCATGGATTGGGCAGATACCACCGGCGTGTCGTACCTGGCTTGGTCCTGGGGCAATGAGGACTGCGCCAAGGGCCCATCGATAACCACCAACAACACCCAGGGTTTACCTTCGGGCGCGGCCCCCGATGGCTATGGCATCTATTTCAAGAACCATATTGCAAACCTACCGACGAACTGAAGAGCGCTAATCTCGAAGCACTCCCGGCGGGCACAGCTACGGGCATTGCGACTCGACCAATGCTGTGATTGTGCCCCGACGACGACCGTGAGATGTTCGTTATCCCGCCAGAAGACTGGGAGTGGGGCGAAAGCGTGTGGCGCCCATGTCGAGCTCGAGATGAACCCTTTCGACTCGCGAGACGCTGTATTCGTTACCGGCGCCGGCTTGCGGAAGACGCTTTCGGCCTTGGCAAGAATCCTTCCGAGACGGTAAGTACCATCGACGATGCTTCACTTGCCAGTAGTGGCACACGCGCCGAGCTTCCGTAATTCCACTTGCACCAACCGCATCCACTCGCAGGCCGAACAAATTTCTTGCCGCGATCCGCTCGATCGCGAGCTGACCTATCTACAACCTTAACGACGATCCGCGCAGTACGCGGTCGCTCGTCTACAAGGCTAACGTCGCTCGCCGGAGTGCGCGTCGAACTCGGCTCAATGCTTGACACCGCACTTGCATGGACTCGCGGGTTCGGCGTCGTCTTGCGCGAAGCTGCCCGGCGTGCGCGTGCCGGTCACAACAAGATCTGCGGCGATGGGCGGAGTGCTCGGCGTGTCGGCTGCGTTGCCTTAGGTCGCCCGGGGAGGGCTGGCGCAGGCGGCTCAAAGCCTTGAGGCGACTTGGCGCGTTCTCGGCGAGCCCACGAGGGATTCTTAGATGGCAAAACACGTGCATTTATGCCGAGAATTTCGCTGATTGGGCTTGCTGCCCGCGCTCAGCCAAGCGTGCGTTGGGCGGTGCGTCCGGCGGGCTGAACTTGTGAGCCGGGCTTCGGATTTCCGCCTGCCTCGAATTTAGGGCGACCGACTGAGGATGGCCTCGGCCGGGCACTCTGGAATCTGCTCGGTTCTAGGACGCCGCGCCGAACTGTGTGGAGGATTGTGTGTTCGGCGCAGGCTGCGGCGTGGGGATCGGTGGCGTTGCGCTCGACGTGACTTGCACGTCGGGAATGATCTCGTGCACCCGCGATTCGGTCATGCCGATGTTCTTGTAGTCACGCTTCAGGCGGGCGAGCCCTACTTGCGTTGCGTCGGCGCGGGTTTGCCGTGCCCTGGCTCGCCTGCCGTCGGATCAGGGCGTCCATGCCCTGTCACTGCATCCGCGCAGTGAAATGATAGCTAGGCGGCTTCAGGTATCGGTGTCCCGCGTGTTTGACCTCGTTGACAATGCTCCTAGAGGCTCCAATGGTTTCATCGAAATGCGCCCATCGTCGATTTCCTGCGGTGCCTTCGTCGCCATCATTTGCGCGGCTTGCGCGGGGAAAACAACGGGCCCCGTGCCCGCGCTGCAGCCCCGTGCCCTGTCCAAGACACCCCATTCCGCTAAGGTCAGCCCCGCTCTTTGGCGACTAGGCGAGACTGCGTGGCTGCAGCGCGTGCTCGTGGAACATCCGCTGGTCGGCAAGCTCTACCCGATGTTGCCGTTGCATTCGAGATGCTCGATATCGAAAAGCAAGCGGCGATTGATGCCGCTCGTTCAGCGCACCCGAATGACGCTGATGCACTCGGTATGGCCGTGGATTGGGACCACTCCGGCTGGCCCGAGTGGTCGATGTACCGCCCGCTGTTCGTGACGGCAATTCAGGGTCACGCTCGCATCGTCGCCGCGAACCTCTCGCGCGAGCACTCGCGATCGATCGTGCACGCTGGCGCATCGGCATCACCGGTCCCCGTCGAACGCCTCCCGACGCTGACGCTGGCGCAGGCCGGTGCGCTAGAGAGCGAACTCGCCGCCTCACACTGTGGCATGCTTCCCGAGACCATGGTGAAGGCGATGGCCCTCGCACAGCGCGTTCGCGATTTTACACTCGCTGAACGATTGAGCCAAGCCAACACGGGTTCCGGCGCCGTTCTCATCGCCGGTGCGGAGCACGTGCGCCGCGATCGAGGGGTTCCGATGACGCTCGCCGCCTTGGGTGACTCTCAGGTGCTGAGCGTGGCCATGATTGAAGTTCAACGAGACGAAGTGGATCCCTCGAAATACCTCGACGTAACTGACGGTGTGCAGCCGTTCGATTTCGTCATCTTTACACCACGCGTCGATGAAAGTGATCCCTGCGAACAAATGCGCTCAGGCGCGTGAGGTAGGGCAGCATCAACGGCGCTCAATCGTCGTAACTTGCCTTATACGTTGAACCTAAAATGCATTACGTCTCCATCGCGTGCGACGTAGTCTTTGCCTTCGATGCTGAGCTTTCCAGCTTCTCGGCACTTAGCTTCACTCTTGAGGCCGATGAGGTCTTCCCACCATATGACTTCGGCCTTGATGAAACCGCGTTGAAAGTCGGTGTGAATGACCCCAGCTGCCTCGGGCGCGGTTGCCCCGCGCTTCACCGTCCAAGCGCGGCATTCGGGTTCGCCTGCCGTGAGAAACGTGATGAGCCCGAGCAATTCGTAACCCGACCGAATCACTTGGTAAAGCCCCGGTTCGGTGAGGCCTGCACTCGTCAAGAATTCGGGGCGATCGGCGGGATCGAGCTCCGCAATTTGCGCTTCGAGCGCCGCGCAGATGGGCACGACGCCCGCACCGCGTGACTGGGCCAATTTAACTAGCGCTTGATAGTGCGCATTGCCCTCCAAATTACCAAGCGAGCCTTCGTCGACGTTGGCAACGAAAAACGTCGGCTTGCTCGTCAGAAGTTGCATCTCTTGAACGACGGGCAGTTCCTTCTCGTCCAGGTGCAAACTTCGAGCGGCGTTTCCGGCATCGAGATGCGCCACCAGCTTTTCCGCGACGCGCATCGCTAGCAACTCTTTCGGGTCTCCCCCTTTAGACTGTTTTTGGGCGCGTTCGAGGCGTTTGGTCGCAGTTTCCAGGTCCTTGAGACAAAGTTCCGTTTCGATGGTTTCGACGTCGGACACCGGATCGATCTTGTTCGCAACATGAGTGATGTTGTCATCGTCGAAGCAACGCACTACCTGGGCAATCGCGTCAACCTCGCGAATATGAGCCAAGAACTGATTGCCGAGGCCTTCGCCGCGCGACGCCCCGCGCACGAGCCCGGCAATATCCACGAAGCGAATCGTCGTCGGGACGACACTCTTCGGCTGGTAAAGTTTTGCGAGCGCGTCCAGGCGTGCATCCGGTACCGGTACAATTCCAACGTTCGGTTCAATTGTGCAAAAAGGGAAATTCTGCGCTTCCGCCTTGGCCGACGAGAGCGAATTGAACAGTGTACTTTTGCCAACGTTCGGCAGACCAACAATTCCGCAAGAGAAACCCATGGGCGCGGGAGTTAGCGCAAGTCTTCGCAAATACAACGTCAAAATGGGGAATGCAATTGCGCAATGATTTTGGGGCATGACGGCACGTGTAGCCACGTTCCGTCATGCCAACGCCGGAAGCGCGGCCTGCTCCACTTTCCGAGCGATCACTCGCACTTCACGACCTGCGTCGTTTCCGTGCCAAGCTAGCGACTCGCCTCTGCCTCAGAGTTTCCCACAAGACAGTGATGTTCGAGAATCGTGCTTGCTTTGAAAACGCAAATCTCTCGGCTCTGCGCGCTACCCGCGATGCCCGCTTCGCGAGCGCCGTCTACCTCCGTGGAATCTTCCACTTCGTTGAAGATTCCACGGAGGTTCGGTCGCCTTTGGCGCCCTGCGCGATTTGCCCACCGACATTCGCTTCGAAGCCTATATGTATGACGACTGGGGTTACAACTCGCAAACTTGGGGTTACGCGTACGGCTTGCCCGCTGGTGGTCACTCAATAGGGCCAGTTCTTGGTTCGAAATTGCACGTGACTCTGGGTGCTTGTTGGCCTGCGGGGGAAACGCTCGCGAGATTTTCAGCGTCAGGCGGTTCGGGACGCCGCAAGACAAACCGGGTCAATTGGGCAGCCAATAAATCAACCCTCTGAGCGGTTTCGGGGGGCGTTCGACACAGCAATCACGCAGGTGTGTTGGATGCCGTTTCGAGACGTGATTCTGTTCGAGCACCTGCACAATCGAGCCCGGTTGGACGTGCGACCGCCCCGGACAGCCCTGCCGGCTGCCCACCTGCGGCAACGGCCTCATCGAGAAACCCGAGACATGCGACGATTTCAACACCATCGCCGGCGACGGCTGCTCCGCGCAGTGCACGGTGGAAAACGGCTGGACTTGCGAACACTCCGACTTGGTCGTTCCGAATTGCTACCACGCACGCTGCGGCGACGGTCGCGTCAATTCGCTGCCATACGTCGATGCCGCCGGGCGATCGTTGCAGGAAACGTGTGACGACGGCAACACGCAGTCGGGCGACGGTTGCTCGAGCGCGTGCGCGATCGAAGACGGTTGGGTGTGCACGCAACCGACGGGCATCGGGCAGCATCTCGGGCCCCTGAGCTTGACGTACGTCATCGAGGATTTCATGCCCCCGTGTCTCAAGATCTCGTGCGGCGACGGCATCGTCGAGGCAAGCGAGCAGTGCGATGACAAAAATACGGTTTCCGGTGACGGCTGCTCGGCGACCTGTGAGATCGAACCGGACTTTTACTGCGCTACGCCGGGACAGCCCTGCGTCGCCGTTGTTTGCGGCGACGGCGCGACGACGGCAACCTTCAGGCGGGTGACGGCTGCTCGCCCAACTGCAAGCTGGAGCCCGGCTGGCAATGCGGCGTTCCCGCAAAGCCGTGTTGGCGAATGTGACTCGCTGCTGGAGGAGACGCGTGCTAACTGGGCCAATCACATGTCTAAGCCCAGTGCGGACGGTACCTCCTGGTGGTTACTAGCGGAACGAACGAGGCGATTCATTAGGTAAGCCAGGGATGTTGCCACCCCCGGCTCCCTTCGGAACCGGACTTGCGATTTTCCCGCATCCGGCTCTTCGGTTTGAGATTCAATCTGGCACTGAGTTCTCGGACAATTCCGAGTTCCCAGTTGGCAGCGTCCGAGTATGACCCGTGCCACGACCGTTGCCTCGCGCAAACAACCAGGTCTATCCTGACGGCGTCATAGGCGTGCGTAAGCGAGCCGTCTTTGCAGCTCCGCACGATGGCGTCTGACAGGTTCTCTAGCCGTGCTCCATCCGAAGATATTTCCGCAGACTCAGAATCCGATGACCCCGACGGGCACGGTGCTTCCCGTCGTATTGCCATTACCTAGCTGACCGCAATCGTTCTCGCCCCAACATTGAATCGAGCCGGAAAGGGTGCTGGCACAGGTAAACTGGTAACCGGCGACGATTGCCCTTGCATTCGTTATATTCGAGACTTCAGTGTACGACCAAAACGTGTTGGTGCTCCCATTGCCAAGTTGGCCCCACACATTATAGCCCCAACAATCAATCGTCCCATCACTCAGCAGTGCACAAGAGTGCCAACCCCCTGTTGCAATCGCGGTTGCGTTGGCAATATACGGCACGGGGGTCGGCACTAAACTGTAGTAATCTGAGGAGCGGTTACCCAGTTGTGCAAAGAGATTGTCGCCCCAGCATTGTACGGCACCGCTAGCCGTCAATGCGCAAGTATGTGCGTAGCCCCCGTTAACGGAGAGTACGCTCGTCAAGCTCGAAACGTCAACAGGCGTCAGCACCTCCGGGTATACTCCAACTGTCCTCGTTCCATTGCCAAGCTCACCGTCCTGATTCCAGCCCCAACACTGAACGGTACCGTCTCTCAATATCGCGCAAGTATGCGCTTCGCCGGTTCCAAGTGACACAGCGTCGGTGATGCCAAGAACGGCGCTTGGTGTGGACGTGTTCAAGGCGGTTCCGTTGCCGAGCTCACCGTCCCGGCCTAATCCCCAGCACTTGACCGTGCCACTGCTGAGCAGGGCGCAATTGTGGTAGATTCCTGCAACGATGGCCTTCGCATCACTGATCCCCACAACCGAAACGGGTGAAACACTATTCGACGTCGTGCCATCACCCAATTGTCCGTAGTAATTATATCCCCAACAGCGGATTGTCCCATCGATCAGAATTGCGCAGCTGTGACTCTCTCCGGCAGCCACCAACTTTGCGTTGGATACTTCAGAGACCTGCACGGGCACAGAACTATAGTCCATCGTGCTATTGCCGAGCTCACCGTCCCCATTCCAGCCCCAACACCACACACTTCCGTCTGCTTTCACGGCACATGCGTGATAATTGCCGGCAGACATCGTAGGCTCAGACAGACTTGTGTTGGGCGCCCCTCCCGTCGTGGCAACGCCGTTCGTTGACGATGCACCCGCAGTCGCGGACGTACCGCCACTGCCCGTCGTTCCACCTGTGTTTATCCAACCTCCACTTGCGCGAATTCCACCGGTGCCCATTGAGCTGCCGCCGGATGACAACGCGGCACCAGAACCAGCGATGGATGCAAGCCCGCCTTGGAGGCCCAGCGAGCCGTCAATGTTTGAGTTACCACCCTGATTGGCGAGTGCGCCGGTCGATTCCAACCCTTCGCGTGCGCCACACGCCAAGAGAAGGCACGATAACATACTGGTCGAGCCTAGCCTCTTGGCGTTTTCCGCGATCATCAGACGAATAATTCGTATGCCACAGTCGCTTCTGCGCGCAAGATTCGAAATCTCAGCCCCACCTTATCGACCATAACCAAGTCACTCCATCCGGCGAGAACACCTCAGACCCGACTGTTCCTAGTGGGGCCAGAGTGCTTAGAGCGCGATTGTGACCCAATGATTTGCGACTACTTAGCAATGGGAGCGAGCAGGTCCACGAGCGATTTGCTTGCGCGCGCAAAAACAGGGTATACTTCCCCGATGCGATGGGAATTGCTCGTGACCCCGGGCGTGCTGTGGGCCTGCGGTGGAAATCCCCACGGGGTTGCGGGGTCGGGCGGTGCGTCGAGCGCGAGTCACGCTGGCACATCAGGCGACCCTTCCGTATCGAGTAGCACCGCTGGTGGGGCCACTGCTGGCGGCTCGGGTGTGTCCTGCAACCTCAGTGGGACGCCTCCTTCCTACTCGAGCCCGGCCAGCGGCAACATTACTGGACCGAATATCGACGTAACCATCAATCCGATCGATGCCGATGCCTACCTCGAACACACGCCGGGCTCCTATTCCGTTGCCGCCGGGTACTGGGTGATCATTAGTGCCTCGACTCCTGCCAACTCAGCGACTTCCACGAACTTTCAGCAGCCCACTTATGCGACCGGCGGGTTTCTGACGGTTTTCGTCGAAGTCAATTCAGCGACGCCGGGCACCTATTCGAGCACCGGTCTATCGCGCTGCAGCGGCGTTGCCTATTACGCACAGTTGCCCATCCCCTCAAGCGTGAACTGCGCCAGCGCGACCGGTTCGGGTTGCCCCGCAGGTTGCTCGCTTCAGCCGGGACCAATAATGGGCGGCCCCAGTTGTCAGCCCGTTACGCCTGAACTCAGCTATTCCGCGGATGGCGCGATGTCTTGCACGGGTGAATCGCCGTCGCCTCAGGGGTCTTGGTCGATTACCTTGACTTCCGTGACGCCCTGCAGCGACAACCCCAACCCGTCGATAAACATCACGGACTACGTCGTGCATGGCTCCTTTACTGCTAACCTCGTCGGCGATAGCACCGATGCGAAGGATACAGCGACGTTGACGATGGTGTTTTGATGGGTTCTTAGTGCGAGCCCGACACACGGCTGCGTGCCGCCATCAACAAAAAATCAAAGCACCGGCGGTTCCACCGGTGCTTTGAACTCTGTTCAATCAACACAAGGAGTGACTAACCTGGCCTAAGTTACATAAGCTAATTGTGCACCGCAGGGGGCTGCGGCACAGGCGGATCGGCGGGTGTGGGATCGGGTGAATCCTCGGCACTGCGCCGTCGAGAGACACCGAGCATGATGCGATAATCTCGACGAAAAACCCCGACCGAAGCCGTCGTGCGCCAATCACGCAGCCACTCATCGAACTCGCGAGCGGCCGCTTGAAGCGACTCCTCGGAAGCCGAAATCGCAGCAGGCGCACGCGGAGGCGCAGCCTGTTTTACAACCTCGATCAGCATTGCGGGGGGACTGGGGACGACCTAGCTCCCGGTACCCTGAACAGTGTGCTAAAACAAGCGAGTTTGAAGCCATGAGGTATCTAGTCGTTCTCGAAGAAACTTCCACGGGTTATTCGGCTTACTCACCTGACGTGCCTGGGTGTGTCGCAACCGGAAACACAGTCGATGACGCCGAGCGCAAAATGGCGGCGGCAATTGCCTTTCACCTGGAAGGAATGAAAAGTGAAGGGCTCGAACTACCCGCCCCGCATTCCTCGTCGATGTACGTGGATATTCCCGCTTAGGTGTCGCTGCCTCCATCCGTCAACGCTGCGATCAGGTGGACTCGAGAGCTTTCGTGTTCGAGTTGAATCACCTCGATTGACGATCGCCCGTGTCATTGCCGTTGTCCATTGCGTGTCTTGGCGTGAAGTTGCTCGAATTCACCCGGTCCCAGCAAAGCCGCCGGGCCCCGCGACCGCGCACGCTCCGCCATGCCGTCGAACGTCGTAGGCTCGACGTGCGCTACCTCCTCAACGAAACTCGTACGCAAAGCTAACCAAACATCGCTGCGGTGTATCTTTGTCGAACGAACTAGTCAAGAGAGCCGTGATATCGAATTGTTCCTCGTTGCCCGCCAAGATACCTAGCCGCAAGCCTCCCTCGCGAACTACGTGGTTCTGAATCGAGGTGGTAGGGGCCAGCCACTGAACGAATTCATTCGAGTACCAGCGATAGCCTACGAGCAACGCAGGTCCGACGTAGAAACGATCGAATGGCCCGAAGTAGGCTGAAACGCTCCCTTCGGCCTCGGATAGCGTGAGCTGTTTCGAGTTGCCGGACTCATCCGTGACGATTCTCAGACCCAAAGTACCGATGAACTGCGCGTGGATTCCGACGAGCTCAGTTAATTGCTTGCGGAGCCCGACGTGGGCCACGAACATTCCGGCCGTCTTTAGACTATTATCCATGCTGACGCCGCCCGTACCAAGACCGATCGCGTATCGGGGCCAATACCGCGCACGGCGACGTCGCTTTATGCTTCGGATCGCGTCGCGTTCGTCTTCTGCCGCCTTGGCGATTTCCTGCGCTATGTTGCGAGGAGTCACCACCTGAACGCAGATGCCATCGACGCCGCACACGCTCCCGGCTGGGCAGGCTTCTTGGCATAACGCCGCGCAATCACCCCATTGGCACACCGGGACAGTCAAGAATATCGGTGCCGGCGCAGCGCCAGCTGCCGGCGCGGGCGCGCGTGCGGGCGCAGGTAACTGATCAGATGCTGGCGTTGGCGCGGGTGCAGGATCTGATGCCGGCACGGATGTCGGCGCGGGTGCGGGTGCCGGCTGTCCCAAGACCAGTCGCGTGACAGTTATTGCCAGCGCGATGCTGCTCCAATGCCCGGCAAACCTGTGCATCAGAATTGCCCCGAGAGTCCTAGGAATGCGCCCGCACGGTTCGGGACCACGGCAACTTTGAGAGCGGTCGGATCGTCATGCAGTCTCGGGTGGCGATTGTGTGCCCAAGTGACCCAGCCGATTGGCGTCATGACGGCGCCCGCAACGAACGCAGCCAAGCCACCGAGAACCAGCCCTGAGCCGGAGTTGTCCTGGTTCTGGCATTCAGCCATGACGCACGCGTGCTGCATTCCCTCTCCTAGCAGCACGACGGCGGCCACGACAGAGGCCGATCCCAGGATCCCCAACACCAAGCCAGTAGATGCTGTCTCTGGATCGGCGTCTGCGATTTCGATTCCCCCCGGCCCTTCCACTGAGAATTTGAACTCATGTTCCGCGCCCGACTGATCGTAGAAGAGCGCTTTGTAGTCGCCGCCCGGGAGGCTGAGCCAACAACCGCCAACACAGCGCGCAATCGCTTCGTCGTGACTCGAGCGAACTTCAATGCGACGCCCCACGGTGCGCGCGCGAACGCTGAACCTGTAGACCTTCAGTGGCACAATGTAAACAGGGCCAACGGGAGCGACAGCGACCGCAACTCCGGGCGTGACTGCGACTTTGGATTCACCTTCACCGGCGGGTGCGCTTTCGCGGGTCGGCTCGTCTTCACGGGCGGCACTGTTGCTGTTTTGCGACACACTGGGCGCCTGAGTCGCCGCCTCTTGTGCCGGCAACGAGACAGCGAAGAGCTGCAGGGCGAATCCTAGGCAGAATACCGGCAGTTTTCTCGTCAACGGAGCCATCGGGGTTCGCTTGAGCAAGGCGCGTGCCGGAGCGTATTCGGTTCGCGTTGGACTTATCTCAACTCAGCCAATCCCTTTGACAGGCGACAGCCGCTTTACCAACGCCCGCTCCTCCTGCTCGTGGAAGCCGAGGTCGCGGTAGAGCGGCTCGCCCATCGGAGTAGCGTTGAGAAAAAGGCGCCGAAATACCGGCGAGCCTAGCATCCCTGATCATGAATTCCAGAACTTGCCGACTATAGCCCCTGCGCCGGTAGCCAAGCTGTGTCCAGGCGTTAAGAACGCGACCTTGACGTCAACAGACATTCGAGCCGAGCGGTGGCAGCTCGTACACCAACATCGCTGCTGTTGCGACGACCTCGCCATCGAGAAAACCGTGGTACCCGCGGTAGCTGCCCTCGGACAGTCGTGGAGCGATCCAATCTAGTGCGGCTGCCTCAAGGGATGCAACGGAGATTGGGTTACCCATGGGCTCAATCTCCAATGAGAAGCCCATCCTTGGGTCTCCCGGACGCGCGTTTGTTCGCAATGAGTTGGGCACGACCGATAACAGGCAATGGGGCGGGCTCGAATTCTGCCTCCACGTGCTTTGGCCAACATTGTTCAAAGGTAACTCCGTCAATTTGTGACAGGATATCGATGCGCCACGGTTTGCGCCCGATCATCCAGATTTTTCCGTACACGGCTAGATCGGCAGTCGAGGGTGTGGTGCGCCCCAGACCGAATGCCTTCAGTGCAGCATGAAGCGCGGCGGCATTTTCCCGCGAGACCTTAACAAAAATGTCCAGGTCTTCCGTCAGCCTAGGTTGGCCGTGTCCGGCGACTGCGTGGCCGCCGACGATCATGAACTTTACGCGATGCAAGATCAGTAACCTCAAGAACTCGCTCCAGTCTGGGCTGAGCTCGATTCTCATTGAACCAGACCTTTCGCAAATGTTCGACAGCAGAGATACGCTCTTCGAATGTCAGCAGCGCCAAGTCCTCTTGGTCGCATCGCGCGGCCTCCTGGTGGTTACTAGCGGAACGAACGAGGCGATTCATAATGGTCATTATCCCCCCAATTGCACGCAAATTCAAGCGACACAGTCATCGAAGTAGCTCGGACACGCCCCCAAGCCGGCGTGCCGCATGCTTTGGGATCATGCGGCAAGACCAACGTTTAGGCGGGCGTCTATGCCCTATCACTGCACCCGCACCGCGAAATGATAGCTAGGCGGCTTCAGGTATCGGTGATGATGGGCGTACCCTGATGAAATACGATTCGCCAAGATTCTCCTTCACGTCGCCAGACGGAACTGCGCAGAGAGCGTCCGGTCCGATACGTTGCAAGCGCAACATCGGGCGAGACAGCGAGAACGCGAAGATCTGCAACTTCGACGGTGATGCTCGGCGCTGCTAACATTTGGGTAATAACATCGCGCTTGGTATAGATACGCCCCGAGCTTCCGAATTCGACAAATTGGTCCGAGATGAGTCGATTAAGTGCGTCGGCGGATGCTCGAACTTCCGGACTCACGAGGCAGTCTTCTAGTTCGCGGATTTCGTCTTGAAGCATGTCGTCACGTGGAATGTAACGATCCAAAACAACGGTGTCGAGCGATATTGAACATATCGCTTATCCTGGAAACGCAGTGACAACGTGGGATCACGGTCACGCCACTCGATTGCCCGAGCGGCGGCCGAAGCGAACCAATGAATTCGATGACAACGGGATAGATGTTGAGCATGAAGGCCTCCTTTGAAATGGAAGGCTAAGAGCGGCGAGCGCAGGGCGGGTCAAGGCTGCGAAGGACCGCGCAGCGGCGAGCTGGCGAAGCCAGCGCAGGCCTTGAGGCGCCCTGCGCTCGCCGCTAGACTGAGACGAGCCAGGGAAAGGCAAGCCGAGACTTGGGGTCAAAGTGCAGTGTGCAGTGGCAGGGGCACGTGGGGTGGGTGGAATGGGCCCCCGCTGACCCTTCACCCTGCACTCTGACCACAGCCGCCAATCGGCTTTCAGAGGCTCGAAACCGAGCCAACCCAAGCATCCCGCGCCGCAATGCCCACAAAAACAACATCGGGCCCGATCGTTTCCAATCGAGCCCGACTCAGGGAGACAAGTGACGCGGAGCGCGTCACTCCACCGTCGAATTACTTCGCAATGTGGACCAACAGGTCCACAAGCTTATTCGAATAACCCCACTCATTGTCATACCAAGACACGAGCTTGACGAACGTCGGGCTCAGCTGAATGCCCGCCTTAGAATCGAAGATCGAAGTGCGGGGATCGGTGAGGAAGTCGGTCGAGACGACGTCGTCTTCTGTGTAGCCGAGGATGCCCTTGAGTGCGCCTTCCGAGGCAGACTTGAGGGCGGCCTTGATTTGGTCGTACGTGGCTTCTTTGGCGAGGCGGACGGTGAGGTCGACGACCGAGACGTTCGGGGTCGGAACGCGGAAGGCCATGCCGGTGAGCTTGCCTTTGAGGGCGGGAATCACTTTGCCCACGGCCTTGGCCGCACCCGTCGAGGACGGGATGATGTTCTGGCCCGCGCCGCGACCACCGCGCCAATCCTTGGCGGAGGGCGAGTCAACGGTCTTCTGGGTTGCCGTTACGGCGTGCACAGTGGTCATCAAGCCTTCGAGAATGCCGAAGTTGTCGTTGACGACCTTGGCAAGCGGAGCGAGGCAGTTCGTCGTGCAAGAGGCGTTCGAGACGATGTCTTGGCCCTTGTACTCGGTGTGATTGACGCCCATCACGAACATCGGCGTCTCGTCCTTTGAAGGCGCGCTGAGCACGACCTTCTTGGCGCCCGCTTTGATGTGAAGTCGCGCCTTTTCGTCCGTTAGGAACACGCCGGTTGACTCGATGATGTAGTCGCCGCCGACCGCACCCCAAGCGAGAGCCGCCGGATCCTTCTCGGCGGTCACGCGAATCGACTTGCCATTGACGATGAGCTTGCCGTCCTTGACGTCAACCGTGCCGGCAAAGCGGCCGTGCGTGGAGTCGTACTTGAGCATGTAAGCCATGTAGGCCGGATCGATGAAAGGATCATTGATGCCGACGACTTCAACGTCGTTGCGAGCTGCCGCAACGCGGAATGCCAAACGGCCAATGCGCCCGAAACCGTTGATACCAATCTTGATAGCCATGGTCGCAAACCTTTCTCGCTCACCGACAGTGCGGTGGCACCGATTAATCGGAGTTTCGCGCCGCTAAATAGAAGCAGTTTGAGCTGCGCGCAAGCACTCACGGAGTGGGCCCCCGGGCCACCAGCGGGTCGCGCATTTTCTGCACCTTGGCGCATTGCGACAATGTTTTTTGCAGGCTGCGGGACAACGGTTCCCTCGGATTTTGCCGCAATTGGCTCGAATGCCGAATGCGGTAAACCGAAAACGCTCGAGGGCGCTTCCGCACACAGTTTTTGATTTTGTCGCGGCGGCACTCGCACGGCGGGGGATGCTCCGTCGCTGTATACTCGGTTCATCATGTACATCACGAGCCTAGCGACTCAAGTGCGAGTAGCCGATCTGAACCGAGCGCTGCGCTTTTACACCGAGACGCTCGGCTTCGTCGAGGAATCCCGATATCCGCGACTTCTACGCGTCCGTCCGCGCCGGGGGCACGTCGCTGCACTTGAAGCAAGTCGACTCGATCGATCCGTCAATCGCCTTCGTAAAAGAAGGCGACCACATGCACCTTTACCTCAGAGTGATCGACCTCGAGGAGACCTTTAGCGAACTAGTAGGAAAGGTCGAACTCGTCCACCCAATCACGACAAAACCCTGGGGCGATCGCGAATTCACCATTCGCGATCCCGACGGCCACACAATCTACCTCGCGCAAGCCGATTCGGAATCTGGATCCCGGTGACACCGGGACCACGAACAGGCGCAGGCGCAGAAACAGACCCAGGAGCAGTCACGGCTACAGACACGGGCACCGGCACAGAAGCAGACACCGGCACCGAAACAGACATAGGCACGGAATCAGGCACCGATTCATTAACATTTTCAACGCAATTGGCCGCGCTGAAGGCTGGGGGCGGGCACCATGGATTACCCGGTCTAGCGCATCGGAATCTGTTGAGTGTAGGCTTAGGCCATGAGTTACGTCGCGGCCATCGATCAGGGGACGACTAGCACACGTTGCATCCTTTTTGACTCCAATAGCGAGATAGTTGCAATCGATCAATTGGAGCACGCTCAGATTACTCCGCGCCCGGGTTGGGTCGAACACAACGCGGAACAGATCTGGCTCAATACGCAGGCTGTCATTCAAGGAGCGCTCTCGCGGGCAGAGGTAACGGCGCGCGCCGTTGTGGCGCTCGGTATCACCAACCAACGTGAAACCACAGTTATTTGGGATCGTCGAACGGGTGTTCCCGTTTATTCGGCAATTGTTTGGCAAGATTTGCGAACCGCCGAGATTTGCGCGCAATTGGCTGAGAGTGGCGCTGCGGCAGAAATAACCAAGAAAACGGGGCTGCCCGTGGCCACGTACTTCAGCGGCCCCAAGATCCGTTGGATTCTCGACAATGTGCCCGGTGTGCGCGAGCGCGCGCTGCGCGGCGAATTGCTGTTCGGCACGATGGATACTTGGTTGATTTGGCAATTGACCGGTGAACACTTGACCGACGTAACGAACGCGAGTCGGACGCTATTGATGAACATCGACACGCTCGAGTGGGACAGCGAACTGCTCGCGGCGCTCGATGTCCCTCACAGTTTATTGCCAGAAATCCGGCCTTCAATTGGTTCATTCGGCGCGGCCAAGGGGCATCTGAACGGTGTCCCGATTGCGGCCGTGCTCGGGGATCAACAAGCGGCCTTGTTTGGTCAATGTTGCTTCGAACCTGGAGAAGCGAAGAACACCTACGGCACGGGGTGCTTCTTGTTGATGAACACGGGCGGTATCGCGCACCGCTCTCAAAATGGTCTGCTAACTACGGTTGCCTATCAGTTGCGAACGGAACCAGCCGTTTATGCGCTGGAAGGCTCGGTCGCGATTGCGGGTGCATCGGTGCAATGGCTGCGCGACAACTTGAACCTCATCTCGCACGCGGGCGAAATCGAAGCATTGGCTGCCACCGTTCCGGATAATGGCGACGTTTACTTCGTGCCGGCGTTCAGCGGCCTGTTTGCCCCGCATTGGCGCGACGACGCCCGTGGAATGTTGATTGGTCTTACGCGTCACTCGAACAAGGGGCATATCGCGCGAGCAGTTCTCGAGGCGACGGCGTTTCAATCGTGGGATGTCATGGAAGCGATGCAGCGCGATGCGAGCACACAACTCTGGTCGATCAAAGTCGACGGCAAGATGGTGGAGAATCAACTCTTGATGCAGTTTCAGGCGGATCTGCTCGGGCTTCCCGTCGTGCGCCCTCAAACGACGGAAACTACGGCGCTCGGTGCTGCGTACGGGGCCGGCATGGGCGTAGGACTATTTGAGTCGCTCCAGGAATTGCGCCAAAAATGGCGAAAATCCCAGGTCTGGCAACCCGGGGTCCAAGCTGAGGAACGCCACAACCTGATTGCGCGCTGGCACCAGGCAGTCGAGCGATCGTTTGGGTGGGTGAAAACGGTTTGAGGCCACATCAGTTCGGGTGTTCCTTTGTGGGACAAGCCGCAATTTTCCGTACAGCCTGTCCAAGATGTGCTAGCCCCGAATTGCTATGGGCTCTCGAAGGTTGAGGCGTCGGAATATCGTGGTTTCGGAGCGATGTCCGTTAGCCCTGGCGACTGCTATTCTTTTTACTTGCGGGTTTGCGGTCGCCCGCGAGCCTTCGGCGTCGGGCGCTGCGGCCACTTCGGGTAGCACCGCGGCGGCTCCGCCCGCCGCATCGGCGACACCGAGTGCCGGCACCAAGGCTAGCCCCGCGAGTACTGATTCCTCGGGGTTGGGTGTAGCAACGGTTCCGCCTACCACGGCGGTCGAGAAGAAGGCGGCCAAGCTCTCGAGTGAGGCATTGGGCCCGGACTTCCAGGCGGGTCACTTCAACGTCAGCGAATCGAAGCTGCGCGATGCGATTCGAATTTGCGTGCCAGAAGTGTGCTCAGTCGGCTTTCAGGCGCGCCTGCATCGCGATATTGGCTACGTCTATATAGCGGGTCTCATGCGCGTTGACGACGGCAAGGACGAATTTACCGCTGCCTTGAGTCTCGATCCCACGGTGGCGTTGACACCCGCCATGCAATTTCCAGAAGTCTCGGCGGCTTTTACGGAAGTGAGAACGTATCTGGCGGGCGGCGCCGAGCCGCAACCTCCCGCGGCACCAGTCGCACCCGAGCCTGCGGCGCCGCCTCCACCTGCGGCGGCTACTGAAGATACTGAAGACAGCAGTTCGCTCGGTCGGCTCAAGAATTGGGTTTCACTTTCTATCCAGCAAGATCTCGTTTTTCACTCGAAGACGGCGCAAGCTTGCAGTGCCGGCAGCCGCTACGAGTGTTTCGACGTGACTGGGCAGCGAAAGATCCTGGTGCCCGGTGAATACAACCTCGGGGGAAACCAAATATCGGGATCGGGCGCACTGCCCGGCACTCTGCGAATCTTGCTTGGCTACGAGCGAGTCGTGCACCCGAATGTGACGGTGGGTGTCAAGATCGGGTCGGTTCTCACAGGCAAGGCCCGCCGAATGGACACGGACAGAGCCTTCTTGTTCTTTCACGGGGAAGGCCGGGTTTCCTTGTGGATTGGTAAGGACGTTTTCTCGAAGCCAGGAGTACGGCCGTATCTTTTTGTCTCGGGCGGTATCGCCGAGGCATCCGGTAAAATTCTAGTGGACTTTTCCGTGCCGGGCGATCCCAATACATATAAATTGGATGCCTGGAAGCGCAGCGGTCATTCCTTCCTTGGTCCGGGCTTGGGGGTGCAGGCCGCGTTCAGCAAAAACAACGGCCCAATTGCCGAGTTCCGCTACATGCAGTTCATGAGTCCCAACGTACCCGTCATTGCATTTCAGCTCGGATATGCGTTTGGGTTTTGACGGCCTGTGCTATCCTGCCGCCGATGGCGCGACGCTGCGTTGGGGTTTCAGCATTGGCCGCGGTGTTTTTGCTAAATTCGGGCATTTCATTGGCTCGCGCGCCCGAGTCGTCAGAAGCGGATAACGCGGCCGCGAAGAAAACGGGCGCAGCGTCGGAGGATAGCGCCGCCACGAAGAAACCGGGCGCAGCGTCCGAGACGAATAAATCGAAGGCGGCGGCAAGTTCCAGCGGTTCCGGCTTCGCCAATGCCGGTGCTGCAACCGTTCCTCCCATTACGCCCACCGAAAAGAAGGCGGCGCGGCTTTCGAACGAAGCCCTAGGCATGGACTATTCAGCCGGGCACTTCAAAGCCGGTGAAAAGAAATTGCACGAAGCGATTCGTATTTGCACAAAACCCGATGCCTGTTCGGAATCCTTCCAGGCCCGGTTGCACCGCGACCTCGGGTATCTTTACGTAACCGCGATGGACCGCGAAGATGACGGCAAGGACGAGTTCGCGATTGCTCTGAATCTAGATCCCACAGTCATCTTGCCCTTTTTGCAGCAGACGGGTGCCGCCACTAAGGCCTTTGCCGACGTAAAAGCCCGGCTGGCTCGTGGCGAAGTTTTGCCCAGGCCGCCTCCGCCCCCGCCTCCACCACCGCCGCCGCCTCCGCCCCCGGTGGTCAAACCAAAGCCGGAGCCCCCGCCGAAAGCCGTGCCCAAGCCCGTGGCCAAAGCCGCGCCCAAGGCTGCGGCCAAACCCAAAGCGAAGGGCAAACCAGAGCAGCTAACGCCCGCCGAGGAAGAGGTAGTTCCAGAGAACATCGAGCTCGAGGCAGAGCCTGAGCCGGCGGCGAAGGCCGAGCCGGAGAAGAAGAGTAAAAGGGAAAAGGAGTCGGAGTCAAAGTCCAGCGAAGATTCCGACAGCGCGAAGGATGCCAATGCTCTCGCGCGTCTCGTGAATTGGGTATCGTTGTCATTCCAGCAAGATCTCGTCATCCACTCGAAGACGGCCGACGCTTGCTCGGCTGCCAGCCCCTATGAATGCTTTGACGCATCGGGCAATCGCACGATACTCAGTTCCACGGACTTTGCGCCAGGCGGTAACCGAGTATCAGGGTTCACTACGCTGCCAGGTTCATTGCGAGTTCTGGCAGGCTACGAGCGAGTCGTTTACCCGGATGCTTCAGTCGGTGTTCGCGTAGGTACGATTCTTTTCGGTAAGGGCCGCCGCATGGTCACGGACCCGAAGTTTTTACCCCTTCATCTCGAAGGCAGGGTGACCTTGTGGTTGGGTAATGACGTCTTTTCCAAGGCGGGTATTCGGCCTTACTTCCTGATCTCGGGTGGAGTTGCCGAGGCAGACGGCAAAATAGTCGTCCACTATATTAAGACCGGCGAATCGCAGATCAGTAGCCTGGATGCTTGGAAGCACAGCGGCCACGTCTTTCTTGGGTTTGGGCTCGGGGTTCAAGCCGCAATCGATAAGAAAAATGCACCGCTTGTCGAGCTTCGGTACCTCCAGTTCATGGGCGGCACGAGCGTGCCGGTGCTCGCATTCCAATTGGGATGGGCCTATGGGTTTTGACGGCCCACTTAAGGCGCGCTCGCGGGTGGTGCGACTCGCGCCGCTTGGCGATTAGGGCATAACGCAACTGTGGCTACCTGCCCCGGTTGTCGTCAATCGCCACGGACGAAGATGCCGCCAACTTTGTCTCGTTAGTGTCGGAAACTTCGGATTCCGTCAACGCCAACTTTAGGCATGAAGGTTGCGGTAGCTCAAAGCATGACAACCGGAACGGAACAGACCACGCGGCTTCAAGGCAACCCAGGCCGGCTCGTTCGACCGCGCAACACCTTGCCCTTCCCACCACCGCAGAACTCACCGGTCACTCCAGCAAAGCGCGCCGTAAGTGAGAGTTTGCCCGAAAACCTTTTTCAGGACCAGCCAGAGTCTTGGGACGACCCCTGGGAAGGTCTTTTCGATGAGATCACACCGACGCCTCGACGTTGGCCCGCCGTTATCGCTTTCAGCATGACGGGCGTAGTCGTGACGCTCATCGGTGTTGCGGCGGTCGGTCACCTTCGGCAGCCAGTCGCAGCCAATGCCAGCCCTGCCGAACGCGCGCTGGAACCGACGCAGGAAAAGAGTACGGCAGTGAAGCCCGATTCGAAGGATGCCCCGCTGAGAGTTGATGCAGTCATCGACAACACGAAGCCTCAGCCGCCGCTGCCCGTTGAACAACGACAAGCAGCCGAGCCCGCCACGTTTGGGGCCAAGGCGAGCGCTAGCCTTGCGACTCTGCCAACCCGAGCTGCTCTGCCACCCGCGGCGACGCAAGCAACCGGACCTTTACCTTCTGTCGAACGGCACAATAGCTTGGCTACGGCGAAAGGCCCAAGTGGGTCAACCCCGCCGACGCCAGAGAAAGCCGCACGCGCTGCGCGGCCTTCCTCTCCGCGTCGCTCCGTCCGGCAAAAGCTGGCTTCGCACTCCGACAACTCTACCCCGAAGAGTCAAACAGAGGCCGAAATCGGCATTCCCGTGAACCAGATCTACCTCAACAGCCGAGGCGAGTTAGTCGATGAGCAGGGCAAACCGCTCGCCCCGAAGAGGGAGCGAACTCAGGTTCCCCCGTCTGACGAGGCAGAACCCTAGCGCTGCTTCGGTTTCAGGGCACTATGGAACGGCATTTACGGTGGCAATGTTGGGCCCGCGCCCGCCGGTATTTCGGTGGGCAGGAGACTGGGGTCGTCAATCTGGTAGGTGCTGGGATCATACGGCATCGGACCCACAGTGCCGCCGGTGTCCTTGTTCTCGCCCGCGCCAGTCGAGGTGCCTGCGAATTTATTCGAACCCGAGCTGTCGCTAATTGCGCAATTGCCCTTACTGATGCAGGTATTCATCCCCCAATAGGGTCTCAGAGAGTCCTGAAAGTAATTGTCCTCAATAAGTGCCTGCGCGCCGTCCTTGTCGATGCCGACGCTGTAGTAGAGAACATTGAGCCAGTAATTGTTGAATATATGACTTACAGACGAAGACTGGGTGGCCTTCGGGCTACAACTTAGAGTGTGATCATAGAAATTATGGTGGAACGTAGCCGTCGCATGCTCGAAGGTATTTGCATAGTTATGTTGTCCGCCACAAGAGGATGAATTGATCCCGTTGAAGTGATTCCACGAAATGGTGATATTGGCGGGCAAGACAGTGCCGTTTGTACTTACGGCATCGATAAAGCCGTCGCTGATGAGGCTAAAGGAACAATGATCGACCCAGACGTGATTGGCGCCGTCAATCGTGATGGCATCGCCAGCTTCGACAATCGTAGGGTTCACATTGGTGAAATTCAGATTCTGGATTATTATGTTCGATACATTGGGTAGCAAGTAGAGTGTCGCCCCTGCAATTGTGGGATTGGTGCCTTTGCCGATCAATGTTTTATTGGATTGAACGTTGATTACTTGTTCGTTGCGAGTGCTAACGGTTGGCGTCAGCGAAATAGCATTACTGAAAGAGCTGCAATCGGATAGCGCACTGTCGAGAAATCTATTGATGGTTTTCGTGTCACCCGTGGTCGAATCACAGGGGAGTTGACACGTACTAATTGCTCGCCCCGGAGTGGTGCAATCAATGCCTTTACCGTTATTGGCATTGCCGTCCACGACAATTACGCTGGGCTCGTTGGCTTCCAGACTACTTTTTAGGTCCGCGCAGGTAGTCACAATGATAGGAGCTAGTCTTCCACCACCGGTTGTTCCGCTTCCGCCAACAGCCGCAAATCCAATGGGTGCCCCAACGGCAGACATCGCTGGGCCCGTGTTTGCCGCGGAGGTGCCCCCCGTAGGCCCGCCCGTTGCAGCTCCGCCAGAGGCAAGGCCACCAGTCCCGACTACCGTCGAGTTAGTCCCCCCGAAACCGCCGCCCCCCGACTGTCCCGAGGTGGCGCCTCCGGAATTGGCGTCCGCCGCGGTTCCCCCGGTAGCGGTGACGTAAATGACAGTCGGTATTTTCGTCAGCACTCGTTCGGTGTTTTCGCCGCAGCCTGCTCCGAGCCACGCGACGCCCAGTGTGCCGCACAAACCAAAAATCCAAATTTTGTTCCCGTTTGGATTTTGTTTGGAAGCGGTCAGGCGCGCCATGGTTTGCCCCACTCTAAAAAAGACGACATCGAAGCTGTTTTCGGCTCATGGAATGCAAAGTTTGGGATCAATTCCAGGCCACGTCCAGGCCGAGCGAGGCGAGGCCCACCCAACGACCGTATCGACCGATTACTTTTGCGGCACCCGATTGCTCATCGGTGAACACATATTTGGTCGGTCGAAGCCCGGGGCCACCGAGCAATCCAATCGCGAATGCGATATTTCGCGTGGCGTTGTAGCTCAATTCGCCGCCGAGAAAGGGTGCAGGTTCGACATCGTTAGCCACGAAGGTGGCGTAGCTGGGTTCACCGACGCCTACAGCGTTTGCAACACCTACGGCGCGTGTCCAGAGTAGGCCAACGCCCGACTCGATGCTGCCCCGGAACCCATGGTTGAACGGATCGGTTGACAACCTCAACGAAGCAGTCGCCAAGCGTGGCGTCAGTTGTGTGTGCCCCTCAGGTATGGAGTATTCCGGACCCGCTAAAGGTGCCGCAACGCGCCCTTGAATCGCAATGTTGGGTGTTGCGAGCCAGCGCAAAGTCACGCCGATTCCCGGTGACGGGACCGTTCGTAAGCTTGCACCGAGCATGACGAAGCTCGTGTTGATGGCAAAGCTCGCTGGGGCTGGTTCCTTTGGCGGCGCTGGCCGGGGTCCGGGAGGTGCCAATGCCTTGGGCAGGGTTGCAGGTCGCGCCACTTCTCCAACTGGTCGTTCGTCAACGTCGAGTTCGAGTAAGCTTGCGCGCAGCAGTTCGACGGCGCGCGCGATGACGGCACTTTCAGTTGTGTCGGATTGTTGAGCGGGTGTTCTCAACACTTCACGCAAGAGGACCTTGCCGGTGACCCGGTCTGCCAACCACACTTCCACTTTGCCCTGCGCAACGAGCACACGAAACGCCGCAATTGCGTGGTTTCGACGTGCGGCCTCGGTGAGTTCGCTGGGTGAAAGTTCATGATCGCCGCGATCGACGACGAGTACATTGAGTCCCAAATTGGCGAGTTCGGCGCGCAGCAGCGGGATGATGGCTGCGTCGGCGTGGTTGGATACCAAAACGATGGTCGCTGGTTCACCCGGTTGGGCCAATGCCGCCCCGGCGAACGTCATGCAGGCAATGACCAAACCGAGCAGGTGGCCTGCAACTCGACGCGCGCTTCCAGTAGACTTCATTCTTCTTGCCCGGAAGACTAGAGGATGTCCCTAGCAATTATCCGATAAATTCGGATGATGGCACAGGAAGAGCGGAAATGCCCCGCGAAGGCTCACGCCTAATCACCCCAAGTCCTTCCGCTCTTCCGTCCTTCCTGTGAAATTCAAATGAGCCTATGGCTCAGGAAAAACCCGGGACAGCCCCTGAAGTTACACCAAGACGACAATACTAGAATCGTCGTTCTAACGATTCAGCAGCCGGCGCGAGAGCCCGGAGTGGGGACCATTGGGATACCGCAGCAAGTAGTCGCTGGCCGCTTCCCGCGCGCCCAGGTGATCCCCACCGCGCTCGAGGGACTCAACGAGCCGCCCGAGGGCTTCACGAGCTAGATTTCCGTGTGGGAATTCGCGCAGATATTCGCGGAACCAGTGGGCCGCTTCCAGGTACTGACCACTCGTGTCAAACGCGAGCCGGCCGAGGTCGAAGGTAGCCATCGCGGATTCGGCCCCCCCCGCGAACCGCTCACGAATGCCGCGCAGCGCTCCGCGCGCCGTGTCGGCGTCGCCAGCGAACCGGGCAACTTGAGCCAGCCGGGTCAAATCGGCAACTGAACCCGAACTGTAAATCTTGCTGAGCCCGGACTTACGCGCCAACGAGAGCGCGTCGGCGTAATTGCCCGCCGAAGCCAATTCTTGCCAGGTGGGGTTAGAGGCATTCACGCCTTTTGTTGGTGTCGTCGCGCCCAAGGCGGGCAGATCGCGTGCATCGGCCGATCCTGAATCAATCACCGGCGCGCTATTGTCAATTCTGTCAGCTTCGTTGGCGGGCTCGATTGCCGAGTTACCAATGTGCCACCCTTGCGGGCCGCCGGAAACTTGCAAAGTCTGCCCAGCATTGACGGATTTGAAACCGACGAGCCCTGGGCCAGTTACGTCCACTTTGCCTTCGTTCAATTGCAGGGCAAAGCGCGCAGATTCCGGCGCCCAGTTTAGATTGAAACGCGTGCCGCGAACGAAGACCGTGAAAGGCCCCGCTTGTAGTTCCCAGCGCGTGCCCGTTTGGTGCACGACGGATGCCGCCAGCCTGCCGCGTTCGAGTACTACGTGTGCGCCTTTGGTTTGAAGCTCCGTGACGCGCGCCTGCGTCGCCTCTTCGAGCACGATTTGCGTTCCATCCGAGAATGTGAGCGGTAATAGCTCATGCTCGGCAGCACTGACCCATTTGCCGAGTGTCCCATGACGCTCGTCACTGCCGACTGCGAACGTCAGGCTTGAGTTCTTCGGCGAAAAAGTGAGTGCAAACGCAGCAGCCAGGCCCATAGCCGTGCACGTGCCGCCAATCCAAATAGCTTTCTTCAGGGAAGGCCGGGTTGCTGCCGGAGCTGGGCGCGCAAACAGGCGCATCCGCACCGTTTCACTGATGTGTGACGCTTCTGCCCAGGCGTCTTCAGCCTTGGCGAGGGATCGCATTTTATCGGCATTCATAGTCATCGAGAACCCTCCGCATCGACCCAATCGACGAGCCCAGGTTGACGCCTGGCGAGTGTTCGGAAACGCAGTTCGGCGCGCGACAGGCGCCTTTTGATGGTGGCAAGCGAGACGCTGCAAGCATCCGCAATTTCGGCTAACTCCATTTCATCGATGTGACGCAAAGCGAACGCAATTCTCTCTTCGTTCGGCAGCTTGTCTAGCACACGGTACGTGTCGCGCAGCGCGGCGCGCAGCTCGGGGGTCACTCCGTCTACCGGAACATCGACTGAAGCCTCATTCGAAAATACCAGCCAGCGCAGTCGCTGGCGCCGCCGCAGGTGGTCGATTGCAACCGATACCGCAACCCGTAATACCCAACCGCGCAAAGCTAATGCATCCTTGACTTGCAAGGCGCTCTTGAACGCCCGTAGAAACGTATCCTGAAGTGCGTCGGCCACGTCGGGTGTGGTGCCGAGGATTCGAATCAGGACCTTTCGGACGTCCCTTTCGTAGGTGTCGAAAAACGCCGCCTGGGCCCCGGGCTCGTGGTTTTGCAGACCGGCAAGCAGCGCGACCTCGCTGCCCACGAAGGAAATTCGGCCTCTGCGGTAAGCGTCTCCCGACGGTATCTGTGGAATCGTTCTGGGTTGCGACACTGGTGGTTCTTCCAACGGCAAGTTCCCAAGAATACATGACGAGAAGTGAGCTGTGGGCAGCTCAAAAATTCGCAGTGGCCACTTGGCCGCACCCGAAACGCAGGGGAATCTTAAACGGCCCGAAAGCTCGCCGTGTGCAACAAAACACTATGATTTGGCAAAATTGTCCAAATGCAAAAACTCTTTAGCTCCGAGCAACATTCTTCATGTCGCTGCGGCACGTGGACAAAACTCAGAGATTAACCCAAGAATTCACAAGTGCGCAGCCGCCCGATCTCACTTAGCGATGATGTGCGTCCCTGGGGGGCAATGGCGTCGTGTGACAATTGCGTTGCTTGCCGATCACTGGCGGTATCGTGCCCTAGGTTAGGCGTCGTTGATACGCACCTCGATTACAAAGAAATACTCACAACCGATGACACGAAGTTACAAAATGCATAGTCGCCTAGCAATCGTTTTCACAATCTTGGCCGAAGCGGGTTGCAGCCCGGGCACCACGCCGCCGCCAACCGTCGCGGCCGCGCCTTCGCCCGCTACACCAGTGGGAATCGCAACGGCTGCACCTGCGACGGCGACAGGCAATGTTGCGGTTGCTCCCACCTGCATCCCTTCCAATCCCGAACCAGAAACGTTAGCGCTACACAAACTGGCCGAAGAAAAAACCGAGTGGAAGTCGAGTTCACCGGCGAAGGGCAAGCCGCAAGTCATCAAGATTCTCGGTTTCAACGACTTTCACGGGCAGCTTTCGCCTCCGCCCGCGATAGAAGGACGACCGCTCGGCGGCGCCGCGGTATTGGCTGCTTATTTCCGAGCCGCATCACGCGGGTTCGAGAATGCGACATTGGCCCTTCATGCGGGTGACATGATTGGAGCCTCCCCACCGCCGTCGGCACTCAATCAGGATGAACCCACAGTCGAATTCATGGGAACAATCCTGGGACCCGGCTGTTCGCGCCGCGATCGCGCAGCGGACACGTGCCACGTGGTCGCTTCACTCGGGAATCACGAATTCGACGAAGGCCTCAAGGAGTTTCGCCGGATGGTCGATGGGGGAAATCACCCGAAAGGTCCGTTCTTGGGACACGCCTATCTAGGAGCGCCCTTTACGTATATTGGCGCGAACGTGCACGACAAGGTGACGGGCAAGACTGTCGTTGAGCCCTATGTCGTCAAGAACCTCTCGGGCGTGCGTGTGGGCTTGATTGGAGCAGTATTGAAAGAGTCCCCGGTATTTCTAATGCCGTCCGGCATCAAAGACCTGAGCTTCGACGATGAAGTGAGCAATATCAATGCTGCCGCCGATACACTTTCGAAACAAGGAGTGCACACAATCGTAGTCGTGATTCACCAGGGTGGTATTCAATGTTTCGCGCCGGGCGTGGCGCATGATGAGCGGGCCATTATTGGGCCCATCGTAGCCATCGTCAAACAACTCCATCCTGACATTGACCTCGTCGTATCAGGGCATACCCATTCCGTGATCAATGCCCTAATCCCGAACAGCGGCGGCACGCCAACGCTGGTAACACAGGCTTTTCACGCAACCACGGGTTTTGCGGACATCGAATTGACGATTGATACTGCCACCGGGGACGTCGTGTCAAAACAGGCACGCATCATGACACCTTGGGCAGACGGTGCCCCAGGCAATGCGGTTGACCCCGAAATTGCCGCGCTAGTATCCAAGGCTGAGTCCTCCGTCAAAGCCAAGACCGAGCGACTGATTGGCAAAGCGGAAACGACGATTCACGCGCCGCCCGATCAGTCTGGCAATTCCGAACTAGGGGACTTGATTGCCGACGCGCAGCGTGAGGCCGTGGGTGCGGATTTGGCCTTCACGACGCCCTCCTGGGTCAGGGGCAACATCGAAATGGGGGCGGTCGCTTGGGGCGACTTGTTCAGAGTTCAGCCTTTCGGAAATAGGCTGATGCAAATAACCCTCACCGGACAACAGGTGGTTGATCTCTTGAATCAACAATGGGCTGTCGAGGACCACCCCCGCATATTGCATGTCTCAGGCGTCAGCTATCGCTGGGATCCGCACCGCGCCCCCAATGATCGGATATTAGAAGTAATTCGGGACGGCAAACCCATCGAGCGAGATAAGAAATATTCCGTAGCGCTCAACGAGTATCTCGCACAGGGCGGGGATGCCTTCGTGCTGTTGCAAAATGTACCCCGTCGCCCCACGGGCCTGCTCGATATCGATGCGTTGGAACGTTACGTGAAGAAGCACAGTCCAATTCGTGCAAAGGGTGAGAAGCGAATTGAAAAGATTCCGTGAATCCCTCCTAGACCCTGACGAACCGCCCGCTTACGAAATTGCCCGCGGGGACGGAGCGTCCCCGTTCTTGGTCGTTTGCGATCACGCAAGCCGCCGCATCCCGCGTTCGCTCGGCAACCTGGGCCTTGGCGAAGCCGATCTCGCCAGCCACATTGCCTGGGACATTGGCATTTTGGGAGTTTCGCGCCGTCTAGCCCAGGCGCTAAGGGCATTCTTCATTTTCCAGAATTATTCGCGCCTCGTAGTCGATTGCAATCGGCCATTGTCCGCGCCCGACTCGATTGCCCCAAAGAGTGCCGGAATCGATGTGCCAGGAAATTGGGATGTGTCGAGCGCCAACCGAGAACTGCGAGTTGCGTCCGTATTTCGGCCTGATCACGATCAAATTCAGGCTGAGATCGACCGGCGCGAACGCACGGCGCAGCCGACCATTTTAGTTCTAATGCACAGCTTTACGCCCGTATTCATGGGTAACGCGCGACCCTGGCATGCTGGGGTGCTTTACAATCGTGACTGTCGGCTCGCCGCGCAGATTCTAAAGTCACTTCGAGGCGACGCATCGTTAGTTGTTGGAGACAACCAACCCTATGCAGTAAGCGATACCTCCGATTACACGATTGTGATGCATGGCGAGCGGCGCGGTTTGCCTCACGTAGAAATTGAGATCCGGCAAGATCTAATTTGCGACGTTCGGCTTCAAGGTGCCTGGGCTGAGCGGCTCGAGGAACTACTGCTCCGCGCCGCGGAATCGCTGCAATAGGCGCTTATCCCCAAGTTGGCGGGCCCCACATCGCTTTCGTCGTAAGCTCACGCGCGAAGACTCAAAAGAATTGGCCAGCGAGTCAGTGGACCTTTGCGTTGCGCCAAATCGGCAGGTTCTGCCACACTTGCTCCGTGCACAGGGGTTGACGCATCGTGCAACCGTTAGAAGCAAAACACAAAGTCGCGATTGGCCTGGGGCTAGTAGTCCTGGGGCTGGTGATTTGGGTATCTGCAAAAGCTCCAGCACAGGCGCCTGCGCCTGCGGCCGTAGCACCGCCCGCGTCAGCCGGCACAAGCCCGCACCTCGACATCAATATGCCGAATAAGGTTGTAACCATGTTGGGAGTTCCGGAGGTCATTTTGAGCCCGCCCAGCTTGTCGCCGGATGATTCGGGCGCAAAAGAAGACAAGCCACCGAGGGCTGCTCGAGACACAGAGCTGAAGTCTGCTTCGGTCCCGAAAACTAATTCGAACTTGCCGTCAACACCCGTGACATCCCCGCGCAAACCCGCTGCTCGCCGTTCCCAAGATACCTTTCTAGTGAAGCCCGAATGACATAGGTGCTACCCATGCGTTCACTAATATTCTGCCTTTTGCCGTTCATTGCGCTCGGCGGTGTGAGCCAATCAGCTATTGCGGCGGACAGTCTGACCGCGACGCAGAATTCGGATGACGCAAACGTTCGCGTGCGAGCACTCTTTCGGCAAGCCTACACCGCCTACAACGCTCACAACTATGAAGAATCTCGCCAACTACTGATTCAGGCGTGGTCGATTCGGCAGACTTACGATGTTGCGTCCGCTCTGGCTCAATCTGAAATGAAGGTTGAGAAGTATCGCGATGCTGCCACGCATTTGCAATATTGCCTAGACAACTTTGCCCCATCGGCAAGTGAACAGACATTCGAAGCCATCAAGCAAGCGCATGCCGATGCAAAGAGTCACATCGGGACACTGCACATCACCGCAAGTCGTGATGGCACCGCCGTTCTCATTGACACTCAGCCAATCGGCGAGACTCCACTCACGACGCCGGTCTACGTCGATCCGGGGCAACACGAGGTCGAATTTAGGCAGGGCGGCGATTCAGCCAAGCAGGCAATCATGGTAATGGCCGGTGGCGATTTGAATGTTGACATCCCACTTGAACACAAGCCGCCCCCCGCCGCACCGGAACCCGTAGTCGCACCCAAAGCCCGCGCTGCCCAGCGGCCCACAGCAGTCAAACACATCCCGAGGGCACAATGCGCGACAGGTTGAATCAAGCCGCGATCCCCGCCGCGATTGCGGGCGGAACATTCGTAATAGGCGTTGGCATGGCGATCGGGTTTCGCCTTGCCGCCAATTCAAAAGACAATCAGGCCGACGACCTGCGCAAAAAGGTTGGCCCGAACGGTTGCGCACCCGGGGCTGCGCCCGAATCCAGATTGCGCGGTGCTCATGGATACCGCCAAGAGCAAGGATAGTGATCGAAATTGGTCAACAACTGGGATCGTTATTGCGAGCATGGCCCTGGTCGCCGTGCCCATCTATTGGTATTGGCCTCGAGGCAACACTACCGGGGCCGGGGGCGGCACGAGTTTGCGGATCAATGCCAACCTGGGGTCGCGCGATTCCGGTGTTATGCTTAGCGGTGATTTTTGAGAGCGCAGGACGTGGAGGGAATGAGCCATGAAGAAACCGCATCAAAGGATGGTGACTGCCCTTGCCGTAGTTACGTTCCTGCTCCTCGGTTGCTCCAAGAGCGCCGATGACTGCAGCTACACCGCGTCGTGCGGAAATTCGGAATCCGAAAGGAGTGACAGCGGCAATTCTGGAAGCATGTAATCCGGCATGCAGCCGGCGCAACCCCGGTGTGTAACTCGGCCCGTCGAAATGTGTCGAATGCGCTAAAGATTTAGACTGCAGCGCCACCGGCAAACCTATACTGTGACACCGCGGCCGACGAGTGCATTCAATGTCGCAGCAACGCCGACTGCACGAACGCGGCGGCTTCTGTTTGTATTGCCGGCACGTGCACGGGCTGCACGGACAATTCCGACTGCAGCTCGATTCCCGGCAAAGCAGTCTGCGAATTGGCCTTTCGGCGACGCTCGTTGGTCAAGGGCGCATGCGTAGCCTGTACGCCCGCTAACGAAGCGGATTGCGGCGGCAATTCCTGTAATCCAGCCACGGAAACTTGCACAAATACGCGTGTTGGGTCGCTAGGTACCTGTCATCCGTGTGTTGCGGATTCAGAATGTCGGCAGGCAACCGACTCACTGCGCGATGCTAAGCTCCGCCGGGCGGTCAGGGCCAGGGGGCATTTCCCCAGCGACGAGGCCGCGACAAAGCTGCTCTTCCTGGTCTTGAACCGCTCCGAGAAGGAGTGGATCATGCCGCCGCGCGAGTGGTGTATGGCCAAGGCCCAGTTCGCCGTTCTCTTCGGCGAGCGCTTCACAAGGGCGATGGCCTGAGATTATGTTGAACCGCCCGGCCGCGCACGAAATTCCTGACAGTTCCCTCGAATGACGCGGGAATTGCGGGATAGCGGCCTCACGGTCGGTCGCCGCCGGATAGCCCGGCTGATGCGCGACAACGGCCTGCGGGCTCGGCAGAAGCGGCGGTTCAAGCGGACCACTGACAGCCATCACGCTTGGCCGGTCGCGCCGAACCTGCTCGATCAGGACTTCACGGCGACAGGGCCCGACAACAAGTGGGGCGCCGACATCTCCTACGTATGGACCCGCGAAGGCTGGTTGTATCTCGCCGTCGTCATCGACCTGTTCGCTCGCCGGGTCGTCGGCTGGGCAACAGGCGACCGGCTGCATCGGGACCTGACTCTCGCCGCTCTGCGTAAAGCCCTGACCATGCGCCGTCCGGCAGCAGGGCTGATCCACCATTCGGATCGTGGCAGCCAGTATTGCTCGATTGACTATCAGGCCGAGCTGCGCAAGCACGGCATCCTGATCTCGATGTCCGGCAAGGGAAATTGCTACGACAACGCCATGGTCGAGACGTTCTTCAAGACCCTGAAAGCCGAACTCGTCTGGCGGACCATCTTCTACACCCGCCAACAAGCCGACCAGGCCATTGGCCGCTATATCGATGGGTTCTACAATCCCGTCCGGCGCCATTCCGCCCTCGACTTCACCAGCCCGGCACAGTTCGAAAAACATGCCGTCGATTGAGCCAATGCCTCTCCACTAAAGCGGGGCAAGTCCAGGTGCGGTCTGCGCGGTAAGCCAGACCATTCGCTTCATGTTGTAGACGAGATTGGCCAGGCCGATCTTGGTTCTCGCTCGGGCGAGGCCGATGGTGCGGATATAGAGGCCCATCGGGCCCTTCTGCCGGGCGAAGACGTGCTCGACCGCCGCGCGCACCGCGGATTTGCGGCCATTGGCCCGGGCGGTGCGCCGGGACATTGGCTTGCCCTTCGGCTTCTTGCGGTGGATCTGCGAGCGCAGGCCGTTATTCGCCAGGTGCTTCTCATTGGCTTTGGAGCGATAGGCGGTATCGGCCCACACGTCGCTGGCGGTGTTGTCCTTGTCGATCAAAGCGGGCAACAACGCACCGTCGTGGCGCGACGCGTCGGTGGCGGCCCAGCTGCGGATCAGGCGATGCCGGCGGTCGATGCCGACATGGTTCTTGTAGCCGAAGGCTGGGACCGCGAGATCGACACGGGGTGCACCATCTTCGCTCGGCTTGGCCTTGGTGTATTTGACCGTCCAGCGTGCGTCGCGGTCCTTCTGCCGCAGCTTGGCCGGCTTCTTCGCCCACTCCGCCGGGATGCGGCCTTCCTTGATCTCGCGCTTCTCGCCGTCGGTGTTGCGCTGCTTCGGCGCGGCGACGATCGTGGCGTCGATGATCTGGCCGCCCATCGCCAGAAACCCGGCCGCCGCGAGCGCTGCATCAAAGCGTTTGAACAGAACCTCGATCGCCGGTTTGCCCCGCAGCTTGGCTCGCGTCAGCGCCTCGCGGAAGGTCCAGATCGTGTTGGCGTCCGGCACCGTGTCGGCAAGCCCCAGCCCGAGGAAGCGCATGAACGACAGCCGGTCCCGGATCAGATACTCGGTCCGCTCGTCCGACAGGCTGTGGCTCGCCTGAAGGACCAGCACCTTGAACATCAGCACATGGTCGAAAGGCAGGCCGGCCACCCTTCGAGCCGTCCGAGCGCGGCACCGCCCGCTCGAGATCAGCGCGGAACAGCTCAAAATCCACCACCGCATTCAGCCGCTCCAGGGCATCGCCCTTGGCCGAGAGTTCCTTCAGCCGCTCCTCAACGTCGAAAAATCCAGCCTGACCCCGCATCCGCCACCCCCGTCGCGAACCCGGCTGATCGAATCACGAACCAGCCAAAACTGCCAGGTTCTTGGAGGTGTCCAAGTTGCGCCGACAACGGCGGTCGCGGCGAGCACTACGCGGCGGCCGTCCCCTATCCCCGCGGCCAGCTCGCTGGTTATTTCACTTTATCGGCAGAATGCCCGCCGCGTAGTTGAAGCCGGCTTTGTATTTGCGAATCCGCCCGTCTAACGTCAATCGGATCGAGCCAGCGCTTCGCATCTGTGCAACCAGCCTCGAACAGCGCTAGGGCCTGCTTGTTTTCACTGTAATCCGCTGCTGCCTCGGTGCATGGCTCAGGGTCATGGCTCCGATGAGCCGCCCACCAGTCCGCGCCAGCGCGCCGATCACCGGTTTGCGTCTCGAACCAAGCTTGCAGCGCGCGCCAGTCGGCTACGCCCTGGTCATAGGCTGGGTTTTGCGCGGGTTGAGTGAAGCAATGCGTTGCCGCCGCCGCTTCTTCTGTTGGCACCGGTTCGGTTCCGTATTGCTGCCGTCGAGCTGGCG